>NZ_JACHXU010000012.1:78655-260686 GCF_014192335.1 Aporhodopirellula rubra | reverse complement strand
TCGGTGAGCGTCACGGCGGCGCTGCCGCCGCCGATCGTCACATCGGGAGCGTCGTTGGTCCCGTTGATGGTGATGACGACATTTTGCGTGTCGGTCGTGCCCGCGATGTCAGTGACGGTGATGGTGTAGGTCAGCGTCAGTGATTCACCAACGGCTAGATAGTTGAACGTCTCACTGGCAGAATTGAAATTCCAATTGAGCTTGTCGGATTGTTCGGTGGAATCCAAGACATTGGTGGTCGAGGTCAGCATGGCTAGCAATGCGGCATTGTCGGAGGCTAATCCGGTTGTGGTACCGCTGGCCACGACACTGCTAACCGTGGATGTCACCGAGTCGGTCAAATCCAAGTCGGTGACAGTCAGTGTGCCGGTGGTCGTGAGTGTCGTATTGGTTTCCGAGATCGATTCTGCTGCACTGTCACCAGCTTCGACCGATATAATGGGCTCATCGTTGCTGCCTTGGATCGTGACGGTGATTTGTGTTGTCGAGGTGCCGCCGGCTGCGTCGATGGTGGTGTAGGTAAACACATCGTCGAGCGTTTCGCTGCTGTTTCGAAGGGCTTCGACGGCTGCGTTGTTATTGTCAGTGGTGTAGGTGTAGTTGCCATTGGCGTCGATATGGATGCTGCCGTATGTGCCCGTAACGTCCGATCCCACGTTTCCTGTGGCGGAACCGGCGACTCCCGCAACGACACCGGCGACATTTTTGGTGTCCAGTGAATCAACATCGGTGTCATTGGTCAGCACATTACCGGTTGGGTTTGTGCCCGCAGCCCCGTTGCCGACGCCGCCAGCCTCGATGGCGATCGCGGTGTCGAATATGGCGACAGGATTGTCATTAGCACCCCGAATGGTAATGGTGATTTGCGATGTCGATGAAAGCCCCGCAGCGTCCTCGGTAGTGTACGAGAACACTTCACTCAGTGTGTCGCTGGACGTTCGTAACGCCTCGACGTCCGTATTGGTTTCGTCGATCACGTAGCTGTAGTTGCCGGCGGAATCGATGTTCATTGTTCCATACGTCCCCACGACGCCGGACCCGACACCGCCGGTAGTTGAACTTTGTACGCCAGTGGCCAAGCCGGTAACGGAGTGGGTGTCTCCGGTGTCAACGGGATTGTCATTGGTTAGAACATTGCCGGTCGCATTGTTGCCTGCGGTAGCGTTCGAGACGCCGCCGGATTCGTCTGCGATGCCTGCGTCGACAATCGCGACCGGTGCGTCATTGGCGCCTTCGATCGTGACGGTGACTTGAGTCGTCGATTCCAGACCATTGGTGTCTTGGACGGTGTAGGTGAACACGTCGGTAAGTGTGTCGCTGGAATTAAGCAACGCTTGAACACTCGTGTTGCTGTTGTCAACGGTGTAGGTTGCCGTTCCGTCGGAAGCGATTTGGATGTTGCCGTACTGGCCTGCGACACTCGCGCCAACGCTTCCTGATGCCGATCCAACGTTACCCGCGGCGACGCCGGAGACCGCCTTGGTATCGCCTGCGTCCACGTCCGTGTCGTTGGCCAACACATTCATCGTTGGATTGGTGCCCGCGGTGTCGTTGGCAGTGCCACCGGCTTCGGTAGCCGTCATGTTGTCGGCGGTCGCTGCGATCGCATCATTGGTGCCGCGGACGGTGACGGTGATTTGAGTCGTTGAACTCAGTCCATTGGTGTCCTCGAATGTATAAGTGAACGTGTCGGTAACGAATTGACCGCTGGTTCGTAGAGCCTGCACGGTCGAGTTGTCGTTGTCCACGGCGTAGGCGTAGCTGCCGTCGCCAGCGATGGTGATACTGCCGTAGATTCCAACCACCGGTGAATTTACATTGCCCGCTGCCGAACCCGTCGTCCCTGCCGCAACTCCGACAACGGTTTTGGTATCCCCTGAATCAACGTCTGTATCGTTGGTCAGGACATTGCCTGTCGGATCCGTTCCAGGTGTTGCATTGGTGACGCCTCCAGCTTCATAAGCGGTCGCCGCATCAACGACCGCAGTGGGCGTGTCGTTGCCGCCCTGAATCGTGATCACGATCTGTGTCGTGCTGGCGGTTCCTGCCGTATCTGTGACGGTGTAGGAATAGGTTTCGGTCAACGTGTCCGAAGTCGTTCTCAGTGCCTGAACGGCAGAGAGCGATTCGTCGATTGTGTAGGTATAGCTGCCGTCGTTGTTGATGACGATGTGGCCGTAGTTACCGGCGACGGATGCACCGACGCTGCCCGATGTGGAGGTTTGCGTTCCGAGTTGGACGCCAACAACTGATTTCGTGTCGCCGGAGTCCACATCGATGTCGTTGGTGATGAGATTTCCAGTCGCGTTGCTGCCCGCGGTCCCGTTATTCAATCCGCCGGACTCGACAGCGGTGCCAATGTCGGCGACGGCGATTATGACGTCATTGTTTCCGTCGACCGTGATTGTGAGTTGCGTGGTTGATGAGTTACTGTCGTTGTCCTCCATCGAGTAGGTGAAGACGTCAGTGACATGTTCACCGGAAGTGCGCAGTGCTTCGACGGCGAGGTTGTCGTTGTCCAGGGTGTAGGTGAAGTCGCCGTTAGCGTCGATCACCACGCTCCCGTAGGTGCCGACCACTTCCGTGCCAACGTCGCCTGTTGCCAGTGCGGTGATGCCGGCGTCGACACCCACAACTACTTTGCCATTGTTTGCTGCGTCGTTAGCAAGGACGTTACCGGACGGATCGCTTCCCGGGCTCGCGTTGTTGAGCCCACCGGCTTCGACAGCCGTGGCCATGTCGGATTCTGCGACTGGCAAGTCCGTGCGGCCGTCGATTGTGATCGCGATTTGGGTGGTGGATTGCAGGCCGGCGGTGTCCTGCATCGTGTAAGAGAATGTTTCGCTGAGTGATTCTCCTACCAGCAGGGCGTCGACCGCTGCATTGTCGTTGTCTAGCGTGTAGGTGTAAGAACCGTCGGAGTTAATGACGATCTCACCATACGTTCCCATCACCGTTACGCCGACGCTGCCACTGGTTGTCGCTTGGATCCCGGTGTCAACGCCCACCACTGTTTTGGTATCGCCCCCGTCCAAGTCGGTGTCATTCGTCAATACATTTCCGGACGGATCTGTTCCGGAAACGTTGTTGTTCATGCCCGATGCTTCGATCGCGGTGGCTGCATTCGCAACAGCTACAGGAGCGTCGTTCTGGCCCGTAATCGTCACGGTGACTTCGGCGGTTGCGTCCGCACCGGCAGTGTCGATGATGGTGTAGGTGAAAACTTCGCTTAGCGTATCACCGACTGTCCGCAGCGATTGTACGGCTGCGTTGTTTTCATCGACGACGAACGTCGCGTTTCCCGTTGCATCGATCGTGAGGGTGCCGTAGGCGCCGGCCACGCCTGTGCCAACGTTCCCTGACGCTACTGACTGGGAACCTGAAACAACGCCAATGACTGTTTTGGTATCCGCGGCATCTTTGTCGGTGTCATTCGACAGTACGTTGCCAGTTCCATCGGACCCAGCAGTGGCATTTGACACACCGCCAGATTCCACTGCTGTTAGGTTATCGTCAATGGCGTTTGGGTCATCGTTTTGTCCTTCGATGGTGACTGTAATTTGCGTTGACGAGGTGGCACCGTCGGTGTCCGTGATGGTGTAAGTGAACACGTCATCGAGCGTGTCAGAGGATGTCCGCAGCGCTTCTACGGCCGCGTTGCTATTGTCGACAATGTAGCTATAGGAGCCGTCGGCGTTGATTGTGATGGATCCATAGGTCCCCGCTACTGATGCACCCAGGGCGCCTGTGGCTGCGCCGACGACACTGCCCGTAACCGTTTTCGTGTCACCAGCGTCGACGTCGGTGTCGTTCGTCAAAACGTTGCCTGTCGGATTTGTGCCGGCATCGGCGTTGTTCAGTCCACCGCCTTCGACGGCGGTAGCGTTGTCAGTCAAGGCGACCGGGGCATCGTTCTGACCATGAATCGTAACTACGATTTGGGTCGACGAGGTTGCTCCGCCGCTGTCGGTGACCGTGTAAGTGAATGTGTCAGTGATCGTATCTGCGCTTGTTCGAAGCGACTGCACGATCGCGTTGTTTTCATCGACGACGTAGGTGTAGTTGCCGTTTGCAGCAATCGTGATGGAGCCATAGATGCCCGTTACGGAGGCTGCAACATTGGTGTCGGCGGAGGCAACGGTGCCCGTCGCAACGCCTGTGACATTCAAAATGTCGCCCGGATCAATTTCGTTGTCATTACTCAATACATTGCCGGTCGCATCGCTTCCGGCGGTCGCGTTGGCAATGCCGCCCGCCTCGGTAGCCGAGCCCGTGTCAGCGACTGCGATGACGGCGTCGTTGATCGATGTGACGAGTATCGAAGCGGTTGCTGTCTGATCTGAAAACTCGTTTGTGCCTCCCGTCTTTCCGGTCGGGTCTGCCAGACTTGGGGATCCGAAGGAACTGCCGGATGAGACTGTTTGGTCCCAGCCTAAGAAGCCAAATGTGGCTGTTTCTCCATCAATGCCGTCGGGTGAGTAGCGAACTTCGCTAGTCGATGTTAAGAGCAACGCGTTGTTGGTTGAAACAGTTCCGAAGTCGGTCCAGTTAGTGCCGTCGGTTGAGTATTGCCAAGTTCCGTTTCCGGTCGTTGACGTTACTGCTAAACCAGAAAGTGGAGATGAATCGACGTCGCTGCTCCCGGCGCTCGCCAAAATCGATGCAACACTGCTAGCGACCGAGTCGGTGTCTTCATTGGTTTCGCCGAGGTTAATGGTAGCGGAATCGGTCAATGTCGGAGCATCGTTGACATCGGTGACTGTGATTCGAGCCACGGCGACTTCGCTACTGAATGCGGTTGTTCCACCGGTGCTTAACGAGTTGACCTTCGTTCCGGCCGTCGATCCGTCAGTTTGGTCCCACGCGACGAAGGTCAGGTTGCTTTGTTCGCCATTCGTTTCGTCGGGGATGAAACGCACAAGGTCGGTGTCTCGCAGAACCAGTGAACTCGACGTGCTGAGAGTTCCCATGTCGGACCAATCGGTTCCGCCGTTGAGAGAGTATTCCCAGTACCCGCTGCTAGAACTGATCGCTCGGATGGCGATGCCTTCCACTGCACTCGTATCTACGTCGGTGATTCCGGTTCCGGCGTTGCTGGAGAGGATGGATGCAACGGTTTGGCCGCCGTTGGTTGTTTCGTCTTCATTGATTGCCGACAGCGTATAAAGGAACGAATCATCTAGTACGGGGGCGTCGTTCACGCTATTGATGGTGATGTCAGCGCTTTCCGTGGCGGATGAGAACGCAGTGATTCCACCGTTGGTGCTCGCGTCTTGCAAGGATCCGTTGGGTCCAAGAGTGCGGTCCCAAGCACGGAACGTAATCGCGTCGGTAACCGTGCCTGTATAGTTTGCGTTGGCCTCGAAATAGACTCGTGTGGAACTGTTGGCGTTCAAGACGCGAGCGGACGAGTCGCTGACGCTGCCCAATGCGTTCCAAGTCGATCCGCTATCGATCGTGTACCACCACGTGCCGTTGGTCGTGTCGGCAGCGGTTACTGCGATGCCGATTTGTGACCCCGTGTCTACGTCGGTCACATTCCCGCCCAATGAGACGATATCGGTAATGACTGTGCCGACTGCGCCGACAGGAGCACCGGAGTCTTCAGCTTCGGCGGTCAGTGTGACGTCGCCGGTATTGTCTAAGACCGGCGCATCGTTGCGGTCACCGACGACAATGGTCGCCGATTCTGTATTGCTACTGAAAGCGGAGTCGCCGCCAGTGGCGGTGATATTATGAAAGGAGCCTGCCGTTCCGGAAGTTTCGTCCCAGCCGCGGAAATTGATGCTGGCGGTCGTTCCCAGTTCACCATTGGGGTTGAATCGAACGAGGTCCGTGGATTGCAGCAACAAGGCGTTTGCGTCGCTGACGCTGCCTATGCCGGTCCAGTTGGAGCCGCCATTGGTGGAGTATTCCCAGACTCCATTTCCAGGATTCGATGCAACGATTGCGATCCCCTCGGGGTCGTTGTCAGCATCGGTCAAGATGTCTTGACCTGAGGATGCTAAGATTGACGCGACGGATTGTCCGCTGTTGTCAACGTCGTCTTCGGTAATCGCGTCAAACGCCGTGGAATAGTTGTCGTCCAGCACCGGGGCGTCGTTAACGCCGACGATGGTGATCGTAACAGAGGTGGTGTCGGTGTTGCCGTTTCCATCGCTGACGGTATAGGAGAATGTTTCCGTGGCGGTTTCGCCGTCGGTTAAGTATTGGTAGTTGGGTCCGGGGATGTAGCTGAAACTCCCGTCCGCTTCCAGTTGGATCGTCGCACCTGATGGCAGTGTGATGTTGTTGCCGATATCCGCGTTGTTGCCATTGATTTCGGTGATCGTCAACGGGTCATCATCTGTGTCGACATCGTTAACGAGCAAACCGTTGGCGACCAGCACACTGAGCGTGCTGTCCTCATTGACAATGTATGAGAATCGAGTTGGTTCTTGGTCACTGACGCCACCGCCGAGTGTGCCGTGGTTCCCATCGCCGGATGCGTCGACGACGGTCGTACCCGAACCATTGAATTGGTAGTAGCCGACCAGTCCCGTTTCGGATCCTGTTGGAGGTGTATCGATGCCGTCACGGATTTCGGCTTGTGAACGGACGACATTCCACACTCGAACGTCGTCGATTCCGCCTTGGAAGTACTGTCCGGTCGGATTGTTTCCGCGACCGCCGATGTGAAGCTCATTCAACGTCGGGTGGGAATCTCCGATGGTTCCGCTTCCCTCGTAGACCTCGACAAGCTCGCCGTTGACGTAGGTGGACACCGTTCCGTTGTTGTAGGATACGGCGACGTGAGCCCATTCACCGTCGGTCAAGGTGTAATTCGTGTCGTGCCATGCCCAACCAGGGTCCGAGTTGGCAAACGCCCATTTGATGGAACCGTCTGCGTCCACCGACATTTCGTATTCACCTTCCTTATTGAGGATCATGCGATCGGTGTTCGCCGACGCATCGGGACGGACCCAAGCTTCCATCGTCATCGTGTTCGACATCGTCAATTCAGGTGACGACGTAATGGCAACGTAGTCATCGGTTCCATCGAACTCTAAATGTCCGTCATCTTGGTTTGCGTAAACCGGTCCGTTTATCGCTACTTGAGCCGCAAACTCCGATGTTTCTTTGGTTGAGTCGTTTGTCGCCGTAGCGGTGACGAATTCGCTGGCATCGAAGCTTCCCGACCGAACATAGTTGAACGCGGCATTGCCACTGCCGTCGGTCGTGACACTGATCGAACCGACGAAAGTCTGTCCTTGTCCATATCCATTGGCGTATGAAGCCGACGTAAAGAATTCGATTGTGAAGGTTTCATTGGCGACGCTGTTGAAATTGCCCAAAAGCGTAATCTGCGAACCGTTGCTGATGGCTTGCGTGATGACGGGGAAGTTCTGCAGCGAGTTGCCGCCGGTGTCGGCATCTCCTGCGTCGTTAGCGGTGTAGTAAGGCGCCGTCCCAAGGCTGGCGTTTTCGCCTGTGCCCTGTAAGTCAATGCCAGCGATTCCACTGGCGGTGGCGCCTTGGCGAGAGAGGACGTTTCCGTTTCCGTAGATCGAGTTTTCGGTGATCTCAATGCCAAAGGCGCCATCGTTGACGAGGATACCTGCACCGTAGTTTTCGGCGATGATGTTGTGCGTCAACGTGATGTTGTTGGTTCCATTTCGCAGCGCGATGGCATCGTACTGCACGTGTGAGCCGGTGACGGGACCGACTCCGTTGCCAACGATCGTGTTGTCACTGATTGTGATGCCGCTGCTGGATCCCGATAGGATGATCGCTTGCGTGGAACTGCCGGTGAAGTAGTTACCATCAATGGATCCGCCGATCGAACCGTTCATGGCAATCGCGTCACCGTTGCTGTAGTTGTAGCCGCTGTCGATGAATTGGTTGCCGGTGATTGACCATCCGTCGGACCCGTTGCTGGCGTAGAGTCCGGTCGATTTGGAGTACGCGAGAATGTTATTTGATAGCGTGCCGTTGTCCGCACCAACCGACTGAACGTGGATCTGGTTGTTCAAAGCAGCCCCCGGATCGGTGATGCCGGTAGGGGGCACGCCCAATTCATTCGAGTCGATGAATGTGTTCTGGACTGCGTCGTTGATATAGATGGCAGCCCCTGAAGAGAAGCCGTACATTGAAAAGCCTTGCACGGTCACGTTGTCTCCACCGATAACGATTCCCGAAAAGCCCGATGCGCCGACGATTGCGATCTCAGGTCGTTCGACATCGCTGATTGCTTGAGCGTTCGTGCCCGCTTCGTTAACGACTCCGAGTGTGCCGGGATTGACGTTGCCGCCGAAGGTTGTCTGTGATGTACCGTCGAGGATGACAGATTCGGTGATCGTGGGCAGAGCAGCCGTTAGCGAAATTTGCCAGTAGGCGTCGGTTCCTGCGGTCCCGGAGTAGCCCGCGTCGCTGTTGAGAATTTCAAAGTTGATCGTGTCTTGACCAAGGGTGTTGTTGGCAGCAATGATCGCCTCACGGAGCGAGATCTCACCGTCGGTTCCCCCGCCAACGGCATATAGTTCTTCAATTGTGTAGGTGGCACCCAAGCCGGTGTCATCAACATCCGAGGTGGTGGTGACGTTTAATGCAGTGCTTTGCACGTCCAACACGGTGACAGTGATCGTCTGGCTATCGGTGTGGACTCCGTCGCTGACCTGGACCGTGACTTCGTACACGTTGTCCGAATCGCTGTCGTCCGGGGTTTCGTAGTCGGGTGGGCTGACAAACGTCAAATTACCTGACGAATCGATCGTGAAGTCCGCTTGGTCGGTACCGCCGATGATCGAATACGTCATCGTGTCGCCCGGCATGTCAGCATCGCTGACGGTGACCTGAGTGACGAAGGACACCGTTTCATTCACATTGAGGCTGGCGGTTGCTCCACCACCATCACTAGTGATAGCGACCGCGTTGTCGTTGATCGGGTTTAGCGTGATGCTGAACGAACCCGTCGATGCCGCGCCAGCCCCGTCATCGACGCTGAACGAAAAACTGTCCGAAAAGTTCTCGCTGTCGTCGTGGTTGTACGTGACTCGGCCCGCGTTGATGTCGGCTTGCGTGAATGTTGTTGCGGATATTCCATCAACCATCAATTGGCCGTGACTGGGGCTTCCTGTCACCGAGTAAGTCAATTCGCTGGTGGTGTTGTCGATATCCGTGGTTTCTAGCATGGCGGAAGTGATTGTGTTGCCCGACGAGCCTTCGTCGAACGTCGCACCGTCATTGGTGGAGACCGTTTGTTCATCGTTGATATCCGAAACATTAATCGTGACGGTGTCATCGGTGGTGCTGTAGGCCGTTGTACCGCCTCGCGAAGAAACATCGGCGCCGGAGCCGGCGGTTCCATCGGTTTGATCCCACGCGTAGTAATCCAGCGTCATAGTTCCGCCCGAGACTCCATCGGGAGTGAACCGAAACAGGTCCGTCGCGCGGAGCAACGTGGCATTCGTTTCAGAGAGAGAGCTGAACGTTTGCCATGAACTGCCGCCGTTGATGCTGAATTCCAGCGTTCCCGTGCTGCCGGTTTGGCCGTAGACTGCGATCCCTTCAACCGCTCCTGTGTCAGCATCGCTAACACTTGAGCCGAGTAGTGCGGATACGTTTGCGCTGAATGCAGCGGCGTCTTCGGTTGTGTTGTACGTCGGGGCATATGGCGACATCACTGGCGCATCATTGGCATCATCGACCGCGATCGACATGGATTCGTTATAGGAATTTCCCGTTGCATCTGTCGTTTGCACAACAACGCTGTGCGAGTTTGCTGCTTCATAGTTGAGCAGCGTTCCGTTCGCGACGGTTATTTCGCCGGTGCTCTCGTTGATCGCAAAGCGACCGCCCGCGTCATCGGTCAGGCTGAACGTGAAGTTGGAGAGGACTTCGCCAGCATTCCACTGGATGATGTAGGCGTTGGTTCCGCCCCCGTTGAGATCGTTCCATTCGCCGGTAGCTTTTCTAATTTCTGCGAAGTCTTCTCCAAACGAATCGTTAGGCTCGATGGTCGACCAGTTGGTGTAGTGTCCCGTTTGAGCGGTACCCCCAGCGTCGCCAATCCAAAAGGTTTCGTTTGCGTTTGTGCCGTCGTACCACTTCCACGTTCCCTCGGTGTCTTGGTCAGACGCACCGAGCCATGCGTCGTCGCTAAGCCCTTGCGATAGGGTGACAATCAGATCGTTCTCGTACTGTGATTCGATCGTCACCAGTTCACCTTGGATACCGTTGAGGCCCGCGTTGAGGGCTGCGGTTTGTGCGGCCGACCAAGTAATCGATGAGTTCACCGCCCGGTAGAATTTTCCGGTCCCGGCGTCGTAAGACAGAGAAGCGTCGTTGTCCAAAATCGCCGTCACTGCGGCGGGGATTTCGATGACTTGAATATCAGCAATGTAGGGACCGTAGGTGCTCGACGCGCCTTCGAGCGAGTGGAACTGGAGCAACGAGGTATTGCCGTCCGCTGTGAAGGTAAAGCTGCGCTGCTCAAAGGCACCGGTTTCACCCCACGACCAATTGCTCGTTTGAGTCGCTTCAAAATTGGCGCTCGTCCCGCTCGCACTCACTCGTAGGTTTTTCACCGCTTCGCCACCGCTAAAGTCTCCTGATAAGGAGAAGACGACTTGGTACTGTTGCCCCGCGACGGTGGTCAGCGTTTGTTCAATCGTTCCTGGTGCAGAGCCGTCTAAGTTGACAACACGTCCACCAAGCGGAGACTGCCAATCGCTGATGGAGAACAGATCAACAGTAGCTCGAGAGACCGTCCAATCGCCGAACGTACCTGAGACACCGTATTGACTGGTCGACGGGGACGCTTCCGTGAACAATCCATCGCTGACGATGTCATTGCTTACATCCGGATCGCTCGGCATGGCATAGCCAACGGTTGTGCCATCGGCACTGTTTTCGGCAATGTGCAGGTCTTCGACTGGCGTGCTGGCGATGAAGCCAGGGCCGGTCGCGTGACCGACGCTTAGGTTGTTGCCGCTGACGATGTCGACTACTTCGCCGAATCCATTGAACCCATCCATCTGCCAATTTGCGATCAGGCCAGATGGTATGCTTCCGCCGCTGATTTTGTTTTGGTAGTTAAGGGATATCTCCGTTTGGCTGCGGACTTCGTTCCAAATTCGAACATCGTAGATCGTGCCAGAGAAAATTTGACTTGAATCAAAATCGTCAAGTAGATCGTCCTGTTCCTGCCCGAATACAAGCTCGCTCGTTCCTGCCGTACCTCGCAAAGTCTGTCCCGTGGCAAGACCAGAACCGGAATCCGTTAGGTCACCATCAACATATAATGCCCAATTTCCATTGGTGTTATCCCATGAGAACGCAAGGTGATGAGTTTCACCATCCATTAGACTATTGTAGTCAATGCTCGAGGCAATAACGGCACTACCGTTGATCAGCATGCTGGCTGTACCGTCGCCGTTGAGTTCGATCAAAAAGTCGTTGTGCTGAGTCGAGGTGGATGCGTAGGAAACCAGAATTGTGTCGGTGTTGGTTTCAGCTTGAAAGGTTGTTTCATAAGTGAGTTGACTTAGACCTGCTAATACTGCTCCCCCATCATCGGCGACCAAATAGGCGTCGTTGCCGCCGTCGGCATTCAGCTCGATGCCGCTCGACAGATCGGTTGGCGCATTGTTGGACTCGACCAAGTCATTTAATGAAATGGTGAAAACTTCATCGTAGGTATTCGAATCGACGTCCGACACGCGAACGGTCAACGAGTGAGTCGCGTTGGTCTCGTAGTCCAGCAGCGATCCGTCGGCAACCGTTATTGTTCCCGTGCTGGCATTGATCGCGAACGCACCTGGGACGGTTTGCGATTGAATTGAATAGGTCAGCGCATTGTCGTTGTCCAAAACGGCGTCGGCATCCCATTCCACCACCGATCGAAATGTCGATCCGCTACCTTCGTCATCCCAGGTGCCGGTCGTGTATAGTTTTCCAAAATCTTGACTGCCGCCAGAATCGTTAGGTTCTCCCGCCTGCCAATTTGTATAGACGCCGTCTACTGCAGTACCGGACGCCGTACCACGCCAAATGACACGTCCAGCGGATGTGCCGGTGTACTCTCGGAATTCTCCCTCGACAACTTGGTCTGAGTAGCCAAGCCAGATGTGTCCACCTGCGGTGATTGCGTACGAAGTAGCTAACTCATTTTCAGCGGCCGAATCGATTGTCAACAGTTGGCCAGAGACGCCGCCCAACGTCATGGCAATGGCAGAGGACTGCGCGTTTACCCAAGTATCGGTCGTGCTGATAAGCTTGTGAAATTTGCCCGTTTCAGCCGAGTATCGTAGATCTGCATCCGCGGCCAGGAGCGATGAAATTTTGGCCGTCCTCTCTAGATCAGAGCCGTCGATAAATCCAATCACTGTTCCCTGCGCAGCGTTTTCATTGACGCTGAGAGTTAGCGTGGGATTGCTGTTCGTGAAACCGCCACCTGCAACATGTTTCACCGTTAAATTGTTTCCCGACACAGATTCGGTTGCGATCCCGTTGCTCGACAAGTCATCGAATCGCCAGTTTGCGATCAAGTTGGCTTCATCGTGTGGGAGTTCGCTTCGATAGCTTTGTGCGATTTCCGATTCAGTCCGAACGTCGTCAAATACTCTCGCGTCAAAGAGTTTGCCGGAGAACAATTGTCCGCTGCTGTAACCGCCATCGAGGGAATCTTGTTCATGGCCGAATACTAATGTGCCTCCACTGTCGATCGTATTTCCAGTGGCAAATCCGGTTCCACTGTCAACCAGCAATCCGTCGACAAAAATTTTCCAGTCTCCGCCCGACGAATCCCATGTCAACGCCAGTGAATGTTGAGTTCCGTCGGTGATCGTGCGATAGTCAATCGCGGAGGATGTGAGATGGTCTCCTATGAACACATGCAAGTTGCCGTTGTCCTGGAAGCTGACCATGAATTCATTGGAATCTGCTCCGGTCGCGTAAGAGATCAGAGGTGTCAATGATGTCGTTTGCGTTGCCGAAAATTGAACTTCGTAGGTGATTTTTGTAAGGTTGGTTGGGATGCCCAGTCCATCCTCCGCGATCAAATACGCGTCGTTTCCGCCGTCTTCGTTGATGCTCAAACCGCCATCATTCGTTTCTGTGATGGTGAGATCGGTGGGAGTTTCGGATCGGTAGGCATAGAGAGCCGTCATGTCCGAGTCGTTGAGGGCGGAGGTGTACACTCTCGCGTCATCGATCAGGCCGGTGAATTCACCGCCAACAGAACCCGTGTCGTAAGCACCCAGTTTGACGGATGAGGCACCAGCTAGGTCGTCCAAAAAGGTTGTCGTCGTTGCGTCGCCTTGTGAATAGGTCACGTCACCGCCGGTCAGATGCACCCCATCGATATAGAGTTTAGTGCCACTTCCATTGGTGGTGACTGCCACGTGATGCCAAGTGTCGTCGTTAATCGTTGCCGTCGAGGTCGCACGCATGAGGGCTGTGCCGCCCGAGCTGACCGCCCAAATGAGATTGCCGTTTTCAACCCATAGCGATGCGAAGTTGCTGGTCGCACCGTCGCTCATGTCGAAGATGGTTGAGAATCCCGATGTGGAAAGTTTGACCCAGGCAGCAACGGTTCCGGAACTCAAGCCCGAAAAACTCCCGATGTTTGCCGATAGGTCGACGTAGTCACCCGTTCCATCGAGCGTCAGTTTTCCGTCACCGACTTGGTTCGTTCCACTGGTGGTGTCAACCGACGCGTCACCTTGAAGGACTCCGTCCAAGCCGTTGCCGCTACTGTCAGTGGCTCCCGAACCAGAATTGAATTGATAGTGCGCAAGCAACTCTGGTGGTGCTTCCTGTTCGTAAGCACCAATGTCAGGCGAGCCGTCACGTGTGACGCCGCGTTGATCTTCCACCGTTGACGAACTGGTCGCTGCGTTGTAGGCAATGCTGCTGTTGTCGATCACATGGACAGATTGCCCCGATGTGGCATCGATGCTTAACGCAGCCAAGGATGGATCGCTGCCCACGATGTCGGTTCCCACGGTGCCGCTGAAACCACTGTTGTGTTCAATGATGTTGTAGCCGCCGCTGACAATCGTGCCGTTGATGTCACTGCCACCCAAATTGGACGTGTTGTCCGCAAAGATGGAAGCTTCGGTGTTGACCGTTGCTGCGGTAACGTAGACACCACCCCCATAACCGTTGGTATTTAGCACCGTGTTATCAGCGATCGTTGAATGCACGATGTTTACCGTGCTGCCTGCGTTTTCGGCGTAGAGACCACCGCCATAGTATTCCGTGGTGTTGCCGCTGATCGTCGAGTTGGTAATCGTGGTGGTTCCGTTGTAAACGTGAATCGCACCACCGCTCGCACCACTGGTATTCCCGATCAATGAGGTGCGATCAAGTGTCGTCGTTCCTCGAGAATAGATCGCACCGCCCCCGACGTTTCCGACGGTGTTGTTGGTGAAGGCTACATCGGTCGCCGAGAAATTGCCTTCGTTGTAGACGGCTGCCCCTTCCTCGGTGCCGGATGACGCGCCTGTCAACGTCATGTCACTGATTGTTAAGACACCGGCGTTGGTGATGTAGAAGATTCGATCGCCGAGCGAGGATGCATCGAGGATAGTCGTGTCAAGGCGATCACCGGTGATCGTGATTTGGCTCGTAACGTCTAGGTCGCCCGTCACGGATGCGTTCTCGAACTGGCCCGTGATGTCCAAGACGTAGGTTCCGGCCCCCAGGACAATCGTGTCAGCGCCGGCCGTGTTGTTGGCCGCCCTAATCGCCTCGCGAAGCGAGATCCCCGTTCCGCCCGGGGATCCTTCGAGCGCGGTGATGTTTGAAGTGTTACCATCGTTCTCGTCATCGGTGGTGGTGACCGTGATCGTTGCCAGGGTATCAAACCACGACGCCTGAGCCGCGAATCCGAACGCAACCTCTGTCGTCACGTCGCCCACGGAGTATTCGAGAATCCAGTCACCACCCAAGTCTGCATGTCCGGTCGCGTCGTCACTGGCCGCGACGTCGCAGTTGCAAACCAGCGCCAGCATCTCGATCAAGTCTTGACCCTCGGTGGTGCTCGCTAAATCACAACCGTAGATCAGCAAGTCAGCGTCGTTGTCCAGGGCATGGCCCCACGACGCGATGTCACCGGCGTGCTCCAGTGATGTTTCCTGGTCGAGTTTCACGTTGCCCAGTTGCACACCTTCGCCGTCACCGTGCGAGAGCAAATGAATGGCGTCAACACTCGAGAGTGAACTGAGCGTTGATGTGATCTGCTCGATCCCGTTGGAATCACTCTCCAAATGCACGAGTACCCACTGCGTGCCGTTCTCGCCGTTGTCACGCAGTCCCGCGATCAGTGATTCACTATCTTCCACGCCCGCATCAATGAAAATGACTTCGATCGGACGTGCCGGGTCTAACGAATCGATGCCCGTCGCGGGATCGATGATGTCCGAAATTTCGACGTCGGACGGTCCGTCGTCGGTATCGTTGGGCAACGCTTCGCCAGCGGCGGCCAGCACCGCGGCTTCGATCGCGTCAAGGTCGGTCTGCAACGCATCGACGTCCGACTGCAAATCGGCCATGGCGTCGCCATCGGGGATCATTTCGAGCGTTGGATCGAGCCCTTCACCGGAAAGGAGCACGCGATCTTCGAGTCGAAAGAAATGGAAGTTTCGTTTGGTCATGAATGTTACCTCATTGACCTAAACGGCATATCTTTGCGTGCTCATGAGAAAACAGGCGAGAGGCGTTAAATGCGGAAACTATTCAGGTCAGGCAGCCCGTTCGGATAATTCCGAAAACAACCAGCTCCTTTGAGTTCAGCCCGTCATTTCGGAATCATCGTTGCAACCCGACCCTAGGTGTGGCCCGAATAAGAGACAGTCGTGCACTAGTTTTGCGCTTATGTGAAGGTTTCGTGTACGACTGCCCGCAGCGGCATTGCTGCAGTTCTTAGATCTCTTCGCGTCTCATGACGCCTAATCACCTTTTCGACCGGATAGGGATGCTTCGCCCAAGGCACGCTCGCCGCGATTACCGACTCGTGCGATTCCTGCGAATCGCATCGGGATCACGTGCGCACGTGACAAAACGAAGCTCAAAACGTCTTCTGGTGGCAATGTTTGCCGTTTCTACGACCGTGTTGGCTGGATATTGGATGGCGTCAGGGGCAGACGCCGCCGATTCCGGAGCACGATCGAGAACGTCATTCTGGGGAAGGCGAGGATCTGAAACGATTGCGTCCGGGGATGCGCGCGCCGATCGCAACGTGAGTCCGTCTCACGAGATCGTAAAACCGTATACGGATAACGTGGATGCATCGTTTGAAGCTTTCTTAGCGGCCGTGTCGCAGAAAGAAAATTCAGCGATCGCGCCGGTCGAGACGGTTGTGCAGGACGAGTCCGTTGGCCAACGGTGGAGCATTCCGGCAACAGCACCGCCGACGGACAGGTGGACGGCGACGGCAATGCCGGTCGCGCCTGCAAGAGCGACACCACCCCATGCAGCGATCGCACCGGCAGAGAGATCCGCCGCGACACCGGACGCGGCAATCGGAGAAGAACCGTGGTGGCAGGAGCGTGTGCACGGTTACCTGCTCGACGCGCCGAACTATTTGCAGTTTGACGTGGCAACAATGTTGACCGACACGTTGCAATCGAGCCCGCGGATTTCCGCGATCAGCAATCGGACCTCGATCGCCTACGAGAAAATCATTCAACAAGATGCCGCGTTCGATCCTGCCGTCCTGCTCGAAACGGGAGTGAACCGTGTCAACGATCCGGTCGGCAGCACCTTGACGACCGGCGGACCACCTCGCTTGATTCAAGATTCTTGGACCGCCAACGCCGGAGTGCGAAAGCTGACGCGTCAAGGGACGGTGATTGATTTAAGCCAAGAGGTCGGAACGCTGACGAGTAACAGTATTTTCTTCGATCCGGCTCACCAAGGTAATTCGCGGCTGAACCTCAGCATCACGCAGCCGCTCATGGCGACCAGTGGCAAGGTCTATAACACGCGATTGGTTACTGCTGCGTCGATCGACAGTCGGATCGCGTGGCAACAGTTGAGGTTGGATCTCGAGGGGCACCTTGTTGAAACACTGTCTGCGTTCTGGCGATTGCACGAACGACGCAGTCACTATGTTCAGCAACTCGCGTTAATCGAACGTGGCGAGCGAATCGGGGCGATCGTTTCGGCACGTGGGGATTACGATTCCGGGCCGTTGCAGGAGATCAAGATCCAACGTCGGTTGGCGTCGGACAATGACCGCAGGATCGAGCTCCGCGCCGAAGTGCAGCGTTTGCAAGTGCGTTTGAAAACGTTGGTGGGCAGTCCACTGTTGATTTCCCTCGACGACTCGATCGAACTGATTCCGACCGCACAGCCGAACTTTCCTGAAGAACCAATCAATGTGCGGGACTGTATTGTTCGCGGTCTTGAGTACCGCGGTGATGTTCAAGCCGCGACTGAACAGCTCGCCTCGGCGGGACTCGATGTCAACGTGACTCGCAATGAATTGATGCCACGGCTCAATGCGGTCATCGAAGCCTATCTCGCTGGGCTCAGCTCGAACAACAACATCGGGCAATCGTGGGTGAACCAGTACACCGACGGCGGGCCGGGGATCACGGCGGCGTTGACTTACAACCTTCCGTGGGGCAGGCGAGCGGCGAAGAGTCGGCATCGCGAAGCCCAATTGAGGTATCGCCAACGTGGTGATGAATTACGCGATGCGTTGTTGACGGCGAGACGAGAGATCGAGACGTCGGTTATTCGTGTGAAAGCCGGTGCGGATCTTCGTCGCAGCAAAGCAGCGACATTGGCGGCCGCCGTGCGTGAAGAAGCCGTTGCGACGAAACGGTGGGAGATGCTCGCCGGCGACGGAGGCCCCACGGCCCTGATTCTCGAAGATCTCCTCGAGACGCAGAAACGACGTACCGAAGCGGAGCAATCCTACGTGTCGGCGCAGGTCAATTACATCCTCGAACTCATTGCTCTTCAACAAGCAATGGGAACCTTCCTCATCCGCGAAGGTGTCGAGCCGATCCGACCGGGCAACAGTATCGGGGTAGAAGTCCTGCAAACGGCGCCGATCGATGAACGCCAACTGTCACTCGAAACGTGGGCCCAACCGTTGCCCGAATCGCCGAACGACGAAGATCAATCCGGGGAATCGTTGATTGCGGAACCACGCATGATCGAACTCGATCTCAACGACAACCTGAACGGAGAAATCTCCCCGTGAGTTTGCACATGTCCGAGAACATTCAGAACATTAACGTGAGAGCTAAAATGAATCGTCTGTACCCTGCGGCGATCCTGATGAGCGTCTTCGTCACGATGGTCGCCGCAACATCGCCGGTCAACGCGGCGGATCCGACCGCGTTGACTCACACCAGCTACGAAGGATTCGCCGAAGCGATTCGTGATGTTGAACTCAGTACCGATGAGTTCGGCCAACTGGTCGCGGTTCCGGTGGAACTCGGGCAATTGGTCCGTGAGGGACAACTGCTCGCGCAGCTCGACGACGGGATCCAGCGGGCCGCGGCTGAGGTAGCGATGATGCAAGCGTCGATGGAAGGTGAAGTTAAGTCCGCCGAAGCCGCGCGAACACTGCAGACTTATCGTGTCGAACAGTTGCAAACGCTGCACACCGATCGCATGGCCGGCGCCGAGGAACTCCGCCGGGCAAAGATGGACCTCGAAATGGCCAACGCCCGGTTGCAAATCGCAGTGGAACAGAAACGGCTCCGCGAAACCGAACTCAAACGGTTGGAATTGCAGGTTCAGCAGCGAAGAGTTCTCGCGCCGTTTGATGGGGTTGTTGCGGCGAAACGCCTTGATGCGGGCGCCGCGGTCACTCCCGGGAACGCCGCCATTTTGCGTTTGATTCGAACGGATGTGTTGATCGGAGTCTTCAACGTGCCGGCGGAGTCTTCGTTTGCGATGCGGCCTGGAATGGCAGCCCAAGTTTACTTTCGCGCGGCACGGCAAACCGTCGACGCCGAGATCGAGTCGATTGCACCGGCGATCAATGGCGAAAGCGGCACGGTGTTGATCCGTGTTTTGATTCCGAATCCCGAAAACCAACTCCGCCCCGGAGATCGACTGTCGATGCGGATCACACCGGGGCAAACACTGCCGGATGTTGTTCCTGGTCAAGCATCGCTGCGCGGCGCGACGAGACGCTAAGAACCTGTCCGCTCTCCGGTCATCCCAATCAATCCAGCAGAATTCGAAAAACGACTTCCGAAGGTACAACGTATCATGCATTCCAGCTCACCTGTCACTCACGGCAATCCAAAAGCAACGGCCAATCCCGTCGCATCGCCCGTGATGCGCAGTGGTGCGGCAAACGGCAGTGCTGACGTGCAATCGGTGGTTCAGTCGAATCCACAAGACGGCAGGAAAGTGCATCCGTCTGCGCCGGAGCAAGAGATGATTGCGCTGCGAACGGCAGCAACGATGGCGGCGCGTCAGTTCAAACTCTTGTGGCATCCGCTGCTGACGGGGATCGCCGCGTCTCCGGATCGAGACGTGGCGGCTCAATGCATCGTTACTCAGATCGCGGAAAGGCTTCCCGATCATACGGTGCGATTGGGTTGGGGGATCCGTGGCGGCGACGCGGAACGCGGCGGGCGGTTGTCGCGTTTGCTCGACTCACGACTTGGTTGGCTCGGTGCGGACAATTCGATCTATCAATCGCTGAAGAGCCGTCTCGAAAAGAATCCGACGCCCGAAGAATTGAAGGCGATCGTTCGCTGGGAGTCGGCAAACCTCGTTGTGGAATTGATTCCAAAAAAATCACAGGATGCCGGTGCCGATCAAGAGACGGGTGTCGACCCGAATGCTGCCAACTCGAATGCTGCTAATCGGAGTGGTGTTGAATCGTTCGGTCGCATTTGGATTCGTCCGCCTCAGGGCGACAACACGGTCTTGAAACGCTTTGCGGAGATGTTGCCCAAAGAAGCGGTAGATGCAACGGCGACGGTCTTTTTTAGTCGTCCTGCCAGCGGCCAACTCGGACGAATCGCCAGTGTGTTGTCGCGGTGGTGGTCCAAGCGGGGAACGTTCGGTATCGCCGCACTGCTGGTTCTGATGTTGGCATGCATTCCCGTTTCCTATCGCATTCCTGCCGCGGCGACGGTCACGGCGATGAATTCACGCCGGGTTGCCGCGCCGATTGACGCGACACTTTTAGTGGCCCACGTTCAACCGGGGGATCGTGTTTCCAAGGGCGATCCGTTGATCGAACTCGACGGGCGGCCCTTACGCATCGAACTCGAAGCGATCACTTCGGAAATCGCTGAAGCGACCAAGGACGAAGACATCGGATTGGCGAGCGGGCAGATCGCGCAAGCTCAATTAGCAGGACTGAAACGTAAATCACTGTCGCGCCGCCGTGAGTTAATTACTCGACGTCTGAGTCAATTGATTGTTACCAGTCCGATTGATGGAGTCGTGATTCAAGGCGACCTGCAGCATTCACTCGGGACGCCGTTGGAGATCGGTCAAACGCTGCTTGAAATCGCACCCAACGGCAGTTTGGAGGTCGAGCTGGAAATTCCAGAAGTTGAGATCGGATTCGTTGAACACAACGCGCCCGTCGAATTCTACTTTCCCGCCGTGGGGCGAACCGATTTCCGTTCACAGATCGGATCAATTTGGCCATCGGCAACCATCCGTGACGACGAAAACGTCTTCATCGCCAAAACACCGATGCCAACGATGGACGAACGGGTATCCGTTGATCATGACATGTTCCTCGAACCCGAAACGCCGATGTTCGTGTCGCAGCAAATGACTAACGATGAGACGTCCGCGACCGAGTTGCGGGTGGGGATGCGGGGTGAAGCCGTTGTTCTCGGGCCGACGCGTCCCTGGGTTTGGAAGTGGGTTCGTGTTCCGCTGCGCAAGATCGGTTGGGTGGTCGGATGGTAATGCGCGAGCCAACAGGCAGTGATTCGCAAACGTCTCGCGACGTGACTGCGAATAATGAAAGCGAGCCCTTCTTCGCGAAAGCGGGATGGTCGGTGTTGCCTGACGCTGCGCCGGAGAAAGACAATCGGGCGTCGCCGAATCCCGATTCTGTACCGAATGATTCATCCGCGAGCCGCGTCGCGGAAACGAACGCAACGGCCGAGGCAACGCCGCAGCCTGTGCCTGCTTCGCCGACGATGATCCAAATCGATCCCGACGTCGAGTTTACGCCGATCGAGATCGCTGGTATTTCGATGGCCCGGTGCGTGCACGCGGGGACCGGAGTCCATTTTCAGTTTGGTGCCGCTGAATACCACGTCGCCATGATGCTCGATGGCACACGATCGGTCACCGAAATTGTTCAGCAACTCAGTGATGACGGGTTGGATTGGACGCCGCAGGATGTTGCCGACTTCATCGGTGTTCTCGTCGCACAAAAAATCGCGATCACGCAATCCCCCGCTGCGGACCCCACAGTCGAAACGCCATCAATCGAGCGTGCCCTCGCGAGTGAATCGCAGCCGAGTTCTGTGGAGACTCTGTTTGACAAAGAACAGACCGAACCACGACAGCAACGACCGAGTCCCGAGGGTGCGACGGAAGCCAAAAGTCGTGTGGCTGCCCTGTTCGCCTCGCTGGTGACCTGGTGCAGCTACGTGATCAGTCTCCGGTTGCCGCTTTTGCACGCCGCTCCTTGGGCCAAACGCGTGACGCCGATCGTCCGACCATTGCTCGGCGGGTACGTGAGGGTGTTAGCCTGCGTTGGGATTGTCGTCTCGATGCTGTTCGCCGCGTCGCAGCATTCGAGGTTGAGTGGAGAATTGCTGCGGATCTTTGATTCCAACCAATGGTTGGTGATGATTGGTGCCTGGATGGTATTGAAGGTCATCCACGAAACGGGACACGCTTGCACGGCATGTCATTATGGAGTCCGCGTAGGTCGGGCCGGTGTGATGTTCTTTTTGTTCGCACCTTTGGCATACGTCGACGTAACGGACGCGTGGAAATTGCCTCAGCGGCGATCTCGTGTCGCGATCGCGTTGGGGGGCGTGTACTTCGAGTTGATCTGCGCCAGCATCGCGTTGTGGGTTTGGTGGTTGTTTCCCGGTGGAGTGATCGCTCACGTTGCGGCGCAAGTCTTTTTTCTCGCAGGACCCGCCACGCTGCTCGTCAACGCCAACCCGTTGCTCAGGTTGGACGGCTACTACGTGGTTTCGGATCTCGTTGACATTCCCAACCTCCGCGAGCAAGGACGCAAACTCCTGGGCGGACGTATCGAGCATCGTTTGTTCGGACTCGTTCCGGCGGCGAGTCATCTGTCTGGATGGCGGAGTGGTTTCGCGACCCTGCACGCCGCCGCGTCGATTGTCTTCCAATTCGTCTGGATGGGCGGTTTGGTAATTGTGGTGTCGATGTGGGCTGGGCCTCTCGGATTATTAGTCGCCGCTTGTGCGTTGATGTTGTGGGCGGTGATTCCCGCGACACGATGGTGCTACCGGATTTGGACATATACCGGATCCGGCGAATCATTCTCGCGTGGTTCACACCGTCGGCGGATCGCGTGGGTTGCCTTAACAATCATGACGATCGGTCAATTCTTCTTGGCGCTCCCCTCGCCGCTAATCGTCGAGGTTCCCGTCGTAGCGAGATTCTCCGGCGAAGAGGTCCTGCGATCTCCGGTGAGCGGGTTTGTACGCCACGTTTATTGGAATACGGGAGAGTTCGTTAGGGCGGGCCAAGTGGTTATGCAGATCGAGAACGAGGAGATCGAAGTTCAACGCGATGAGATTCAGTTTCAGTTGGAAGCCGAAGCGATCAAGTGGCAACGCAACGAACACAGTGAATTGTTGGGACTCGCCGAGGCGTCGACTCAGCGAAGTGAAAGCCTCCGCCGCAAACTCGTCGAGTTGGACGAACAGGTTGCATCGTTGAAAGTGAAAGCGACGCGTGATGGTGAGATTTTGACGCCGCTGATCCATCAACTCAATGATCAATTCGTTTCCGTCGGCGATGAGTTGACACGAATCGGGAACCGGTCGCACAAAGAATTGCTATTGTCGATCGGTGAAGAGGAAATGAACGCGTATCGCGAGGCGTTCGTTAAACAGCAGCCTCTTCGAGTTTGCTTCCGCGGTGGCCAATGGCTCGACATCATTCCGACGGAGATGCGTCCTCGAGGCAGTGTCACGGTATCGCATCCGGCACTCGCGGCGAGTGCGGGAGGTCCGGTACCGGTCGTTCCGAACACGGCGGCCCGACAAGGTGCCCCAACCGTTGAGTGGATCTCGCCTCGTTTTGAGGCCATCATCGAATTGCCGCCCAGCAAAGCGGACGCGGTACGGTGCGGCGAAGTCGGATACCTCGCACTTCAGGACAAACGGTCGCTGGCACGCCGGTTTTGGATCTGGCTAGGCGGCAGTTAGGTTTCCGGCCACACTCCCTGTTCCGGTACCGGGCTGGACGCAGGGTTTCCAAACGCTTCGCTCAATAAGACGGCGTCTCCTCTCGCCGACTCCTCGTTGCTCCACTTTTTACGAATCGTTTGTGTGAGCCGTGTCGATGTCAGCCGCGTCACTGTTCGCCGCATTGAAAATTCGCTGCTTATTGTCGCATGATGAAGGTGATTTTTCACGCTTTCACGCGATGCTCCACCTGCTCACTCGGGCAGAGCGAGTGCATCGCGAGGACCGGCTGAACCAACCGGCAAGGCCAGCTCATTGGGAGGTGTGATTGGGTCGGAGGAAGCATCACTGTCTGCGTTTTCCGCTCGGTATGCTTCTGCTTCTTCGCGGGCCAACGCATTTTTTCGATCCATCGCGTCTTTGTAGGGGCCGGCGTTGTAGAACTCTTCCATTTTCGCTTCCTCCTCCGCAATCAGGTCGCGAGTCTTTTGGATTTCTTCTTCCGTCGCATTTTCCAAAACGTTGGTCGTCTTGGGTTGCTCGATGGTTTCCGGGGAACTGAGTGCCTCCTCGATTCCGCATCCGAGGGTCAGAGAGAGGGCGAGGCAACAAACGGACGAAACGACAGTCTTTTTCAATGGAGGTTTCCGAATTCGAGACAAGGATGAGATTGAATAGGATTGGGCGTGGACACTGCAATTGTGTTCCGACCCTTTGCGAGGAAGCTGAGCGACTCGGGCAGCTTAACAGTAACGATGCATGGGGATGACACCATTGTCTCGGACACGTTCCCAGGGCGATTTAGCACTTTGGGATCGAACCGTTTTGGACAACGCCCCGCTGGTCCGTTTCGATCGGGCAACCCGGATCGACAAAGTGCATCCACACGGCATGTTTCTCGTATTCCAACTGCGTTTTTTCGTTGGGCAGTACCTGAAACAGCATGACGATGCGATCCTCTCGTTCGGTTTCGGTTACCGTAGGAAATCGATGCGGGGGAATTGGGGGGCCCACCGGCGACCATTCTATCCCCTGATTGCCCTTAAGGGTAATTGTGGCGCAAAATGATCGCCGCACGCTGTATCACTCGCTCAACCCGTTTTCAATCTCAGGAGCATCCTCAATGCCTCGTCCCGTCACACTTTTTACCGGTCAGTGGGCCGATTTGCCGATCAACGAAATGGCTGCGATGACCGCGGACTTCGGCTATGACGGCATCGAATTGGCCTGTTGGGGCGATCACTTCGAAGTCGACCGAGCGTTGGCCGAAGACGATTATTGCGACAAACACCACGCGTTGCTCGAAAAAAACAATCTGCAGTGCCGGGCAATCAGTGCTCACCTCGTCGGCCAAGCCGTGCTGGACAATATCGACGAACGCCACCAAGCGATCCTTCCCGACTATGTTTGGGGTGACGGTGACCCGGCGGGCGTGAACCAAAGGGCGGCCGAAGAGCTCGCCAACACCGCACGTGCGGCTCAGAAATTCGGCGTCGATGTGGTCAATGGATTTACCGGCAGCAGCATCTGGCATCTGCTGTATTCGTTCCCACCGGTTCCGCAAAAGATGATCGACGCGGGATTCGAATTGCTCGCCGAGCGTTTCAATCCGATCCTCGACGTGTTCGGCCAGTGCGGTGTTCGATTTGCTCTGGAAGTTCACCCCACCGAAATCGCGTTCGATATTCACACCGCTCAAAAGGCCCTCGAAGCACTCGACCATCGCCCCGAGTTCGGGTTTAACTTCGACCCGAGCCATTTGATTTGGCAGGGAATCGACCCGGTTGAATTCATTCGTGCATTCCCCGATCGCATTTACCATGTCCATATCAAGGACGCGATTGTCACCCTCGACGGCAAATCGGGCATCAATTGCAGCCACCTGAACTTTGGCGACCCACGACGCGGATGGGATTTCCGCAGCCCCGGTCGTGGCGGCGTGAACTTCGAAGAAATCATCCGTGCTCTCAACGTAATCGACTACCAAGGTCCGTTGTCGATCGAATGGGAAGATTCCGGAATGGAACGGACGTTTGGTGCTCGCGAAGCATGTGCGTTCACGAAGAAGCTTGACTTCTCGCCGTCCAACGTGGCCTTCGACGCCGCCTTTGACGAAGCCTCATGATTCGGATCACAGTCAACGGGAAACCTACCGAAGTCGATCGGCCGATGTCGATCGACGAGCTGATCAAGAGCGTCGAGGTGCCCAAAAACTATCTTGCCGTGGAAGTGAACGAGGACGTCGTTCCGCGTGAACAGCACGGCGAATACGTCGTCAACGAAGGCGATCGTGTCGAGGTCGTGACCCTCGTCGGTGGCGGTTAGACCGATTCCGTATTAAATGTAGCCACCGTCGTCCGGCGGTGGTGCACAATCCAGGTAGACGCAGCCTCCCACGAACCTATGCCGTTTACGGTAAGTCGCGAACCGCATCGCCAATCGGATTCAAAACGGCATCTCGACAAAAGTTCATCGTAAAAAACGGCACTGCGATGAAAATTCTTTGTGAAGGTTGATCGCCGACGCGCTCGGCCGAGATTGCCGGTCGAGTGGTGCGGCGGAGGTGTGAGTAGGGAGTTAACGCATCAACCGTGTAAATTCACCGAGCGGTGCGACTCCGCACCTCCACCACTAAAACAACGGGAGCCCCGCTGCGTGAAATGAGCGTGTGGATCTCGCGTGAACCCTCGCGGAAGGCATCCGGGCGTTGGTTGATTGGGGCAGGGCGTGAAAGTAGACTCGTGGCGACCGTCACGATCCATTCCGACACCTCTGCACCCTGGCTCCGAGAAGATGTTTTCAAATTTTGCACGGCTTTTTGCATCGATCTGCGTCTGCGCGAGCCTGTTTGCCTCCGCGAATGCCCAAGATACCAAGCTCGCGAAACTGCTCGAACAGTCGCCGTCGCCCGCCAACGCGATCGCATACGTTCACGTTCCCTCGCTCAATCAATTGATGAGCGACGCGGAGTTTTCGTCGCGGTTGACCGAGCAAGTCGCCGATATTTGGCTGATTTCGGATTTAGATTTGTCGTCGCTACGTCCTCGCTGGGAAGCCGGATACGTGACAACGAAAACGGCCCCCGATGCAGAGAAGATCGCCGCTGCGGTCGACGGCTATGTCGATTCGATCATCGGAACACCGATCGTGTGGTCGCCACGCCAGTCCTATTTGATCCCTTTGGAAAACAATCGCCTCGGTTTCCTACGTCCCGCAAACCGATCTTTGTTGTCTCGCTGGATCCAGTCCGACGCGAACATCAACGACTCGAGCTATTTGGCGGAATTGTCTAAACAGAACGAGTCGTATCTCTCGTTCATGATTGCCGCCGACGTACGCAATCTTATCTCGCCCGTGCCTTTGGCCGCTAAGCTCGAAAAGTTCACGTCGTTGAAATCAAACCAACCCGACGCCGTGGCCAGTACGTTGGCGTCGATCAAAGGGTTCAGCGTGATCATCGGACGCAAGAGTCTGAAGCAGTGCATCTTTACTCTCGACTTTGATAAATCACCAGCCAGCCTCAAGCAGATCGCCAATGAGTTGCTCGCGGAGATTCTCGAACGCAATGGCACCGCCGCCCCCGAAGTGTTGTCGTGGGAAGTCAAATCGGAAGGCAACCAACTCGCATTCAGCGGCGCGATCACGGAAGCTTCTTTGGGTGGTTTGTTGAACATCTTCACGCTGTCCAATGAAGCGAACAACGTTTCGGATCGCTTGCTCAAACTCACCGATTCGCCGGGCTCGGCGAGCGAACAGGTGGCCTACACGACGAAGCATTACTTTGAGGAAGTTAACAAGTCGATCGAGCAGGTCCGCAAACACAAATCGCAGACGACGGGCGGACTGGCAAAGTGGAACGATCAACAGGCTCGCCGTCTCGACGAAATGGGAACCCTGAATGTTGATCCCGTGATGGTGCAATACGGCAGTGACGTCGCTGAGTTGCTGCGAGGCAATGCGTTAACGGTACGCTCGGGTAACATTGAAGCCGGGAAGACGAAAGCGAGTCAGGGACTCTCGAGCGGAACGTATTACGGTTACGGATACGGTTACTACGACCCTAACTCGTCCGCCGACTATCAACGCGTCACCGACGCGTACGCACGAGGCAACGCCTACGCTGATTTCCGCGGCGTGCTCTCACAGATCGATAAGATGACCGCATCGATACGTCGGCAAATGACCGACAAGTACAAGATGCAGTTCTAAAGCACCTCTACTTTTACCGTACCCACCGTAGCAAAACGGTGGACCACGTTCAGGCGAGCTGAGCCGTTCAACAAGAACGGCATGCGGGAACCCAAACGCGAGGTGCAGCACCCTAGTCGCCAAATTGCTCCGCAATTTGTCCCCGCAACTCCGTTCACTAACCAACCCCACCTGCAGTCTCCCCAGGCCTGAAAGGCCGACACAACGATTGCCGGTGGAGTTAACCACCGGTCACCTCGACACAAATTCCGAGCAGACATAGTCGCCAAATTGCTCCCCAACTTGTCCCCACAACTCCCCTTCACTAACCAACCCCACCTGCAGTCTCCCCAGGCCTGAAAGGCCGACACAACGATTGCCGGTGGTGTTAACCACCGGTCACCTCGACCCAAAATCCGAGCAACCCTAGTCGCCAAATTGCTCCGCAATTTGTCCCCACAACTCCCCTTCACTAACCAACCCCACCTGCAGTCTCTCCAGGCCTGAAAGGTCGACACAACGATTGCCGGTGGTGTTAACCACCGGTCACCTTGATCATCTCATTACCGCTGAGCGAAATCCCCGGGCCCCAGAAAACACTGATTCCAATGACCGCAGATCGATCGGAAAAACTGTCCGGTGAACACGAGACCTGTCTCATCGCAATCCTGGCATCGGAAGCCGGCAACCCGGTTTCAATGCGAGATAGCTATCCGCGTGCCAAGATCAGCCTCATATTTTCCGACTAGGGCGAACACCGCAGAACCACATCCTCTACGCGGAGCATGACTCGTGTTCCTGCTCGGAAAGGTCTCGAGTTCCAGGGTGACGTCGAAGCAAAGGCAGGGACGCCGATGAAGTTGACCGTGCGATTTTCGGCGAGAGTTTTGCGTTTTCATCAGGCGACCCAAACAGCCCGACACGATTGACCGCTGCAAGCACATGTGTTTCCGCCTTGGCGAGCACCGGTCAAAGATCAGTTTGAGTTGCCACTTGGACTCGAGCGGCTAAACGCCAACGCACGCAATTGATGGCGATTCTTCAGAAGATGCCATCCCAACTCTAGGAATCAGTTGACGATTCCGCTGAGTCCTTGGTTACTGCCAAATCCTACGTGTGGCAGTGCAGAGGCGGACACGACTTTCGAGGAGGTTTCATTTCCTTTTGAAACCATGGACCGAAATTCGACAACGCGATTTCTCCCCGCAGCTTTTGCCGCATAAAGCGCCTGATCTGCTGTTGAAATCATCTTTTCGATAGTGTCCGCGTCGGAGGGGTAGAAAGAAAGGCCTATCGAAGCCGTCACATTTCCAAGTGGCTTACGGCCAAGTTCAATGGCCAGTTTGGATACCTTTTTGCGTATGTCCTCCGCACGAGCGATTCCACTGGCTTCATCAGTGTCGACCAACACGATCATGAATTCTTCTCCTCCATAGCGGCATGGCAAATCCACGCTCCGGACTGATTGACGCAACAGCGAACCCACTTCACGTAACACAATGTCTCCTGCCTCGTGTCCATAGGTGTCGTTGAATCGCTTGAAATGATCAATGTCCAGCATCAACACCGCAACCGTATTGCCGTCTCTCTTTGCTCTGCAAACTTCTCGATCTAGGTTGTCCAGCAAAAATCGGCGGTTGTATAGTTGTGTGAGTGGATCCCTGGTCGATTGATGCTGTAGCGTTTCCCGCAGCTTCAGGTTCGCAATTGCCAAGGCTGTTTGGTCTGCAGTGGTTTTCGCTAGGCAGCTGTTCAGCCCGCCTCGGGTTTCGTCTTCAATGCCTTTATTGTGAAAGCATACGTTCATCACGCCTAGCACTTCGCCATAGGCAATCATCGGAATGCAAGCGTAGCCAAATTTGATGGAACACGTTTTGGTATTCGGGCAGAGCGAACCGGATTCGCAGGGGGACTCAATATGTGGTTTTCCGCGTCGCAACGCCCAGCATTCGTGGGGTGAAAACATGCGATTCAGCGTTGCTGATTCCCCCCAAGATACAAATGGTTCAACAACGTTTCTTGACTCGCTGATCAAACCTATCGAAACCGATGCATCAGGAAACAGCAAGCCACCATAGCGTTTCAAAATCGGGACTGTTTCATCGATCGTCTTGCATACTTGCAAGTGATCATTCAGTTCGTTCAACCACGTGATTTCACGAGCGGTGCGATTCAATTGCTCGTTTGTACGTTCCAGTTCCGTTGCGTCTTTTCGTTGTTCCGTAATGTCAACAGTGCTTCCGATATAGCCGATGAAGTCACCATCGGCATCGAATTGCGGTTCTCCCATGTCGAGTACATGACGATATTCGCCGTCAAATCTCTGTAGGCGATACTCCAAATGTATGGACCTGCGTTTCCTCAATGATTTTCCTGAGGACTCAAGTACCCAGTCGTGATCGTCAGGGTGTAGCTTCGAGATCCAGGCATCGCCGAGATCACATCCGTCACTCAAGCCGGCAAAACGCATCCACTTCTGATTGTAGAAAACGGGCATCCCCTGATGGTCAATGCACCAAAGCATTGCGGGCGCGTTGTCGACAATTCTTCGCCAAAGTGTCTCCTGGCTCAGCAGCGATGCTAGTGCCTCGCTACTCTTTGTCGCTGTTTCGTCCATTTGTCAGCCGGTTCTAAAAGGGGTGTACGGGTTCTACGAGGTTCGCTTTCTGACTTCAAAAAAATCCTCCGAACCTTAATAGCAATTACCTGCTACACCCCGAATCTTTTCCCGTTACAGAAGTCGTAGGTCAGGGAGTTCATCGTCGGGCGGACCGTCAACGGTTGTTTCTGAAAACTGCGCTCGATGGAACTCTACCCCCTAAGAACGCCCCAACCTTACTAGCGTGAAGAAATTGTCCAATTTTACTCGCATGATGGGACCCTTTAAGCCGTTGCCCCGTCGATGACACCTGTCTGTGACGCTGCAATCGCTATAGAGCTTTCAATCCAAATAATGAGAAAAACAAGGTGGTATATTAGACGTGCTAGAAATGGAATTTCGTGTACATGTCGTGCGGCAGTCTGGCGTATCCAGCGCGGGAGAACGATGTAATCGGTCGCGAGAGTGTCGTTCGCCTATCGCTGGTGTTTTTGTCATTGGGGGTCGTTGGTCATCTATCCATGACTCGCTACATGTGGTTGGTAGCGAATTGCACTCATGCCTCGGCGAGCGGTCAACGATTGTCGCCGCCAATTTCGGCGTCAACTGCCTGTAATTTGTTCGGTTGTATAGGCAAAGTGAAATCGCTGCCGTAACAAAAAATTCTGCTTCCACGTCCGCATCGTCTCCGTTGCAGTGATTTGAAAAAGTGTTTTTCGATATTTGAGTTCACGCCTGGTAATTTCCCGCGCATTAGGAATCGTGTGAATAGGTGCAAATCCATTTCACAGACAACGGGACGATGATGGCAGATGGATGGCATTGGAGGCCAAGAAAGGTTGTCTGGACACTTGAATCTTCTACCCATTTGTCGCGCGACGAGGTAATGCCGGTTGCGGTTGACATTACCAACGCCCTCTCTCTCTCAAGGAATTTAGCAATGTACGTTCCTCCTCCGTGGGCGTTGTTATTGATGCCGTTTTCCGTTTTGGGACCCAAGGCGAGCGTGTTCATGGGAGGACTGCATGGCGCTGTCATCTTTGCGGCGTTCTATGTGGTTTTTCGCTATCTTGGACGCCGTAGTTCGGGGCCATCAATGTATGTCTTGTTCGGATTGGCGACCTATTTCGCGTCAACCCTGGTTTGCAATCTGTACCTTCTCATATGGGCACGAATCTTTGGCTGATTCGCATTACGGCTTGATCCGGTCTGCTTTCGTGCTCACGTTTTCCGCTGGTTTCAATCGCACACGTTCATCGTCGTTGGGCGGACCAAGCGGGGCGCTGTTCCGACCGGCTGTGCTTTCGTTTCGTTCGGGCTTTTCGTGGTCAATTACTACGTGAACCGGGAATGGGGTGATGCTGGTCAGGTTGATCAGCGTTCGACCTCTCCACGCTTCGCTCGACCCTTCTGCCAGGAGGGTGTATTGCGGCATTGCCGGAACCGCGTCGCGTTGCATCTTGATCCGGACTGGGGTCTGGAAATCCAAGTAGTCCGTCGATCTCGGATTCGGTGAAGTGGTAAGATGCTGTCGGTTGCTTCCCGATACACTGTGACGGATTGACGCGCGGTGTCGTGGAGCGGAGAGTGCCGCTGATAATCTCGAGGTTGAAGTCATTCGTCTCCACACGTATCGTGCTTTCGTTATCCATCTGAAATCTCTTTTCCTGGCGAATTAAAATGAATCAACGATTCTTATCGGCCCAGTTGTTGTCGCTGATGCTGGTGGGCGTGGGTGGTTGTTCTCGCAGCGAGTCAGGCCCTAATCCACAATCGGCGACCGAGTTGTCGGGCGAGTCGGTTCCTGCTGGTGGAACGGAAATTCAAGATGCAGTTATCGATCCTGAGGTGGACGCCGGAATGATGGCTGACGAATTTGAACGAAATCATCGCGGCGAGCAAAAGGTCCGTTAGCGGTTGTCGCGTTCGTATGTAGGAGAGAAGAGCCTATTGGCGAATTTGCTGATTGAGCGAACTGCCGCGAGCGTGGGGAAGTCGAGGTCGTTAACGGGATACGGTTCGCTTGGTTCGGTTATTGGCGTAGAACGAATGATTCATCGAGAGATACTAGCTGTAGCATGAGCTCTAAGAATACGCATCCTCTTGTCGCTCGTTCACCTTTGCTCCCGACGAGAAGTGGCTATGTACCGATTGGTGAGCGACTTAACCAGGATGTGTGGCATGATAATTTTGTTCCGAAGTACAGTGCACTCGCGTCTGCACCGCCGAACCGATTGACCTTGATTGGTGTCTGGTTACTGTTTGGACCAATGTGTGGCTTTTCAGCGGTCAGTGCTTGTTTTTGGGTTGCGCAGTCGCGTGATTGGTCGTCGTTGATCGTTTCGGTGATAGGGGCTGCCATGTATTGTCTATTGCCCGCTGCCGTTTTAATTACGCAGTCCCGTCGCTACGTCAATTCGCTCTACACTCGGCGTGAGGACGAATTCGAATAATCCTGTGGCCAACGTTTCTCGTAAGCAGCCGGAATGGCTTGTCGTGGCTTTTCACTATGATGTCAATGGGTGTCGGCGATAGGTGTGCGAAAACGATCTCTCGAATTCATGCTCTCATTTGAATCCCTGTTGGGGTTCGTTGTTGCAACGGTGCTCTTGGCGTTGGCGGCCGGACTCGACAATGTTTTCGTGCTCGCTCAATCAGCGATGAGCGGATTGCCTGCGAGGTTGCTCGTCACGGACGGATTGTGCACGGGGGTGATTGTTCACGCGTTCGCGGTAGCGATTGGCGTTGTGACGCTCATATGCGCATCGACGTGGTCGCATTGCTCAAGTTTGTCGGGGCAGGATACCCGATGGATCTCGCGTGGCTGTCGTTTCGCGTGAGGTGGGACGGTGTCGTCGTTGCCGAGAAGATTGGTCGCGATGCAGTTAATCGCTCTTGGTGCGTGTTTATCCTGGTCGCACTCGTTGTCTTCGCAGGTGTCGTCGCCTTGGTAAGCAGCGGAACACGTGGTTCATGAAATCTGCGGGTGGTCAACCGATTCTGAACCGGATCGATGGTGCTATCTTCGTTGGCCTCACGGTCCAGATCGCTACTGAAAATCTTTAAGGCAATTCTTGCGAGAAACGGGTCTGGACCACGCGTGGTCATGTTGTTGCCTAGCTTCCATTGGTACGTGATCGCGGATGCAGGCCGTCGCCAAGGTGCGAGATAGTTTGCAAGTGTTCACTCGGCTGATCGACAATCTCTTCGATGTTGCCGCCTATTCGGCGGGTGACGTTGGGGCCTCTGTAAGGGGTTTTCAGAGAAAAGGATAATTTGGGGAAAGTTCCGCGTCACAGAATGCCTTTTTGGGCTTATTACTTTTAGTTGCAAGTCTACGGGTTACTCGGATACGGGAGAATGAATGGTGGAGATCGGGGACAGCCCTCGCGCCGCTGAAAGCGATCGCACTTTGGAATTCATACGCTTGCTCGGCAATGAGGAGCGGCGTTTGTATGCCTATATTCTGGCGCTAGTGCCTCGTTGGTCGGATGCGGACGATATCGCACAGCAGACCCGTATTCGCCTCTGGCAGCAATTCGACCAATACGATTCGTCTCGAGATTTTGGTGCTTGGGCGCGGACGATCGCACACTATTTGGTTCTCGCTCACCGAAAAAAGTCCGAGCGTGAAGGCTCACGCATGACGAATGAGTTTTTGGATGCAGTTGCTGAGCAGTTCACGCAGGACATCGACGAGGTTGAGGTTCGACAGCGGAACTTATTGATCTGCTTGCAAAAGCTCAGTGCCGGTCATCGTGAGTTGTTGAAGCGATATTATTCGGGATTGGAGGACCGCCGGGACATCGCCGCCGATGTCGGTCGCAGTTTTGATAGCGTGAGGCAGACGGTTCGGCGACTTCGGTTGTCATTGGTGAGGTGCGTTGACGGGCTCGCAATGGCGGAGGCTTCCAGTGAATGATCCTCTGCCGCAAAAATTGCAAGAAGAAATCATCCGACTCGTTGAAGGCTCTCTGCACGATGAGTTGACGCAAGACGAGTCGGAGGAGTTGAGCCGGCTTGTTGCGAGCAGTCCGGACATCAATCATTTTTACCGGGCCTGCCTGTGGGATGCGACAAACATACGGACTTGGGCGGGGGGCGGTCTGCGTCCGAGTGAAGCGTTAGCCGAGAGTGAGGCTTCTCACCCTGTGTCATTGCCGAGGGCCGCATGGAGTGTCTTTGATTGGCACAGCCATCCGTTGCGACTCGCTTACTTTGCCGCGGCGGTTCTGTTGGGTGTGTGTGGTGGGTACTGGGGGACTCGTTTCTCGCCACGATCTGATGCGCATCGCGGCGACGTCGCGAGCGCGACATCTGGTCCGATCGCGCGTTTGGTGGGTGTGGATCTGCCGGATTGGGACGGGTTTTCGCCACCGATCAATACGGGGATCAATGCGGGGCAGAAACTGGTCCTTAAAAGTGGCGTCGCGGAGCTGCGATACAACTCGGGGGCTGAGGTTGTGTTACAAGGCCCCGTTGAGTTTTGGGTCGGCAGCCAACCGGGCAGCGTCAACTCGGGATACCTGAAGGTTGGCAAGCTGGTCGCTCAATGCGAAACGCCCGAGTCGAAGGGCTTTACGATTCGTACCGAGAAGTCGCGAGTTGTTGATCTGGGCACGCGATTTGGTGTTGAGGTGCAACCGAGCGGCGAACTCAATGTTGTCGTCTTGTCAGGCGTCGTGGAGCTCTTGTCGTCTGAGTCGATCGAGGATCGCCCTGCGGACCCGGTTCGGTTGACGGCGAATCAGGCGGCGACGATGGATGGAGAGGTCGGGGTCGTTTCGCTGCACGATCCCGACAATCACTCACACGCGTTGTCGATAAGAAGATTATGGCAATCGAGGCCGCGTGATCAAACCACGGTCTCGCTATCCGCGGCCGAGTTGGTGGCGCACTGGACGTTTGATGGGAACGTAAAAGATTCCGTTGGAGTGCACCACGGCAACGTGAGTGGGGACGTTTCATTTGTGCCCGGACGATTGGGGCAAGCCGCAGCATTTGACGGTGACGGCGACTTCATCGTGATGGGTGCCGACCCACTGCCTCGCACGGACTTTACCTTAGCGGCATGGGTTTCGATGGACGAAATGTCAACGACGGAAGCCTACATCGCGGGGGCTCAGAAGTCGTCCGTGGCGGGCGCGTTTTTGCGTGTGGAACCCAATCTGACTTTGATGGCGAAGGTGCTCCCGAATGACAACGTGATCATCGAAGCGGCCTCGTCGGCGAGAAAATGTGTGATCGGGCAATGGACGCATGTCGCAATGACCGTCAGCAGGGTGAACGGGTTAAAGCTGTACTTCAATGGCGGCCTCGTCGGGTCTGGCGACGCCGGCAAATCGCATGTCGTGGCCGGCAACTTCACCATCGCGCGACGGCCTGATCCGGTGCAAATCGGCGGATCGAATTGTTATTGGAGCGGTAAGATCGACGATGTGGCGGTATGGGATGGCGCACTAACGGCTAATGAATTGGAGTTGGTCATGCGTCTCGGTGCCGGACGATTCAGCGAGTTTTCAGCAACAAAGGAAAAATAAATGCCCACCGATAACCATCCTTCGTACTCGAGACTCGTCTCGAACCGATTTCTTTCTTTTGGTGTGTTTTCACCAATCCTCTCTCCTCGTTTGGGAATCTTTACCATGAAGCGTTCTGTTCTTCGTCCCGCGTTTACCCTCGTCGAATTGCTGGTCGTGATCGCAATCATCGGCGTCTTGGTCGGCTTGCTGTTGCCGGCTGTTCAGGCCGCTCGTGAGGCGGCTCGGCGGATGAGCTGTAGCAACAATTTCAAGCAAATTGGTCTGGCTGTCCACAACTATCACTCCGCCTACAATCAGTTGCCGATGCAAAACGGTGGCACCAATCAAAAGGTCGGTGCGGCCAAGCCTCTTCCAGACAACGTGCTCGAATTGAGTTGGTTGGTCGGGTTAACTCCTTTTATGGAGCAGCAAGGGTTGTGGGAGCAAATTAGCAATTCTTACATTGCGCCCGGCGGCACCGTGGTCCATCCTCCGATGGGCAGCGAGCCTCGCTTTACGATCGCGAACCACGGTACGACTGATCCGTATACGCCTTGGTTGACTGAAGTGCCCGGCTTGCGATGCCCGAGTGATCCAGGACGCGGTTTGCCCGCGCAAGGGCGTACCAATTACGCCGCGAGTCTCGGCGATGCCACGGCATTACTGCTCAGCAACATTGACGATCGCGGAAACGAATCCGGAACGGGGTGGCAAGTGGCGACGTATCGCCAACGTTCACGTGTTTCGAATCGCGGGTTCTTTCGTTCACGTCACGTGATGAAGTTTCGCGACGTTCTCGATGGTTTGGCCAACACAATTTGTGCGGGCGAAATCGTGACGGACCTGGGCGACAATGACACGCGAACCCGTCTCGTATCGGGAAGCACCAGTGTTGTTGTTTCGCGAAACGAAGGTGGGAACCAAGCTTGTGATGGTGACATCGATCCTCAACGTCCGCAATTTTGGAGATCGGGAGCCAACTTCACTAGCATCGCCCTCGGTGGTGCCGAAGAAGCCGGACGCGGTTACAAGTGGGCGATGGGACGTGGTGTCTACGGTTACCTGACCATCGTCACGCCGCCAAACAGCAACCTCTGTGTTGATTCGAATGGGAGTGAAAACGAACTATCCGATGGCCTTTATCCCGCAGGAAGTCGTCACCAAGGCGGCTGCCATATTCTGATGGGCGATGGGGCGGTTAAGTTTATTACCGATTCAATCGAGGCGGGCAACCAGACCAGTCGACACGTGGGCGATGACCCGAGCAACAACCTGCCTCCTGGTTCCGCAAGTCCGTTTGGTCTTTGGGGAGCCTTGGGCACGCGAGCGGGCAAAGAGGTTATCGAAGAAGAATTCTGAGGCGGACGCAGTTCGCCTTTCTCGAGGCCGGGCGCAAGTGCGCCCGGCCCTTTTGTTTCAAGCTTGACCGTAGTAAAGGAATTTAGACATGTTTCGCAATTTCGTATTGATGTTTTTTGTAGCGGGTTCGATCGCGTTTGTTGGTTGTGATAGTAGCGAGCCCGGTGTTGTGACCAATAGTGATGAAATTGGACAATATCTCAGCGACAACCCCGACGCTAATAATACTAATTTGGACTTGGACGAGACGATCACCGAAGTGCCGAGTGATGCAACAGACGCGTCTAACTAACGCAGTTGCTAAAACGAAATAGCGGATATCGCCAGGCATCGAGGGACTGAATTCTCGCGACGTCCAGCTGTTTTAAGACTGGCTCGCCATTGCTTGAAATGCTGGATCCGTTTGAGGATGGTTGTCAGGGGAGATGCCTTGCTGGATCGCTGCCTGTGACAAGTAAGCAGGTGTTGCAAGCGGTGATTCGGAAATGGTTAGAATATCGCTACGGGTTGACCAGAGGTCGGTCACCCGTATCCATCGCTCTGATCAGAAGCCGATGCCCTGCGTGGGAAGCCGATGCCCCTGCGTGGGAAGCCGATGCCCCGCGGCGAAGCCCATTATCTTACGGCGAATATTGAGGAATACCGAGTCACATGCGATCCCCACTTGTTAGCGTAGCCACGATTCTCTCATGGTTGGTCATCACTCCTTGCACATCTGCCGCGCCGGTGCATCTCGTTGATGAGCGTCCGGTCAACATCGTGCAGATGGAATCAGGTGCGTACCTTGTCGATTTTGGTCGCGTTGCGTTTGGTAATGTGCGGCTGAATCCTCCGCCGGGCGTACGCGGTGAGGTTGTCGTTCATTTTGGTGAGGCGTTTGCGGAAGGACGCATCGACCGCACACCCCCTGGTACGGTTCGATACCTGAAAACGATCGTTACGGTTGATGGCGGTGCCTCGGTGATTGCGGCGCCCAAGCCTGACGGGCGTAACACTCAGCAGAAACGTGGCGCGATTTTGACGCCGGCAGAGTGGGGTGTTGTTGCACCGTTTCGTTGGCTCGAGATCGAAGGCTGGGATGGCGAGCTGCGCCCGGAACACGTAACGCGGCGAGCGGCGTATGCGGCGACGTGGGATGACAATGCCGCTGCGTTTGAATCGTCTGATGAGATGCTCAATCAGATCTGGGGACTGTGTCGCTACTCGATCAAAGCCACCACGTTTGCTGGTGTTTATGTCGACGGAGATCGTGAACGCATTCCGTACGAAGCCGATGCCTATTTGAACCAACTCAGTCACTACTATTGCGACCACGACGTTCAGATGGCCCGAGATACGTTCGACCATCTGATGAAACATGGCACGTGGCCGACGGAATGGGCGCCGCACATGGTGTTCATGTTGCATGCGGATTGGATGCGAACGGGCGACACCGAGTGGTTAGCCGAGCGGTACGAGTCCGTGAAGTCGAAACTGCTGCTCGATCGACGCGGTTCCGATGGATTGATCCATAGCAATGCCCAGCAGATCAAGCGGACTGACATCGTTGATTGGCCGGCAGGCGAGCGGGATCGTTATGAGTTCAAGGAAATCAATACGGTTGTCAATGCGTTTCACCTGAGAGCAACCGCGTTAATGATTCAAATGGCTCATGGTCTCGGTATCGATGATGACGTGGAGGAATTCACTGCACACGGGAAACGGAGTTATCGGGAATTTCAGAGGCAGCTCTTTGATGCCGAGTCAGGACGTTATCGCGATGGTGTTGGGACGGAGCATCAATCGGTTCACGCGAATTTGTTTCCCCTCGCTTTCGGGCTAGCGCCTGAATCCAGCCGAGAGCAGATTGCTCAATGGCTGGGAAGTCGCGGGATGAGGTGTTCCGTTTATGCGGCCCAATATTTGATGGAAGCGATGTTTAAAAACGGCGCTGATGACTATGCGGTTGCCATGATGACGGCTCCGAACCGACGGAGTTGGCAAAATATGGTGCGAGCGGGAACCACGATCACCTGGGAAGCATGGGATCAGAACTACAAACCCAACCAGGATTGGAATCACGCCTGGGGTGCCGCGCCCGCCAACCTATTGCCGCGATACATTCTTGGTGCCGAAGCCCTGACTCCAGGATGGGAAGTTGCCCGCATTCGACCCTGCATCGGCGGATTGAAGTATGCCAAGGGTAAAGTGCCGACACCACGCGGACCAATCAAAATCGATTGGACGTTTGAAAATGAGTTGTTGGAATTGTCCGTTGCGTTGCCTCCGGGAATGACCGCTCAAATCGAGTTGCCCGCATCGGAGGTGGCGCGAGTGGTTGAGTCCCAAGGTCAGGTGATGGATACGAAACGCGTTGGTGGTCGATTTATCTTGGACGAAACGGTTCAAGGTGACGTGACGTTCACGGTGAGGTATCGGCCTAAGCGGCGTGAGCACGTCGTGGTGACGGGGCCTCCCGCAAATTTAATTGGACACTGGAATCTTGACGGAAATGCCGATGATTCGGTTGGTTCCCGAGATGGGTTGGTAGGCGGAATTGTTCATTTTGTCCCCGGTAAATTGGGGCGAGCGGCAACGTTCCAGGACGAGGGAGGCTTCATTTCAACGAGCGAGAATCCGTTTCCGCAAACCGACTTCTCAATTGCGGCGTGGGTGCGGTTGAAGAGTCAATCTCCGGACAAGTCCTACATCGCGGGAACTCAGAAGTCGAATCAAGCAGGCGCGTTCATCCGAGTCGAACCTGACCGCTCGGTGTCGGCGACGGTGTTACCAGGCAAGGGCGTGATCGTAGAGGTCGCGTCGATCCCCGGTACCATCACGCTCGGAGATTGGACGCACGTGGCCATGACTGTCAGTGAGGCGAACGGATTGAAGCTTTACGTCGATGGCGTCCTTGTTGGCGAGGATGTTTTGGCGACCTCGCATGCCTCGATGAAAAATTTCACCATCGGGCGACGTCCTGATCGGGCTCTTTCGGTAAGTGATGGTGGCGATTGGTTAGGTGAAATCGACGACGTGGCGGTATGGGATGGAGTGCTCACCCAATCGCAATTGAAAAACACGATCGATAAAGGTGCCTCGCACTTTGACGATGCCGCCTCTGATGATTGATGCGGCATCAGATGCCACATCATTACAACGTGCCGTTTCAATCGTCGTCGGCAACCTCGGCCTCATTCGCGGCGGGTAGGAACTCTTCTTTCAACCGGATCAGTTCGTCACGGGACCATCCGTCCGGTTCGGTCACGGCGACCCAGGCGTCGATGTAGTTTGATGGCGAGTAGTTGTGGCCGTATCCGATCGGGACACTGGTGGCCATCGGCAGATCGAACGCGATTTGCAGGAACGTGACGATTGGGTACCAACGCAACGCGGGCGAGACGTCGGGGCCTCGTGGTTCGGTCAGCCACTGCGGTCGGTGCCACGCTAACGATGGTGAGAACCAGACCATCGGATCGCTCGCGTGTTGGATATAAACGTTTCGAATCGGCCCCCAGGGTTTTCCAGTGTTGAGGCTGTTCTTTTGTGCCGTGAAGCGAACGATCGACTCGTCTCGAAACGTCGGCATCCAAATCGGCGAATCGGGATTGCGTGAAGCGACAATGGTTTGCCATTGATGGCTGGGGAACGGCGGCCCGCTTAGGACGGCACCGTTAATTGGGTCTTGGAACGTTTCGAGCAGATCGGCGGCGTCTTCGCATCCGAACGAACCGAGGCTGAGGCCGAACAGATATAACCGCGGGCGTGTTTCTCTCGGCAGCGTGGTCCAGTGTGCGTAGACTTTGTCGAATAACGCGGTCGCCGATCGGCGTGATCGCGAGGGATCGACGAGAATCGTGATCCAACTAGGGAGATACGAGTACTGCGCGCTAACGATTGCGGTGTCGCCCCGGTGAAGATACTCGATCGTGTCGACGGCACCTTCGTCGAGCCATCCGGTGCCTGTGGGCGTTGCGACGATCAGCACTTTTCGATCAAACGCGCCGACCCGTTTGAGTTCTTCGAACGCCAATTCAGCGCGACCGTTTTCTCCGTCGACTGAACGCATGCCGACGCAAACGCGGATCGGATGCATCGCCTCGTCGCCGGTGAATTTGCTGATTTCTTCACGGGTTGGGCCGCCGCCGATAAAGTCTTTGCCGCGTCGTCCGATCAGTTCCCATTCCACCAACGACTCTTCACTGCCGCAGGCCAACGCGCGTGTCGGTCGTTCGATGTTGTCATCGATTAAGAGGTCGGCCTTCAAGAAAAATCGGTCGGCGACGTTCAGCAATCCGCGGGCGATCACGCCGTTGCCGATAAACAACGCCACGATGAAAACGACCAGGGTGCTGACCGTGATCGCGATCCGGCGCGGTACGAAACGTTGCAACGCGTTTGAAAGCCTGCGACCGCCGTAGATCAGAATTCTCGCGATCGCTACCAACACGCAGGCAACGATGATCGCGATCAGGAAGAATCGAAACGGATCGGCTGATTCGACCGGCGGCAATTCCATCAATTCACGGATCGAGTTTTGCCACTCCGTTGCCCGCCAAATGTAGAACACGAAAACAAGACTCGTTGCGACCACGGAGAGCAGTTTCGAGCGTTTCGCGGACGCCTCGCCCGGGTGTGGGAGTTCCAAAAACGTCCACATCCAAACTAAGAAGACGCCAACGCCGTACCCAATCGCGAGGGAGAACCCCGACAGTACGCCCTGAACAAAATACGGTCTCGGCAAGAGCGAGGGCGTTACCGATCCGCAAAAGAACAGCGTCGCGATGACCAAGCCCACAAACGAAAACGAGTCCCAGTAGGATTGCGTCCATGATTTCAGTTTAGCGACGGTTCGGTGAAACACACTAACTTTCCTGCGAAGGGGAAGTCCGATTGGCGAGAATGTAATAGAACACCGGCGTCAAAAAGATGCCAAAGAACGTCACGCCGAGCATCCCCGAAAACACGGCAACACCGAGAGTGGATCGCATCTCGGCACCGGCGCCACTGCCCAGGACGAGTGGAACGACGCCGAGGATAAACGCCAGCGATGTCATGATGATTGGCCGGAGTCGCAATCGGCAGGCCATGATTGTTGCGTCGAATTTGCTGAGTCCTTGTTCCTGTTGCTCTTTGGCGAACTCAACGATCAGGATCGCGTTCTTACTCGCCAAACCGACCAGAACGACAAAACCGATTTGAACGAAGATGTTAATGTCCATCCCGGCCAGGGCCACGCCGATGACCGAACAAAGCAAGCACATCGGAACGACCATCACGACGGCCAGCGGCAATTTTAAGCTCTCGTACTGGGCCGCCAGCACCAGGTAAACGAGCACGACAGCCAACGCGAACACGACTAACGTGGTATTGCCGGCTTGAATTTGCAGGTACGTCAGTTCGGTCCACTGTGTGTCGAATCCGAAAGGCAGGGTCTCGGCGACCACTTTTTCGACCGTCTTAATCGAGTCACCTGAACTGACGCCGGGCATGGCCACACCGTTAATCGCGGCCGCGGAAAAGCCGTTGTAACGCTGCACGGCGGCGGGGCCGGTCGTGTCGGTGACCTTCGCCAACGTGCCGAGCGGAACCATGTCGCCGTTGTTGCTACGGACATAGAGATCGGTGATCTGCTGCGGCGTGAGGCGATACATCGGGTCGGCCTGCAAGTTCACCTGCCAGGTCCGTCCGAATGCGTTGAAGTCGTTGACGTAATATCCGCCGAGATACGTTTGCAGGGTCGTGAAGACTTCGCTCAGGGAGATGTCCATGGCCTTGCATTTGGCGCGGTCCACGTCGACAAACATTTGCGGCGTGTCGGCGCGGAATCCGGTTTGCATTCCCATGATTTCCGGTTCCTTTGTTCCGGCGACTGAGACCGCCGTCGTGACTCTTTCGAGTTCGGACAGTCCCATTTGTCCGATGTCGCGGACCATGATTTTGAATCCACCACCGCTGCCGAGGCCGTCGACCGGGGGCGGACCGAACACGGCTACTCGCGCGTCGATAATTTCCTTTGCCGCCGCCTGGCGAACCCGCGTCGCGATTTGTTCGGAATACAGCGAATCGTCTTCACGTTCGTGGAACGGATCGAGGATCACGAACACCGATGCGAAGTTCGATCCGACGGCATTCTGAACGAAGGATTGTCCCACGATCTCGAGCGTGTGATCGACGCCCGGCATCGAACCCGAATTACCTGCGTGTGCTTCGTCGGACGGTTCGTGCCCGTGTTCGCCATCGCTCGCTCGGTCATTGGCGACGGTTTGGGCCAACTGACCGCTGTCGCCACTGCGATCACCCAGCAACGCTTGGCTGAGGATTTTCACGACGCGATCGGTTCGTTCGAGCGAGGCCGAGTCGGGCAGTTGAATGTCGACGAGCAGATACCCTTTGTCCTGTGCCGGAACAAAACCCGTCGGCACGGTGGTCATCCCTTTGTACGTTCCCCACAACAGGCCAGCGTAGATCAGCATCACGACGAGCGACAGGCGAACGAGCCAACCGGCCGCGGTGGCGTAGATCTCCGAGACGGCGCCGAAGAAGCGATTGAACAGGTTGAAGAACCAACCGAACAAGAAGTTCATCCCGCGAGAGAGCCAATCGTTCTGTTCCGATTTCGGACGCAGCAGCAACGCACTCAGCGCCGGGCTGAGCGTGAGAGAATTGACGGCACTGAAGAACGTCGAGACCGCAATCGTCGCCGCGAACTGTTGAAAGAACTGCCCGGTGATTCCGGAGATGAACAAACACGGAATGAACACACACATCAGAACCAACGAGATCGCGATGATCGGGGCGGTCACTTCACGCATCGCTTGCTCGGCCGCCTCGACCGGACCGGCGCCATGTTCGAGTTTATGTTCGATCGCTTCGACCACCACGATTGCATCATCGACCACGATCCCGATCGCCAGCACCAACCCGAAGAGCGACAGGTTGTTGAGGCTGAAGCCGATGCCCGCCATCACCGCAAACGTGCCGATGATCGCAACGGGAACCGCGATCAAAGGGATGATTGCCGCACGCCAGGATTGCAGGAACACCAGGACGACGATCGCCACCAACAGGATCGCGTCCCGCAGCGATTTGAAGACTTCCATGATCGATTCGCTGATGAACGGCGTCGTGTCATAGCTGATCGAATAATCGACACCCGACGGGAACGTCGCACGCAGTTCCTCCATCTTTGCCCGTACCAGGTTCGCGGTGTCGAGCGCGTTGGATCCCGGCAATTGATAGATCATCAGTCCCGAGGCAGGGACGCCGTCGAGGTTGCACTTGGTGTCTTCGAAACCGGAGCCGAAACCGATGCCGCCGAACTCTTTGCCGTTTTCATCGGTGCGTTTCTCGGTAACCAATTCGCTGAGCCGGACGATCTGCCCGTCATCGCCCGTTTTGACAACGATGTCGGCGAACTCATCGGCGGTCGACAAACGGCCGAGCGTTTTAAGGGTGTATTGAAAATCTTGGCCCGTCGGAACTGGTGGTCTGCCGAGAGCCCCGGCGGCGACTTGAATGTTTTGTTCTTTCAGAGACGCGATCACGTCACTCGCGGCCAGGCCGAGTGCGGCCATGCGATCGGGATCCAACCAAACCCGCATGCTGTAGTCGCGTTGGCCGATGATCGAGATGTTCCCCACGCCGGAGAGTCGAGCGAGTTCGTCTTTGACGCGGATGGTTGCAAAGTTGCTCAGGTACAACTGGTCACGAGATTGGTCGGGCGAGAAAAAAGACACGGCCAACAGCGAGCTGGCCGATGCTTTCACCACCGAGACGCCGATGCTTTTTACCTCGGCAGGCAGAACCGGCGTGGCCAGGTTCACGCGGTTTTGCACGAGCACCTGAGACATGTCCAAATCGGCGCCGACTTCGAACGTCACGGTCAACGAATAGCCGCCATCGTTGGTCGATTGGCTGGACATGTAGAGCATGTTTTCCACGCCCGTGACCTGTTGTTCGATCGGTGCGGCGACCGTTTCGGCGACGACCTCGCTGCTCGCACCGGGATACTTCGTGGTCACCAATACCGACGGTGGAGTGATGTCCGGGTACTGCGCGATCGGCAGGGTCCAAACAAAAATACCGCCGGCCAGGACGATCAATACCGAAATGACGCAGGCAAAGATCGGGCGATGGATAAAGAACTGTGACATGATCGTATTGGAGTCGGAAGGGCCATCGGACGTGATTCGTTCTCGGTGCGATCCCGAGAACACTTGACTGCAGCCTCTATTGGCCCTGCAGGACGGGAGTGACTTTCATCCCGGGTTGCACCAACTGCATTCCCGCGACCACGACGGACTCTTCCGATTTGACGCCGGACAAGATCACTCGCAGGTTATCGCGTCGGTCACCGATCTCGACGGTGCGATGTTCGATTTCGTCTTTTTCGTTGATCACATAGACGAATTTTGTCGCCTGGTCATTTCCAACGGCGGTGTCCGGAATCAGAACGGCCGGGTGTGCGTCGGACGCCGGGACTTTCAAACGCACAAACATGCCAGGCGTCAGCAGTCCGTTTTGGTTGTCAAAGACGCCGCGGATTTGTGACGTGCCGGTGCGTTCGTTGACTTGGATCTCCGAGTACTCGAGCGTGCCTTCGTGTGGGAACCCCTTTTCGTCTTGCAGTTGCAAGTAGCACGGTATGTGCAACTCATCGAGTTTGTTGGCTTCTTTGAAATCGTCGCCTGCGAGTTCACGTTGTCGACGCATGAATTTCAATCGGACGTTTTCGTCGAGGTTCGCGATCGCTTTGATCGGGTGATCTTTCACCACCGTGGTGAGAACCGTGCCGCCGGCCAACCCACCGGTGACGAAGTTGCCGTCGTCGAGTAATGCGCGGTCAACACGTCCGGTAATCGGTGAAACGATTTTGGTGTAACCGACATCGAGTTTGACACGGGCCGCGTCGGCTTTGCTGGCGATGACGCGGGCGGCTGCCTCAGCCACGGCGGCTTGATCTTCGTCATACTCTTCACGAGAGATCGCATCGCCATCGATCAGCTTTTGCGAACGGGCGAATTTTTTTCGAGCCAGTTCGAGACGTGTTTCCGCAACCGAAATCTGTGCTTGTGCCTGATTGTAGATCGCTTCGTATTCGTCAGGTTCGATCGAGAACAGCAGGTCGCCTTCTTTGACACGTTGACCGTCGACAAAGTGCGTCTTGAGGAGGAAGCCTGAAACTCGCGACTGGATCACGACGCTTTCGTCCGCGGAGAGTCGCCCGACGAGTTCAACGTAATCGGTGACCTCGTCTTGCGTCGCGACCGCGTACGAAACTTTTTGCGGTGGTCGTTCTGCGGCGGCGTCGGTGTTCTTGGATCCGCCGCATGCACTCAGTAAAGGGAGGCTGAACAAGAGCGTCCAGGTTAGGAGGTGGTCCGATTTCATCATCGATCTCTACATTACGTATGACGTCACTCATCGAAGACGCCCGGGATTACCTGTAGAGAAGATAGTGTGATCTGCGGACGCCTTCGAGTGGGGCGACGCCAAGAAGGTGACGGATCGGGTGGCCCCGCTGAAAAAAAGTGCCTTCCGTGGCTCGGTTGTTCCCTCCATGATTAGCCAGGTCGTGAGCCAACCAGGGCAACTCCGGCCACGATGAGGACGCGATCCTCAAATCGATCGTTCTGGCACACTGTTTTTATGAGCATGCCTAGGCTGATCGAGTTCAGCCGATGCGGCGACCGACGGTTTTCGCCGTAACTGTCGTATGCAATCGGTTGGTCGTGTTGGACGCGGGCTGATACCGAAACAAAGTAACGATTGTTTCGGTGCGCAGACCCGTGATCCCAAAAACGCGAGAAGAGTCGTCCTGGTGAACTCAACGAATCTGTAGTATTGGGGGGCTGGCCGGGGTAATCTATGAGTCGATCGCCTCATCTCTTGTCGCTTTTTCATATTTTATACGATCGGTCCTGGTTCTATGTCCGAGACGTCATCGCATCGCACCGTGTCTGATCATTCGGCCCGACAGGACCGAATTGATCCTCCCCAAATTGATCCCATGTCGTTATGGGCCGCGGTGACGCGAACGGCAGGTGTGGGGATCAGTATCACGGATGCGGAGGGAAGGTTGTTGTTCGTCAATGACACCGCAATGGTGTTGTTTTCGCAATGCACGGGTATTGATTATCAAGGCAAGAAAATCAGTGATTTTCATTCGCCCGAGTACGCCGCCGAGCGGATGGCGATGATCGGCCGAGTGCTCGACGAAGGCAAACCGCTGTCGATCACGCACGTTTATCACGGCAAGCGGATCCATTCCAACGTTTGGCCCATTCGCGATAAAACACCACCGTATAACCGAGTGATTGTGATTTCGCGGACGAGCACGGGGCACGACGAAATCGAAACACAGGAACCGATCGAGGAAGTCCATTCGGAATACATCGGCCTGGGGGCGTTGGACGTTTTGACCCGGCGTGAACTCGAGGTTGCGGTGTTGTTGGGGCACGGACTGAGTGTTCCGCGGGTGGCGAAGTTGTTGTTTCGCAGTCCGAAGACGATCGAACGTCACAAATCGTCGATTACGCAAAAGTTAAAATTGCGCGGGCAATCGGAACTGGTGGCCATGATCACGGAAATGGGGTTGGATCTTGATGCGACGAAGTTGCGTCGATTGCCTGGGTGTTGAACCTTATTGATTACCCATGACTCACGAGCGTATCTCGGAGAGATCGAAGTGGGGAGGTGTAGGTGACAGTTGAGTTTGTCTGTGGCCCTTTGTTGGTTTTTGGGGTTGGTGAACGTATAGAGTGTTTTGAGGTTTGGGATTTGTTTTGGGCGTGTGCTTCGGTGATGATTTTGTCGCACGGGGTTGCTAAGTCGTTGGGTGTGGATGAGCATTTCACTTGTCTCGACCCACCTTAATCGACCTTTTCAAACGTCAGCACTGCGGGCGTTTGTGTGCAAAGGAACCCGCCCATGAAACGCCGCGACTTTTTAATTTCTGCATGCGCATCGAGTGTCTCTGGATCGATGCTTACAACACCTGTCTTTGGTGCGAAATCACCTAAAGATGGAGTGATTAAGTGGACGCTGGATCCGGTTAGTAATCAATACACTTCGGTGTCTTGTGACGGAAGGTCTTTGTTGCATCCAAGTGATGGAAGTCCATTGATTTCAGCTCGTGTCCGTTTGTTTGAAAAGACGGATCAAGAAGAAGCGGAACAACCATCGTTGTTAGGTCAGGCCGGACCCGTTCGTTTTCATCATCGCCATCATTTGCACCAGAGTCCATCGGAAACGCAGGCGAATGTGTTAGAGGCATCGCTCGAGATTCAGAACACGTCTGCGGAAGTTCAGTCCGTTGAAGTGTCGTTTTCAACATCGGCTTCTCCTGATCCTTCGACTCGCCATCAATACCTCTATTTGCCGCTGAACGTGGCGGGGTTCGCTCATGACAAGCGGTTCTCGTCGTTGGGGATGAGCGAGTTTCTCGGTGACTGCAACGTTGAATTGGACGGGCAGGATTTCGATTGCCATTATCTCGAACCGATGGCAAGTTTTCCGAACGAACGCCAAACGAGGGCGTTGCTGTTGGTGCCGGTCGTTGACATTTCGGCGGCGTCTTCGTCATGGCACGTGGGGCTGTTTTCAGCGTCGGATTCTCCGATGCGATTCCGGTCAACGGTTGGATCCGACGGCCAGCGAGCTTGGACGGCCGGGCGAGTGATTGAGTTAGCACCCGGTCAATCGATTACCGAGTCATGCTGGCTCGTGTTGCATCAGGGTGATGCATCGAAAGCGTGGAAGGCATTTCACGAATTCGGTCACGAGGAGGAGTTCGAGCCGATCGATTGGACGCGACAATTCAAGGTTCACTACTACGATTTTTTGTCGTCGGCGGAAGGTGAAAACGGTGTTCGCGGCAATGGCTATGACGCCGATAGCAAACATTTTGCCGAATTCCATGTCGGCATGGCAACGCAACATGGGTACTACCCGCACCTCGGCGATTTCATTCGGCCTGATCGCGCGACGTGGAATGCGATGCCGGGTTCGAAGCAGGGGCCAGCCTCGATGTCGACCGAGATCATGCGGCGGCGGATCAAAGACACTCGCGACGCGGGTGCTAAAGCGGCGATCTACATGCATTTGACTCTGATCGACGATGCATCGGAGTTGTTTCCGCGGTTTGCGGAAGGACGCCGCGTCGGAACGGATGGGAAGCCGATGCGTTTTCCGTGGACCGGGCCGGACGTCGAGGGGCAATGTTGGTGGATGTCGATCGCGTATAAACCGTGGCGGGATCACCTGCTGCAGCAGGCCCGGTGGATGATGGAGATTCTCGAGCCCGACGCCATTTGTGTTGACGAGACGTTCGCGGGAATCGGGTACGACGAGGCCGCCGACCGATACGGCCCACTTTCGTCATACGCGATCGAGTTCTTCCGAGACCTGCGGGCTCTCGTTCGCTCGTTCGGGAACGACAAAGCGGTGTTCACGAGTGACTGTTCTCGATCCGCGTTCTGTCTTTGGGGGGATGGCGACGTCGGCGACCACGCTTATGGGACATCGCTCGGCAATCCGTTGTACAGCCAAGCACCGGTGCGTTATCTCGCGGCCCTTGGCGATAAAGCATGGCGGCCGTGTGCGTGGCATTTTCGGCACATGTGGGAGCCGCAGATGAAACTCGCCCGTCAGGTCGGGGCCGGGGTTGGGGTGTCCAATGGTTGGATCGAATACGACGGGCTGCACGCGCTGCCGGAAACCGAGCGAGCGAGAATGATCCGCGATATCGAGAGCATTCTCGACTAACGATCCGTCATCGTCGTCAGCAGATGCATGACGACGGTTGCCCAGTTGCGATTGTGCCGGTGACAACAGCGCGGGCGAGAGAAGTCTGGCGTGTGTCTATCGACTCGCGCGACGAACGCCGACGACTCGGAATCCGGGATACTTCTGCATCACCATTTGTTCGGCCGCCTGGCTGTTCTGCGCCGGTACCATGACGCTGGTTCGGCGATAGTAGTTGCCTTGGGCCGGTTCGAGGATGACCTCCCAAATGGAAATGACTCCCGTCGCCGTGGCGAGGAGTCCGAGTTTGACGGCCTCGATTTGGTTGCGGTTCTCGCGGTCGCGTTGGTATTCCATCGCTTGCGTTTGCATCATCAAACTTTCTCGCTGTTGAGCTTCTGTGTTTGATTCATTTTCGAGCCACGCCTTCCAGCCTGGTTGAAGGAGTTCCTGTTCCTCTTTGGCGAAGAGGAAGAATGGCACGCCGATCTCGTCACCGCTTTCGAGTTCCATCAGAACGCCTTCGAGAGGAAACGTGCGAGTGTCGGCACGGAGGGTTTTGCCCCATTCCTCAACCGATTTTTCGTCTGTGATTTCTTGGCCGACGATTTTGGAAATGATCTTGAGCGTCAATTTTTGATGGAGCGGATCCATGGCGGCGAACCGCTTGTCATCGACGATCATTTTGCCGAGTTGCCGGCGAACGGTGAGGTCTTTTTTTCCATACGCCAAGACACGGCCGCGGACCTTCATGCCGTCGGCGGCGGTCCAGGTTTGCATTTGGTCGACGGATTTCGCGTACGCCTCTTTGGCTTCGCGGGATTGAACGTATTCCTGATCCGCTTCGCTAAGTTCGGCCAATTCGGCGGCGATCAATTCGCCGGTCGGTTTTTTCAGAACCACGGTCTTGTCGTCAAAGGCGATTGCTTCGGCTTCGACGCGGAAATATCCGTTGGGCGAGGACCATTCTCGAGCCTGCGTCGCCGCGGCCATGCAAAGAGTTAGCCCGAGACAAAGGGATCTGCAAAGAAAAGTACGCATGAAAGAATCGTCTGAAGAGATGTTTGAATTTGTATCGCGATGCCTGAGTCTGACGGGGCTCGCGAAGTCACGAGCCGAGTCGATGGCTCGGCTATTGTAGCCAACGTCGCAACGCATTGTTCCGTGTGCGAAAGTTCGGGGATCAGTAGCTGGGGCGATTCGGCGTGCGAACCGGTGCGATTGACGTGCGAACTGGGATTCGACGGTTTGCGTGAATTTTATGAAATCCCTTGGGCTCGCCGCCAATTGCGTTGCTGCGACGGCAGGTCGAATTTGCGATGCAGTCGTGCCCAACGGTCGGTGATTTCTTGGCAGGCATCTTTAGCGGGTTGGTCACCGTGGACGCATTCCCGCACGGATTTGTCGAGGGCCGCGTAATACTCGGTGGCGCCGATCAGTTGCAGCGTCGGAACGAAACTCGCGTCGGACAACTGTTTGCTCAGCCAACTGCGATAGTTCTCAAAGGGGTCGTTGGACGATTCGCTCGGGACTGTCTTGGTGTCGACGAATTCGCCGATGCCGCGATACAGCGGTTCGCTGCCTTCGCCGCCGGCGAGCCAGTTGATGAAGGTATCGGCGGCGGCGGTTTGGCGACACGATGAGGCCATTGATCCGACCAACATGAAGGGATCGACCATTCCGCGACTCGGGTCCAATCGGAGGCCGAGTTGAGTTTGTTCGGCGCGTCGGCTGCTCGATCCGGTCGGCAGCGATGCCAGTGTGATGGGGCCGCCCGTTTCGCCGGTATCGGCATCGTCGGTCGCGAAGGCTCGGTTGCGTTGAGGGAATCCGATCCCGCCTCGCAGTTTGCCGTTGGCGACGGCGGTGTAGATTTCGCCGGGCGTGCGTCCGCTCTCTGCGTCGACGGAGGCTTTGACGGCACGACGCATTTGTTCGAGAACGGCGACGTATTCGGGCTCGGTAAAGAGCGGCCGAAGTGATTCACGCTCGAAGAGCCACGTCGCGGTCAGACTGCTCGCCAGTCGCCACAGGTACATGGCGCCGGCCCAAGTCGGAGCGGTCGGTTCGCAGCATTTTCCGTCGGAGGATTTGACGAACGCTTCGTATGAATCCCAATCGCTGAGCGAAACGCCACTGGACTCTTCGCCCAACAGAACCGCGGGGAGGTAGCCGCCCATGGGGGTCGCGAGTCGTTCGCTCGAAAACGTGGTTGCGATTCGCAGCGCAACGGGGATCGTCGTGCGGTCTTCGCTGGCGAAAACGTTTTCGCCTTCCTCGCCGATCTCGGCAGGCGTGTCGGCGTTGGACGATTGATTGAGCAACGGCATCACACTTTTTTGCGAGACGAGTTGCGACATCATCGCGATCGGATAGATCAGCACGTCCGCTGCGGAGGCTTTCGCGAACAGGTCACTGTTGACGTTCAGTTCGGGGGGCTCGGCCGATTGATCGGATGACGAATCCGCGATCGGACGAGGTGGTTCGACGACGCGGACATCGAGCGGTTGCTCGCTGATGGAGGACCAGGCACGGGTAAGAATTTCGGCGTCCGCGTCGCTGCCGACCCAGACCACTCGCAGCGGAACGTCGGTCCTGCGACGTCGTGCCGCGGAGGTTTCGGCGTCTTCCTGCGATCGGCAACCGGCGAGCGAGATGACCGAGACCGCACCGGCCAACCATTCGCGGCGGGGCAGGACGGCAGGCGATGTTGATCGGCGAGAACGTTCACCGGAGCGGTCTGGGCAACGCATGAAAAAGTAAGGGATCGACGGAGAGAAAAGTTGCGGGGAGACGGGGGCCCACATACAAAGCGAGCGTGCTACGCGTTATAGTGCTGCCTTGTTCAAACCTGTTTAGCTCCTTCTATTTTCCAGTGATCCCCCACGCATGTCTTACTATCTCGGAATCGATGTTGGCACCAGCGGCACGAAAACTCTGCTCATCGATGAATCAGGCAAAGTGCTTGCCGAATCCGACGCCACCTACCCGATGGAACAGCCTCGACCGGGTTGGACGCAGCAGGATCCCGAAGATTGGTGGAAGGCGACCGTGAAGACCGTCAAAGCGGTCATGCGTCAATCCAAAGTCGACAAATCGGAGGTCAAAGCGATCGGGCTGTCCGGCCAGATGCACGGATCGGTTTTCCTCGACGCCAACGATGAAGTCATCCGCCCGGCGATCCTGTGGAATGACCAACGCACGTCCGAGCAATGCGATGCGATCACGTCGGCGGCGGGCTCGCGCGAAAAATTGATCGGCATGGTCGCCAACCCCGCGTTGACGGGATTCCAAGCTCCCAAGATTTTGTGGCTCCGCGACAACGAAAAACGTGCCTTCGACCGGCTCGCGAAAGTCTTGTTGCCCAAGGACGAAATCCGTCGTCGTCTGATCGGGGACTACGTTACCGAGGTCAGCGACGCCAGCGGCACGTTGTTGCTCGATGTCAAAAAGCGTGAGTGGTCGTCGCAATTGCTCGGTAAGCTCGATCTCGATTCGGACCTGTTGCCACGTGTTGTTGAGTCCGAAGAAGTTACCGGGACATTAACGACTGCGGCGGCGAAGAAGCTCGGGCTGACGACGGACTGCAAAGTCGTCGGGGGTGCGGGTGACTGCGCCGCCGGTGCGATCGGTAACGGGATCGTTAAGAAAGGTTTGCTCAGTACGTCGATCGGGACCAGTGGCGTGATGTTCGTTCACAGTGATGAACCGAGTATCGACACGGCGGGCCGGTTGCATACGTTCTGCCACGCGGTTCGCGGCAAGTGGCACATGATGGGTGTGAACCTGACCAGCGGCGGATCGTTGCAGTGGTGGGTCGAGAACGTGTTGCAGGGACTCGCAGGCGTCCCCGCTGCGAAATCATATGAAGCGGCGACTCGGGAAGCTGCCGCGGCGCCGGCCGGCAGCGGTTCGTTGTTGTTCCTTCCGTATCTCAACGGTGAACGCACACCACACGCGGACCCGCAAGCACGAGGCGCGTTTGTCGGAATGAACCTGACCCACGATCGTGGTGCGATGACCCGCAGTGTGATGGAAGGGATCACGTTCGCCTTGCGTGACAGTCTCGAGATCATCGAATCGCTCGGCGTGCCCGTCCGTCAGGTGCGAGCATCCGGTGGCGGCAGCAAGAACACGTTGTGGCGTCAAATGCAGGCGGACGTGTTCGGCAAAAAGATCACGACGCTACGAGTCGAGCAGGGCGCCGCGTACGGCGTCGCGTTGCTGGCTGCCGTCGGTGATGGTGCTTACCGCTCGATCACGACAGCGTGTTCGGCCACGATCGAAGTCGCTGCTGAAACCAAACCCGATGCGAAAGCGAAGGCTGCGTACAACCGGTTGTTCCCTGTTTACCAGGATCTATACAGCAACCTGAAAGAGTCGATGCACACGCTCGCTGAAATGCAGTAGTGGCGAGTGTTCTCAGTCCGGTTCGGTCGCTTGATGTGACGCGGTCGTTCGATGTGACGCGGTCGCGGCGGTCTTGCTATTCGTCGACGCGGTGAGATGGTAAGAGCACTGACCGCGTTTCGGGTGGCGCGGTTTCCGCATCGGGGGACGCGGGCTGGCTGGGAGCGAGCGAGTGTTCTTCAATCTGCTGTTCTTCAATCCGCGTGTCGACCGATTTCTACTCGGCAAACTTTCAATTGACAGACCGCTCATTCGTCAGACCGGAAGAATTCGGCGACCCAAAATTTCGGCGCCCCAAAATTTCCGCGAACGGGCGTCCTGCGATTTAGGCGTGCTCGCGAACGTTGACGCGGTTGACGACTTGTCGTCCCGCGGCGATTGGGCGAATCGTCTCTTGAGCGAGCTGTTTGTGGTAATAGCTGCGGACGCTTCCACTCAGATGAATCGTGTCTTCATTTTCGTCGACTCGAAGAAAACGTAATTCGGCGACTGAGCTTTGTGCCAGCACAGAGATTGCAGTTTCTAAAGCGAGTTCAGGTTCTGCAGTCGCCGGTTCGGCGGGGTCGAGTCGGAGGGTGCAGTCTTGAGCGGCGAGACTTCGAACACGGGAGTCCGTCGATCCGTTCGAGATGTTCTTTGCGGTCGACAGTGTATCGGCGGGAGGAGAGTCGGCGGGAGGAGAGTCGGCGGGATGGCCCGGAAATTTGCCAGGGGCCATTGGTGTAAAAGTTGACATAAAAACCCAATCCTTGCGGGAACGTTAACCAGTAACCTTGTACGCACAAGTATTTGAGATAAATCAGGGTTTGGCCATCTCAAAACCTACATATTTTTGCGAGTTGGACAAAATGACCCTTAAAACAGGTTGAATAGGAGCATTGGGTATTCTTGCGGTTTCAGCTTCAGCTTTCTTTTTGACTGCCTGCCCGGGCGAGCTATACATCACTAGGCGTTTGTTACGGCACATGTGGTTTGCTTAGGCAGGATTAGGTTTCGTGATACTTGACATCATCATTGCGGGTAGTTGTGGCGGCGCAGGGATCTGTTGCGGCTGGGTGATGCACGCATTGCACCGAGCGGGTGGACCGTCGTCGTCCAATTCGGAGCAGACTCGGTATGAAGATGGTGAACTCTCGGACGGCGGATCGATCGATTCCAGGGACGGCACGTCGCGTGAAGCCAGCTCCGCCTCCGGCAAAAATGTCATTAAAAACGCCGACGGCGAGGTTCTGACGCCTGAAAAGGTCGCGACCGTTGCAGACCGAATTCGCTCATTCGCGTCGACCGTGGCCGCCAACGTCGATGAGCATCAGACTAAAGTTGACGCGGTCAATGGCGTGCTCAGTGCGAGTGATCTGTCGGGGGCGCCTACCGAAATCGTGGTTGCCGTCGAACAGTTGCTCGCCGCAAACGAGACGATGCGTTCGCAACTCGAGGAATCGCAGAAACGACTGCGCGAACAGACAAAACAATTGGAATCCGCCGAACAGCGTGCCGAGACCGACGCGTTGACCCAGCTCAGCAATCGTGGTGCGTTCGACAAACGGCTCGACGAGCAATACGCCAAGGGATGTTCCGGTGCGGGCGTGTTGGCGATTTTGGACATTGATTTCTTCAAGAAATTCAACGACGAACATGGGCACCGAATCGGCGACGAAGTGTTGCGATCGGTGGCGAGCATGTTGGAAGCGCGGTTGCAGCCCTACGGGTTGGTCGCGAGGTTCGGCGGCGAAGAATTCTGTGTGATGATCGATAACGTCGACTATGCCGAAGCAATCGATTTGATCGAACGGACGCGTGTCGCCGTCAGTAGCCGCGAAATCCGCTTTGAAGGAAAACGTCTTAAAGTCTCGATGAGCGTTGGAATCGGTGTGCTGCAACCGAACCAGTCCTCCGACGAATGGCTGCAACGCGTCGACGATGCGTTGTACCAATCCAAGGAAGCCGGCCGGAATTGTGCTCACTATATCGACGCCGACCGAATCGTTCGCGTTGGAGCGATCACGGAACCAAACCCGATGGATCTGCCCGCGATTGCCGATCAGGCGAGCACGAATTCATCAAACGCCGTTTCTGATAACGCCTCGACAACCGGCATCTCGGCATCAAGCACCGACGCGTCGATCGCCGACGGATCGAATGCAATCAAATTAAAGACCAGTGGATTGGCCGCTGCTCCAGCGGGTGCAGGAAAGCGAGCGGGCAAAACTGCCGGCGCCGTTACGGACGAACCGACGCCGATTCGAAGATCGAGTGCGGAGGAGGATCCGATCGTCGCGGCAATCGCTTCGGACGCATTGGACGTGGAAGCAAGTGTCGCTGGTGCGGTCGATCGAACCAGGTCAGGCGAAGTCGAGGATGTGGAAGCGAAACAACTCAGCAAGTTGGCTGACACTCTTCGTGAGGGCGGTGATACCGAACGCCCCAAGGGGCTCACGTATTTGCCCGACCGCGAGACGATGATTGACGGGATCGTCGATGTTTTGGCTAGCCAGACGGCACCGAAGCGGACGAACCGTTTGATGGCGGTGACTCTGTCGGGGCAACCCGGTGGTTCGACGATGCGTTCGTTGTTGCAGTTGGTTCGAGCGGCGATGAGGAGCCAGGACCGGATCGGGTGTCTGAATCACTCCACGTTGCTGATTTCCATGCCAGAGTGTGACGAGAGCGAAGCGTTGCTGCGGGCGGAGCAGATCTGCGGTGCGGCGTCATCGGTCGGTTTGACCCTCGCGTCGGCGGAGAAAAACCAGAGCGGCGAACGGCTGTCAATCGGAATCCTAGGACTGGAACAGAACGGCGATGATTCGGCGGCGAAAACGGGCCAGCGATCCGTTCTGAATTCGGCGATGATTAATCACGCGATCGCTCAGGTTCAGGCCGTCGCGATGCTCGGTGCCCGCGTCGGCGGCAGCGGTTCGGACGGCAAATCACCGATCTTATCGCGTCCGTGCTTACTCAACAGCGTTCCCGCGGGAGTCGCTCAGGGCTCCTGAACGCACGTATGCTGCCGGCAACGGCATGTCGCAAAATGAGAAAATACCGCTAGTCGCAAATTGAGATCGACGGTATTCTGGCGTCGTTGGTGAATCTTTCTCCAACCATGGCCTGTCTCGAACCGAATGCTGTCGCCTGAGTTTTACGCGGCACCGATGCCCGCGAATCAAATGTGTTGTGCATCGCAGTCGGGCGAGAAAATGGTTTCCATGCTTCCGCTTTGATTCCTGAATGGCTTGCATTGACGATGACGGTATGCCGGGGTGTTCGCGGTGCGACGACAGTCGACACTGATGACCGTGATGAAATTTTGAAAGCGACGACGCAGTTGCTTGCGCTGATGATTCGTCGTAACGACATCCAGACCGTGGACGTCGCGAGTGCCATTTTCACAGTGACGAAGGACTTGCAGAGCGAGTTCCCCGCGTTGGCGGCACGTCAGCTCGGGTGGCTGGAGGTGCCCTTGTTGTGCAGTTACGAGGTTTCGGTCGAGCGGTCGTTGCCTCGATGCATTCGGATCCTGTTGCACTGGAATACGGATCGATCCCAGTCCGAAATTCACCATGTTTATATCCGTGATGCGGTGAAGCTGCGTCCTGATTTGAACGTGGTGCCCTCGGTTGATTTCGAGGAGCTCGAGCAGTGGATCCAGGAACATTTGCGAGATGACTGTTGAAACTTCACTGGATCGCATCGGCGTCACTGAGTTTGGTGCGGGCTGTGCAATCATGCGCCGCACCGAATTTCCACGCTCCTACGGGGAGTGCGGGTGGGCGGAAGTCGTCGGGTGGCTTCATCCTCAAAGACCCGCAGGCAATGTCCCAATTCGTCAGCGAAGCCGAGCGTGTTAGCGAACGGCTGATCTCCGCGGCGGTTTCGGAACGGATCTTTTGGGATCATCTGCGTGACGAGTTGGTGTCGTCGGGCAACGACGCCCCGATCACGCCACAATTGTGCGAAGTCGCGTTACTGCGGTCGGGGCATTCTCAATTGCAGTCCGATCAAACGGCGGCTGCGATTCACCGGTCGATCGATAATTGTCGACGTTTGTTAATGACCGATTCGCCTCGGTTTGTCGATCAACTGCGTTTGCGATACGCGCCGCTGAAACAGTCGTATGAGGCATACGGCCCCGGCATGGTGCGATCGATCGGGAAGCAGATTTGGAGCGGTTCGCCGCCGAAAAATTGGTGGCCGACGCGAGTCACCGTCCACGCGGTTCAGCCGCTGCGCACCGGGGCAGCGGGGCGGAGCAGTTATCAGTCCTGCGTTTGGATCGAAGCCGTCTTAACGGACATGTCGCCCAACGTGCCGGAGTGGTTACGGTTGATTCACCAACTAACCCAGGTCGCGATTGACACGCACACGCGAACGCATCTATCGGGGGTGTCCGCGTCGTTGTCGGGTGGATCGTCCGGATTGACGGCGAAGAGCTCGAGCGCGTCGACGGCGTCCGCGGGTTTCAAAGGGCCGAGCGGTCATGCGTCTTCGGGTGCAGGTGATGGTACATCCGGAGGCGATGCGAAGCCGAGCGTCGAGTTGCCGTGGTCTCTGGGCAGCATTCCGTTGATCTTAAACCAGGCCGCCGAGGCGGGATTGATGTCAGGAGAGTCGTTGCCGATTGCCGAGACGCTCGGGCTTTGGTGGGAGTCCGAAGAAACGTTTATGCAGTCGGCCGTGGCTGCGTCGTCGTGCGACGTGACCTTAGGCCGAGGAATCGATGAGGTTGCGGAGGTCCTGCAACAATGGTGGACCGTCCACGGTCGTGATACCAAGGCGTTTCCGATCGCGCTAAAACAACTCGCAAAAATGCTTGCACTACCCGCCGACCAGAAGGGGCGTTGATGGCTGCGTACCTTGCCGTACAGACCGGTCAAGAAAAAGGGATTCAATATCCGCTCGACCCCGATCGTCCGATGCATATCGGACGAGCGATCGGGTGCGATATCATGTTGTCGGATCCCAATAGCAGTCGATTTCACGCGGTCGTCTACTACGAAGATCACGCTTGGCATTTGCGTGATACGAACAGCCGCAATGGCACGTTGGTCAACGGTCAACGCGTTGATGACGCACGCTTGATCGACCAAACCAAAATCGTGATCGGCAAGACTTCATTGCAACTTGTCACCACTGCAGATGACCCTGCCGGTGCGGAAGCTCTGTCGCAAACGCTCTATCATGACATCGATCACTGGAAGGCACGCGAGTCGGATGTCGTACGTGAAGCGGGTGAGTTGGTTTCTCAGCCACAGCATTTGCTCGATCTCTACCAACTCAGCCTCTCGTTGCTCAACGGTCAGAAACCCGGCGAGGTGATCGACACGACGTTGGAGTTGTTGCTCGATCGCACCAGTTCGGGGACGATCTCGTTGGCCGTTGACGGCGGTGACGGGCGTTGGAAAGTACGGCGGCAGTTTCCGCAAAAAAGCACTCCGGTCAAATTCGATCGCGCTCAACTGAAACGCGTCGCCAAGGGAGGCGAGGTTTATCTGAGCGAGCATCCTGGAACGGTCGAAAGCGGCGGGATGCCGACGCATTGTTTGATCGTGCCGATCGTTGACGAAGACAAATCGCTCGGCGTTCTGATCTTTCATCGTAAGGGGCAGGCCTACTCGGACTCGATCGTGGATTTAGCGGTCGGTGCGGCCGGTTTGCTCGCGATGGGGCTGACCCAATCGACGGTGACGGAAAACCTTCGCGTCGAGAATCAACGCATCGCGGACCGAAACGCTGACCAAGGTGAATTGGTCGGCGACAGTAAAGTGATGCGAAAGCTGAAAGAGCGAATCGCACGTGTCGGGCGCGCCAACGGATCGGTGTTGATCCGCGGCGAAAGTGGCTCGGGCAAAGAACTCGTTGCACGTGCCGTTCATCGCGCGAGCAATCGTAATGATCGGCCGATGTTGACGGTGAACTGCGCGGCGATCCCTCGCGATCTGCTCGAGAGTCAGTTGTTCGGGCACAAGCGTGGTTCGTTCACCGGCGCCGACAGTGATCACACAGGATTGTTTGAACAGGCCGACCAAGGAACGTTGTTCCTCGACGAAATCGGTGAAATGAGTTTGGAGGGACAAGCCAAACTGTTGCGTATCTTGGAGGGACATCCGTTCCTTCCCGTGGGCGCGAGCAAGCAAGTGAACGTGGATGTCCGCGTGATCGCGGCGACCAACCGTGACCTCACCGAGTTCGTGCGAGACGGACGTTTCCGCGAAGACCTTTATTACCGGCTGAGTGTTTTTGAATTGCCGGTGCCACCGCTGCGTGATCGTGGTGAAGACATTGGAATCTTGGTTGACCACTTTGTCGTGCATTTTCTGAAACAACATGGGCGTCCGCAGTTGAGCTTGTCGACGGATGCACGAGAACGGTTGCTGACGTATGCATGGCCCGGGAACGTGCGCCAGTTGCGAAACGTCATCGACAGTGCCGTCGTGATGGCCGATGAACCGGAGATCGTCGCAGAAGATTTGGGGCTCCGTGACGCGGGGCTGTCCAACATCGACACTCTTCGGATCGATGTTTGGGAAAAACGGTTGATCGAAAAAGCACTCAATCGAACCAGCGGCGGTGTTCCTGAAGCGGCCAAGTTGCTGGGGATCAGCCGAGCGACGGCGTATCGGAAGATTACCGAATACGATATCGATCGGACGTGAGCGATCCACGCGCGCGCCGCAGTCGTCCTCGGGCGATTCTGTCTGCACCGGGCTCGCGCGGGGATGTCAATCCGATGGTCGCGATCGGCCGCGAACTCGACGCGATCGGGTTTGAGTGTCACGTCAGCGTCGCGGAACCGTATGTCGATGTGGTCGAAAAGGCGGGGCTGCATGCCAATGTCGTGATCGACAGTGAGTCGTTCCACCGTGTCGTTTCGCAGACTCAGTTTTGGAAACCTTGGACGGGAGCGCGCCGCGTGCTCACGGAGGTCGCCGAAAAATTCTTCCATCCGCATTTGCAGTTCATCGACCAGATGTTCGTGCCCGGCGAGACTGTGTTGGTCGCCCATCCGCTCGATTTCGCATCGCTGGTCTTTCAGGAAACCCAAGTCGCGAAGGCAACGCGTGTTTCTCAAGACGCGTCATCCGATCAAGCAGCGGCATCTGCGTGCCGTCTGTCGAGTGTGCATCTCGCGCCGGCGATGTTACGTCATAGCGTGACGCCACCTCGTTTGCTGCCCGATCGCGGGTGGACGCGTGGGGTGTTGCCGGAAGGTTGGAACCGACTGAACCGGATGACGTATTTCTTGGCCGACATCATGTTTCTCGATCGGGTGATCGGTGGTCCAGTCAACGCCGAGCGGAAACGTCGGGCGGGGCTCGCTCCTCAACGGCGGTTGATGCAGCAGTGGTGGCGATCGCCCGATCAAGTGCTCGGTTTGTATCCGGCCTGGTTTGCACCCGAGATATTCGAAAAGTATTCCGTTCGATCCGGAACCGCGGCGCCGCTGCAGTGCGTTGGGTTTCCTCTCGATGACGGTGTTGGGCCTGTCAACAACGAGGTTGAGGCTGGCGGTCACGGCGGCGGGCAAGATCAGAGTGCCGGTGCTGAGTCGCTGCCTTTGGATCGTCCGTTGTTGGTCACTACCGGTTCGGCGCACCATGGCGATGAGTCGTTGGTGATTCGAATCGCTGATCTTTGCGAGTCCGCGGGTGTCGGGGTTGTGTGGTGTTGTCCTTCGAATCCCGGTGGGGTCGTGCATCGCAATATTCGCAGCGTCGGCTACGTGCCTCTGGGGCAATGGTTGCCGCATTGCCGCGGGATCGTGCATCACGGTGGGATCGGCACGACCAGCCGCGCGATCGACGCGAAGGTGCCTCAGTTGATTCGGCCGATGGCGTTCGACCAGTTTGACAACGCGGCACGCGTCGAACGATTCGGGTTGGGGGTGTCGTTGCGGAGCGACAGCGGTCTCGCTTCGGCGATTGCCGCGTTGTTAGCAATGGGCGATGACCCGCTGAGCGTTCCCGAGGTTTTGTGCCGAGTGGATGAGCCCCGTGGGATATCGGATCGGGAGGCATCAAATCGGCGTGAGCCTGCGGTCCGGCGGGCGGCCCGGTTGATCGCGAGTTTGCTGAGTTGAGTTGCCCGTCGATGCGGCGAATTCAGTTGTGGCGCTTTCGTGATAGCCGCGGGAACCGTTGCGAGTTTGGCACGAGTTGGGGGCTTAGGTGGTCTGTGCTGGCAAGGGGGATTTCGCCGTCATGAGGCGCAATTTGAAGCAGGAAATTAATCCTGCGTTCGGGGCTGCTATTGGCCCTTCGATGGTGAACTGGAGTACCCATTGAAGCCGTTATTGACGGGCAACTGACCCTCGCGATGACGCACACCGAATCACTTTACGAAGGGGTGTTATATGCCGTTGTCAAATTTCGCCTGCTGTGTAATAGTGTCGCACAAAGCTCACTTCGGTGAGCTTTCCCCAAATCTGACTTTGTTACATTTTTCACAAAGTGTTTGCGTTCATGCCCGCTACCCAACACCGCACGGTCATCAAACAAGGCCTTGATCTACCCATTCTCGGTTGTCCCGAGCAGCGAGTCGAAGCGGGGCCGATGGTCCGCAGTGTGGCTTTGTTGGGTGACGATTACGTCGGGATGAAGCCCACCATGTTGGTTGCCGTTGGCGATCGAGTGTCGTTGGGTCAGCCGCTTTTTGAAGACAAAAAGACTCCAGGCGTAGTCTATACCTCGCCTGCCGCCGGGACCATCACCGACGTCGTTCGTGGAACGAAGCGAAAGTTCGAAGCGATCACGATTGCCGTCGATGGTGATGACGCGGTTGTGTTCGAAAACGCTCGCGAGAAAGATCCCGTTGCGATCGGTGGCGACGCCGTCCGATCGGTACTCGTCGAAAGTGGATTGTGGACATCGCTCCGTACGCGTCCGTTTGGCAGGGTGCCTGAAATCGCTTCGACGCCGAGTTCGATTTTCGTCACGGCGATCGATACCAATCCATTGGCGGCGGACCCCGCCGTCGTTATGAGCGAGCGGAAAGACCAGTTCGTTCTCGGCTTGCAGGCCCTCACGCAACTCGGTGCCGGCAACGTTTACGTTTGCAAGGCCGACGGCGCTTCGGTGCCGGGCGAAGAGGTTTCCGGCGTGACGTTCGCCGAGTTCGCTGGACCGCACCCCGCAGGCCTTCCGGGCACACACATTCATTTCTTGGATCCGGTCGGTCCGAACAAGACAGTTTGGTATGTAGGTTATCAAGACGTCATCGCCATCGGTTCATTATTCCAGACCGGACGACTCGACCCGCGTCGCGTGATCTCGTTGGCCGGACCGAAGGTGACTCAGCCTCGTTTGATCGAAACTCGACTCGGTGCGTGCATCGACGATTTGATCGAAGGTGCCGTCGATACGGAGTGCAAGTTGCGTCCGATCTCCGGTTCGGTCTTGAACGGGCACACCGCAAAGGTTCCTCACAACTATCTCGGCCGCTATCACCAGCAGGTGTCGGTGATCGAAGAGGGCGACCACCGAGAATTCTTGGGCTGGCAAAAGCCTGGGTTTGACAAGTACTCGATCACACGCGTGTTCGCGTCGGCGATGAATCCGTCTCAGAAGTTCGCGTTCACGTCGTCAACGGGTGGCAGTGAGCGTGCGATGGTGCCACTGGGCACGTACGAGAAAGTGATGCCGATGGATATCCTGCCGACCCAGTTGCTGCGTGCGTTGATCGTCCGCGATACCGATTCGGCACAGTCGCTCGGTGTGTTGGAACTCGAAGAAGAAGATCTCGCATTGTGCACGTTTGTGTGCCCAGGCAAATACGAATACGGATCGCTGTTGCGACAAAATTTGACCACGATCGAACGTGAAGGCTAAATCAATATGAAACCACTGCGTGACGCTTTCGACCGCGTTCACCCCTTATTCGCGAAGGGGGGAATCTTAGAGAAAGCCTACCCCGTTTACGAATCAATCGACACGTTTTTGTTCACGCCCGGTGAAACCACCGAAGGCCGGACTCACGTTCGCGATGGCATCGATTTGAAACGCATGATGATCATGGTCGTCGTGGCGTTGATCCCGGTGACGTTGTTCGGAATGTGGAACACGGGCTATCAGGCGAACTCGGCGATCGTGCAAATGAATGAGGCCGGCGTGCCGGTTGAGTACGATTGGCACAACACCGTGCATACCGCGATCGGTCTGGGGCATAACCCGAACAGTTTCGTTGATAACTTCGTCTATGGCGCGATCTTCTTCATCCCGATCTATGCCGTTTGCATGTTCGTGGGCGGTCACGTCGAGATGGTTTTCTCGGTGTTGCGAGGCCACGAAATCAACGAAGGGTTCTTGGTCACGGGGTTGTTGTTTCCGCTGACGTTGCCCGCTTCGATTCCGCTGTGGCAGGTCGCCGTGGGGATCGCGTTCGGTGTGATCGTTGCCAAAGAGGTCTTCGGCGGTACGGGGCGTAACTTCCTGAACGTTGCTCTGACTTCGCGAGCCTTCCTGTATTTCTCCTACGCCGGCGATATCAGCGGGGACAAGGTTTGGACTGCGGTTGACGGGTTCAGCGGCGCGACGGCACTCGGTCAGATGGCGGTTGTCGAAAATGGAGCGATCGAATCGCTCAGCCAAGTTCAATACGTTTGGGGAGCGACCGGCGAGATCAGCTGGATGAGTGCGTTCCTCGGCACGATTCAAGGATGCGTTGGTGAAACCAGTGCTCTGCTTTGTCTGGTCGGTGCGATCATCTTGATTGCGACCGGAATCGGATCATGGCGAATCATGGCCGGCGTCATCGGTGGCGTGATCGCGACGAGTCTTTTGCTCAACGCCGTCGGCAGTGAAACCAACGCAATGTTCGAAGTTCCGTTTTACTGGCACCTCGTGATCGGCGGGCTCGCCTTCGGGTTGGTCTTCATGGCGACGGACCCCGTTAGTGCATCGATGACCGAGAAGGGCAAGTGGATCTACGGCGCTCTGATCGGTTTCATGACCGTTCTGATTCGCGTGATCAACCCCGCGTTCCCGGAAGGGATCATGTTGGCGATTTTGTTCGGCAACGTGTTCGCTCCGTTGATTGATTATTTCGTCGTCCAAGCCAACGTCCGCCGGAGGGTCGCCCGCTATGCCAGCTAAAGATTCTGTTACAGGAACGATCCTGATCGCGACGCTGTTGTGTGTCGTGTGTTCACTCGCGGTGAGTGCCGCCGCGGTGGCACTGCGGCCGTACCAGCTCGCCAACGAAGTGCTCGACCAGCAAAAGAACATTCTCGATGCGGCAGGTTTGCCCACCGATGAATTCGGAAAGCCAGCGTCGCAGTTGTCCAAGAAAGAGATCGACAATCTTTACACTTGGGTGAGCGAGCAAATGGTTGATCTCGACACCGGTGAATTCAACGAGGAAATGGATCCTGCTGATTTCGACCTGGTGGAATCCGCAACGGACCCGACGTTGAGCACCGAGATTGTTCCCGATCCTTATGATCCCGGCGAAGACCGCCGTCCGAACACGATGAAGGTTTACTTCGTTCGTCGTGGCGGCGAAGGTCCGATCCGCCAAGTCGTTTTGCCGATCTACGGCAAGGGACTTTGGGGAACGCTGTACGGTTACTTGGCTCTCAAGAGCGATCTCGAGACGATCCAAGGGATCACGTTCTATCAGCACAAAGAAACGCCGGGTCTCGGTGGTGAAGTCGACAATCCGTCCTGGAAGGAACAGTGGAACGGGTTGAAGCTTTACGACGAGAACGGTGAACCGGCCGCGCAAGTCGCCAAGGGACCTGCTCCCGAAACCGACCCGTACAGTGTCGACGGGCTCTCGGGTGCGACGATCACCAGCCGCGGCGTCACGGCGCTCGTCCAGTACTGGGCCAGCGACCAGGGATACGGACCGTTTTTGAAGAAACTCGGTTCCAAGATCAAACAAGAATCGACCGCGGGTGACACCGCTGCGGCCTCGAAGCCCGGTAACTCGACGAAGAAGGTTGGAGCATAACCAATGTCCAAAAAACCAATCGACGTACTCGTCGATCCTGTTGTCAACAACAACCCGATCGCCTTGCAGATCCTCGGGATTTGTTCGGCTCTCGCGGTGACGACCAAGATGGAAACATCGTTGGTCATGGCACTCGCTGTGATGGCAGTGACCGCGTTCAGTAACCTCGCCGTGAGTGCGATTCGGTCGTACATCCCGAGCAGCATCCGGATCATCGTGCAGATGACCGTGATCGCATCGCTCGTGATCGTCGTCGACCAGTTCCTGAAAGCGTTTCTGTTTGATATCAGCAAGCAGTTGTCCGTTTTCGTCGGTCTGATCATCACGAACTGTATCGTGATGGGACGTGCGGAAGGTTTCGCGATGAAGAACTCCGCAGGGATCAGTTTCCTCGACGGGGTCGGTAACGGACTCGGATACGGATTCGTGTTGGTGGTCGTTGCGTTCTTCCGAGAACTCTTCGGCAGCGGATCGCTGTTCGGTCAAACCATCTTGGAACTCAACCGCAACGGTGGTTGGTACGCTCCCAACGGTTTGATGCTACTGCCGCCGAGTGCCTTCTTTATTATCGGATTCATGATTTGGGTGATCCGACTTAACAAACCTGAACAAATCGAAGAGGCCTGAGAAAGCTATGGCTACTTTTGAAACTCACCTCAGTATTTTTCTGCAGGCGGTCTTCGTCGAGAACTTGGCGTTGGCCTTCTTCCTCGGGATGTGCACGTTCCTGGCAGTCAGCAAGAACGTCAAGATCGCGATCGGTCTGGGCATTGCGGTGATCGTGATTGAAACGATCACGGTGCCAGCGAACCAGTTGATCTATTCGTTGTTGCTGAAGAAGGGGGCTCTGACTTGGGCCAACGGATTCATTCCCGAATCCACGATCAACTTCTCGGAAGTCGACTTGGCTTTCCTCGGGTTCATCAGCTTCATCGGTGTGATCGCGGCGTTGGTTCAGATCCTCGAAATGTTCTTGGATAAATTCCTGCCGTCGCTTTACAACGCACTCGGGATTTTCTTGCCACTGATCACGGTGAATTGTGCCATCCTCGGTGCGTCGCTGTTCATGCAAGAACGCAATTACTCGTTCCCTGAATCCTGCACGTACGGGTTTGGTTGTGGCGTCGGTTGGGCGTTGGCGATCATGGCTCTCGCGGGGATTCGCGAAAAACTCAAGTATTCAGACGTTCCGCCGCCGTTGCGTGGTTTAGGAATCACATTCATTACGGTTGGATTGATGTCGCTGGCGTTCATGTCGTTCAGCGGGATCCAATTGTAGAAGTCTCGCCGCACTCGGGATGAGTGTGGAGAGCAACCCGTCACCACGTTCGCCGCGAGCGTGGTCCCGCCGTCGGTTGACGGCAAACACACAACGAAACAACCCGTTGGCCGGCGTTCTTGCGTCAGCCACACCATTCATGGCAGTGAGTCTTTCCTGATGTTAACGTCTACCCTTGTGATCGGTGCCGCAGCGAGTACGGTCGTTGCCGTCGGCGTCGCGATGTTCACGCTCATCGTGCTGGCGCTCGTGTTGCTGATTTTGGCCGCTAAGAAACAGCTCGTTTCTTCTGGTTTGGTCAAAATCATGATTAACGATCAGAAAGAGATTTCCGTTCCCGCTGGCGGTAAGCTCCTCGGTGCTCTCGCCGATGCCGGTATCTTCGTCTCGAGTGCCTGCGGTGGTGGTGGTACCTGTGCCCAGTGCAAAGTCAAAGTTGAAGAAGGCGGCGGAGATTTGTTGCCGACCGAAGAAGGTCATATCAACAAGAAGGAAGCTGCCGAAGGCGAACGGTTGAGTTGCCAGGTCGCGGTCAAGCAAGACATGAAGGTCGAAGTGCCGCCAGAGGCCTTCGATACTAAGAAGTGGGAATGCACCGTTCGCAGTAACAACAATGTTGCAACGTTCATCAAGGAGTTCGTTCTCGAACTTCCTGAGGGCGAGGAAGTTGACTTCCGTGCCGGCGGTTACATCCAAATCGAATGTCCTCCTCACGAAATTCATTACAAAGATTTCGACATCGAGGAACGATTCCATCCTGATTGGGATCAGTACAAAATTTGGCGTTACGTTTCGAAGGTCGACGAGCCCGTCGTCCGTGCGTACTCGATGGCCAACTATCCCGGCGAAAAGGGCATCATCATGCTCAATATCCGGGTCGCATCGCCGCCGCCACGTGCTCCCGAAGGAACACCTCCGGGCAAGATGAGTAGTTGGATCTTTTCGCTCAAACCGGGCGACAAGGCAACGATCAGCGGTCCCTACGGTGAGTTCTTCATCAAGGACAGCAAGGCCGAGATGGTTTACATCGGTGGTGGTGCCGGGATGGCTCCTCTGCGAAGTCACATCTTCGAACTGTTCAAACGTCAGAAAACGGATCGCAAGGTCAGCTACTGGTACGGCGGTCGAAGTGCTCGCGAGTTGTTCTACGTCGATCACTTCCGTGACATCGAGAAGGACTTCCCGAACTTCCAGTTCAACATCGCGTTGTCGGAGCCTGCTCCTGAAGATAATTGGGAAGGCTACGTCGGATTCATTCACCAGGTGTTGTTGGACAACTACCTGAAGACGCACCCTGCTCCCGAAGACATCGAGTATTACATCTGCGGTCCTCCGATGATGAACGCGGCCGTGTTCAAGATGCTCGACGATCTCGGTGTCGAGCCAGAGAACATCGCATACGACGACTTCGGCGGCTAATCAAAGGCATCCATGTCTCAACGAAACCGCATGACGCGACGAGGTTACTCACCCGTCGCGTTTTTTCTTATGCTCACGATCACAGTCGTTGTCGTGCTAGGTGGCGGATGGCTGTTCGGGAACGTGGTCCAGGCTCAGGATTCGTCGGCAGAGTCAACTGCGGCAGAGTCAACTGCGGCAGAGTCAACCGCGCGTGAGACGCCGCAAATGATCGCGTTTCGTGGCGCGACGATGGGAACAACGTATTCGGTCAAGGTTTCTGATCCGCCGGATGGAGACGATTGGGCCGAAGAAGCCTCGTTGGCAGTGGACGCTGAGCTGCGACGGGTGAACGATCAGATGTCGACGTATCTCACGTCGAGCGAATTGAGTCGATTCAACGAGTCGACATCAACGGATTGGTTTGACGTCAGTGCCGAGACCGCCGAGGTGGTCGCGTTTGCGTTAAAGGTCGGTGAAGCATCGGGCGGTCGGTTTGATGTCACGGTGGGGCCGCTGGTCGACCGTTGGAGCTTCGGTCCGTACGAGCGAAATCAAGACGTGCCCAGCGACACGGAACTGGAACAGATCGGTGAGCGTATTGGACAGGAGCATCTGCAAGCACGCATCGATCCGCCGGCGCTGAAGAAGGCGATTGGTGAATTGCGTGTCGACTTGTCGGCGATCGCGAAGGGCCACGGCGTCGACCGAGTGGTCGAATTGTTGCTGGCTCGAGGAGCCAAGAACGTCTTTGTCGAAATCGGGGGTGAGGTGCGGGTCTCCGGTGCGAAAATCACTCCGAGCGGAACGGTCCCATGGCTCGTCGGGATCCAGCGACCGGATGCGGAAAACAATAAGATCGCCGTGGCGCACCCGATGAAAAATTCCGCGATGGCGACGTCCGGTGACTATCGAAACTATTTCGAAGTCGACGGGGAACGCTATTCGCACACGATCGATCCGGTGACGCGCCGTCCGGTTCGACACGATTTGGCGTCGGTGACCGTGATCGCATCAACGTGCATGGCCGCGGACGCGTGGGCGACGGCGCTGAATGTTCTCGGTCCTGAGAGAGCGATTGAATTGGCGAATGAGAACGACTTAGATACTTTGCTAATGACGCGAGGCGGCGTTGCCGGTGTTACGCAGTCGGACGAAACGAATGGGAATGAAGGAAATCAAATGAATGTGATCGGAACGGGAACGCTCGCGGCAGTCGCGGAGCAAATGATGATGGCCCAGGCGGCGACGGCGGAGGGCGGCGGGTTTGGCGAACGGATGATGCCGATCCTCGTGTTGACCGCAATCGGTTTTGGCGCCGTGTTGATCGCGATGGCGGTCGGCGTGATTTTCGGTCGCAAGAGCATCAGCGGGTCGTGCGGCGGTCTGAACGCGAGAACGGACCCAGACGGAGTCTCGCGATGTTCGATGTGCAGTACGCCATCGGAAGGGTGCAAGGAGCTGCGTGAAAAGATCGAGAATGGGCAGTCTGCAGGTAGCTAAACAGGCGACAGGCAACCTGTGACCTATCTACCCACCCCTCTTTTTCCCGGGGAGGAGAGTTCGCCGCATTGTGGAATGAATCGAATCGGTAAAACAAACGCTCGGTAGAGTTTGTTCTATACTGGGCACGCTCTAGGGGATTGTCACGTTCGCGGGCGTGGCGTTTGTTTTCTCTTCTCTCGACCTTCATGATTTAGTTTGCAACGAATGGATCCGATCGCGTTATCAGTTGACGATTTGACGGTTGCCTATCATCGCAAACCTGTGATTTGGGACGTCGAATTCGAGATCCCTCAGGGCAAACTCGTTGGCGTCGTTGGGCCCAACGGAGCCGGCAAGAGTACGTTGCTCAAGGCGATCATGGATTTGATCCCCAAAGCGTCCGGGCGCGTCGAAGTCTTCGGTAAACCGTATCACCAATCATTGCACCGGGTCGGGTATGTGCCGCAGAGAGAAAGCGTCGATTGGGATTTCCCTGTCGATGCGCTCGACGTCGTCACGATGGGGCTCTACCGCCGGGTCGGATGGTGCTTGCCGATTCGAAAGAAACACCGAGATGCGGCCCGGGAAGCATTGGCGCGGGTTGGGATCGCGGACCTCGCTCATCGACAAATCAGCCAATTATCCGGCGGTCAACAGCAACGTACGTTTCTCGCCCGCGCGCTCGTTCAGGATGCGGATTTGTATCTGATGGACGAACCGCTCGCGGCGGTCGATGCGGCGACCGAAGCGGCGATCGTTGAGTTGCTCAAACAGATGCAGGCGGACGGCAAGACCGCGGTCGTGATCCATCATGACCTGCAGAGCGTGCCGGAATATTTCGACCACGTGGTGTTGTTGAACATGCGGGTCGTCGCATCGGGACGCACCGAAGACGTGTTCACCAACGAGAATTTGCAGAAGACCTACGGTGGTCGTTTGACGTTGCTCGATGAAGCGACCGAGGCGATGCGACGACGGGAGCGTGGGATTTGAGCGAGCACCTTTGGCGTGTGCTGAGCCTGCAGGATCACAACACACGGGTTGTCATCTTCGGTACCGCGATTCTCGGTTTTGCGGCGGGGCTCGTTGGTTGTTTGACACTGTTGCGTCGCCGTGCTCTCGTTGGTGACGCACTCGCCCATGCGGCCTTGCCCGGGATTGCCGGCGCGTTTTTGATCGCCACGGCGATGGGTGGCGAAGGGAAGTCTCTGCCGATCTTGCTCGCCGGGGCCACGGTGTCGGGACTCTTTGGGATTGTCAGTATTCTATTGATCCGAAAGATGACCCGAATCAAAGAGGATGCCGCGTTGGGGATTATTCTCAGCGTGTACTTCGGACTCGGTGTGGCCTTGCTCGGGATCGTCACACAGATGAATCGAGGAAACGCGGCAGGGCTCGAATCGTTCATCTATGGCAAGACCGCAACAATGACGGCGGGCGACGCGAGATTGATCGCGGTCGCGTCGGCGATATGCGTGTTGATCTGCATCGCGTTGCTGAAAGAATTCAAACTGCTTTGTTTCGACGAGGCGTTCGCCGGCGCACGCGGCTACCCGGTCGTGCTGCTCGATGCGGTGCTGATGAGCGTGGTCGTGGTGGTCACCATCGTTGGTTTGCAGGCCGTCGGGTTGGTGTTGGTGATCGCATTGTTGGTGATCCCTGCGGCGTCGGCGCGGTTCTGGACGGACCGGCTGGTCGTGATGATGGTCATTGCCTCGGTTCTTGGGATGACCGGTTCGTTTGTCGGTGCGGCCGTCAGTGCGATGTTGCCACGGTTGCCTTCGGGAGCCATGATCGTTTTAGCCGCGGGGTTCGGGTTCCTCGTGAGTTTCCTGATCGGGACACGGCGCGGCGTCTTGGTTCGATTGTGGCGGCGACGCAAACTCAACGAGAGCATCGATCATCAACACCTGTTGCGTGAACTGTACGAGATGTTCGAGCTCGATCCGTCTCGCGTTTCGGTGCCTTACGAAGAACTGCTCGAGCGACGGAGTTGGTCTCGCAAGCGGCTTCGCCGGATGTTGGAACAGGCGTCACGTGAGGGATGGATCACTGAGAATGTGTCGAAAATGGAATTCGCGTTGACCGATCGCGGTGAGACCGAAGCGAAACGTTTGACGCGTCGTCACCGGTTGTGGGAACTGTATCTGATCCGGTACGCGGACATTGCCCCGCAACGCGTTGACCGCGACGCCGACGCGATCGAGCACGTCCTCGAGCCAGAGATCGTTGCGGAACTCGAAACGTTGTTGGACAACGAGTTGGGTAAGACTCGGATGCCGGACGATCCTCATGCCGATGGGGTTGCGTCATGATGGGTTTCGATTGGAACTGGCAACTCGACGGATGGATCGTTGCGGCGGGAATTTTGTGTGCGGTTGCCTCGTCGTTGCTGGGGTGTTTTTTGCTGCTGCGACGAATGAGTTTGTTGGGCGATGCGATTTCGCACGCGGTGTTGCCGGGGCTCGCCGGAGCGTTTTTGATTTCGGGTTCACGCAGCAGCATTTGGATGTTTGTCGGTGCCGTCATCGTCGGTGTCCTCACGGCGCTCTTGTCTGACTTCATTCATAACCGTGGCCAAGTCGATGAAGGTGCCTCGATGGGCGTCGTGTTCACGACGTTGTTCGCGAGCGGTCTGTTGATGATTGTCGTCGCGGCTGATCGTGTGGACTTGGATCCCGGTTGCGTGCTGTATGGTGCGATCGAGCAAACGCCGTTGGACAAATGGGATTTCCCCTGGCTGGGAATCGCGGTGCCTCGCGTGGTCGTGGTGTTGTCGATCGTCACGTTGGTGAACGCGTTGTTCGTCGGACTGTTTTTCAAAGAGCTGAAAATCTCGACGTTCGACGCGGCCCTCGCGACGGCGAGCGGTTTTTCGGCGAGCCTGATTCACTACGCTCTCATGACGTTAGTCGCGGTTACCGCGGTGGCGTGTTTTGAAAGCGTCGGGAACATCCTCGTCGTCGCGATGTTGATCGTTCCGCCGGCGACGGCTTACCTGCTGACCAATCGATTGCGAACGATGGTGATTCTGTCGTGTCTGATCGCGGCGGTTTCGGCGTGGGGCGGTCACGTGATGGCGATTGTGATCCCGTCGTGGTTCGGATTTCGCAGCACGACAACGGCGGGCATGATGAGTGTGGCGGCCGGGTGCGCTTTCATGCTCGCGTTTCTCTTTGCCCCCAACCAAGGGTTGCTGCCACGTTTAGTGCGGCAGCAGTGGTTGCGATGGTCGATCTTGGCCGACGACGTTCTGACGTTGCTGTACCGGATTGAAGAATCGGCCCGAATTGGAGTCTCGCATTCGGCGAGCGCGGACGGTTCGACGTTTGCGGTCACGGCGATGCCTTTGACGCAAACGGTGCCTTGGGTTGCGGAGACTTTGTTAACCAATCGTTTCGCGGTGAAGTGGGCGATTCGCTATTTGAGTTGGCGTGGCCGTGTTGAACCGGCCAAAGCAAACGAACCAGGATCCGAATCCGCTGAATCGAGCGAGGCGGCATCTGTTTTGCCCAAACTGACCGCAGTCGGTCGGCGAGAAGCCGAGACGATTGTTCGGTCGCACCGATTGTGGGAGCAGTATTTGGTGACGAAAGTCGACGTCGCGGAAGAGAGGCTGCACGCGAAGGCGGACCGTTTCGAGCACTTTACTGATCGTGAAATGCAGGAACAGCTCGACGAGCAAACCGATTCGCCGTCGATCGATCCGCACGGACGCCCCATCCCGAATCCGGACCAGGATTAGCTCCGCCGCCGTTTTCGCCTTGTCGGGTGTTGTCGTAATGACAGGAGACGTGCGGTCTTGTTGACGTCGCGTGTCGTCGGTTTGATCTCGCGTGGGAGTCCTGTTTGGTGTCCCTAAGGCAATTTCGAGTGATGTAACTCTCGGCTGGTGAGGGAGTTGCGTTCTTCTTTTGAACCGGGCGGGCCGTTTCGGTATGGCAGTCGCGTTACGTGATTCCTGTTGTCGCCGATGAAGGCGGCGAATTCGATCACGGAAGAGTGCTTCTCTCAAAACGACTCCGGTGCCCACGGCTGACGTGGCAGACCGGAACAACGGAAGGTTCCCAGAATATGAAACGTTTACTCGGTTCGATTGTTGCTTCACTCATCGTGATCGCGATTGCTTCGGCGACTCCCGCGGATGCCCAGACGTATCGCTCGTCGGTGCATCGGTCGTCCAACGACTACGGTTACAACGCCTACCGGCAACCAGCTCCGCCGAGTTCGTGCCAGCGATCGGGACGGTCGCTCGCTCTCGCGGCCCAGCAGTATCATGATGCGGTGGCTCATTTCAGCGAAGAGACGCATCGTTCGCGTTCGGTCGATTCGTTCACGTTGCGATTAATCGATCGGCTCGACAGCCAAGCGGCGACGGTCGAGCGTTCGGCGAGCCGGGCCAATGGGATGTCTCGAATCATTTACGAATTCAACGAGATTGAATCGCTGCAGCCGCAAGTGGAAGCCGCCGTGTTCGGTGTCGGTTCCCCGGTCGCTCGATCCGCCTTCGGTGATTGTTGGAACGAAGTCCGAGTCGCGTTCGCGGCATTGTCGCGTGAGATGCAACAACTCCGGGCTCCCGCGTACGGATCCAACTACGGCTCGACGTTCGAGCATGGTCACGGGTATTCGAACTACCCCAGCCCGCCGGTTGGATACCGCAGCCGAGGATACGAATCGGGTTACCGTGCGCCCACGCCTGCCCCGATCGTGGCGCCGCCTGTTTCCTATCCCGTTCACCCCGCCCCGAGGGCTCCCCGCAATCGTTCCGATCTCGGCAACACGATTTTAGGTGGTTTGTTGTCGCGAGTGGTTCGGGGATTCTAAGTGGGCCGCGAACCTGGCGTGAGTCGGTATGCGTTGGCGTCATTAAGGTAGGCCGGATCAAGGACGCGATCGGTGCTGGAACGGTGTAAACCTTCGCTTTCGAACGAAGCGATTCGTTCGAAGGGGTTTGTTATCGCGTCCGCCGCTCCGGCAATTGACCTGTTTGCTTGGTCCGGCCTACTGCTTTTGAGTAGCCCGCGAATCTATGCGAGTCGGTAGACTTTGGTGGCGTTGCCGGCGAAAAATCGTTCCCGTTCGGCTTCGCTGAGTGGGGCGGCGAGCTCTCTCACCGCGCTGAGCCACCGGGTGTATTCGGTGGCGAGCAGGCATACCGGCCAATCGCTGCCGTACATCAGCCGCTCGGTGCCGAAGGCCTCGAGGGCAACGTCCCAGTACGGGCGGATCGTTTCGACCGACCAACTCTCGTCTCGTACTTCCGTGGCGACGCCTGAGAACTTGCAGCAGACGTGATCGCGGCGTGCGAGTTCGCAGAAATCGGTTCGCCATTTTTCATCGAGTTTGCCCGCCTCGATCGCCGGCTTTGCGATGTGGTCGAGGACCATCGGGATGTCCGAATGGCGGTCTGCGAAATCGATCGCCGCGGGCAATTGTTTGGGGAAAACGAGCAGGTCGTAAACGAGGTCACGGCCGGCGAGCGACCGGATCCCCGCGTTGAATTCGGCTCCGTCGAGAAACCGGTCATCCGGTTCATCTTGGACCACGTGGCGAAACCCCTTAAGGGTCGCGTTGTCGGCGAATTCTTCGATTGCCGCGGGCACGTCTGAATCGGCGAACGGCACCCACCCGATGACTCCTCGGATGAGTGGTTCGGTGGACGCAATTTGCAATAAATCCCGGGTTTCCGCGATGCTTTGCCGAGCCTGAATGCTGATAAATCCGTCTATATTGTTGTCGCTGGCGATTTCTCGCAATTGCGGGGCGAGAAAATCCTGTTTCAGGACGCTCATCTCATCGCTGATCCAGTCATATTCGGATGGATCATAGGCCCATAAATGATGGTGAGAATCGATCAGCATGCGGGGAAAACCTCTGTCTTGGGTTGTTCAAAAGTTAATGGGCAATGATGATAGCGGTTCGGAAGACGCCCCACCAAGTAGGTCGGGGTTCCTCCCGGTCGCGAAACCCCGGCCGCACTCAAATTCCACTCTCAAACAGCCCTTTGTAACGAGATATGTTGCTATCCTCCCCCACCGATCAACAGATTGCCGAACTGATTCGTGAACGTGTGCTGCTGCTAGACGGTGCGATGGGAACGATGATTCAGAGGCTGAAACTGGATGAGGCGGGAGTACGTGGCGAACGGTTCGCCGATCACCACAAAGACCTCAAGAACTTTTCGGACATTCTCTGCTTAACGCATCCCGACAAGATCACCGACATTCACGCGGCCTACTTCGAAGCCGGCAGTGACATTGTCGAAACGAACTCGTTCGGCGCGTCCCCGGTCGGCATGATCGAGTTCGATCTCCCGCTCGATCTCGTTCAGGAGATCAACTACGCGGCCGTGGCATGTGCCCGTCGTGCGGCGGATGAATGGTCGGACCGCACGCCGGACAAACCTCGTTTCGTCGCCGGATCGATCGGCCCAACGACGAAGCAGCTCGCGATCAGCACGCAAGACGACCCGGCTCACCGCGACACAACGTTCACCGAAATGGCGGACAGCTATTACGCGCAGGTGAAAGCTCTCGTTGAGGGCGGTGTCGATATTCTGTTGCCCGAAACGGCGATCGACACGTTGAACCTGAAATCATGTTTGTTCGCGATCCAGCGTTTCTTTGACGAAGGCGGCCGTCGTGTTCCGGTGATGGTCAGTGGTACTTTTGCTGACGGTGGTCGGACGTTCGTCAGTGCCCAAAGCGTCGAGGCATTTTGGACGTCTATCAACCACTTCCCCGTACTCTCGGTCGGCATGAACTGTGCCCTCGGCCCCGACATCATGCGTCCGCATATCGAGGAATTGTCGCACGTTGCGGGCGTGCCGATCAGTTGCCACCCCAACGCGGGTTTGCCCAATGACATGGGTGAGTTTGATCTCGGGCCAAAAATCATGGCTGAGAAGGTCGGTGAATGGGTCGATAACGGATGGCTGAACATTCTCGGCGGTTGTTGCGGTACCACGCCTGACCATATTCGCGCGATGGCCGAACGGACAAAGGGAGCGAAACCGAAACAGGAGACCACCGGTCCGGTTTACACGCGTTTGTCAGGTCAGTTGCCGATGGTGATGCGGCCCGAGATCCCGTTCACGATGATCGGCGAACGCACCAACGTTACCGGCAGTCGCAAGTTCGCGCGATTGATCCGTGACGAGAAATACGAAGAGGCGGTCGAGGTCGCACGCGAACAAGTCGAAAACGGTGCGACGATTATCGACGTGAACTTCGACGACGCGTTGCTAGACGGTGTCGAAGCGATGACGCGGTTCCTGCGGTTGATCTCAGGCGATGACGTCGTCGCGGCCGTGCCCGTGATGATCGACAGCAGTAAGTGGGAAGTGCTCGAGGCCGGGCTGTGCAACGTTCAGGGCAAAGCGATCGTGAACTCGATCTCGCTGAAGGACGGCGAAGAGGAGTTCCTGCGGCGTGCCCGATTGGTTCGTCAGTACGGTGCCGCGGCCGTGGTGATGGCGTTCGACGAAGAAGGCCAGGCAGCCGATGAGGACAACAAAGTCCGGATCTGCAAACGAGCCTACGATCTGTTGGTCAACGAAGCTGACTTCCCGGCCGAAGACATTATCTTTGACCCGAACATTCTGACCGTGGCGACCGGGATGGAGGAGCATAACAATTATGCAATCGACTTCGTCAACGCGATCGCGCGGATCAAGAAAGAGTGCCCGGGTGCGAAGACCAGCGGCGGGGTCAGTAACATTAGTTTCAGTTTCCGCGGCAACGATCCGGTCCGCGAAGCGATCCACAGTGCGTTCTTGTACCGCGCCGTCAAAGCCGGTCTGGACATGGGCATCGTCAACGCGGGGCAACTCGAAGTTTACGAAGAGATTCCCAAAGACTTGCTCGAGCACGTCGAAGATGTGTTGTGGAATCGCCGCGACGACGCGACGGATCGGATGTTGGAATTCGCCGAGACCGTCAAAGGCAGCGGTAAGAAGAAATCGGGAGAGGATCTGACGTGGCGTGAAGGAACGATCGCTGAACGGATGAAGCACGCGTTGATCAAAGGGATCGACAAATACATCGTCGAAGACACCGAAGAGGCACGGCAGCACTACGACCGCTGCTTGCATGTCATCGAAGGGCCTTTGATGGACGGCATGAGCGTTGTCGGTGATCTTTTCGGGCAAGGGAAAATGTTCCTGCCTCAGGTTGTGAAGTCCGCTCGCGTGATGAAGAAAGCAGTCGCGTACCTCGAACCGTACATGGAAGAGGAAAAGATCGCCGACGGAACGCAGGACCAATCGGCCCGCGGTAAATTCTTAATCGCGACCGTGAAGGGCGACGTTCACGACATCGGCAAGAACATCGTGGGCGTGGTGTTGCAGTGCAATAACTACGAAGTCATCGATATGGGCGTGATGGTTGCCGCTGAAAAGATTCTGGACGAAGCGATCAAGCAGAACGTCGACATGATCGGGCTGAGTGGTCTGATCACGCCGAGTTTGGATGAGATGGTTCACGTCGCTCGCGAGATGAAACGGCGTGAAATCACACTCCCGCTGCTCGTCGGTGGAGCGACAACGAGTGCCAAGCACACTGCAGTTCGGATCGCACCGGTGACCGAGTCGCCTGTGATTCACGTGCTCGACGCGAGCCGCAGCGTAGGCGTCGTCGAGAAACTGCTCAGCAAGGATTCGCGTAAAGAGTTCTTGGAAGCCAACGTAACCGAGCAAGCGAAACTCGCCGCGAGCTTCCGCGACCGTCAACAGAAACTCGTCCCGTACGCCGACGCGCTCGAAAAACGTTTCCCAACCGATTGGGAATCGGTGCGGATCGACACGCCCGAGTTCACCGGCACGAAAGTGTTGAAGGACATCGACCTAGCGGAGATCCGTGACTACATCGATTGGTCGCCATTCTTCTCGACGTGGGAATTGAGAGGGAAGTATCCGAAGATTCTCAACGACCCCGCCGTCGGTGAGCAGGCCAAGGAGTTGTATGAAAACGCCAACACGATGCTCGACCGAGTCCTCGCCGATCATTCGTTGACGGCAAACGCGGTCTACGGGTTCTTCCCCGCAGCGTCCGAAGGTGACGACATCATCGTTTACACCGATGAGTCGCGGACCACGGAGAAGACACGATTCCATTGCCTTCGCCAACAATGGGAACGCAAGGGGCAATCGTGTTACCGGTCACTCGCGGATTTCATCGCGCCGGTCGACAGTGGACGCAAGGATTACGTGGGCGGTTTTGTTGTGACCGCAGGCATCGGAGCCGAAGCCATCGCGGCGAAGTACCGGGCCGAGCATGACGACTACAACGCGATCATGGTCTCCGCCGTTGCCGACCGTTGTGCCGAAGCGCTCGCCGAATGGTTGCACCGCCGGGCTCGGATCGAATGGGGATACGGATCCGAAGAAAGTTTGACGCGGGAAGAGTTGATCGCCGAAGCGTATCGTGGGATTCGTCCCGCGGCTGGCTATCCGGCATGCCCGGACCACACCGAGAAGCGTACGTTGTTCGATCTGCTCGATGCCGAAAAGACAACCGGTGTTGAGTTGACCGAGAGTTTCGCGATGACACCCGGTGCCGCGGTCAGCGGTTTGTACTTCGCTCACCCCGAGGCACGCTACTTCAGCGTCGATCGGGTAACGAAAGATCAAATCGAATCGTACGCGGCACGAAAAGGATGGGCTATTCGAGACGTCGAACGTTGGCTGTCGCCTAACCTCGCTTACGAACCGGACGCGTAATCCGCGGGACATCTTCCCACGGTGCGTCCGTCGCTCTTCGCGAGGGAGAGCGACGGGGGGTAAAGTTCGAAGGCCGACATCATGACCGAGACCAAGACCGAGAAAGGGACGTCGACGTCGGTCTTGGGTTGAGCGGGATCAGCCTCGGAGAGGCCGATCAACGTGTTGAGTTTCGGTCTTGTCGATTCAGACGCCGGTTAGGACACCGTCGCCGCAAAAGTCGGGGTTGCCGAATGAGTTTTGGGGGAATCCCATCCGTTCGGCGACCGTCATCAGGAAGCGGTTGTGAGGCGTGCGTTTGAAATCGATCGCTCGGTTGCCCTTGATACCGAGCCCACCGCCGACCAAGACGAATGGGATGTTGTCGCGGGTGTGCGAGTTTCCTTTGCCGAGTTCGTTCGTCCAGATGATCGTGGTGTTATCGAGCATCGAGCCTTCGCCGCCGGGTTCCGGCGTTTCGCTGAGTCGGCGGGCAAGCATTGCGACTTGTTCGCAGTACCACGTGTTGATTTGAATTAGGTTTTCGTACGACGTCTCGTTGCTGTCGGGTTCGTGCGAGATCGCGTGGTGACCTTCGTTGATATCGAGCCAACGCATTTTGGCACCGCCGACGCTGTTCGTGATTTGGAACGTGGCGACGCGGGCAAAATCGGCGGCAAACGAGTTGACGAGCAACTCGATTTGCATCCGTGTGATCTCCGGCATGTTGTCGTTTTGGTCTTCGATGTTCGGCGGCAGTTCAGGGACCGCGTGTCCGATCTGATCGGTCTGGGCGGCGAGTTCGACCTTGAGGTCTTTCTCGACCTTTCGCACCAAGGCTTGATGCTGTTCGAGCAGTCGCCGGTCTTCGGCGCTGACCATCTTTTCGAGTTTCTTAAAGTCATCTGTCAGATCATCGAGCACGCTGGCGAGCAGTTCGCGGTTTTTGGCCTGCCCGTACAGTTTGTCGAACATCTTGTACGGGTCATCGATCGGCGCGACCGGTTGGTTCGGCCCGCTGTAGGACATCCGCGTCCACGTGTCGGCGCGATCAGGAACCATGACACCAAATTCGAGAGAGCCGAATCGGGTTCGGGTTCGGGCATCGGCTTGCAATTGATTCTTCAAGAACTGATCGATACTGATCCCTTGTGACCAACCCGCTGGCGTATCGCTGCCGCCTTGGATGTCGCCGGGGAACAATTCCACTCCCGTCAGCAAACAACCGATGCCTCGCATGTGGCCGTCTCCGTCGCCTTTGATTTGGTTGCACAGTCCGTGCATCGTCACCGTTTGGTCGCGGAAGGGTTCGAGAGGTTGAAGGATTCGTTTGAGTTCCAGTGGAGCTTCGTTTTCCTTCTCGCCGACGGTTGGCCAAAAGTGATCCGGAATCACTCCGTTGGGGCTGAACACGATGACCAAACGTTTCCGTTCGCTCGTCTCGGCGCCCAACGCGAGGCTCGGCAAATTCAGAGCGAAGTGAGCCACAGCGGCACTGATACCGGTTTGCTTGAGAAAGCGACGACGCGATTGACGCATAGGAAGGCGGGGGTGAGAGGGCGGAAAGGATCGGACGGAGGGACAGAGTCATCGAAACGCAGGCAAACTGAAATGTCGTTTCCGGTTCGACGCGAATTCGATCGGCAACGTTGTCATTCTTCGGAACAGATCAACGCGACCTCAATAAGCAGTTTACGAATATTGAACTCGGATTGTCGAAATTGTTCCGAAAGTCGATCGAGTTTTTCGGGGCCGTAGGCAGCGATTGGCTGTTTGACAAAGTACTGAAAGACTCGCGAAACGAATGCATTCTGAGCGTCCGGGCTCGAGGCAACGAAATCACCGAGTTGCCGGGCCGTCTCGAACGAAAATTCTTCGTCGTCGCGAGACGTGTAGCCACCGGAGGCGTCAATCGGCTTGCCGTTTTCCGATTCGCGATACCGACCGACGGCATCAAAGTGTTCGAGGGCGAATCCGAGCGGATTGATCTTCGTGTGGCAGATTTGGCAACTCGCGGGACTGGTTTGCAATTCAATCCGTTGACGTGTCGTCAGGTCGGGATGCAAGTCAGGGCTGAGTGGCGCGAATGCCGAATTGGGTGGCCGTAGCGTGCGTCCCATCACGTGCCGGATCAGGAACACGCCGCGATGAATTGGCGACGTCGTTTGGTGATGCGCGAACTTTGCCATCACGAGCGGATGAGTGAGCACGCCGACATGAATATTAGAATCACGCACGGTTGGTTGAAATCGCCCCATCGCTTTGTCAGCGTCATCCGCACATGGCTTCCATGCGTCGCCGTAGAAATCGGTAAGGCGTGGTGAGGTCATTGCCCAATCGGCCGCCATCAATTGTCGGTAATCGCTCGTCTCGTTCCAAACGACCGAATCGATAAACGTATCGAGCGATTGACGCAGGTCCGCAACGACGTTGACATCGAACCCGGCAAACCGCTCTTCGTCTTTGCGGAGGTCGTCTGTTGGCGAAACATCGAGCCAGTGATGGAACATTTCACGCACCTTCGCACGCGTGCGAGCGTCATCAACGAGTTGAGTCGCGATACGTCGTCGTTGTGGTTCGTTATCGACTTCCTCTTTGTTGATCGCATCAATCAGCCAACGATCGCTGGGCAACGAATCATGCATTGCGAGCGTCAACTGCACACCCGCACGCCATGATCGCGTGCGGTCCGCGTTAATCGTCGGATAGAGGAAGCGTGGGGATTTCAGCGCCAGCAGAATCGTGTATCGGATGCGATCCGTTTCGGCCTCGTTGGCTGCGAACGCGGCGTCAATCATGCGATCCGCTTGCGCCTGTTCGGGCGTCGCGCGGTGAGCAACGCAGATCAATTCACTGAGGAAGTTGCGCAGTAGATCGTCGCGAGACCGTTTGTCTTTCTTGTGATGGTTTCGGTAATCGGGCCACAGTTCATCGCAAGCACGATCGGCGAATTCGAGCACCGCCGAGGTGACCGAATCATCCCACGTCGGGTCGACTGAGATACCTCGTTGAAAACCGTAGGTGCGATCATCCGGTGGCATTTGCGTGGTCAACCGCAACGCCGGCGGCGCCCAACCGGGAACCAGAAAACGAGCCGGGATGATTTCCTCGACACCACCTGGGGTGACCCACGAGAGCGAGATGCTCGACGGTGGCGTTTCACCTTTGCGTTTACGCTGATTCAGGTTGATTTTGATCGGATAGATACGACCTCCAGTCAACGTCAACATGCGGCGGAACTCATTGCGTCCTTCCGATTGCACGTGATTATCGATCAGTTGATTGCGGTCGTGACCGAACTTGCACTCGAACGACGTTGTGCTGCGAACGATGATCTCATAACGGCCGGTTTGTTCGATCCGAATACCACCGCTCCAGTGGGCATGAAAGCTCTCGCCATTGATTCCCGCGTCGCTGCCGTCGACGTTCTTGGGGCCGTCGACTCCGAAGTCAAAGTCGACAACCGGATCGATTCGTTGGATCTTGCGATCTTCGCCGTTCCATTTGGTTCCTGTGTAATAGACCGCGTCCAACCCCTGTTGGGTTTGGCGTTCGCTCCACGTATCGCGGCGAACTTGCGCGAACACACCGTACAGGTCCGAGAGGCTGCGCCGGAGTTGGTCGCCGGTCAAACGCTGCAGTGCCAGTCGAGGAGGACGGTTCCGCAGTTGAGCCGCTTCGCTGTAGAAGGTTTCGTGAATGTAGGTTGCGACGGCTGTTGCATCTTCACCGACACAAAGATCCGGATCCTCTTCCGGCATGGTGTCAGTGATCAGTTCGGCGAGTTCACCGACCGACGCGTCGCCGTGTAAGGGGTCAGGGTAGTTTTCTTGTGTTCCCTGTCCCTGAGGTCCATGGCAACTGGCACATTGAGCGGCAAAGATTGTCGCCCCGGTTTGTTCGGCTGTCTCGACGGATTCCGTCACCGTCGTTGAATCGGCCGCGGCATTCACCGACAACATGATCGGGAGAAGGAACAGCGTCAGTGCATAGAAGGGCTGTTTCATACGATGTCACAGACAGGGCATCCGTTGTCAGAACGTTGCCGTGAACTTCAATGGTGGGTGGGAAGGGAATTGGGCAAGGAGGAAGGGCCGCGTCAGGAATCGATCCCGTTGGCGGAAATGCACAACACCCGGTGGGTGAGCCTTATTGTACGCGGTTAATGTTGAAAAGCCAGTCCTTGGGGTCGCGGAGGGGGTGAATCCGCACGCCTCAAAACTTGTTTTCACGGTAGAGGATGGCGTGATTGTTTGGTCGCGTGATGGACTTCGCTTGCATCGATTCCTCCGGGTGGGTGTTTCACGGCGCGACCGAGAGCTGCATAGACCTTGGGGTGTGTCGCGCGTGGGGCGTTTTTCGCGGGCTAGATGGTGCTATTTGAAGGAGAGGCTGGCGAGGCGTTGATCACGATTCCGTGCTCGACCAGAGAGGACCTATCCGGGGGACGCCTCAACGGTTGACTGAATTACCTAGCTTGTTGTGCTTTTGTTCAGTGTTGCGAAATTTTTGTAAAACCTTCACGCAGGGCGTGTAATTGTTCCGACCAATACAATCCGTCCCCCTTTTGTTAGGGATGGAAAGTCGGGTTGATTGCTATCCGGGCGGTGCAGCACTTCACTTGGCACGTGGCGTTTTTGGCAGCGTGCGAACCTATGGAAACCGAGAGGTTCGTTACGATGGCGTGTCGGCGATGTGTTCTCAATCTATTGATTTGCATCGCTTGGGGCACGCTCTCAATGGCCGTCACATCGGCGCAGGACCCGCATCGCCAGTCGCTGGCAGATCCGATGCTCGAATACAAAGAGCTGCCGTTTCTGTTACCGGAAGTGGCGGACGTGTCGGAATCGGCCGAGGCGAGTGGTTTTCTGAATGAAGTCGTGGGCGGCGGGGTGGCGTCGATCGCCTTTCCAGGCGACGCGACATCGGACGCGGCGCTCTTTCCTGCGACAGGTTCCATTGTCGGTTCGTCGACGCAGTTGCCGCCGGACGCGGTCGAGCAAACCGTGATTCGCACCATCTCGGCGGTTCGACCTGTGATCGAGGAACGTGATTGGCATCTGTTGCCCGACGGGTTGATGTACCACGCTTACCTCGCCGGGCCACAGGAACCGCGGATCTCGGCAATCTTGTTTGGTGACGATAACGGTGGGTATTTCTGGGACGCGACGCTCGGCGGCCGCGTGGGGATCCTCCGATACGGGACCGAAGGCGCCAACGATCCCAAGGGCTTTCAATGGGATCTCGAAGGTGCCGTGATCACGCGGTTGGACCTGCTCAATTCCGAAGATGTTGAGTCGATGGATTTTCGTTTCGGAACCGAGATGACCTGGGCAGAGGGGCCGTGGGCGATGAAGTTCGGCTACTTCCACCTGAGTTCTCACGTTGGTGACGAGTACTTGATCAACAACCCAACGTTCGAACGGATCAACTACGTCGCCGAGTCGTTGGTCTACGGAGTCAGTTACAACCCGTCGACGACGACGCGAGTTTACGGAGAAGTTGCCGGGGCAGTGAAGAAATCCGGCGGTGCGAAACGGATGCAGTATCAAACCGGTGCGGAATGGACGGCGAAGCCTCGGCGTCCGCGTGGCATTGCACCGTTCGCTGCGGCCAATCTCGCGTTTCACGAGTCAACCGAATACCACATGGCAACCACGTTGCAGGCGGGGTGGTGTTACCAGGGGCCGAAGTCCGATCGACGGTTGCGTTTTGGAATGCAGTACGGAGACGGGCCGAGCAGTCAGTTTCAGTTTTTCAAACGAAACGATGAATATCTCGGTTTCGGAATCTGGTTCGACTATTAACGCGTCTTACAAACAAGATGTAGCCGATGCCGTCAGACTTCGCGGGACTGAAGGCTCGCGAGTCCAGCTACTGTGACCGGTCGCGTCATCCATTGAAATGCACCGATCGGGTAAGACCGAGTGTTGGGCGAAAGTCATTTCCTGCCGCAGTGATCAGCACTGGGTGCGTTGGCATCGTTGAAAGCCAACTCGCGGTTCGCGTTCCGGAGCATCCTCACGTGCAAAATGCTGACGACTCGCTATTTGCGGTTCGCCGTGTCGCCGGTGCCGGAGAGTTGGAAGGCGGACTGAGATGCGGCTTGACGTTCGTAGCGGAAACGTGGGTCAGAGATCAGACCCGCGGCGCCGTCGGCGACCAGTGGCGTTCGTGTCGGCGCATCCCACGCGAGACGATCCTCTGAGTCGACTTCGCGAAGGTGTTCGAGCAAGATCCGCCGCACCTCAAAAATGGCTTTGCCGGTCATGTGCAAGGTTGTGTGTGTCGCGTCAACGACCAGTTCGCTCTTCACGTCTTCCATTTTGGCGCTGTCGTATTCGACGACGCCATCGCCTTTGTAATTGCGACCTGCCAAAACCGGTGGATCGTCGAGCACGCCGATGATGTTGTGGTAGCGAATGTCAGAGGATGTTTTTGCTTTTAACATGACTGGGAAAATGGGCGAATCCGGCGCGAGCGAATCGACCGCGTTGGCTTCGGTTAGCAAACGGGTATCACGAAAGAAGCCCGGGTTCGCTCGCGTTAAACGGTTGCTCGTCGAGATCGCCATCTTCGGCAATTTGATGATTTTTCCTGCCAACCATCGCGTCGCAGAGTTGGCCAGATCGCTCCCACGATGCGGTGTGCCGATCGTGACAACGCGGCTGATCGATTTGTTCGGTCGGAACTCCAACGCACTGACGAGTCGGTTGACGTCCTGTGGTGGTCCGCGGAGTTTCTCTTTGGGTTGATTGCTGACGATGTTCCAGAAATCATCGCCGCTGTCGATCGTCTGCATACGCGAGATCAGACCGCCCATGCTGTGACCGACCAGCACCATGTTATCGATCGCGCGGTCTTGTCCGGTCGCATCGAACGTTTGACGCATCGCGAACAGATCGCTGCGCAGTTGCGTGGCGCTGAGCCAGAACGGTTGTCCGGACGGGTAGAGATAAAACCAGAATTGATAACGTTGTCGGATCTCGGGAAAACTCCTGAGGTCGTTGAACATATCCATCCACGTCAGCGGGCTCGACCACAATCCGTGAACCATCAGCACCGGGATGCGATTGGGGTCGTAGGGTTCGAGCATGTACAGGCCACGTTTTTGCTGCGCGTCATCGGGATCGAGCAAACCTTCGGTGGCTCGATCGCGTTTGCGATACTCGGGGCTGTCGAGGAAGTACGCTAGCGGTGTGGTGAGGTCGGTTTCGAGCGGCACCCAATCGTTGGCGAGTTTGATTTGGTTTGCGCGTAGCGGATCGAAAAACTCCAGCACACAGACCGGTGTTTCGTTTGGATCTTCGTTTGCAAAGTTGCGATTGGGAACGTTGTGACTCGCCAACCGGACGCTCGATTCGGAATTGCCCGTCGAGGGCAGCAGTTCGGTCGCGGCGGCGTATTCACCCTCATTCCCCGTCGAACAACGCAGCAGCGCTGTCACCGCGTAACTGAGCCCTTCGGGATAGTATTTCTCGCGTGAGTCGTTTGCCCCACGAGGTTTACGAACGGCGACCAACGGCACGCCGAGCCCGAAGGTGGTGTGTCGGTTTCGAAGCGTTTTGATGTCGTAGTCGCTAACGAATTCATATCGATCAAACTCGTCCGGTTTCCACGCTCCTCGCATTTCGGTTCGAATCACAAATTTGCGATCGGCCGTTTGGATGGTGTAGGTCTGCCCAGGACGCAAACGGTTTTCAGCACAGAGGACGCGTAGTAGATCTTCGAGTGATTCATTGTACAAATCACAAACGGCACGGAACTGCGGGTCGTATTGATTGCGAACGTCGGCGAGTTGAGGTCCGAAGAGGTATCGGTAACTCGTCGTCAACGCGATGCCGTAGTGATTCATCGCGTCGCTGGTGCGTCCGAGTCGCTCGGCCTTTTTGCCTTCCACGTACGCGAGTTCGGAAACCGCGTACGTCAATTCGGGGTCAAGGTTTTGTCGGTGGAGCGTCCGCAGTTGATGGATGCAAATGTTGCTGTCGCTTTGGTAGGTTTCGTTGAGCCCGTAGCGACGCAGTGTGTGCTGAGTGCGTTCACTGATTTCGGGGCCTCGCCATCGAAGCAGTTGCAGCGAACTTTCGAGTGCATTGTCCCGAATCGGTCGGTCTTGCAGATAGCGAGCCGTCGCGCAGCCCGATGTTCCACACATCATCAAAACGGCGATGACCCACCAAACGCCTAATCGGCCGGTCAAATCGGCCTTCTTGCGAGCGGGCGAACTCGTTTGAGTCTCCGCAGCGTTTCGGTAAAGGATCGTGGAACAGAACATGCGGGCGAGACTAGGAAGTTCACCCACGCGACGTCAACAAAAGATAGGCAATCTAGAGCGTGATTGTTTTTGCTGTATTTACCGCCGCCAGGCGGTGGACCGCTGTCTGACAACGCAGCGATGGAAAGGCTTACGCAGCGTCGTTGACAAAGCCGAGATGCAATTCGAAATGTCGGCATTGCAATTGTTCGGTTTGTTCGTGCGAGAGTGATCCGAACATGGGATTCCGTGGGAGTTCCACCATCGTCGCGAAACGCTGGTGTGCGGCACGCAGTTCTTCGATTGCTTTTTCAACAGGAACGTCTTCCTTCGACCAGAAATAGGCCTGCATGCCGGCGGGCAATTTAAAGCCGGGTTTTGCAGGTCCCTTGACGATTCGGCCGCCGATCAGTGGGCCGACCAGTCGCAATAACAACGGGACTTTCGGTGGCGGCGCGTCACCGGTTGCCATGCGTATCGTCCGGGCGAGATGGTCGAGAATCTGACCCAGGGTGTAATTGCCCGTTGTTTGAACCGGCGTCACGGCGAGACGTTCCGCCTCGGCCATGGCCTCTTTTAACGTGTCAAAATGAAGCGAGCGATGGTTCATGCGAGCAGCCGTGGCGATTGAGACAGACGAGCGATACGGAAAAGGATTGATGACGAGCAGCGATGCCGAAAGAGCGGCAATTCTATCGTTGCCGATTTTCTCGCTGACGCCGCGTCACTCACATTTCGGAACGCTGAGACAATTTGCCACGGGAACCTTCGATCAGGCATCGCCGCTGCGAAAGTTCTGTTTAGAGGAGGTTTAGGAGGCGCGGCCGACGTGTTCGGCACGCCACCATGATCGGTCTTCCCCTTCGATTCCTTTCTCGCCCACGACCGCATTGTCACGGTTTCGTGAATCGTCTCTGGTATACCCGTCCCGGCCGAAATCGTCATCGGCGATTTCGGTTTCGACAATGCGGTCTTCTTCGGCAAGCCATTGATTTCGCGTTGCTTGGGCGGCTGCTTCATCGGCATCGATACGACCATCGGCCGGTTCACGTTCGAACCAGGCCCATCCGATCGAGTTGTCGACGATTCGCGTTTCCGTGATCGGTTCTGGTTCTCGCTCGACGACGATGCGCGTTGGTCGGACGGGTTCGGGTTTGGCGATCTTCTTCGGTTCGATCTTGATTTGCGGTGCCCGACGCCGACGGTGTTGTCGATGGAGTCGTTCGAAGCCGAAACGGTATTTTGATTTTGGCGGTTTCGGACGAGAGGGAGCAGTCACCCGGTTTTCGACGACCAGTGCGGCGGGGCGTGCGATCGGCAACGGCGGTGGTGCGATCACAACGGGCAACGGTTCGGGAGTCGGTTCGGGCTCGATGATTTCGGCAATCGGTTCGGGTTGCTCTTCGGGCTCTTCCTCGTAGGCTTCTTCCTCTTCGTATTCCGGTTCTTCGTACTCGTACGATTCTTCAGGTGGTGCGAGGATGTGAGCGCGACCGGGGGTGCCTTGTGCGGGCATTTGTCGAACTTCGACACCAATTTGGTGAAATATCTCCACGATGTGATCATGACACGTGAACATCATGACTTGGTGACCGAGTTCCGCGAAGGTTTGCAGAGTTCGGGCGGCGTGATGGGCACGTTCGCCGTCGAAGTTGACAAGCACGTCGTCGAGTACCAACGGCAACATCACACCACGTCGAGCGTAGGCCGCCGCGAGTGACAACCTTAACGCAATGAACACGGCTTCGCCCGTTCCCCGGCTGAGGACTTCGAGCGGCAACGATTTTCCTTCGCTGTCGTCGATCTTCAACTGGTTGGTGCCCAGCGGGGTCCAGATTCGCGTGTATTTGCCGTCGGTTAATTGGTTCAAGAACGAGGAGGCTTCGCGGAGCGTTTCCGGTTGGCGTTCGCGTTCGAATGTGCCGCAAACGTCCTCGAGTAGGCTGCTCGCCGTCGCGAGTGTTTGCCAGCGGCGTGCGAGTTTGTCGAGTTTGCGTTCGACGCACCCGAGTTCCAACCGAGCGGTCATCAACCGATCGTCGTCGCCGAGTTGTTTCATGCTGGCGGCGAGTTCACCTTGAGCGGTTTGCATCGACGCGATCCGGGCCTCGGTTTCACTCATTCGCGTCGTCAACGCATCCCAACGACGTTCGAGATCCGATGCCTTGGCACCTTCGATTTCACGGTCAACGTCGTCGTATTGGACCGACGTTCCGATCATCGTTCGGATTTGCTTGTCGAGTGCCTCACGTTGTTCAGCTAACTGCGCGAGCAACGATTTACGATCAACGATTTGATAAAACTGTTCGGCCGTCGCGACGCCACACTTGGCCCACAACGCACGCCGTTGCTGCTCGGCACGTTCGATCGTGCTGGCGTGAGACGAATGCTGTTTCTTGTACTGTTGATCCTGTGCCTTCAGGTCGCGTCGTTGTTTGATCCAATGTTGTTGGCGAGCGAGTTCTTCGTGCAGGTGGTTGAGTTGGTCGAGTGGATTGCTCCGAGACTTCAACGCCGATGCGGCACTCTTGGAAATCGGTGAAGTGCGTCGCGAGATCGTGTTCGCATCGTCGTCGCGATAACGGTCTTGGTCGACGTCGTCATAGTTATCTTCGTATCCGTTGGCTCCGAGAGCACGGTATTGAGCCGAGTCGCGGTTGCCCTTCGAATGACGGTTCTTGTCCCGTTTCTTATCACGTCCGCGATCATGCGTGTCACGTTCAATGGAATCGTGTTCGTCGTATTGGAACTCGTTAACGGTTGAACTGCCTTCGGACGCGTCGAGGGCTTCGATGTAGAGCGTCTCAATTCGCTTGGCGATTGTTTGGCGTTCGCGTCGACGTTGTTCACGTTCTTCACGCAAATCATGCAGCCGTCGCAGGCTCGCCTGCAACGTTTCGTAACCGTCGCCGAGCGTCCGGACGCTCTTGGGTGAGAGGGTGTTGGCTAGGCCGAGTCGATCCAACGTCGCAGTCCACTCGCGCCGAGCCTCTTTCATACCCTCGGCGGCTTTGGTCGCACGGGCGTACGATGCCTTGTACGACTGCATCGCGGCTTCGTGCGAATGATAGGCCGGCAAGGATTCTTCGAGTTCGGCGAGCAGCGTTTCCGATTCGCGAAGACGTGCTTCGAGCGACTCGTTGCTGGTCGGTAAATGAGAATCGACTTCCTCACGTTCGGATTCGACTTCGCGGATTTGGCGACGAACGCTTTCGATCTGACGCTCGCAATCTTCGAGATCAACTAACGTGCTGCGTTGGCCCTTTTCGCGACTGAGATAATAGACGAGCAATGCCATCGCACCGAACATGATGCACAGCATTCCCTGCGTCGGATTCGGGCGAGCGACAAAGGTCGTGATTTGGAAGACGTTGAACAGTCCGTAAAGGACTAGCATTCCGCCGACGATGAAAGGCAACCCGAGCAGGAACAGGCGGTCCATCGGCAACGCTTCATCGGTCGTCAATTCGATCGATTCACGTTCGAGGTCGCGATAGTGCCGCGTGAGTTTGTCGAGGTGTTGACCGAGTTGGATGCGATGACGCAGCGACGAGATGTTTTCGTTCTCGCGCCGGATCGCCTGTTGTAGATCGCTGGCGTGGGCACGATTGAGAACGTCTTGCAGTTTCTCGCTCAGCTTTTCCGCACGTGCTTTGTGCGTCTTGCCTTCGGCACGAGACTGTTTGAGCAGGAACATCTGCTCTTTGACGTTTTTCGCCGGTGACGACAACGCCGCCAGCGTGCTGCGTGACAGATCGGGTAACGCACCGGTGTCGCCCTCGGCGATTTGCATCCGTTCGTGTTCGTCGATGCCGAGTCGATCCGCATCGGCTTCGACTTGTTTGCGAGCTTTCTCGATCTGAGTATCGATGCGAGTGATTTGCTCCTCGAGAGCTTCCACCCAAGTCGCCTGTTGCGTGGCGGCCTCGATCCGTCCTTGCAGGTCGAACAATCGTTTGTTGACCGGCAACTGTTCGGCTTTGTCACGCAACGAACGTCGACGGGCTCGGATCTCTTCGATCTTTGCTTTGCGTTCTTCGATTAACGCTTCGATCTGAACGAGTTGCGAGGGTGCGTCATCGGGCAGATGGGCTTCGCCTTCGATCGCGTCGATTTCCGCGGTCAGTTCGGCACGCTTTTGCCATGGTTCGTGGACACTGGTGGCGATCTCAACGCAGCGTGCTTCGCGTTCCCACGCGACCATGCGTCCGCGCAACGATTCGATCTCTTGACTCTGCGTTCGGCGCTGCGTCGCCATTTCGCTCCACCGACGGGTTTGACCGGTGAGACGTTGGATTTCGTCGCGGAGTTTTTCACGACGGCTGAGCAATCCGGTCAGGTGGTTCGCGGCGGCTTCCTCTTCGCTTTGCGAGGGAGCGTCTTTGCCGATCAATTCGGTACGTCCGGCGCGTAAACTGCGAAGGACATCGACCAACGAAACGCGGTCCAGGCCGCTGCTGAGTTTGTACAGCTCGTCGGCGGCGGACGTGTCGTCGAGCGTGCTGAGTTCCTGTAGTTCTCGGATGCCGATGGCGAATACGTTGGTGAAGATCGGTTCGTCGATTTGACCGAGCAGCATGCTCAATCGGTGTTGCCCTTGGCTGAGTCCGTCCGTGCCGGTGACGGCCAGGCGTCCTGTCGTGTCTGAGTCGGTCAGTTGGCTGTGACGGCGGATTTCATAACCGCCACCGGGCCCGGTAACTCGGATCGCACCGCCGGGGGTGCCGCCGTGAATGGGAGGCAGGTAACGAGCGCGGCGTTCGGGGGTGAAGCCATACAGCATCGCACGCAGGAACTGCATCAACGTCGTTTTGCCGGCCTCGTTGGGACCGTAGAACAACGTCATTCCTTCGCTGAGCGAGTCAACGCTCAGGCCGGTCCAGACGCCGAAACCGTCAATTTGGATGTCTTTGATCTTCATGATTTGCGTCCCCATGACGGTTTGCCGCCGCGAAGCAATTCGACGCCCAGCAGCGTCGCTTCGTCGAGCGTTTCATCGCGATGTTGTGCTGGCACGTCGCCGAGCAGCGTGGTCGCGGTGCTAGAAAGTTCTGGGTGTTCTTCCGTGAACGGCATCAATTGAACGCGGCCGGCTTTGCCAGTCGCAGTGGTTTGGTCGGCGTTCGTCGACGCGTTGTTCGACGCACTGCCCGCTTTGCGAAATTTGTCGGACGCGCGAAGGAAGTCGCCGAGGATCGTGTCTTCCTCACGCCATGATTTTGGATAGTTCCGAGGTGGCCGGACCGTCAGTCGTGTTGTCCAGGCCGCCGGGTTACCGTTGCCGTGGTCACGCCGCAATTGGCGAAGCAGTTCGACGGGATCGCCGACGGACGAAATCATTTCCGGATCGTTCAACGCCACGTCCCACGCGATCAACAAATGACGACCGCCGTTGTCGTTGGCGAGCGTGTTGATCTTTTGGCCGAGAAGGTTGCGGAGGCTACCGACGCTGCGAATCTCCTCCGCGTCGATCGTTTCATGACAGTAGCGGAATTGATCCGATTCAACGCGATGCACGCGTGCGGTTTGTTCGGCATCGACATCGACGACGCAATATCCATGCGCGCCACTTTCATCGAGACCACGCCCTTGTGGTGATCCCGGTTGGATCGCACCGGCGGGGGCACCGCCTTCGATTTCGGTGTAGTTGTGGGCACCGCCGAGTGCCCAGTAATCCATCCGTCCGGTCGCCAAGGCGTTTGCGTCCGCGGCGCCGTATCCGACACCGACGGTGAACTCATCGGTGGGCTCGGTTTGGAAGCCCGGCACATGAAGGGACGAGCGGCCTTCGCTGCTGCGGCCGACGATGGTACAGACCACTCGGCCGGCCCGTTCGTAAGGAATCGAGAGCGGTTTGTCGCGCGGGAACAGCGTGACGTTGGGCGGCAGCGGCACCGCTTCGGGCCACTGTTTCGGATCGTCTGCGATGCCGGCGGCCCAGTAAACCGGGGTTCCCGCGGCGTGCAGTTTCTCGAAATTATCGAGCAGCAACGACATCCCATGAGGCCCGGCCGCAACCGGATGGAGCAGGTCGCCGCTCAAGACGAGAAAGTCAATGTTTTCAGCCAATGCGGCTTCGAAAACCGCGGCCGCAGCCGTGCGTGGTGCGGTCGCGAGTGCCTCTCGGAGGTTCGGCGGCAGTTGATCGAGATCGCCCAGCGGTGTTTCTAAATGAAAGTCGCTGGCGTGGATAAAGCGAAAGGATTCACCTGGCATCGTTTCCTCCTTGAAAACGTCGATATGGCATCTTGCCGTGAAACTTTAACGAATCTCCCAAAATTACGCAAAATCAATTTGCGGGAAACTCGTTTAAGTTTTCAACCGCAGTTTTTTGAGGGCCACGTAAGTGTCGGTGGCGTGCTCAGCGGCGTGGTTCGTGGCGTGTTCACGTCGGCCGGGACAACCGTCTGAATCGTCCTCCGGGACGGCGATTTCGATCATTCAGGGGGAAACGGCTCGCTCAGTTGAGCAGTTTTTCCTTTAGAAAACCGTTCGTCGATCGGTAGGTCGTTTCCGACGTTCTGGGAATCGCCAGGTGGCATTTTTGCCCGACGCTGTCCGCCTTTTCTTTCATTTTCACGTCGTAGACGGGATGGTGGATGCCGTGTCCAGCGGATTTCGAAGGCAATGTCATGTCGCCGCCGTGAGACATCTTGAGCGGCGGATCGTCGGACGTGACATGGTTGTAAGCCGAAAACTCGACGTAGAGATCGCGGTGTGGGGCGTAGTTCTCCAACGCACCCTCGATCGTGAGTTCGCCCACGGCCATGTAGATCATGGATTGCGAATCGCGGCGATTGGCGTCGGCGCTGGTGATGCATCGACATCGGCTTCTTGCCCGCCCGCGGTTTCGGAGAACGCGGAGATCGCGATCAAGCAAATGAGCGTTTTGATGAGCACCAGGAAGCCCGTGGGAGTGATTTCAATTTGTTCGCAGCGTAGTTCAGTGGTTTTCCGCTCTACACGAGCCGACTTTCGAATTCAACGTTCGTCCGTGATCTGACACCGTACCGAAAATCGACAACACGGTGATGGAGTACAATCACGCGTCGGTGACGTTGAAAAGAAGTTATTCTAGCAGCCAATTGAGTTGATCAGGGGATTTCGAAAATCACGTCCGAGCGTTCGCCATTGCCGCTTTTACCGTAACACTAGCAAGATGAAGATCAATCGAATGTTGAAGTTTCCAGTCGCAGTTTCGGCGTCCCTGATATTGTTGTTCGCATCGACTGCGGGGGCACGAGCACAGGAGTTAGCCGATAAAGAGGAACTCTACACCGGCAAGGAATATCATAGTGCGTTCGCCAATCCTAAGGATGATCCCAGTTTGCCGAACGTATTAATCATTGGCGATTCGATTTCGATCGGATACACGGTTGATGTGCGGAAAAAACTATCGGGCAAAGCGGATGTGTTTCGGATTCCGACCAACGGAAAGTACGCAGCACATGGTCTCGAGAAACTGGAGCAGTGGCTAGGTCAGCGGCAGTGGGATGTGATCCATTTCAATTGGGGATTGTGGGACGTCTGCTATCGACATCCGATGTCAAAAGCACAAGGTCATCGAGACAAAGTCAACGGAACACTGACGGCGAGTCCGGAGGAGTACCGGCAAACTCTCGAAAAGATAGTCGAGCGGTTAATCGAAACTAAAGCAAAGCTGATTTGGTGCGCGACCACGCCAGTCCCGGAGTTTGAGGTCGGGCGAAACGTGGGAGATGAAATCAAATACAATCGGATCGCTGAATCGATCATGAAAAAGAACCACATCGCCATCAACGACCTTCACGCCCATGCACTGCAGAGACTGCCGGAGATTCAGATCAAGAAAGGCGACGTTCATTTCACAAAGCCCGGCTATGCGTTTTTAGCCGAGCAGGTCGCCCGTGAGATCGCGTCGGCATTAGACAGTCTCGATGACATGAGTGATGAATGAACGTGTAGCATGCTCAGTGTTATTGTGTATTGGTGGTCGTCAGAGTCATTTACTGATCGTTGCCCCGTTTCGGGGAGGTCTGCATTGGATTCGGGCGACTTCGTTACATTGGGCATCCCATCACGAGATGTGCCGTTAGAACGTTTTCAATTGTTGTAGCCATCGTCGCCAGGTGGTGGAACAGGTTCTGGCGGAAGGAACTGCTTTTTTGAAACCGACTTCGTTTGCAGAAAAGCTCGATAACTATTGCATTGATGGGATCCATCATGTCCGGAGATCCGTTGTCCAATCAAAAGCCGATGCACTGGAAAGGCGACGCGGAGGTTTTGGAGGATTTGCAGAAAAAACTGCGATGGTCACTTGCGATGGAAACGCCTCGCAAGTCATTCGAGTGCTCGATCAGGCTTCTCGATGCAGGGAAGTCGCCCGCGAAGGTTGTTTGGGCCGTTCGCGACCAAGCGGGGATTTCACTTCCCGAGGCGAAGCAATTAGTCGAATCGGCCCCTGTGAACATCCCACTGCCTTTCTCAACACCCATCTGCGACGACAAGATCCAATCCACGGTCAGGGACGCTGAATGGGCGTTGCACTTAGCAGGCGCGCGGGTGGAAACGCCGCCAACCTCCGAGTGGACAGTGCTGCCGTTCGAGCAGGATTTCATGTCGTTGTTTCCACGTTTGGAATTATTGCCGAACTGGAAAACCATCGCTCAAGTTTATGCTGGCCCACGTGAAGGTTTTCACCGTATTTGGATGTTGCCGCCCAGCGCACCGTCATGGGAAACGCAAAATCCATTGTGGGAGGGAGAACGGCCGGTTGGTGCACGTGGGATTGAAGAGGCTCTCCGCGGTGATCATTCACCACAATCATATACGGACGCGTCCGTATTGATCCGCGTGTTTGGCATGGTTGGATCGGGATGGAATGAACAGGAATGGAATAGCCATCAGATCGTCAGCCAACCCACGGACGAAAACTGGTCGTGGATTCAGGGCGAGGTGCGCAGCGATGCCGATCTGCAACCGAGCGTCGAGATCGAAACATCAGGCAATGCGATCGTGACGTTCTTTTCGGTGACTCGGCTCAACGAAGTCCGACTGATTCGTCATCGCGATCGCTATCGCCCCGGCAGTTACCATCCCGAATCCGAGGTGCTTCTGTGTGCAACCGGAGGTCAGGGGTATGTCTACTGAGCCGTGAGGTTGTGTGATCGCGAAAACGCTGAAGCAATGTAACGCGATTTTATCGAAGAGACGCTCTTGCCAATCCTGACAAATTTAATAGACGCCGCTGGTAGCTGGTGGGAGTTTAGTCGTTTGCTCACAAAGGAGCACCAGCGAAGATTGGCGAACGCTTACGCTTCGAACAATTCGTCGATGACGCCGGTCGCATCGCCAAACGAATCGACGTTAACGCCGCTGCCGCGGAGAGTTGAAAGCCACAGGTTGCAGAGCGGAGTCTTCTCGTCCTTCATCACCAAGTGACGCCCCTGTTTGAATCCGGCGCCTCCTCCCGCTATCAGCGTCGGGCAATTGTCGAGGCTGTGCTTGCTGCGCAGGTTACTGCCGAAGGTCAGCGCGACGTTGTCCAGAAGCGTGGAACCGTCGGCTTCCGTGGTGGCTTTCAATTTGTCGAGCAGGTGTGCGACCAATCTCGCATGGGCTTGGTCGCGTCGGATCGAATCGTGTGTCCGCTCGGTGCCGGCGTAGTGACTCAGGTTGTGGGCCGTATAGCTCGACCCGATGCTGGCACAAAAACTGTCCGATGGCAAACGGTAGGTGAAAACGCGTGAGGCGTCGACTTGCATCGCCGCGACCATCAGGTCGTAGACGGCCTCGACTGCGGGCGCGCCTTCGAGACTCTCGCTGGGTTCTTTGACCGGATTGGTGGGCGTCTTCTTCGGCACGTTCAACCAGCTTTCTTCTTTACCGATCCGTTTTTCGATGTCGCGGATGGATTCGAAGTATTCGTCGAGCTTTTCGACGTCGGTTTGAGTCAGGCCGCGTTTGACCGAACGCGCGTCAGACAGCACCGTGTCCAACGCCGATCGTTCATCGGCGAGCATCGCTTGACGTTGAGCGAGTGGAATGGAGTCACCGGAAAAAAGTTTATGATAGAGGGCAACCGGGTTTTGCAGACCGAGGATGGGTTTTCCGTTTTGGTTCCACGACAGTGATCCGGCACCGTGGCCGAGCAAGTCGCTGCCGTCGACGTGCATGGACGTGTAACGTGTTTGGCTGCCGAATTGTGCCGCTGCGACTTGGTCAACCGAGACTGTGTTATGGAAGTTCCGACCGGGAATGGCGAATCGGTCGGCTCCCGTTAGCCAGAACGTGGAACCGGAGTGCCCGTCTCGCGAATTGGCATGCTCGAGATGTTGCAGAATGCTGATGTCCTGTTTGTGTCGAGCCAGAGGCGTCAAGCTTTCGGGGAGTTTGTAGTCGTACCCGGTGTCGTTTTTGTCGGGATACCAAGCGTTCGCGGTGACTCCAAATCCGGTGCCCAGGAAGATCATTCGCTTGGGAGGTGTCGTTACCTGAGACGCGGCGGACGCGAAGCGACGGAACCCGAACGACTCAAGAAACGGGAGCGCGATGACGGCCGTGCTGCTGCGCAAGAATTGTCGGCGTGTTTTGTTCATGGGGATTTCCTATTTCAAACGAAAGGCTTCTGATTGGACGAGAGCATGAATGAAAGCAGTGATCGTATTGCCTTCCTCGGCGGCATCGGTTGTGATTTGCGTGGCGAAGTTGTGATCGGAGATGGCGTAAGGACGGCCGAGAGCATACGCAATCAAGTTCTCCGACAGGCCGCGTGCAAAGGCGTCGTTGTAATGATTGAGAATGTTCTCCCTGAGTTCGTGGTAGCTAGTGAAACGCTCGCCTCGGGGCAGTTCACCTGAGGGATCGATTGGGAACTGTTTGTATTGCAACGCTTGCTTCTTGCTGCGTTTCGCGTTGGCTGCAGGTGGGATTTTGACTGCTTCCATTTCCCGCCACAGTCCCGTGGCGGTGAAGTTTTCCATTCCGTAACCGATCGGATCGATCTTGTGGTGGCACGAGGCACACTGGGGTTCTTCCTGATGTCGCTTTTGCAAATCACGAATGGACAGTGCGGCGTCTTCGTGTTCCAACATCGGAATGTTGGGTGGCGCCGGGGGCGGCGGATCGTTCAGTAAGTGACGCAGCACCCACACGCCTCGTTCCACCGGCGAAGACCGAAGGCCGTCGGAGCCCATGATGTGAACGGCTGCCATCCCGAGCAGTCCGCCACGCGGAGACGCAGGCGGCAACGAAACCTTGCGGAACTCAGATCCGTTGACGTCGGGAAGTTGATAGAAATCGGCCAGGACGTCGTTGACGATGACGAAGTCCGATTTGAGTAATTGATCGATTGGTAAGTCAGCGATCGTGACATGACGAATGGTCTGGTACACCTCCTCACGGGCGCTACGGCGTACCGATTCGTCAAACTCGGGAAAGTCAAACGCACTGAAATCGAACATGTCGATTCGCTTCATGTCGAGCCACTGGTGAGTGAAACCGCTGATGAAGCGATCAAATCGCGGGTCTTGTATCAGGCGTTCGGTTTGAGTTTTGAGAACGTTTGGCTCGGAAAGGCTGCCGTTATTGGCGGCCGCCATGAGTGATTCATCCGGTGGCGAACTCCAGAGGAAATAGGCGAGGCGAATCGCGAGCTCCTGATCGCTGAGCTGGACGGGGCTTTCGCTGTCGCCGCGTGGTTCGATCAGGTAAAGAAAACTCGGTGAAGACAGAACCAACGCGAGGCAGTCGATGATTGCCTTTTGCGGTTTGTCGCCTGCTTCACGACGATTGAGATAGTACCGAACCAAATTGTCGAGGTAATCCGGATCCGGTGTTCGGTTTCTGAAACTCTCAGTCGCAAACCGTGTGATGATGCTTCTCGCGTATTCCTCGTCCGATTGGTCGTCATCCGGTTGCAACAACTGCGGCAACTGTTGCAGACGTTCATTAAAAAAGGGTCCTTCCAACTCGACATAGTCGACCCAGACCGCGGGGAGACGCCCGGCACCGTTCTTCGCCTTCCACTGGATGTCGATCCTATATGGCCAAGGTTCCTCGTAGTTCCGCTGCTTCACTCGGAACGCCCCTTTGACGCCGGCGGGGTTCTGCAGTTGCAATTCGATGATTTGCGGATCTTCGATGGGGGCGGTTACTTTCGCGAGCCCGTCTAATGTGGTGAAGATGTTCTTCCCGGACTGGAACTGTACCTGGAGGTAGCGTTCGTGATCCATCGCGGTGTCGTAACTTGCCGCCTTGATCCGCAATTTGTACGTGCCGCCGGGATACCACGATTCGACGACCACGCGGGGCATGCGTTTGACCGGCCCGTTGTGGCGTCCTGGTAATAGGATCGTGCCCGTTTTGCTCTCGGGACGCGTTAGGAAGTAGAGATCGTAGACCGCCATGGCATACGTGTGGTTGTCATAGACGTTCTTTGCCTGTTCTGGGGTCGTGAATCCGAAGTCCTGCGGTGGTTTCCCGGCTTGTGCCAGGAAGGCCTTCGCGAGTTCGAAGGCTTCCCGTTTTTCCTCCGCTTTGGCGATGTATGCTTGCGAGATGGTTTCGCCTTCGAAACGAACTGTCCGTGGCTTCGGTCTTGCTTTTGAATTCAGCGCGTATTCGAGGGCGCGAGTTGCGGTCTCGCGGTACTGTTCGAACTGATCGCTCGAGAAGAAAAGTGACCCACCCGCGGTGTCGAAACCGCCCGTCTCTTCGTCATCGGGCAGTGTCGAAACATCGGGGCGAAATCCCAGCAACGCCTCCAACGTGTTTTGATATTCTCGCCGATTGAGTCTCCGCATGGTGATTTCGCCACCGCTGTCGCTGAGGATGTTCCGCGCAACGACCATTCGTTTCGATAGCTCTTCGAGAAACGCTGCTTTCTCTTTGTCTGAAATCGGGGTGGCGTCCTCCGGTGGCATCTCGCCGGAGTTCAACGCCGCCAGGATGTTATCCCAGTGTTCCGCGGTCTGGATGTCTTTGCTGATTTCAAATGACAGCACCTCCAAATCCAGCTTTCCCTCTTGCGACTGCGAATCATGGCAGTCGTAGCAGTACTTGCGAAACAGTTCGGCACTCTCCTTCGGCATTATGGCCTTTGTCGATTGACCGAACGAAAGATTGCAACTCAGGATGATCGCGGTCACGGCGAGTGTGGATAGAATCGATTGTTTCATGTTTCTCAGAGTTCTGTATGCGTGATGCAGACGAAGCAGCAAAGCTCAATCGTCGGATGACCTGTTTGTTTTCAAATCAAGGGTTCGCGACCTGCCGGTAAGAAACCGAGCGGAAATGCATGAGTCGTCTGGTTCGACTCATGTTGTCATGCGGGCAAAGTGCGAGTGTTTCTATTCGCAAGAGATGACGGTGACACGATCGATTTCGAGGGCCCGCCCGACTTCAATTCGAAAGTTGTCCTTGGTCGGGTGTGCGATCGATTCCGAAGCCAAAGAAGCTAGTTCTGTCCCATCGATAGAAACCGTCAACTCGTTGCCTTGCACGTGCACCAGTAGTTCGTGCCATTCGTTGAGGCTCAGATCCAGGCGCGCACGAGTCGTCGCTGCATCCAGCGTTGCCTGTTGTTGAGAAGATGGTTTCGCGACCTTCGCTGCTTTCATGCTCTGTTTGATCTGATAGGCAATGGCAGCATCCTGTAATTCTAATTGTCCGTTTCCCGCGCGGACGCTGAACAGCATTCCTTGTTTGATGGTCTTTAACGCGGAGTCTCGGACTTGAATCCGGAACGGGGCGCTCTGGTCGGCGAGCTTAAAACGGACGGTCAGCGATCCGTTTCGGAAGTCGGCTTTGTGCAGCAAATTTGCGTAGTGTTTGGCGTCCGAGTTGCGAGTAACTCGCGCGACGCCGTCTTGCAGTACGAACCGATGCTCTTCATGTGAATTCAGTTTCCAATCGTTTTCGATTCCTTGGGCATCCGCTTTCAGTTCTCGCGCGAATTGGTCGTCGAATACGACCGTTGAATTTCCTGATTCGGCCGGTGTGGGCATTGCGAAAGTGGCCATGCAAAGGCCATAGAAACAAAACGCACTGAATTTCAACATAAACAAGTTCTCGTATCGGGAAGTCTATTGAGTCAAGGATGAAGTCGAGCGTCGGTCTCATGTCACACGGCAGTTTTCATGTCCGTAGCTCGCCACTGAATCTGGTCAACTCACGCGTTGGCACATGATGGGATGGGAAGTTCTTCATGGGCTTCCGTGTCGAGACGCGCTATTGGTTCATTTCATCCTGCCCTTTGCGGTCGTCTCGTGCCGCTCCGCGAATTTCACGGAACTGCTGTCGATCGCTCGCACTGCAATCGTGACGGCAGCATCGTGACGTGCGAGATCTTTGCTCATTAGTAGGTAATTCCACCGCACCGCATGGAATTAGCAAAGATTCTGAACTTTTTTAGAAAGCCGATTGTGAAGCTCAATCAATCCACAACTGGCCGGCTGTATATGAATGCGCCGATGGTTGCTCGCGACTGCGGCGAGTTGCAACCGATTGATTGTCCGTGACGCATGGGGGCAGTGATCACACGGCACGCCAAACCCGCGACTGATGCGATTGGTCAGAAAAGGCTTCGTCGACCAGAAGCGGTGTCGGCGCGTGAGTTAGTGGATCGGTCGTTTGAGCGTTGGGAGCGCGGTTTTGATCGCGATGGTGAAGATCATCAGACCAAACGCCCATATGCCGACGGTGACTTTCCACTCCAATTGGCTGGGGACGTATTCGACGATCTCATGCAATGTGCTGGGGATGAAGCCGGGAATGATCAGGCCCATCCCTTTTTCGATCCACGTACCGACAAACGCCATCGCACAGGCGGTGATCAAAAGAGGACGCCATCGTTCGGACAAAATGCCCGACCACAAAAACAGCAATGCGGCGGTGATGTTCAGTCCGATTGCCGTCCACGTCCACGGCACCAATGCGGTCTTTCCATGCAGTCCAAAGAACAGGTACTTGGCCGCGCTCACATGGGATCCACCGGTGTAGAACTCAGTGAACAATTCCGACGCCACCATCAGTAAGTTGATCAAGATGGTGACACGAATGATTTTCGTTAGCGTGGCGATTGGTTGGTCAAGTCCGATAACGCCGGTCAAACGTTTGATCAGAATCATGGAAACGATAATGAACGCCGGGCCTGAGACGAACGCGGATGCTAGAAACCGAGGTGCTAGCAACGCCGTGTTCCAGAAGGGGCGACCGCCGAGTCCGCAGTAGAGGAACGCGGTCACCGTATGAATCGAAATTGCCCAAACGATCGACACCATGACGAACGGTACGTACCACACCGGATTGGGGCGGCGTCCGAGGAATCGCATGTAGAGTAAATAGCCGCAAATGTGCAGATTCAAGACGAGATAACCGTTGAGAACGATCACGTCCCACGTCAGCATCGAGATGGGGAAATTGAATTTGCCGATGCCAGGGATCAAGTGCCAGAATCGATCCGGTCGACCCAGGTCAGCGACCACGAACATGAGGCACATCACGATGGCCGCAACTGCCAGGAGCTCGCCGATGATGACGACGTCATGCATTTTGCGGTCGTGGTACAGGTACGCGGGGATGACCATCATCACGCCTCCCGCGGCGAGTCCGACCATGAAGGTGAAGTTCGCGATGTACAATCCCCAACTGACCTGGTCGGTCATGTTCGTGCCAACCATCCCACCGGCGACCTGGTTTGCCCACGCGTTGGCACCGACCAGGAAGATCGCCGTCAACATCGTCATCCAAGCGTAAAAGCCGAAGGAGCCTTCGGTCGCCAACCAAAGCGAACGGCCGATGAATTTCGGGTAGCTCGAGATGTGGCTCTCGGTGGTCGCGGTATTGCTCATGATGATTTCGCGGGGAACAGCAACGATTGGAGTGGGGAGACCTTGCGATAGATCCTGGCGGATGTGAATCGCGGCGAGGACTAATCGAAGTAGTAGAAGAACGCGGGTTTGGTGCCGAGTTCTTCCTTAAGGATGTAGACCCGTTTATTTTCCAGTATCCAGCGGATGTTCGAGTCTTTATCGAGAATGTTGCCGAAGACTCGGGCACCTGTCGGGCATGCTTCCAAACACGCGGGCAGTTTGCCTTTGCGTGTTCGGTGCAGGCAATAGGTACACTTTTCGACCACTCCGACGGGGCGGACACGGTTGCTGAGATATCCCTGGTCTGGGTTGATCTCTTCTGCCGGAACCTCGGGTTCTTTCCAATTGAATCGCCGAGCATGGTAGGGGCAGGCGGCTTCGCAGTAGCGGCAACCGATGCACCAGTTGTAGTCAACGACGACGATCCCGTCTTCTTCTTTCCAGGTCGCTTTGACCGGGCAAACATCGACGCATGGCGGTTCATCGCACTGCTGACATTGAACCGGTAAATAGAATTTGTCGTCTTTGGGGACCGCGCCGGTGTACGTGGTTGAACCCTGTTCCATGTCCATCGTGCCTTTGGGCATTTCAATGACACGGATGTACGATTGGTTGGTCGTTCGGTCGTGGTTGTTTTCTTTGTGGCACGCTTCGACACATTTGCCGTTCCCGTTGCAAACGCTCAGGTTGATCGCGTAGACGAACTTGGTTCCCGGGATCGGTCGGTCGTCTGAGATATGGACGTCGACGCCATGCTTTTCTTTGGCTTCGGTCTCTAGCCGGGCAATCACGTCTGATTTTTGTTCCGGTGACAATTCCGTGTAATGCTGTTGCATGAATTCCGCCGCCGTCGTGTTCTTGGCGGCCTGCCGAAGCGGCGACACAGCAGCGACGAATGCCGCAGCACCCAGCGTTGCAAAGCCACCTTTCACGGCAGCACGGCGAGAAAAATTCTCGACGATCGGAAGGCTCGGTTTCGACGTTTCCATCAGATTGTCTCGCGGTGGGGAACCAAGCGTCAGGTGTTAGTAAACGGTGTGGACGGCAGTCGAATCTCCGCAAAGACGGAGCAGTCTGAAGATGATTTCGTCAAACAATAAGGTCGTCGGGCCGCGAGCGGTTTGGAATGCGGTCGCGGGCAAAAGCTCATCACGTCTTAATGCGGTTCAGGTTCGGGATGGGGTGCGTTGAAGCGGTCCTTTGGTTTGAAGCCGACAATCATTTTCGGGAAGCTCGGTGCGTGTGGGTCATGGCAATCAATGCAGTTGTTTTTGGTTTGCGGTCCGCGAGATAGGTCCCAGAAACCGTTCATCCCGCCGTGAGCACCGTGGGCGAACGATGTCGCTTGCGGGCCATGGCACTGCGAACACAACGTCATCACGTCGCTGTAATCGACACGCGTCCCGTCGGCTAACCGCAGGGAATCGGCGTCGTCGGGGTTGTGGCAGGAATAGCACGCGATCGTGCCGTGGTTGAATTGCATGCCCTGATGAAACTCGTTCAGCGTCGCGGCGGTGCGGTTTTGAAGGTCCGGAGGTCGAACGCTGTGACACGTCGAACATGCGACGGTTCCGCTGCGGCCTTGCGGATCACTGCCGGCGAGTTCGATTCGAGGCGGGCCGTCGGGGCGTCGAACAGTGACCGCGAACGTAGGCGGTTTGGGGTGAGTGGGGGCGTCCGCGGATGACTCGTCCGCTAGGGCGTTTGACTCGAGAGTCGCTTCCGCTGCCGGCGAACCATCGGTGTTGCGTTGAGGTGGTGCGACTAACGCAGCGGCTACCATGGAGGCGATCAAACAGACGAAAATTAAACTTGCGATTCGTGGCATCAATTTTCTGTCCAAAACAAGGTTTCCCCAATGACTCTAATTGTATACCCTGTGGTGCAGGTTGTTGGGAACTGTAATTCGCACAAAAACTCACACACTTTTCTGAAAGCCTAACACAAGTGCCAGTCAGCGGGCTCGTCGTTACGTTCAATTCGCCGGTGGATCGGCACCGTGAGACAATTGAGTTATTAGAAAACGTACCCGAAATCGAAACGGGTGACTTCAGAAACGGTAAGTTGGCGATAGTCGTGGACTCACCAACACGACAACGCGATCAAGAGATTTGGGATTGGGTACGGCAAATGCCAGGCGTCATCGACGTGGCAGTCGCTTTCGTCGGTTTCGATGACGGTCAGATTCACACAGGGGATGAATGATGGATGCGAAACGGCGTAGCTTTATGAAAGCCACCGCGATGGCGGCGGCCTGTTCGATGGTCGCGAGCGATGCGGATTTCTCTCTGCCGGTGCTCAATGCCGACGATGGCCTGCCTGATGGCGATGGTCTTATGTGGAACAAGGCACCGTGTCGGTTCTGCGGAACCGGTTGCCATGTGCAGGTCGGTGTCGAAGACGGTCGCGTCGTTGCCATTGCGGGCGACAAAGCGGCGGACGTCAACAAGGGCCTCCTGTGCGTGAAGGGATATCACGTCGGAGGCATTCTGTATGGCAAAGATCGATTGACGAAACCGCTGCTGCGTAAAGACGGCGAGCTCACGGAGATTGAGTGGGACGAGGCGATTGATATCGTTGCGAAACGGATCATGGACGCGCCCGATAAATTCGCGTTCTACGGCAGTGGACAGTGGACGATTCCCGAAGGTTTCGCCGCTCAGAAGTTCATGAAGGGAGGACTCGGGAACAACCATATCGACCCGAACGCGAGGTTATGCATGGCCTCGGCGGTGACCGGTTTCTTGGCAACGTACGGCGTCGATGAACCGGCAGGTTGTTACGCCGATCTGGATGAGTGCGACGTGCTGATCACATGGGGGAATAATCCTGCCGAAATGCACCCGGTATTGTTTTCTCGCGTGACGGACCGGCGTTCGCGCGGGGAAACTGTTCGTATTATCGACATCGGAACGCGTCGAACACGAACAACTGATGCGTCTAACGATTACCTGGAGATGAAACCGCACGGTGACGTGGCGATCTCGTTAGGGATCATGCATTTGCTAATCGAAAACGACAGCTACGACAAATCGTTTGTCGCCAAACACTGTAATTTCCGCGGCGACGAAGCGGACACGCCCACGTTGCACGGTGAAGCGATCACCGAAGAAGAGTTTCGTAAACGGATCGCGAAGTACACACCCGAGCACGTGGAAGAACTCTCGGGCGTTCCCGCGGACAAAATTCGCATGCTGGCCGAGTTGTTCGGAAACCATGACATCCGCATCACGTCGCTGTGGTGCATGGGCATGAATCAACACACGATGGGAACGGCAATCAACTCGCTCGTTCACGGCGTGCACCTGCTCAGCGGTCACTTCGGCCGACCCGGCGACGCACCGACGAGTCTTACCGGGCAACCTTCAGCGTGTGGAACGGTTCGTGAAGTCGGAACGTTGGCACACGCGTTACCAGGGGGACGCTTGGTTGCTAAACCGGATCACCGGGCGCAGTGCGAAGAATTGTGGAACGTTCGCGAGGGTAGTATCAACCCCATGCCTGGATACCACACGGTGAAGATGTTTGAGCAGTTCACCAAGCCGACGTCCGAAGGCGGTGACATCAATACGCTGTTCGTGCAGGTGACCAATCCAGGCCAAACGTTGCCTAATCTCAATACGTTATTTAACGATAAAGAAGGCCTCGAAGACAAATTCTTGATTGTCTCGGAAGTCTATCCGACTGCGACGACACGGCTCGCCGATTTGATTTTGCCGGCCGCCTTGTGGGTGGAAAAGAACGGTATGTTTGGCAACAGCGAACGCCGAACGCAGCAATGGTTCAAAATGGTCGATCCTCCCGGAGAGGCACGCGACGATTGTTGGATGACGATCGCGATCGCTCATCGGCTGTTCGAACTCGGCCACGAAGGAATGAAGAACAAGGACGGCGAGTTCATTTTTGCCGTGAAGGATGACAGCGGAGAAGAAATCCCGGTTTGGGAGTTTGAGCACTACTACGACACGAACGTCGATAAGCATTTGTTTGAGGAGTATCGCGCGTTCACGACGATGAAGCACAAGAACCTCGCGCCGTACGAAGAGTACGTCGCCGCACGAGGGTTACGCTGGCCCGTCGTCGAACAACCCGATGGTTCGTGGCGAGAAACCAAATTCCGTTTCTCCGGATTCGATGATCCGTTCGTTGCCGAAGGACAAGAGTTTGAGTTTTATCACTCGTCCTCGAACGACGGGCGGGCTCAGATTTGGTTCCATGAATACGCACCGCCACCGGAAAAGCCCGACGCCGAGTATCCCTTCTGGTTGTGCACCGGGCGTGTGCTCGAGCATTGGCACACGGGAACAATGACTCGCCGGGTTTCGCAACTCAGCCGCGCGATGCCGACGTCGTATGTTGAGATGCACGCTGAGGATGCCAGAGCGGCAAACATTCGCCAAGGCGAAACGGTTGTTATTGAGTCGCGACGCGGCGTTTGCGAGTTGCCGGTATGGATCGATGGACGCGGGCGTCCGCCACGTGGGACGATCTTTGTTCCGTTCTTTGATGAAACGAAACTTATCAACAATTGCACGCTCGAAGCGCACGATCCGTTTTCGAAACAGCCCGACTACAAAAAATGTGCTGTGAAGGTCGTTAAAAAGTCGGCGGTCCAAGCGGCTCCGGATGAGATGGTGCATTCATGAACAAGCGAATCACGACCATCTTTCTGTCGCTCGTCATCGCTGTGGCGGCGATCGGCTATTTCGTCGGGATCGGCGACGGCGTTCCACTGCCCGATGGATTTCATGATTCACCGTTGGTCGACCACGAACTAAAACATGCGGCATCCGGCGACGCGAAACTGATCGAAGCGGTTAGCTACGCGGAGATTGCCGATGCAGAGATGGGGCCAACCGAGTCATGGCAGTTGACCGCCAAGACGTTGCCAACGCAGACATATGATTTGTTCGCCGAAATCAAACCGAGCGAAGAAGAGAAGTTGGCGTCTAGCCAAACACGGTCTTCTCGACGTGCCTACAACGGAGCACCGCCAATCATCCCGCACGCGATCGAAAACACTACCGATGCGGCATGTTATTCGTGTCACAGCAACGGGATGAAAATGGGGAGTCTCAAGGCCAGCGTGATGTCGCATCAGTTCCTCGCCAACTGTACCCAGTGTCATGCACCGATGGCTCCGCCGCCGTTTCAAAACGTGGACGCCCGCGTGAGCACAACGTTTGTCGGTTTGCCAGCACCAAAGGCGGGCAAGCGGGCGTTTCCCGGTGCCCCGCCGACGATCCCGCATTCGCAGTGGATGCGAGAGAACTGTCTCGCGTGTCACGGTGGCGGCAACGGCTGGGCAGGCATGGAGTCGACGCACCCGTGGCGATCAAACTGCACACAGTGTCACGCACCGTCGGCGTCGCTCGACCAAGCGATCGTATCTGAGACGATTCCCATGCTGCCACCACTGGAAGTTGCCAAAGAGTGACGACGCATTCGGAAAGCGAAAGCAACGATAAACCGAATCTTGCCACGCGGATTTGGCAATCGTGCATTCGGTTTGTGCGTCGCGGATTGTCGTTTTGTTTCCCGCAAGAAAAGCAGCATTCGAGTAAGCGTAAACGACCGCCGGGGCTAAGTCGGCGAGACCTTTTCCAGGGGCGCCTGTGGAAATCGGTTCGCCCGACGCAGTTCGCGCCGCTGGTGACTCGGTATCCGAAACCGGTTGTCGACGAGACTCCGATTTCGAAACCACGCAGTGTCAACGGGATCAATATCGATCCGGTTCCCGCTACCAATCTCGGGATCACGTCGCGGTCGAAGCCGGTTCCTGTTTTCCGTCCACCCGGCGCGATTGATGAAGCTCAGTTTTTGGTTGGATGCACGCGTTGCGGCGACTGCATCGCAGCCTGCCCGTACGACGCCATTCGCACGGCGTCCGACCGATACGGGAGTGTTGCGGGCTCGCCCGTGATTGAGGCGGATACGCAGGCGTGCATGATGTGCGAGGATTTTCCTTGCATCACGTCATGCAAGCCGGGGGTGCTGGTCGAATCGATCCCGAAGGTGATGGGAACGGCGAGAGTGACCGAGCATCTCTGTTTGGCACACCACCATACGACGTGCACCGTGTGTAGCGAACGATGTCCCGTCGAGGGTGCGCTCACGGTAACGGACGGCAAACCCACTGTCGTCGAAGACGCCTGCACCGGATGTGGTGTCTGTCGCTACGTATGTCCTGCACCCGAAAATGCTATCCTGCTGATGCCTGCATTGGCTCGCCCAGGAATTCAGCGTTGACGTTCAGTCTCGCGCCGAGGGTCCCCACTCCGTGATTTACACTCCCCGACAGGAAGCCCGACTCCATGCTCGACGATGAACCGCTTCCCGAAATACTTCAGGCCGAGTGGGCGGGTGATCAAGTGAGGGCCCTGTTCGCGGATCTTGCCGCCGGTGCCGACGTTCGGCACGTACAAATGCGTACGCCGGAGACCGACGGCACGGTGTCACTAGCCGAAGCAGAGTCGGCGTTTGTTGCCGGTCAGGCGATCGCGATCCAAGTACGCTATGTGTTCGAAAGCGAAATGTGGTGTGACACCATCATGCCCGGGAACCCAACAACCAAAATTATCCGCAATCGCTTGCCCAACGGCTGAAAGAAGACGGAGGAAGCCGAAGAGTTGGTCGTCGTGCTGAGGTCATTGAAGTGCTGTGATGGTGACGACGACGATCCAGGATTCAGTGCCGCTTCTTGCGACAAGTAGCCGCTGTTCGCCGAGCTTGTATTGTTGTTCGGCGTGAGCGGTGTTGGTGAGTACGTCGGGTGGCGAGGCGTCGGTTCCCTCACCGGACAAACGTGCGGTTGAATAGTTGATGTTGGCGATCACGCCTTGCTCGTGAAGGGCAAGATTGACCTGCAGGGTGCTGCCAATGCTGATCTGTTCTGTTTGCTGAATTGTCCTGTCTCGACTGATCGTCGTTCCCGTGACCACGGAAACGCGTTTGCCGAACTGCGCCATGCTCTCGGTTCCCGCAATCACGGTTATTTGGATCGATTCGAACGGAGTCGCCTTCTGTTTGCGAATCGTTTCGAGCGTTTCTTCTTCCGTTGTCCCGATCTGAACATTCTCGTCGAGGCGAAATTCGGAAAGCTTGACGAGGAATTGTGTTTGAGTCTGCGACGCGACCGGTTGGAGATCACCAGAGCCCGCTTGTTCGTCGGCAGATGCTGATCCGGTGCAAGCGAAAAGGAGCGGCAGGCAAAGCAATAAACGTTTCATTTGTGATTTCTCGGTTGAGTGAAGGAAGCGAACGGCAATCGAGTGTCAAGCATAACATTCGCTTCCAAATAGGCGGGGGCAAACAGGAAGCAAATCTGTGAAGGGCTCTCACTGTGCGGGACAGTGGTGTCGTTCTGTCACTTCATCGCGTGACTTGATGTTTGCCGTCGTAATGGATCGCACGCTGTCGGGCAGCAACCATGTCCCAGTCCATGCGATGGGGCGGGCTGAGATAGTGACGGTAGGCAACCGCCATTTGCCTCGCGACTTCAGGGAACGGCACGCCGCCAAAGCCAGCACCCATGGCGGGGAATACGACCGATTCGATTTGCGTTTGGCTCGACGCTTTGTGGCGATAGACGGCAAGCAGTGATGCCCACGTTGCGGCATACACCTTGTCAGTACCCTCGATGGAACCGGGAACACGCATGGTCGGCGAGTGAGCAATGAACGGATAGTTGGGATTCCCGGTCGGTTCAATGAATGACGTGCCTATGGGTTGCTCGCCGAGATATTCGTCCATGATTCGCGTTTGCACGCGGCGCATCAGGTCTTCGCCGTGGAATCGGATCACCGCCGCATCGATGCCAGCGTTCATGATTCCGAATGCGTTTGCAGCAGTGACGAAACAATCGTGCGGCGGCAAGTCTTCGAAGCGGGATTGAATTACCGTAACACGAGGCAGGCCGTTAAAGCGGTCACGGAAGGCATCGCACATTTCCGCTTCGGGATGGATGAGCCACAGATCGATCGGTAGTGCCATTAAGTTGAGATTCTCCAAGTGATAGAACGACGGCAGGTTGGCAGGCCTTCGGGGGTGATTGATCTTACCGCAGAATCGGCCGGCAATGCAGGTTCAACGCAACATCGATTCATAGAAAGACATCAGCCACCGAGGACAGGGAGAGCACCGAGAAGAGGGTAGGTGGGATTCTCAGCGACGCTTGTGTTTTCGGTGGCTCAGCCGTCCACGCACCGTTTTCGCCGTTGGAGCTAACGGAACTGGCTGGGGCGTCGACTGAGAAGGGGCCTTTGCGTAGCGATTATCGGTCGAGCGTTTCTTGCCAGGATTTGGATAGCTCGGGGCAAGCGGCGAGGTGGCGATCGTCTTCGCTGCGTCGCGGTTTGGCGAACATGACGTCGTTGGCGAAGTCGACTGTGAACTCGGGATGGAGTCGCTCGGTGAGCGTCATTGTTTGGCCGGCTTCGATTTCGCCTTCTTGAAGGACTCGCAGATACCAACCCGTCATGCGGGTTTGTTGAACGCGGACGGCGAGTTTGGGAATGCCCCAACGCTTTGACAATTTCCAGCACGGTTGGCGTGGTTGTGAAATCTGCAGGACACAACTCCCGACTTCAAAGACATCGCCGATGCAGACGTCTTTCCCGGTGACGTTCGCCAGTGTCAGGTTTTCGCCGAAGGCTCCGCCGTTCCACTCAATTTGCGGGAACTCCGCGGCCCAGTACTGATAGTGCACGTGAGGGTAGGCCAATACGGCTTTGTCGCGGCCACCGTGATGGACGAGGTCCGATTGCCGGTCCCCGTCGAGATTGGTGAAGTTGACACGGACTGGTCCTTCGACTGAATCTTTGATGATTGCAGAAGTCCATGATTTATCGGGACTCTCATCGCTGAAATCGCGGGGTTGGCCGACTTGGATCGCGGTGACTCGGATCGGATTAACCATATAAGTGCGGCGTCTCGATGCCGTTGGTTCGTAGGTAGACGAGCACGTGAGCCCGGTGGTGTGCGACGTGGCTGATTATGTACATGCGATAAATCATGTAGCGAGAATGGGTCAGGACGGCTTGCCCGCCAATGAGCAGCGACCATTCATCCTCGAGTGAATCGATCGGGAATTCCGCGAGGATTTCTTTGGCGGTTTGCACGTTCGAATCAAACGCAGCGATCGTGTCCGCGATGGTTGCCATTTCGGGAGTCGTGTGCGGCGGACCATCGGGGGGCGCGATATCAAAGACATCTTTCCGCAAAATGACATCCGCCCAACTGGGGATGTCGGCGAGGTGACTGACGTTCCAGCGAACCGAGTGAAGTGACTCGTCGGCTTGGTAGTCCATCAATGCGTCGGGCGTGATCTTGAGAACGCTGCGAGTCAGGGCGGTCTCGAGATCAAATTCCTGCAACATCTGCGAACGTAAATCCATAGGGGATTCCTGAGCGACGGGGTGAGTGAAACGAGAAGGTGTGGACGGAAAACCGCGACCGTTTGCGAACGGAGTATTCTAAGAGCTGGCGGAACCGAGATCGCGTTTTCGTTCGATGTCCGCGATGCAATTTTGGGTGTACGTCGAGTGTTCAGGCCAACGTTCGGCGATTTGATGGTAGGCGTTGATTGCCGAATCCCATTCTCCGGTCTCATCGAGCTTTGCGGCCGCGTCGAGTGCGTCGTCTTCGTTGTCGGGCATCGCAGCCTGAGTCAATTCGGGTTCCGGTTCGCCGAAATCGAAGTCTTCGGGCCAATCGAATGTACCGACGTCCATAAAGACATGACATTTCGGGCAACTCTGAGTCGTGCCGTCTTGCGAAGCCGGGAATTCGCTCACCGTGCCGCATTCTTCGCATTGCGAGGCGATGGGATCGGCGTCAGCGATGTCGGACAGGCGGCGCTTTTTCTGAGTTTCGAATTCGGCTAGTAACTCGGTCGCACGTTGGGCGTCCGTTCGTTCAACGAATACTTGAGGTTTGTGAATTTGGCTCATCGTCCCAAACGCGAAGGCGCCTGCGCCCGAGTTGTCTTCGACCGCGTAAGCATCAATGTTGTTCGATTCGAGCCACGTCACCACGGAGTGTGCCTCCAGGTTGCCGTTGGCGTTGTAGACCATGACCGGATCGGTGAGAGTCGGAATGTTGGCGTCCGGTGATGGTGTGGGAGGCTGCGGTTGAGCAGAAGATTCAGAGGGTTTGTTTTCCATCATGGACTCCAATGCAAAAAAATGAATCAGGCGATGACAACGATTGAGTGCTGTTCGCAGAGTACCGTCATTGGGATGCGAAATGGAGCCCCAATTCGAGTTCACCGGGCCATTCGGTGCCGCCGAGCGATCAACTATAACTGATATCACTCGTTGTGAATCCAGCAGTGAACTCCAAATTCGAACGTTCGCCACTATGCTTTGCACCACCCTGATCCGCAAGAAACGCCAAGGGCTCACCCTCGATGCAGACGAGTGGCAGTTCCTGGTTCGTTCGTACTGCGACGGTGGTGTCACCGATGCGCAGATGGCGGCGATGGCGATGGCCATCTGTATTCGCGGGTTGACCCCCGAAGAAATCTCTTGCCTGACAAGCGAAATGTTGGCCAGCGGGACCCGATTGCCGCGGGCGAGCGACCGTCCTCGAGTGGACAAACACAGCACGGGTGGGCTCGGTGACAAAGTGTCATTGATCCTCGCGCCGCTGCTCGCGAGTGTGGATTGCGACGTGCCAATGATCAGCGGTCGGGGGCTGGGGCGGACCGGTGGGACATTGGATAAACTCGAATCGATCGAAGGTTTTCAGACCTCATTATCGATCGAGCAATCATCGAAAGTGCTCGCGGAGGTCGGGGCATTCATTATCGGGGCCGATGAAAAAATCGCTCCGGCGGATCGACGTTTGTATGCATTACGCGACGTCACCGCGACGGTCGAATCGGTCGGTTTGATCACAGCGAGCATTCTGAGCAAAAAATTGGCGGCGTCGCTCGACGCGTTGGTGATGGATGTGAAAGTCGGCAGCGGTGGTTTCATGCCCACTCGCGGCGAAGCGACCGAGTTAGCGGAAAGTCTTGTCCGTGTCGGCGGCCAAGCGGGGATGTCGACCCGAGCGATCCTGTCGGACATGGACCAGCCGCTCGGGGTCGCGTTTGGCGCCGCCATTGGCAACGCCATCGAGGTGAATGAAGCGATTGAGGTGTTGAGCGAAACGGATGAGGACGGGGCGTGGAATCCACTTCGTGAACTCACGATCGCATTGTCGGCGTCCGCGCTGATACAGGTTGGAATGTTCGATGATGGAGCGGCCGCCGAAAAGTGCTTGCGTGAGCGATTGGCCAGTGGCCAGGCGATGGAGCGATTCGAGCGGATGGTCAACGCACAGGGTGGTCGATTGAACGGGCCCTTGCCGCTCGAGCGTCAACGTGACTATTTCGCTGATCAAGACGGATACGTCGAATCAATCAACTGTCCGGCGATCGGTGATGCGATCATCGCCGCGGGCGGCGGTCGGAAATCTGGCGGTGAATCGCTCAACCATCGCGTGGGAATTCGAACGTGTGTTCGGATCGGAGACGAAGTGGAAAAGGGACAGTTGCTTTTTTCAGTTTACGACGATTCCGATTCGATCGCAGATTCCATCGACGCAACGTCCGAGCCCTGGGTGACATTGACCGACTTCCCGGTCCCCGCCAATGATTTGATCCTCGAAACCATCCCAAAGACATCGTAAATCACTGCAACCCGCAACCTATCGCCTGTCACCTGCAACCTATCACCTTCGCTTCCTCTCCCTTCCCTTGCCTCACCTCGATCAACGTCTCAAAATCGTCGCACGCCAAGTTCGCTGCGGCACCCATGCCGACATCGGATCGGACCATGGGCATTTGCTCAAAGCCCTCTTAGCGTCCGGCCGGATTGAGCGTGGGATCGCGATCGAGAATAAGGTTCAACCTTATGCGAATTCACAGGCGACGCTGGCCGGATTCAATGCCGAGGTGCGATTGGCGGACGGGTTGGCGGGACTGGCGAGTGGAGAAGCCGACTGTTTGAGTATTTGTGGGATGGGTGGGGAATCGATCGTTCGAATTTTGGATGCGTATCCGGACCGCGTCCCCGACACCGCGATCTTTCAACCCAACCGCAAACCCGAATTGGTGCGAGCTTGGGCACTGCGGAGCCAATACAACCTTGTCGATGAGACAATCGCTCACGGCCACTGGCGATACGTCATCCTGCGTTTCGAGCGTCCAGGGAACAGGCAGCAAACGCACGAGGACCCTGCTTACGACGGCCTTGATCGAGATGCCGCATTGCTGTTTGGGCCTCATCAACTCCGCCACCGGACCAGCGAATTCCTCACCGCACTGCGTGAAGAACAGGCCTATCTCACATCGCTCAATCGCCTCGGTGAGGAGGCCGCCAATCGTCTCGCGGTGATCACGCGAATACTCGCGGAGTAGTACGCGACCGTTCGTCGACGTGAGGCTGAGTTGCGAGAGATCCGCTATCTCGCCGGCGGTACTAAGCCGACGCTGCTGGGCAGGCATACGGTTCGCTCGGCGATGTCCCGACTGACGGCGAGATCGGAGCGAGGGCACGTCGAATAGATCGGCAAATCGCTCAGCAATTCCCACATGGGACGGGTCATCAAGCCGGCTTCGTTGGTCTTTTGCAACACGGTGTCGCGTCGGGACAGCGGCGAGTTGGGTGTTCTCGCGAGCAGAATCGCATTGAGCCAAAAGTTGCTGGACTCGCCTTCCCACTGGTCAACGAAATTCGCTGATTGGCTGTTTGCGAATTGACTTCGGTATCGGTTTGCTAAGGATTGTTTGCGTTCACGGAAGTCAGGGAACCGCTCGAGTTGAGCGCATCCCATCGCCGCGTTCAAATTTGGCATTCGGTAGTTGAAGGCGATCTCATCGTGGACGTATCGCCACGGGTGCGGCTGTTTCGCCGTCGTCGTGAGATGCTTGGCTCGCGCGGCGGTTGCTTCGTCGTTGGTAAGAATCGCACCTCCGCCGCCGGTGGTCATGATTTTGTTGCCGTTGAAACTGAGTGCACCGGCGACGCCGAACGTGCCCGTGTGCTGTCCGTTGCAGAACGTGCCCAAAGACTCCGCGGCGTCTTCGACGATCGGCAGGCCGAATGTTGTTGCGGTCGCTTGCAAGGCCTGCATGTCCACGCTGTGTCCGAGCGTGTGCATCGGCACGATTGCGGAGATCCTGCGGCCGGTGACGCGGTTGATCAATCGATCGCCATCGACGCTGGTAATTTCGCTGAGATAAGTCGCCAGTTTTCCAGCGTCCATCCCAAGCGTACGGTATTCGGTGTCGACGAAATGGGGGATCGCGCCGCAGTACGAAATCGCGTTCGCAGTGGCCACAAAGCTGAGTGCCGGGCAGATGACTTCGTCGTCGCGTTCGACGCCCGCGAGCAGCAGACTGACGTGCAGAGCGGCGGTTCCGTTGACCGTCGCTACGGCAAATTTAGATCCTGTATATCGAGCGAGGTCTTGTTCGAATTGATCGACATATTTGCCGACGGAGGATACCCAACCGCTCGCGACGCAGTCGGCGACGTAGCGTTGTTCGATGTCACCCAGATTGGGTTCATGGAGGGCAACGAAATCGGACGTCTGCACGACTGAGCGGACACGTGAAACGATGTCGTTGGCGATCGCTTCGTTCGTATCGGCATCAGAGTCCTTGGCGGTTGCAATGGGTTGGTTCATCTTAGACCGTATACTCGCCGGCACGGAAATGGCTCAGGTTTTGTTTCATCCAATCGATCGTTTCTTGAACGCCTTCTTCTAGCGTCAGTTCGGGCTGCCACTTCATCTCGCGTTTGGCGAGGGAGTTGTCCGAGAGCAGTCGATTGACTTCGCTCTTTTCCGGACGCAGGCGTTCGTTCTCGCACACGATCTCGCATTCGACGCCACAGAGGCGGCAAACCATCTTTGCGAGGTCGCCGATCGAGATCTCGGTGCCGGTGCCAAGGTTAATCGTTTGGCCTTCGATGCCCTCAGCAGTCGCGCCGCAAAGGAACCCGTTCACGGTGTCGGACACGTACGTTAGATCTCGCGTCGGAGTCGTCGCCCCGAGTTTGATCGTATTGCTGGTCAGGGCTTGGGTGATGATTGTCGGCAAGACCGCTCGCGTGGACTGTCGCGGGCCGAACGTGTTAAAGGGCCGGATCGTGACGACCGGGATATCGAATGATCGGTAGTAGGATTCGGCCAATTTGTCGGCTGCGATTTTGGTCGCTGAATATGGCGACTGTCCCTGCAACGGGTGTTCTTCGTCGATCGGAACTCGCAATGCCGTGCCGTACACTTCGCTGGTGGACGTGTGCACGATTCGTGGCGTTTCGAGCATCCGAGCGGCTTCGAGGACGTTCAGCGTGCCGTCGATATTGGTTCGGACATAAGAATCGGGCGCGACGTAGGAGTACGGAATCGCAATCAGTGCAGCGAGATGTAGCACGGTATCGCAACCTTCCATCGCCCGTCGGACGTTTCCACTGTCGCGAATATCGCCCGCGAAAATTTCCATGTCAGTGGCCAGCGGTGAATCCTGCAACCATCCGTGGTGATTGCTCGAACCGTAGCGAACCATCGCTCGGACGTTGGCGCCTCGGCGAACCAACTCTTCGGCGAGGTGGCTACCGATAAATCCACCGGCTCCGGTGACCAGAACTTGTTTGTTTTCCCAACTCATGCTGCCCACCTTTTGGCCTGGATGTCTAATTGTGCTTGTTCGAAGTCTTCGTGTTGGCCGATGTCCAGCCAGTATTCGATAACGGGGAAACTAACAACTTTCTTGCCGTCGGCAATGAGTTGTTCGATCAGATCGGTCATGTCAAAACGCTGGTCCGCCGGTATCAGTTTCTTTGCTTCAACACCGACCAAATAGATTCCGGCGTTAACTAGGAATTCCATTTTGGGTTTCTCTTTGAGCCGTCTTACTTGCCCGCCTTCGGACTCGATCACGCCGTAGGGCACTTTGAATTCGTACTGGCGAACGCCTACGGTCATATCGGCGTCGTGTTCGTTATGGAAGTCGATCAAGGCTGAAAAGTCGACTGCCGTCAGGATGTCACCATTGATCACGATCAACGGATTGTCGTCATCGCGAACGAGGTTCAAACTGCCCGCGGTGCCGAGGGGCTGTTCTTCGGCGACGTAACGGATGTCGACACCGAAGTCGCTGCCGTTGCCAAAGTGTTGTTGGATTTGCTCGGGCAGATAATGAGTGGTGAAGTGCACGTCGCGAATGCCGCAATCACGGAGACGGGCGACGGTTCGTTCGAGCAGCGGTTTGCCGCCGACGGGCAGCATCGGTTTGGGAGTGTTGTCGGTGAGAGGACGCAAACGTGTGCCGAAGCCACCGGCCATCACGACCGCTTGAACGCTCGGTTGATTTCGTTCGGAGCGTGCCAGTGTGTCGCGTGCCAGTCCGACAACGCATTGGTTTTCGTCCACCAATGGCAAGTGTTTGACTTGCGCGAGAATCATTTGAGCTTCGATTTCCACCAGCGTTGAGGTGGCGTTGGCGGTGACGGGTTGCTGTCCCGAGCGGACTTTTCGTCCGTATAACTGCCACAGCGGCGCGTCGAGGTCGACGTTGTCCAAGATTGCCCGGCGGACGTCGCCGTCGGTGATCGTGTCGAGTAGCCGTCCGTCACTTTCACAGAGCAGCACGATACCCATCGCGGTCTGATCAAGCCGTCGCATCGCGTCACGGAGGCAATCGCCCGCGTGAGCTTTGATCGGTTCACAATCGTTGATTCGTTGAATTGTCATTTTGGGGGATCGTCAATTTGTACGAGACGTTAAGCCGCTTGTGAATGCAAAAGTTGTCGAGCCGGATTGCCAACGACTGTCCGGCCATCGGCGATATCGCGAGTGACGGTGCTGCCAGCGCCGACGACGCAGTCCTTGCCGATTCGAATCCCAGGAAGGATCACACTGCCCGCGCCAATGAGCGAACCGGAACCCACCTGTACGCCGCCGCATAACACGCAGCCGCTCGCGAGATGAACGTGATCGCCGATGATGCAGTCGTGTTCGACAGTCACTCGGTGGTTGATCAAAACGTTGTCACCGAGTGCAGCACCCGCGGCGAGGATGCTGCCGCCTAAAACGTGAACGCCATTCCCGATCGTGACGGCGTGTTCACGGATTGTTGTCGGGTCGATCAATGTCGGGAAAACGAATCCCAACATGGAGAGACGCTTGTAGAGCGAAGTGCGGACAGCCGTGGAGTTCGCCGTGCCGACGCAAATCGCCGCCTCCGGTTGTCGATGTGTCAGTGTCGCGCCGTGGTGATCGTGGTGGAGTTCGCGTTCGAGGTTCGCGTAGTACGACGTCTCGTCTTCGTACACGATAGGAACGCCGTCGAGTGTCGATTGCGTCTGAGGAGCGGTTTGTCGATCGAGCAAACATCGCATTTGGAAACCACACCGGTTTGCCAAAGCGATGACGACTCGAGCGTGTCCGCCGGCGCCGAATCCGGTTAACGATCCGCGAGCAGTCTCGGCATGCTGTGGTTGTGGAGATGATTGGTACATCATGCGACCTTCGTAATCGGGTGTGATGACGGGCGATGCGGTGTTGCCGGGAGATCGAAGAACGGTTTCCGCACCGACAAGGGACGCTGCATCAGTTTTCGCAGCGTTCCGACAATGTGGTCACTGGCGGTCCCGTCCCCGTAGGGATTTTGCAAGGTTTGAAGGCCCGAGCGAAATTGAGGCGAGCTGACTTTGGTGATGGCGGCTTTGATAGCTTCGGAATCGAATCCCACGTCCACTACGTTTTCCGCGTGGATGCGTCCCTGTTGACGTTCGCCGATGTTAACAACCGGAAGACTGAACGAAGCCGCTTCGATGATCCCACTGGACGAATTGCCGACCATGGAGGCGGCGTGATGAAGCAGGCTGAAGTATCCTTGTGTTCCGAGGTTCGCGACGAGGCGAACCCGGTTCGGACGGGCGTTTGTAAATTCCGTCCACTGTTCGAGGATTGCTTGATTGCCTGGATCTGCATTCGGTTGTGAGATCACCATCGGTACGTCGAGATCGCTGATCGCATCGATCAGGTATCGGACCTGTGTCAGTGAATCTCGATCGCAGAGAGTTTCGGGGTGAAAAGTGATCGACAGAGGACGTTGGTCGAGCGATAGGTCGAGTTTGGTTGCAAGTTGATCGATCGACCAGGGGGCGAAGTCCGCGAGATGATCGAGACCCGGTGCTCCACTGACGAAAACGCGGCGAGGATCTTCGCCCATTTGGATGATTCGATCCGCGTAGGCTCGTGTCGAGGCGAAGTGCACGTGGCTGAGTTTGGTGATGCTGTGCCGATAACTTTCGTCGATGGCACCTTGTGTGATTTCGCCGCCATGCAGATGGATGATCGGAATGCCGAATGGCACCGCGGCGACGGCGGCGGCGTGCATTTCGAAACGATCTCCGAGCAGCATGATCGCATCGGGTTTGAGTTGGTCGAACGCTTTGGCGAATCCTTGGATTGCTTCGGCGCATCCGATGGCAACGCCAACCGCATTGTCCGTTTGATCGGTGATGGGAACCTCGGCATCGATTGAGAATCCTTCACTCACGATCCAATCGGCCGTGTGTCCGTGTCGGTTGCTCAGGTGAGCGGCGCCGGCGACGACGAGCGGTTGTGCCCAATCGCTGGCGGCGATCTTTCTCAAGACGGGGAGGTAAATTCCAAAGTCGCTGCGGGCAACGGTAACCGTGGCAATCCGAACGGGATGAGGCGAAGCGTGATCGGTCATGCCACGTCCTCCAGGCGAAGCAGTTCACCTTCGGCGATGTCGATCTTGGTGCGTCGCGACAGCAGGAATGGCTTCATGCTCGGTGGCAAACCGGTGCCGGGGCGTTTGATCGCGAGCAACGATTCGGTCAGTTCGGCACCGGCGGGGATGTGCGTTGCGGCGACGAGGCTCTTGCGGGCCGCTCGAGCGGTTTCCTTTTCTGCGCTGGTCGCTTGCTTGACTCCCGTGCCCAAGGCGGATTCGACAGTGCGAATGCTCTTGATCAGTTGAACGAGTTCGGACGGTTCCAGTGATGCTTTGTGATCAGGGCCGGGGAGCGTGCGATCGAGCGTAAAGTGCTTTTCGAGCACGCAGGCGCCGAGGGCCGCTGCCGCAACGCTGATATCGATTCCCATCGTGTGGTCGGAATATCCAACCGGGTGTCCGAATGCCGATCGCATGGTCGCCATCGCTCGCAGGTTCACGGTCGCCGGATCCGCCGGGTAATTGCTGACGCAGTGCAGCAGGACAAAGTCTTGATTGCCTGCGGATTCAATCGTATCGACGGCGACTTCGACATCACCGAGGCTGCACATTCCCGTCGAAACGATCAGAGGCAATCCCTTGGACGCGACATGGGCGAGGAACGGCGTGTTGGTCATCTCGCCCGATGGGATTTTGAAGACGTCGACGCCGAGTTCGACCAGCAGATCGACGCTGGGTTCGTCAAATGGTGTCGACATGAAGTGAATGCCGCGTGATTGGCAGTGACCGATTAATCTTTCGTGATCGTCGCGGGAGAGTTCGAGTTGTCTGAGCATCTCGAGTTGAGATTGTTTGATGCCGAGATTCTTCTGTTGGTAGGCGGCTTGCGGGGCGTCCTTGGTGACGAGCTGAGTGGACTCGAAGGTTTGGAACTTCACCGCGTCCGCGCCGGCATCCGCCGCACAGTCAATCAGCTCGAATGCCCGTTCGATTGAACCGTTATGATTCACGCCGGCTTCGGCAATGACGAAACATCCGTGACCTTCGCCTACAAAACGATCGCCGACGCGAATAGCGGTGGAAGTCGAGAGCATGGGGATCATCCTTGAAAATTGCGACCGCCGAACTTAGGCAGCCTTCCTGATTGGTGGCTGTTGGTTTTGAGAGTACAGAAACTCAGCCAGCTTCAGATCAAACTCGGTGTCGATATCAACGGCTCGCTCGGCGGGAATTTCGATCGCCCGGGCATCGCAGTCGAAGATGGAATCGAACTGAAAAATCGGATCACGCCGGGCCGCATAAGCGACCGCCGTCAGTTCATAGACCTTCGGTGCGTCTTGGCGGCGTGCGACGTTGCCGTTGGGTTTCGCGGCGAGTTCGGCGGCACCGTTCTCCGCGATCGTGATCATGTTGAAGTACGGATTGCACGAAGCATCGGTCGCTGAGAGGACGATGTCGCCATCGCCGGCAACCAACGCGTCGACGGCGCGGTCGATGTCTGATGGAATTCGCAGCGGGCAGGTCGGTGGGATGCTGACGAAGACGTCCAACCGTTTGCCATCGATCCTTTCCATCTGCTCAATCGCGTGCCGCCACGCGAGCCTCTCGGGAGCGGTGTCGGTGGCCAATTCGAGCGGTCGCATGAAGGGGACTTCAGCGCCATGTTTTCGGGCTTCGTGGGCAATTTCCAGACTGTCGGTCGAGACGATCACGCGATCAATCGAACGACTCTGCAGGGCCGTCTCAATTGCATGGGCGATCAGCGGTTTGCCATCGAGCAACCGAAGGTTCTTATTGGGAACGCCTTTCGATCCGCCACGTGCGAACACAAATCCGAGAGTGTGGAGCATGTTGGTTTGTTTGGGGGGAATGGCCCGGTTTGTTGAGATTGGCAACTTTAGAGACGTCCCTGTTTCACAGCAAGATCGAAAGTCCCTGCTTCTGGGGGGGCGTGGACGGTATTGCGACAGATGACGCGTTGCGATAATCTCCGCGAATACATGAGGTTGGTGAAAGGAGTTCACCGGTAGAGAGTCGTCTCGAGATTCCATGGGAATGCGGTACGCTCTCGCAATCAGGATCAGATTACATGGACGTTATCCCAATCGGCGACAAAGATGCTCCATCGTCAGATGGGCAGAAAATCCTGGTACACGCGGCGTACCCGCTGTGGCGGAAACACCTTGTCGTGACGCTGGCCCGGGCCAAAGAACTCCAGGATGGCGGCAATGAGGTAACGGTCAGTTACTGCAACGCATCCGCCGGCACGTGTGCAGTCAATTTCAACGGAAATCCAGTCGCCTGCACCATCTGTCAGGCCCGGGTTCGCCGGACCGCGGAGGCCGCCGGGCTCAAGACCGTTCCGCTGGAAACGAGCGAAGCGAAGACGAGCGAACTGCCCGTGTTAACCTATTCGGAAGCACGTGAGGTCGTCGAAGGAGTCAACAGCGGTGTGATTTCGACGTTTCGAACGATGCCAGATGAATACGACGATATCCCGGTGATCGATCGGATCCGTCGGAAATACTTCGCGACCGCGTCTCGGCTTTTGAAGTCGATGAAAAACTTGGTGGGTGCGATCCAGCCTGACACGATCGAGGTTTTCAATGGGCGTCACGCGTGCTCGAAAACAGCGATCATTGCTGCGAAATCGTTTGGGCGAACGTTCAATACGTTAGAGGTGACCGCACGCCAGCAGCCGATCGTGCACCTGGGCCATTTAGTCCATGACCGAAAAGGAATTCAACGCCGCGTGATGTCGCAGCCTGCCGACATGGACGTTGCCGAGACGTATTATTCAAACCGCCGTCGTCCTTCGGGCAACAAGTTCGCAAAGAAGCACAAGGAAGAATTTGTTGCGCCGAAAGTCGATGGGTATCGTCGAACCGTTAGCATTTTCCTGAGCAGTCAGGACGAATTCGCGTCGCTCGGTAAAGAGTGGGAGTCACCGTTCAGTGACTACGCACCCGTCGTTCACGCGGCATGTGTTGCCTATCCCGACTATCAGTTTTGCGTTCGGTTCCACCCCAACCAAGCCGACGTGGCCAGTGATATCCTGTCGCCGTTCGAAGCCACCGCAGCGTTGCCAAATGTGAAGATTTATTACCCGACCGATCAGGTGAACTCGTATAGTTTGATGGATTGGAGTGACGTCGTGGTCACGTTCGGATCGACGATGACGGTGGAAGCCTGTTGGGCGGGCAAGTCCGTGATCATGTTAGGTCCTTCGTATTTTGACGAACTCGACGTGTCGCATAATCCCGAAACGTGTGAGGAATTTGTTGAGTTACTCGCACAAAATCTGCCAGCCAAAGATCGTCAAAACGCTGCCCGTTTCGCGTACTATCAGTGCTTCGACCAAAACCCACTGCGATACGTCAAAACCGGAAAACGGCTGGAACCGATCGGGTTCCGCGTACGACACCCCTGGCTCGGCCAGCTCGCCCGATCGTCCGACGACATCCTCTGCAACGTCATCAAAGCCTGGGCAAAACGAGCGGTGAAGGCCAATCAATCGACGAAGAAATCGAAGGCTGCTTAGACTTTTGCCGATCTGAGTTTCAGATGCTTCATCTGGCAACGAGGCGTTTCACCGTCAACTCGCTTGACGTAATCTCGCAAACTATCTCTTCGCAGGCACCTGAGTTTTCGTGCATGAGACGATTCAATGAAATGTGAATGAGTGATGACAAGTTATTGCTATCGCTCAGGAGGTCTCTCTCGGATACCGCTCTCAGTGATAAAGCATTACGAAAGTTGCTCTCTGCTAATCACGGTGCCAACATCTAAAGAACTCGACGAAACGGCGGTTCGCAGTCATTCGAAAAATTGCCGTGCCGAATTTGTCAAATTGGAGACAGTCGCTCACACCGGCTTGCATCGATTGTCGATTGTTTGCTGCTTCGCGAACTGGGATGGACGTCAGTCGGCCGTGTAGCAATTCCTAATATCGATAAACAGGTAACGAGTTTCCTATCATGGCGTTCTGGTTCTCGGTCGGGCTTACCTTCCAAACGGTTGCTATAAGAACGCAGCGGGATTCCGCCGCGAGGAGCAGCCGACGGTCAGAAGACGCCGGGCGAAATTGTTTCGGCGGGCGGTGACAACGTGTTTCAGTGCTGTGATCGTTGTGCAGTCACGTCGTTTATCGGATAGTTGCAGGCCGATTCACCCCGGTTGTGGCTTCCTTCTCGCTCGGCCGTGCAAGAATGCGACGCCTTATTGCGCGAATTATCTGTGGTGGCCTGGGGAACGCACCAAAAGGCAAGACTGCTAAGCAACTTTCTTGTCGCTCGAGGGAAGTTGTCCGTGGGTGCTAGGAGAAATGGTCCTTGTTATGAATCGACGAATCGCAGTTGAAGAGATACCTTCGGTACGAGGCAACTCCACTACACTTCGACCGTGTTCTCTGCACCAAGCGAAAATCCTCTGGAAACGCGGGGCAACGTTGTCTGGCCCATGGCAGAGCACGTCAAAGTCGATCTGTCGAACCAATTCTTCCATACGTTCATAAAGAATGACTTCGTCTACAAACCGAAGAGATTTGATGATCCGCTTACGTTCTTCTGGAGAATAGAAGTAGTCGACTTCCTTCATGTTCTCCGAATCCTGATGGACGCCAACTGTCAAGAAGTCGCCCTGTGCACTCGCCTTTTCGATGACGGTGAAGTGACCAATATGAAAGAGGTCAAAGCTGCCACAGAGGAGAACCTTCTTCATTGCTTTATTCCCAAAGTACTTCAAAACATGAGACCTGAATATGTTCCAAACGTGAGGTCCTTGACACGCCCTGCTTTTTGCCCGTCACTAGTCTATTTCGACTTCAGTAACCAGAAACGTTGGTTGGTTTCCTCGCGGGCACCCAATTCTTTTGTCAAAAGCAAATCAGTCTGTTGGATTTGGAAATCCGGCAAGTGTTTTTGAAAAAAAGTCTCGTACTCCTGAGCCGTTCGATAGACCGCGTTGTAGTCAACCGCGAGTTCTTCCGAAGGGAAGTCCTTCAGCGTGAGTCTTGATTCCATGATGGAAATCGATTCACGGAAATAGATTTGAGGATTCGGACTCACCATTGAGGCGACCGCCTCAAACAGTGGTTGTAGGTCCTCGTCATTCAGATAGACGCACAATCCGTTGATGATTACGAGATCGTATGGCGGGTGAAGTTGGTCCACCTGGATGTCTGTTGCGGACATTTGGGTGAATCGAACGTTTTCTGCACCCGGAAATAGTTTGCGGGCCTCAGTGACATAGTTTTGCGTGAAGTCAATTCCATCGTACAGTGCAATGGAATCCGCGAGGTTTCCGGCCCAACGACCGAGTCCGCAGCCGACATCGAAAATTCGATAAGACTGCGACAAATCGAGCAAGGAACTCAGTACCTGCATTTCGTTTTGGTTTCGCAGTTCCGCAATGCCATCATCTGGATTCGCTCGCATCATTACCGATGCGAGCGGATTCTCAGTAGAGAAGCGACTTTCGTAAAATGCATGCACATTCTCAGTGTTTATCTTGGTCTGAGTGCCATAAATCCTGCTTTCCGATTTCATTTTCTTCTTCCATTTTTTCGTGCCAATTCGGCACGTTTGTTCGAGAATCTCTGCTTGCGTTTAGAATGAACGGTTGACCGAACTATGCTGCCCTATTTCGGCGTTGCAGGAATTTGTTTGCTTCTTCCTCGTTTTCAAACCAATCAACTTTGCCACCGTGGCTCCACTGTCCGTCGAGTGGAGGCCAGGATTGAAAGTTGACTCCGTATGACTTGGTTAGAATCACGTCTGGTTTTTGCGGCACCATGAACGAATGGCCTTCAAAATCAGCTTCCTTCAGAGGGAAGAGGTCGCATGTATTGAGTTCAAAGTTGAGGACGCCATTAAAATTGGACTTCCAAATGTTGGCGGCTTTGTCTTCATCGAAGGTGAAAATATCAACGACAGGAGTTAGCATTTTCCCGCCGACATACTGTTCAGTCTGTCGTTTTTTCTTGACGGTTTTGGTCCCAATCGCAAACGAGCATTTGCAGACATTGATCGTTTTGGATGAGGGACGTTCGTAAATTGCGAATTCGTTTCCGTTGTCACAACTACGCAAAATTTCTATTAATTTGGCTCTGTCTGCGACTGGCATGCTGATATCGATGTCGTCGTCCCATGGGATGAAACCCTTGTGTCGGACCGCTCCTAATAGTGTTCCGCCGTCCAACCAATATTGCAGGCCGTTGTTGCGGCATATGCGATCAATCGCCACAAGCGTGCCCAATCCGGCTTCCTGGACCTTGCGTTCGCTGCCCGTTGCCGGCAATGCCTCATCTACGGGATAGATTGACGCCAACATCGCTTGCAAGTGATCCACCTTTTCGTGGAGCACGGCGTTGGAATGACGAAGCAAAAACTTACGAGCTCGCCGGCGTCTTCTCCGTCCTGGAATCAGAGCACACGCGAGACGTGCAAATATTTGCTCGAACATAGACTTTTCCTACGACATTGTCTTGGAATCTGAATGAAAAACGCATCGCGAAGTCCTCTTCGCGAGACGTCATTCCTGTGCGGAACTCATCCCGAGGGTACCCCGGTTGGTAAGTGATGCTTTCACCCCACGCGCGGAGAATAGAAAGTATCAATACCCGGTTCAAGATCAATTTGCCTGCGGGCAAAACACACGTGCATGAGCCCGTATTTACCGCTCGTCGCTGCAGCCCGATTGACTGTCATATCGCAGATGGAACTGTTTGAAGTGCGTGTCGGTGATGCAAAGGGCGTGGCGCGGAAAGCCTTTGGAGCTGTGACGCATCCCCGATCACATTTTGTCTGGCGTGCGCCGAGTTCATGCGAGAGGATGCGATTGTGGTTAGCCTTGTTGTGTCCACCCGCACGCGGTGACGCTGATATTGGGGCATTGTCTTAATCTCGTCTTGCAGCAGTCTCGATAAGGTCGATTGCGACTGCAGTAGTCACGCACGACGTGACGCATGCTTACGATGCACCGGCGAGATATTCCTCGTTGCCTTTAGCGTTTCGATGCGGTTGAGGTGATCGCGGCGACTTCGGTGATCCCGATGTTGAGTTCGTCGGAGTACACACCGAAGATGCCTTCTTGCAGGAGGTTTGCTAGCATCTCCGAATCGTTAACGGTGTGTGCGTAAACGGGCACGCCTGCATCCGTGGCGGCTTTGATGAGTTCTTTGTCGCCCGCCCGCTTTTTGGGAATCGTCAGAGCGAACAGGTCGTGAGTTCGCATGAAGTCGGCGATCGAGGAGGCCGGTGCGTCGGGCAGGCATCGATACAGTGTCAGGATAACGTTTCGGAACCCTTGAGATTGGACTAAGTCATAGTCTTTGAGTTGGTAGATCTGCAGGATGAACTGGGGAACGAGTTCGGGGCGTTCCATGCGGATACGGGCGGCGCCTTCGAGACTGCGTTTCTTGCAATCGGTGACAATGAACGCGTCGGGATGAGTCGCGAGCCAATCGTAGACCATCGTGAGCGACGCGTTGTCTTCGGGCGATTCGGCGAGGTATTCGTCGAGTGTCGGAATCACAGAACGTTCGTTCCAATCGTGTTTGACGACGATTTGTTCATCCGACGTCCAACTGAAATCGAGTTCGAAGATCCGCTGGCCTTGGCTGTAGTTGTAGTCGAGACGGGCCAGCGTGCCTGCTTCGTGGATGCCCGGAACTACTCCGCCGCGGTGCGAGACGACTGGCATTGCGACAGGGCGAGCGGGGTTGAGCGACTCGTATAGGTGCGCGTTCGCGAGCGGCGAATAGGCGTTCCATTCGGCGGGATTCGGTGACTTCGACGCCCATTTGAGTTGCATGCCGAGCGTGATGCAGGCAAAGACCAAGACATAGCTGATCGTGTTGGCGATGCGCTCACGCACTGTCGTGCCAAAAATTCTTTTAAGTATCAATTGCATTCGAGATTCCTTCTCTATTTCAGCGTCGTGCGTGGATTGGATTTCATCGCCGCAATCCTGTCGTCGGAAAGCGGAGTTTCGGCGAGTCGGTCGCGAAGGTAGCAAACCATATCGAGTTGTGACAAGTTTCCAGAAAGTGCCAATCCCGAGGCTAGCGAATTCTGTTGTTTGGAGAGGTCGTTACCCTTCTGGTAAATCAGCCAGGGGACATGGTCACGATGGGTTTCGGATTCACCGTAGCCATGGATGTTTGATTGGTGATCGCCGTAGATGACGACGGTGGTGTCCTCAGGCAGTTGGTCGATATAGCTTTCGAGAGCATGGTCGACGTAACGCATGCTGTTGAGGTAGTGCTCGTGCGGACTCGATGGTTTGGTGTAGAGTTCTCGCTCGGACTCCTTCAATTTATTGAACGGGCCGTGTGAGGTGATTGTGATGACGAAATGCAGAGTCGGCTCGGATGCTTTGGCGAGCAATTCGGCAGAGAAATCGAGGAGTTCTTCGTCCCACTCGCCCGCCACTTCGAGCGGTTTGAGTTCTTCGGTGAAATACAGCTTTTCAAAACCCATTTGGTCATAGGCTTTGCGGCGGTGGAAGAATTCGCCTGTATTTCCATGGAATGCGAATGGAGCATAGCCCTGCTGTTTTGCGAGCCAGGGCAGAGCCTGATCGTAGGGGAAGCCATAGATTTGAAACGGATTGACGCGTCCGTTGGGCGTCGCCGTTGTCAGCATTGAGAAATCGGCTTCGGAGGATCCCGTATTGTGAAACGGTTTGACCGAATACCGCATCGATAGCTGTTGGAGGTCTTGGAGAAAGGGCATCACGGGTTCACCGTCGACGGTGCTTTCGATGGCATCGAAATCGAGGCTTTCCACCTGAATGATTGCGACCTTGTCGGCTAGATTCAGCGGTTGTTCGATGTTCGTCAGTACGTCGCTCTTGGCTTCGGCTTTCGCGAGAGCTTCCTTCAATAACGTTTCGTTATCGAAAGAAATGGCTTCGGCGGTCCAGGCCACGACATAGCCATAGATGTACTCGGGCGTGCCCATGTGGATGCGTCGAATGGGCTTGTGAACGACGGCGAGGCTCACCGCGAGGGCGACGTAGGTCGTTGCCGCGATTGATGCCCATTTCAGGTTGGTGCGTCGTGGTAAGGGGCCGCGGCGGACTGCGTTGGCGAGTCCAATTTTGATCGCGAGGGCGAGAAGCCCGATGGCGAACACGTTCCAATTGATGAGTGACATGCCGTGATCGCTGACCGCGAGTCCTTCACGCCACTGGCTGGACAGGACCGGCCATGAAAGTGGTGACCCAAAGTAGCTGGCGTATACGAACAGCAGGTTGGTCGCGATCAACCCGATTACGAACGATGCTCGCAGTGCCCATCCTCGAAGCAAGCAGACGATGACCGTACAGGCCGCAACATTGAGGAGGAGGCGTCGGGCGGCATCCTTGACGACACGGCCAGTCGGGATCGCCGCTTCGGGAAAGGTCGTCAGTTGTTGGAGGATGAGGATTTCGACTGCCCAAAACAGCACGAGAGCGGACAATATCCACAGGGTCCGGCGGGTGGCGAGACGAGTCGGTTGTTCAGCTATCGCTGATTCGTCGGAAGTCGCGGGCGTTGCGGATTCGCTGTTTGCTGTCATGGAAGGAATCGCGATGAAGTGCGTTGTCGGAAGTTTGAGTTGCGCCGAGGTGTAGCGTTATGCTGGTGGATCGTTTGGGGGGCGTGTTCAGCCGGGCGGTCGCGGGGGATGCTTCCGAAATGCTCGCCACGCTGTGGAGCGACGGTTCACACGTTGGGACGTCTTGAAAAACGCGTGACGATTTCATTCAGTTTACGTTTTTGCCCACGATTTTCGCGGTGAAACGATCGGTTGAAAATGAAATCTTGGCAAAGGAATTGGGAAGAATCTCGGCTCCTGTACGCGAAAAAGCGTGTTTCCCGCAACCCGGATTTCACCGTAAGCGAGGGGGGCGAGCGGTTCACACAAGCCGATGCGCAAACGAAAGAGGGCAACTCGAGTCGTTGCCATATGGAGTTGAGAAGTTGCCGGGCGTTTTGTCGCGCGAAGCGAATTCACGTGAGAGGGCTCGCTCTACCGCGAACGTTGCATCACGCAGAGTGCAACAACTGGCGGAGTGAGCAAACTGGTTGTGCGAGCCAACCAGTCGTGGGCGTCGATAGCGAGAAGCAATGCGCGAGCTTGTCGCGTTGAAGGTAGCTACCTTTGACAACCGACGTCATTTGCATACATGCTCCAGCCAGTGACTTGAAGCGTCGACCGGTGTTTGAGGCTACGCCGCGGATCGTTTGGCAACGCTGGCGGTGCCAAGTTTGAGGGTCGCATACATGTTATCGCTGATCGGTGAGCGATTACTCAGTGGCTGAGGAAGCATCTCGAGGCCGGCTTCTTTGGCGAGGCGTTGTAACGTCGTGGGTGTGAAGTAGTTGACGTGATCGGGATATCGAAAACCACACCAACGTTCTTTTCGGACGACTCGATTCCAGCAGTCGAAGTTGGGCACTTTCAGGATGATCGCGCCATCGGGTGTGAGTGCTTCTCTTAGGTTGCGAAGTAGACGAAGTGGTTGGCATTCGTGTTCGAGAAACGATGACATCAGCACCAACCCGACGCTCTGTGGGGCCATCGCGGCGGCACCATCGATCGCGCTGGCCATGATGACATCGCCACCGTAAGGGCCAAGCAATTTGCGAGAGTTTCTTGCGAGTTGTTCCGAGACTTCGATGCCGAGCGGGCGAATGTCACGACCCACACGTGTCGATTCCTTCGCAATATTGACCAGCAGACAACCGCCGCCGCATCCGATATCTAGGATCGTTGTCGGCTCGGAATTTTGCTGCTGTGCGAGGAATTGATTGGCGAGTCGGGCGATCTTTTTGCGGCCCGGATTGACTGTTCTCTTAATGCCTTTCGCAATGTTGGAAATTCTCGACGCGATCGGCTGTTCGGTTTCTCGACGGGTGCGTTCTTGCTCGCTCGTTTTTTCCCACGCAAACTCCGTTTCCAGCTGAGAGTAGTCTGGTGGATCGGCCAGGAAAACGAATCCCGTTTCCTGGCATTTGACGATCTTCCACTCGTCACGCTGATACGGAGTCGGCGTGACATCGGTCTCGCGGTCGAGGATGGGGCAAGTGGTCGTCGCAGGGGACGTCGTGGTATTTGTCATGATGCAGCCTGGTTGAATGAGGTCGGCGTGAATCGCGAGCGGGCGACGCTGAGCACTCAACGACAGGGAGCGGGCGATCCGCGATGGTGTAAATTCATCACCTAATACCTGTCGGACCGTAAACAAATCGGGTGGCACGTCTCAAGGCTGTCTTGGGTTAATAATCGGCGACAGTATGGAAGGAGACATTATTAATGTGAACGCTCCTGTTGTTTCTGTTGAATGATGTCTCTTGATTTGCCGGGGTGGGGTTTGGTATCGGGTGGGCGTGAGTGGATCGCTCGATAACCAATTTTCTCTGAGGATTTTTGCCCATGTCCGCTGCCTCCCAGACCGGAAGTACGACTGCTGCTTCGACTGCGAATTTTTCGTCGACGTCGTCGAGTTCGGGGACCAACGATGGGTACAACGACCTCGGGACGGATGACTTCCTAAAGTTGTTGATTCAGGAGTTGCAGAACCAGGATCCGCTCAACCCGATGGACAACTCGGAAATGGTCCAGCAGATCGGTTTGATTCGTGAGATCGGGGCGACCGACGAGTTGACCGGGACGTTGACGACGTTGTCGGACAACCAACAACTCGTCACGGCGAGCGGATTGATCGGGAAGCAGGTTTCGGGACTTGCGACAGACTCCAGTCAAGTTGACGGAGTGGTCGATCGCGTCACCGTGGAAACAAATGGTGAAAACGAAGCACGTTCGATCAAAGTTCATGTCGGTGGAAAGACGATGATTCTAGAGAACATTCGCGATATTCAAACTGGGTGAGTTTTACCGATTAGATCGGTGAGCCTGACTCGGTAACGTCTCAGGAGAATCACCCGTGGGTCTGCAATCCGCTCTGACGACCGCTCTGACTGGCCTCAGTGCCGCCGAAACGCAAATTGACGTGATCGGCAACAACCTTGCTAACTCGCAAACGGTCGGGTTCAAATCATCGGACGTGGTGTTTGCGACGCAGTTTCTGCAAACACTCTCGCTCGGTGGTGGCCCATCGGCGAATAACGGGGGGACCAACCCCCGCCAAATCGGTCTGGGGGTTCAGGTCGCTGAAATCGCGGCGAACCATAATCAGGGCACGATCGAGATCAGCAGCAGTAGCAGCGATTTGGCGATCCAGGGCGACGGTTTCTTTCAAGTCCAAGCGGCCGATGGTGAAATCCTTTACACCCGCAACGGTATTTTCAAACTCAACAGCGACGGGGAACTCGTTAACGCGACCGGCCAGCGGCTGCTCGGCTACGGCATCGATGAGCAGTTTCAGCTGCAGACGTCGACTTTGACGCCACTGACGGTTCCGCTGGGAACGAAAACGGTTGCCAAGGCGACTGAGAACGTTTCTTTCGAAGGCACGCTGACACCGGAAGGCGATCTCGCAACGGCTGCTCAGGTGATCGAAAGTTTGCACCTTGGTGACAATCAAGTGCCACGGCCAGATGCGTCGTCGGTGAATGCGGAAACCGCGCCGATCGCGGATACTACGTCCACCACCGCGACGCCCGGTTCGTCGGGAACGTTGGGTTCGGGCACGTATCAGTATCGATTCGCGCTCGTTGATGCCAACGGATACGAAGCCTCAGCTAGTAATGTCGTCAGCGCCTCGGTGGGTCCCAGCGGCAACATTGATTTGGCCAACTTGCCCAACGACCCGACCGGGGGCACCTATCCAACGGTCAATATCTATCGAACCGGACCGAACGGCAGTGACTACTTTTTGCTCGATTCGGCTGCTAGCGGCGGGACCTACAACGACACCGGTGCGACAGCTCTCACGTCGACGCCTCTGAATGATGAAAACCTGACGGGCAACTACACGTATATGATCACCTATTACAAGGCGGGTGATCCGGAGAGTCGTCCGAGTGCGTACGTGGGCCCGCAGAGTGTTGTCGATGGACGCATCACTTTGTCGAACTTTCCGACACCTCCAACGCCACCAATCGGCGGTGGGTTTCCCGCGTATGACGAAGTTCGAATCTATCGAAACTTGTCCGGTGACCAAAACAACTTCTATTTGGTTGGCAGCGCCGCACCGGGCGAAACGTTCACGGACTCGCGGTCGGATGCAGAAATCTCTGATTTGACCGACAGTGCGAACCAGGTCTTGAACCAGGACGGTCCATCGGTCAACAGCAACACCTTGTTGACTGATGTTCTTCGACGCGACGGACTCGTGTACGAACAGATGTTTAGTGAAGGCACGCTGAGCTATACCGGGCGTAAGGGTGGTCGTACGTTGGGCACCAAAGAGTTGGAGATCACGTCGACTTCAACGATGCAGGATCTGCTCGACTTTATCGAAGACGCATCGGGCATTCAAACGTTGCAAGTCGATTCGCAGAACCCGATTCCCGATTCGGCAAACAACATTCTCGGCGAAACCGGAACGTTGAAACCAGGAGCGTACATTCAAGACGGCCGGATTCGATTGATCTCCAATAACGGTGAATCCAATGCGATCGACATCGATCTGTCGTCATTCCGTTTGACGGATGAGTTTGGTCAGGTCTCGACGCCCAATATGGCGTTCGGTACGACTCAAGAAGCGGTCGGGCAGAGTGCGGCGACGGACTTCGTCGTCTACGATTCGCTCGGGGTTCCGATCAGTGTTCGAGTGACCACAACGTTGGAGAGCCGAACCGATGAAGCGACCGTTTATCGTTGGTACGCCGACAGTCCGGATAACTCGGTGCCCGGGAAGAATGACATCGCGGTTGGAACGGGACTGATCCAGTTTGACGGAAACGGTAACTTTGTGACCGCGACGGAGGAGACGATCTCGATCAATCGTCAGGGGTTGCCGAGTGTCACGCCGTTGCAGTTCGAAATGGACTTTTCGCTCGTTTCGGGTTTGGCGACTCAAGAGGCCACTTTGGCAGCGACGAGTCAGGACGGGAGTGCACCGGGGGTTTTGAACAGCTTCACCGTTGGTGATGACGGCACGTTGTTGGGAACGTTCAGTAATGGTATCTCACGAGATCTCGGCCAATTGCAATTGGCTCGGTTCGCAAACCCCGCCGGTTTGGAAGCTCGTGGTTTGAACATGTACGCTCAGGGTGTGAACACGGGTTTGCCTGTGACGGGACAACCGGGCGAAAATGGGATCGGAACCACGATCGGTGGTGCGTTGGAATTGTCCAACACCGACATCGGGAACGACCTCGTTGAGCTCGTGTTGGCGAGTACTCAGTACCGAGGGAACAGCCGAGTGATCACGACGGCTCAGCAGTTGATTGACGAATTGTTGAACCTGCGTCGATAGTCGGCTGGGCTTTGGCGGCGGCGGTTTGGAGGCGAGTGAGCGTGAACGCGATTTACCAGGTGGTCTTCACGTGGTGAGGTTTTTGGCGGATGATCGTTTGCGGTGGGCATCAGGTTTTTGGCCGGTGATGGTTCGGACGATGTTCTGGCGAGTTTGCCGGGACGGTATCGTGCGAATGCATCGGCGAATCTGTTGCACTTTCCTCGCCCCTATCGCTTTCTAACTCCGATCTGTGTCCCATTAACGATCCTGTGACCTCCGCAGTTAACATGAACGGCGTTCCGGATGTGGAGCAACCGCGTTCGATCGGCTGGATGGCCGTGTTTGGTTTGCTCGCCGCGGTCGGCATGCTTTTGGTGCCGATTCCGTTTCGGGGCCGAATTTGGGCGGCGTTGGGTGATGTCGCTCACGGGCCGCTGTTCGCCGCGATCTCGATTGTGGTGTTGTTCCTTTGGCACCGAGTTAACCCGTTGGATTCGTTCGGCCGAGAGTGGATGGGCCGGATGGCGTTGGTCGCCGTTTGCGTATTCTTGGCGGGCGTGTTGGCAGAGTTCGCTCAGATGATGACCGGCCGGAGTGCCGCGATGCACGACGCGGTTGCCAATGGATTGGGGGTGATCTCGGGGGTCGCGATTTGTTTCGCGGTGTTGAACGCGCGCTACCACGAAGACCGTCGTTGGATCAGTGTGACCGCGACGGCGATCGCGATGGTGATGATCGGGATCGCACTGGCTCGACCGGTGGCGTTGTTGATGGACATTGCGGACGTGCGGTTGTCGTATCCGTTGATGGGATCGTTTGAAGGCGACATGGAACTGACCCGTTGGTACTTCGACGATTGTCGTTGCACACGAACGGACCAGAACGTCACGCATGGCCGCAGCGCGCTGAGGATTTTGGTCGAACGGGCTCCGTCTCCGGCGGCAACTTTGGTCGAGTTGGTTCCCGATTGGTCGGACGTGAAATCGTTGGAACTCGACGTGACGCTGGCTCGATCGTATCCCGTTCCGCTCGAGGTGATTTTGAAAGTCGTCGATGGGGATCATCGTAATTGGGATACTGACACGAGTCGTAAGACGTTTCGTTTGCAGCCCGGCAAAACATCCCATTTGGTGATGAACCGAGATGAGATTATCGGCGGGCCGGATGGTCGTGTTTTGGATCTAGCGCACGTCAAATTCGTCAGTCTGTTGATGGTTGCACCTGAGATGGCGACGTTCGTCGACGTGGACCGTGTCCAGGTGACGCGGTAATTCTCGAGGTCGCGATTCCGGTCGCTGCGATTTTTTTGTCTGACGCAACCAGTCCCCGCGTCGCGTTCGATGTGAGCGAGGTTGACTCCCGACACCGCGATGACACCGCAGGTCGCGTGGCGGGCTATTCAGCGGGCTCTTCGGCGAGGATTCGCAGCACCAGGTTGTTGCGATGGATCACGTTTTCGTAGGGCCGGTGACCGAGGATGGATTCGATCTCGGTGTTAGAACGGCCCGCGATGAGTGAGATCTCGTGGCTGCGGTAGTTGACTAAGCCACGTGCGATTTCCTGTTCGTTGCGATCGATCAGGCTGACCACGTCCCCGTGTGAGAACGTGCCTTCGACGCGTTCGATCCCAACGGCTAAGAGGCTGCGGCCTTGGTTGCAGATCGCTCGGGCGGCACCGTCGTCGAGATGGAGGCTGCCTTGCACGACGGCGGCACTGCCGATCCAACGACGGCGTCCACGCAGGGTGCGTTTGGGAGGGATGAACAGCGTGCCGACGCGTCCGCCAGCGAAAATTTGGTCGAGAACATCGTCTTGCCGACCGGGGCCGATGATGGTGGGGTGGCCGTGCGAGTTGGCGAGCCGTGACGCACGAAGCTTTCCTTCCATGCCGCCTTTGCTGACCGCAGACGATTTGTCTTCGGCCATCGACATCACGTTGCCGTCGAGGTTACGGACGAGTTCAATCTTCTTGCTGCCGTCGCTGTCGGGGTGTCCGTCGTAGAGTCCGTGCACGTCGGTCAACAAAATCAGCAAGGCATCATTGAAGAGGCCAGCGACGTGAGCGGCGAGGCGGTCGTTGTCGCCAAAGGTGGTTTTCAATTCCGCAACCGCGACGGAGTCGTTCTCGTTGACGACCGCGATGGCACCGAATTCGTGAATGCCGTTGATGGCGTTGCGAACGTGCAGGTATCCGCTGCGGCGGCGAAGGTCGCTCTTGGTGAGTAGGACTTGTGCGGCCTGATAACCGTGCCGAAGCAGCGAGTTCTCGTAGGCCTTGATAAGGTCAGCCTGTCCGATCGCGGCGACGGCCTGCAACCGGGCGATCCCGACTGGACGCGTCGGAAGACCGAGCTTTGCAACGCCTGCACCGACGGCACCGCTACTGACCATGATGACCTGGCGGCCGGTGTCGGCGATTCGCGCCAGCTGGGCGGCGAGCAAATCGACTCGGGCGAGATCGAGTTTCCCTTCGTTCGTCGTCAGGACCCGCGTGCCGACTTTGACGACGACACATTTGGTTTGTTCAATGACTTGAGCGCGGATCGCATCCTGTGCGGCAGTCTCGTCGTCAGCGTTCCCCTCCGGGGTATCACAAGCGAAATTCAAAATGTTTTCGAAATTGAGGGAAAGAAAATGCGCCGAATCAATTACAGCGATGCGGCGCCGAACGTGTCGCCCTGGCTTAGGTCGCCGGTTTTCAAACCTTTGCTAAACCACTCGACGCGTTGTGCACTGGTGCCGTGGTTGAAGGTTTCCGGTTGGACGTAACCTTTACTGCGGCGTTGCAGGGTATCGTCGCCGATGGCTTGGGCTGCCGTCAACGCTTCTTCGATATCGCCACGTTCGATGATATTGTGCATCCGGTCGGCATGGTGCAGCATCACGCCGGCAAAGAAATCGGCCTGCAGTTCGAGTTTGACGGAGTACTTGTTGTATTCGACTTCCGGTACTTGTTGACGGATCCGGTCGACTTGATCGGTGTAGCCCAGCAGTTTTTGCACGTGGTGGCCGACTTCGTGTGCGACCACGTAGGCTTGAGCGAAATCCCCGGGAGCGCCGAGTTGGCGTGCGAGTTGGCTGAAGAAAGACGTGTCGAGATACACCTTTTGGTCGGCCGGGCAGTAGAACGGGCCGGTCCCGCTGCTGGCCATGCCGCAACCGCTGCGGACTTGGTCTTTGAAGAGAACCAGGGTCGGCTTTCGGTACTGCATGTCGTTTTCGGCGAACAGGCGTGTCCACACGTCTTCGGTGTCCGCGAACACGGTCGACACGAACTCACCGGCCTCTTTTTCGGCGGGAGTTAGTTCGGCGGCCTGGCCGGGGGCGGCGGCCGGTTGGTTCTGACGTGCTTGCTGGAGGAATTGTTGAGGGTTTCCGCCCAGCAATCCGATCACGATGGCGATCAAGACGATGCCGATTCCGCCACCCACTGCGGCGGGACGACCCATCGTGCGCCGATCTTCAACGTTTTCGCTTTGTCGTCTACCTTTCCATCGCATTGTGGAGCCTTTTATCAGCGAAAAACGCTGTCCTGAGAAAGTCGTGTTTTGTGAGGTAACCCCAAATTGTGGCAAACCGCGGGCCGGATCGGAAGGTGTGCGGAGTGAATGGACGCTCACCAATTGCAAATTTCAAATTGTCAAATTGACCTTTTCTGGTCTAATGCCACGTCGACTGACGTTTTGAAGAGTTTTATTTACAAGCCCATTTTCAGCCTATCTGTCGCGTTTCGATGCAGCTTCCGATCTACCAAAAGCCCGAAATCAACGTTGTTACGCCGCCGAACGCACCCGGTGCAGGAACGGCCGATAGCGGAGGGCAAGTGGATACGATGAGCGCCGTCGATCCGAACACATCCCGTGCTCGCGGCAATTACGCGGTCGTGTCATTGGGGTGTCCAAAAAATTTGGTGGACACCGAACAGATGCTCGGGCGACTCGACGCGGACGGCTATCGCATGGTCGATTCGGTCGATGGAGCGGACTTTGTCGTCGTCAATACGTGTGCCTTCATCGACTCGGCACGTGCGGAATCGATGGCGGCGATCGATGAGATGCTGACGCTCAAGCGTGAAGGAAAGCTACGCAACGTCGTCGTCACGGGATGTTTGGCTGAGCGACAGCAGGGCAAACTGCTCGAAGATCGTCCGGAGATTGACGCTCTCGTCGGAGTGTTCGGTCGCAATGACATCGTCAGTGTCGTGGACGAGTTGTATTCCGGCCTCGAGGAACAGCGGACCGTCTTTAAGCCCGCCGCGGTGAATCCGCTCAGCGACGCGGTGCGATCCGCCGTGACTCCGCGACACTTCGCGTATTTGAAGATCAGCGAAGGATGTGACCGATTGTGTACGTTCTGCGCGATTCCCAAGATGCGTGGCAAGCACTTCAGTAAACCGATCGAACAAATCATCGAGGAGGCTGACCGTCTCGGACGCAGTGGAGTGCGGGAGTTGGTCGTCGTTGCTCAAGACACGACGTACTACGGAATGGATCGTTACGGCAAGCCTCGGCTGAACGATTTGTTGAAACAGCTCGATCAAGTCGATTCGATCGATTGGGTTCGGCTGATGTACTTCTACCCGATGTACATTGACGACTCCCTGATTGATACGATCGCGAACGCACGCCGCATCGTGCCCTACATCGACATGCCACTGCAGCACGCGAGTGATTCGATGCTTCGCCGGATGTCGCGAAAAACGACGCGGAAGTTGCAAACGGAAATCGTGCGAAAGTTGCGAGAGCGGATTGACTCGCTCGTCATGCGGACGACGATGATCACGGGATTCCCGGGCGAGACGGAAGACGATTTCAAAGAGTTGATGGATTTCGTGGACGAGTCGCAGTTCGAAAACCTCGGCGTGTTCACTTATTCGGTCGAGGAAGACACGCCGGCGGCAAGACTGCCCAACCGCGTCGATCCTGACGTCGCCATCCGTCGACGCGATGAGTTAATGGCGTTGCAGCAGTCGATTGCGTTTGAGTGGAATGGCAGCCGCGTTGGGGGCGTCGAAGAAGTCTTGATCGATGCCGCGATGCCCGAACAAGAAGGCGTTTTCATCGGCCGCACACGCAGCGAGGCGCCCGACGTCGATGGACTCGTCTACGTGTCGCAGGTCAGCGAAGAGTCACCGGTCGAAGTCGGGCAGATTCGCAATTGCGAGATCGTCGCGTCGCAGGGATATGACCTCGCTGCGGCAGCAATCGACTGAACGCTCGCGAAGCGTGTCACCGTTGATGGTTCATCCTTAGTGAGTCCTCTGGGACCACCGGGTGACGTGATTCGTCGGTTATTCTCCGCGTGCGAGGGGCTGCGTCGTTGAGCGGTTTGAGCGACGATGGCCCGCCGAGCGAACGGGCGTGCGGACATTGCTGAGACTGAGGTGCCATGTTCTGCGCCGGAGAAAGCGTGTGGTCGCCGGTGCAATGGGAGTGCATTAAGATGGGAAATGGTGTTTTTGGTTTGCCCTTTTCTCTTTTGCCACGAGACGTTTGATGATTGTCCCCACGTACTGGGCTGAGGCGAAGCGGACGATCAAGCACGATCAACGTCAAATGACGTTGCGACGTTTCGGATGGTCGGACGTGAGTCAAGCGGCGGCGGAAGAGCACGCCGAGCAACGTGTTGCCGAAGCGGTCGAGCGTGTCGTCGGCGGGGAACCCACGCTGCTCGCGGAGCCGAAGGTGCCCTACAACGGTGCCGATGGATTGCCCATTCGCGAGGAAATTGTCTCGCGGCAGGATGACGCTGTGATGACTCGCAACGGATATGGCGCGTTGTGTTTGAACACCCCGGATGTGTTGTTCGCGGACGTCGATGCGGAGGATGACGGAGGTTGTTCGGCGTACGGATACACGTTTCTGTTGTATGGGATCGTGTATGTCGGGTTCGCGTGGAAGTTGGACGGGCTACGTTCGTTGTTTCTGTTTTTGTTAGGGGCGATCGTTGTGGTGACCGTCTTTGGCAGTGTGTGGCACTGGATCCGTGATCGCGTTCGCGGGTCACCCAAGGCAGCGGCGCGGGCTCGCATTGAACGGTTTGCCGATCGACATCATGAATGGGGCATGCGTCTCTACGAGACACCACGGGGATGGAGAGTATTGGTGTCCCACGCCACGTTTGATCCACGCAGTGATCAGGTGCGATCGTTCTTTAACGCGATCGGAACCGACCCGATCTATGCCCGCATGTGCTTCAATCAAAATTGCTTCCGTGCGAGAGTAACGCCCAAACCGTGGAGGATCGGCATCGACGATCATCTCAAACCACGTCCGGGCGTGTGGCCGGTTTCGCCGGAGCGGTTGCCGGACCGAAACCGTTGGGTGCAGCGTTACGAGCGGCAATCGGCGGATTATTCAGCGTGCCGGTTCGTTTCGTCGTTCGGCAGTGCGACTCAATGTGACCAGGCGAGGGGAGTCATCCGCTGGCACGATGAGGTGTCCGGTGCGATGACGGATCGTGCCATTGCGTAGACGGAGGGGCGGTTCCGTTCGGATTACCCGAATTCTTCGTATTCTTCTTCGTCTTCGCAGAACGGGTCGATCATTTTACCTGACCAGACCACGAGCCGATGGCTGGTCGGCCACTGCACCGCGATCGCCAAAACTGCGATGCCGCATAGTGCTTCGCCGACGTAGTAACGTGTGGAAACGAGTGCGGCCAAACAAGCGGATGCCGATAGCAATCCGAGAACGGTGACAAACAGGGTTCGGTGCACGACGGCCAAGCGATTGCTGAGCCGACAGGAGCGATAGATTTCTCGTGCCGGATTGTCCCACTGTGCGATGAAGCTGCGTAACGCCACGCCACGGTGGTGAGCACGGAGGCTTTGGATGAGCGACGCCGCGTGGGATTGACGGTAGAATGAAAGACCTCGCCATCGAATCACACCCGCGGCGAGGAAGCACGCCACGGCGATCGAAAGAGTGCGCAACCAATCGATGGGCCGGGAAAAGGAATCGTCGAGTCCCGATAAGAGTTGATCGGCGAGGATGACCAGCAGCGGTAAGGCGACCGCGACGGCCAACGCGATGCGAGAGAATTTGAGGTGATCGGCCACGCTGTTCATTCGCGAACGGTGGGCGAGCTTCTCAGGCATGCGATTCTTGATTCGAATGCCGAGCGATCGCAGGCCGGTCGGTACGATGAACAAAGTGATCGCGATGAAAAGACACGCGACCGAGAGAGTTGTTGGAAGGAAGTCGTTGAAGGGAAAGCCCGCGAGTTCGAAGCATCGACTGACGATGGTGATGACGCAGACGCCGATCGCGAGGCTCCAGCCGATTGCACCGGATAGGCAGATCGTTGTTGCAAACGCCTGTTGTACGAAACGGGGCGGCTTCTGTTCCTTGGACGCCGTTGGGACAACAGATGAATCATCGGGGCGAGATTCGATGTCCTCCTCGGTGGCGGAGATTCCCTCGCCGATGACTGCGTCGCTGGCGGGCGATGCCACGAGTTGTGTTTCGTCGCGGTCGGCGGGCTCGTTTTCGACGAGGTCACTGTCCGTCTTGGCGACTTCCGTTTGCTCGTCTTCTGTCAGGTCGGTGTGTGCGTCGCCGAGCAATGAGTTGGGAGACGACGGCACGATCACCGGATCGTATTGCTCCGTCGGCGTATCGTCTCTGGAATCAAAGTCCGAATTTCGAGTGGAGCTTGGATCCCAAAGCACGAGATGGCAATTCGTTTTGACGAGATAAGAAAGAAGAGGAGAGTTCGCTCAAGCTAAGAGAGCGGATTTGCTAGCTAACTCCCGCAAGTCTAGTTTGCTGGTGATAGCGGGGCAAACTTCGGGGTTGTGATGCGTTAGTGAGGGGGGTGGCGCCCTAGGAGAACCGTTACGACCGTTAAAGTCGCACCGTTTTCCCTTATGGGTTCTGCGGGATGGTTCGATTGTGGCCCGGCGTGGTGGTGTGTGTTTGGGGAAGTTTCTGAATCGCAAGAAAAGTTTGTTTTTGGCGGGGTGACCAAACGTGTCACGGGGTCAGCGAAGAATGTTTGCAGTTGAACGGCGTTTGCCTTTGTCTCCGCGACTGCGAAGGATTTTTCGATGACCCAGTTGACCCTTTTTTCGGATCTCACCGCTTCGCCGGTCCCCGTCTCCCCTTCCATTTCTTCCTCGAGCGGGCAATCAGTTGCCCCGAAAGACTGCTCGTCTGCTGCAGCGGACGCGCCGCGGGCAACTGAGAGCAAAAGTGGCGAGCAGGACACTTTGTTGAAACTGGCCACTTTGATTCGCGACGGGCGGGCCCAGATGGAGGCTCAGTCGCGAGTCCGCAGTCGTCCGATTCAGTCGATCGGCGATTTGGCCCAGTCGGTTTTGCTGCGTCACGATTTGGTTGCCCGCCGCCGGGCCGCCGCCTCGGCATCGAACCATTCGGCAGATAGGGTTTGTGAGGAAGTCGCCTCCACCGTCGCCGCATCGAGTGCCGCCGCGACTCGGGTGCCCGTGGTCGGATTAGCCCAAACGCCCGCACAAGTTCATGTTGCTTCGTGAATCAGCCGAAAAGAGGGATAGTGCGGATTGGGGGAGGCAAGAAAACCAGCCGTAGTGCAGGCTGCCAGCCTGCAACCCACCGCCAAACGTTCGCTATAGAGCGGGATGCCTTGACTGAGCTGCTCGTGCTGCGGCCCGTAACGATCTGGTCTCAGTAGCCATCTGGACCCAGTGACCATCTGGACCCAGTGACCATCTCGTCTCAGCAACCACCTCGGCACCGTTATTCACCGCCGGTAGATCGATGCAAACGAGGGGAGCTCTGTTGCGGAACAGGCGTGTTGCGGAGCACGCATTGATTGGTCGCTCGGCTTTTAACCGCCGAGTTCTTTGACGGCGTCGGTGGGTTGCGAGGTGTCGTGGGATCCCTTGGCCGGGTCGCGGTCGGGCGTTTTCCCCGCGTCCGCTTTTGCCCGAGCTTTCGCTTTTTCTCGTTTACGTAACCGCCACATCGTCCACACCGACCCCAGGATGAAACTGATCACCGAGCAGGCCAAAAGCAGCAGCGTCAGAGGGTACTGGCCGCTGAAGAAGAGCAGGTCAATGTCCACGTCGTGGTGGTTTTGGAAAGCCACAACGATGACGACGAGAACTGCGGCAAGGAACAGGAAATAACGGATTTTTTGCAACATGACGTCAGACGATCGGATTGAAAAGGATTTGCTAGCAAAAGGTTTGCTTGCATAATAAACGTCTTGGTGAGCGAATTCAGCGAATGAATTCACCGGACATTCTGATCTACGAAACCGAAGGCAGCCAGGACGCCGATGCCCGTATCGAAAACGCCCGTTTCAGCGACGCGGCCGAATCCCGAAAACTCTCTCGCTCAGCAAACGTTCGCGTTTTGGGAGCCTGAGGAAGATCCGTGCGATCGTCGGGGGGCCGTTTTGTCGGAAGCGAAAACAAAAAAGGGGGCGAAAACGGGGCTCTCGACGGGGGGCCGAACGGGCGATCGAGCGGGGGCTGCGGTCGATTTTACACCACGGGGGCATTCGTCTAGAAAGCGTTCGTCTTTGGTGAATTCGGCCGTTTTCGCGAAATCGGAAGCTTTCGTGGCTGCTGAAGCGTTGCCCACGAAAGGTCCCGGGCAGTGTCCCGTTGACTCGGTTGTTGAAAACAGCACGGAAGATTCCTCCTCGGAATCTTCTTCCTCTGCGGCCCCGTTGATCAGCCGTGAATCGTTGATGGCGGATTTGCGTGGCCGGGCGGCGGCGATTTCGTCCAGCCCCGCGATGGATTCGGCGGAGCAGTTTTCGACGGGATCGCCGACGGTCGATTCGTGGCTGCCCGGTGGCGGTTTGAAACGCGGTTGGATTTGCGAGTGGGTGGCCGGACATGACGCCAGCGGCGCGTCGACGCTCGCGATGTTGGCGGCTGCGTCGACGATCAAGCCTGCACGGGATACCGAACGGGATGTTGTGTCAGGGGCTGGCGCGCCGAAGGATGTGGCGTTCGCCCACAGTGGGCCGATCATCGTTGTCGATCCGACGGCGACGTTTCATGCCTCCGCGGCGATTGCGTGCGGAATTTCGCCACAGCGGATTGTGGTTTGTCGTTGCCGGACCCGGGCCGATGCGGTTTGGGCGATGGATCAGTCGCTGCGATGTTCGTCCGTTGCGGCGGTGTGGGCCACGTTGCCGTGGAACCTGAACGACCGCGACGCGAGACGTCTGCAATTGGCCGCCGAGGCAGGTCGCACTCCCGGGTTATTTGTTTTGCAGCGTTCGGCTAGGGTGCGTCCCTCGTTTGCTGCGGTCCGTTTGCATGTCGCATCGGTGGCCGCGGACGCGTCGCGATTGTCCGCTGATCAGCGAGTGGCGGCTGGATTGCCGGTGCGTCCACCGTTGGATTTGCGGGTTCTGCGTGTGAGTTTGGATCGGGCCCGGGGCCAACGTCAAAACGAAGCGTATCTCGCCATCACGCCGAATGCCCGTTTGCACACGCTTTCGTCGGCAGCGGTCGCTCATCTGCAAACACCGCAACGAAACATTCAAACTCCTGCAGGCTCTCGTCATGAAGCGGTTGCTGTGCCTTTGGTTGCCCGATTGGCCGATCCAGCGTCGACGCATCGGGACCGAGATGCGGGCACAGGACGCGTCGCCACCGCCAACACCGAACGCCGGGTCGGCTAACCCAAACGCCCCGTCGTCGGCTGAACAACAAAAGTCGGCTGATCAAAAAGAACGGTCGTCGGGCAACCAAGCAGCCCAAGACTCCGGGTGTTCCGAGTCGGAGGCGGGAGCGGTTGAAGGCCGAGATGCTGAACCGACATCCGCAAACGCACCAGTGATTTTGTGGCACGCCGATCCACGACGTGGGCGGGTGGTTGCGGCGGCGTGCCCGCGGGCGCTCGGTGCGGGCGTGCGGTTGGGGATGCCGATCGCCCAAGCGGCGGATTTGGCGGCGATGACGGATGCAGTTTTGGAACCGTACGATCGTGATGCGGATCGGGCCGCGTTGCAGTCACTCGCAATCGAACTGCAGACTCACCTGAGTCCGCAGACCGCGGTCGAAACGCTCGAGCGATTCAAGTGGTCCGGTCGTTTTCGGCATGACCCCGAAGCGATCTTGTTGGAGATACAAGGGGTCACGCATTTATTTGCGGATAAGGATGCCGTTCAACCGGACCCTGCTGACCACCCGAACCGATCGGGAGAGCTCGGCCTGCTGTCCGCGTCAGCCTCGATCCTGGCACGCCGAAATTTGTGGGGCCGATTTGCGATCGCCGACACGATCGGCGCTGCCTGGGCTCTGGCAAATCATGCGGCATCGCAGGGGAGTGCGAAAAAGCGGTCGGGTGCGTTTCGAGGTGCTGGTGACTTTGGTGGTAACGATGAAATTCGTGACAGACATCAATTTTTCGTTGCTCCTCCTGGGCGATCGGTGGAGGCGTTGCAAACGCTGCCCTGCGCGGCGTTGCGTCTGCAGCCCGACATTGTCGCGACGCTCGACCGGCTCGGTGTCGCAACGATCGGCAGTTTGCTGCGGTTGCCACGTGAAGGGCTCGCCACTCGGTTGGGTCCGGCGCTATGTCAACGGATCGCGCAGGCGACCGGCGAAGTCGACGAGTCATTGGTTGCGATCGAATCGCAATGCGAACATGCCGCGATGTTGGACCTTGAGTACCCGACCGACGCGATCGATTTGCTCGCTGATCGCCTAACGCGGTTGATCGGTCAATCGACCGAAGGTTTGTCGACGCTGCGTCGAGGCGTCTTGAGGTTGCGGTGTCAGCTCGATTTTACACAGCATCCGCCGGTCGTTTTGGAGACCGGGTTGTTCGCACCGACGCTCGACCAAACGCATTTGACCGGATTGATGTTGGGGGCACTCGAGGCGGTTCGGTTTGGTTCGAAAGTCACACGGATGACCGTTGGTGTGGCGCAGCATGCGCCGTTGTCGAGCCGTCAACCGTCGATCTTTGGGCCCGATTTCGCTGCATCGTCGAACGAAGACTGGACGTCGCAAACGGAGGCGGCCCGGTTGATCGATGCCCTCGCCGGACGGCTTGGGGAAGACGCGGTGCGTGGCGTGCGAGTGAGTGATGATCCGTTGCCGGAGAATTCGATTGAAGATTATCCGTTGACGTCACATCGTTTGAAGGCGGAGGCGCGCAAGGCCAAACGGGCCTCGCGACAACCGACCATGCGGCAACGAGCGGCCGATGATGCGATGCAGCGGGACGCGGCGCCGCCGGGCCGCGTGGCGGGGGTTCACGATCAGACGCACGGGAACGGTTCGGCCCATGGTGGCGGTTCGGGGCGTCTCGGCGGTGGATTCGGAAGCGGACCGCAGACAACCGATTTGGGACGACGGCCGATCGAATTGCACGAACAGCCGCACGCGATCACTCCGCTGGAGAATTCCGTGCCGACGAACGGTTCGTCCGCTCAAGGAGTTTCGGTGACTGGGCCGGGCGGCGGTTTTCCGACGCGATTTCGCATTCGAGGCCGCGTCGAAAAAGTGTGCCAGCATTGGGGCCCCGAACGTATCGAGACACGGTGGTGGCGTGGGCCGTTGATCCGTCGTGACTACTTTCGGATCGAGCTGGAAAACGGTGCCCGATTGTGGATTTACTATGATCTCGGAGACGGCACCGGCCGAGTGATCGAAGATGAGAAACGATGGTATCTTCACGGTCGGTTTGCGTGATTTCGATCCGTTTGGACGTTCGATGTTAGGAGCCCGACGGCGAACCTCGGTATTTGTTTTTGGCTTAAGAGAATCTTTATGCGATATGCGGTTGTTGGAAGTGGTGCGGTTGGCGGTTTGTACGGCGGCATGCTGGCCCATCACGGGCAAGATGTTCATTTCTTGCTGCGTTCGGATTTTGATCACGTTGCCGCAAACGGGCTGCGGATCGATTCGATCAAAGGCGACTTTGTGTTGCCGAAACCCAATATTTATCAGCGGGCAGAGGACATGCCACGCTGCGATGTCATCATCGTGGCGCTAAAGTCGACCAACAACGCGATGTTGGCCGAAACGTTGCCGAAAATCATCGCCGAAGACGGTGTCGTGTTGACGCTTCAAAATGGTTTGGACGTGGAGGCCGATAGTGTCTCAGCCGTGCCCGGCCACGGTGTGCTCGGTGGTTGCTGTTTCTTGTGCAGTAACAAAGTTGGGCCGGGGCATATTCATCATCTTGACTACGGGCGCATCGTTTTCGGTGGATACGAATTCGTCGGTCGGCATGACCAGATTCGCGAAATCGGACAACGGATCGCGTCCGAGATGACCGATGCCGGGATCGATGTTCAGTGGACAGATGATTTGGCGGCGGCGCGATGGCGAAAACTGATGTGGAACGTGCCTTTCAACGGATTGTCTGTAGTTCTGGATGCGTCGACCGATGCAATCATTGGGTGTCCCGCTTCTCGGACCTTGGCCGACCGAATCATCAACGAGGTGTACGCGGGTGCGGCACTTTGCGGTGTTTCGATTGAAGAAGGGGCGATTGAGAAAACGATGCGGCATACCGAGACCATGGTGCCCTACGACAGCAGCATGCGGCTGGATTTCCTTAACGGGCGTCCGATGGAGGTCGACGCGATCTTCGGCAGCCCGCTGCGGGCGGTGGAGCGGCGAATCGCCGAGTTGACCGCCGAATCTTCGGAAAAACGGGCTCATCCGATGCCCTCGGTCAAAATGCTGCGTGAACAGCTGCAATTTTTGGATTCACGGCCCGCCATGGCGTCGAATCTCAGCGGCTAAGCGACTATCTTGTTGGGCGTGAAATAGGTTCATTTCTATCAACGTGTGATTGCAAGCAGATATGTCTGACGTCTTCAGCCAGAGCGGGACCGCTCGATACGAGATTTACACCGAACTGGCATCGTTGCGGTTGATCGATCCGCACACGCACATCAATCCGCATTCGCCCGCGTCGACGACTCTCGCCGATCTGCTCGGATATCACTATTACACCGAGCTGGCTCACTCGGCGGGAATGCCGAAGTCGCGGATCGAAGACAAATCCATCGGGCCGAAGGAGTTGGTCGAGCGGCTCGTCGGTGGGCTGGCCCCGTTAGAAAACACGGTGCAGTACAGTTGGCTGATTAAGATCTGCCGCACGTTCTTCGGGTTCGATGAAGATCGACTGCATCTGAATAACTGGGAAGCACTTTACGATCGCAGCGAGTCGATCATGTCGTCGGCGCAGTGGCCCGACATGGTGCTCGACCAGTCGAATGTCGAAGCGGTGTTTTTGACCAACGATTTCGACGACGACCTCGCCGGCTTTGATACCGATCGTTACATCCCGTGTTTGCGAACCGACGATCTCGTATTCCACTTGGCGGACCCCGTCGTTCGCGAGCGACTCGCGAAATGTACCGGCATCGAACTAGACGGATCGCTGGCGAGTTTACGTGCGAGCTTGCGTTCGTTGTTTGAACACTTTGTCGGACGTGGGGCTCGCGCCTGTGCGATCTCATTGCCACCGACGTTTACTCCGACGTCGGTCCCCGATGGTCGCGCCGCGACGGCTCTGGACGCGGTGTTGCGAGGCGGCTTAACGACTGACCCGAGTCAGAAGGAAGCTCTCTCGCGTCGTGTGTTCTGGACGCTCGCCGAGTTGTGTGATGAGTTTGAGTTGCCGTTTGACTTGATGATCGGCGTCAATCGCAAGGTTTATCCCGAAGGCGTATTCCAAGGCCAGGACCTGTACGATTCGCGGGTTTCGTTGATTCAGTACCGCGATCTGTTTAACACATTCCCCGATGTGAAGTTCCCCGTGTCGGTGTTGGCGAGTGTGACGAATCAAGAACTCGTCAGTTACGCGTGGATCTTTCCGAACGTCTACCCCAACGGTCACTGGTGGTACAGCAACACTCCGTCGACGATCACTCACGATTTGGCGGCGCGTTTGGAAGCGGTGCCACAAACGAAGATGATCGGATATTACAGCGACGCGTACAAATTGGAATTTGTCTGGCCGAAATTTGACATGTACCGCAAAGTGCTCTCGGGCGTGTTGGCGGACCAGTTTGTTCGCGATCAAGGTTGGTCGGTCGAGCGTGCGGTCGAATTAGGACGCAAAGTCTTGAAAGACAACACCGAGGTCCTGTTCCCGCGTCGAGGAACAACACGAGCAACGATCGCGGATGCATCGTTGGCAGGTGCCGCGGGAATCGCTACGGTTGGAATCGCGGACGAATACGGCGAAGAAGACCTGATGATGGTCGAAGAAACCCAAAAGGTTGAAGATCTCGGCGCGATCAGCCTTGAATCAGACGACGCGGCGAGCGGCGATGCCTCTAGTGACGAGTACGGCGAGGGAAACGACGACGAGGGAAACGACGACGGGGTGATCGGTGCGGCATTGGGCGCGACCGGATTGGCCGCCGTCGCCGCTGGACTCGCGTCCGAAGTGGTCGGTGACGATTCGACTGACGAGGATGAGAAACTGCTCGACGGCTTGGATTCGATCGAAGACCCGACCACCGGCGACCTCGCTGACATTGAGCTGATCGATCCGGCGCCGACCATGTTGGAAGCTCATGTCGTGGGCGAATCTCATGTCGACGATGAATTATCAAAGTTGACGGATTCATCCGAACCACTCGACGGCGACAATGATGACCTGTCATCGAAAACTGCCTCTGCTGAGAATCTCGCTGCCGAAGATCTCTCCGGACATGAGCTTTCCGACGACGATGTCGGCGAGAGTTTCGACACGGTTGTGCTGGATCCCAACTTCGCGAAAACGGATCAATCTGAATCAGACGCGCCCTCCGAAACGGCGAGTCTGGTTGCTTCGGAGTCTGAGGTCCCTGACGAATTCGATACCGACGAAGATCTCGGACGACCCAATGGCGACTCGGATCATCTTGGGACCGCTGCATTGGACTCGGCCGCGACGGTCGTGGAAGAGGCGGGCTCTGGAACGATCCATCTCGAGGATGGGCTCCCACTCGATGAATCATCGGCGGCAAAGCGAGGCAGATCCGGTTCGCAGGTTCTCGACGATTCGCTCGCATCGGACGAATTGAGCCTTGAAGAGTTACCATTCACTGCACCTGAGGGAGAGTCCACGGAAGAGTCATCGGAGAGCGGCATCGAACACTTGGTTTCAAAGGTGGACGACCCGGAGCCGGTATCTCTCGACGACAGTGAAACGGCCAAGGACGAATCCGAGCCTGACGTCGACCCGTTGCCTGCCGAAGAAGAATTGAGCGAACTGGGGTTGGATGATGTCGAGTTGCTTGACGTTGCGAACGAACCGGTTCACGACGCGGCCTCGATCGAGTCGGCGATCGATGACGCGCCACTCGACGTGGGAGATTTGACGTCCGATGATGACGACGATTCCGAGATGCCTCAAATCCAGCAACTTCGCGGAGAGTCCTCGTTCGCACCCGATGATGAGTCGTTGCAGTTAAAACCGGATCCGTTGACCGGTGAACTGCGTTTCGGGGCCACGCCACCGGCCGAGCCCACGGTCACTCCGGGGGACGGTATCGACGACGACAACGACGAGTTCAACTTGAGTTGGCTCGATGAGGACGACGATTCGGACAAAATCGAAGGCTAGAGCGTTTGTCGAAAGAGCATCGATGCCGCCAGGATTCGGGGGGAGTGAATCCTGGTCAATCTAGCGACTTTGAACGGACGCGGCATCCTCTGAAATGCTCTCAAACGCGGTTTCGACCCGTGTTTTCCCGGCGGATATCAATTGACGTTGTCGCGGGATAGGTGAATTTTGTAGCGTCGACGTACCTCGGGCTGTTCCACACGCCCCGGCACCGTCCCACTCGCGACATTATTCGCAAGGTTTTCGTCATGCACGCGATCGATATTCGCCAACCGAGTCGACGATTTTTCCGCCGTTCCTTGGCCACTGTTCTCGTCTCAACGCTCGGCGTTACGACGTTTTCGGCCATTTGCGGCTGCAGCCAGGGGCGAATTTTCTCGCCGATTGCGAGCCGTCGGGCGATCGATGATTCGGCACCGTCGATGCACGGTCCATCGATCGGCGGTCCCGCCCAAATGCAGGCGAACGCCCGAGCGGCGGCATCTCGCAACGCGAGCCAAATCCGTGTGACGAGCGAAAACGCCGTCCCGGAAACCGACATCGAACCCGTCGAACAACGGCTGGCTGTCAGCCAACAGTCTGCTGCCGTTCCGGTCAAACAAGTTTCGCATCAATCGGCGAAATCCGCGGTCGTCGCCCCACCTGAACAGGTCGCCGAGGCACTCCAAAACGCAAATTCTGACCGATTCGCCAACACACCGGCCGCTCCGCCCGCGGCATCGGAAGGCGCCAGTGCCAGCCTGTCGGACGCCGCCCTTAATCTTCCCGAAGGTTATGACGGCGTTGACGTGAGTGAATTGATGAGTGCTCTCCAAGACGCGCCGCCTGAAATCCAAAAAGCCGCAATCGCTCGCTTGATCGCAATGTCCCGTAAACGAGCACGCCCATCGGATCGTCCGCGTGCGATCGAAGACGCGCTCGCGGCCTCCTTCGATTCACTCCCGGAACTTCCCGATGAAGTGATCGACCGAGGCGTGAATCCGACCCGGATCGGTAGCGCCGCAGCCGATGCTGCCCCGACGGTGAAAACTGTTTCCGCCGTTGCGCCGACAAACGAAGACGTTTCGCAGTCGCCGGTTCACACCGCGGCACACGAATCGTTATCGGACCAAATGCCAGAGGCTCACCCGAACGCCGCTCAAACCCCACTGGCACAAAACTCATCGACCCAAACGCCTGCGGAACCGTTGCAAACCGCCAGCCTCAGCGGTGACCAATCCGCGATCGGCACTGATAAAGGCGACGTTGCCGCTAACAGTTCGGACCCGAACGCGCCGAACCAAGAAAGCGTGGCGATCGCAGTGATGCAAACGCCCGTTGCCAACGCGCAACCTGTCGCGGAGTCAACGACTGCATCGGCGGACATGACCGATGCGGAACTGTTCGACGCATTGGTCAAGCGATTGCAGACGAATGTTCCTGGCGAAAGTGACGCGGATCGACATCGTCGTCAAGTCGTCGCTCGTCACTTGATGGTTTTGTCGGGTGATCCTGATCGCGCGGTCGATAATCTGGAAGGACTTTCGAACGAAGAACAGGAGTACCTGCGGCATCAACTGCTAGGGTTATGGACGATCATCGATCCGAAGGGGCACCCCGTTCCGTCGCGTCGTTTCAGTTCGGCGTTGCCCGAGATCCGAAAGGCGACCGGTTACCTCGCCGCAGCGAGCGATTCGCTCGAAGTTCGCTCGCTCGAGTTCTGCACCGAGATCGAATCGTACGGACAAATCAAACCGTTCCCGAGCCGGCGATTTTCGCCAGGCCAAGAAGTCATCCTGTATTGCGAGATCGAAAACTTTGTCGCCAATTCGGTCGACGGCGGTTTCGAAACTCGTTTGCAGGGCAGCTACGATTTGCTCGATCAAAACGGACATCGGGTCTCGAGCCAAACGTTGCCCGAAGATCGCCAGATCTCGAAAAAGCACCTGCGTGATTACTTCATCGCCTATCAAATGTATCTGCCTGATTCGATCGAGCCGGGCAACTATCAATTGCGATTGACGATGGAAGACGTTCACGGCAAGAAATACGGCCAGTCGATCGTCGATTTCCAAATCAAACGCTAGGTGCCCTCATTAGCTTCCGTTTGATCGCAGCACGAACCGAAGGGCTCATGCTCTGACTGCGGAAAGCGTTGCTGCCGGACGGAATCCTCGGGCAATGGTGTGAGCGGGATGACAATGACGATTGGCGTCCGACGATTGGAGTCCCGGTGCGTCCGGGATGAACGGTCCGCACGAGCGAACGCACCACGCCGGATAACCGCGAGATCTTCCGCAGGTGTTGCCAGAGAGAATTCGTTGGCAAGGGTTGGCAATATCGGACCGCCCACCGTTGCTTAGGATAGGGATAACGGGCAGACTAGGTGAGATCCCTCGGACGCGATTGCGCCGGCCTAGTCCTCGCTGATTTTGTCGACGTATTAGCCCGTGTCGCGAACAATTGGCTTTTCACAGCCGCAGCGGTTTGCGACTCCGGTGGGAATCATCCCCCCAACCGTGCCACGCTCGATGAGGAGAATCCTCACCCGGCACGCTGCCCTCGATCCTCTACCGATACTCAGCCCTGATGGCCAAATCTTGCCCCGCGAATAAGACAAACGATCAAATGTTGCTGAGCGGGTTTGAGGAAGACGCTGAACCCGCTGCGTCACCAGCAGATTCGAACATCGAACCCGCAACGTCGCCTGATTCTGCCGGGACACCAGAGCCGATCTCCGAGCCCAATTCGTCGGTCGGCGATGTAGCGGATGAGGTTCAAGCCGAAGCCGTTGGAGTGGACGATGTGAAGCCACCAGAGGCATCGAAGCCCGAACCCGCGGACGAGGTCACCCCGGAACTCGCCATCGAATCCGACAACGCGAGCGAGCCGGAATCTCCAGAATCAAAATCTCCGGAATCAGAACCGCCAGAAACGAAAACACCCGCTGCGGAAACGTCCGAGCCGGTTGCTGACCAAGTCGAAACGCCACCGGCAAGCGATGCCAGCGAAACCAAGCCGACGCAGGGGCGTGAGAATCGCGGAAAGGAAAACGCGGAACAACGACGCGAGCGGCACAGTGCTGTTGGTATCGCGGACGACTCGTTGCCTGAAATCCTTCGTCGCCCGATCGCGCCGACCGAAGACGAGCCTACTCCCGATCTCGACGGAAAGCTCGTCGTCGTGATCGATTCACACTCGTTGATCTACCAGGTGTTCCACGCGTTGCCACCAATGACCAGTACCGGCGGGTTGCCCGTCGCGGCGGTGTACGGGTTCGTCGGTGACATGTTGGAGTTAATCGCGCGGAAGAACCCGGACTACTTAATCGCGACGTTTGACAAAAGCGAGATCACGTTTCGCAATGAGCTGTTTCCGCAGTACAAGGCGAACCGCGACTCGATGCCGGATGAATTGCGGCAACAGATCCCGCTGATCCGACAAGCCGTCGATGCGATGGGGATCGGTATCATGGAACAATCTGGATTCGAGGCGGACGATTTGCTCGCCACAGTTGCGGCCAGAGTCGAAGCCGGCGGTGGTCGATGTCTCGTCGTGACCAGCGATAAGGATTGCCGGCAACTGATCACTGACAAAACACAAATCTACAACCTGCGAAAAGATGAGATCATCGATTCGGTTAAGTTGTGGGAACTGTGGGGCGTGCGGCCTGATCAAGTCGTCGACTATCAATCGCTGGTCGGCGATCCGGTCGACAACGTTCCCGGCATCTCGTTGATCGGTCCCAAGCTCGCGCAGAGTTTGCTCGAGGAGTACGACACGTTAGAAAACGTGCTCGACAACGCGGAGAAACTGACGGGAAAGAAACGCAAACAGAATTTGATGGAAGGTCGCGAGAAAGCGATGCTCAGCCGCGAATTGGTCGCGCTTCGCAAAGACGTCGACTCTCCGATCCCGTGGAGTCGATGTCAACGCAGCTCGGCGGACCTCTCGCGGATCGATGCGTTGTTGCAGGAGTTCGGCTTTCGTCGACTGCGGAGTCGTGCGGCGGAGTTGTTGGGCGACGGCGAAAGCGAGCCGGTCGAGAGTGAGTGGGTTACAGACTATCAAACCATCACCACCTCGCAGCAGCTCTCCGAACTCGCCGATTTGCTCGCCCAGCAGACCTGCATTGCCGTTGATACCGAAACGACGAGCACGCATGCACGCGGATGCGATTTGGTCGGTATCTCGATCGCGTGGGATAAGGGCCAAGCCGCCTACTTGCCGATTCGCGCACCGATGGGGGAGCCGACGCTTGATGAGACCGAGGTGATTGAAACGCTGCGAGAAGTGTTTGAGTCAACGGAAATCAAGAAGGTCGGTCACAATATTAAATTCGATGCGATCGTGCTTCGGTCTGCTGCGGGCAAACCGCCGGCCGAGGCCAACCAAGACTCACGGATTTTTGGTGTGATTCTTGGCGGGATCGAGACCGATACGATGGTGGCAGACTACCTGCTCAATCCGGGTGGTCGAAATCACACACTCGATGATCTGTCCAAGCGGCGACTCGGACACACGACGACGTCGATCAAGGAACTCATCGGCACCGGAAAGAAACAAATTCGCATGGACGAAGTGCCGGTCGATGAAGTTTCGCCGTACGCGTGCGAGGACGTCGACGTTCCGCTCCGGATCGCCGAAACGTTGCGGCAAGAACTCGATGACGAGAATCTCGCGGAGCTTTATCGCACGTTGGAGATGCCGCTGATCGAAGTCTTGATCGAGATGGAAACCAACGGCATCCGAGTCGACGCGAAGACCCTCGCGGACATGAGCGAGCGTTTCGAAAAAGAGATCGCTGATCTGAAGACGATCGTCTTCGCCGCAGCCGGACACGAGTTCAATCTCGACAGTCCCAAACAGCTCTCGGTTGTTTTGTTCGAAGAACTCGAGTTGCCGATCATCAAGAAGACGAAGACCGGAATCAGCACCGACGCGGACGTGCTTTCACAACTCGCCGTGAACTATGACATCGCTCGGCATTTGTTGCAGTATCGTCAAGCGACGAAATTGAAGAACACGTACATTGACGCGTTGCCGCAATTGATATGCGAGAAAACCGGTCGTGTTCACACTTCGTTCCGGCAAGATGTCGCCGCGACGGGACGGCTCAGCAGCAGCGAACCGAACCTGCAAAACATTCCGATTCGAACCGAACAGGGCAAAGCCATCCGTGGTGCCTTCACGGCGAGCGAACCGGATTGGGTGTTGCTCGGGGCCGACTATTCGCAAATTGAATTGCGGGTGCTCGCACATTACAGCGGTGACGAAGCGTTGCTGCGGGCGTATCGCGAAGACGCGGATATTCACACACGCGTCGCGGCGGAGGTCAACGAAATCGATGAAGCCGACGTGACGAGCGACCTGCGACGCATCGCCAAAACGATCAACTTCGGAATCGTGTACGGCCAGAGCCCGTTCGGTTTGGCGAAGACGCTCGCGATTCCCAAAGATCAGGCTCGCGACTACATCGAACAGTACTTTCAACGTTACGCGGGCGTCGAAACATTCATGATGGAAACATTGGCTCGCTGTCGCACGGAAGGTTACGTGTCCACGATGCTGGGCCGACGACGCGAGATTCAAGGCGTTCGTGACCTTGCCAAAATACCCGAATCGAAACGTCGCAGTTTGACCGAAGCCGAACGGATCGCGATCAATATGCCGATTCAAGGGACCGCTGCCGACTTGATCAAACTCGCGATGCTGCGAGTCTACGAACAGTTGCAGAAGAGTGATCTGCGGGCGAGGTTGTTGTTGCAGATCCACGACGAATTGTTGTTGGAAACTCCCGCGGATGAAGTCGAGCCGTTGTCGAAATTGATCGTCGAGGCGATGACCGGGGTGATGGAGTTGGACGTTCCGTTGAAAGTCGACGTGGCGTTCGGTCCGACGTGGGCCGACTGTTGAGATTGATCGCGTGAATGTACGCCTGGAAGAAACGTTCGACCATTTCGCGTATGGTTCCAATATGTCGACGAGGCGATTGCGGAAGCGATGTCCGAGTGCGGTCGTTGTTTCAACCGGATACGTCGTTGGCCGAAAATTGTGTTTTCACAAAATCGGTAAAGATGGAACCGCCAAGGCGGATGCGTTTTGGACAGGGGACGCGAGTGATGTCTTGCACGGCGTCATTTACCGATGCAACCAATCCGACCGAGCGATGTTGGATCGTTGCGAATCCATCGGTGTCGGTTACACGACCGCCGCGGTGGAAGTGCATACGTCGACCGGTGATGCACATCGCGTGTATTTATACGAAGCGTTGCCGTCGATGATCAGTGCGTCTCTGCGTCCCGCACGTTGGTACGTTGAGCACGTTCTCGATGGTGCGGTGGAACACGGCCTGCCACGGGAGTATCAAGAAAGCCTACGGCAACTGATCGAGAAGTCTGAGTCGGGGACCATCTGTGATTGTCTGACGAAGCCGCGTGGTGGAATCGTTTAGAGCCGAATCGATACACACGTCGTGGTAGCCGAGGAAGATCGACCGCGTGCCGTAGCGAACGTTTTCTTTCCAGTAGGCCAGGCCGAGCAAACGAGTTTATTGCCGGTGCGGCGGACGTTATCGAGAACGTGGTTTCGATTTACTGCGTCGTTTGAGAGGCGATTGTTTGCGCTGTTCCGGCACGGCTCGCGTCCTTGATTCGGCCTACGTTGATGCATAGGCGATGCGAAACGCCGGTCGAATTCAACCGCTTACGCAGCCTCGTTGAACAGTCCGCTGCTGGGTTTGGGTTTTTGTCCGGATCGGTTGTACGTTTGTGGCGCGGTGGCGCCGGTCAAGCGTTGCAATACGTCGCGTTGGAACTCGGACAAATGGTATTGGCAGATGAACAGTGCGGTGGCCCGTTGATGGGTCGTCGCGATCATCTCGGCGACTTCGCCGCAACGACGTGCGAGTCGAGCGTCGTCGATTTTGCGAGTCGAGAGTAGTTTCTCGGAAAGGCTCAGGCCTTTCGTCGGCGCGTCTTCGGCACGCAGCAATGCTTCACGCCGTTCGACCATCTTTTCGAGGTCGCTGATTGCGGCGATCAGTTGTGTGGTCGATGCGTCGACTTCGTTCGGACGCAGACCCACGGTGCGGATGCGGGTTTCGTCCAGGATCAGATCAATGGTTTCGGCGACTTGAGCGATCTCGTCGACGTAGGTCGCAACACGCTCGCGCCACGATTGTGGCACCGTGGAATCGGCAGGTTGGGCGTTGTTCATGATCGTTAGGTTGGGTGGTGAAGGCTCGGACGCGATCAACTAGCCGCGTCGTTGGAGTTGGAATAGATCAAACATGGGATCAACGAATGACTCCGCTGATGCATCGGAAATCTCTTCGACTAACTTCTGGTCGAGCTGTTGTTGGAATACCTCTTCTGCCCGACCGCCATCGAAGTACGCTGCTTTGCCGGTGCTTTCACGCATCGTCGAGAGCATACTGCCGAAGAGGGTTTGTCCGACGAAGTCGCTGAACGCTTCCTTCATCGGTTCGGATTCGGTGGTGTTTTGTTTCGCGCCGGCGGTGCTGCTTTTTTCAGCGAGCAACTCGTACGGCATTTTGGGACCGGTTGCTGAAGGCAACGGTGACGGTGTCATGGATGGGATCATGTCTTTCTCCTACCTGAAAATGACCTCGCCATACAAGTCGCCTTTTGCTTTGAGCGTCTTGATGATCGCGATGAGGTCTTCGGTGGGGACGTCGAGAGCCCCCAATGCATCGGCGAGCGATTTCAGTTTGGCGGCCGCGGGAGTCCCGTCGGGACCGACCTCGACAAAGCCACCGCCACCGCCCGCTTCGATACGGAGGTTTCGGTGGGTGACCAACACGGGAGCGATTTCGACGTCATCACCGATCACGACGACCCCGGCGGCCTCGTTGATAACAACACGTTTGCCTCGGTTGGCGAGTTGGATGGGAATGTCGAGTAAGAACGAAATGAATTTGATCGGGTTTTCTTTGTAGATCGCGGGGATCAGAACCTCGACGTGCAATTGGTCGATTGCCTGAGCATGGGTTTCGCCGTAAGTCGACGATCCGCTGCGTCGCGAAGCGCCCGCCAATCGCGAGTGTTCGGGATTGCCCATGGTGAGCGACGTCAACGAGTTGATTTCGTCCTCGATCCGTTGGGCGGTGTTGAAATCGGCAAAGTCTCGGTCGATGACGAGTGTGATCTTGCTGTCTTTGACGTACGACGCCCGTACGTTCGCTTCCATCTTCATGCCGCCTTGGATCGTGGCCGTCGTCGCGGGAGCATCGGGTGACAGTGACAATCGACCTTGCGCCATGGCATACACGGTCGGGTTGTCGGCACGTGGACCGAGCATCGGTGTCAGCATCAAATAGCCTCCGTCGAGACTCTTGGCACTGATTGCGTTGACACTCACATCGAGCACGTCACCTTGTTGTGCGCCGACGGGTGGCAATTTAGCAGTGACAAAAACCATCGCGACGTTTTTGGCGTCTTCGACATCGGTGAGGTTGAGGTTGCCCACTGAATCGACCGACATGGGGCCACCCATCAATTGCATCATTCGTGCAAGTGCGCGTGATGTCGGCGCGGAATCCCCGTCACCGGTCCCACGCAATCCCACGACGAGACCGAGGCCCTGCAGCGTGTTGGTTTCCTGTCCTTTGAGACGGCACAGATCACCCAATTTCATGCCACCTGCCATCGCAGACGATGCGGCGGTGAGCAAGACCGTGGTGAAAAGAATGAACCGAATGAACATGGAAAACAAAATGATTTGAGTAGAGCGTGATTGCATTTGCGAGGGGGAGCGAGTTCGTCAGCGAGGTCAGAACGGCTTGATCCGGTCCATGGCTTTTTGGAACCAACCTCGCTGGTATCCGTCACGCAGTTGACCGCGATCTTCCTTGAGAATCTCAAGGTCGATGAGATCTTTGCTTAGGACGACGTTGTCGGGACCGATGTCTTGGGCGCGGCAAATTCCCGACAGTGAGGTTTCCCAAAGGTTGTCGTTGTGTCGGAATTTTTTGCGGGCTTCGAGAACGAGGTTCCCATTGGGGCGAATGTCGACGATCCGAGCGGCAACGTTGAAGGTCAACGATTCACGAGATCCAACGCTCGCTTCGGCACGGAAATTGGATTGTGAAGAGGCAGCGACGGTCGGGTCACCGTCTTCCTGTGGATCGGGAATCAGGCCTCGCATGGTGAGTTTGATCCAATCCGAAAGGACGGCTGAGAAGATCGAGTTGCGACGCTTTTCTGATTCGCCTTCGGCCTGCATTCGCGTGATTTCGTCAACGCGAATCGTGACAATGTCTTGAATTCGAAATTGCCGCAGCGGAGGAGCTTGCTGGTACGTCCAACTGACGCCCTGCAGACCAACGGCTGGGTTGTGGTTAGGCAGTCCACGTGGTGAAGCGTTGTTAAGCGGGCCAGGTGCCGAAACGACAAATTCGGGAGGCACGACGGCGCCGCTTGCGTTGTTTTCGGGGCCACCCGGGCCGCCCGGAGCGTTCGTTGACGCTGCACGTTGGGCGATCGCACTGGGGGTCGGGATCATCTCCGGCGCAGCGGCATGCAGTAGCGACGAGTTTTGCGCCGATACGGGGGCGGCGGTCCAAGTCATGGCGACGACGAAGACGAGTGGGGCAGCAAAGGTAAGGTATGTCATCGCTGGGCCGTGGCGTTGGAGGGAGTTGAACGCTCGGATCGAACTTGCGGAGCCTGCGTCATAACCTCGACTAGCGACGAGTGAACGACTTTCGCGAGGAGACGACGTTTCGGACTGATGGTTTCAATTTCGATCAATTCGCCAACCGCTCCGTCAGAGAGCGATTTGGCACCCGTGGTGACGCGAATGCCGCCGCCTCCGACTTGGACTTCGAGGAGGTCGCCGCGACGGATCACGCGCGGGGCAGCGAAGGCGGATTGGAACAATGGAACGTTGCCGCGGACCAGACCCACGACTTCCATATCGATAATGTTATCTGGATAAAGAACGACGTCGTCGGGCAGCGAGATGCCTTCGGCGGAGTACGGACGATACTGTAGATCGCTGCGAGTGACACGCTGACCGCGACGGAGTGATTGCCGGGCGGTCACGACACCTGGATAAGGAGTCAGTATTAGGCGAGCAATTCCTTGGCAATCTTCACCGACGGCGCGGCCGTGGACACGCACCTCAATCTCAATCGGGTCGGTCGAGTTGTTCGACCAAACGGGAACATCGCCCGGGAAAGAAAGATGCCTGATCCCTTGCGTCTCGCTTAGCAATGCGAGTTGAGCGGGATCGAACTGGATATCGATATCGAATCCCTCGTGAAGGTCTCGATATTGGTTGCGAATGATCGCCAAAATGTATTGTTGGATCCGTTCGAGCACGTCCGGATCGACCGGAGGAGCGGCATCCACGTCGTCAGTCGCGGAAACCATGCTGACTTCGTTTCCGTTTGCATCGGATTCCGACGCGAATCCGGTGCGAATGATCTTGGGAGCGTTTGCTTCCGTGGCTTGACGCGAGTGACGAATGAGGATGGTCTCGGGACCGTAGATCTTGATGCGGCCCGGCGTTGCGGCGGCGCGTGAGATCAGGTCGGCAAGCCGGTCGCGTGAGATCTTCGCGTCGCTGCCGTCGGCGGGCATCAAACCGATTGTCGATTCGGCGAGCCGTTGCCATGCGACGAGGTTTGATTCGAGGGGCCGGATCACGTCTTGGAGACGGATGATCGATCCGGTAATCGAAACGTCCTCACGAGTTACGAATTGCCACCGCGTGTTCGCGTCAATGGTGCCGACGCGGGGTGACGAATCGTTGGATTCAGCGGACACGTTCGGGACAATCGAAACCGACCCGCGATGTGACGAATACAGTGGTGTGGTGACTTCGTTGTCGAGGGGCGACTGCCCATGGGCGGGGGATGCGCCGTAGACCATGGCCAGCAGGAACAGCAACGATGCGGCGCATGCAGCGATCGACTCAGGTTGCATGAGTTGACGAGCGAGGGCCGGCAGGCTGCGATACACGGACAACGGTATTAACGACGGAGGTTAGAGATGTTTTGCATGATTTGATCGCCCGCCTGGACGGCTTGGCTGTTGAGCTCAAACGCGCGTTGGGTGGTGATCAGGTCGATGAGTTCTTGGACCGGTTCGACGTTGGAGGCTTCGAGGTTTCCTTGTCGTAAAACGCCGAGTCCATCGGTGCCTGGATTGTTGAGTTGTTCGGGGCCGGAGGCGTCGGTGATCGTGTACATGTTCTCGCCGACCTTCAGCAAACCGTCCGGGTTGATGAAGCTGGCGAGCTGCAGTTGGCCTTGGTTCGCCAGTTCCGTTTGACCGGGTTGGCGGACGAGGACTTCGCCGTTGGCGTTGATGACGACGGCCGTCGCATCGGTCGGGATCGTGATCGGCGGATCGAGCAGGCGTCCTGTTTGTGCCGAACCGATGACGAGTTGGCCGTTGGCGTTGATGTCAAAGTTGCCCGCCCGCGTGTACATGTTGTCTTGGCTCGACGGATCGACGACTTTGAAGAATCCGCCGCCTTGGATGGCAACATCGAGGTCACGTCCGGTTTGTTGCAACGTGCCTTGTCGATGATCGGTTTGCGTGCTGGTAACGCGAACACCGAGACCGACTTGGGTGCCGACGGCGGTCGGGGTTTGGGTCGCGTCTTGGATACCCGGATAGACCTCCGTGCGGTACAGCAGATCTTCGAAGTTCGCGCGATCTTTCTTGAAGCCGGTCGTGTTGATGTTGGCGAGGTTGTTGGCGATGACGTCGAGTTTCGTCTGCATCGCCTCCATGCCGGTGGCGGCGGTATAAAGCGTTTGGACACTCATGGGACCGATTCCTCGTTAAGTTTGTTCGTCGCGGTTTGGGCGTTAGTGCGGGGTGATTGGAGTAAAAGGCGGGGGACTGATGTTTCACACGGATTCCGATTGCGTGAGCGAAAGAGCCATCGCCTCGGCGTCGTTAACTCTTGAGCACCCGACCGATAAGGCTGCCCATCACACTGTCTTGGTTCTTGATCATTTGAACGTTGGCTTCGAACGCACGCGTCGTTTCGATCATCTCCATCATCGTGCCCGTGGGGCTGACGGCGGAGTGTTCTAATGATCCGGCTATTACGTTTCTTTCGTTCGATGGGGCAAGATCAAACTCTGCCAGTGGGCGAAACAGGTTGCCCCCGACATTCGCTAAATCACCCAGGTTCCTGGGGCGAGCGAGCATCAATTCGCGGGAGGCGCCGGCCTGGTGGATACGGCCTTGGGGGCCGACTTGGAATGATTTTTTGGGATCGATTTGGATCGGGTTCCCGTCGCTGCCGAGAACGAGGTCGCCGCCGGAGTTGACCAGTTTGCCCGTGTTGTCGAAAAGGAAGTCGCCCGCCCGAGAGAGCAGTTGCTGGTCCCCGCGTTGGAGCACGAAGAAGCTGTCTTTATCGTGGATCGCGAAGTCAGTTTCACGGCCGGTAGTGCGGATCGCGCCGACTTTGAATTGAGTCTGTTCGGCCTGGATCGTCACGCCGCCACCGATATCGTCGGCACCACCGAGACCGGGTGAAACGGCACCCTGTTCGATCAATTCGGAAAAACGTGCCTGCAGAATCGTCTCGCTCGGTTTGAAACCGGGGGTTTCAACGTTGGCGAGATTATTGCTGACCTGCTGCAGTCGGTGGCTCTGAGCCTGCGCCCCAGCCGCCGAAAGGTAAACCCCGTAAGGCATGATGCCACCGGTTCAAGCTTGGCGTGAAGAAAAATAAGAAGTCACGCTCAAGTCGATACGATAATTTGCCGGGGCAATGGAAGAGAGGTTTTGGGAGTGACAGGTTGCGCGTTGCGGGAGTTTCACCTGTAGCCTGTCAGCTGCAACCCTTCCCTCTCACAAATACATCGCTTGGAAACCTTCGCCCTGTTCGATCTGTTCCTGCATCGCGGCGATGCGTTCTTTGGTTTTGGTGAGATCGCCGGCTTGGATATAGCGGTCAAATTCGGTCGCGACGGCATGTTTGACGGATTCGGCGAGGAACTCGACTGCGGGCTCGTTGAGCCACGGGCAGGTTTCCTTGCCGAGTGTGATCGTGAGATCGACCGCTCGCGTCTTCAGGTCGTTCTCTCCGGTCAAAACGACGCCTTCGACGGCGAACTCGACGCGACCGTTTTTGGGGTCGTTGGTCAAGTAATAACGACACACGGCGTGATGCAAATAGTACGAGTTGTGCATCCCATGTTTCGCCACTGCGGCTTTGACTCGCAGCACGAATGCCTCGTACGCCGGTGACGCGTCCAATGGCACGTCCAGGCGACCGACACTACGCAATGGCAAACAATCGAATTCGAATTCCACCCATCGACCGAGCATTCTGTTCTCTCCAAGGATCGGTTCGTGACATGTTTCACATAATCGGCCAACCGTATCGGTGTTGCGGCGTGGCACCCCACTGTTGTGACGGATTTGCTCGCAAAAAGCGAGGTCAGACCGAGATTGTGAAAAATGCGGCTTTCTCAGCAGTGTTTCTATGTTAACGCGGGCTGCGTGAAATGATCAAAGAAATTCCTTGACTGTTGTGGTTTCGACGTATCAGATTGGTGACAGCCAATTGACACTCGTCACGGGCACACTGGTTCACCACGGCGTGCCTCTATTCAAATCTTCCACGCTTTGGAGACAAATGATGACAAAAACTATGGGCACTACCCATGCTCCCGTTATGGATCCCTCCGCGATGCCGGCGGTAACGGCCCGTGAGATGATGGTCCGGAATTTGATCACACTTGATCCGGCGATGGATGCCCTGGAAGCACTCGATGTTTTGCTACGCAATCGGATATCGGGTGCGCCTGTCGTCGACGAGGACGGCAAGTTTTTGGGGATCTTTTCGGAGAAATCTTGCATGCGGTTTGTCGTTTCGATGGCGTATGACGGGATGCCGAGTACCGATGTGATTTCGTTGATCGACGCCGACCCGCCAACCATCGGCGAAGAAACCGATTTGTTGACGATCGCACAAACGTTCTTGAACGCGGCCTGTCGCCGATTGCCAGTTCTCGACGAGAACCATCGGTTGCGTGGACAGATTTCGCGGCGAGACGTGATGCGAGCTGTTCGCAGCCATCTCAACGCACCGAAGAAAACGAACACCGCATCGGGACTTTTCTTCAGCGCGATTCTTTCGAGCGAAGAACGCCGCGTCTGAGTCTTTCGTTCGTCTATCGAACCGATAACGGCCAGCGAGTAAAACGGCCAGCAACACAATCGTTGCTGGTCGTTTTTTCATTTGCTGTTCGCAAGCCATGAACAACTGGATATCGGGAACGTCGTGCCGCGTCGAAGCCTGTTGTCGTTAGCGGAAATTGTTACCATAGGCGGCATGAACGATTTCGATCCCGACGATGAAGACTTCGACGAACCGGGCGATCTCGCGCTCGATGAGAATGACGTCGCGGGGAACGATGACGAAGTCGATGATGAGGGCCTTCAGGGGCGAAGAATCACAATCGTCGGACGACTCGGTGGAATGAATCGTCGTGAAGCGGCCAACCTGCTGCGATCCTACGGCGCCGTTGTGATCGAATCGGATTCGGCGGCGGTCGATTGGATCGTTATCGGGGCCGAAGAGTCACCGCTGGCGGAGGCGGAATTGATCGACGAGGCAACCCGACGTCGAGGGCCGATGGGGCAAGCCCAAATTTTGCACGAGACCGATCTCTGGCATCGGTTAGGACTCGTCGACAGCGAACACTCGATTCGCAAACTGCACACTCCCGCGATGCTGGCTCATTTACTCGGGGTGTCGGTCCACGTGATTCGGCGGTGGCATCGTCGCGGTTTGATCAAGCCGGTTCGCACGCTGCACCGGTTGCCGTATTTTGATTTTCAAGAAGTCGCCACGGCGCGACGTCTGGCGGCGTGGGTCGCGTCCGGTGCGAGCCCCGAAGCGATCGAACGTCGATTGTTACAGTTAATCGAGATCGTTCCCGATCTCCGTCGGCCGCTCGATCAATTATCGATCCTGGTTGAAGGCAAGCATGTTCTGCTGCGTCAGGGCGAAGGGTTGATCGAACCGGGGGGGCAATTGCGATTCGATTTTGATTTGCTCAGCCAACCGGAGTCCGTTGACCAGGATTCAGATTCCGACGATGAGCCGACCGTGTCGATTCGGTTTCCGGATCCCGAAGCGTCGGACGTGCTCGCGTTTCCTCCACAAGACCATGAAAACGGAGCGGCCGAGTCGGAGGACGATTTGTTGTTGTCGGCATACGAGGCCGAAGACGATGGCGATCTGGCGTTCGCGGTGGATTGCTATCACGCGTTGCTGGCTCGTGAGGGCGTGCGAGCGGATTGGCATTTCCAAATCGGCGAGTTGTTGTATCGCATGGGCGAAATGATCGCCGCGAGAGAGCGATACTACGCCGCGATCGAAGTCGACCCGGATTTCGTCGAAGCCCGCTCGAGTCTCGCGGGGGTACTCGCCGAAACCGGGCAACTGGAACTCGCCGTCGCCGCCTATCAAGGGACGCTGGCCCTTAACGATGACTATCCCGACGTGCAGTACAACCTCGCGAGGTTGCTCGATCAGTTAGGGCGACCGATTGAAGCGGAACAGCATTGGCGTCGTTTTTTGCAACTCGCGCCGGGCAGTCCATGGGCCGATGAAGCTCGCGGGCGTTTGGAGTTGGGGATCGACGACCGCCCGTAGTCGATCCTATTCGGGGACCAACGTTTGGAATTCAAACACGCTTTGATACGCGTTCGCGTCTTCGAAGTATTTCAGGACGTCGGCGTAGAAATCATGGCTGCATAGCGTCGCGCTATCGCCGACCATGATCAGTTTGCGTTTCGCTCGCGTCATGGCGACGTTGCTCCGGCGTTGGTCGGCGAGGAAACCGATGATGCCTTCGGGATTGCTGCGAACCATCGTCAACAAGACGACTTCTTTTTCGCGTCCCTGGAACCCGTCGACGGTATCAATCTCGAGTCCGTCCATGTCCAGACGTGAACGCAGCAACCGGACTTGGGCAGCGTAGGGAGCGATGATTGCGATTTCGTGCGAATCGATGCCCGCTTCTTCGAGTTGCCGGACCAATTCCACGATCACGTTCGCTTCACCGGGGTTCAGCTTGCTCTGGCCATCCGGTTCGAGTTGTTCTTCATATCCCGCACCCGCGGTGTCGATCCACAGCAAAGGCGTATCGGTCAATGACGTCGTGGCGACGTTCTTCAGATCGCAGAGCAGATGAGAGCGAACGGATGCGTCGGCGACCAGTGAGCCTTCGTAGAAATGGTCACTGCTGAATCGCATGATCGATTCGTGCATTCGGTACTGAACCGTTAAACGTCGATAGGCGGGTTCGCCGAAGCGATGTACCAGTCGTTGCATCAGAGAATCACGCATTCCAATTTCGGCCGCTTCGTCGCTCAGGACGGTCGGCGGCAATTGGCAATGGTCACCCGCAATGATCAGGCGATCGGCACGCAGGATCGCCTGCCACATGCCACCCTCAGTGCTTTGACACGCCTCATCGATCACGATGAGATCGAACCGCTCATCGCCGAGCAGTTCTTCGTCAATCGTTGTGGTGGTGCAGATCACGTCCGCGCGATCGAGCACTCCACGCACGATGGTCCGTTCGAGTGAGCGAATTTGCGATCGGATGCGGCCCACCTCGGCGAACATTTCACCACGAGCGCGGCCTCCTCGGGTGTCCCGCTGTGCGTACCGGAGGAGTTGTTCGAGTTCACGTCGCAGGTCTTTGATGACCGCACTCGAAGGATCCTTTTCGACTTGTCCGTCGAGAGTAAGGTCACGCAGATGTTCGAACACTCGGGCCGGGTGTCCGACACGGACGACGTAGGGCACCAACCGTTCAAGCCGTTCGAGCAAATTGTCAACGGCCGTGTTGCTGGCCGCACACGCGAGAACACGCTCACCTCGCTCGACTGCCTGCGAGATCACTTCGGCGAGAGTGGTGGTCTTGCCGGTTCCCGGAGGCCCGTGGATGATCGCAAAATCATCGGCGAGCAGTGCGAACGCGACCGCATCTTTTTGAGGCGGGTTCAATTCCGTTCGGAAATCGATGTCCGCGCGTTCCTCCGCGATCGTCGATTCGGGTAAAGGGGACACATCGATTTTCTTGCCGTCGAATCGAGGGGATTCGATGCCGAGCAAGACGTCGCGAAGTCGTCCGCCACGGCCCCGTTCGCCGCGTGCTTTCGCCATCGCGGCGAGTTGACGTTTGCGAGTTGTTTCGTCAGGCGACATATCGAGTCGGTATCGAATCTCACCGATCGACGCTCGTTTGTGCTTGCTGGCTTTGCCCGTTTTGGCGTTTTGTGCGTCTGGGTCGGGAAAGACTTCGGTGGCGATTTGGATTTGGTAGTTCTTTCGAAAACTGACCACGCCTGGGATACCTTCGTCGGATGGGTCTGCGTCGTTGGACAGAACAACGGGCGAGCCCACTTTCAATCGGTTCATCGGCAGAGCTTCGCCGGACGGTTTGGCGAGGTCCAGCAGATAGCGGCCGGCCAATCCGGTGTGGTAGTCGACGAGGTCCAAGCCAACGATGGCTTGTCCGGTGCTCTCCACGTCACGTTGTGATCGGATCTGACGCAACCGTGCCAGACGCGCTCGTTCGGCCTCCGCTTCGAGGTCGAGCCAAAGGTGCAATTGGTCGAAATAGTCGTTGACGTCGAGCGGTCGGTCCGTGGGCAAACCGTTGGGGTAGGGTGCCGATTGGGATCGCGAATCCGACGCATCCGCCAATTTTGCGGACTTCGAACCCTTTTTCTTCTTGCTCGATTTTCCGTCGATGATTCCGTCGCCGAACGAGTCGGACGATTTTCCGAGACGGACTTCGTGCCCGCCGCGGCTGTTGGCGTGGAGTTTCCCACGTTTTTTGTTGGTTTTTTGGTTTTGAGGGCCGTCCGACGTGGCGGATCGACCTTTACGAGAGCGTGCCGACATGCGAAGAGTCCGGGCAATGACTAAAACGAAACAATGGACTCGGTGCCCATGAGCTATCTGCCTATCATCGCCGCTGAAATGATTCTCGCCAGTGCTGTGGCGATTGTTTTCTATTGGTGGGACAAACGAGCGGCCAAAAAGAACGAACAGGCCGGTCGTGACTACGCGGGACGAACGGTGCACTCCCGCGTTCCGGAAAACACGCTGTTGTTAATCTCGTTGCTCGGCGGATGGCCCGGGGCATGGTGGGCGTCACAGAAATTTCGTCATAAGACAAAGAAGGTCTCGTTTCGCGTCCAATTTTGGGTCGCCACCGTGCTCAACGTCTGCCTGATTGCAGCATTCATCTGGTTTCAACGAACATAGATGGGGGGGCGAATGTTGACGAATTCGATCGGCGTTCGGGAACTACTCGTGCCGCGTCCCCGGTAACGCACAACGTGTTGCGACGGGAGGCAAAGGTGGCCCGCGTCGACAAGCCTATTGGGCGTGTCCGGTAACGAAAATTTGCCATCCTGGGCGATTCACCGACGCGACTCTCGCCGCGGCACTCGCGTCGGGCACAAAGACGGAAACTTCATCCGCGTCGAGCTGACTCAAGTCGATATCGGACGCACTTCGCCATTCGCGTTCGGCAGTCCAGTCATGCGTTTTGCCGATGGATTGGAAACGATATCGATCCTCGTTCGGTAAGTCCTTTTCCGTTTGGTGATCGCCGTAGATTACCGGTTGGACACCGAGGTGCGTTGCGGCGTCACGTCGGATCGCGATGCCAAAGGGCTCGTAGTCCCAACGATGCAGGTGGCTGCGATAGGTCCGCCGTGCGAGCAGGGCGGGCAGCGGGACTTCGGAGAGACAAACCACCGGTGCGTCACGACGCGATGTGATCGCACCAGCGACCAAGCGTTGTTTGCGTATGATACGACACAACGCGTCGATCGCGTCACGCGAGGCAGATTGCGGATCCGCCAGCAGCAAGTCATCGCGATATTGGTCCCACGTTTGACCCGGCCATGGACCTGATACCGATCGCGTGCAGTGGACGAGATGCGATGACCAGTCGACTGAATCGATTGACGCGAATGCGGATTCGTGACCGGATAATCCAACAGGAGAATCAATCGCCGTTGGGTCAGGTTGCGGATCGGGAAGATACCGACCGACTGCACCGGCGCCCAACAGATCCCATTCAAGTTTTCGTTGTGAGTTGCCCACGTCGATCGCAATGCGGACGATTCCCGACTGGATCGCGGCACGATCCTTCAGCAGTTTCGTAACCTTGCCACCCGGGCGCACGTAGACCGCGTCGACACGATCGGCCAATGCGATTACCAATCGATCGCGTTTCTCGAGGCTCTCGATCCGCAAAGTGGGAACGTGGAAGACGTCTGCGGCGTGTGCCACCCAAGGCTCGATCGCGGTTTCACCGGCGATCAACAACGCCGCGTCGTCGTGTTTGATCTGTTGTAGTGAGGCGGCGATCTGTTGTGAGAGAGTGCGATGGCGTTTGGCGTCGTGTCCCACCCGACTGCAAACGACGGACACTAGCAGCGAATCGTGCGACAACGCCTTCTTAACGCACTCCGGCATTCTCGCCATCTCGATCCCAAACGCTTCGCATCGTTTCCGCCGTGCATCGGCAAAACACGATGAAGGTTGAGAGTCGCGAGCGGATCTCGCGTTGTTGAAAGATTCCACGTTGCCAAGCGAATCGGTGTTGTCGAGAGAATTGCTGCCGAGTGCGTCCGCCATTGCCGAAACTCGTGCGAGAATGGGATGGGTGGGAGAGAAGCCTGCTTCGTGTCGTTATACACAACCCAGCATCGCTCTCGCGTGTGGATGATCAAAAAACACGCTCTGAGTCGTAGGCTTCGTAATTCGCGTTGTCCGGGTAACGGGCTGGACTGAGTGAAGCGTCATGTGGTGACGTTCACGGAGCGGCATCAGCGGTTTGATGGGCCGAATTCATTGCCGGGGCCTTGGCCTCGCCCGGGCCGGCGTCCAGGTCTTGGCAAGTCACTGTCCTGGAATGGTCCCCACGGTCCCATTCCTGGTTCACCGTTTGGTGGGGCCTGCGGAGCAAGTCCGGCGGGGTTAGGCATCCGTTCGATTTCGTCTTTTTCGATGAAGCCGTCTTGGTTTAGGTCAGCCATGCCCATCAGTTCGCGTGAGGGTTCGGGAAGTTCCTCAATGGCGACCATTCCATCTCCGTCGGTATCGAAGTCGAGCATTCGTTCGGGCGGAATTCCTCGGCCCATGGTATCGCGGGGCAAGTCATCAAACCGCAGTCGCCGTTGGTTGCCGCGGCGTTCATTGTTGCCCGTCGTCGCGCCGGCCGATCGAGGCCCGCCGCCGCGTTGAGGCGGAGTGGTTGCATCGTTCGCCCAAGGTCCCGTTTCAACCGATGCCGGATCGAGATCGCTGACTGCCTGTGGCGGTGTGTTGACGGTGTTGGTCGAGTTTGGCCGAGTCGCGTTGCGGGGAAACATGGTGATCGCCACGCCTGCGACGACCACGCATAACGTGAGTCCGCCCGCGATTGCCGCGATCAATCCCTTTTTTGATTTCGCGGTTGCGTTGGGAGGAGACGTTCCCGGTGATAGGGATACGGTGGGTGTGCCCTTGAACGCGGAGGTCGTCGTTGGTGCTGCGATCTCGGGCAACGAATCGAACATTGACTCATGGAGAACATCTGGTTCTTGCGATGACGCCTTGCCTGAGTGTCGCACACCGGGTTTGGTCGGCTGGTTGGCCCGCTGCATTTTGGTGGACGCGGCGGTAGGTTCCGTTTTGTTGTTGCTTGTCCCTTTTGGTGTTTTCGTCGAGGACGCCGGTTGTGTTGGCCGTGTCGCTTTCGACGTCTTGGATGCGACGCCCGAATTCGCGGTCGTTTGATTCGTGGCCGTTGTATTCGCGGTCGGTTCGCCAGCAGGCGTTTTGATGTAACGAGTTAAATCGGCTGCGAAGTCCGACATCGACGCGTAGCGTTCGTCGACCGATTTTGCCATCGCACGTTGGCAAATTTCGGCGAGTCGCGTGTCCAGCCCGGGGCAAAATGTTGAGACGCTAGGAGGATCGAGTGATAGGATTTGACCGATCATTGCGATCGTGGAACCGGCGTCTTCGAACGGCAGACGACCCGCCAACATTTCATAGAGCACGACGCCGAGCGAATAGACGTCCGAATGTGGCCCGACGTCTGCGGCCCGTCCGGTGAGTTGTTCAGGCGACATGTAACCGGGGGACCCGAGCAACGCGCCGTCCTGGGTCAATCGAGATTCGTCACCCGTTTCGACGGAGCATGCCAGACCGAAGTCCATGACGATCGGTTCTTTGCGACTATCGACCATGATGTTTGCGGGTTTCAAGTCGCGGTGCATGATGCCGCTTTGATGGGCTTCGTGCATCGCCAACGCGACCTTGCGAATCAGGCGAGCGGCCGCCGCGGGGGCGATCGCTTTGTCTCCGCGGGTGTAGTCCGAGAGCGGTCGACCGCTGATGAATCCCATCGCGATGAAGTCAATCTCGCCTTCGCGTCCGACGTCGAACACGGGGCACAGGTTGGGATGCGAAAGGCTCGCCGCGGCTCGTGCTTCGCGGTGGAATCGTTTGACGAGTTGGTCGGGCACGCCGGGGCCGAACTTGGGCACCTTGATCGCGACGTCACGGCCGAGCAACGTGTCGCGGGCTTGATAGACCGCGCCCATGCCACCCTTGCCCAACAGTTTGAAGAGTTCGTACCGTCCGAGCGTCATCGGGAGAGCGAGACTGCTGGCTTCGAAACCCGGGCCTCCGTTGCTGCCTCCGTTGGGGGTGGTTCCGTCGGTGACCGAATGCTCAATGGTTTCCTCGAGAGGATGCGGTCGCGACGCAGGGTCAGGTTTGTTCATAAGGCGAGCGTCTTAAATATCAAACGGTCTCGGTGAATCGACTTGAAAGATGCCGCGTCTCGCGATGGAAGAATGGGATTCACCTCGAAAGGATAGTAGCAGGCAACCTCGATTGAATCAAATTGTTGGCGCCGTTTGCGGATCCGACTCACTACCACCAATGTTCGCCTTGGACGCCAAAAGAGATTCCATTGGTGTCGTTGGCGTACGTGGGACCTCCCACCAAACCGCGGAACTCGTCGCCCCACCATGCGAATGTCACGAACGAACGTAGTTCCGGACGCGAGAAAAAATTGTTGTCCGCTCGCAACATGGGGCTGACGGTTAGCTTGTGCACCTCGCCGCTCGCCTGCAGCCGTCCGCTGTCGATGTGGTCGACTCCATATTCGACCGCGACGGCCCCGTGTTCGGTCAGATGCACGATCGGGCGTAGGCCCGCGGACACCCATTCTGTTTTCTCGTCGGTTTGTTCCGGAGCGGTCGTGCGTCGATAGATGCCTACCGCTTGCATGGTAAACCAGTCGTTCGGTTGGATGGTGACCGTGTTGGTGAACTGCAATTGAGAATCGAGACTCGATTGAGTGAAGGGCATGTTGACTGAAGACGAGAAATTCGACGCGGCGCCCTCGCCCCACTGAACCGAGGTTTTGGTGAATCCGCCGAACAGTTCTTCGATCACATGAACCGCTCCCAACGCATACCCGCGATCGCTGCCTTGGACGTCGCCGGTTCCGTTTGCGGTCCCTCCCGATTCGTATGACCCGAGTCCCCAAAGAAGCAGCGTGCCGGTAGGAATGGAGATGTCATAAAGGCGAACATCGATGTTGTGATCGGCGATCCGTCCGTTATCCGTGACAGGCAGTTCCGCGGCACCACCGAGATACGCGACGGCCAGTTTGGCGTTGTGAAACGGAATGTCTTCGATGCCGCCTCCATAGCCGCTCATGTCGAGGAAGAAGTAGTCGTTTACGTGGATGTCATGGCGGTCATAATAGCGATTGCCAACCCAGAATTTCCATTCGGGCAGCAACGGTGAGTTCCACATTTCCAGATAAGATTGCCTCAATACAAAATTGTCCGATGGATCGAACGATGCGTTTTGTTGAGTCTGCATCGCAAACATGAGTTCGCCACGCACCATCGTTCCGTTGTCGAGTTGCCGCGAGCGTTCCAGCGATAATTCGACATAGGTGTCGTTTTCATTGCCGAGTCGATATTTGCTCGGTGCGTCTGGTGCTTGGAAGATTTCCTGATCGCTGCCCGTACCGCTTCCGCCGAATCCACTTCGGGCGTACCCGTGAAACGTGAATAGATTCTGGAAAACGTCTTGATCGCGAATGTCGGACAGCAACTCCTGCTCCGCGTTGTCGGGCAGGGCGGTGTAACCAGGGACACGCAATTCCAGTTGCCGGCGCAAAACTTCGGTTTGTGCCGCGAGTTCGTTGGTCTGATTGGTATTCTGCGCGACAAAATTGGATTGTTCGGATTCGAGTCGTGCGATCCGAGACTCGTAGTCGAGCCGCATTCGCTCAAACTCAAGGCGTAGATCTTCGATCGATTCTTCTTGGGCCATCAAGGGCTGTGGCATCGCACAGAGATGAACAGTGCACACCGCGATCGCAATGCCAATGCGACAGACGTTGTGGATCGCTTTTGAGGCCGTACGGTACGTGGCACGTTCCCGTCCTGTACCGTGCCGTTCTGTACCGTGCCGTCCTGCACTGTGTCGTCGTGAAACACACCAGCGGCGAACGTGAATGCGTGCGTCGAGTGTCGGGGACAAATTCTGATCTCGCGCGAATGGTTTGTGCGGTGTTAAGAGTCACAGACGCCTCACGCCGCCCGCGGATAAACCACGTACGCAATCCTCGATTTCAGGTCAAGATTGATAATTCGACATCATGCGTCGCGGGATTGTCGGAATCGCCCCTGCCGAGGCTGCCGTTCTGCGGGTTCGGTCGCGAAGATGTTAGGGCCGGATCGTCTATCGATATGTCGGTGGCATCGCGCACGAGACGGCAAGAACGCGGTTGGAAATCGGCGGAATTGAAGATCACGCCCACATCGCGGCGGAGTTTCCCGCGACTGTTGCTGTTTCGCAAATACTTCGGTTGATCAATTAAATTTGTCCCGCTGGAGGAATGAAAACATCCGACCACGCGAGGCGTTTGCGCGGCTGCTAGGTTAAGTGGCGTTCACGGTCAGCCATTCGCAGATTCCCATCGTCGGACGCTAAGTCCAACGATTGGGAAAACACCATCGCGCGGTGAGCGATCGCTCACCGCCGCAGACAAGTTCTAACTCGCCGGGTGTGGCTCGTGATCGTCCGGTTTGATCCAGCCGAAATCGCAGAGGACGACGTAGAGGCACGGCACGACGATTAAGACCAGGATGGTGGATGCGAATAGACCGAATACGATCGAGACGGCGGTCGGGATGAGCACTTGCGCTTGCGTGCTTCTTTCAAGGGTCAGTGGCAACAGGCCGACCATCGTGGTCATGCTGGTCAACATGATAGCCCGGAAACGCAGTCGACTGGCGTTTCGTGCCGACTCATAACTCGGTTTGCCTTCGGAACGTTCTTTTTTCAAAAACTGGACCAATAGAATGGAGTCGTTGACCACGATCCCGGCCAGCGAGACAAAACCGATCAGGCTGGGCATGCTGATGTCCATACCCATTCCCATGTGCCCAAAGATCATACCCATCAACGACATCGGGATCGCGGCCATCACGATTAGTGGTTCCAACCAACTCTCAAACTGGAAACTCAGAATCGCGTAAACGCCGAAGAGTCCCATCAAAAAGAGTGATGCCATCGAATTACCCGTCTCACTCGATCGTTCCGCTTCTCCACCGAGCGTGACCATGAGGTCGCTGTGTTTGGAAACGAGCTCGGGCACGAGCTCAGCTCGAAACTCACGCATCAAATTGCTGGTGTTCACCACGTCGGTATCGGTGTCGGCGATCAGGGTTACGGTACGCCAACCATCGACTCGCGAGATCTTCGACCATCCGTACGTCGTCTCCAAGTCGGCGACCGACTCCAAGGGGACTTGGGTGCCACCGGCGAGAATGAACTGGAAGTCCAGAAACGACTCCAGCGTGTCGCGGCTATCGGGAGCCAACTGCACGTTGATTTCGTACTGATCCACACCGGCCTGGATGTCGCTGATCTTTGCACCTTGGAATGCCGCACTCAATTGACTCGCCATGGCTTGCACGTTCAATCCCAATGCCACCGCATCGGGCTTGAGGTGCAGCCGGATCTCTTGTTTGCCTGGTCGCAGGTCGATGTTGAAGTTGTAGACACCCGCGAACTGCGACATCCACTGCTGTGTCTCAATCGCGGCCGATTGAGCCATCTGCAAGTCATCGCTTTTGAACAGCACTTCAACTGCGCGACCGGCTGGCCCCGGAGTCGCCTCGGCGATCGTAACTGAAATTGCGTTAGGAACCCTGCCGACCTCCTCACGCATCACGCGAATGAAATCTGCCGTTGTGGTGTTTCGCTCGTCCGGTTGCAGCATCCGAATCGAAACCGTCGCAACGTGGGGGCCTGATTCGCCCGCGTCACTGTTTTCGTTGAATTTGGACATCACCGACTGCACCAATGGGGCACCGTCGGGTTGATCGGGAAACCTTGAGTTGGTGCGAGCGGTAGCCTCGTTGATCTGTCGAACGATTTCGGCCGTTTTGGCCAAAGGGGTTCCCTGAGGCATCAAAATTCTCGCCTCAATAGTGTCCCCTTCGAGGTTGGGGAAGGGGATGAAGTTGACCAATCCACCCGCAACCATCGCCAGTGACATGATGAATGTGGCAATGGTGAGACCGATCGTCAGGTATCGCCATTGGATCGCCTGGTCGATCACGCGCCCGAAGACGCTTTCGCGAATCCAGTCAACCGCGTTATCAATTTTGTGGCGGATTCTGCGTGAGGAGCCGGTGCCGGCGTGCTTCATCGAGTGTCCGAGGTGAGCGGGAAGGATCAGAAAGGCTTCGACGAGACTGACAATCAACGTTGTCAACAATACCATCGGGATCAGCCGCAACACTTTGCCGATGTGCCCCTCCAACACAAACAAAGGACACAGCACGCAGCATGTTGTCAAAAACGATGAGATCACACCGCCGGCAACTTCTTTAACACCGTCGACTGCGGCCCGCATCGAGTTCTTGCCCATCGAAACATGTCGTGCGATGTTTTCAGCGATCACGATCCCGTCGTCCATCAAGATGCCCGTCGCCATTAGAATCGCAACCGATGACATCATGTTGAGAGTTTGACCGATCAACGGTAACACGAAGAACGCGCCCATGAACGAAACTGGCAAACTCATCACGACCCAAAACGAGAGTCGCAGGTTGAAGAACAGCCACATCACCAGGAAAACCAGAACGACGCCCTGCCAAGCATTTTTTGCCAACAAAGTCAATCGTTCCATGATTAACTCCGATCCATCGCTGGTGATCGCGATGCGAAGTTGTGGATGTCGTTGCTGTTCTTTCTGAACGAATGCACGGACCACTTCCGCGATTTTGGTGGTGTCTTGGGAACGCGTCTTGTTGACCTGGATGATGCCCGCCCTTTCACCATCAATCCAAGCCATTTGTTCCGCGTCGGCAAAACTGTCGACGACTCTTCCGATGTCACCGATGCGGACTTCTGACCGCCCGGTTACGCCGTGAATAACGATGTTCTCGATGTCTTGCGCACTTTGTTGCTGTTCTACCAAACGTAATAACAAATCTTCGTGTTCCGATTCGATCGTGCCGAGAGGAACATCTAGGTTTTGATTTCGCACGGCTTGGGCGACCACTTCGGCGGACAGACCCAAACGTCGCAACGCATCGGCATCGAGTTCAATGCGAAGTTGTCGATCCGAGAAACCTTGAATCTCGACCAATGAGACACCAGGTAACCGTTTGAGTTGTTGCTTGAAGTGTTCGCAAAAATCTTTCAACGAGTCTTCATCCATTGGGCCGTTGATGGTGATGGTCATGACGGAATCGGTGCGATTCAATTCCGTGACGATTAGATCTTCGGCCCCGGCAGGAAAATCTGATATGGCCTCGACTTCGGTTTCGATGTCGTTCAGTGCTGTGGTGACGTCGGCTCCTTCTTCGATCTCAACGACGACCGACGCTGCGCCTTCTTGCGCGGTGCACGTCACTTTTTTGATATTCTGGATGCCGTCGAGTGCGTCTTCGATCGGTAAGCAGATGCCTTGCTCTACGTCTTCGGCCGACGCACCGCGATAAGTCATCACGACTTGAATTTCCGAGCTGTCGAAGTTCGGGAACGTTTCCTTTTGAAGCTTGGGGATCGCGTACAGTCCTAAACCGATAAACGACAGCATCAGCGTGTTGGCTAACGTTCGGTGGTTAACAAATTTCTCTAGCACGAAGGTGGGTCCGATTCGTTGATGAAAATCAGGCGGCAATGTTTGTCGGCCACGTCGTGGCGATCAATCACTCGATGCGAGCACGTTTGTGGCTCGCCTTAGTGGTCCGATAAAGGAACGGGCGTGTGCGAATCTTTCCGAGACACGCCATATGCTTTGTTGACCGATGCGGCGAGTCGCTGCGTCTCTTCGTCGGACTGGACTGGCGCAACTAGCATGCCGACGATGGCGGGCGAGGGGTTTACGATGACCAGCGTTTCACCACCTTTGAGGCCTGACGCGACGACGGCGTAGTCGTCTTGCGTGAACGTCACGTCGATGTCCTGCTTAGTCAAACGGCTTTGGCCATCAACGAGATACACTGAGTCGTTGCGAATCGCTCGACGAGGGATGACGAGTTGATCCGAAAGCGGCGTCCCAAAGATGTCCACATCGCAGAAGGCGCCTTCGAGCAACGGTGGTTGAGGTCGTTCTTGCTCGGCCGGTGGCAAGTTCTTAACTCCGACAACGAATCCAACCATTTTGGTTTGGGCATCGACGATCTCTCGAACTCTCAAAAATCGACCATGGTAGGATTCCGTGGAACCCGCTCCGGCAACCTTGACGAGCGCGTCAAATTGAAACATTTCTTTGAAGGTCTCGGGGTTCAATGTCTCCCGGGACTCCACGTCACCGATCTCGGAAACGAATAGTCGATGAATGTCCTGCAGCGGGAGTTGCACTTCGATTTCCATGTCCGTGCCGCTGTAACCGACGAACAGTTCTTCACCCGAGCTGACGAACTGCCCTACCTCCAACTGAACACTGCCGACTCGCATGTCGAAAGGTGCGGTAATCGTGGTCCGTTCGATGTCTCGGAGTGCCTGTTCCTTTTGCACTTCGGATTGTCGCACCATCGCTTGCAGTGCTTTGATTTGTGGTGCGACCAACGACATGCTGTTCTGGAGGTCCTGAACGGCTTTCACTTGGGTCAGTAACTCGCGTCGTTTCGAGTCGATGGATGCACTCGAGCCGGCTTGCCGAGATAACAGGGTTTGCTCGCGGTCAAATTCTCGCTGCAGAACTTCGAGGACCTCGTTCTCAAGAGTCAGGTTCTTTTCGTCGTTGAGAATCGATTGTTCGAGCTGTTCGATCTCCGCGTTCTGTTGATCGATCGCGGCATTCAATTCGTCGATACGGGATTGGTAGTCTGAATCATCGATTTCCAGTAACACCGCGTCGGCCTGGATTCTTGATCCCGCACGAAGATCAGGATGGATGTTGACGATTCGTCCCTCGACTTGCGTTACCGCACGCCAAGAGCGGGCGTATTTAGCCGTCCCGAATCCGCTGACCAGTGGGCGAACATCCATTCGCTCAACGACAATGGTATCCAACATTCGTGATGCTTCTTCCTCGGGCTGCAATGACAGTGGAGGTGAATGTTTGACTAACCACGTGTACGCGATGATCGCCACGATGATCGGCGGGAACACCAGTAATCGCTTGCCCCACGTCCCCCAAAAATGGGATGAACTCATGTTGTGCTTCTCTTAGTTGTTGACGGTTTGCGATGCGCGAATGCGATCGAACAGATTGTCGCGTGGAGGTAAGTTGCTCCTGATCACAGCTGATCAAAACGGACGAAAGGAAAATGACTTCTCACTAAATCAATGCGACTTTTGCGTCCCAATGAGGCCAAGCAAAGTCGGAAGGTTTCGATCGCGAAAGTGCGCGGTGTTCCTGCCACGACACTGTCAGAGCATCCATGTAGAAGGCACAGACCCTGTGCCGTTGGGTGTGAACTTGTCTGCAAACAGAACGGATGTGGCTGTCGACGTATCGGTTGTCGATTGCTGCGCTCGCCAATCCGCCGTGAGAGGTTGTCGGCGTTGGATGTAGGCACAGGGCCTGTGCCTACTACGCGAGGGTGTTTGGAAATAGGACGAATCTGCTCGCGATTGATCTGTGTGAAAGCCAACCGCTTGCGAGATTTGGTCGATGCCGAGCGTAGACGGCACGGGCCCTGTGCCGTTCGGGTGTAAAACGGATCTGAATGGCGACCTGTTTTCGACTCGTCAATGCGAGTTTTGGCTCGTCGAGAGGTTGTTGGCGTTGGATGTAGGCACAGGGCCTGTGCCTACTACGCGAGGGTGTTTGGAAATAGGACGAATCTGCTCGCGATTGATCTGTGTGAAAGCCAACC
>NZ_JACHXU010000012.1:0-78556 GCF_014192335.1 Aporhodopirellula rubra | reverse complement strand
CGCTTGCGAGATTTGGTCGATGCCGAACGTAGACGGCACGGGCCCCGTGCCGTTCGGGTGTAAAACGGATTTGAATGGCGATCTGTGTGCGACTCGTCAATGCGAGTTTTGGCTCGTCGAGAGGTTGTTGGCGTTGGATGTAGGCACAGGGCCTGTGCCTACTACGCGAGGGTGTTTGGAAATGGGACGAATCTGTTCGCGATTGATCTGTGTGAAAGCCAACCGCTTGCGAGATTTGGTCGATGCCGAGCGTAGACGGCACGGGCCCCGTGCCGTTCGGGTGTAAAACGGATTTGATTGGCGATCTGTGTGCGACTCGTCAATGCGAGTTTTGGCTCGTCGAGAGGTTGTTGGCGTTGGATGTAGGCACAGGCCCTGTGCCTACTACGTGGGGGTGTTTGGGAAGGCAGCGAACGTGACGGGCGAAATGATTCGCTGTTGTTTCATGCGTTTCCCGACGTCCTCTAAAGGTCGTTGACTCTTTCGATGGACAACCGGGTAATGACCCAATTGGGATCAGATCCGCCATTGTCGAAGAAGTTTAGGTCAAGCCTTCGGTCGGTGACTTCGACGTCGAAGTGTCCGGGACGACCATCGCTTTCGGCGGTGACGTAGGAATACTGGCCTTTGGCTGAATCGAGACGCCGCGTGATTAGTTGTCCTTCGGCGCGAACGCCCATGGCATCGTGCGGGTAGTCCCGGTCGCCCATGTTGATCGTGATCCGGTAAACCCCGTTGGCAATGCGATGCCGCAGTGTGTTGGGTTTGTTGCTGTACACAAAATCTTGGTTGATTTTGTTTAGCCCCGACGCGGTACCTCGGTCCGCTGACAAAACCTCGCCTTTCCATGTCACATCCCCTGAGGTTGTGGGCGATATTCGTAGGTACCCGGGTTGCACCGGAGATGTCTCGGTGCCGAAGTCATAGTGATACTCGCCCGCATCCATGTCGACAATTAGTTCACGTGAGTGAACGTACACGGCACCAAAGTCGGTTTTACCGGTCGTGTCGAAAACGGTGTAGTGAAAGAAATCTTCGCCGTTGGATAGTCCGTTCTGGGGCATGTGGTATTTGATTTCGTTTCGTCCGCCCGGGCCCGTGCCTTCGGAAAGGCTGATGATCGCACCTTGGTGACTGACTGTATCGAGTAGCCGGACATCCAGCACGTCATTGTTGACATCGTAGTCGTTGGCAACCACATCGATTGTCGTTGTGACGCCATCGAGTGGGACTTCGTCTCGCATGCCAAACGGTTTGACGGGACCGGGAACGACAAGATCGCCATGAGATCGGCGTTCGTTGCGAGTCGACATCACTTTCATCGCTTCGTCTGACGCCATGCGACCGACGTTGCCCCGGTTGCCAACCATGATGCTGATGGGATTGAGCGTGCCACCGGCCGTCGAGGCTCCCTGCTTTTCTCGGGGGCTCGATTCATAGAAGAAGCCGCTCGCGTTGGTATGGTGCAGTCCCCAGGAGTGTCCGAATTCATGAGCGAGTGTTCCATCGGCCCAACTCGTCTTTCCGCGTCCACCTACGGTCGCGTAACGCTGTCTTGATCCGACACTTTTGACGTAAGCCAATCCCGATGGTGGGTAGTAGACGTGGTAGCACGCCAAGTCGTGAGTGGTGCCAACGACTTGAGGGTGTTTGTTCCAATAATCGCGAAACGCCGCTAGGCTGTTTCCGGCGTTGCGCCCGCCGCCCGTTTCGCGAACCAGATCACGAAGCGGATCCTCGTCCACGTTGTCGCGAATGATGACTTTGCCGATTCGGAATTTGATTCCAGCGGCGTGCAGGTAGCGTCGTTCTAAATTGGGAACAATCGATTTGACCACTTCTTCGGCCGCCTTGCGGTCTCCGTTGTACGCCGACTTTTCGAAGAAAGCGCGCGACCCGATTTCCACACCAATCTCAAACTCCAGCACATCCATCACGCGATCAGGAGGCAACGTGGCAGCGGATGGGGCGCCTGCTTGATCGGGTTTGGCGGCCCTCGATCGAGACGGCGAGAATGCAGTGAATGAAATTAGAACAACAAGCAGTGTCCAAGTGGCCACACATCTTTTATGGGGCAATGGATGCGTTAGTGGATATATAGATTCGTACGTCCATAGATTGTGGTTGTTCACGACGTTGATTCTCGTTTGTGCGTACCGTTTGAGTGGTTCGTATCTCTACGCACAAACTAATACGTTTGAGTAATAACGCTAGTACGTTCAGCATCCGCCAATCAACAATGAGTTCCATTGAAGAGTGTTATTTGGTCAATAGAATACGATGACGCATGCCTCCAAGACGTTCAGTGCGTTTTGAGCGGTAAAGACGCTGAAGCAAGAGCCTTTCTGAAAGTGCGTCAGGCTTTTAGAAGTAGCCGCGTTAGCCGGAACATGTTCGACCGTTGGGTGACGGTGGCGACATCAAAGAGACGGTTCCGCGAGAGCATCGTGCAAGCTGCCGTGCTCGATCGCGGTTGATGGATTTGCCACAACTCGTTCGCCTCAAGAGTCGGGAGGCGTCGTTTGCATCTTTTAAGAAGCGTTCTCAGCGAGCCCGCATTGATGACTGCATTCGGCGCACGTCGCGGTGGGCGTTGCATTGTTTAAGCGGTGGCGAACAGTCGACCCGATTGGCGCGCCGATGCGGGTGGGGTGGGTGGTGAATCGGTAAAGCCTTTGACGGGCTCGAGTTCTATTTCACGTAGTGTTCGCTCGAAGACTTCGCGAGCTTCGGAGGAACAATTCGCGATCAGTTCGCGGACTTCGTCGGGGTTGGTGACTTCGGTGATCGGAGTGATTCCGCCGGCGGTTTGGCTGAGTACGAGAATGCGACGGCCGCACTTAACCAAGAGGAGTTTGGTGCGCGGGTCGAGCATCACGTGTCCGAGCGGTGTGAGTGCAGATGCGGGCAGTGGTTTGGATGCGGCGGCACCGCCACCAAATTTGCGTCCTGCCCAAACCAACGCGCAGAACAACGCCAACACGATCGAGAGGCTCGACGCAACGGTGACGAGCGGCCCGATCATTTTTGATCGTGATGATGCGGGGGTGGCGTCGAGGTCGACAGGATCAAATGCGATGTCGTCAGTCGCGTTCAGACCGTACGACTCGGAGGCGGCCGAATCGGTGTCCTGGACGCGGTACACTGGAGTCGCGGCGGTACCCTGGCGGGCGTCGGGGCGATCGGAACTCGGCGTTCGTGGATTCAGTGACGGGAAACCGCCGCTACGGGCGATGACCTGGGGACGACCATCGTTTTCTGGATCGAGGTTATTCGTTTGGTTTTCCCATGCCAGGGCAGGGGAGGCGATCAGCGAAAGGGCGATCGTGACCACGAAAAGGGGGCAGGAGTGTTTGAGAGTTCTGTTCACGTCTAGGCTCCGATCAGTTCGGTGACGCGAACGCAAAAGTTGTCGTTCATGACGAGCACTTCGCCGCGTGCGATCAGGCGGCCGTTGGCAAAAATGTCGACGGGGTCGCCGGCGAGTTTATCCAACGCGACGACGCTGCCTCGGCGAAGACGCAGGACTTCCTCAAGTCGCATTTTGGTGCGTCCGAGTTCGATCCGCAGGTCCATCTCGACTTCATCGATGAGGTCGACGTCGTGGGCCATTTCTTCGAGCTCAGCGGGCGAGAGGTCGCCCAATGCGAATGGGCGCGCGACATCTCGTTCCTTGCTCTCTTCATCACCGGTGGCGGCGGAGAGGGATTGCGAGGCCTCGTTCAGGAGGGCTTCGATGTCGTCCGTGTTGAGCTGTTCCTTGGCACCGCTCGAGCTGTCCGTCGTGCTCATCGCCCGTCCTTGGGTATATCAGTCCTCGATCAGTTGGTAGTCGTTGAAACCGACTCCCAGCAACATATCTTCATCCAGTAGGTGGTTGCATATCGTCAAAATCCGTCTTTCGAGCAAGCCCAATTGGTTGTCTTGGAGCTCGCTGAGTTCGCTGTTTCGGATTTTTTTGCGGATTTCGTGGCGAAGTCGTCCGGTTTTGCTTTCGAACTCTTTCTCCATTTTTTCGCGATTTTTCGCCCGGATCAATCCGTAGAGCCGCAATTCGACTCGGAAGGAGCGGTCCGTATCGGTCGGGCTGAACGTTTCCCCGAACGTGCCGAGCTCGAATTCCTCGACGAGATTTTCGTCCGAGGCTTCTTGTTCGGCTTCTTCGGCACCCTCTTGGACGGACTGAATCAATTGTTGCTCGGCGAGTGCACTGACCTGTTCGGCACTGGGGACGAGGAAGAAGAACATGGCGGTTTCGATGACCACGATCATGCCAACGAAACCGATGACCAATCCCAAATTGCTGCGCGGACGCTGGGTTGGCGGATCGGATTCCGTTTCGGTTGATGGAGCGGCTTCGTCAGCCATGGCATTTTCCTACGGGAGTCGATGACGGTGAGTCAATGAAGTTTGATATCGAAAAAACTACGTCTGCGGCTACGTGAGTTCCTAGCTGCTATTTCGTTCGCCGGAGGTGTCCGCGATCCCTCGCGGGTCTTCGACACGTTCGTCGAGCATGAAGACTTCGACGCGGGAGTCGTTTCCGAACTTGCCGCCAGGACTGTTGCGTGTGATCGGTTCGGTCGCTTCGGCGGACGAAACACGGAATCGGTCTGCGGAGATGCCTTCGGCGTCCACGAGATAACGTTTCACAGCAGCCGATCGCCGAATCGCGAGTAGCATGGCTTCGTCGGTACCGCCGGTGCGTGCGGCGAACTCGGCCGACACATGTCCGCGGACTTCGATGCGTTGCGGTTTACCCCGAAGCTGTTTCGCGGCCTGCTTTAGAATGTTGGTGGCTTCGCTGCTGAGTTGATCGCTGCCGACTTCGAAGAACACGACGCTGCCGACGGCGGTCATCTGTCCTGGGCGGACGATTCGAACATGCTGTTCTTCGCCGACGGGAGCCTTCTCGGGGACGCCGCCTTTTGCGGTATCCTTTTTCTTGGCCCGACCGGTCGTTGAGAGAACGGCGAACTCGGTTTCGCGAGGTTTCGATTTACCCGGTGTGAGTGCGTCGATGGTTTTCGCGTATCCGAATTGTTGTTGCATCGAATCAACGAGTGCCTGATACGTTTCCTCTTCTTTGATCTCGCTGAGCGAAACCAACATGATGAAGAACGTGAGCAGGAGGCTCATCATATCGCCGAAGGTGACAACCCATTCCGGGATGCCCATTTCCTCTTCTTCTTCCATTTCCATCAGGCTAGCTCGCGTTGTTTGGCAGGAAGGTAGGTTTGGAGTTTCTGGTCGATGGCCCGCGGGCTCTCGCCGGATTGAATCGCCATCACGCCGCGAATTGCGATCTCCATACTGAGTTGTTCGTTGCGGCTCATCAGTCCGAGTTTTTCAGCGAAGGGGCTGAAGAAGACGTTTGCCACGATCGCCCCGTAGAGCGTCGTGATGAGTGCGACCGCCATCCCGGCACCAATCCCGGACGGGTCGGACATGTCTTGCAACATCATGATCAAACCCATCAGCGTTCCGATCATCCCGTAGGCGGGAGCGAAACGACCGAGTTGATCCATGATGCTCTTGCCTTCGCGGTGCCGCATCGCCATCCCGGCGACTTCGGTACGCAGGACTTCTTCGACAATCTCGGGAGCGGTTCCGTCGACGGCCATTTGCAGTCCCGTTCGAACGAGCGGGTTTTGGATGTCGCCGATCTTGGCTTCGAGGGCGAGCAGTCCATCTTTCCGAGCGACTTCGGCGAGTTCGACGATCGACTTGATCAACGCGAGCCGATCTTCGGCTTTGTTCATGATGACTTTGAGCGCGATGATCGGACTCTTCAGGATGCTGCCCAAGGGGAAGCAAATGAGTGCGGCGGCGAACGCACCCCCGACCACAACGAGCCCGGAAGGCACGTCGATAAATGCGGAGAACGGTGCGGCTCCCAACATGATCGAAACGAGGATCAAACCCATGGCGAGGATCAGACCGATAAGACTGGCGATATCCATTACGAATGATTCCTACAGCGATTGATTCGTTGGTTCAGCCAACCGAACGCTGGACGCGACGGGAGGCGGTGGCAAAAAGTGTTTTTGTTGTTGGTACGCAATCGAGCGATCGACGACCTCATCCATCGTTTCACGCACCACGATTCGTTCGCCACTATTGAGCGTCACGAATGTGTCACCACGACGGTCGACATACCGAATTAATTCGGCGTTGAGAATGAACGTCTCACCGTCCAGGCGTGTTAGTTTGATCATCGCCAGTGGCCCCCCGGCTACTTATTGGTGACGTACGATTGGTTTTACGTGCAAGGCTAGGACACAAAACGGGACCACGCGTGCACGAATCTCCTATTCGGGACAACGCGAAGCAGGCGTGTCGTTTCGGCAGCCGTCAGGATCCGGAGAATCGGAATAGCCCGCGCGTCGGCCGCAGCAGATTCGATGTTTGCACAAAAAAAGCCACGCTCGTGAGCGTGGCTTGGGGGGCAAAGTGGCGATGCGGATCAGGCTTCGCGAGGTTCGTGGCTGTCGTCCCACAATCCGGTGAGATGGTTGATCGCCGAGTGCAGGCGACTCTTAACCGTTCCGACCGGGATGCCGAGTGCTTCGGCCGCTTCGCGATATTTCAGTCCGCGATAGTAGACCAGCTCGACGACTTGCTGCATCGGCTCACCGAGCGAGGCGACGGCGTCGTGGACCCAGCGACCGTTTTCTTCACGCGACGCTTCGGCCAACGGATCGGCACTCGCGCCGACCAATTTCTCTGACCAACTGCCGCCACGGTCATCGTCCTGTCCGCCACTGGGGCGATCGAGGCTGACCATCCGGTGACGTTTGTTGCGACGTTGAACATCGATCGCTTGATTGGTCGCGATCGCGTAGAGCCACGGGCGGAAACGCCGGGTCAGGTCGAACTGCTGGCACTTCAGGTGCACTTGCAGGAAGGTGCCCTGGAAGGCGTCTTCGGCCATCTCCGCGTTACCCATGTAACGACGCAGGTAAGCGTAGATTTCTCGTTCATATCGACGCATCAGCGTCTCGTAGATCGCTCGGTCGCCGTTTTGGCGATAGCGTGCGATGAGGTCTTCGTCTGTTATTTCCTGTTCCGGAGCAACCGATGCCGCACGGCTTCGAACCTGTTCTGATGCCAGTGGCGTAGGAACGTTTGTCGGCTTCTCGGGAGCAGTCGCGCTCGTAGAAAAGTTCATAGGTTCCGTCTTTTGAAAAGGGGATAAAAAGATCATGGGATCGGCGCAGTTGGATTCTGGTTGATGCGCCTAAGAAGGTCAACTTCTCTGTAGAATAAATGCGTATCCAGAGGGGGCTGTCCGCCACGAAAAGGGGCCGGATAGGCCCGAGAACCGAGATAATCCCGAAAACCGGGTGGATTCACGTAGTTTTGGACGGTGGGAAATCCTCTGAGAAGGCAATAGCGGTGGATAAGCCACCGTCATTATGGTTTTGGTGGTGCGGAAAGTCAACCTTATGGGTTCGTCATTCCATGAGGTTGCGAGGTGTTTGAGGCTGTTTCGAACGTGAATATCGGTCGCGGGGCAGGCTGGGATGTGGGCGCGTGTTCACTGGCGCCGGGTCACGAGAATTGATTCTTTTCGACCCAATTAAGCAGTCGCCGCCCCGTCGTGCTCATCGGCAGGTGTTTGAGTTGGTCGGGGGTGCGGAATTTCCACGGCTCGGCGAGAGCTTTGGGGCCGCCGGTGCGGGTTGCTCGGTAAACGTTGAGCGTGATGCGATATTTCGTCACCGCATGTTTCATCGTTTTGACGACTTCATCGAGCTGGATGCGACCGCCAAGATGATTGGTCAGCCATTGATGGAAGTGTTCGGCGTCGTTGGCGTCTGGGGGACCCGCTTTGGGGAAGTCCCACATGCCGGCGAACCGGGTGCCGGGGGGGATTTGGCGGACGAGCCATCGGCCTTGGTTGTCGCTGACGAGAGCCGCGTATTCCGAACGGGCTTCGTATTTCATTTTCTGCGTTTTGGCGGGAATCTCAGCTTGCAGGCCAGCAGCCCGGGCTTGGCAGGCTTTCGCGACCGGGCAGATCAGGCATTTGGGGTCACGCGGCGTGCAGACCAACGCGCCGAGTTCCATCGCGGCTTGGTTCAGCGAAGCGGGGCCGCGTGCTCGGTCGGTAGGCGAAAACTTTCGCGGCAACAGTTGTTCGGAGAAATCCCAGAGCGTGTCGAGTGATGCTTTCTCGTCAACGCTGTCCCGGAGTCCGATCAGGCGGCTGAACACGCGGATTGTGTTGCCTTCGAGAATCGGCAGCGGGAGGTTGGACGAAATCGAAAGGATCGCTCCGGCGGTGTAGCGTCCGATGCCCGGCAGCGCGAGTGCGTCGCGGTATTGCAAGGGAAACTCGCCGTTGTGGTTTTCGACAATCTGTTTGGCGGCCGCATGCATGGACCGGGCGCGGCGGTAATATCCGAGCCCTTCCCACATTCGCATCAGTTCACTCTCGTCGGCATCGGCGAGCGCTGCGGCGTCGGGGTAGCGATCGAGAAACCGCAAAAAATACGGGACCACGGTCGCGACCTGAGTTTGCTGGCACATGATCTCGCTGACCCAGACCCGGTAGGGTGTCGGGTCGCGACGCCAGGGCAGATCACGAGCGTGTTCGGCGAACCAATCCAACAACCCTTTTCGCACACGGGCTCGCCATCGGGCGTCGTTGGAAACCGGATCGCCGGCGGTCGAGGCGGGCGATGGGCTCACTGTTCCTCGAGTTTCCCGAGCCGAGCGGACGTTCGTTTTTCCTGCTGGCCTCTTTGGTAACGAATTTCAATCGCTTCGCCGGGCATGTGTGCGTCGATCGCCTTTTGCAGGTCTTTGAATTGTTTGATCGGTTTACCGTCAACTTCGAGCACGACGTCACCGGGCAGCAATCCGGCTTTCTCAGCAGCCTGTCCGCGGAGCACTTCGTTGATCAGGCACTCGTTGAAATTGTCATAGCACTGCACGCCGAGGAACCCGCCTTGTTTGAAGATGATTTCGAGGCCGGGCACGGTTTTTCGTAACGCTTCGACTCGTTCGGCGGGGGCCGCGGTACCGTTGAGCGTCAACGAAACGCGGATCGGTAATGTCGCGAGCTGGTCGATCAATTCGCCGCTCATCGGCACGTACCGCAATTCGAGTCGGCGGAGTTCGACGACGTCGCCGAGTGTTCGCAGTTCATCAGCGTCGATATCGCCATGAAGGAGAGCGAGCGTTTTTAAGTCTGGCATTTTCACAACGCCTTCGAGAATGTCTTGGCGAATGGCTTCTCCTTTGAGCCGAGCGTACTCGATTCCATCGACCCACTGCAGCAGATCGAGCAGCGAAGGGTCGCCTTCGAATTCGCCATCGAATTCAACGATCCGTTTGAGTTCGCTGCGGGAACCGATGATGAACTCAGTCGCGCCGATGAACACGCCCGCGTCACCGAGCAAATCGACCGCGAGAGCCCGACGCACGTCACGAACTTCTTTGGTTGCAATTTTCGCACGCGTCCCGCGACTGCCTCCGAGCGTGGAGATCCGCATCAACTCTTCCCATGCCGTTGGGGTGTCGGTGGGGTGGGCGGCCTCGGGTTGGACTGCGGTGGATTGGATGCGGGTGGGGGTGGGGGTGGCATCCGTTTGCGAGGCGGGGGCGACAGTCGAGGGGACGATTGACGCCGTTGAGGCGATTTCTTGCAGGATGCTGATCACGCGTTCGGTCGTTTCGAGATCTCCGGTGTCGAGTTCGGCGACCAGGCTCGGCACGGCGGCCTGCCCGACTCGGGTGAGATCGGCGGTCGCCCGTTTCCGTCGCAGGTACGAATTACTCGATAATTGCTTTACCCATTGCTCGATTTGCTCGTTCGAAACCGGCTCCGATTGCATCGGTTCCGAGGCGGGATCGGATTGCGATTTGTGTGAAGCCGCGGCGGGGGATGCGGGGGTTTGGGTGTCCGGTTCATCGCTGCGAGCAGGTGTTGACCCGACGACGACACCGACCAGGCACAGCAACACGGACGCGACCGGCGAGGCGGTTGGGCGACGGAAGGGGGAGTCCATCCGGCGACGGGAGGCAACTGACAAAATCACGAGAATTCTTGGGCGGGTGGAGCGGTGGACCGATCGTCGTGGACGGCCATTTTGGCATCTCTGTTCAGACGTCACTCGGGTACCCCCGGGCAGACCTCCGCATTATTCTAACGCATTGGTCGCTGTGACCAACATCACCTCATCCTACCTATCTGTGAGTCCGAAGTACCGATGTCTCTCCGCCCAATCTGGATCATTCTGCTCGGCTGGTTCATCGCCGCAGCATTTGTGTTTTCTGCTCCGACTGTTTCGGCGCAGGACGATTCCGCGAGTCCCGCCGCCGACGTTTCTGATGCCGATACCGCTCCCGCCGACGAGCCGGTCGCTGTCGAAGAAGCGGAGGCGGAAGAGGAGATCACGTTGGAAAGTTTGAAGGCGGAAGTCGAATTGGCGGCTTTGGCGGGGCACAACGGCTGGATGCTGGTTTGTTGTGCGTTGGTTCTGTTCATGACGGCGCCCGGGTTGGCGATGTTTTATGGCGGTTTGGTCCGACGCAAAAACGTGTTGAGCGTGATGATGCAGTGCATCTTTTTGATGGGTTTGATGACAGTCTTGTGGGCTCTCTACGGATACTCGCTCGCATTCGGTGGCGAAGGCGGATGGGTCGGTAACATGGACTACCTGTTCATGAATGGCGTGCAACGATATTGGGATGACGCGACCGGAGCGGCGATCACGCCGATGGAAGGTGGCATCACTCGCATGACTCACATGTTGTTCCAGGGGATGTTCTTTATCATCACACCGGCACTGATTTGCGGAGCGTTCGCGGAACGGATGAAGTTCAGTGCGATGGTGATCTTCTCGGTGCTTTGGGGCACGTTCATCTATTGCCCGTTGTGTCACTGGGTTTGGGACAGCGGCCCGCTCTCGTACAACGAAGGCAGCATCGCTGGCGGTGCGTTGGACTTTGCCGGCGGCACCGTCGTTCACATCAGCAGCGGTATTTCCGCGTTGGTCGCGGCGCTGTTGATCGGCCCGCGGATGGGGTATCCGAACGAACCGTTGCAGCCGCACAACCTGACCTACACCGCGCTCGGCGCAGCGATGTTGTGGGTGGGTTGGTTCGGATTCAACGCGGGTAGTGAATTGTTGTCCGATGATTTGACCAGCAGCGCGTTCATGGTGACGCATTTCTCAGCCGCCGCGGGTGCCGTGGCATGGGCGGTCGCTGAGTGGATTTGGTTGGGCAAGCCGACCGTTCTGGGCGCGAGCAGTGGTGCGGTCGCCGGATTGGTCTGCATTACTCCCGCCGCCGGATTTGTTCAGCCGATGCCGGCTCTCGTGATGGGCGGTCTCGCCGGATTCATTTGCTTCTGGTCGTGCTCGCGTCTGAAACACATGTTCGGTTACGACGATGCTTTGGATGCGTTCGGTGTCCACGGCATCGGCGGAACGCTCGGCGCGGTTTTGACGGGCGTGTTTGCAACCCGAGCGGCATGGGACGTCAGTGGCGGTGTGCCGATCGGATTGATCGAATCCGGTGGCAACGCAACGTTGTTGATCGGCCAGATCGTTGCGGTCTTGGTGACGTACGCCTTCGCGGGAATCGGCAGTTTGATCCTGCTCAAGGTGATCGACCTTGTTGTCGGATTACGCGTCGCCGCCGAGCACGAACAGCGTGGCCTCGACATCGCCGACCACGGCGAAGAAGGCTACCAGTTCGCTTGAGTTAGCTGTTAGCTGTTAGCCATTAGCCATTAGCCATTAGCCATTAGCCATTAGCCATTAGCCATTAGCTGGTGGCTGGTAGCTGGTGGCTGGTGGCTGGTGGCTGGTGGCTGGTGGCTGGTGGTGACGTCGGGCCGGTTTTGCCGGCCGGGATCTTAAGGTGACAGGCAGGGTCGACTTGAGTTGGCTTTGCCTGTTTGGTTCTCGGGCGTTGTTACGCAGCGGGGTTGTCGGGCGACATTCCCCATCGAGCGACTTGGTCTTTCCAGTCGCGAATTAGGGCTTTGCCCAGGAACCAAGCGTTGCCCGCGTAACGGGGAACGAGACGTCGGGGATCGCTGAACATGCGATACGCCCATTCGAAACCGAAACGTTGGTAGACTTCGGGGGCTCGCGTGGCGGTGCCGGCGATGAAATCAAACGACGCACCGAGCTGGATACTGACGGGGACGCCGAGCTGCCGGTAGTTGGCGTGGATCCATTTTTCGCCCTTGGGTTGTCCGAAGGCGACGAACAGTAGATCAGTCTTGGCATCGCGAATCCGCTGCAACTGGGCTTCGTGCTCTTCGGCGGACAGTTCGCGAAACGGTGGGCATTCGGTGCCGGCGATTTGCAGGCCGGGATACATCGCTTGCAACCGTGCGGCACATGTTTCGGCGACACCTTCGGCACCGCCGAGGAAAAACACTCGGTGTCCCTTTTCTGCGGCTCGCTGGCACAGGTGCATGATCATTTCGCTGCCGGCGACGCGTTCGGGCAGCGGGTTGGTTTTCAATTGGCTCCGCAACACGATCGGCTGGCCGTCGGCCAGAATCAGGTCGGCGTCGTTGGTGATCTCGCGGACGTGAGCATCCTGTCCGTTGAGCATGCAGTAGTTGAGGTTCGCGGTGATCACGTAACTCGGTTCGCGACGCGCGATCAGTCGGTCGATCGCCTCGATGCTCTGTGGCATGTCGAGTCGGTCAAACGGAACGTCCCAAATCTCAACCGTGTCGCGTGGCAGAACGGGAGCGACCGCGGTGGCGGGGCCGCGTGCCGTGCGGGCTGGCTTTGACGACGCGGTGTCATTGTGTTGTTTGGGTCTTGTCGCTCGCTTGGTTGTCGATTTTGGGACAACAACGGGTGCGGTTGGCGCGGTTAAGACGTTCGTATCGAGAGTAGGATACATGAGTCGCGAAGTAAAATGTGGTCGGTAGGGAATCGCGAGTGATCGCGGTAGACTGGCTGCTCAACTCTAGGTCACAAATCGCTATCGGAAGGTATACCTCGCGATGTTTCTGTTCTCATTGGAAGGGTTCTCGCCCGCGGCGCTCTCGTGTTACGGGGCGTCGTGGAATCGCACCGAGGCGATTGACGCGTTGGCGGCGCGCGGGACGGCCTGGGATCGCACGATCACCCCGGTCGCCGACCCAGTCGAGCAACTGAGCCGATGGTTGGCGTCGGCTAGCTTTCCTGCGGAACAGATGACTGTCGTGACCGATGACGAACGGCTCGGTGAATTGCCGATCGCGGACCGGATCGGCGAACTGATCGTGATTCCGACTCGGGCCGATGGTGTCGCGTTGACGTGGGAGGAAACCAACCTCGCGTCATTGGCGGCGATCGCGGCGGAGCAATTGCCTGACAATCCTCACGTCTGGATGCACAGCCGATTCTTGACGAAGTGTTGGGACGCACCCCGCGATCTTTTCCCCGTCGACCAACTCGATGAAGAAGACCTGGAGCCGATGGATCCGTCGGAGTCGATCGAGCACGAACTGAACTCGGTGGGCGACGTCCGGTCGACCGTGCCACCGATTCTCGACGAAACGCAGCCACCGAGTTTGTTGTTCGACCGGAGCGACGATCCGGATTGGATCATGGCGTGGATGCGAACGTACGGGTGTCAGATCCGATTGGTCGACGCGGTTACCGAATTAATGTGTTCGGTGGCGGAGGCGAGCGGTCAGTCGGCGATGGTTCTCGCGGGGGCGAGTGGATTCGCGTTGGGACAGAACCGAGCCGTCGGGCATCGTGCCGGTCCGCTGCGGTCGTGCCATGTTCACGTGCCGATGATATCGAGCGTGTTGGGAGCCGACGCGAGCGAGGTGTTGCCGGGCGCGGGCATCCGAGACCGGCGGGTGAGTTCGGCGGATTCATTGCCGGATGTGATTGCGGCAATGATCAAAGATTCGAAGACGTCTCCGATCTCACCGGAGGTTTGGGCCGCGCGAGATGACGAGAGGCAGGACGACGCACCGAGTGATGTTCGAGAAGCCCGTTCGGACAATTCACCGAGCGTTGTGACGAGCAACGCAGGAGTCAATGTGGCGATCACAACTGCGAACTGGTTCTACGTTCGCGACGGGGCGCAGGCACAAGGAGAACGGCACGACGGTGCTGAACAGTGTGAACCGGACTTCTCGAGAGGGAGCCACGGTCTAGGGCATTTGTTCCTCAAACCCGATGACCTCAACGACGTAAACGACGTGGCCCGGTTGAGGCACGACGTTACGGAAGAGTTGGAAGAGAAGCTCGTTAGCCAGCAAACGGCTCACGAATGAGCGAGTTCTTGTTTGGCTTTTTGTAAAAACTGCAGCGCGTCCATCGGCGTCATACTGTCGATCTCGACATTGCTGATCTTTTGAATCAACGGATGGTCGGCATAACCGAAGAGCGTCAGTTGGAACGTGTCGCCTGACTTGCCACCGCTCGGCGGCGCGATCGTTGGGCGGTCGTGATTGTCGCGGTGATCCGCTTCGAGTTGGAAGAGGATGTCTTTGGCGCGAGCGTTGACTTCCGGGGGAATGCCCGCCAGTCGTGCGACTTGGATTCCGTAACTCTTGTCCGCACTGCCGCTGACGATGCGGTGCAGGAAGACGACTTCTTCCTGCCATTCTTTCACGGCGACGTTCAGGTTGCTCACCCGCGGCAGCGTTTCTTCGAGCGCCGCGAGTTCGTGGTAGTGGGTTGCAAACAGGGTTCGGCACCCGATCTGTTCGTGCAAGTGTTCGGTGATCGCCCAGGCGAGCGATAGCCCGTCGTAGGTGCTCGTCCCGCGTCCGATCTCGTCCAGGATGACGAGGCTCCGGGACGTCGCGGTGTTGAGGATTCGCGCGGTCTCAACCATTTCGACCATGAACGTACTTTGACCACGGCTGAGTTCGTCACTCGCGCCGACACGTGCAAAGATGCGATCGGCGACACCGATTTCGGCGGCGTCGGCGGGGACGAAACTGCCCGTTTGTGCGAGCAGCGTGATTAACGCGACCTGCCGGATGTACGTGCTCTTTCCGGCCATGTTTGGTCCCGTGATCAACAGGATCATTCCCGTTTCGGGGCTCTGCATGCAATCGTTCGGAACGAATTCGCCGTGGGGCATCGAGACATCGAGGACCGGGTGACGTCCACCTTCGATTCGCAGCACGCTGTCGTCGGTGATTCGTGGCCGGTTCCAGTGATGTTGTGCGGCGACTTCCGCCATCGCGGCAAGGACATCGACGCGGGCGATCGCCTCGGCGACTTCTTGCAGGACGGCGAGATTCGTGTGCGCCATCTGACGCAGTTGTTGAAAGATGTTCTGCTCGCGAACGGTCGCCTGTTCGTCGGCGGCGAGCACTTTTTCTTCGTACTCTTTGAGTTCTGGCGTGATGTACCGTTCGCAATTTTTGAGGGTTTGTTTGCGAATGAAGTCAGCGGGGACTTTGTCTTTGTGGGCGTTGGAAACCTCGAGGAAGTAACCGAAGACGCGGTTGTATCCGACCTTCAGGTTTGTGATTCCCGTCTCGTCCATTTGCCGCTGCTGGTAGGAGGCAATCCATTGTTTGCCCCCTTTTGCGAGTTCGCGAAGTGAGTCGAGTTCTGCGTCATAACCGGCGCGGATGAAGTTCCCGTCGGCGGCCGAGATCGGGCACTCGTCGGCGAGCGCGTTTTCGAGATTGGTTCGCAGTTCGGGGCAAAGGTGCAATCGCGATTCGATCTCGGTGAGGCAGTGGCTGACGCGATCGGTCAGGCGAGCCTTGAGCGTCGGCAGCCCGCTGAGCGTGACGGCGATCTGTTGCAGGTCGCGCGGCCCCGTGCGACCGGTCGCGATCCGGGCCAGCAATCGGGTCAGGTCGTAGGTGTCACCCAGTATCTTTCGGACGTCGCCGCGCAGAGAATGATTAGCGACGAATTCAGAAACGGCGTCGGCCCGGTAGGCGATGTCCTCCGGTGCAATGAGTGGTGCCGCGAGGTAATCGCCGAGTAGACGCGAGCCCATCGGTGTGACGGCACGGTCGATCACGCCGAGCAACGCTCCGTCGCGGCTGCCCGTCCGCATCGTGCGGTTGATCTCGAGGCTTCGTCGAGTCGCCGCATCGATCTGCAGTACCGGGCTGCGGTTGTGACAGGTCAACACGCGGAAGTGATCGAGTGATCCGCGTTGGGTCTCTTGCAGGTACGACAACACCGCGCCGGCGGCGCGAATCGCGGGGCCGGAATCGGATTCGAACCCGAGTCCCTCGAGGCTGGAGACGCAGAGTTGTTTGGTGAGTGACTTTTCAGCCGCGTCGCGTGCAAAACTCCACGCGGGCCGACGCGTCCAAACCCATGGCATCGTCGTGTCGGGATGGATGTGCGGATCGTCTTCGCAGTAAATCACTTCGGCGGGCGAGATTCGTGCGAGTTCATCGTCGAGACGTGCGCGTGGAAAGACGCCTGACTCGAAACGGCCGCTGGACAATTCCGCCCACGCGATGCCGACCATTTGCGTCGCCGGATCGGCCTGCGACTTTTTCGATTTCGAGCCGCCTTTTCGTTTGCCCGAATCGCTCGGCACGATCACCGATGCGACGTAGTTGGGTTCTCGCGGGTCGAGCAACCCGTCGTCGGTCAACGTTCCGGCGCTGACGACGCGAGTCACCTCACGCCGGACGAGGCCTTTGGCCTGTTTGGGATCCTCGACCTGTTCGCAGACCGCGGCCCGATAACCGGCCCGGATCAACTTTTGCAAATATTGATCGAGCTGGTGATGCGGGAACCCGGCCATCGCGGTCGGGTTTTCGCTGTCCTTGTCTCGGCTGGTGAGGTTCAAGCCGAGAATCCCCGCCGCGGTTTTCGCGTCGTCGAGGAACAACTCGTAGAAGTCGCCCATGCGAAAGAACAGCAATGCGTCGCCGCACGCTTCTTTCGCTTCGTGATATTGTCTCATCATCGGTGTCATGACGAGAATCCTAGCGATCTGTCCGCTCGCCGGACAGAACCGAACGCTCACATTTGTGAGTAAGGTTTCGGCGAGAGAACGAATTTATCGATGCGGCTGACCGTACCGGCGTACTTCGGATTTTTGCTGAGGACTTTCCAATCCGGATGCACGCGGAACGCCTTCCACGCGTCTTGTCGTGCCGATTCGCTCGGATACAGCGTCAGGTACGTCAGGTTCGGCATTTGAGGCCCGAGAACACATTGGCCGACGAAGATCGGGGTGATGCCGCAATCGAGAAAGATCGGCACTTCGCCATTGTCGAACATCTCAACTTTTAAATCGCCGATACGTTCGTTGGCACTTTCGTAAAGTCGCAACTCATAAACGCGTTCGGAGTTTTCGAGACTGCCGTCGGCAACCTTGAGCTGGGGCCAACACGCCATCGACGAGAGCAGTTCGCTGCGGATGCGTTTATATGGCGAGTTCTGTGGGCCGCGATCGAGATAGTCTTTGGCGGCGGCTTGATATTGCGCGTCGTTGGCGAGTGAGTCACGCACCGACGCGATTTGATTGGGCGAGTCGTAAGGGATCACCACGAAGATCGCATTCGCACCGGTTTCGTCTTCCGCGTTAGGCGCAAACGCGCCGACGGTTTCAATGCCCAGTCGATTCAATGCGGGCAGCAGTGCGTTGGCGAGGTAATCGTCCACGGATGCCGCGTCGCCGTTGTCGCCGAGGTCGTAGGTGCGAACTTCGTAGAATTGTGAGCCAGCGGTCACGCCTTGGTCCGTCGGTTGGGCAACCGCGGGGGGCATCGAAATGGAGACCATCGTGACCAAAAACAGGCAGGTCGCCGAGACAAATCGGAGGGGCATGGCGGGCGATCGGGTGTGCGGGAGAGGGCAGGGAATTCGAGCCCGTGGGCTCACGGATTCCTAGCATAGCCGAACCGAGAATCGGTGGGCGAGGGCGCGTTCTTGGCGGGTTAGAGATGGCGGCGGAGGGCCACCTAAAGCCAAGCGAGCGTCCGCGACCGGGCACATCATGTCCCCGGCCCGTGGAGTCGTCGTGAAAAGAGACCGAAAGAACCCGGATGCCCTCGAAAACAAGCGTTTTCGTGGGATTGACGATGATTTTCGGACGATTCAACGAACGTCAGCCCATGGCCGCGAGCTGACCGCGTTCGGCTCCACGCGAAGGCGAACTCGCGGAGGTATGGACTAGCCTACGTGCCTGAGCATCCGGGTCAACATCTGTTTTTTCGATTTCATGTTTCCCACCGGATTGCGGGATTCTTCCCGTCGACGTCCGTGCAGGACACCCGGTTCTGTAACGAGCGACTGGGAAGGAGGTTGCGTCGAGATTGCCGCCTGAGGGGTATTTGCTAGCAAACCCGCCAAAATTCCTCCGTAATCCCAAATGGGGGGCGGTGCGGCGGGTCGCTTCCCCGGTCCCGCTTGGGTAACTTGGCGGCCGCACGATTTGCCGTTCCCGTTTCCACGCAAATCCTTCACGAACGCTCCTTGTAGGAAGATCCAATTGAACGATTCATTGGCAGCAGAAGCCACCGGCCTGAGGGGGCCAGTCCACCTGGCTGTCGATCTGGGTGCGTCGAGCGGGCGGGTGATCGCCGGAGCGTCGGACGGTGGGCAAATGCGGCTGGCGGAGGTTTGGCGATTCGAGAACAAACCGGTCCGGATGCAGAAGGACCTGTTGTGGAACCATCTCGGGTTGTGGCAGGACATCTCCCACGGGCTCCGTCTGGCGGCCGATCAGGTCGGGGCGGGGGCGGGTGAGGTGGTCTCGGTCGGCGTCGATACCTGGGGCGTTGATTTCGGATTCCTCGACGACAAGGATCAATTGATCAGTCCGGTGCGGTGCTATCGCGATCCTCGTAACCTGGGCCGGATGCAAGACGCTCTGCAACGAGTCTCACGCGAGGAGATTTTCGCCGAAACGGGGCTGCAGTTCATGGAGATCAACACGCTCTACCAATTACTCGCCGCTCAGCAAGCCGGTGACGTCGGATACCAAAACGCAACATCGTTGTTGATGATGGCCGACTTGTTCCACTGGATGCTCTCGGGCGAGCGGACGATCGAAGCGTCCAACGCGTCAACGAGCCAATTGTTGTCACCGGTCACGGGAACCTGGTCGACCAAATTGCTCGAGGCGTTCAACTTTCCCGCCAAGTGGTTCCCGACCCCGACACAAGCCGGCACGCCGATCGGCGTCGTCCAGAGCAGCGTTGCGGCGATGACGGGGCTGCACGACGTTCCCGTGATCGCGCCGGCGACGCACGACACGGCCTCGGCGGTTTTGTCGGTTCCCGCTGAGGGGTTCGCGCCCGCCCGGCCGGATTGGTGCTACATCAGTTCAGGCACGTGGTCGTTGATGGGCGTTGAGTTGCCGTCGCCGAAGGTCACGAATCTTTGTGCGGAATTGAATTTCACTAACGAAGGTGGCGTTCACGGCAGCACCCGTTTGCTGAAGAACATCGGCGGTCTGTGGATCTTTCAACAGATCCGCGCCGCGTTGCAGCGTCGCGGTTCGGCGCCGTCGTGGGCTGAAATGGTCGAAGCCGCAGAAGCCGCACCGGCGTTTTCGATGTTAATCAATCCGGACGACCCGTCCTTGCTCGCTCCCACGGACATGATTGACGAGATCTGCTCCCTCGCCGGACGGACCGGGCAAAAAGTGCCGATGGATAACGGCGTGCTGTTCCGATCGGCGCTTGAGGGATTGGCGCTTCGGTACCGTCTCACGCTCGAATCACTCGAACGGTTGACTGAATCATCGATCAACACGATCCACATTGTCGGCGGCGGTTCACTGAACGCGCTGCTGTGTCAGATGACCGCCGACGCGTGCAACCGAACCGTGGTCGCCGGCCCCGTTGAAGCGACCGCGATCGGTAACGTTGCGATGCAGATGATCGGTAGCGGGCGCCTGCACAGCATTGACGAGGCGCGGCAATTGATCCGCAACAGTTTCCCGACCCAAACGTACACACCGGGAAACAGTGGTGTTTGGGACGAGCCGGCAGCTCGATTCGCGGAGTTATAAACTGGCATCGTAAGCCGCAGCGTCAGTATGTTTTGTTCTTTGTCCTTGCCCGCCGTCACCATGGTACCTCCCTCAACGCCGCATCAAGAAGTCGGAAGGGACAAGCAATCGATCCGCGCCGTCGCCCGCGCCGCCCGGACGGCGCAGCTCGACAAAGAGAGGGTCAGTAAACACATTATCGACCGGGTTTTTGGCTTGCCTGATTATCAGAGTGCTGGTTGCGTTTTATGGTACGTCGACGTGCGGACGGAGGCCCGGACCCGTCATGCGTTACCCGATGCCGTCGCGAGTGAAAAGAAGATCGTGGTGCCGTATTGCGTCGACGGTGAACTCGAACTCTTTCTTCTCGAGTCGATGGATGAGTTGACCGAAGGCATGTACGGGATTCTCGAGCCGAGCCCGTCGGCCCGCGACGCCGCAGAAAAGAAAGTGTCGGTCGAAGACGTCGACGTGATCCTGGTGCCGGGATTGGCGTTTGATCCGATGGGCGGACGGATCGGCCATGGTAAGGGGTATTATGACAAGCTGCTAACGCGTGCTCGCTCGGACTGTTCACTGATCGGGCTGGCGTACGAATGTCAAATGTTTGAAGAGATCCCGATGCTGCGTCACGACGTTTCGATGGACAAGGTTGTCACCGAGTCCAATGTTTACGACGGCAGGGGGGGCAGGTCGTGAACAACGGTTTCGATAAACAGCGATTGAGAGAGCCATTGTTCTCGTTTTCTGATCCATTGATCGGCGCGTCATGGTAATTAACGCGGCGGTTCACTACGCATGTTTGGCGATGATGGATTTGGCGATCCATGGAGAGGATGGTGCGCCGGTACGGTCGAGCGAGATCATACGGCGGAATGAGATTCCGGGGCCGTTCCTGGTGCAGATTTTGCGGACGCTCAAATCGACGGGTTGGGTCAAAGCGATTCGCGGAAGCCAAGGAGGCTATCAATTGGTCGTCCAGCCGGATTCGATCACGTTGCTCGATATCGCCGAAGCGATCGGGTGCCCGGATTCGATCGCACCCGCCAAGGATGACGAACCGACGGCGCAGCAGGCGTTGAAGAAACACTGGCGGGCGGCTGACGAGCAGTCTCGGATGCAGCTCAGCCGGGTCCGGTTGGGTGACGTGATCCGTAGTATTCGCGAAAGTGACGAGCCGATGTTTTACATTTGACGCGGTATTCGATACGCGATGCGTTTTTGGCAGGAATCGCGTTTTTCACGTTGGCTGCGGGGCGAAATGAGGCCTCCCGCGTTATCCGGTGTTGCCGCGAATAAATTTCCAGCAGGGCGGGCCAAGGCGAACGGCCCACAACGACCGTCGAATTCACAATTCTCAGCGTGCTCCCTCTGCCGCGAAATGTAATTGTGGCGCAAAATTCGCTATGAAATTGGTTCGCAGCGCCCAATGTGGGCGGTAAATTGGCCAAGAAAATGCGACAATCTAATAAACAGGCGTGGGTTGGTTGCTCACGCGCCAACGCACCCGGGAAAGGGCATTCATGCTGAAATTGGAATCGAAGTCGGAAGGATCCGTGCCACAGCCGCACGAAAGCCATTTCTATCACAACCTCGTTCCGGCGTACCAAGCCCTTTGGCCGGCGGTTGCCAAGCGGCGGATTCAGGCAAACTTGACCGCGCTGAACATTCCGGCAGGCACCCGTGTTCTCGAAGTCGGTGTCGGCACCGGCATGTCGCTCGAAGCCTATCCCGAGCACGCGGATATTCTCGGCGTCGATTTGTCGGAATCGATGTTGGCAGAAGCCGAAGTGCTGATCGAAAAGAACGATTGGCAGCACATCAAGGTGCGTTCGATGAACGCGGAGCAGTTGGAGTTCGAGGATGCGAGCTTCGATCTCGTCACCTCGTTTCACACGATCAGTGTCGTCTCGCGGCCGGACCAAATGATGCGAGAAATGGTTCGCGTTTGCAAACCGGGTGGCCGCATCCTGGTGATCAATCACTTCCGCAGCGAGAACCCGTTGATCGCGCGAGTCGTCGACTCAGCCGGCGGAATCACGCGTCGTTTGGGCTGGCGAACCGATCTTGAAGTAAACGACCTCCTGAACGAATTGCCGATCGAAGTCGAGAGTTGTCACAAGAACAACCCGCTGTCGTTGTTCCGCGTCTTGGTCGCCAAACGCGTTTAGAGCAACTCTGTCTTGCAGTAGCCGCCGTCACCTGACGGTGGGCTATGCTCCGCGTCGTGTCACCCACGCTGCGGTAGACCGCCTCCTCGCGAACGCAGTTACCGCTTCTGTGTTATGCGATTGACTCAATCGCCCTCATGCAGACGGGGCTCTAGATCTCGACGTTGTCTGCGTCGACGGGGATTTCACGTCCCATCCACAGCGGCGTCGACGCGAACCAGATGATCGTGCCGATCAGTGCTGTTGTCTTCACCGCAGAATGGTTCATGCCACCGGCGAAGAAAATCACGCTGGGGATGGTGACGAGCGCTAATCCGATTAGCGAAGCAATCTTGAGTGTGTTGTTCATAAAATGGATTTCCTCAAATGAGTTGTTCGTAGCGAAAATGTCGTGAGCGGTCAGCGGCGATCCTGGACGCTACGAAACGAGAGGTGTTTTCGGGTGCATGAGTTTGCTGAGCAATAGGTAGATCACGCCCGATGCGATCCAGCATGGGACGACCGCGTAGGCGGCGAAGAGTTTGTCTGGGAACATCTGCGTCGGTACGAAGATCAGGTACAAACCCGCGGCAACCGGAATCAACCACGCCAACAGCACGGCGACATTGAACGAGTTGCCTTGGTGGAACGCGTTTTCCTCTCGCATGCCGAACCGTCGCATGAAGTAGAAGTCGACAAAGATGATTGCCCCCATCGGTCCGAGCACGGTCCCATAGGTTCCGACGAATCCCAGCAATTGATCGGACAGGTTCGGGAAGGCTCCCGCCGTCGTTGCAACGGCACCGGCGATCAGAGTCATGACGACGCGTGGGCTCTTGGGGAACACACCTTGGAAGGCAAGTCCGGCGCGATAGATCGTCGGGTTGGCCGTTGTCCAACCGGCGATGATCACGCAAATGATCCCCGTCCACCCGAGGGCGCCCCATGCCAGGGCACCGGGGTTCGCGGTCGTGTCTTGCGAGAGTTTGATTTGAGCGGCCAGCAACAGTGCCGCCGCGATCCAGGCCATGTAGTGACCGAGGAACATGCCGATTGCTGGCGCCCATCCCGACGAGGGACTGCGTGCGAAACGGAAGATCGAAAGGTCCGCCATCCCGAAGTGCATCGCACCGTTGCATAGCCAGGCGAAGACAACAATTTGCCAGAAGCCGAACTGTTGGACGCCGTCTTTTTCCTGCACGAAGTCGATCGCGTCCTGCCAGTACTTTCCTTCCGAGAGTGCGCTGATGGAATTGGCATCCATTTGTGTCAATGAAACGATTCCGCATGCGGCGAAGATTGCGATCATCCACGGTGCTGCGATGTTGGCGACTTGCGCGACGACCTGATATCCCGCCGCCGCGATGATCGCCATGACGACCCCGACAACGACAACGATAAGCGTGAAATCAGGGCTGCCGAGACCAAACGTCGATTCGGGGACCTCGTATAGCGTACCGAACGGAATCCCGACCGCGCTGGCGGACACCGTCACCATCGCTCCGGCAAGGAAACAAAACAGTACCCCGTTAACAACGTTGTACAGTTTGACGAGGCTACCGCCGGCGATCCGTTCGAGTTGGTAGTAGAGCGTCATCCGTTTCGCGATTGCGATCGGCGTGACCAGGAAACGCCATGTCAGTACCGCCAGGAAATTGCCGAGCAAAAGTCCGAACAGCAAATCCTGCAGGCTCGCACCGGCGGCGAGGAACAGTGGCCCGATCATGAATTCCGTACCGGCGGCATGCTCGCCGGCGTACATGCCCCAGAATTTTCCGGCACCGAGCAGTGCGGAGTCTGGAACGGGGTGTCGCTCGAATTCACCGCTCGTGGCGGTCTCGGCTTCGGTTGAATGTTCGTCGCTCAATGAAAAGTTCCCTGCGATGAATGAACGGAATGGTTGTCGCCGAAGCGAATCGGTAAATGGACTTCGATGACCGGGCGAATCGCCCGGTGGGCTAAATTAACGAATGGTGGACCGCAATTATGCGATCACGCTTTCTGGGCTTTCGCTACGTTTTGATAAGACGGACGATTCGTATTCGCGAACCGAGTCCAGCCACTGGCGGCCGACGGGAACGTCCGATGTTGCACAGTAGTGATCCCACACGGCGCCAAACGGCATCGTCTTTTGTTCTTCCATCAACGCGAGTCGCGCGGTGAAGTCGCCCTCACGTTCGAGTCGTTGGAGCTCTTCGCGAGGTTCGAGCAACGCCATCAAGAGTGCCTTCAGTGTGTTGCGAGTTCCGATCGCCCACGCTGCGATGCGATTGATACTGGCGTCGAAGAAGTCCAGTCCGATGTGAACGCGTCGCAGGTGATTTCCGCGGACGATCTCCTGCATGATCGCTTGCAATTCGTCTGACATCGTGACGACGTGATCGCTGTCCCACCGCACGCCCCGGCTGACGTGCAGCAGCAATTCGGGGACATACATCAATGTTGATGAGATTTTGTCCGAGATGACTTCCGTCGGGTGGAAGTGACCGGCATCGAGGCACAGCACTTTGTCACGCGTGATTGCATAGCCTAAGTAGAACTCGTGCGAGCCGACGACGTAGCTTTCCGATCCGATGCCAAACAGTTTGCATTCGACGGCATCGAGCAAGTAAGACGTGTCGAACGGTTCTTCAAAGATTCGATCGAGTGATTCGGCGAGACGATAGCGAGGCGTCGCGCGATCGGCCGGTGAGTCTTTGTATCCGTCGGGAACCCAGACATTGTTGACGCACGGGTTGTTTTGCGTCTTGCCCATTTCGGCCGCGATGCGTCGACAGGCGATCCCGTGATTGATCCAAAATTCGCGAATGCCTTCGTCGGGATGAGCGAGCGTGAGGCCATCGTCGGCCAGTGGGTGGGAAAAGTAGCTCGGGTTGAAATCGAGCGACACGCCTTGGTCACGGGACCAGTCGATCCAGCCTTGGAAATGTTCGACGCCGATGTCGGTTCGTTGCACCGGTTCGTCGAATTCACCGTAGAGGGCGTGGAGGTTCAGGCGGTGTTTTCCCGGGATCAGGGAATACGCCTTTTCCAGATCGCTGCGGAGTTCGGCGGCGTTGCGTGCCCGACCGGGGTAGTTGCCCGTGACAGCCAGGCCGCTACCCAGGGTTCCGCCGGTGTTTTCGAATCCTGCAACATCATCGCCCTGCCAGCAATGCACCGAGATTTCGGTGGCCCGAAGCTGTTTGAGAGCGTTTTCAACATCCACACCGGTACTCTGATACTGCTCCGTCGCTAAGGCATACGCGGAGTCGATATTCGAAAAGCTGGTCATTAATTCGCTATAGATTGAGGAGGAAGAGCAGGCTAGGCTGAGTGGCGTGGAGTGGACGACGGGAGGTAAGGAGCCGCTAAATGGAGTTCCGGAGGTGTTTGTTCACCCAAGCTCCAGAGGAACTTAATCCATTGTTTATCCGGATGCCTGGACTTTTGTGTGTTGCAATAGCACAAAAGTGCCGGTTCGTTCAGTTTTGTTAAAAAAGTTATGCCTGAATCGATTCGAGTTCTCCGAAAGAGTCAGTTTTTTCATCCTGACGGGTTCCCGATCGTGGTGACGCGGCGGGATCCACAGGAGCCTTTCGGGCTGCACTCCCACGAGTTTTGGGAGATCGTGATCATTACCGGGGGCAGCGGGCTGCACGTGACGGGCGACGATTCTTACGAATTAGCCGCAGGTGACGCATTTGTGATCGGAGGATCGCGGCCACACGACTATCAGAATCTCGACGATTTGCGACTGATTAACGTCCTGTTTGACAACAACGAATTGCCGTGGGGATTGGGGGATCTCAGCGAGATGCCGGGTTACCACGCGTTGTTCACGCTCGAGCCCGCCTTTCGCCAACGGCATCGTTTTGACAGCCGTTTGCGTTTGGATCCGATGGATCTCGCCTACGCGATCGAGCAAATTGAGCGACTCGAACACGAACTCGACGAACGTGCCGCTGGCTTTCGCGTGCAGGCATTTGCGATGATGATGCAGTTGGTGACTTTCTTGGCGCGGTGTTACGACCGTTGCCGGAGCCCGCGCAGTCAGGGGTTGTTGGAAGTGGCCGATGCGATCGCGCATATCGAAATTCACTACCCCGACGTGATCACGCTGGACCAGTTGATTCAGATTTCCAACATGTCGAGGCGAAATTTTCTGCGGACGTTTGAAACCGTGATGGGGGACTCGCCGATTCAGTACCTGATTCGGTTGCGAATCCGAAAAGCGTGCGAGCGTTTGAGGACGAGCCAAAAGAGTATTACGGAAATTGCGATGGATGTCGGATTCTCCGATAGCAACTATTTCAGCCGTAAATTTCGCGACGTGATCGGTGTTTCACCGCGAGAATACAAGCGAATGTACCGTGAAGTGCCTCCCGTCACCGGAGTCGACATGGGGCTCGACGACGGCAGTGATTGACGTGATGGAGGCGAGGGGACGGGAAGATCGGAAGATCGGCGAGGTCGCGGACTCTCCCTTGACCCGGGCGGGCTGCACGAGGTACCAACCACGCTGGTCCCACGCCGATGTGTCGGCGAGGAAATCCCCTCACAAAGATCCTTCAGGACATTTGCAAATGTTTCGATCCGTTTTGCTGGCCGTTGCGGTCGCGTTCGTTTCCCTTGGTACCGCTCCCGCTCAGACCGCTGAGGCTGCGGAAGTCGTCTCCTACCGTTGCGAAAAATGGATGGCCCGTCACGAGCATGACAAGAAACAAGCCGACCAAATCTTCGAGACGCTGAAGAAGCTCAAATGTGAAGTTGAGCGTCATAGCCACAACGGCCACGAAGACATCAAATATCGTTGTCCAAAATGGTTGAGCCACAAGGCGAAGACTCACGAGGACGCTCATAAGCTCGAAGCGTGGTTGAAAGCGCTTAAGTTCGAGACCAAGCACGAGCACTAAATGTCGCTTCCGATCTCACCAATCGCTGCGTTAGGCATCGCTCAATTGGCCGGTCGCGCCGTTCACGGAACGGTGGAGGCCGTCGCGGAGTTTGCTGATGTGCTAGGGCAGGAGTCAGCCGAGGCGACGTCGGTTTCGTCGGCCGATGACGCGGCCGCACGTGAGGCGACGGAGTCGTTGCGCGGTGTGCTCGTTGATTGGATGCGCCAGTTCGGTTTGCATGGCGACGAGCCGATCGATGTTCGGTTGGATGATGTCAGCGGACAGGTCGAGGTCGGTTCGCCGGATCTCTCTCTGCCGGTGCAGTCCAGAATCGGTGATCTGCAAGACCGGATCAACAGCGACATGACGCTGCGTCAGTCCATCGTGGATTTGCTCAAACAAATCCCCGGGCAATCCGCGTCGCTGCGGTTCGCTTAACCCATCTTCGATCCAGCGTAGGTTAGCTGGCCAACGCGTCATTTCACGAAGCGTCATTTTACGTAGCTCGATCTCTCCGAGACCGAGTTCTAAAGCGTTTCAGCCAATGAGTTAGGTTTTCAAAGGTAGCTACATTCTATTGAACTTTGCTACCTCTCAAGCGCCTGCGCTTTTTGCATCGTTTGTTAGGACAGGCTGGCAGCCTGTCTTACGTGGGTGGTTGGCAGCCGCGTTCGAGCCAATCGCTGGTTTTGTCCCATTCGCTCTCGCCTGAGAGTCCGCAGATCCATGAGATCGCAATGAGGCGTTCGCACACGACACCGGGATCCAAAATCCCTGATAAGTCGTTCTGTGTTTGCTGTGAATCAACGATCGCGTGGAAGCACTGGTAGTGCAGTTCAGCGGCGTCGAGCAGTTCAGTGGCGGACCGCAATCGGGCTTGCTCGATGATCGCTTCATCCGGCAAGTCGATCATCAAACGTGTGACTGCCGTCAGGTCGGCGTGCTCGTCGGGCCATGCCAATTCGAATTGCATGTCGAGTGCCCACTGTAGCGCCATCAACGCTTCGTAACGCCACGCAAGTTCCGTCGCCGCTTGGGCGAGCGAGGCTTGCGTCGCCGGTGAAGGCGCCGTGTCGAAAAATGCACGTTCGCGTGGTGTGAGTGATTCGTATCCGATCGGGCAGCGTGCTTTCATCCGCTCGATGTCGATCGGTTTCCCGGTGAGGATCGATTCGGCTCGCGTGGCGACTAGGAATAACGCGATCGCGCGGCGGGCGACGTCGGAGGCATCGCGAAGTCGGATTTCGTCAACGCCACGTAGCGGCAATAGAGCCTCGACGGGGGCAACGAGTCGGTTACGCAGTTGCACTTCCGTGTTTGCTTTGCGTTGCCGTGCATCGATCGGGAACGGGATCACGGCATCGGGATCCGGGCCGTTTGCCTTCGCGTCGAGCAGCAATCGCCCGGCGGGGTCAAACACGCAGTGATCCTGCGTGATCCAGATCACATTCGCGTCGAGGGCCCAGGCTTGGAGCCCGTGAAAGCCGACGGTGCCATCGACGCTGTCGTCGGTGTCGTCGCTGTCTGTTCCCGCGATTGCGAGCACATGTTTGCGATGCTGCAGGTGCAGGCGGATCGGATCGGCGATTGGGGACGCGTGTCCGGGGCAGTCTTTGTCGGCGAGCCAAGCCAGCAATTCATCGGCGTGGTCAATGGCAACGTCGGTAACTCGCTCCGCTGCCGATTCGGGAAGCTCAGGCAGGGAGCGGAGCGTTGAAACGGCGAACGCTCGCCGCGATACGATTTCGTCGTTCGGTTCAGGCAAGGATGGGTGAAACGGCGACACCGGGCTCAGCCGATGCCCCATTTTTCTTGGAACCAGGCAACTCGGTCGGCACGACGTGGGCTGTAGTTTGCCGTCGGTTTGAACTTCTCGCGTTTGAGGAAACTGATCATCGAAGCGGCGGGCACGTGAGCGTGCTGGGTGATCGCATCGGTGGTTTCCGAATCAGCTTTCCAGTTGTAAATGATTGCTTTTTCGCGTTCAAACCACTCGTCGAGGTATTGAGCGTCGGTCGAGCTAACGACGACGTGCTCGTATTCCTTCTTGCAAAGGAACCCGAGGATCCGCCCAGCCATATCGCGGGTTCGTGCTGTGTCCCCGTCGCAAGTTGCTGCTGCGACGTTCCACACAGAGGTAAATCCGTGTTCGTCGACGTCGTCCTTGTTGTACTGAAGTACGACTTCAGGAGCGGCTTCTGGGGTTTCAGCTTCTTCGGTCGGCTCGGTGGTCATAAAAGTCTGAGAACACTCATCGGGGGGGAATAGGTGAGGAAATCAAGTTTCTATTAGACGCAAAAAACTCGGTCTAGAGAAGTCCCCCCGTAAATTCAGCTTGGTGAACGTCCGCTGATGGGGCATAATCCTTCACGTTGTGGGCGCGGACGCGTCAGCCCGAACGGCAGTTACCACGGACTCGGCGGCACGGATGGCAGGGAAAAGGACGACTCGCAGGCGAACGCCTCATGATCCGGCCACCGGTTTGTTGCCGCTCGATGAGTCGACCGCTGAAGATGAGTCGACCGCTGAATACGAGTTGTCTGTTGGTGATTCGGTACCGGACGATTCGCTCGCGAATGATTCATCTGCGATCGACGCATCAGGCAAAGTATCGGGACAAGCTTCAGGTAAAGCATCCGGTGAAACGCCAGCACGTTCGGATCGTGTTGCCGAAGCGATCCCCAAGAAAGGGTACCGTGTTTCTCGGCGGACCGGCTCGCTACGTCGTCCGCCTCCACCCGCGATCGCCGGAGGAGAAACCGCCGCGGCGAGTGTCTCCGAAACGTTGACGCAAGGATTCGGCAACAACCCGTTTGACCCGTACCACGCCGATACCGTCCAACGGGCGGGATACAGCGGTCGGCCGACGGAGATGATTGGCGGTGAAACGAGCCGTGAACTACGCGACCAGGTTCAATCGCTCTGTCCACCTGTGCCGGGTGTTTATGGCATGTTTAACCGGTCGGGAGAGTTGATCTATGTCGGCAAAAGCAATTCACTGCGCAACCGGTTGTCGAGTTACTTCGGGCAATCCGCACGCGGCGAGAAAGCCGGCCGAATCATCGAACACACCCGCGCGATCCAGTGGGAAACCCAACCGAGTGACTTTGCGGCCCAACTCCGCGAACAGTCGCTGATCCGACGTTGGATTCCGCGGTTCAACGTCCAGGGCGTTCCCGAACGGCAACGGCCGGTTTACTTGTGTTTGGGGCGGAAGCCTGCGGAGACGTTTTACATCGCGTCATCCCCACCGGCGAAATCCGAATGTGTTGCCGTCGAGGGACCGTTCTTCGGCGCCGGACGAATGTCACGCGTCGTCGATGCACTCAACAAAACGTTTCGGCTTCGCGACTGCAGCCAGCAAACGGTGTTTCAGTTTTCAGAGCAGTTGTCTTTGTTTGACGTTCAGCCACGGCCGGGTTGTTTGCGGTTGGAGATCGGCACATGTTTGGGCCCGTGTGCGGCCGCCTGCAGTCGTGAGGAATACGCCACGCGGGTGAGCGAGGCGGAGAGTTTTCTCGACGGGTTTAATGAGGAACCGTTGATCGCAACGCAAGAGATCATGGACAACGCGTCGGCTAACCGGCAGTACGAGTTGGCCGCCCGTGCGCGTGATACGTTGAAGTCGTTGAACTATGCCCAACGAAAACTGGGGCACCTCGCCGACGCTCGGCAAAAGTACTCGTTCGTTTACGCCGCGACCGGGTACGACGGTCGATCGATTTGGTACTTGATTCGTCGCGGCGAAATCGTCGATGTCGCCGCCGCGCCCGCCGACGCAGCCCAGTACCGCGAAATCAAACCGTTGATGAAGAAGTGGGCGTCCCGGCTCGCGGCAGGAAACAGCCGGGTGACGTCCGATTATCCCTACACCGTCTCGGTCGTGGCGGCATGGTTTCGCAAACATCGCAAAGAGCTGAAACAAAGCTTCGCCCCCGAAACGGCCGGCCGCAAATACCGACATCTATCCCGCGTCCCGGTCGCTTGATCGATTGTCCAGTTTGAGAAAAACGCAAGCCGCGTAAAGCTCGATCAGGCGTTTGTGATTCACTCGCCCGCCGATCGACCCGTTGCGAGCGCTGCGGCAACTCGCCAGCGTTGGCATCACTAAATGCATGCGTTCTACCCAATCATCTTGAGACATAACGTCGTCAGCGCCGCGTCCGAAACCAAACTGTACAAACAGCAAATGTTGGCACCGGTCAGCGTGAGTTTGTTGGAGCCTTCTCACCGGTAGGCGATCCGACGTGTGACAGAAAATTCGTTCGCGAGCATCCACGGTCGAAACTGAATCCATTACCGCGGTTGATTGGCTGTCTCCTCATCGTTTCCGGTTACGGATGCACGCGTTTGACCGGTTTTGACGATGGTCGTGAGCCCTTAGCCTTCGTCGTTTTGTTTGCGTAAAATGGGATATATCGGATAAAACAGGTAGAAACGGTAACCGATCCCGATCCAAACGCTCAGGTCGTGACGTAGACTGATATGTTGCTGTTTCCCCACCTTCGCCTGCCCCCTCCTAGGACTATCTGGATTTTTGGTATGACTCGAATCTGCCAGCGAATCACACGCTTGTTCGCTCTTCCTGCTCTGTTCGCCGTTACGATGCCGATTGCGGCATTGGCGATCGCCCCCTCGTCGACCGTATCCGCGGCCGACTCTCTGCCTGAGTTTTCGAAAATTTCGGAAGGGTTTGAGAAAGTAGCCGTTTCGGATCAACAGATCGATAAAGGGCTGTTCAATATTTGGAAGCGAGACAAGGACTCCGCCGTTATCGGCGAGCTGCCTAAGAACTTCAAAGGCAAGAGTTACTTCATCGCATTGACGCTCAGCAGCGGTGACCGTTACGCCGGATTGCAATCAGGCGACTGGGTCGTGCAGTGGCGTCGTTATGACGATCGCATCGCGTTGATCGCGCCGAATCTCGACGTGCGTGCGACCGGTGATGCCGAATCAAAAGCCTCGGTGAAGCGATTGTTCACCGATCGCGTTTTGCTCGACGTGCCGATTCTCGCGATCGGACCTCAAGGCGGTCCCGTGATCGACATCGACAGTCTGTTGGTGGGCAACGCGAGTCAGTTCTTTGGTGGATCGGTCCGGGTCACGAACTCACGTTTGTACTCGATCGAATCATGCAAGGTGTTCCCTAAGAACGTCGAGTTGGCGTTTGAAGTCGTGGGCAACCGCGGTCAATTGCAAACACTGCACTACTCGTTCAGCGAAGTACCGAGCGGTTCGTCGGGATTCAAACCACGTGTTGCCGATGAACGCGTCGGCTATTTCACGACCTCGTTCTCCGATTTGAGTCAGTACGATACCGACGACACTCGCGTGCGTTACATCAACCGTTGGAAGTTGGAAAAACGTGATCCGAAACTCAAACTCAGCCCTCCCAAAGAGCCGATCCGTTTCTATGTCGAACACACCGCACCGGTTCGTTACCGGCGTTGGATCAAAGCCGGTATCGATTATTGGAACAAGGCATTCGAAAAGATCGGAATCGTTGACGCGATCGTGATCGAGTACCAGGACGCCGTCAGCGGCATCCACATGGAAAAAGATCCTGAAGACGTTCGGTACAACTTCGTGCGATGGCTCAACAACGACATCGGTACCGCGATTGGTCCGAGCCGAGTGCATCCCGAAACGGGAGAAATCCTCGACGCCGACATCATCCTGACCGATGGGTGGATCCGGCACTTCAATTTCAATTACGCCGAACTGATGCCCAACCTCGCAATGGAAGGCGTCAGCGCCGAAACCCTCGCATGGCTCGGCACTCGTCCGAATTGGGACCCACGGGTTCGTATGGGGCGACCTGAAAACGTGCATTCGTTGCGTGCCAAGTATGCCCGCCAGGCTGCACAGCCGATGGCCGGTTACAAGATGGCGCAAGCCGATCCGGCGATGTTGGGTGATGATGAGTTCGACGGTTTGATCGGACACGTCAGCCAAAAGAACGGTCTCTGCATGGCCGCGACTGGTCGCAGCATGGATCTCGCACTGGCCCGAATGAACTGGGCTCTGTCGCTGCACGCCGACGTCGAAGCGGAACTCGATAAGAAGAAAGAGAAGGAAGCCAAGAAGAAGAAACAGGAAGAAGAGGCCGCCGCGGACGATGAAGACGCCGACGACAAAGACGGTGACGTTAAGTCCGACGACGATTCGAAGAAAGAAGAAAAAGCCGATGAAGACGGCAAGGACGACGACGACGACGACGACGAAGCTGATGAGGATGACGAGGATGACGAGGAAGAAAAGAAAGCCGACGAGGCCAAGAAAGAGAAGGAAGAACTTCTCGACGGCATGCCGGAATGGTTCGTCGGTCCGTTGCTCGCTGATCTGGTCGCTCACGAAGTCGGCCACACCCTCGGTCTGCGACACAATTTCAAAGCCTCAGCACTGCACACGATGGCCGAAATCAACAGCGATGAAGTGAAGGGCAAAAAGCCATTCGCCAGTTCGGTGATGGATTACATGCCGATCAACTACCGCTACGACGTCGGTGAAGTGCAAGGCGATTACGCGATGACTGACATCGGTCCCTACGATTTCTGGGCGATTGAATACGGTTATACGTTGAAGGAATCGGATCTCAAGGACATCGTCAAACGGTGTTCCGAGCCGGAATTACAATACGCGACCGACGAAGACACCAGCGGTCCGGATCCGTATGCACGCCGTTACGATTTCGGGAAAGACCCGCTGACGTACACGAACGAACAAGCGAAGTTGATCCAATTGTATCGTGATCGACTGCTCGAAAAATTTGTCAAAGACGGTGACAGTTGGGCGAAAGCTCGCCGTGGTTATGAACTGACCCTCGGGCTGCAAATGCGTTCGGTCAGCATGATGGCCAATTGGATCGGTGGTGCGTTCGTGAACCGTGACAAGAAGGGCGACCCCGGCGACCGCGTTCCTGTTCAAGTGGTTCCTGCAAAGGATCAACGGGATGCGTTGAAGTTCGTGATCGACACGAGTTTCCGTGACGAAGCCTATGGCCTGAAGCCGGAAATTCTCGAACGTCTCGGTGTCGACAAGTGGCTCGACGGTGGAGCTCATTCGGGCATGTCCGACGAGGCTACCTGGCCGATTCATGATCGTGTTTTGGACATGCAAGCGTCGGCACTGACGTTGCTGATGAACCCCACGACCCTGCGTCGGATTTATGACAACGAACTGCGATTGCCTGAAGATCAGGACGCGTTGACGTTGCCCGAAATGCTCAACAGCGTGACGACGGCCGTTTGGTCGGAGCTCGACGAAGCGTGTCCGGAAGGTCGCAACGATCGCAAGCCGATGATCTCATCGCTGCGTCGTAACCTGCAACGCGAACACCTGCAGCGACTCGTCGATTTGATCTTGGAAGACTCGCCGGGAACCGCCGCTTACAGTCCGATCAGTAATCTGGCTCGGATGGAACTGCGAACTCTCGCGGCGGGAATGGAATCGACACTGAAGAAATGTGAAGGCAAGATGGACGCTTACACGTTGGCTCACTTGAGCGAAAGCAAAGAGCGTATCAAACGTGCCCTCGACGCTGGATACACTTACGGTGGGAAACAAGCCGGTGGCGGAGCGATGATGTTCATCATCGGTGAAGAAGCCGAGTAAGACCTGCCGAAGCGTTGCCGCCGAACATGGAGGAACGCGTCGAGTCTCTATCAACGAAACCAGCCGCATCACTGCGGCTGGTTTTTTTTATTGTCGGTAGCGGACGAGGTCCGTCGTTTGCGTTCTGTCCCAACGCGTTTGCTACACGAGTTCTTCCGCTTCGGCTGCTTCTTCGGTCGCCTTGGGCGTTGCCCCCGACTGCGAACGATAGTTCAGATCGGTCAGTAGCGAGAACCCTTCTTTGACACAGATGCCGGCGATGATCAGTGCCGCAACGGCAGCGATGATTTTCAGCATTGGCAGGTTGACCAACACGACCGCGGCGAGACCGCACAGCATCGCGATGCCCGCTTGGCCGAATTTGACCATCGCTTGCATGCGCGTTGTGTGGCTCTGGGTCTTGTTGCTGCGTGTGATCGCGGACCGGGCCGACGCGTTGGCGAGTTCTCGCATCGCGGACAGGTCGCTGTTTCGTTCCGGGGCTTGCGATCGTGGCACCAATGGTGCGTTCGGGTCCGTCTCCGGTGCATCGGCCTGTTCTTTGTCGAATGATTCGCTTTGATCCATTTCGGCGCCGATGTGCGTATCCGCTTTCGAAACCGGAGCGGCCGGTTTTTCAACTGGCTTGGCCGCCGGTTTGGATGCCGACGCAGCAGGAGCAGCCGGTTCACCTTGAACACGCTGAAGCAAACGGTTCATGTAAGCTTCGATTGAATCGTCTTCCAGTTCGCTTTCGTCGCTGGTGGACGCGACAACGGTTTCGGCCGCTGGCTCGTTGCTTTCGGTGCTCAGTTCGGCGACGTCTTCACGTTCGTCGCGGTATTGTTCGATGCTCTCTGAATACGACGAGGCGACTTCGTCGGACTCGTGCCCGTCCTCATCATCTTGCATGAAAGCTTCGGCTTCCTTTTCGACGACGGTTTGGTGAACGAGGTCGGAAAGATTCGCTTCGGCGGCAGCGTCTTGGTCGAAGGACTGTTCGATTTCGTTGGCCGGCGCGTCTTCTTCGCATTCGTCTTTTTGCCAATCATTGCGGCCGTTCCACATCGCCGTGGCGGACGTGTCTTCGATCGAAGGTTCGCGTGATTCGTCGTCGATCGCAAGAGAGGGCTTCTTTTCAATACCTAAATCTCGCATCAACTGATCGGCGAGTGATCCCTCGGGAATTTCCGATGCCGAATCCGACGATTCATCGTGTGTGGGCCATTCGCGGGCAGGTTCGCTGACCGTTTCGCTCGCGAAGGAGGCTTCGGCAGAGTGGTCGTCGACCGATGTCGTGTATGGCGGTTCGTTATCGTATGAGTTGTCGAACGCGTCGGCGGATTCCATCGCGTCGACTGCCGAATCATCGAATTGCTCGGCCGTTTCGCTACGTTCTTGAGGCAGCAGGTACGTTTGCGATTCGTCAGGCCATTGCGGCAAAGCTTCGGCCACAGTTTGGGCGGCAATTTCATCGGCCTCGGAATCTGCGATCGGTTCGTTTGTCGTTTGCCATGCAGATTCTTCTTCAGGTGCTTCGCCGGAAACGTCTTCGCTGTACGCGGGTTCGGTTTCGTCGGTGATCATCGAAGACTCGGTGCTCTGCCATGCAGACGGGGCATCGTCGGTGAGCGCCTCCTCGGTTGGGATGGCTGGCATCGTCGGTGGCAATTCTTCAGGGGCCACATCGTTCGACGAAGTGAGCAACGACATCGGAGCCGAGGTTTCGTCGACGATCGATTGCGAAGGTTCTGGTTCGACGGAGGAATAGGTCGGCCACACGTCTTGATCGTCGATCGATTCGGAAGTTTCGGTCGCCCACAACGCAGCGGGTGATGCCGAGACGGAATCTTCGGGAGTGTTGTCCGCAGGATCGTCGGCGATGTTTTCTGCGGTTTCGTCGGTGACCGTTGCGGCCGGTTCGCTCAAGGCGGATGGCTCGAAGGTTTCTGGCTGCGTTTCGAAGTCCGCGACCGAGTTTTCCAATTCGGTTGGCGTTTCAGGTTCGGCCGGTATGTCGGCGGTCAATGAAAGCGAGGCCGGTTCGATGCTGTCCGCCTCGACGTTTTCTGCTCCGGCGTTTTCCACTTCGGCGAGGGAGTCGAGAGCCGCTTCCGCGGGTTCTTCGACTTGCCATTGAGGAGCTTCGGAAGGCGATTGCGATGCCGTCGCGGATGGCTCAGCGACGGTTGCCGCGTCGTCGTGCTCGAGTTCAAGATCGAGTTCGACGGCTTCGGCAGAGTCGTTGTCGACGTTGGCGATTGAGCCGATGTCGCTGCCCACGAGTCCGAATTTCGGTGCAACGGATGGCACTTCCGATTTGCCGGATCCGCCGATCACGTCACGGGTTTTTTGTTCGAGATGCTCGATCCGGTCGAGCGTGTCGTCATGATCGCGGTTGGAACGGTCGAACAGTTCGCGAGTGTCCTTGGCGTCTTGCAACGCTGTGTCGCGTTGGCGGCGGAGTTCTTCCTGTTCGCTGATGGCGAGATCACGTTCGGCTTGCATCGCCTGCAGGTCTTGCATCGCGGCGTCGAGTTTGGCTTCGGCGGCGAGACGTGCCGTTTCGGCTTCGTCGCGGACCCGCACGGCCCGTTCGCATTTTTGGCGAGCATCGGCGAGATGCGATTGGGCTTCCTGGTACCGGCGTTCGGCCTGTTCTTCTTGGCGTGCCCATTGCTCGCGACTGAGTTCGGCGCTCTTCTGGTCTTGTCCGGCACGCTCTTTGAACGCGAGCAGTTCATCGCGTTCGGCGATGACGGCGTTGCGTTCGGCGGCGGCATCATCGCGCTCTTGGCGAGCACGTAGCACATCAGTCCGTGCGGCCTCGAGGTCGCGGCGTGCGGCTTCGCAGTCGATTTTGGCGGCATCGCATTCGCCGCGTGCGATGTCGCACTCACGCATCGCGGTTTCGCGTTCGGCACGAGCTTCGTCGCGTTCGGCGTGCGCGCCGGTGAGTTGATCGACAAGACGATCGTTCTCGTCACGCAGTTTCGACAACTGGGCTTGAGCCCCGGCGAGGTCGAGCGACAATTCCTCGAGGCTGGTGCGGAGCGTTTCGACTTCGGCGGTCCAGGATTCACGGTCCGCTTCGTGACGTTCGCGGTTTTCGCGAATGGTGTCTTCGAGGTTCGAGATCGTGCGTCGGGCGAGTTCGCAATCTTTGTCGAGTGATTCGGCGTCGCGGCGGGTGCGAGCGATCTCGCTCTGCATTTCCTCGATTTCGGATCGCAGTTGTTCTTCGATCGATTCGAGTTCGACGCAGCGTACTGCGAGTTTCTTGCGTTCCGATTCGATCTTGGATTGAGCTTCGCGAGAGGCGTCACGCTCTTCAGCGATTTCGTCACGCTGTGCGAACGCTTCGTCTCGGTCAAACTCGAGATCTTCGATCCGTTGTTGGTGTTCGCGGTTGCGGTCTGCCTCGAGTTGTTGCAGCGTTTCCTGTTGCTGCGATAATTGAACGAGTTGTTCATTGAGTGACGCGAACTTCTCCCGCATCTGCTCGACCGCGGACGTTGCCGCTTCGGCTTGCATACGTGAGGCGCGGACCCGCTCTTCGCTCTCGGCAATTTTCTGAGCGTTGACGGTTTCTTGTCGTTTGAAACGATCTTGCTCTTCGAGCAATCGTTCGATCTGTTGACGATGCAAGCGATCGCGACCGTCGAGACGTTCCTGTTGCAGACGCAGGTGCTCTCGTCCGGTGGCGAGTTCATCCTGCTGCAGTTGCAGTTCGTCACGGTGTTTGAGCAGGTCTTGATAGCGACGCTGGAACTCTTCGTGAACTTCGAGTGCGGCGGACTCCTGTGTTTGCAGTTCGTCCTCGCGCTGCTGCAGTGCCTGCAGTTGTTTTTCGAGTGTGGTTTGTTGTTCGATCAATTCGCGTTCGCGAGTTTTGCACCACGCGTCGCGACGCTGAACGTCTTGTTTGAGGGCACGCCACTGTTTGGCTTCCTCATGAAACGATCGTGACCAATCCTGCGAGGAATCGTCGCCACGCGAGTCGGTGTGTCCGTCGAAGCCGACGAGGCCGTGCGCGACAGCCTGGCTGACTGCGTCGGCGGGACGAGGTGTGTTCTCGAGCAATTCAAATTCGTACGAACCGAGGCGTAAGCGATCGCCGACGTTGATCATGCCTTCGGTGACGCGGACGTCGTTGATTTGAATCGGTACCGAATACGCACGAACGAGAATGCGTTCGTGGTCACGGATCAGGACCGCGTGAAGTGACCGCAGGCTGGTATCTTCGAGCCGGATCGAGCAGCCGACACCGTTGCCGAGTGTGTATCGGGCACCGGCGAGTCGCAGTCGGCGGGTCGGTTGACCTTCGCTACGGACGCGAAACTCAATGCTGGGTTCACGACGCCATGTCGAAGGGGTTTGTGCCCAGCGATCGGTATCGAGTTGATCTTGATCGTCGGATGCGTTCCGGTTTCCCAGCGATTGTTCTCTCGCGGTTGTACTCACGGCGTTACCTGTCATCGAGGGCTGCGAGAAATCCGATTGCCACGACGAAACATCAAAGCTGGCAGCAGCTTCATCGAGAGTTGTCGTTGCAGATGGTCTGGAGGGGGAGTGATCGTTGGCCACCACGGATGTCCTTCTCACGGGGGTGTGTTCCAAAGTCGGCTACGAGGGCCCACTTATTCACAATGGATCGGTTGTATCGGTCATACGCATGAAGCGAACTGCGTACTTTTTGCCACTGAATCGGAAAATTCGTTGAAGCGACGGGAAAAACCTCCGTTCGCATGTGAAATTAGGAGTTTCGCTAAAAAATGCGCCGTCGCGGATCGTCCGGGCTTCGGAGAGGGAGTCGAGGCCATTTAGGACTTTGGGGACCGAGAAACGAGGCGACGTTCGTTCCGGAATGCAGGCCCGCATGCGAAAAACAGAAAAGCGAAGATTAATTTTGGTGTGGTGTCCGGTGCCCCCCGCCAATTTGCATAGATATGATGAGAGCGGTCATCAGTCACCGCGAAAATCGATTCACTCAGAATTTTGTAACGCATCGCCCCTTTTCACGGAGAGTCAAACAATGTCTCGCTTTACCAAACGAATTTGCCAGTTCTGCCTGATCGCCGCGTCGATCTTCGCTTTCAACAGTGCCACGACCGCCGAAGCCGGTGGATATCGCCAGACCTACTCGTCGTGGAATTACCACCCGACCCGCACCTACTACTACACGACGTACCGGTATCAGCCCGTGGTGACGGTTCCCACCTATCACCATCACTACTGCATCCACTACCCATCGCGTCCTCGCTACGTGTATTACTACAACCCGGTCCGCCGCGTTTACTGGGGCCGCTACGATCTGCAAGAGTCGGGCTACTCGATGTTGAAGCCAGAAGATCAAAAGGGTGACCTCGAAGCGATTCCGGAAGCCGCGTTCCCGAAACCATCCGCGATGCCTCCGATTCCTGAATCGACCGACGGAGTCGCGATGGCCAAACCAGAGCTGAAAGACCTGCCGAGCATCAAGGCAGACGTCGACACCCCGTAATCGGGTTTGTCACAACAGCGATCGATCACGAACCCTCGTCGGAGTCATCCGGCGAGGGTTTTTTGCGGATGGTGGGTAGCGGATGGTGGGTAACGGGCTCTTTTGCGATTCTTCTGTAACGAGAGTTCGCGAGATCTCGATCAGGTGACGACCGCACCCGCCCACTTCAGCAGTTCGTTGATTACGAACGCGATCAGAACGAACAGCCCTGCGAAAACAGCGATCATCACCGCAAAAATCGCCAACAGGATTGGCCACGCGTGTCCGTTGTGTTTGCCCTCGTTGTAATGCTCGCGCATCAGACGGAGGTTACGGCTGTTGGCTCGGAAGAAGAGGTCGAACACGTTCCCCGCGAGTGGTACCGAGCCCACGATCGCATCGAGCACCACATTGCCCAGCATTCGGAGCACGAGCATGGGGCTGGCCCCGTGTTTGGCCATGGTCGCGATTAAGGCGCCGGACATTGCAAGGCTGACGGCATCACCGGCACCAGGAACCAGCCCCAATAGAAAGTCCAATCCGAACTTGATGCGTGTTCCGGGGATCCGGAATTTCGCGTCTAGCAGTTGGGTTGTGTTGTCCACCCACCGCATCCGGTTCGCCTCGCCCGGCGTGGACGGGCGGTTTTGGGGCGAGCCGACTATCGACTGACCCGATGGCGATGATGGTGGCGTGCGTTTCAAGGAGACAAAACCGTAGGAGTCAATGGAGCGGCGACGGGTGTGATTGCCAACATCCTAACGCGTTCCAGGTTTCGTCGTCCGGTCGGCAGTCGATTAGGCGGCTCGCGAAAGCGAACCTGCGTGCATTTCGTCGATGACCGCACAAACGTGTTCCACGCCGATGGCTTTCATGGCCCGGTTGTCGGCTTTGCGTCGATGGCGTCGGCTGCCGGACTCGTACTGCAACTGCAATGCCACTTCGTTGTACGGGCCGCTGTCGCCGGGACGTGTCGCGCCGTAGAGCCCGATCGTTCGTGTTTTCAACGCGACCGCCATGTGCAACGGTCCGGTATCGCCGCTGATGAAAAGGTCTCCCGTTTCGATCAGGGCCGCGAGTGTTTTGAGGCTGGTGTCGGGGGCGAGGGTCGCGGTCTTGCCGGACAATTCGACGATTTCCTCGGCCATCAACCTTTCTTCGAAAGATCCCCACACGACGAGGCTGTGATATCCGTATCGGTCGGCGAGGTAGCGAGCGGTGGAGGCGAATCGGTCGGCCTCCCACAATTTGGATGGCCACGTGCCGCCTGGATTCAGGATCGCGACGTGCGGAGCGCGGATCGAATTGCGATAACTCGTCGCCCATTTTCGATCGCCCGGTTCGAGCGGCAGGTCCCAGCGAACGTCGGGGTGGTGAATTCCGAGCGGGGTGAGCAGTTCGAGTGATCGGTCGGTGACGTGATGGAATACCGGCGTTACTTTTTCGTTGTTGAAGAACCCGCTCAGCTCCATCGCGTGTTTGCCGGCGAAACCGATTCGCTGTTTCGCACCGGCCAGTTTGCCAGCGAGTGCGGATTTGGAATTGCCCTGGCAATCGATTGAGATGTCAAAGCGATGTTCCCGAAGGATCGATCTCGCGTTGAGGATCCCTTTGGGCGAAGTGAACCATCCGCGTTCGAGTTCGATGACGCTGTCGATGTCGCGATGGCCGCGAACCATCGGTGCCGACTTCTTTTCGATGACCCACCCGATGTAGGCGTCGGGGAAATGATCCCGCAAACAACAGGCGACCGGCAGCGTCAAGATCGCGTCACCAATCGCGCTCATCCGAGAAATCAGAATACGCGGAGAAACCAGCGGGGATTCAAAATCGGACATCGTATCGGTCTTCGGTTCGCAGGTCGTCGGATCGCAAAGGCGTCTGGGGGGACATTGCAAACCTAACAATCCGAACGAACCGATCACCAGATCATTTTTGCATGTCCGGTCGGACCCGCAAAATCACATTAGTGATTATCAGATGCTTGGTGAAGCCAAAGAATCTGCGAGATTTACGTAATTACCCCCCGGGCTGCCTTGCCCGTCCGCAAAGCAACTGTACTATTGACCGTAACCAGTCGACTGCTACCGATGTGACGGTGCTTTTTCGGCTGCCCCGACCTCCTAACCCCGTCTCCTGGAGGAGACCTGTGATGGCTCGATTGAATACTTTCTTGATCTGCTTCGTCTCAATGGCCTGTGTGCCTGCATCTGTCGTCGTAACGACAACAGCTGCTCATGCAGATTGGTCTGACGCAGTGTTCCCGGTGAAAAGCCACAGCTTTGGCACGGTTGCCGTAGCGTCGAAGACGGAATTCAAGTTCCCGATTCGTAACACGACCGGTCGAGACATGCACATCCGAGAGGTACGGGCGAGTTGTGGTTGCACGACTCCGATTCTTTCGTCGAACTACATCCCTGCCGGCGGTGAAGGTTACCTGTTGGCTCGCTTCAACACGCCGACCTTCCGTGGCAAGAAGGGGGCAACCCTTACTGTCGTGATCGATCAGCCGTTTTACAGCGAAGTCCAGTTGAAGGTCGACGGTTACATCCGCAGTGACATGGTCTTCCATCCCGGTAGCGTTGAATTCGGGACCATCAACCAAGGCGAAGCCAAAACGGGCGGAACGAAAATCTACTACGCCGGACGCAGCGATTGGCAAGTCGTCGACATCCGCGCTAACCAATCGTGGTTGATCCCTCAATTCAAACAGATCGAACGGGGACCGGGCAAAGCAACGTACGAGTTGACAATCGCCGTTCGTGAAGACGCTCCCGCCGGAACGTTCCAAGACGAAGTGATCGTGCAAACGAACGATCGCAGCATGCCTCGCGTGCCACTGCGTGTTTCGGGCAACGTGGTCACTTCGCTGAACATCTCGCCAAAATCGATCGCCTTTGGCACCGTTAAACCGGACCAAGAGTTGGTCCAACGACTCGTGATCACCGGACGGGAACCGTTCGCGATCGCGTCGATCAAGTGCCCCGGTTGGAATGTCGAATTCGACAACAACGGAGCCGAAAAGAAGATCCACGTGCTGAGCATTAAGATGACCCCAGACAGCGCTCGGGGGGCTCAGCGATCCGCATTGACGATCGAGACCGCAGGCGAGAAGTCGATCACCGCCAAAGCGATCCTGACCGCGGACGTGATCAGCGAACAAGTCGTCGTCGCTCGCTAAAACGACACGTTAACGAGAACAGAAAAAAGCCCGTTGCCAACGCAGCGGGCTTTTTTAATGCGCGAACATCCGTCGCCCAACTCAATCAAAATCTTCTGACTCGCAGGCAGTTCGTTCTCCCCGAGAACGCCTCGCTCTTTGCCGTAGCCACCGTCACCAGGCGGTGGACCACGTTCGAAAGAACGTCGTTACTTCTAAGCGAACAGCATGTAGATGATGGTTTGGGCGGCGACGATTCGCATGACCATCGTCAATGGATAAACGGCGGCGTATCCGGTGGCACATGCCGATGAATCGCTGAGCGTGTTGGCGAACGCGAGTGCAGGTGGGTCCGTCATGCTGCCCGCGATCACGCCGCAGAGAGTGAGGTAGTTCACCTTGAACACCAGGCGGCCGACCAAACCGACGATCAACAGCGGCACCATCGTGACGACCAATCCGGCGAGCATCCACAGTAGCCCCTGCGATGTCAGCGCGACGCTGAAGAACGTCTTTCCGGCCGACAATCCCGCACTGGCCAGGAACATGATGATGCCCAACTCACGCAGTGCCAAGTTGGCCGAGAAGGGAATGTGCCACACGAACTTGCCGACTTTGCCGAGCAAGCTGAAGACGATTGCGGCGATCAACGGTCCGCCGGCGAGGCCGAGCTTCACCGGAAACGGAACGCCGGGAATCGAGATCGGAATCATACCGACGACCACGCCGACGAAGATACCGAGAAAAACGGGGGCGAATTGGGTTTCGTTGATCGCTTTGAGCGAGTTACCCAGCAACTTCGCTACTCGATCGAGCGACTCTTCATCGCTGACCACATGCAGCACGTCCCCGTATTGCAAACGGCTCGACCCACGGCCGGGCATTTCGACGCCCGAGCGAATGATTCGCGTAATGGTTGCGTTGTAGATCAGGTCCAGTGACAGATCGCGGAGTGTTTTGTTGATCACTTCGGGATCGGTCACCACGATGCGGCGGTGGCACGCGTTGCTCGTATATTCCATCAAATCAAAATCAGACGGCCGACCGATCAGAGGTTCGAATCGGTTGAGACCCGCCTCGGTCCCGACGACCTGAATGATGTCACCAGGGTGAAGGACGGTTTGGTCCGTTGCGGGGTCGACGGTGAGCGAATCGCCTCGCTTGATTCGCGATACGCGGACTCCGGTCTCCTCGATGCCGGGGATTTCGCCGAACCGACGCTCGGACAGGTGTTCGTTGTCAACTTCGATGCATCTGCGAATGATCGGTTCGAATCGTTCGCCGGTAAGGCTCGCCGCTGACTTCGCTTCCGCCTCGACGTCGATTTTGAAAATCGATTTCATGATCAACATGGTCGCGATGATCCCGAGGATACCGCCGGGATAGGCCACCGCGTATGCCGATGCGAGCATCCCGAAGTCGGTGCCCTCTTCGGCAACGGTCGCCGCCGCTTGCTGGGCCGCACCGAGCGACGGGGTGTTGGTGGTCGCACCGCTGAACAAACCGCCCGCGGCGAGGGCCGGCAAATCGATGATCGAATGAAACATCAGCACCAACAGGACGCCCATCACCACCACAGCGACCGCTAATCCGTTGAGAACGAGTCCTTGGTCCTTCCACAGTTGCACAATCCCGGGTCCGAGTTGCAATCCGATCGTGAACACGAACAGCACGAGGCCGAATTCTTTCGCGAATTCCGCGACCTCGTGATCGAGCGTCGCTCCCCAGTGGCCCGCGAGAATCCCGACGAACATCACGCCAGCGGACCCTAGTCCGATTTTGCGGACACGAACGCCGCCGAGAAGTAACCCACCAACGGCAACGCCGACGATGGCCAAAATGGAAAAGGTGACCGGATTCACAATGACAACGGTAGGTTAGACGACGAGCGGATAGTGAAGAGGACGCACCGACACTCGTTCATTTATTGCCGGAGCGATTAAGAGCAGATTGTGCAAAAGGTACGCTCTCAATGAAAGGTATCTTTGGCTCAACCGGCCCCGTGTAACCGCTAAGGCATGCAGCAGGGGAAAAACAGCACCCTGAGGTCCAGATTTAAATTTGTCTGATGTGAACGCAAAAAACACGATCATTGCGGTGGCAGGGCTCCGAAGCGATGGTGAATTTGGCATCGAAACGAGATGCCATTATTCACGGGCAGCTCCCATCAAACCCGACGGAATCCGCCGGTTTCCAACAGATGCGAACGCAACCGATCGCGACATCGCATCGCGAACTCGGCTACCGAATCGGTGCGATAGTCGGGATAGGTCCAACGATGATGGACCCAACGACCGCCCATGAAATTCAGCGTGACTTCCGCGAAGATCCCGTCCTTCAGATACAAACGATGGTCGCGATCTTTAATTGTCGCGAGTACCAACTTGGCTTGGGTGACGTAACCGGGGTCGAGGTTCAGCGGCCTGGTTTCCTCGTGGTCGGCGGTCTCGGCGTATTCGCGTTCCCAATCGTTCGTGGTGGTTTTCCAATCGGCGAGCCCCGCCGGATCAGCGAACTGTTCGATCGCGACGAGTTCCTTCGTCAGGCCGGTTCCCATCTCGTCGTCGTAGAAACCACCCGCGGTGAATGACGAGGGCAAGGAGATTTCTGCCGTCGCGCCCCAACGCTGCGTCAGCCGTTGCAGAGCCCACTGGCGAGCCTCCGCATGTCGCGAGATCACCGCGCAAAAGCGAACCACGGGTTCAACCAGTCGTGGAGCTGCCATCAATCAATCACCCTAGGAATATCACCACCAAAAAAAATCGATGCAGGACTCTCGCGTTGGCTGACCTGCGGAATCGAAGTCACAATTGTTTTAACTGCCACGTTCTTTACGCCACGTTCTTTACGCCACGAGGCTCAGAGGTGTTGTTGATTGCCGACGAGTTCGTGTACGCCCGAGGTGTTTCAGACGTCAGTCGGCCCCAAGCAAACACTACCGGCTCCAGGTTCTTCGTAGCGACCCCTGCCAGACGGTGGACCAAATTCTACTGAAGTGGACCAATTTCAGGTGAACCGGGGCCTGCAATCGTGTTCGCGGCATTGTTGACTGCCTGCATCTGGGAACGCAATGGACCTGCGACCGATTTGCCGATTCCGTACGCGGGGACAGGCGCAGGAAATAGGCGCAGGAACAGGAAAAGGTTCCTTGCAGCGAGTTTCCCGGCGGTTTGGGCGCGTCGTTTAGCGGGCGGTGAAAAAACGCAGGCACTCTAGAATCGATCGCGTTTCGTGGATGCGATTTGCGTTGATCGGAATTTGGCTTGTGGATGGAACGTTGGCTTTCGTAATGTCGCCCGAGACGGACTGCTTTCGTTGGGGCAGCCACGAAAAAAGCCGTGTTTTCTATACCCATTCCTCCCTGAAGTCGCCTTTTTGGCCACTGCCGATTCTCGAAACGAACTTCTGACTCGCTCTGATCCAAAAAAGAATTGGGTTCGTGCGAGACTTTTCGCTGCGCCCGCGACTCGGCAAAAATCGATTCGAGTCCTCCTGCTCATGGCAATCGGGCTGTGCATGGGGGGCAGTGTTTCACGCGGGGAGGCACCCCCGAAAGCGGCGGAACGACCCACGCGTATCGCGGCGACTCCGGTTGACGACGTGCTCTCGGTTCGCGGCCAAACGGTGTACCGTTGGCAGCGCGAGCAACCTGCCTCATCATCGAGTTTGTACGCGCTACCGATGTCCCTCGATTGCACGTTGCTGACAGGTAACTGTGTTTTGGAACATCAAGGAAAGCGATTCGAGGCTGAATCAATTTTCTTTGTCGTCGACGGGATCGGTAACTCGATCGACGTTCATCTGTTGATGGACAAAGTCCAAATCGGATCAAACAAGAAGACCCGCGAACCGATCGTGGCGCACTTGCGATTGACGGCGCCGCCGGAGATTCGGGCGCAGCAATATCGCGGATCGACTGACGTGCCCTCGGTGTGGTGGACCAAGTGCGGTCTAACGGCGCCAACAAACGAACCGGCAATCGAGACTGCGCCGCTTAACCTGCCGACGGAGTCGAATTCGTCGGGGATCGTTCCCGTTCAATACATTCAGCCGGTTCCCAACTCGACACCGAACGCGGCGCCCAACTCGCAGAGCATGCCGCCCACGGGATTGGTATGGGATGAGTCCGGCATTGTGACCGACCCGAACCAACTCAACGGATACCCGAACCAACCGAACGGCTCCGCTGGGGCCTCTAGTGGCTTTGCCGGTCCGCAGAATTTGGCATCTCCCTACTCGGCGTCCCAGAATCCAGCATCCCCGTATCCGGAGTCGCCATACGCGGCGCCCGCCTATCCCGAAGCGGGCTCGTTTGATCCAGTCATGCCGCTACCCGAACCTCCGATCCTGACCGGTGACGGCGGTACGACGGGTGGTTGGTCGTATTCGATCGGTGGCGGCAGCAAGACAGTCGAGATACTCTCGCGTGGTGCGTCACGACCTGCTGAATTTGAAACGATTACTCGCGTCGCTGACAACGAAACGATCGTAATCGCGCGTGGCGGGATTACCGTCCTCGTCCGCGATCTCACTGCGCAAACTCCGACGGGCCTTCGCGTGCCTCTCGGAACGGTTTCATTGTCGGCCAACCGCATCGTCGCTTGGACACCACCGTTGGGCGATATCATTACCGGCGCAGCGAGTGCCGCGGCGTCCGAAGGCGAACTGTACCTCGAAGGCGATATCGTCGTTCGTCAGGGCGAGCAGATCATTTATGCCGACGCGATGTACTACAACGCGTCTCGCGAAATCGGCGTGGTTCTCGATGCCGAGGCGATCGCGACTATCCCACAATACCAAGGCACCGTTCGCGTCAAAGCCGAAGTGATGCGTCAGGTCGCCCGTGGCAACTACATCGCCAACAACGCCGCCGTCACGAGCAGCCGGATGGGTGTGCCTCGTTATTGGTTGCAAAGCAACGAGTTATCGCTCACTCAAAAACCGACCGCTCGGGTCGATAAAGCGACGGGGCAAGTCGTCCCGGATAGTGAGCCATATGTTTCGAGTGGTGGCAACTTTGTTTACTTGGGCGGAATCCCGGTGCTGTATTGGCCGCGATTCTCCACGCCGCTCCGCAAGCCGACGTTCTACCTCACCGGGGCGGATATCAAAAATGATGACATTTTCGGTAGCCAAGTGCTGCTCGAATGGGATCTGTTTCAACTGCTGGGCATGAACGCGCCCGATGGCGTCGAGTCGATTCTCTTGACGGACTACCTCAGCGACCGAGGCCCCGCGATCGGCGGGCGAACGACGTACACACGGTCGAGCATGTTCGGGATCGCCGGTCCCGTGACGGGCACGTATGACAGTTACACGATCAAGGACGACGGGCTCGATGTGCTCGGTCGTGGCCGGCGCGAGCTTACACCCGAAGAAGACCTTCGCGGTCGAACGACGTTGAAGCATCGTCACTACCTTCCCGGCGGATGGGAATTCGTCGCGGAGTTGGGCTACCTCAGCGATCGTAATTTCCTGGAACAGTATTTCGAACAGGAATGGGATCAGGATCCCGATCGGACCACCGGCATGCGGCTTCGCAAATACGCGGGCTCGCAATTGTTCGATGCAAACTTCAATATCCAAATCAACGACTTCTATCAAGAAACCGAACGGGTTCCCTCTTTCAACCACTACGCGTTGGGCGGATCGCTGTTAGGGGATCGACTGACGTGGTCGATGCACAACGAAGCGGGTTACGAAAAACTGAACACCGCCGAAGTACCGTTGGATCCCGTCATCGCGGCGAACACCTCTGTCCTGCCCGGCGAGTTCGACCGGGAAGGCGTGGTGACGCGAACCCGTCAAGAACTCTCGATGCCGATCCAAGCCGGCGTCGCCAAAATCGCTCCGTTTGCGATCGGCGAGGCGGCTTACTACGGCGAAGGTGTTGACGGAGATTCGGTGACACGTCTGTGGGGCGGCGGAGGCATTCGAGCGAACCTGCCCTTCTCGCGTGTCGACTCGACGATCCAAAGCAGTCTGCTGAACGTTCGCGGACTCGCGCACAAAGTCGATTTGTCGGCAGAGTACTTTTACGCCGACAGCGACACGGATTATCAGGACCTGCCGCTTTACGACCCGCTCGATGACAACGCCCAAGAAGAGTTCCGGCGCGTGTTCATTAACGACACGTTTGGCGGAACGCTCGCCGATCAGTACGACCCTCGCAACTACGCGTTGCGGCAAGGGATTCAGCGGAACGTGACCAGTCCGAGTGACACGGTCGCGGATGATCTGCAGCAACTGCGTCTCGGAATGAAACATCGCTTCCAAACCAAACGCGGCTTGCCCGGACGTGAACGCATCGTCGACCTGTTCCGGTTGGACATTGAGACAATCCTGTTCCCGAAACAGGACCGTGATAACTTTGGCGAAACACTCGGCCCGACAATCTACGACGCTCAGTACAACCTCGGCGACCGCGTGACTTTGTTAAGCGACGGGTACATCGATTGGTTCGACGAGGGATTGCGGTCGTTCAGTGGCGGTGTGAGGACGAGCCGACCGGGTGTCGGCGATTTCTACGTCGGTCTGCTCTCACTCGAAGGCCCGATCAGTAGCACGGTGTTGCGAACCAAACTCGATCATCGGCTCAACGAAAAGTGGATCGTCTCGGCCGGTAATACCTACGACTTCGGTGAAACGGGGAACGTCGGTCAGTCGTTCGGTTTGACACGAATCGGCGAATCGTTCCTGGTTCAAATCGGAGCGAACGTCGACGCCGGACGGGATAACACCAGTTTCGGATTTATGGTCGAGCCGCGGTTCCTGCCGTCGTCACGACTCGGACGTCTCGGCGGTCAGCAAATTCCGCCGCCGGGTGTGGAAGGAATCGAGTAGCGGCATGTTACGCGCGTGGAGCAATAAATTCCGAGTCGCGTTCTCAGGCCTGTTTTGGGCGGTTCGCGATCAGAACAGCTTCTACGTGCATCTGAGCGTCACGGCCGTTGTGTTGGTACTCGCCGGCGTGCTTCGGTTACCGCAATGGCAATGGGTGGCCCTGTTTTTCGCGATCGGCGGAGTGCTGACCGCGGAACTGCTCAATACGGCGGTCGAGCTATTGGTCGGCGTTGTGCATCCCGAGCGGGATCCGAGAATCGGGCGGGCACTCGACGTCGCCGCCGCTGCGGTTTTGATGGCGTCGATCACCGCGATCGGCATCGGCCTGATGATTTTTGGGCCGGCGGTCTACGAGCAAATCTGGGCTAATTAAAGCGTCTCGTCGGCGGTCTCTTCGACCAGAGAGCCATCAAAATGAGAGAGAGAAAACCCATTTGCGACCTGAGGGGGTGCGAGGAACGCTGAAATACGCAGCCGTTACATGCTAATCCCATTACCCCACGCACCCCGTCGGGGCGCAAATCGGTTCCATCTCGATTTTCTTGTTCAGTCAGTCTATCTAAGACCGATTCAGAAGAAAGACCACAATAACCCAAAAAGCCTAGAATACTTAGACTGGACAAATTGCCGCGTCTTCTCATCTTGGGAGGCGAAATTGAGAGGTCCAATCCGCACACCGGCGAACACAAACTATCGATTTTCGAGATCTTTTGCCTGTCCCCGAGTCGACGCGATCGTCTTCTCGAATAGCCCCACTTCAGTCAGTGGGGAGTCATATAACATAGTCGCCTAAACGTAATCGTCCAGCATAGAACGGTACAAAACAACACTGCGTTTGCGGGGACAGTGATTCGAATTTGGGTGCGACGTTGAATTGGCTTCCCGCCGGTTTGGTCACTGCTGGGTTTATGGTTTTGAAAGTCACGCGGAGGGCTTTCAGTGGCGGTGATCTTTGCGTACCGCCGTTATGACTCCGGTGGCTGTGACTCAAGATGAATTCCGTTGGTGCTCGCGATTCGCCGGGGCGATTTCGCGAGTGGGCGTTCATCCGTTGATCACTAGCATGTCAGCATCGTGGTTAGCGAATCCGTTGCAGAACCGTGTCGAGCGTCTTGCGGAGTGCCGTGCCGCTGGCACGGATCCCTTGGACTTCCTTCGGCCACAGGTCAATTTCCATGGTCGCTTGAACGCCCGTTCGACCGAGAACCGTTGGGACGCTGAGTGCGACATCGCGGACGCCGTAGCATCCGTTTTGCACGCTGCTGATCGGCAGGACGACGTCGTTGTCTAAGATGATCGCGTCGATGCAATCACGGATCGCGATTCCGACAGCGAACCCGGCACCGCCTTTACGGCTAATGACTTCAGCACCACTGCCGCGGGTGCGGGTGAACAATTCACCGGCGAGCGACGGGTTCCAACCGGGATACTTTTCGAGTGGTAAACCGGCGATTGTTGCACTGCTCCAAATCGGCACCATCGACTCGCCGTGTTCGCCGAGGATCAACGCTTTGGTTTGTGCAGGAGGCGCGCCGAGTTGTTCGGCGATCAACGAACAGAAGCGAATCGTGTCGAGTTGCGTTCCGAGTCCGATGACTTGGCCGACCGGCAGGTCGAGCGTTTGAGCGGCGACATAGGTGAGGATGTCGACCGGATTGCTGACGACGAGCACAATTGCCGATGGCTTCGGCCCGGCCGCTTTGACGTCACGCAGGATTTGCATGAACAGGTCGGTGTTCCGGTTGATCAAGTCCAACCGCGATTCATCGGGTTTACGTCGCAGACCCGCGGTGATGCAAATCACGTCACTCGAAGGAATGTGTTCGTATCCGCCGCCCGCGAATTTCTGGTTGGCAACGCTGGGTGATCCGTGCTGCAGGTCGAGTGCGTGTCCAACGGCGAGTTCTTCGTTGACGTCCAGGAGTGCGATTTCGTTGGCAAGGCCGCCGCACTGAAGTGCATACGCGGCACACGAACCAACCAAACCGCCGCCGCCGATGATCGAAACTTTCATAGTGATGTTCAGTGGTGTGGGAGTGGAGTGGGTTGAGGGTGTGCGGAGGAATTGACGAGTTTTGCCTTCACACTCCCTTTGGGAGGATCGGCCCGTTTCGGGCCGGGGAGGGTTTTGCGGTGGAATCGATTTCCGACCCGCCCCTCTCTTCGCTCGTTCCTCCCGGAGGGAGGGCGAAGTGAGACGCATCTCGTGGAGACGCGTGATTTTCGTTTACTTCTTAGCCATTTGACGCATGACTTCGTCGGTGATGGCTTTCACCAACGCGGCTTCGTCGACTCCGGCGGGTGCCGATGGCGCGCCGTTGGTCGCTGCAGGCGAAGTTTTGATTGGGGGTGGTGCTGGAAACGCACGGCGGTCGACGCCGGTGTCGGCCCACGATTCACGGAAGATGTCGTTGGCGCAGATGTCGCAGTCCTTGAAATCAGGCGTGTTGCGAGGATCGGCGTAGCCCCACTTCTCTTTGAGGTCGAGCAGTTCGCGTGATTTCTCTTCGTCGAGGAACGACACGTTGCCGAGTTGTTTGGCGAGCAACAGCATGCGGCAGTACGAATCGAGGATCTCGGTCCACCAGTAGGCTTGTTCGACCGTTTCGCCGTAGGAAACCGTGCCGTGGTTGGCGAGGATCATTACGTTCGTTTTGTTAACGTAAGGGATGATCGTGTCGGCGAAGGCTTGTCCACCAGGTGTTTCGTACTTCGTGATTGGCACGTCACCGAGGAACACTTCGACTTCCGGAAGGATACACTGAGGAATCGGCTCGCGAGCGATCGCGAAGGCGGTTGCGTGTGGCGGGTGGCAGTGCACGACGCTGCGGATGTCATCGCGTTGTTTGTAGATCTCGAGGTGCAGCAACGCTTCGCTGGATCGTTTCTTGCGTCCGGACAGTTGCTTTCCGGTCATGTCGACGAGCGAGATGTCGTCGGGTTTGAGGAAGCCTTTGCAGTGCAGTGTTGGCGTGCAGAGGACTTCATTCTCGCTTACGCGGACGGTGATGTTGCCGTCGTTAGCCGCGGCGAATTGTCGGTTGTAAATCCGTTTGCCGATGTCGCAGATGTCTTGTTTGATTTTGTGCAGGTTTTCCATGGCATTACTTTGGGGAGTTGGAGGAGTGCGACTGGTTGGGAGGAGAGGGTGAACGGGGAATTAAGTGAATCAGTTCGACGGATCGACTTCGAGGTGATCGAGAATCGCGACGATCGACGCGTCGATCGGTTTGACGTCGGGTTTGAACGGGGCGGCCGCTTCGGGGCCTTCGGCGAGAGCGACGAGGTCACCCTCACCGCATCCGCAGAGATCCCAGGCAATGATCAAGTCGTTTCCTGGCACCTTTTTCTGCAGGTCGTCGATCCGTTCGACGACTTCTACGCATCGCAGGCTCGAGGCATGCATTGCCGGGTGCATTCGCGATAACGTGGCGGAACCGAGTACTCGAGCGATCTTCATGACAGACCTCCCGCAACGGTGATTTGGGGACGCGACTGGGTCGCGATCGATGGTTTGGCAATCGTGGTGATCGCCCCCGTGATCGCTACGAGATGCAAGTGCATGACGTCGAGGACGAAAACGTTGGGGCTGAGTTCAGCGAGAAATCGACGAACATCATCGAGACGGTTAATCGAGACGACGCATCGATCTCCGCCGCACGAGTGATGAGCGGTTGTCGCCGGACGACTCGAGAGGATGACGGTGACCGAGGCTCGGTTGCACAGTCGAATCCCGCGAAGGGTGAGTTGTTTCTTGACTGACGAAAGCATCGTGGCGCTGACGTCGCCGTCGGTTTGCAAATCGATCGCACGCGTTCCGGGCTGAACGGCAGGAGTCGTTGTCGGTGTGGCGGTCGCGGTTTGGTCGGTATTGGTATTGGTTTTGGTGATCGTGATACCACGGTGTCGCAGTTCATCGCGGGCGGCCGGGGTAACGACGGCTCGCGAAGGCAGTTCGATCTGCTTGACGGTGGTGGCGATTGCTTCAACGTCCGTCAACGCAATGACCCGCTTGGTGATGACGAGCGGGCCGGTGGGCTTGGCCGCTGCGTCTTGGTTCCCCATCACCTTCAATTCGCTCAGCACGCGGCGAACAATCGACTCGATGTCGATTGCGGCACCCGTGGAGGACGCGACGTTAGAGGGGGCAACGATTCGGGACACGAGAGACGATTGGTTTCGTTGAAGGGAGTTTTGAAAAAGGGTTCAGGCGTTCGATTGCGGTCGAACGGTTTCAGTCGACAAGGCCGCACACGCTCCAGCGTGCAGGGCAAACGTCGGATCCGGTAATGTCACGCACCGCGGTTCCGTCGCTGGTGAGCACAACTAGGTCACCACTGCGGCAACCGAGTTTGTCGAGCACGAGCAAGGGAGGCCCGTCGGCGTCACCGGAAAGCAAGAGCGGCTGCGCGATCACCAATCGGCGACCGACGAGCGAATCGTGCTTGACCGTTGCACGGGCGTGTCCAAGTACTCGGGCTGTTTGCATGGTGCTTTAGACCACTCGCAGTTCGTCGACCATGCTGCAGCGCCGTTCACGTGTGAACGTTTCGGGGCTGGTCACGCCTTCGCCGGTTGGACCGGCGATCGAGAACGAAAGGTAGCCTTCGCCGCCGAGGCCGAGTGCCGCCATGCTGGGGCCGTTTTTGACGTAAAGGGTGGTGTCGAGTTCGCGGCCCATGACGGTCATGTTGCGAACATTGCGTGAGTGAATGATCGCGGTGTGGCGGAAGCCGTGTTCGTATTCTTTTGCCATCGCGATGGCGTGCTCAACGTCGCGTGCACGCACGAATGGTAGGAACGGCATCATCTGTTCGACGGTGACGAACGGGTGATGTTCGTCGGTTTCGCCGAAGACGACTTCGCAGCTTTCAGGGGCGTTCACGCCCGCGGCACGGGCGAGCACGGCGGCGTCTTTGCCGATGAAGTCCTTCGCGGCGGCGTCGTGTTGGTCGTCGCCGACTTTCGTGATCGCTTGTGAGGTGAGTTTGGCGATTTGCGAGGCATCGAGCTGGACCGCACCGGCACGTCGCATCGCGGCCATCATTTCGTCAAAGACACTGTCGACGACGAAGACTTCTTTTTCGGCGATGCACAACAGGTTATTGTCGTAGCCCGCACCTTGAATGATGCAACGGGCGGCGTTGTCGAAGTCGGCGGTTTCGTCGACAACGACGGGCGGGTTGCCCGGTCCGGCGACGATCGCACGTTTGCCACTGCGGAGTGCGGCACGTCCCACGGCAGGTCCGCCGGTGACGCAGATCAGTGCAATGTCACGGTGGGCGAAAAGCGTGTCAGCCGTTTCCAATGTTGGTTCGGCGATGACGCAGATCAGATTGTCGATACCAACTTCGGCCGCGATGGCTTCGTTGAACCGGCGAACGCCCTCGGCGGCGACTTTCTTGCCCGACGGGTGCGGGTTGACGACGACCGAGTTGCCGCCGGCGATCATGCTGACGGCGTTGCCGGTGATGGTCGGCAGGCTGTGGGTGACGGGCGTGATTGCGGCGATGACGCCGAACGGCGAACGTTCGATGACGGCGAGACCGTGATCACCGCTGAATGCTTTCGTTTGCAGGAACTCGGTTCCCGGTGCGAGCATTCCAAGGGTGCGGAGTTTTTCGATCTTGTGTTCGGGGCGACCGATGCCGGTTTCCCGCATCTCCATCAGGCCGAGCTCTTCGCACTGGTCGATGCTGATTCGGCGGATGATGTCGATGACCTGTTTACGTTCTTCCATGCTGCGCGAACGAAGCTGCTGGTGAGCGGCTTTGGCGGCGGCGACCGCTTCGTTGACATCCGTGAAGACTCCGTTGCGACCTGCCCCAGCGGGGACATGGCTGTTCAGCGGCGCGTTCGAACCGGCCGGCATCGGACCGACTTCGGATAGGACCGCAGCGACAACGTTGCGGATGATTGATTCGTCAAGTTGCATGATGAGAGGTCAGTGGGTTTCAGGTGACAGGTATTGGGAAACGAGCGAGAACGTGGCGGACAGCATGCGTGATGCTGGCGAGCCGCGTTTAGTCGCCGTCTTTCCGGCAATAAACCGATTTCTTTTCGACATGAACGCTGTCGATGATGCCGGTGATAACCGCGTCAATCGGCAGCGTTTTGGTTTCGGGGGTCAATCGTGCTGAACTGCCTTGGCATACCAAGACGAGATCCCCTTCGCCGGCTCCCAACGTGTCGACCGCAATGAACGTCCGACCGGTCGTGAGCAACCGTTCGCGGCTGTCGGTGTCGAGCCGATACGGCTCCACGATTAACAGCTTGTGGCCCTTCATCGATTCCACCTTTTGGGTGCTGACAATCGATCCGGTGACGCGTGCTAGGAACATGCTGGGAAATGGGAAATGGGAAATGGGAAGTGGGGAAATGATTTGGATAGAACAGCGACTGATTAACAGCCGATTGCTTTCTTTGCCCGTTTCGCGACGATCCATTCTTCGTTCGTTGGGATGACCCAAATCTGAACGTTGCTGGATCCGTCGTGCAGGCTGCCTTCGCCGCCCGCTTGCTTCGATTCGGTGTGATGGTTTTGATTCTTGGTGGTGTCGAGTTGAATACCGAGGCCATCGAGCCCGGCACAAACGGCTCCGCGAACGACATCGGAGTTCTCGCCGATACCGCCGGTGAAGACGATCGCATCGAGACCACCCATGGCGACGATCATGCCGCCCATGTGACGCCGAATCTCTTCGACGAAAACGGACAACGCGAGTTTTGATTTTTCGTCACCCTCATCCGCGGCCGCTTCGATATCCCGCAGGTCACCGCTCTTTTCGCTGAGGCCTTTGAGTCCGCCTTCACTCGCCAGTTGTTTGAGTAACTCTTCGAGCGATTGGCCCGTTCGTTCGATCAACAACGGAAGTGCAAACGGGTCGAAGTCTCCGACGCGGTTGTTCTGGGGGAGCCCGGTTTGAGGGGTCATGCCCATTGTCGTCATCACGCTTTGGCCGTTCTGGATCGCGGTCAACGAACTACTGCCGCCGAGGTGGCAGGAGATGATTCTCGCGTCGTCGCGGCCGAGCAATTCGGCGGCGCGTTCGGCGATGAATCGGTGACTCGATCCGTGGAAGCCCCACTTTTGGACTTGGTATTCGTCACGCCACTTCGAAGGAATCGCGTAAGCGCGACGGGCCTTCGGAATCGTGTCGTGGAATTCCGTTTCAAAGGCGGCAACCAACGGCAAATTGGGAAAACGTTCTCGCAGCAGTTTCATTGCGGCGATATAGGGCGGGTTGTGCGCGGGCGCGGCGGCATTCATTTCCGCCATCGCGTCGAGCACGTCATCGTCGACCAAAAAAGTCCCACTTTTGCGACCACCGTGAACGGCCTTGAAACCGATCGCAGATACTTCGGACGCGTCTTTCAAACATCCGTTTTGCGGATCGGTTAGTTGATCCAAACACGCCTGCACCGCGACGCCATGATCGGGAACCGGCATCTCCGATTCGTTGTGATAATCACCGATGGTGACTTCGCAACGACTCGTTGACGCGTCGCCGATCCGTTCAACCGCGCCGCGTGCGAGCACACGGTCGTCCGGTCGCACGTCGGGCGATTGGAGGTCACCGCTGACGTCGAGCAGTTTGTATTTGAAGCTGGTGCTACCCAGATTCGCTACGAGGATGAGCATGGGAATCTTCCTTGAGAAACGAGGGGCCCTGGAGACCGGGATTAGCTGAAGTAAGCCCCGATCAGACCGTCGGCAGGACGTGGGATGATGTGGCTGCTGACGAGTTCGCCGATTTGAGCGGCTGCGGCAGCACCGGCTTCGACGGCTGCACGTACGCTGCCGACGTCACCGCTGACGACGGTCGTGACGAGTCCGCCACCGAGGTCGATTCGCTTGACGATTTCGACGTTGGCCGCTTTGGCCATCGCGTCGGTTGCTTCGACGAGGGGAAGCAGGCCTTTGGTTTCAATCAATCCGATTGCATCATTCATTGGAGAATATTCTTATGAGTGGAGAGCTGAGAGAGTGTGTGTTTGGTAAGTAACGCGAGATGCTATTTCTTAGCCGCGGTAGCAGCGGGCAGCTTCATGATCTTTTCCAAATCCGCGTGCGGACGTGGGATGACCTGAACACTGACGACTTCGCCGATGCGACCTGCCGCAGCAGCGCCGGCGTCGGTGGCGGCTTTCACCGCAGCAACGTCACCGGTGACGAAGACAGCAGCCAATCCGGCGCCGACTTTGTCCCAGCCGAGGAACTGCACATTGGCAGCCTTCATCATCGCGTCGGATGCTTCGACCAGGGCGACGAACCCTTTGGTCTCGATCATGCCGAGCGCTTCACTAATTTTTGCCATCGAAATTGGTCCTTCTGAGAGGGTTGGGGAAGTGGAAAGAATTAACCGTCAATCAGTGCCCGCAGGCACATGGTTTGGGCATCGGTTGTAAGGTGACTTCGGTTGCCGCGTCCAAGTTGCACGCGTTGCCTTCGTCGGTATCGATGTGAACTTCGAGTTTCGCAGCCTTGTCTTCGCGAACGAGGACGTCGTCGAAGATCACGCCGCAATCGTTACTCTTGATGTGCAACTGCATCATGTCGCCGTTGGAAACACCGTAGTACGCGGCGTCGTGATCGTTCATGTGAACGTGGCGGGCGGCACGAATGACGCCTTGATCCAATTGCACCGAACCGGCGGGGCCGACCAAGACGCAACCCGGCGTGCCTTCGATCTTGCCGCTGTGGCGAACCGGTGCATCGATGCCGAGCGAGATCGAATCGGTGAACGCGAGTTCGAGTTGGCTGAAGGGACGCGTCGGGCCGAGAACGCGAACGTTCGGCAACATCCGGCGACGTGGGCCGACGACCATCACGGTTTGTTTGGCCGCGTAAAAGCCGTCTTGGTAGAGATCCTTGTCCGGCTCGAGCACGCTGCCGCGGCCGAATAGGATCTCGACATGTTCGTCAGTCAGGTGACAGTGCCGCGCCGAAATGCTGACGCGGAGATTCGGTTTGCCATCGACCCATCCGAGAGGCGTGCCATTCGTTGCACCGGAGTGAACGGGGGCGCCGGGTTGAGCCGGAGCGGCAGTCATGTTGGATCGGGTTTGTTGGATCGCGCTGCGGACGAGCGCTTCGATCTGTGCTCGATCGACGGTCATGCTCATAGGGAGTTTGCCGAATCGGCATGGTGTGAGGAAGGAGAAAGTGAGTTTGAGTGGATCGACGAATCGGAGGCGACGGGCGCGCCCTGCGAAGCGGTGGGTGTCGGGGCAGAGGAGGACGCCGATGCTGCCAACAGTAGTTCGGTGCCCGCAGATTCGAATATAGATTTCCAGCGTTTGTCCAACTCGCTGTCGGTGAGCACCTGACCCACGTCTTCCAACCGGCATATCTGGGACAAACTGACCTTGCCGAACTTGGTGCTGTCGGCCAGGACAATCGTTTGATCGGCCGCCGCGAGCATCGCCTTCTCGCTCTCGACCAGCATCATGTCGCTGTTGAAGAACCCGCGTTCGGTCACGCCCGCGACGGACAAGAATGTCTTTGCCACGTTGATGTCGGCCAGCATGGCGTCGGCCATCGGTCCGATCGTGACGGAAGTCCGCCGGCGAACGCATCCGCCGATCATGATCAAATCGATCGAGTCACTCGTCGACAACAAATGAGCGACCGGCAATGAATTGGTGACGACCTGCAGCGGTCGGTTCACGATCAATCGAGCGAGTTCGTAGACCGTGCTGCCGCCATCGAGCAGGATCGTGTCGCCGTCTTCGATCAGTGTCGCGGCCATGCGGCCGATCGACTGCTTCCTCGCCCATCCGTCATCGCGGTGCGATCGGAACGTGCTGATCGTGTCGGTCTCGCCCGTCCAATAGACGCCGCCGTGAGTGCGCCGCGTTTGGCCGGCGTCCTCGAGTGCCTCGAGGTCGCGGCGGACGGTCGATTCGCTGACGCCGAGAATTGATGTGAGTTCGCCCAACGCGGCAAACCCTTGGGCTCGCACGTGGTCTCGCAGTTTCTCTCGTCGCGACTCGGTGGACAAAGTCTTCTTTTCCGGAACCGTGATAGTTTTCTTTCAGTGCGTGAAAGTATTCTTCCAGGGAGGGCGGAATGCAAGCACTTAATTCCAAAAGGAAGGAGGTTTGGCGAAAATAGACAGATTGCCACACCCGATTTCCGGAGCGGTGCGACAGTTTTCTTTCGTTTTTATGGAAAGTTTCACTCAAGTGATCGGTTTTGACCGGGATTGGCCGCGTGGCTCAGCCGTTGAAATGACGGATTCGCTTCAGCGGCGCACCGTCTTCCCTGGCGGTTCGGCGACGGGGATTTCGTCGCCAAAGAAGACGCTCGCGGCGTCGGCACGCGCGCTTGGGTTGCTCGCGAGCGGCGCGGCCGCTTTCGAGGTTCCGTGATCGTTCGAGATCGCTGTCCGCTGGCGTCCCGGTTTAGCCTTCGATGTTGGCGTGACGCGTGACGCGGTTGGCCACGAGGACAACGACGGCGGCGACCACTGCGAGCACGGCCAGAATCACGACGCTGCCGTCGTACTGTGATGCCGAAATGAAGACGTGCTCTTGAAACTTCAGTTCGAGATCAGCGGTCTCCGCGGTGACGGCTTGCAGTGGCCAGAGACGCCCGATCGAACCGATCATCAGTCCGATCAGCGTCGCCATCGTGAGATCGTGGTGATGGCGAAGCAAGTAATTGAGTAGCCGGGAGAAGGCGAGCAGTCCGAACCCGCATCCGATGGCGAACACGGTCAGGCGTGAGATGATCGCAAGGTCGATGTTGAGTTTGAAGAACTGCTTGATCATCCCGATCACTGGTTCGTACACGCCGAGCAACAAGAGCACGAAAGCGCCGCTGATGCCCGGCAAGATCATCGCACAGATTGCGATCGATGCACTCAAGAAAAGGTACACCAAGTTAATGTCGCCATGGCTGGCTGGAATCTTCGAAACCGCCAACGCGATTGCGATTCCTGCGACGGTTCCCAGGATCGGACCGAGAGTCCAACGTGCAACGTTTCGCCGAACGACCCAAACACTGGCCAATACCAACCCAAAGAACACCGCCATGGTTTCATTCATCTGGTGCAGCAACAGGTGATGCATTAAACCAGCGAGTGATCCGATGCCTGCGACGATTCCCACGCCGAGCGCGATTGTGAATCGAAGGTCGAGTTTCTCGATAAGGGATCCCCATCGACGCGCGCGGAGCATTCCGACCGCTTCACTATCGATGTTGCTGATCGCGGCGATCAATCGATCGTAGTGGCCGAGGATCAACGCAACCGTTCCACCACTGACGCCGGGCACTGTGTCCGCGGCACCCATGCAAAATCCACGGAAAACATTGACGAAATCGCCGGTGAATGATCCTGCATGCCGTGCGTGGGTTTGCGTAGCGGGGGCCGCGTCGTCGCCTTGCTGCGAATTCGCGCAGCCATCGACTGGGACCAGATCGTTACAATCGTCAATCTCAGAAGCGTTCGTCACAGGTTCAGTCAGGCGGCGAGGGATGTTCGGAAAAATGTCTGGCCAGAGGTAGGCGAAACACCAAGCTAAAGTAGTTTGGAACACAACATTGGCAATGCCCGATCCTTTTTCACCCTTTCAATGCGGTTCTGACACGTGCCCGAGCTCATTCGCGTTCTGATTCTCGCCGTTGTGCAGGGGATTGCTGAATTTCTTCCGATTAGTTCGTCCGGACACCTTGTGATTTTGGACAACTTATTAGGCGATCTTGGCGAGTCGGCGACGCTTGTGATCATCCTTCATGCCGGAACGCTCGGTTCGATCCTCGTCGTTTACTGGCGACGAATTTTGAATCTGCTCACGAGTGACCGCCGGGTGATCGGATTGTTGGTCGTCGGCACACTGCCCGCCGTCGTCGTCGGTTTGACGATCAAGCGAGGGTTCCCGTGGCTGACTGAAAGTCCGGTGCTCGCCGCGGCAATGTTAATCGTCACGGGGGTTTTGCTGATTGTGCTCGGAAAAATCAAACCCGCTGTGGGTCAATACACCCAAATGGGCTGGCTCGGCGCGATCATCGTCGGTTGCTTCCAGGCCGTCGCTATTCTGCCGGGGATCAGTCGCAGTGGATCGACGATCCTAGGAGGTCGCTTGATGGGGTTAAGCAATGAGGATTCGGTCACGTTCTCGTTCTTGCTGGCCATTCCCGCGATCTTGGGCGCGACGACTTTGGCGGTGAAAGATCTCCTTGATGGAACCGAAGCGGCGTCGGATCTTCCCGTGGCGACGTTGCTGATCGGAGCGACGTGCGCGTTTGTGGTCGGCATCTTTGCGCTCAAGTGGCTGATCCGATGGAGCCGTGAGGCACGTCTGCATTGGTTCGCCTACTGGTGCATTCCCTTCGGAATCAGCATGCTGATTTTTTACGTTTCGCGATAACGGGACCCGGATCGGGCCAAAATTTTGCGCAATTTTTGTAAGAAAACCCAATTGAGGGGGATTCTTCTGCACGCTCGTATACGCGACACTTCGTAAAGTGCATTGAGATTGCTCATTATTAGCGGGCGGTCAATTGACGCACCAATAGGTGCGGTGTGCAGGTGAATAGTGATATCACGTCAGTATTCCCGCGATAGAATGCCGTCGTCAAAGTGATTCGTGGGCTATAGTTCACTTGTCAATAGATCCCCGCCTCCCCCCTCCCTCCGATATCCCGTTGGACTGCCCCACAACGAGGTTTTATGGCTAAACCACAACTGACCGACCGCCAGAAGAAGGTTTACGAGCTGATTCGCTCGCTCATTCAAGAGCGAGGATACGGCCCGACCGTTCGTGAGATTGGCGAGCACTTCGGAATCAAAAGTCCCAACGGTGTGATGTGTCACTTGCGTGCACTTGAACGCAAAGGTTTGATTTCGCGAAAAGCGAACAAATCGCGTGCGATTGAACTCACCGGTGAAAATGCACGATCGACCACCGGCTTGCCGCTGATGGGCGTCGTCTCGAACCATCCTGTTGCCCTGGATACGAACCCGACCGACGCGATCGATCTCGGGAAAACGCTTGCCACCGGTGAACGATTCGTCGTTCAAGTTTCGGGCAATTCGTTTTCCGAGCACGGCGTCCTCGATGGTGATTTCCTGATCATCGAACAGGACCGCGAATGTGCGGACAACTCGCTGGTTGTCGTCAAGATGAGCGATGGTCGCGTTGTGCTGCGTACGTGGGACGCTTCGCTGAACGCGTCGAAAACCGCGGACGAGATCGCCGCCCCCGGCGTCGTAGAAGTCCTCGGTGTTGCCGTTTCGATGGTTCGCGAGTCAATGGCTGCGGTCTAGAGTATTTTCGGAAGAGACATAACCGAGGTCGCCAGACTTCGGGTGACTGAATTCTGGCGATTCCGGATCTGGCGATTCCGGATGCGATGAACGACCGCGAGATGCGGTGAAGTGTACTGGCTCGGGCGTGTACACTGCTGCGGCCGATACCTGTCGCAGTCGGTGCATTCCTCTCTCGTTCTGCTTTATGTCTGATCGTAGCCCCTTTGACGACTTCGCCGCTTCGCTCGACCAGATGTCGAGTCTCGGGCGAAGGCGTCGGTTGGTGGTGCAGAGCGTTAGCGGTCCGTACCTCGTCACCGCCCAGTCAGTTCGATTGCTGAATTTTGGCGGCAACGACTATTTAGGCGTTGTTGCCGATGGCCTCGCGCACCGATCGTCGGGCCCTACCGCGTTGAGCGTGCCTGACTCGGCGGAGGAGGAATCGGGAGGTGACGAAGACCTTGTTGCCTGCGGGGCGACCGCGAGCGCGTTGGTGTGTGGTTGGACGCCCCATCACGAACAATTGGCTGCCGCGATCGCCCGTGCCGAGGGGACCGAAGCCGCAGTCGTTTTCCCGTCCGGCTACGCGGCATGCAGCGGCACGATCGCGACGCTGTGCCGGCAAGGTGATCTGATTCTCAGCGATCAACTCAATCACGCCTCGTTGATCGATGGTTGCCGAGCATCGAATGCAGAGCGCGAGATTTATCCTCACTGCGATGTCGAATGTGTCGATCGAATCTTGAGCGAGCGGCGAGGTGAGTTTCGGCGCGTCTGGATTGTCACGGACGGCGTGTTCAGCATGGATGGTGACACGGCACCGCTGTACGATCTCGTTCGTGTCGCGAGAGAGCACGACGCACAGATTCTCGTCGACGAGGCGCACGGAACGGGAGTGCTCGGCCCTCGCGGCGGCGGGCTTTGCGAGGCGATGGGGGTGCAACAGGAAATCGCAGTCCGTATCGGCACGCTCAGTAAAGCAGTGGGACACCAGGGCGGCTTTGTCGCCGGCCCCCGTGTCGTGATTGATTATTTGATTCAATTTTGCCGCACGTTGATTTTCAGTACTGCGTTATCGCCGCGTACTGCGGCCGGGGCTCATCGGGTCATCACCTCGATGGCGGACTGGAACGAGCGACGTGAGCACGTCGCAAGCCTCGCGGTTCATCTGCGTCGAAAAATCGTGGACTGCCTTCCGGATGAGTTCAGCGCCGTTGTACCGGTGAGCGAATTGGATGAAGGGATCCCGATTGTTCCGATCATTGTTGGTGATGACGCGCGGGCAGTGGAAATCAGCGAACGACTGCGGGAAAGAGGTTTCTACGTTCCCGCGATCCGGCCGCCGACGGTCCCTGAAGGCACCGCCCGTTTGCGGGTGTCGTTGTCAGCGGCACACCGGCTCGAGCATGTTGATGGCTTGATTGATGCGATCAAGTCAATCAGTTGACCGCGATCAGTCGAGCAGTTTGACGACGGCGTCGTGACCGTTCGCTTTCGCAAAGTCCATCGCTGTTTCGCCATCGATGTCTTTCGCCGAACGATCGGCTCCTTTCTCGAGCAGCAGCTCGACGACTTCCGCCTGTCCTTCGGCGGCGGCGAACATCAACGCGTTGAAATGTTCGTCGCCATCGACCAGCTGCAAGTCCGCGCCGGCGGACAGCAGGGCTTTCACCGTTGATGCGTTGGCACCCGTCGCCGCGTACATCAACGCGGTGCGACCGAATTCATCGCGGTGGTCAACATCGGCGTGCTGATCGATCAACCATTCGACCGTATCGAGATGTCCGTCGAAGGCTGCGAGTTGCAGTGCCGTTCGACCTCCGGGGCCGGCCGCATCGATTTCGGTGCCGTCGGTTGCCAGTTGTTTCACCGTTTGCAGATCACCCTGCATGGCTGCTTCCCGGAATGCATCGTCGCGGGTCGAATCCGGATCCGATTTTGGCGTGGTGCTGGTGTCGGGGGATGCAGCCGTTGCCGGCGCGTCCGCAGCGGGAGCCGGTGACGACACGATCACTTCCTCACGTTCACGCCGGGGCAAATCGTCCGGTTTCAGTCGTTCGGGTCCGCAGCCGATTGAGGTAAGGCCGGCAATGAAAAAGAGGAGAAGAATGTTCCGATTCGAAATCGTTTGGGATCTCACGAGGCAAGTTCTTTGTCAGGTTGGTGGACGGGAGTCAGATCAGGTAACCGAGCAGGTTTTCCGTTGCGATCCACGCACGCGATTACCGAGTCAGCTTCCACCAATACTGTATCACCTCGACGGATCGTATACCGATGCCGCATGCGAACTTTCCTCAGTTCAACGACTTCGGTCGTGATCGTCAGCACGTCGTCGAAGTCAGCGGGCGCGAAGTAGCGGACATTCATTTCCGTCACGACGAACATCATCCCGCGGTCTTCAATCCCTTTGTAGTCGTGCCCGAAGCTCCGCAGCATTTCGACACGACCACGTTCGAAATAGTTCAGATAGTTGGCGTGGTGGACGCGTCGCTGGCCATCGGTTTCCTGATAGGCGACGCGAATCTCAAGAGAATGCTGGAGCAATTCGACGAGGCCTGTTAATAGATGCCGAGATGGTCACGTGCTTCGTCGGTCATCCGCTCAGGCGACCAGGCAGGTTCCATGACGACTTTGACTTCGCACGCATCGACCTCTTCGAGCGACTCTGCAGCCGCCTTGGTGCCCGCAACTAATTGTGGTCCAGCGGGACACATGGGACTGGTCAGGGTCATTTCGACATTCACGTCGTGCCGACCGTCTTCGTTCTCGTCTCCGACCTCGACAACGTAGACCAATCCGAGGTCCACAATGTTGACATACAATTCAGGGTCGATGACCTCTTTGAGGGCTTCGCGAACTTTGTCTTCGGCTAATGCCATCTCATCTATCCAAAGTAATGTGGCGGAGGGGGGGCTCGATATTGTTGTCCGAACGATAGAACGCCGACTCGGTTTGGTCAATCTCGCACCATGGATCAATGGTCTCAATCGTTGACGGTCCCATGCCGAGGATTGTGCTGAAATCGTCCCACGATTGAAAGGACCCCTTCTGCTGTCGGTGCCCTTGGATTCGTGCAGCCATGTTCGGCCCGACGCTCGGAAGTAAACCCAATTCACGAATGCTCGCGTCATTGAGCTGGATCTTCATTAGCGGCATTCGCATCGAAGGAGAAATCGACGCGTCGGAATCAATTCGCCGAGCCGTTGGTTCCACACCGGAATTCGGTTGCAATCGCGTCGGCAGATCCCAATTTGGAGAGGGGGCTGTCCAAGCCGCCCATCCGATCATGGCGAGCATCGCCGCTCGGATCGCGGGGCGTTGCAGTGGCCCTGACCTCGCACTCGGTTGGCTCAATTCTTCCCTCCGCGTTTGCCCCTTTTACGCGACAGCACATCGCTCAATCGCCTGGCACTGGTATACGTAACGACAGTGCCGAAGTAAGAGTCTATGCGCGAAGGGTCACTGGAATCAAACGAAAAATTAAAAAAAGGAAACGGTTGCCGATGCTAGCAAACCGAACCGGCAGGCTTTCGCTTCATCCCCCAACGAGGCCAACGGAACTCGGCGAGAGTTCCAATGGCCTCCTTGATCGCCGTCGCTCTTGCCGAGTATCCCTTTCGACGTTCCGGTCGCAACGCCGTTCTAAGCGGTTTCGTCCATTCGAACTCCGACCACGAGCAGCAGGTTCGCGTATCGCTGTTGGTCGGCCGTTTGAATCGTCAGTACATGATCGGGCGTGATCACGTGATCGTAGAACGCCCACTTTTCGAGCGACTTCAGTTCGACTTTCGATCCCGCGTCGCGCAGCGATTTTCGGAAGTCTTCCCAGACCGGTGGATCTCCGTCGAGCGCGTACGGGCCCGAGGTTTCGGTCTCCATCGTCATCGCCGCTTCGATCGGAACCGCCGACAGGATCGCCTGCAGGGCTTGATCGCACGTGATCAGACCCGGCATCAAATTCATGCTGACCAATTTCGCGTTGGGCCCACGTTTGTTCAACGCGGGATAGTTTCCGTCGGCAATCAGAATCGTGCTGTGGTGACCCGACGCGGCGAGAACGGAAGTGATTTCGGGGTGGATGAGTTTGTTGAGCAGCATGAAGTGGTTGACCTGACTTGGGGACGGTTGGAATGCGATTAGTCCGGAACAGCACCGGCGCAAGACGTTTACTGTATCTGATTTGCGAGCACAACTGGCCGGGATCACGTCACGACTGCAGAGGCCGTTTGATTCGGTTACGCATCGACGAATCAGTCGTCGCCGCACCGGAGGTCGCGGTTGCGTCAGACTTTGCGAACGAGGTTAATCCCTTCGCGTCCGCGATACGTCATCAGCAATGCACCCGTGGACGCTCGCGCGTCGAAAATGTGTTCGAAGAAACCATGTTCGCCGGGCCACGGGAATGCGAAGAACAGATCGAAGTCGTCGACGTTCAGCCCGATTTCGTCGTAGGTGTCATCTTCTTCGGTGTCGACGTTTCTGACTTCGTTGGCGATCTCCGCCAGGCCTTCGACGCCGCGTGGCACCAGGCTGCCGCAGTAGACGTGTGCTGAATTCCCGAGCGACTGAGCGACCGCGTTGGCTTCTTGGACGAGTCGCGGTTCGATTTCGATGCCGACCGCTTCCATCCCACGCATCGCCGCCAGCATTGCTCCAACGCCGAATCCGGCTCCCCATTCGCAAAACCGGTTGCCGGCGAGCAGGTGTTGTTCTTCGACCCACGTGAGTGCTTGATCGAGAAGGTGAAAATCGCACGTGACGAAATTTTCGATCACCGTTTGGTCGGCCAACATGAACGCTTCGATCGCCTCGTTCGCGGTATCGATCAGATGCTCGGCCCCCTCGTGATAATCAATCTTCTTCACAGAGTCGGGAACTTCAATTTGCTGCAGCGTCATGGGGAGTCGGGGATCATTGCGGAGTTGGTTTGATATCGATCCATACCATACGGTGATCCGTCGCGTCGAGACATCGCCCTAGTGACGTGCTCGGTTCCGGCCAAACCACCCCGCAGTCGACCAGCGGCATGTTCACGGAGGGAATCACGTAATCCACTCGGACCCGTCGAGATCCGAACAACGCTGTCGCCACGCTGTGTGCTTCACTCTTCGGTGCAACGTTTTGTACTTGGGGACAAGCGAGCAGTTCCTTGATCCCGGCTTGGCGACTGTCACCAGCGAGCGGGTCGGAATTCAGATCGCCCGCGATCGCGAACCACTGGTCGTCGCCGAGTCCGCCGCTGATTCCGTTGTCATCGACCAGGAATTCAGCGTTGGGAGTGCACACGTACTCTCGCCAAAACCGAATCTCGTCGTGGTTGCGACACCCGTTGCGATCTTCGGGCCCATCGAAAACCGGCGGTGTCGGATGGCTGACGAGAAAATGAAGCGTCCGTGGGCCGCCCGCTGATTCGGGAATTACGATCGGCACGTCGACGTGGTTCTTGCTCGACAATCGCAGTCGCTGCCAAACCGCGTCGCTGTAAAAAGACGTGCCCGTCTCGGGATCGGTCGGGCGTAACGCGTCGGGCAAAATCGACCAGCGGTATTTCTGAAACGTTCGAGCGTTGTCCCTGTCGATCGGGAAACGGCTCAGCACCGCCATCGCGTACTGTCCGGGATATCGTCCAAATCCCCAAGCATCGGTCGGTAGGACCGTTCGTCCATCGTCGTCGAGATCCACGTCCGCGAGCAGGCCGGTGTTCGTAGGGATGGACCATCGGTAAGGGTAATCGATCGGTTCGGTGACGTCGGATCGATCGGCGTTCAGGTATAGGTCGGCGAACCGATTGACCGTCGTCGCGTCCGGTTCATGATCGATCTCGCACAGCAGCAAAACGTCGGGGCGGATCGTGCGGATGATTCGCGACAGCTTGATCGCCTGGGCGTCGGCGCCCCCGCCTAGTTTCGCGGCCACTTGTCCGGCAGAGTCGCCGTAGAGCGAAACGTTCATCGACGCGATGCGGATTGTCTTCACGCTCGGTTCGGGGGAATCGGCGAAAGTCATCGCGGGCGAAATCATCAAGAGGGCGAAAGCAACGCATCGCATGGCGGGGCCGAACGTTATCAACGTACGGTGGCGATTCGTTGCGTCCCGGGGAAATACCCGGCGAGGCGAATCAGCCGAGTAGCAACTCCACTTCTTCGCGGAGTGGCGGGTCACATATGCGGAACTTCGTGGTGCGGCCATCGGCGTCGTCGTAAAGGATCATGGTGGCGGGGGATAGCTCAGACGCAGCGGGCGAGTCGATCAGCAGCGACGAGTCGGCCGCGTTGATCGGTCCGATCAGCCGCAGTTCCAAATCGTGCTGGCTCTGGCGAGGCAACCACCTCGAGAGAATCTCTGCCGAAGGGAGTGTGACCACTACGAAGACACCGACCGACGGTCCGTCACGTAGCACCGACTGGAACGCTTTGCTGCCGCTCTGTTTGTAGGCCGCGTCGAGCGAAAAATCGAGCTGCTCACTTTGTCGTAAATCTCGCAGTCGGTCGAGGGCATCGACGATCACCAACATCGGCCGGCCGTCATCGGTAATCGGCTCCGGTGCAGGTTCTGGTTGCTCGGCGACAGCGCTGTCCGCTGAGGCACTGTCGGGAATGTTGCCGTCCGATGTCGCTCCGTCGGCGGAAGCACCCGTTGGGTTGTCTAATGAAAACGTTCCGGTGAATTTCCGGTGTTCATCGGGTTGTGTCGGTGTCACCTCGACCTCGCGGCCGGTTTCTTTTGCCACGCGAGCGGCGACGAGGTTTGACAGTTCGATCACCTTCGCTTCGGCGTCACGGGTGCGGACGATTTGGGATTCGATTCCTGATTGGCGAATCCAATCGGCAGTCGACTCGCCGTCATCGGCACGTGAACCGTCGAGCAAAACGATCGAAAGGTCGGGGGTGTGTTTGATCGCCGAGGCGACGAACGTTCCCACAATTCCAACTCGCATTTTGGGCGGCGCGACCAATAACGCGTTGCGGCCCGTGTCGGACTGAAAACGCAGCGTGGTGGGAGGCCCGAGTTCGACCGCTTCGCCGAGCAGACCGACCACGCGGTCCGATGACGCGGCCGTTTGGATTGCCGCGGTCGCGAGTTTCGCAGTAAATCGGCTCGGTCGGTTCCCCTCAAACACAATCGCCGGTTCGAGCGTCGAGTTGAACGCCGCGTCACGTTCGGCGATCTCGGTCAACATCGCCCCGTGTTCCTTCGGCCCCAACCACGCGACCTGGAAGGGATGGTTGCCTTCGAGCAGGCCGCTGGCGTCGTTATAAATCGCTTCGCCGGGACGCGTCAGCAAACGGGCCGCCGTGTTATCGTCGGCGAGAATCATCGCGGCGTCCGATTCGCTGCACTGCATCGCCACACGCACTGCCATTTGTCCCAGTGTCGCACGCGGCAAACTGTTCGCTCCGGCGAGCGACTGGCTACTCAAAATGACATGGATACCAAACGACCGACCCTGGCGAACCAACCGGTCGAGCAGCGCCGTGCAGTCGGCTGCGAGCGAATCGTCACGGGTGAACAATTCTTGAAATTCGTCGATCACGAGAATGATTCGTGGCATCAACACGTCGGGCCGCTTCTCGCGAAATTCTGCCACTTCCTGCACGCTCGCATCGCGGAACGCTTCACCACGCGATGTCAGTTCCGCATCAAGGCGTTGCAGCACGCTCCGTCCAAATTCGCGTTCGCTTTCGATTCCGATCACACGAGCGTGCGGCAGCGCAGTGTCGGCGTACACTTTGAACTCGACGCCCTTCTTGAAGTCGAGCAGGTAGTACTGCAGTTGGTCGGGAGTGTACTGGGCGGCGCCCGCGGTGATGATGCTGTGCAGCAACGTGCTCTTTCCCGAACCCGTCTTACCTGCAATTAAAACATGTTGTCGGACGCCTTCGCCGAGCAACAGATTTCGGGTGCGTCCGGCACCCTGGCTGCCGATCGTGATCGCGATTCCGTTGTCCGTGCTGGCGGTTTCCTCAGGCGTTGGGACTCGCCCCTCGGGCAACAGGCTCTCCAGCTCCACGACGACGCGAGCGGCTTCCAAAGAAGCCTTTCCGATTCGGCGGATCAGTGGATCACGTACCTCGGACGGTGGCGGCGGCGCGGGCCAGAATTCAAGATCGCCGAGCCCATCGGACTCGCAAACCCAGTGGGCGGCGGAGCCCGGCTCGTGGATCTCATCCGAAGCCGGTTTGCCGTCTTTGTCGCTGGAGTTGCTCTTGGGTTTCTCGGCAACGGTCGGGGCAACGGCTTCGCGGTAACCGATCCGCAGCAGCTTTTCGCTGCGCAGTGACGGCATGTCGGGCGGCCACGCTTTATCGTTTTCGATCACCAGGATCACGAACACGCCACACCTCGCACCGCTTTGAATCAGCGATCGCAAGTGCATGTACGATTCTCGTGAGAGTCCATCGGGGAACCCGACCGCGGCGATCGCGTGATAGGGCTCGGCGAGTGACCCGGCGACTTCGTTGTAATCCTCGATCCTTTCGAACCGGTCACGCAAACTCGCCTGCACGACGTTCTCGACATGCTGCGTCAGTTCTGCGAGACGTTGGGTGATCTTGTCACTGGTCGTCCAAACGCGGTGATGGATCAACAACGGGTCGTGATCCGCGAGTGCCATGAAGCTGGCAAAGTGCTGGCCTCGGCTGTTGGCGTCGATCAACGTCACGCGGGCGCGTCCCGGCATCGCGCTGCTGAGCAATCGCCATAAAATTTGGTGAGCGATGTCGATCGCTTCGTCGAGTTTCTCTGAGGGCGTTTCGATCAACACGCCCGAGTGCCGTCGGCGGTGGATCGCCAGCGGCATGGTGTCGGGGATGTCGATTTTCGAAAGAATGTCCGCTTCGGCCGGCGCGTCGCTGCTGTGGGCGTACCCGAGCGCTTCGTCAAATTTGGTCTTTAGCCGATTGCCCAAACGGATTTGACCGAGCGGCAGGAAGTCGATCGACTCGTGCGGCTCCGGCGGCGAAGTCAGGATTTGTTGCCACGGAGGGAATCGGTAATGAACCAAGTCGGTCGCGGCAAGTATCCGGCTCATCCCACGTCGCAGCCCGGACTCGAGCCGTGTGGCGAGCGATTCGAGAGTTTGTTGGTGGTTTTGCAGCGTTTTCTGGCGAGTCTGCCCGGCCGCTTCACCGGTTTGAGTCAGTGTTTGAGAGATGTTTGACGCGAGCGTGTCGGCTCGCTCTCGCATGGTCTTTTGTAACGTCGCGAAACCACTTCGAAATTGAGCGTCGATGCGTTCGAGTTGAGCCTCGAGTTTCGCTTGCTCTTCGGCCTGTGCCTTGTCGAGCTTCTTTTGCATGTCGGCGAGCTGGTCACGTTTCCAACGTTCGGCTTCGGCGATGTGGGCTTTGCGACGGTCCAGCAATTCTTTGGCGGCCTCTTCGGCGAGCCTTTTCGAAATGGTTTTTCCTTGCTGGGCCGACGTTTCCGCTGAGTGTCGAATGCGTTCGGAGAGCGGATGCAGTTTGCGAGTCATTTTGCGGAGCGGGAACAGCAAGATCGCATAGATCGTGAACCCGAGCACACCGGCGACGGCCACCAACCCGATCAGCCACCAAATCAACGGTTGTGGTTTCATCGTCAACATCACGATCCCGCCGATCGCGATAAAGACAGCCACGCCTGCAGGCAAATAGAACGAGTCAACGACTTTGGACGCAAACCCTTTCTGCATGTCCACCGTGACGGCTTTGACGCGTCGATTTTGACGGGTGATCAGTTCGATCGCGTCACGAACGGTCGTCGGTTCGGACTCTTGGAACTCGATGTGCGGGTCTTTGGGCAGCGACACGTCGAGCAGTTGGTCGATGCGCCGCATCGTCAAGTCGCGGGCCCACTGCAGGTCTTCGTTTCCGGCCGCCAACGCTTCGTCGAGTTGTTGGCTCTGTGCGGCCTGCTGTTTCTTCGGTTGGTCTTTTCGTTGGTTGTACTGGTGCTCAATCGCGATCAGGCGTTTTTCAACTTTGCCCTCGATGACCTCGGTTTGTTCCGCTGACGCCTTGCGATATTTTATACGGATCCGCCGCAGCTGATCGCGGGTTTGGATGGTGGCCGATTCGTAGGCGGCGATCGCCTGTTCTTGGGCGTCGTCCCATTGCCTCAGCGTGCTGTTTCGGTCTTGCTGGCAATTTTGACGCACCTCGGCGAGTTGTTCGGCGAGTTTGCGTTCCAGGTCCTGGTGCTGGGCCGACTGTGCCAACAGCAATCTTTCGTGATCGCTACGTGACGCAGCAACCCGACCTACTAAACCATCGATTAATCGCCGCTGTCGTGCGGGATCAAAAAGAAAAACGGGGGCAACAGATGAGTCTTTCATATCTGACGATTCTAGCCGAACTGAATCGCCCGGGTGGCTTGGCTATCGCCGGGAGCGAATATTTCGCACAATAGGCCACGCACAGAACCGGTACATCCACGCAAGGTGGAACGGACCTCCGGTTTCGTGCTCAATCGCAACGCCGCGATTCGCACGCCGACATCCTCGACACTCAGACGACTATGGCTTCTCGCTCTCGGACATCCCCTTCCCCTCAGTCGGACGCCAACCCCAAGGCGAGATCCGGCGAAGGTTCGAAAAGTAATGAGAGCGAGAAATCGGACTCTCCGCCAAAGTCCGGTCAAATCAAATTGTCCTCGGAGGTGCTCAACGGCGATTCGATTATCGAGGTCGATGACATCGAAATTGACCTCCGGAACCGTTATTTGGCAGCGTTTCTCGCATGGATTTTGCCCGGTGCCGGCCACGTTTATCAGGGCCGCCACGCCAAAGGCACGTTGTTCATCGTCAGTGTTCTGTCGATCTGGTTCCTGGGGTTCGCCCTGGGCGGTTGGAACGTCGTCTACGCGTCGTGGCAACCCGGTGACCGGCGGTGGCATTATTTCTTGCAAGCCGGTGTCGGCGCCGCAGCCCTGCCCGCGCTCGTTCAGGGTGACCGGATGCGGCGCAGCACGGACCCCACGACCGGACGCACCCTCGACAGCTATCGGCCGCTGTGGCGTGGGTTCATGGCACCCCCGCATCGCCCCGTTCTCGAAGGCGAAGCCGATGAAGTCGCCGCCTGGTACGCCCGGCGCGGCAGCGGATATGAAATGGGAACTTGGTTCACGATGATCGCCGGCCTGTTGAACTTCTTGGTGATCTACGACGCGTTCGGTGGCCCGCTCGCCGTGCCGATCAGTGGCAAACGCAAGACTTAGCTACAAGACGTAGCTAATTGCAGCCGGCCGAGTGGTTTTTGGACGATTCGATGCGGACAATCGGTACAAACGGACATTGCCAAGGGGACGAACCGGGCGGTTCGGTCGACTGCCCCGCAGACTCGCGGTTGGTTCCTGCCGAGAATCGCACTTTCGCTTTGAAAAATTTGTGAAATCCGCTCCGCTCGATTAGAATCTTGGGTTCTGCCTCAAATTCTCGACTTTTCGATCCACCTCTCTCCCTTCTCTGCTCGGATCAACGCTGTGAAACGCCTTTCAATGCACCCTACCCGTTTCTCGATCCTTTCTTTGTTCGCACTCGCGGCGGTCGCCGTTTCCTACTCCGCTCAGGCTCCCAGTGCGGTAGCCGGCGGTGGGGAGGACCTCGACCAAGCCGGTTTGTTTGCGGCGATGGACGCCGGTCAGGTCGAAGCGACCTTTATCCCGCAAAACGCCGCGAAAGCGAACTTGCTGGTTAAAAACCTCACCGAAAAACCGATCCGAATCCAAATGCCAGCCGCGTTCGCCGGTGTCCCCATTAATGCCCAAATGGGTATGGGTGGCGGCATGGGTGGTATGGGCGGCGGCATGGGAGGCATGGGCGGCGGTATGGGTGGCGGCGGTGGCGGTCAAGCCATGGGTGGCGGCGGCGGTATGGGCGGCGGCATGGGCGGAATGGGCGGCGGCATGGGAGGCATGGGCGGTGGCGGTATGGGCGGCGGAATGTTCACCGTGCCTGCCGGTCGTGTCCAGAAAGTCGCCCTGAACACCGTTTGCCTCGAACACGGAAAACCGGATCCCAACCCACGCATGAAATACGCGATCGTTCCTCTGGAACGCGTCACCAGCGATCCGGCTGTCGCACTCGTTTGCCAAGCACTCGGGAACGGACAAGTTGCTCAGAACACGGCCCAAGCCGCAGCATGGAACCTGATGGACGGATTGAGCTGGGAAGAACTCTCGAAGAAGAACCGCGTCGAAAGCCGCTACACCGGCAACGTCCGTTACTTTTCACCTCTCGAACTGCGTGCGGCAATGGCGATCGTCGCCGAAGCCAAACGAGTCGCAGCCGAGGAAATGCCTTCGTCGGCCAGTGAATCGGAATCGAGCGATCACCCGACTTCGTAAGTCGCACGTGATTCAGAGCGATCACGACGCAAAAAAAACAACGCAGCCCCGTTCCCCTGAACGAGGCTGCATTTTTTTTGTGTGCGACGGTGCGTGCACGAAGACGGCTGCAATCTCGCGAGTCAAACGCCGGGCGAGACTGTGCCCAATGTCCTGACATGCTGTTAACTGATTCGCCTGCTGAATTACTCGTGTCAGATTGAAGCGTCTGCAAGACTTCCATTTCGAGAACAACCAAAAGCCAGGGTTCAATCCCGCTCCATTGCCGATGCGTCTCGATTGCATCTGCACTTGCGTCCGCCGTTAGGCGGTAATTCTTCCACCGAGGATTGCAACGCGGGGCCGGGTGTGCTGGAATCACCGGACGTACGCACCGGCAGGCTCTTTTTATCTCTCGTCACCACACGCTCATGATTCTGATTCAAGCGATCATTCAGCCGATCCGACTGTCGACCGTTCGCTCGGCGCTACAGGACGCGGGCTATCCCGAAACGATGGTCAGCGACGCGTTGGGGTACGGACGGCAACGCGGGCAGACGGCAACCTTCCGAGGCAACGAGTATCGCATCGACCTGCTCAGGAAGGTCATCTTGGAGCTCGTCGTCGACGACGAGGATCTCGACGAGGCGATCGCCATCATCCGATCCGCCGCAAAAACCGGCTCTCAAGGTGAGATCGGCGACGGAAAAATCTTCGCGATCCCAGTTGCCGAAGCGATCACGATTTGAGGGTGACAGGTGAAAGATTGCCGGTTGCAGGCGTTTGCTCGGGTACGCCGAAGGCGTTTTAGATAGTAGCCGGCCGTCGAGCGAAGCGAACACTGCCGGATCCATCTTGCAATCCGTCTCCGTCCCCATTGGCAAGTCTCGAAGCATTCCATGGCAACCAAGAGAGCGAACGCTACCGCGTTCTCCGGTGCAGTACGGTGGCGAATCGGTACCGGACACCTTTGATGCGACCCCGCTAAAACGCATTAGTTTACTGCCACGTTCAATCGACTGGTATCCACAATGAATGGAACACTCTGCCTGTCGAATGCTCTCATCAAGGCGGCGGCACCATCTCGCATCTCAAGAATTCGTTCTTCCTGGTAAAGCGGCACCATTCGGAAGAGTTGGACCGTGTTCCCGTCGGAGCGTCGAAAATGCTTTTCCGCTAGCAGCATGATGGAGGTGAATCGGGTGTTCGGTCCGAGGGGCCGCGGCGGATCTTTGCAGGCAATGATCGTGAGTGGGCCACCCAGCGAAACGGGTTTTTGAAGAGGATAGGAAGCGATCTTTCGCATCCACTTCACTGGCCAAGCAAATTGAGGATCGTCGCTGGCAAACATCCAATCCCCAGGTAATTCGATGAACAATTCCGCATACCGATAATCATTTTTACCTTTAAAAGGCGGCATCGCTTGGTGTGACAACCCAGTGGTGTAGAGCGTTACATGCCGACGACTACCTGCCGCGGGAATGACACGAACTGCAATCGCTGGCAGCCCGGGCTCGATCTCGTTAAGTGATTGAGCGAGTGTCGCACCAAAATGAGTGTTGAAGTAGGAGATGGTTTCGTCTTCTGGTGGCAAACGGGTGCTTGCCGCATTGGACGGATGCAAATTCGCTGCCTCAAGTTCCGCTGCTGTTTTTGCACCCTTGGATTTGAGGTAGTCTGCCACCGCGGGATCATTCGTCCAGTCGAGGGCGGTGAATCGCTTGGCCGGGTCGCCGTAAAGATTGTGCAATTGATTAATATCTGCGTCAGCTTCCACCAACCAACGCACATAACGCATCCGGCGCTCGGGTGACTTGCGTTGGTTGAGAGCTCCAATCAACGGCCGACCCAGTTGTAGGTCAGTTCCCGAGTCGATCAGCAGTTTCGTGATTTCGTCGAGGTCGTTCCCAATTGCGATCGCCAATGCGGTCGATCTCTCTGGAAGTCGCACAGCGTTAATGTTGAATCCGAGATCGATCAGACATCGGATTGTTTCTATCTTCTTTCTCGAAACCGCGAGCGAAAGAATCGTCGTCCCTTTCTCGGAGACGCTTTCTTCGGCGAGTTCAGGGTGTTGTTGACACAACTGCCGGATCGTATCGAGCTCGCCTTTGAAAACGGCACCGAACAGCTGTATGCGTGGTTCTATTGTTGCACTCAAATTATCAAGTCTCCTCTTTGCAGAAGTTGCCAGCGAGAAAATTATTCGATTGGGTTCATTGTGGCGAGTATCTTTCTGATTTCTTGATGTTATGGAGCTGTTCGGAAATAACTTCGGGATTTCATGCTGGTAGAACTTAGTTGAATTGACCGAGAGTTTCATCACGCTCTGTCGGTTCGTTTTGACGAAATTCGGCTGCCGCTTTAATGCCGGCTTGATAGGTTTTGCGAGCTAATTCGCATATGACTCGGAGTCCGGTTCGTGTGCTGACTTTGGAGAACAGCAACTGCATCCAGGAAAGTGACTCGACCAAGCGACCGCTGATCGCCTGTGGCAGATGACAGAACAGGCGGTGATCAATCGGATTGTATTTGCTGCAGTACGGCGGAAGGTGAGCGACTCGGATTGGAATGCCCAGCAACTGGGCCACTCGATGAAGTCGTTCTCGATACAGTGGAACTCGGTATCCGTTGCTGCCTCCACAATCAGCCAGTACTAAAATCCCCCCGACCCCAGAGTAGCGTGACTGTCCCATTCGATACCAGTAACGACGAACTGCGTCCGCAGCCAACTCACCCGTATCTGCTCCAGTAGCCAAGTAGACGAACGCCTCGTTGGCGACCGTATCATAGACACCGTAGGGTATTGCCTTCTGGTCACTGCTGTAGGAACCAAAGTCATGGTCAAACGCGTGGAGAGCCCCATCGGTCCAAGCTCGACCGGAGCGAGCGAAGTCGCCAATCAGCTCCTTTTTCTTTGTGTCAACGCTCAACACCGGCCAACCGCGTTGCTCGTACTGGCG
>NZ_JACHXU010000011.1 GCF_014192335.1 Aporhodopirellula rubra | reverse complement strand
CCACTAACGGGCGAGCGACCGAAAAACGCCTCCGGCGAACGGCACCTCACCTCCACCAGCGGAAAAAAAATGAAGTAAGACAAAACAGAGTCAAAACCCACTTGCCAAACAACGGACTTCATAGTCGACCGCCATCACCGAGGACGGCCATTGTGGTTTCCATCTGTAAACGCCCCATGCCGTCCTTCGTGTGCATGGCATGGTTATCTGTGGTGTAAGCAGTTTACGCGCTCGAGTCCAGAAGACGTTGGTCGAACTCCAGCGGCACGGGCGGCTCAACCTCGATTAAACCGAAGTCTGGATGTTGTGGATTGATCAAGCAGTTGTAATCGACACGTGTTACCGCCGATGGAACCAACAAAATACAACTCGACTGTCTTGCAAGCCAATCATCCCCAATCACACGAGTTGAATCAGGGTGGGGCCACATCAGCCAGTTGATCGGGAGCTGGTCTGCTCGCAGAAACTCGCGCGACACATCATCGGGAATGGTCGCTCTGATGTAACTGAAATCAGGCGGAACAATTCGATTGTGCAAATGGACTAAGACTTCCAGCAGTGCTAGCGCTAGCGTGTCACATGCCGTATACACAACAGGCGGGGAACCTATGTTGTTGAAGCGGCCACCAACTTTCGTGGCACCAATTCCTGTGAATGCAGTCGATGCGTACTTAGTCTTCGAGGTACGCCAAACATTCATCAACCGGCAATCCCGTACTGAAGTCGTTTCAGCTCGTGATATACCAATTCAAAACCAACTGTTGTATCCAAGAGTTCCAGCGGCGTTTGATCACCCAGCGTAAGGCTCTTGGTAACCATCCACTGCGCAACGTCTTCCTTCTCCCCAAATAGCTCGAGCGCCTCGGCATAAACCCGTGCGATACGGAGTAGGCAATCCGAAGCCTCTGGTGAGAGCTCCTTCGCATCTTCCGCTAGGTTGTCGAAAGCCGAAAGCCGCGTGATCGCGCTCGCGATTGTCGTACCAGAAAGAAATTCGTCGAAACATTGTCGTGAGAATCCGTTTCGGATGAACGGCACAAAGCTGCTAAAGTCTGCCATTTCAAGGTTGAGCTTCAGCAACCGAGATACGTCAGAGGCGGTTGGCATTGGAAATCTCTTTCGCGCGGAATTGATCAAAATCGTACCGACCTTTACGGATTCTAGCTGGAAACGGCAACAGCAGATTTAATGCTAGCAGGAGCAGTGGTGAGCCACAATCAAATATCGAAACGCAGTTTCCGAGGCTCGGTCATTTGTCAGATAACTTGTTTTTCACCAGTCGGACCGGGGGAGAACGAGTGGTTTGGGGGTGTTTGTGGGGGGATGGTCGTGAGAACAAGTCTTGGCTTGTTAACTTGTTCTCACCCGTTGTGGGCGGACTTCGTCCGCTTGGGTGACTTGTTCTCACGTTCGTGAGATTCCTGAGTGCCCCGCTGATTCTACAGGGGGGATTGTCTCGGATCTTGGAGTGCGGTGCAAGCGTTTTGCTTTCGATGGACACAGGTGCACGCGTTTTTCGAGTGCGGCAATTTGGGGGGCTGGGTAGATTTTTCGCGTTGGCGAGCGGTGTGGGGCACCACCTGCATTGGTTGTGTCGGCCCGCTGGGCTTGGACGGTGGCTTGGGGGGTGGGGGCTGGTTTGTTGTTTGGGGTGGGAGTTGGGTTGTAGCGGGCTGAGGCTGTTTGGGCTTGATGGGTTGGGGGCTGACCGAGGGGCCTCGGTCAGCTACGGGTGAGGGTGGTTTCTGTGCTGGCCCGTTGGGCCTGGGGGTGGGTGGGGGGTGGTTGTTGGTTGGAGGTTGTGGGAGGGCAAATTGGGGATTGGTGTGTTGGGGTTTGGCTGGGGTTTGATTCTTGATCTTGATCTTGATCTTGATCTTGATCTTGATCTTGATCTTGATCTTGATCTTGATCTTGATCTTGATCTTGATCTTGATCTTGATCTTGATCTTTGGTGGTGGATTTTTTGGGCCCTTCGGGCCTGGGTGGTGGCTTGGGCGGTGGGGGCTGGTTTGTTGTTTTGGGGTGGGTGGGAGTTGGGTTGTAGCGGGCTGAGGCTGTTTGGGCTCGATGGTGTTGGGGGCTGACCGAGGGGCCTCGGTCAGCTACGGGTGAGGGTGGTTTTTGTGTCGGGCCTGTGGGCCTGGGCGGTGGCTGGTTTTGGGGCGTGGAATGCTGGGGGTGCATGGCTTGGGGGGCTGCCGTGGGCATGGTAAGTTGCTGGGGCAACTGATTTCACGTCCCCTCCAAAGTGACCCTATGTCGATCGACACTTATGCGATCTGCCCGTGTGGCAGTGGCAAAAAAATCAAATTCTGCAAGTGCAAGGACTCCGTGCATGAACTCGATCGGGTTCTGACGATGGTTGAAGGCGGCCAGCTCGTGCCGGCCCTCGATCGATTGGCGTCGATCCTGGATCAGCATCCCGATGCGGCTTGGGCGTTGGCGATTCGCGGTCGGTTGTTGATGGACCTGCGTGAGTACGATTCGTTGAAAGAGAATGCGGAGCGGTTCACGCGCCTGCAGCCTTCGAACCCGTTGGCTCTGACCCAGAGTGCTGCGGCGGCCATGTTCGCGCAGGATTTGGGCAAGGCGACTGAGTTGATGTTGGAGGCGTTGACGGAGAGCGGCCAGAACGTCGACTCCTTCGTTCTCGACGTCGTCTCGTTGCTTTCGTACGGCTTGGCGGGCAACGGTATTCTCCTGACGGCGCGGATTTATGCGACGTTGGCGTTTGTTTCGGAGGGATACGAAGGGTCGAACATGGCAGCCAATGTGCTGCAGCAGATCAACCGGGACCCAGCGGTCAATTTGCTCGCGAAGTTCATGCCGGAATTGATTCCGCGTCCGGACGGCGTTGATTGGGCCGAGAGGTATGACGAAGCGGCGCTGATGTTGGCGAACAACAAGATTGTGTTGGCTGAAAATAAATTCGATTCTCTGCAACGGACCGCTCCGTCGCAGCCCGCGGTTTTGTCGGGATTGCTGACGTGTTCGGTTTGGCGGGGCGACTACCAGAAGCAGATCGAGTTATTGAAAAAACTGTCCGAATGCGAGAGTTTGTCCGCGGACGATCGTGCTCGTTACTTGGCAACGTCGTTTGTGGCCGGTCCGGATTCGGATGCGATTTCGGTCGAGAAGCGGACGCTGACCACGGATGTCGAGTCGATCGAAGAGACGATGATGTCGTTGTCGTCGCATTCACGGTTCGCGGAATTGCCGCCTGAGTTTCTGCAACAGCTCAAGGGCGACAGAGAGATCGGACCGCGTGCGGCCTATCAAATGCTCGACCGCGAGCCACCGATGGAAGAAGGTGTCCCGAGTGACGTTTCGATGGTGCCGGAATCGATTGCGTTGGTCACGGTGTTCGGACGCGAAACGGACCGTGCGGCACGCGTTGAGGTTGTCGGCGTGACGGCTCAGGACGAGCAGGTTGCTCGCGATTTGTTGGGGTTGGCGTTGCCGGGGCGTCATTTCGATTCCGAACGCGAGGGATGGTTGCCTCTGAATTATGTGGCGATGGCGCAACCGGGCGGATTGAAGATCACGGATCCGTCGCAGTTCGATTTGTTGCAACAGAATTTGTTCGTCGATCGTGCGGTCAAGAAATTGTCGGAAACGGCGGTTCCGTTGCTGGGCGATCAGTCGTTGAAGGACGCGGCGGGCGATGATTCGAAATGGTTGGCGCGAGCGGCGTTGTTGCGTTACCTCGAGGGCGAAGACGGATTGATCTCGCGCGATGAGACGTTGGTCGAGCGATTATGTGAGATTGGTGGCCGGCCGGCTCCTGAGGCGATTGAACCGAAGGGTGAAGATGTCGAAAACATTCCCGCGTATGACTTGAACCGCATCGATCCTTCGGGGTTGGACGTCGAGAATTTGATTTACGTGATCCAGCGTGCTCAGCAGATTTCGGCGACGAAGATTGGACGCCGTGCGTCGCGTCAATTGACCGAGATGGAGTTGCCATCGGAAGGTGAATTGGCGGGAGCGAAGTTGCTCGGGTATTCGTTCTTGATGCAAACGGCAGCGAAGAGTGACGATGCGATCGAGAATTTGGAGGCGGCAAAGAAGTACGCCGAGGCTCATAAGTTCTCGACGGCGTCGTTGTTGTTGGCGGAGTTGCCGCTGCGTCTGCGTCGCGGCGAGCCTGAGAAGTTCCAGGATTGTGTGCAACAGATCGCGCGGACTCATGGTAACGATCCGGAAGTGATGGGGCGGCTGCAGCAATTGCTGGTTCAGTTCGGCTTGATTCGTCCGGACGGATCGCCGGTTCAGGCACCACAGGGTGCGGGACAGGGGCAATCACAGTCGGGCGGCTTGTGGACACCGGACGGTGGCGGCGGGGCTGCGGCAGCTCCGGCGGGCGACGGCGGTGGTGCGGCGCCGAGTAAGCTGTGGGTTCCGGGGATGGACTGATTGCCGGCGGGCACGCTGGAATCTCGAGGCTAGAATCCGTGGGTCGCGTGGCGCGCCTGCGGATGCCGTGTCAAACGTAAATTGCGTCGACCCCGATGGTGGTGTCAGCAGCCAGTGTGTTGGCGGTGCGACCACCTTCGGGGTCGATTGTGTTTTAGTTTGCATGGATCCGGCAGTGTTCGCCTCGCTCGACTGCCGGCTAATTTCTGAAACGCCTTCGGCGTAGAAGAGGCGTGGGGCTTCGGTAACTTTTGGTGAGTGGGAGGTTGCTCACGCTTCGCTTTGCTTGACACTCTCAGTGGGAGGGTGAAGTGGATAGTTTGGGCAGTAGGATGGTTTGGGGCTTGGGGCTGGAATGCGAACTGGGTGAGTGATGATGGACGACGTGCGGTCGGGGGATGAGCGTTGGGTTGCTGAGGCGATCGATTTGGCGTGGGGTGGGCTCGGGAGCGTTGAGCCGAATCCGATGGTGGGTTGTGTGATCGTGCGTGATGGGCGTGCGATCGGGCGTGGATTTCATGAGCGGTACGGTGAGGCGCATGCGGAAGTCAACGCGTTGGCGGATTGCCAGCGGCGCGGTGAGTCGCCCTGCGGTGCGACGGCATACGTGACGTTGGAACCGTGTTGTCACCACGGCAAGACTCCGCCGTGTGCGGACGCGTTGATCGCGGCCGAGATATCACGGGTGGTTGTCGCGGTCGTGGACCCGTTTGATCAGGTGGACGGGGGCGGCGTCGAGCGATTGCGTGCGGCGGGGATCAGCGTGTCGACGGGGGTGCAGGCCGATGCGGCGACGAAGCAATTGGCGGCGTACTTGAAACGCGTGCGTACGGGCCGGCCGTGGGTGATTGCGAAGTGGGCGATGAGCATGGACGGGCGGATTGCGACTTCGTCGGGCGAGAGCCAATGGATCACGGGCGGGGCGTCTCGCGCGGGCGTGCATGAATTGCGAGGCCGCGTCGAGGGGATCGCGGTCGGAATGGGGACCGTGATCGCGGATGATCCGATGTTGACTGCGAGGGGTGGCGGTCCACGGACGCCGGCGCGGATCGTGTTTGCACGGTCGCGTGTTCCCGAGGTGAGTAGCCGGTTGGTTCAGACGGCGTCGGAGACTCCTGTTTGGTTGGTAGCGGGGCCTGAATTATCGGATGGTGCGTTGGCTCGGTTGGCGGACCATGAGGTCGACATCATTCGCGTTGATTCGCATGACGCAGCGGGCATGGTCGACGAGGCGTTGCGGCGCTTTGGTAGTTCGGACAACCCGAGTGGTCGCCCGATGACGAATTTGATGGTCGAAGGTGGTGGCGAGTTGTTAGGGAGCTTTGCCGCGGGCGATCTGATTGATGAGTGTCACGTTTACATCGGGGCGAAGGTGATCGGCGGTCGTGAGGCACCGGGACCGGTCGGTGATCCCGGCTTTCGGCGACTTCATGATGCGAGTGCGTTCGCGATCGAAGACGTGACTCGGTTCGAAGACGATGTGCGTGTGATTTATTGGAAGAGAAGCTGTTAGCTGTTAGCTGTTAGCTGTTAGCCATTAGCCTGTTGCCTGTTGCCTGTTGCCTGTTGCCTGTTGCCTGTTTGCTGTTTGCTGTTTGCCTAATCCCCTCCACCTAATTGTCTTCGGCGAATTTGCCGTCGTTGCGCGCGGTAAGTCGGCCTAGCAGTTCGGTGGAGATCGACGGATCGAAGGTTCGGACGCTGCCGTCGGCGAAGACGAAGTTGACTCCGCCGGTGTGGTAGGAGCCGAAGTTGGTTTGGTAGGCATCGGTTGGGAATCGTGCGAGCGGGTAACCGGGGCCGCCGCACCGAGAGAAGTTGCCGGGGTGATCTCCGTTGTAGATCGCTCCGTCTTCGGGTGCGATTCCGATGCGTGAGGGACGGACGTGTTTTTCACCGACCAATATCGTGTGGCTGGCTCCGTCGCTGAGGCTCGCGTAGTTGGTCCGGCTGCTCCACTGCACCAGTTCGGCGAGCGGTGGTGCGTACCAACCGGTGGGAACGGTCGGCGGTTCGGTTTCGCCGCGTCCCATGATCATCGCGCCGTTGGACGTGATCCAGTTCCAAACGCCGGCGGGGCCGTGACCGGCCGAGCATGCGTAATCGCTCACGACACCGGGAACATGCCCGCTGACTTCGAACGGTGAAAGAATGTCGTCGTTCTGCGTGCTGAGGATTTTGCCGTCGCGGCGTGACGGGCAGAAGTACATCGGGATCGGTGTTTGGCGTGCGGTGTCGGTTTGGTAGTAGTATTTCAACCGATCGTCCCAGGCTTCGGGGAGTGCGGTTTGTTCCATGTGCGGAAGGATGAGGAACGCCCAGCTTTGGAAGTGATCGTAGTTGCGGCTCGGCGGGAGTTCTTTGGTTTGGCTCTCGAAGTTTTGGATCGCCAGGCCGACTTGTTTGAGGTTGTTGATGCACTGGGTTTGCCGTGCCGATTCACGTGAGGCTTGAACCGCCGGCAGGAGCAATCCGATCAAGATCGAGATGATCGCGATCGCGACGAGCACTTCGACGAGCGTGAATGCGAATCGTTTCGCAGAGACATGATTGGGTTGTTCGATCATGGGATGCGTTTCGAGCGGAAGATAAATAATTAGACAAGCATGGCGAATGAAGGATATGATCGTTGCCATGACATCGTTTTACATCAAAACGGATCTCGCGGTGGCCGGCCCATTTACGGGGATCGAAGTTCGCGAGGCGACATTGGCGGGGATTGTTCGTCCGGGCACGCTGCTGAGTCATGGCAGCGAAGGGCCGTGGGTTGCGGCGGCGGGTGCGGGTTTGTTTTGCGACAAAGGCAATGCGTTGCCGCATCCGGCGGGATCACGGGTTCCAACGTATCAGACGCGCGGAATGCCGGGCGCGTTCATGGGACCGTTCAAATTACGCGAATTGATCGGCTTTGCCTGTCAGGGAATGTTGCCGCCGGGCACGGAATTGCAGAGCGACCCGTCGCGTCCGTGGATTCCCATCACCGGGACAGGGATCTTACCGGCGTGTCTGCGGGGCGATTTGGTGCGGATCGACGAAGGCGGAAAGCTGGTGCTGCGGACGCTCGTTCCGAAGGATTTATCGGAGCGGCGGGAGCGGCTGAAGTCGTTGATCAGCCCGATCGAGAGGGCCAAACAGATTCAGGCCAAAGGAGCGACCGCGGCGCCGTTGGCGGATTCGGCGAATCGCGTAGCAGTGAAGTCGTCGACAAAATCGAGGTCGAGTTCGGCTCCCGACGTAATCGCGAACGAAGCGGTCGCCGCGGGGAGTGGGGCGGCGATCGATGATGGCTCGGGCGCGGCTGAGTCGTCGGTGAAGTCCTCAGGTGAGTCGGTAGGGTTGGACCGCAGGAATGAGGCTTTTGGGTTTGGAGCCATGCGTGCTCCGGCGCAAGAGAAGGAGTTAGCGAGAGACGTCGAACGCCGACGACGCGTTGGTGTTTTTTCGCGGTTGAGAGATTCGGTGCACGAGCGGATCGGACAACTCGTTCGACCTCGTGTTGCGGTGAAGTTGGTCGTGGTGATGGTTGTGATTGCGTGTGTGATCGGATTGCCGGTTGGTTATTCGGCGTACAAACGGATGCCGTTGCCGCGGCAAAGCGTTGTGGGGAATTGGGTCGGTGTGGTGAACGATGTTGGTGCGGTGGAACAGGCCAGCACGGTGGAACAGGCCGGCATAGTCAACGAGGCCGGCGCGACGAAGCCAACGTTTGGGGTTTCGCTGAGTGAGATCGGAACGTGCGTGTTGGTGAACGCGACGGGGACGTCGTGGACGGGAAAATATTCGTGGACGGATCGCCAGGACGAACGAAGCGGATTCCGGCCTGATGATGAATTGGTGATTCGCTACGACGAGGCGGAACCGCACCATCGCGAATCGACGGTTGAACCATCGGACGGTTATCTGAAGTTGGGCGGGTTTGTTAAGTCGCCGCCGCGATTGGATGGGCATCCGGTTCGTGATCTGTTCGTGCGTTGCGACGGCGAGCGATTGAGTTTGGGGTACCCGGTGTCGGCGAGGTGGGTTGATGGACGACGTGAGTTAACGGCCGCGTGGGTGGATGCGAATCGCAATCGATACGGTGCGGGTGAAACTGCCGGCGGCGATCGTTCTGCCCGCGAGATCGTTCGGCATCTCGAGAGTCTTCCCGAGGAGTTGCCTCGCGGGGAGGAGATTGCGTCGCCGGTTTTGCCGATTGCCAAAGCGATCGGGGAGGCAAAATCGGGCCACGAATTCGAGTTGTCGGGCAGAAAGGTGCGATGGAACGCGTGCTTCACGTTTTCCTATTTGGTCGACGTGGGGTACTTGCTCGAGCAGTTCGGCGTGCCCGCCCAGGCGAGGGCGGTGAGAGAGTTTGAGAAACCGCTGAGCTACGGAGGGCCTTCGTTGGACGGGGCGGTCTGGCTTCGTTATGACGGAATCGAGTTCATGGCGAATCCGGACGGGAGGATCGTGTTTCTGGCGATTGGTGATCCGATCCGGTAACGCGGTTTTGATACGAGGCGTGAGTTGATGTGGCGCGATTATTGAAAGCGTTCACGCTTTCGCGAGGTGCTTTTGCGGTGCGAGAGGGTGGCGGAAGGCGTGTTGGGCGAGATAGGAAGCGCGAGTGAAAAGTGAAGCGCCGCGTGGGCGGAAGGCTGGTAGGGGGGCGAAAGCGGGCCGAAAACGGGGTGCAGTGGGCGGGGATTTGCGGTTGTGCGAGGCAAAAGCCCGACGGGGCGGGCTGGCGAGATCCGTGCACCTTGCCGATTCGCGGATTCCCGGTTAAACCTGTTGATGTTCCCCACCCGACCCATGGCTTTCCCGCCCGCGTATGATGAGTTGCCCCGGTGTTCCGATTGGAATCACGGGCTCGTTTCGCGGAGAATGCGGGACTGGCCGAGCGGTCTGTCGCATGAGGCGGTTGGGAACGATCGGCCATTTGAGACCGATTGGTCTCTCTTAATCTTTAGATGCTCCCTCCTTCGCCCCCACATCACGTCCCTCCCAATGGTAAAAACGCTAGTTGATTGCGGAAATTGCGGTCCTGACTTCAATTCGATTCGCCAAATGGTGACGTCAAATTTTGAAGCCACGGTGTTGCAGACGCATGGCGCCGATGACACCGTTGAGTTGCTCCGTAAACGCAAAGTCGATTTGGTGACGGTCAATCGCAAGTTGGACCGTGATTACAGTGACGGATTGGAGATCATCAAGAAGATTAAATCGGATCCTGAGATCGGTAATGTTCCCGTGATGTTGGTCACCAATTACGACGAGCACCAACAGGCCGCTGTGGCTGAGGGTGCGACGTACGGATTTGGTAAATTGGAGATCGGCAACGAGGGAACGATCGAAAAACTGAAACCTTTTCTAACGAGCTAGCGACCTTGGACGCTCCCCATCGTTATCGCAAACTGCTCGCCGCGAAGATTCATCGCGCGACCGTGACCGCCGCCGACGTCAACTATGAAGGTAGTCTGACGGTGCCTCCGGAATTGCTGGAGGCGGCCGGGATTGTTGCTTATGAGTCGTTGCACGTTTGGAACGTGACACGTGGTTCGCGGTTGGAAACCTATGCGATCGAGGGCTTGCCGGGCTCGAGTGATATTTGCGCCAACGGCGCCGCGGCGCATTTGATTCGCCCGGGCGATCATGTGATCTTGGCGGCGTATGCGATGATTCCGGAATCGGAAACGAAGTCGCACCAACCGAAGCTGATCTTTGTGAACGAGAAGAACGAGATCAGTCACACCGGACCCGAGGTCCCGGGGCCTCAGATGCCTACGGCGGCGGATCGCGGAACGGGCAAAACGTCCGACGCCGACGGATTTAAATCGGCGGCCGCTCGCCAGCACGCGTTCGCAGAAGAGTGCTAGGTTGAGTCCCTCACCGGCGGGCGAAACGGGGTGGATGACGCTGGCGGTGGTGATCGGTTTGTTTGCCGGTGGGATATTGGCAATCCAGCCGAGTGCCAACGGGATGCTGGGTCGGTACATGCATCACCCGCTGCATGCGTCGTTGTACTCGTTCGGTTCCGGGTTTGTGATCGTGCTGGTCATCTCGCTCGTGTGCGGGATTTTGCCTCCGCGGATGAGTGTGTCGCCGACGCAGTTGCCGTTTTGGGCGTGGATCGGTGGCGCGATCGGTGTCGTCTTGGTCACCAGTTCCTTGGTGCTGGTTCCGCGTGTCGGATCGTTGCCGTGGTTTGCGGCGGTGATGACGGGGCAAACTCTGTTGGCAATGTTGCTCGACCATTACGGATGGTTGGGCAACCCGCGTGTCCCAGCGACGCCGCTTCGGGTGTTGGGGGTCACGCTGTTGATCTTGGGCGTGTTGGCGATTGTGTTTGCCAAACGCGGAGCGGTCGCGGAATCGATTCCGCCGAGCGAGCACGTCGACACGAGTATTACTAAAACAGTCGGGGAGAATCCGGTCGAATGAGTAACACGTTGCCTTTGATGAAAGGTTTGCCGCGAGCGAAAGTCCCGACGGGAGAACCGTTGGTGTTGGCCAGTGGGTCGCCCCGCCGAGCGGAATTGATGCGTGCGGCCGGGTACGATTTCGAGGTTTGTCCGGCGGCGGATTCGGCGGAATGTGGAGTCGACTACAAAGAGACCGCGCAGGAGATGGTGGCTCGGTTGGCGTTTCAAAAGGCCGTCGATGTGGTACGTCGTCGCAAGCGTTCGTTCATCATTGCGGCCGATACGTTGGCCTCATGCGGCGCAAAGATACTCGGCAAACCGAAAGACCGGGCCGATGCGGAGGCGATGTTGCGGCTGCTGTCGGGGCAGAAACACGACGTGTATACGGGCGTTTGTTTGTGGTCGACGGGCACGAATCAGTGCTATTTGGACGTCGTGCGATCGCGTTTGCAAATGTCGGAGCTCGACGAAGACGCGATCACCGCATACCTCGACGGAGGTAAGTGGCAGGGAAAGGCCGGCGGATTCGGGTACCAGGACGACAATGACTGGATCGAAATCGTCGAAAACGATAGTGAAAGCAACGTTGTCGGATTACCCATGGAACGATTGGCGGAAATATTGGAAAATTTCGCATCATTAGCCGACAAGGTACAAAAGGAAGTCCGCTGATCTGCTTCGGCCCGAATATGCAGGAACGACTCAGGGGGAATTCCGCTGAGTGACCGTCAGCTGTGAGATGTCCAGCTGACCCTCCAATATTTCAATAGACAGGAACGACGGAAGTTCAATCCAATGAAATCAGCAATGCCCCCAATCCGCATCGTCCGTAGTTTGATTTTTACGTTCTTGGTCGGTACGGTTTCCGTGCTCACGATGCCCGTCGACGCGATCGCGGAAGAAAACTGGGCTCAGCGGATGTTTACTGAAACGAAGCATGACTTCCGAGTCGTGGGACGTGGGGCGACGGCGGAGCATTATTTTGATTTCCGAAACCTGTACGAAGAAGACGTCCACGTTGCCGCTGTCCGCAGCAGTTGCGGATGCACGACGCCTTCGGTCAGCAAGGATACTCTCGCCACGCATGAGACGGCGTCGATCGTCGCGACGTTGAACACGAGCACTTTCATCGGCCAAAAGGCGGCCACGATCACGGTCGTGTTTGACCAGCCTTACTACGCCGAAGTGCAGTTGCAGGTCAGCGGTTTCATTCGCACGGACGTGACGTTCGAACCGGCGGAGATCGATTTTGGTCAGTCCAAACCGGGCGAGATCAAGGACCGGACGATCAAAATTTCTCACCGTGGTAACCCAGGATGGCGCATCCAGGACGTCCGCAGTCACTGCAGCGATTTGGCAGTGAAGTTGAGCCCGCCACGTGTGCAACCAGGTTTGGTTGAGTACGAGATGCAGGTTCGGATGAAGGAAACGATGAGCGAGGGCGACATCCGCGAAAGGTTGACGTTGATCAGCAATGACACTCAGTTCCCGACGATTGAAATGGCCGTCGCGGGGCATGTTCGTCCCACTCTCAGCGTTTCACCCGCAGCGGTGAGTCTAGGGACGTCGGAGATCGGTGGATCGGTTGGCAAGCGATTGTTGGTGCGAGCCGACGAGCCGTTTTCGATCACGGATGTTCGCTGCATCGACAAGCGTTTCACGTTTGAAATCCCCGAGGGCAAGAAGAAGCTTCACTTCGTTCAGTTGAAGTTTGCGGCTGGGGATGAGCCTGATCGGATCGCACAAAAGATCGAAATTGTTACTGACTTGCCGGGCGAGAAAACCGCGGAGTGTGTTGCGACCGGGACGGTGAGGTGACGTTGCAGCTGACAGGTTGCGGGTTGCCGGGTAGGTAGTTCGGTTAAGCGACTACGGTAGAACGAGTGCCAGTGGGTGCACCGGAGGTTTGTTTGGTTTTGATTGGCATCCGAAAGAGTTAGTATGGCGGCGAAAAAGCCAAAGTCTTATGTCGTTTGGCAAGGGTTTCATCCGGGCGTGTATTCGACATGGGCGCAATGCCAGAAGGAAATTTCGGGCTTTTCGGATGCGAAGTACAAGTCGTTTCCTACGCGAGCGGCGGCGGAGTCGGCGTACGCGGAAGGGCCTGATGCGTACTGGGGCAAAGGTGGGGATTCGAAGAAGAAGAAACCCACGCCAACGGTTGACCCGGATGACCTCGCGGGGTTAGGCGTCGACATGTCCGCGTGGGCGGTCGACGCAGCGTGTAAGGGCAATCCCGGTGAATTGGAATACCAGGGCGTCGAGATCGAATCCGGTATCAACTTGTTTCACATGGGGCCTTACCCCGAGGGCACGGTGAACATCGGCGAGTTTCTCGCGATCGTTCACGCGTTGGCTCTGCTCGATCACGCAGGGCAATACGACACGCCGATTTATTCCGATTCGCGAATCGGACGGACGTGGGTTGAGAAAGGTGTTTGCCGGACGAAGTTGCCCGCGTCGGCGGAGAACCAAAAACTATTCAACTTGGTACGCCGTGCAGAGAAATGGTTGGCCGAGCACGAGGTTCGAAACCCCATTTTGAAATGGGAAACAAAAGTCTGGGGCGAGATCCCCGCCGACTTTGGAAGGAAGTAGCTGTTAGCTGTTAGCTGTTAGCTGTTAGCTGTTAGCTGTTAGCTTCTAGCTTCTAGCTTCTAGCTTCTAGCTTCTAGCTTCTAGCTTCTAGCTTATGTCCTGTTACCCGCACCAACGTCTCGATGATGCGTCGGATTTCAGATTCGTCGCTGAAACGCATTCCGAGTTCTTCGATCTTGTCGGTGTGGAGTTCGCGGGCGGACGTTTTTTCGTCGCCGATCCATTTTGAATCGCTGCCCGTGAGTTCGCGGACCATCGTTGCGATTCGGTGGTGGCTGTAGAAACCGGCCGAGCAGTTGTAGGTTTGCCCGGCGATGGGTTGGTCGGTGTTGAGCAGGCACAGGACGGCTCGGGCGAGATCGTTCACGGGAACGACTTTCCCGCCGCCACTGATGTCGACGGACTCACCGGATTTGATCGCACGAACGAGTTCGTACCACTTGGAGTTTTCGATCGGATCGTCGACGCCCACGATGGAAACGGGGCGGAGGGTGGCGATATTGAGGCGATCGGATAATCCGTAGGCATGGACGAGCGTTTCGACGGACGCTTTGCTGGCGCCGTACATGGTGGTCGGCCACAGCGGGTGTCGTTCATCCAGAGGCAGGTCATCGGCGACCTTCTGGTGAACGGTCCCCGACGAGATCGACACGAACCGCTGAACTCCTGCGGTCTCGGCTTCGGTGATCAATCGCAGCGAGCTGACGACGTTGGTCTCGAAGTAGGCGATCGGGTCGTCCGGTTCGGTCATGAAGCTCTGACCTTGGCGTGCGACGGCGGAGTGAACCACGGCGTCGCACCCCTCTACAAGGCTGCGTGTGGCGGCGGAGTCGTTGAGGCTGCCGCGGATCCACTCGACGCGGGATTTCGGCTTTGGGGCGTGGCTTCGGTACCAGGCTCGGACGGTGTGCCCGGCGTCGGTCAGGTGTGAGATGACGTGGCGACCGACGAATCCGGTGCCGCCGGTGATGGCAACGAGCATGGTGTAATTTGCGAAAGGGCGAGCATTGGGTTTTAGGGGCGGTTACGGCGGGGATGGGCAACATTCGTGCCAATTCGCCTAGTGACAGATCGCCGCACAAACTAGAACTAGGCGAACGTCCATCGAGATAGCGATGCCGAACTGACCATGCTATCTGTTTTCGCCCGCCAACGTCAGTTTAGATCGAAAGTTCCTCCCTTGTCTCCCGCGTCCACATTGAACCAAGACACCTCCACCACACCGTCGTCCACCCGCGAAGACATTCGCAACGTGGTGATCATTGCCCACGTCGACCATGGTAAAACGACGTTGGTCGATTGCCTGCTGCGTCAGAGCGGGCAGTTCCGGGACACGGAATTGCAGGGAGAGCGGATTCTCGATTCGAACGATCTCGAGCGAGAACGCGGGATCACGATTCTCGCGAAGAACATCGCGATTCCTTATCGCGGCGTCAAAATTAATTTGATCGACACGCCCGGTCACGCGGACTTCGGTGGCGAAGTCGAGCGGGTGGTGAAGATGGCGGACGGTTGTTTGGTGTTGGTCGACGCGGCGGAAGGCCCGATGCCCCAAACCCGCTTCGTTTTGGAAAAGGCCCTGCAAGCGGGGTGCAAGCCGATTGTGGTTGTGAACAAGGTGGATCGTCCCGACGGTCGACCTCACGAGGCTCTCGACGAAGCACTCGAACTGCTCGCGGATCTCGGTGGCGAAGAACAGCTCGATGACATCGGATTTGTCTACACCAGTGCGAAGGAAGGATTCGCGACGACCGATCACGAAGTCCGTACGGAAAACATGTTGCCGTTGTTGGATCTGTTGGTCGATCACATTCCTGGGCCGACGATTGATCCGGATTCGGACTTTCAAATGATGGTCACGACGCTCGACTGGAGCGAATACGTGGGCCGAATTGCCGTGGGGCGTATCAACGCGGGGACGATCTCGACAGGGCAATCGTTCGACTTGCACTGCCTCGGTGCGGACGGCCAGCCGACCAAACGCAAAGTCAAACCGTCCGGTCTTTACTTGTTCGATAATCTCGGACGCGTTGCGGCGGAAACGGCATCCGCCGGTGACTTGGTCGCGATCGAAGGTCTCGATGATGTTGAGATTGGTGACACGTTGACGGCAACCGGTGCGGATAACCCGTTGCCTCGTCTGACCGTGGACGAGCCGACTCTCGAGATGGTGTTCAGTGTGAACTCATCGCCAATGGCCGGTCGTGAAGGTAAGTACGTGACCACGCGCCAAATCAAAGCGCGTCTCGAAAAAGAGCTGGAGCGGAACGTTGCTCTTCGCGTTCGGATGATCGAAGGAACGGAGGCTTATGGAGTCGCAGGCCGCGGAGTTTTGCACTTGGCGATTTTGATCGAAACGATGCGTCGCGAAGGTTTTGAACTGAGCGTTGCGAAGCCGCACGTTGTTTTCAAAATGATCGACGGCAAGAAGCACGAACCATTCGAAACGCTTCGCGTGGAAGTGCCGACTGATGTGATGGGGCCTGTTATGGAACTCGTCGGATTGCGTCGTGGGCAACTCGAAGAAATGAAGCAACGCGGCGATTACAGCCTGTTGAAATTCAGCGTTCCTTCGCGTGGCTTGATTGGACTGCGTACCCGTTTGCTCAACGCGACCAAGGGTACCGCGATCATTCACCACCGGTTCGAAAGCTACCGTGTTGTCGAAGGCGATGTGCCGCGTCGTGCCAACGGTGTGTTGGTTTCGATGACGGGCGGTAAGACCATGCCGTTTGCACTGTACGCGTTGCAGGACCGCAGTGATCTGTTTGTGCCTGCGGGCGTGGAAGTTTACGAAGGCATGATCGTCGGCGAAAACGCTCGCGAAGGCGACATGGTCGTGAACCCGTCGCGTGAGAAAAAGCTGACCAACATGCGTGCGAGTGGTAGTGACGAGAACGTCATTCTCAAGCCACCACGCGACATGTCGCTCGAAACAGCACTCGAGTACATCGAAGACGATGAGTTGGTCGAAGTCACGCCGGAATCGATTCGTTTGCGTAAGATGGCGTTGAAGGAATCTGAGCGACGTCGCAAGGGACGCAACGCGTGAACCCCGGAGAGTCGTTTGAGCTGCTGCTGATTCGGCACGCCGAAAGTGCCAACAACGCGAAACCTGTCTATGAACGGGTTTGCGATCCACCGATCACCCCGCGTGGTCGGTTGCAGGCGGATCACTTAGCGACTTGGATGCACTCGTTGCCGCTGGACGTTCTGGTGACGAGTCCGTTCCGTCGTACTCTCGAGACCTCTTATCCGATCCTGAAACGCCGAGCGTGCCCGGTGCAGGTTTGGCATGACGTGTTTGAAAATGGCGGTTGCTACCACGGCCACGACGTCAAGAGTTTCGTCGGTGCCGAAGGCATGAACCGCCGGCAAATCGAACGCTTCTTTCAACCGCAACCGGCCCTCGCGGGCGTGAGCGTGGGAACGCAGGATCCTGCGTCGATCTCAGGCGATACTTCGGCCGGTGAAGATGGGCTGGACGATCGGTTTTCGTTGACGATTGACGATGAGATCGGTGACGCGGGATGGTGGGCGTGTCGTCCACGCGAAGAATCGGATGAGACGAAACTCCGCGCGACCCAGGTTGCCGAGCGTTTGGTCGAGACGTTCGGCGGAACCCGTCTGAGTGTTGCGTTGGTCATCCATGCTGACTTCAAACGTGAGTTGCTTCGCGTCCTTTTGAAGGACATTCTTTGCATGGATTCGGTCGGCGCCATTGCGAACACGTCGGTGACCATGCTTCGTGGATCGAGTGAAGGCGTTTGGCAATTGGGATCGCTCAACAGTGTCACGCACGTGCCGCCGCGGTTGATTACCGGACGCGAGTCCTGAGTCGCGAGCAGCCTGACGGCTGCGTGGCATCTTGTTGCGGGCAGTTCGGTTGTCGTCGCAGTTGGTGCCGCAAAGTTGCGTGAGGGTGTTGGGGGCGATAGGATTGGCGTGCGGCGATCGTTCTTCTCATCGCTGAGTGTCGCTCTCTTGTTGCCGGGGTTTAGGCCATGTTCCAACGATTCACAAACGGTTTTCACCTGGCTCAACAAAGCTGGCACGTGTTGAAGACGGACAAGCATTTGTTGTTGTTTCCAATGTTGAGCGGCATTTGTTGTTTGATTGTGATGGCGACGTTTGCGATTCCGCTCTTCGCGTCGGGCATCTTTGAGGGCGCGATGCAGGACGGCAACGTTGAGGTCGCGGGCGATGACACGTTGACTGAGGTGTTGATGTGGGGCGGGTTGTTCGTTTTCTATTTTGTGAACTACTTCGTCATCGTTTTTTTCAACAGCGCGTTGATCGCGTGTGCGGTGAAGCGTTTCTATGGTGAGCGTCCGACGATCGCCGAAGGGTTTTCCGCATCGATGGCTCGGTTGCCGCAAATCGCCGGTTGGGCGTTACTGAGTGCGACCGTTGGCGTGGCACTGCGAGCGATCGAGAGTCGCAGTTCGCGGGTGGGCGCGTTCGTCGCCGGATTGCTGGGTATGGCGTGGTCGGCGGTTACGTTTTTCGTGGTGCCGATTTTGGTGATCGAGCGGGCCGGGCCGATCACGGCGGTCAAACGTTCGACTCAGATTTTGAAGGAATCGTGGGGCGAAGCGTTTGCGGGCAACGCGAGTATCGGCTTTTTCTCGTTTCTGGCGATGCTGCCGTGTATCGGTTTGATCGTCGGTGGCGTCGTGGCGATCGGTAACGACTTGGCGATCGTGGGTGCGGCGTTGATTGTCGCAGGCGTAGCCGGTTTGCTGTTGGTTTCGCTGATTTCGAGTGCTCTGTCGGCGATCATCCAGGCGGCGGTGTACATGTACGGCGCGAACGGGAAAGTGCCCGCCGGTTTCGAATCCACGACGCTGCGATCGGCATTCGCGAAGGCGTAACGTCCCTATCGCTGGACCGCAGGGGCGATAAACTACGTGGGAAAATTTTGATCTCCACACCCCGTTTGTTTGCCCATGTCCCTGATTCAACCCCGCACGCTCAAAGGGTTCCGTGATTACTTGCCCGCGGCAATGATCCCCCGCGAGCGATTGATGGAAACCGCTCGCGAAACCTTTCGAAGTTTCGGCTTTGCACCGATCGACACGCCAACGCTCGAGCATCTCGAGATTCTGACGGGCAAGGGCAGCGAAGAGACGGACCGGCAGTTGTATCAGTTCGTCGATGCGGGTAAACGGCCTGTTGGGATGCGGTTCGATTTGACGGTGCCGTTGGCTCGGTTTGCGGCCCAGCACATCAACGAACTCGGTACGCCGTTCAAACGGTATCACATCGCGCCGGTATGGCGTGGCGAAAACCCGCAGGCGGGCCGATACCGAGAATTCTATCAGTGCGATTTCGATACGATCGGAACTGAGTCCGTGCTCGCGGATATCGAAGCAGTAACGGTGATCGACTCGTTGATCCGCGCGATCGGAATCGATGCGTTCACGATCAGCATCAATAACCGTGCGATCCTGAACGGGTTGCTCGAGTCACTCGGACTCGCGGAGAAATCGACTCCGATTTTGCGTAGTCTCGATAAGCTCGCAAAGATCGGACTCGAGGCGACGGCGACCGAAATGGTCAATGCGGCGGGAATCACGATGGAGCAAGCTGGGCAAGTGTTGCAGTTGGCACAGTGCGACGGCGAGGCCGAAGAGGTGTTCTCGAAGTTGCCCGGAATCCTCGGCGATAACGAAAAGGCAAACGAAGGGGCGGCTCGGTTGCGTGAGATCTACGACGGTGCGATCGCGTCGGGGGTTTCGCCGGATCGGATCAAGATCGATGTTTCGATCGCACGTGGGTTGGATTACTACACGGGCGTGATTTTCGAGACGACTCTCGATGAGTTGCCCGGTATCGGTAGCATCTGCAGCGGTGGGCGATACGACAACCTCGCGGGTCTGTACACGAAACAGCATCTTCCAGGTATCGGTGCCTCATTGGGGCTCGACCGTTTGCTCAGTGCGTTAGAGACGCTCGATCGATTGTCATCGAACAGTAAGCCGTGTCCGGTGTTCATTCCTTTCTTTGATAAGGATCACCGTGACGATTACCTACGTTTGGCGACGAACCTTCGCCGTGCGGGCATTGGGACGGAGGTCTATCCCGAACCTCGTAAATTGAAGGCTCAGTTGAAGTACGCCGATGGGCACGGATTCGCGTACGCTCTGATCGCGGGCGGTGACGAATGGGCGCGGGGCGAGGTGCAAGTCAAAGTGCTGGCGGAGAAAGTGTCTGAGGACGTCGTTTACAGCCACGATGCACCGGAGCAATTGATCGCGAGACTGACGAACTCGCCGTCGTAAGGGCGGCGCGATCTGAGGACGCGTGAGTTGCTCGTCGCACTAGGGCTAGTGCTCCAGACTCGGGCTCAGACTCAGGTTCCGGCTCGGGCTAAGTCTCGGCGAGACCGAGATCCGTGGCGGGAGTCGCTGGTCAGCTAGTTTGCGAACGGTTTTAGGATCGCGGGCAGTTGCCGGTAGAGGAAACGCGGCACAAGTCCGAGGTAGCGATCCGAAACAGGATCGTGCTTGACCAGGATGAGTGTGTCGGCGCGAACGGCGGCTTCGTTGATCCGGGCGATAATTTCGTCGCGGCGCGGACCGAGTTCATCGCCGATGATCAACAACGGCATTCGGTCATAGGTTGCTTCGGTTCCGACCCACCAGTGTTTTTCGTCGGCAACGCGGGTTTGCAAACCCATCGGCGCCAGGGATTTCGCGAGCATCGCGCCGGCGGGTTGGTTCGCGTAGGGAAGGACGAGTTGGCCGGGGGACAATCGACGTTGGCGTGCGTCGTCCCAATTGACCAAACAGGCTGCTTGGTTGACGCGAGCGGTGTGGCGAAGGAGTCCCGCCAGTGCAATCGCGGTATCGAGTTGAGGTCCCGACTCGCCGCCTGCGAGCAGCGGCCAGTGATCGGAAAACACGTCTGGTTCATCGTTACGGCGAACCACCGGGCCAGACGGGATCGGCTGGTCTAAGCATTCGGCGCGAGCGGACCAATGCGATCGTGCGTTTGCACTCAGTTTTGTTGGCATGCCGCGGGCATCACGGAGGCAGTCGGTGACGAGGGCCCGTAGACCGATTCGTTCGCGTTCTTCCCATTCGGTTGATTCGACGAACTGGTCGATCCACTTTTGTGCGGAGTCCTTCTCATCGCCGAAGTCATCGACTGAGATCGCATCACTGAGATGCTGTTTCATGGCCGCTTCGCTGATTGTCAGGAACAAACGCGTGGGTTCCTTTTCGAATGTCAGCCCGAGGTGCTGCGCGACGGCATTCATCAGGTCACCGATCGGTTTCCATCCCGGCTTGTCATCTCGTACCAATTGGGCGACGGAAATGTCAGCGAGGTCGAGTGTGACCCAATCGATTTGAATGGGAACTTGAGTCAGTTCGCTGCAGACGAGGATGAAGTCCGACAGTGGGTAGCCTTCGGTTTGGATCGCGACGCGAAACTTCAACGCGTTGTCGATGTTCACTTCGGGCGGCGGCGTCGCGAGAAGCATCGGGTCGAGCATCGCGTCGGCGGCCGATTCGATCATCAGTTCTTCGGCGGGTGCATCCTGCGGCGTGGTCGGCGGGGCGTCGGGGGCGGCACCCGGCAGATCGAGCAGTTGAGTGAAAACCTCGAGTCCGGCGGGCATCTCCATCAGCGGATCGTTGCTGTCGACGTTGTCGGCGTCCGCGTTTTTGTTTTGATCCGCCGGTGGAGGAACGACGGGGCCGTTTCCACCGAGGATGTCGGCGGGAATCAGATCGTTTGGAATCGGGCCGCCAAGGTTGGGCTGCATCGATGTCGGGGGATCTTCAGTGGTGGTCGGATCGGTGTTGTCGGCGTTGGGGGACTCATCGAGTTGTGCGTTCGGATTTCCGCGGTCCGATAGCGCGTTATCGATCGGCAGCGTGTTGTCATTCGCGACGGAGTCATTTGGGTTGGTCGCGACTGTCGAGGGTTCGGTCTCGCCATCCTCGGTCGTGCGTTGTGGATCGTCGATGTTGGCGTCTTCGTCGGTTGTTGCGGTGGGCTGCATCGCGACAGGTTCAGGCGTTGATGAATCGCCGAACATCCATGCGGCGAGGATACCCAGAACCAGGAGGCTGCCCAGGGCGGCGACGCCGATGAGGAGTTGTTTTTTACGTCGCTGGCTCGGCTCGCTCGACCAATTGCCGGCGGATTCCCAGTCCGTGTCGTCTGCGTCGGAAGCGTGCGGAGTCTTGGCAGACGATTCCCGGTGCCCTGCGAAGCCCGATTCGACGGGCGGTGCATCATGCGGGCTCGCGAATGCTTCTTGCAGCGTGTCGTGGTCGGGAGGAACGTGCCCTAGGTTTGATGCGTCGCCAAACACGTCCGACTGTGTCATCTCTTCGCTGTCGACGTTTTCGTTCCCGACGACCATCGGTGGTTGCGATGCCGGCGGCGGATTGGCGGGAACGCGGCGGGTGGGTGTTTCGGGCGAAGATCGCTGTGGTGTTGGACTCTGTGCTCCCGGTGAACTGGGAGATGGCGTACCCGGAGTCGGCGTTTGAGAGGTTGGCGATTTGGAAGCCGGGTTCGGCGCTGTCGGGTTCGGAGGGGATGGGGTGTTTGCCGCCGGGGGCGGCGCATCGGCGGGTGGTGTCTCCGGTTCAGCGATTTGCACCATCGATCCGCATCGCGGGCAGGCGACGATCGTGCCAACGAGCGCTTCGTCGGTTACCTTCAAACGACAATGGCAACTGACGCAGCGGACAGAGAAAGGAACAGCCAAGTGTTATTTACCGCCCGCTTCAGCGATCATGCTGGAGACTTCCGAGGAGACGAGCGAAGCCGTCAACGCGTAACTGACAACGCGTCCGGCGCGGGCGATGTTGATTCCGATCACGCGACCTTCCGAGTCCAGAATCGGCCCACCGCACTGTTCCGGGTTCAGCACCGTGTCGTGTTGGATCGCCTGTTCGAATCCTGACAGTCGAACGTTTCGGGCGCCGTTTACGCGGGCATCGTTCTCGGACTCCTGCATCACGGCGTACTCGCTCAAGCGGGCCGGGATGTCGACGGTGCTGCCATCCCGTTCGATCGTGAGTTGAACGACCTCGCCGGGGAACATGCTGTTGAGAGTCGAGACGACTTTGTCGACGTTGCTCTGCGTGCGTCCATCGATCGCGATGATTCGGTCGCCACGTTCGAGTCCGGCTTCATCGGCACCGCTGTTTGGGATGATGTTACGAACGCGAGCGCCGATTTCTTCGATCCGTTGCAGCTCGATTCCCAGTCGTCCCTTGTGTGCGACCTTTCGCGGTGACGCGCCAACGACGCCGAGTCCGATCACGCGAGCGGACCGGTCGGGGCTAATCAGGAAGCTCCCGATCATGGGGACGAAACGTTGGAAGGTGACCGGTTTGAGTGCGTCTCGCACGGTGTTTGCGTCCGCTTGCACGACCAGCAACGCGAGGTCACTGGCACGTCGTACGGCGGCAACGCGAGCGGGCAGCAGTCGGCCATCGGCGAGGCGAACACGGATCGGGTCGCCCGACAATTCGCTGCGTTTGGTCAAAATGTAAGTGTCGATTTGATCCGACGAATTGACAGTTGCGGGAGCCTTCGACGTGCCGTCTTGTCGTTGGACGACGGTTCCCAACGCGACAGGACGGCCACTGTTGATGACTTCGACGATGCTGCCTTCGATCGATGCGGCGATCGGGTGCACCAATCGCATCATTTCGCTGGAGTCGCGGCGATGCACGATCGAATCACGGCGGTGCATGGCTCGGTCGACCAACCGCTGGTGTTGCAACCACTCGGGCGTTTCGCCGAGGTCTTGTGCCGACGCGATGTTCGGCGCCAGCCATACCGAGGCGACTAGACAGAGCAGGACGACGAATTTGTTATTGGTCATCGGGAAATTGTTATTGGTCATTGGCTCTACCGATTTCTACAACGACTTGGATCAAACGCCCTTCCCGTCGAACCCATACTTTGACGCGTTCGCCGGGCATCGTGTCGGACACCGCAGCTTTGAGCGATTCAAAATCTGTGATTTGCACGTCACCGAACCGCTCGACCACGTCTCCCGATTCGATGCCGGCTTCATCGGCAGGCGACCCCGGGTTGATTACTTTTACATTGGCTTCGGGATCGGAGGCGTTGCCACGCACGCCGAGCACCGGTTTGAATCCAGGGAGATAGCCCCACGATTCACCTTGGTTCATTCTATCCCAAGAGTCACGGTAATGATCAACGGGCACATGCAGGTTGTCCGTGACCTCGTTGCCGATCCTACTGTGGACCGCGATCAAACGTCCCGACAGATCGAAGAGTGGGCCGCCGGAGTCACCGCCGATTAACGCACAATCGGTGACCAGAGAATCTTCACGAACATCGAGGATCCGGCCGACGCGAGTGACCATGCCACGTTCGCGGTCGTAGCCGCCGGGGTGTCCGGTCGCAATGCACCACATTCCGCTGCGAAGATTTTCGCTGGTGCCCGGAGATGCGAAGGGCCACGGTTTGCCACCGTTTTGACCGTCATTGATTTTCATCAAACCGGCATCAACGTGGCGGTTCATCCCGCGTGTCGTTGCTGTCACGGTGCGACCATCGGCGAGCGTGAGCACGGCGTTTTTGCCGGGACGCATCGCGACATGAGCGGCGGTGAGGACGTAGCCGGACTCAGTGATGATGACGCCACATCCCTGAGCCGGGCCGATCTGAACACTGACGGTACATTCGGCGGCTCGAGCGGCGACGAGTTGTTGTTGCCGTTGGAGAAGACGCATTGTCTCAAGAGAGTCGGGAACGCCTCCCTGATCGAGCAGTTCGACCAAGGCGTCAGGCGGTTTTACCCAGGTGTCTCCCTTGGGCCGAAACCCGGGTGCGTTGGACGCGTCGCGTTCCTCCGCGGTGCTCGCCATGGGGCTGGCGACACGCTCGGAACTGCTGCTTCCCGGGGTGACCGTGCCTTGAATCACGTCACCCTGGATCACGTTCCCTTGAATGATGTTGCCACGCACGTTGCCGCGAACGACATCGCCGGGCAGCACTTCGCCGGGAAGAACGGTCCCGGGAACGACCGTTCCGCCGGGGAGCGGTTGGCCGTTTTGAAAAAACTGTGTTTGTGCGAACGAGATGGTCGGCGAATGCAGCCAACTGATCGACGCGGCACAGCACACCACGATTGCGACGCGCAGGGGACCGCCACGGTGCCCGCGTTTGGATGCGGTGTGCTCGATCGCGACGGCCTCTACCGGCCGGATTGGCTCGGGCGAAGAATCCAAAATCAAACTAGGTGCCCTTCGTATTCGTGAATGTCATCGCTCCGATAAACCTTACCAGAAGTCCCCTCTCTGGGCTGCGTCCTATTGTACCCTGTTGGCCCGAAATCGCCCACCTTTTTGCTCAATTCCCACCGCCGCGTTGGTTCTCACGTGCAGTGTAGGCCGCTGCCATCCGCGCATCCCGAAGACTCGGCTACGCTGTGATGCCTCTTCCATTCGCCTCTCTCGCCGACGCCAAACAATCGTGACCGAAAAAACTGTGCCCGACCGCCCCGATGATCTCGCCGCGACGCACCCTGATTCGATGGATCCGCCGCGTTTGCTGATTATTGGTTGCGGGTACCTCGGCGTTCGGGTCGGACGGCAGGCACGAGCGGCAGGTTGGTCCGTCGCCGCCACCAGCCGCAGGCGATTGTCATCGATTGCGGACGAAGGATTCGAACCGGTTCGCTTCGATTGGAACGATTCGCGAGACCTTTCGACGATTTCGCAAGTGATTGAGAGTCACGCGATTAATCGCGTGTTGATCTCCGTCAGCTACGATCGAAACAGCTCGGTGGATCGGTTTGCTTCGCAAGTCGACGGGTTATCCCGATTATTAGGGGCGATTCGTGCGGTGCCTGGTCACGCGAGTGGGCACTCGCCGGACGTTTGCTATATCAGCACCACGGGGGTGTATCACCAAACCGGTGGAATGTGGGTGGACGAGCGGTCGCCCACGCATCCTAATCGCGACGGTGGTCGGGCTCACTTGCAGGCGGAGTCAAAAATGCGGGGTTGTTTGGGGCATTCGCCGTGGACGATTTTGCGTTTGTCGGGGATCTACGGACCTGGACGGGTGCCCCGAGCCGCCGACGTTCGTGCGGGACGTCCGATCGCGTCGCCGCCGGAAGGTCATTTGAATCTGATTCACGTCGATGACGCGGCATCGGCCGTCATCTCCGCATTCTCGTGGACGAGACGGGGGAAGACGATGCCGGAGAATGCGTCTGCCGATTCACCGCCACGGAATCGCGATTGCTCTGAGCGTGAGCGGTTGTACGTGGTCAGCGATGACGGGCCGGTCGTTCGCCGGCAATTCTACGAAGAGATCGCTCGCCAGACCGGTGCGGCGGATCCCGTGTTCGTTGAGCCGGGCGAGAATTCAGGGGTGCGTTTCCGAAGTGAAACGGACAAGCGAATTTGGAACCGGCGACTCAAACGTGATTTGCTTCCGAAGTTGCGATACCCCAGTTACGTCGAAGGGCTTCGCGACATCCTTTGATCCGCGATGCGATCACGCGAGTCGTCTCTCGCCGCGTTCCACGAAAATTTGACTGCCGTTAGAATTACCGACATGAACATGCCTACTCTTCCCGCCGCAAAATTCGATCTCAATCAGCCCTTCTCACCATCGGGTGATCAGCCCGCCGCGATCGAGAAACTGACCGCGGGCTTCCTCGCGGGCAAGACCTCGCAAACTCTGTTGGGTGCGACGGGAACGGGGAAGACATACACGATGGCGAACGTGATCGCGAATCTCGGCCGTCCCGCGTTGATCCTCAGTCACAACAAAACGCTCGCGGCCCAGTTGTATGGGGAGTTCAAAGAATTCTTTCCCAACAACGCGGTGCACTATTTCGTTAGTTACTACGACTACTATCAACCCGAGGCTTACATCCCGCAGCGAGACGTTTATATCGAGAAGGATTCGTCGATCAATGAAGAGATCGATCGGCTGCGATTGGCCACGACGAGTTCTCTCGTCAGCCGCCGCGATGTGGTGATCGTCGCGTCGGTCAGCAGCATCTACGGGCTCGGTTCGCCGAAGGATTACAAAGAGCTCGTGATCGATATCCATCGAGGCGAGACGACTCGACGCGATCACTTGTTATTGAAGTTGGTTGACGTTCAGTATGACCGCAATGATTTTGCGTTCGAGCGTGGCAAGTTTCGCGTCCGAGGCGATTCGATCGAGATTTGGCCGACGTATGAAGAGTTCGCGTTTCGTGTTGAGATGTGGGGCGACGAGATCGAACGCATTTCGTTGATCAAACCGTTGACGGGCGAAACCATCAAGACCGTCGATGACCTCTATATTTATCCGGCGAAACACTTCGTGATGCCCGAGGATCGTATCCAGGCGGCACTGAAATCGCTCCGCGCGGAACTCGCCGAACAACTCGAGGTCTTCCAGGGGCAAGGTAAGTTGCTCGAGGCGCAGCGTCTTTCGGCGAGGACGAAGTTTGATTTGGAAATGCTGGCTGAAGTTGGGCATTGCCCGGGCATCGAGAATTATTCGCGGCCGCTCTCGGGCAAACCGCCGGGGGCGACTCCCGATACTCTGTATGAGTTCTTTCCAAAAGACATGGTGACGTTCGTCGACGAGTCACACGTGACCGTGCCCCAGGTTCGCGCGATGTACGCGGGCGACCGCAGCCGAAAGATGACGCTCGTGCAGCACGGATTCCGTTTGCCGAGTGCCTTGGATAACCGCCCGCTGAAGTTTGATGAGTGGGAAGAACGCACGGGACAGATTTGTTTCGTCAGTGCGACGCCGAGCGATTACGAACTCGAACGGACGGGCGGTGAAGTCGTCGAGCAGATCATCCGTCCGACGGGGTTGCTCGACCCGGTCGTGGAAGTCGTCTCGGCGCGTGGGCAAGTCAACCACCTGCTCGAAGAAGTGCGTTTGCGTGCGGCGAAAAACGAACGCGTTCTCGTGACCGCGCTAACCAAACGGCTTGCGGAAGATTTGTCGAATTACTTCCAAGAACAGGCGGTCCGCTGCCGTTGGTTGCACAGTGAGCTCAATGCGTTCGAGCGAGTTGATTTGTTACAGGAACTACGTACCGGGCAGTTCGATTGCCTCGTCGGTGTCAACTTGTTGCGAGAAGGCCTTGACCTTCCCGAGGTCTCGTTGGTTGCGATTCTCGATGCCGACAAAGAAGGTTTCTTACGCAGCGAAACGAGCTTGATACAGACGATCGGCCGAGCGGCACGGAACGCAAACTCGAGAGTGTTTTTGTATGCTGATAAGATGACTAATTCCATGCAATTGGCGATCGATGAGACCGAGCGCCGTCGCGAGATTCAGAAGAAATATAACGAAGAGCACGGGATCGTTCCCAAGACCATCTTCAAAACGATACGGTCGGGAATTGAATCCGACGCGGCGAAGCACCGTGAAGCCGAACGACAGGCAACCGCTGAAAGTGAAATCACTTATATCACTTTGGAATATGTTGAAGCACTCGAGCGTGAGATGCTATCTGCGGCGGAGGATTTGGAATTTGAACGTGCCGCCCGTCTTCGCGATCGCGTCGTTCAATTGAAGGACAATATCGGAAAACCACTTTCGGACATTGAATTGCCGGCGGAGAAGCCGAGTTCGGGTGGACGCGGTCAGGGGCGGCGTGCCGGGAAAAAGCAGAAAGGGATCAACCCGAATCGAGCCAAAATTCCGCGTCCCAAACGGGGCTAGGGTTTCTGCGTGGCACCGCATGATTTCCCCGAATCGATCACCGGTTTGTCGATCGAAAGCACATCGACCCGAGAAAGGGGACACGCACGCAATGTGAGGCTCGCGTTCGTGTGTTTCGGCTGGCGGGGCTAGGAAACGCACGTTCTGTTGGTTTTCGTCGATTGACGCCCAATCGTGCAACACTTCATCGATTTCTCGCGAGATCTTCAATAATCGCTACGGGCGACCAAGGCGCGTGGTTGCTTCGGTTGTCTCGAGAGACGGTGTTTGTAGTCGGTTTCCCAAACGTCTGCCGCGTTGCACTTCAATTGGTGTTCGTTGCGACGAGGGACGGGTTCGAGTTTGCGAAGTCAAAAGTGAGGGGATCCTACTAATTTGCCGGGCGTTGGTTCGTGTCAGGTGGGCTAAAAACTGAGCATGCGCCAATTGTCAAATTTTGCGTCGCTCTATAGTCGAACGGCCAAATACTAAATGTCTCGCTGAGGTGGCAGTTTTTTTCTCGTCTGTCGAATGATTTGCGTTCTTTCTGCGCACCCCGCGCTAGAGGCGGATGTATATTGCGAGCGATCGAACTTGGTCGTGGTTCAATTTCGCGCAGAACTTTCGCGTGAGCCTTTTCTGTTCCTACTTTGACGTATGAGATGCAATGAGTTTCTACAGTTTACGATGTCGCATGATGGTGGCGGCATTGATCGCGTGCTCGCTCGCTCCGCTGAGCACGCAAGCAGAGGAATCTAAACGCCCTAATATCGTGATCATCTGGGGTGATGACATTGGGCGAGCGAACATTAGTCAGTACACCCACGGGTTGATGGGATACCAGACGCCGAACATCGACCGCGTGGCGCGGGAAGGAATGATGTTCACGGACTACTACGCCGAGCAGAGTTGCACGGCGGGCCGCGCGTCCTTCATCATGGGACAGCACGGCATGCGAACGGGGTTGACGAAGGTTGGTCTTCCGGGGGCCGAGCTGGGCATGCAGGTGGAAGATCCGACGATCGCCGGGTTGCTCAAGCCGCTCGGTTACGCGACCGGGCAATTCGGTAAAAACCATCTCGGTGACCGCGACGAAATGTTGCCGACCAACCATGGGTTCGATGAGTTCTACGGCAACCTCTATCACCTCAACGCTGAAGAGGAACCCGAACTGCCCGATTACCCGAAAGATCCCGAGTTCCGTAAAAAGTATGGCCCACGCGGAGTCCTGCACAGTTTCTCGGACGGACGGATTCAAGACACCGGACCGTTGACCCGGAAACGGATGGAAACGATCGACGATGATGTTGCCGATCGTGCAGCGGACTTTATGGAGCGTCAAACGAAAGCGGAGAAGCCGTTCTTCGTTTGGGTCAACTTCACACACATGCACTTCCGGACACATATCAAACCGGAGAGTCGCGGCCAGTCGGGACGCTGGATGAGCGAGTACGCTGACGCGATGATCGACCACGACAAGAACGTGGGCACCGTGTTGGACAAGATCGACGAACTCGGTATCACCGACAACACATTCGTCATGTACAGCACCGACAACGGCCCGCACATGAATAGTTGGCCCGACGCGGCGATGACGCCGTTTCGCAGTGAGAAGAACTCGAACTGGGAAGGTGCCTACCGCGTGCCCGCCATGGTCCGATATCCGGGCAAAATCAAACCAGGAACGATCTCGAATGAAATCGTCTCGCACTTGGATTGGTTGCCGACCATTCTGGCGATGGCAGGCGAATCCGAGATCAAAGAGAAATTGCTGAAAGGCCACAAAGCGATCGGTCGTGACTACAAGGTGCACCTGGATGGGTACAATCTGTTGCCATACTTGACGGGTGAAGAAGAGAAGGGACCTCGAGAGTCGTTCATCTATTGCAACGACGATCAACAGCTCACCGGCCTGCGATTCGATAATTGGAAACTCGTTTTCCTCGAGCAACGCGTTGCCGGAACGCTGCAGATTTGGGCCGAACCGTTCGTGTCGCTTCGATTGCCGAAAATCTTCAACCTCCGAACGGACCCGTACGAGCGTGCCGACATCACGTCGAACACGTACTACGATTGGTTGTTGGATCACGCGTTTTTGTTGGTGCCGGCTCAGGACTATGTGGGCAAATTCTTGGCAACGTTCAAAGAATTTCCACCACGTCAGGAAGCCGCCAGCTTCAATCTTGACGACGTGATGCGCAAGCTGAAGGAAAGCGGCGGCGGACGTTAGTCGTTGGATATGGTCATGCCGGGCGTGAGCGATCTCGCCCGGCATGACTTTTTTATTTGAATGGGAGTCTAGCGATGGAATATCAGTATGAGGCGGCGGGGCCGGCTCTCCGAATCATTGCATTGGTATTCCTGCTCGTGTTCGTGATGTTGATTGTCGCGGTATTGGTCGGCCTCGCGGCGTTGCCGGGCAGTATCGCGAGGAAACGCAATCACCCGCAATCCGACGCGGTCAACATCTGTGGGTGGTTGGGACTGCCGACGGGAATTCTATGGGTGGTGGCGATAGTGTGGGCCTATTGGAAGCACGACGCACGCCGAATCGCTGCGGAGGCACCTGATCCGATGCACGACGAGCACGCGGTGTTGGTTGAAAAGCTCGACGCGTTGGAGGCGAGTCTCGCGACACTACATTCAATGAAGGGCGGCACGAATCAATGATCCCAGCGATATTGAGTGCATTGTTTGTTCTCTATCTTTACCGAGTTCTGAATTCGCCTTCGGATGAGAGCGGCATAAATCCTTCCGGGGTTCGCGGCGTGGATGGATTGATCGATCGGATCGAGGCGATGCAGCGTCAAGTCGATGAGATGAAGGCCGAGACGAAAGAAAAGAGCGTCTCATGAGCTGGATATTGGGCGGCATTTACTGTGGTGTGATTTGGTTGGTGTTCGCGAAGTTGAAACTGATGCGATTGTCGCTTCCGATGGCAATCATGTTGGCGTCGGTGGGACCGCTGCTGATTATCGCACTCTTGTTTTGTGCGCAATACTTTCATCCTTTCACTTCGTCTGCGATCGTGTTGGAGGAGGTGATTCCGATCACTCCACAACTGAGTCGGTCCGGGCGTGTTACTAGGGTCGCGGTCCAACCCAATGTGCCTATCAAAACGGGCGACGTACTCTTCCAGGTCGATCGTGTTCCGTATGAGAACGCATTGGCGCGGTTAGAAGCTTCGCTGCAGGAGGCGAGACAGGCCAAAGAAGTGGCAGAAGCCTCGGTTGATCTCGCCCAGGCAAAGCTCGATCAGGCAAATTCGGATTTAGAATTCGCTACGGCCAACCGAGATCGACAAAAGGAGTTGATGGATCAGAAAGCGGGCAGCGAACAAGATTTGGATGCGGCCGTCAATCAATTCAACGTCGCACAAGCGGCACGTGCGACCGCGAAATCGCAACTCGTCCAGGCGTTGTTGTCAGTCGATGTGGCGGTAACTCAAACCAAACAGATTGCCGCTCAGCGTGATGACGCACAATACGATCTCGACCAAACCACCGTCATCGCGCCGGGAAATGGTTTCGTGACGAACCTTCAGTTGCGGCCCGGAATGTTGGTCGGTGGTGGCGTGACGGGTTCCGTGATGAGCTTCGTGCTCGATTCGAGTGAATGGTCGCGAGGTGTCGTCGTGGCGACGTTTGATCAAAAGAACTATTTGAGGATTCAGCCCGGGCAGTACGCGGAGGTCGCGTTGAACGGTTACCCGGGCGATATTTTCACCGCCCGCGTGCTTAACACGATCGACGTCTCTGGGGCGGGGCAAATGGCGACGTCCGGAACTCTGCCCACGGAAGTGGCAACGGGAGCGGCGAGTCCTTTCGCGGTGCGGATTAAGCTGGACCGCGGCGACGAGTTACGGATCCCGGGCGGTTCTAGAGCGATCGCCGCCGTTTATACAGAAGATGTTCAAATCGCAGGCATCCCGATCATGTTTTTGATCCGGGCGAAAAGTTGGCTGCGGTACCTAATGTGATGCTTTTAAAACCCCACGCAAACGCGAGTAGACTGATGAGAAATCGTACAATTTGTTTCCTGATGGCGATGTTGTTGGGAGGACTCGCGGGAGATCGGTTCGCGATCGCCGACGATTCGGTCGGTCTGGCGATCCGAGAATACGTGAAGGCTTTCAATGCCAAGGACGCTGATGCGCTGCGGAACATGTGGGCCGAGAACGCGACTTACATGGATCACGAATTCGCCGAGCGAACGGACGGTCGTGAGGACATCATGACCGCGATCGAGGACGTATTCACTCGGCCTGAATCGGTAATGTTGTCGGGGACCGTGGATCACGTCCGGATGGTGACCGACTCGGTCGCGCAGGTTGAAGGCAAAGTGATGGTCACGGTCGGAGAGGAGGATCCGAAGGGCACTCAGTTCACGGCGATTCTCGTGAAGAGCGATGACCGTTGGGTGATCGATTCGATGGACGAGTTTGAGATTCCGCAACCGAGTTCACCGGACGCGCTCTCGCAACTTGACTGGATGATCGGAACATGGCGTGATGATTCAGGGGATGTGTTGGTTCGCTCGACGGTGCGAGCGTCCGACAACGGTGCGTTTTTGATTCGGTCGTTCGAAGCGGATGACGAGCAAGGCGGCAAGACAAACAGCACGCAAGTCATCGCGTGGGATCCTCGTCAGCAAACGATCCGCTCGTGGACGTTCAACGCAGACGGTTCCTTCGGCGATGGGCAATGGAGCAAGTCCGGAGATCAATGGCTGATCAAATCGACGCAAACGTTAAGCGATGGACGTTCGGCATCGGGGACTTATGTGATCACGATGCGAAGCGAGGACGAGTTCGCGATCAACCTGGTCGGCCATGAAATCGAAGGCGTGCCGCAACCATCGTTGCTCTCCGAGGTGATCGTCCGCCGTGAAGTGGCGACGACCGATTCCGTATCCGCATCCGAGTAATCTGAGATGAGAACGATGAAAAGAATTGCGATCATTGGAGGTGCCATCGGGTGTCTCTTGTTAACCCAAATCGTGCCCGTCGATGCGGGCGGATTTCGTGGCGGCGGTGGAGGCTCGCGTGGCGGTGGTGCCCGCATGGGCGGCGGCGGAGGTGGCGGAGGCGGATTCAGCCGCGGTGGTAGTTTCGGAGGAGGCGGTGGCGGATTCAGTGGCGCTCGTCCGGCGAGCACGCCGCACTTAGGCGGTGGGAGTTCACGACCATCGATGCCGAGCGCCCGTCCGAGTTTTCCTCAGTCACGCCCGAGCATGCCGTCAACGCGCCCGAGCATTCCGTCGACACGCCCGAGTGTGCCGTCGACGCGTCCGAGCTTTCCTTCTTCGCGGCCGAGCACCCGGCCGAGCTTCCCGAGTACTCTTCCGAGCACACCGAACATTGGCGGCGGATTGAGGCCGAGCACGCGTCCGTCGACGCCCGGCACACTCCCGAGCCGGCCCAGCACGCTGCCTGGGAATTTACCTTCGAGAGATCGCCCGAGTACCAAGCCGGGGACACGTCCCAGCCTGCCGAACCTCGGGGGAGGACACGGAGGGGGAACAACACGACCAGGAAACGGATTGCCCGGCGGCGATCGGCTGCCCGGTGCGAATCGTCCAGGCAACAACCTTCCGGGGAACCGTTTACCCGGCGCGGGAAACCGTCCCTCGCCCGGCGACGTGGGCGACTTCCTAGGAATTCAGGGGGGACTTCGTCCCGAAACGCGTCCCGGAAAACTCCCCGAACGGCCTGGCATGGGTGACCGTCCTGGAATCGGTGACCGTCCTGGAATTGGGGATCGGCCAGGAATCGGTGACCGCCCAGGTAATGGAGATCGACTGGGTATCGGCGACCGTCCTGGGAACAACCGTCCGGGCGGCGGACCGATCACGGATATCCGACCTGGGATGCCCGGACGCCCTGGACTCAATAACCGCCCGATCGATATTGGCAACATCAAAGTCGGCAACACGGTTATCAACAACCGGCCGTCGTGGGTGAACATCGATCGTAACACCGTCGGCAGAATCAACTCCCGATGGCAGACGCAGATCGGTGGGCTTCACGGATGGGCGAGAACGCGTCCAGCACGCGTCGGGTACTGGCGGGGGTGGGGAGATGGTGTCCGGTTCCGATGGAACGGCTATCACCATCATCGACGTTGGTTCCGAGGCGATTGGTGGTACGGGCATCCGGGCGGCGTGTGTCGATGGCACTATTACCACCGGTTCAACTACTACCCCTGGAACTATTGGTGGCGGCGTCCGACATGGGCGGTGGCCGCAGGATGGTTTGCGTGGACGGCGCCTCAAACCGTTTGGGAACAACCGATCTATTACGACTATGGTTCGGGAGGTAACGTCACGTACCAAGACAACCGGGTCTACATCAACGACGAACCGGTTGCCACGGCGGACGAGTTCGCTCAGAGTGCCGCGGCGCTGGCAACGGTGGTCCCTCCTGAATCGGAAGAGGAAGCCGAAGAAGCGGAATGGTTGCCACTGGGAACGTTCGCGTTGTCGACGGATGAAGACGACGTCGATCCGACTCGCGTGGTGCAGTTGGCGGTCGACAAATCGGGAATCATCTCGGGAACGGTTTACAATCGAGAGACCGACAAGTCCCTTGCCGTGCAAGGTCGCGTTGACAAGAACACGCAACGCGTCGCTATACGGTTCGGAGACAACGACGAAATCGTTGCCGAGACGGGACTTTACAATCTGACCGAAGACAACGTCCCGTTGCTGGTGCACTTCGGAAGCGAACGCGTGGAGAACTACGTGCTCGTCCGTCTGGATGCCCCGGAAGATGAAGACGATACGACCGGTAGCGATGATTCGGCTGCAGAAGCGAAATAGCTCGCGTCGCCGAATGTCACTCATTGGGATCTAGAACGACAAGTTCGCCCGGACTCCGAGGACGTACGCGTCATCGAGTTCGGCGCGAGCTTGCGAGAGCCATTGGAAGTCCGGTGTGATCGTCAGACAGTCCATCGCTTGAATGTTGTAAAACGCTTCGACGCCCTGGCTGTCGCCGATTTCTCCAACGAGTGCTGTCAGAAACGGTGCGATCTCGTCACTGGTTTCGGACATGTAGTAGCCGAGGCCGAAGGAATCCTTGTCGCGACCAGAGATCACGCTGTTGCCGCCGATCCCGACACTCCAAAAGTAGCTGATCGGGTTGTTCGAGTCGTCTGCGAAGCCGACACGCGTGAAGTAACCCCATCCACGTGACTCGTCGTGGGGATCAACATGCAGATAGTGGTCGGTGTTCCAGTACACGGACCGCGAATCGGACGAGCGACCGATGTCGACTTGCGGCAAGATGATCCGCGGGTCTTGATCGAGACTTGCGTAATCGCGCGTGCTGTAGGTCGCTCCAACGAGCACGTGACCGGGACGATCGCAAAAATGGGTCGGTACGCGAAGTTCAGACGAAAGGGCAACGCCATCGTTAAACAGTTCGCTGAGTCCACTCGTCCGCGTTGTGTCGGTCGGGTTGAGTACCAAGAACGAGAACAGCGGTTCGCCTTCCATCAAATAGGCGAAGCCGGCACCGAGTGTGGAATAGGGAACGGTTCTCAACGCGATCGGGTTGGCGATAAAGCTGACGTTGGAAAACTGTGTGATCCCACGTCCGTGGGCGAACGCGTTCATATCCCCGTCGAGCGAATCCATCTTTCCGGCAAAGACGATGCAGGACTCCGATAACGCTTGGGTGATGATAAAGTTGGTGATGTAGAGATTGCGGGTTTCTGTCGTTGGTAGATCCGCGGCAAGTGTCGCGGGTAGGAACGCGCCGGTCGACTCCACGATCGATTCACCCATTCGGTGTTCGGCGCGGACCTTCAAAAACAGGCCTTCGTGAACACCGAGTTTTCCGAAATCGACGTTGGCAACATAGTCACCGTGAGCGGCGTAGCGACCGACTTGTTCGACACCGCCATCGACGGTTCCGAAATAGAACTGCGTCACGTTGTTGCTGAAGGTGAGGCCGCATTGAGCTAGCGATTCACGACACGAGAGTTCCTGGCAGAGCGAGTCGCACGCGTCATCAAATGCTGCGTCGCACGCGATTGGCGAATCGCACCCGAGATCGCAAAACGTATCCTGTGCGATGACGCCGGACGCGCCGGTCCAGGCTCCCGCCAGTGCTAGTAACGACGCTAGCCATCGACGTTTCGAATTGGCGTTCATGCGTTTGACCATTTCGGGATGTTTGTTTGGAGCGGGCGAATCGACCGACCGTGTTTTGTGGTTTCGCTCGCGGGGGCGGTGCACACGAAGTGGGGACGCCGTTGGAATGAAGTGAATCATTCGTACCGATCGACCGCTCGTTTTCATAGGAATTTTCGTGGATATCGCTTTAAATCGACCAACCGCCGCATGTGGTGTTATCGATTCCACCCGACGCCGGAGGGGCCATCTAATCCGTCCAGATTGTCACGACCTGAAACGGGCCTCCGACGTGGTCGGTGCGGAAAATTGCAGGTCGCAGGACAGAATTGCCAATCGCAAAAGCATGCGTGAGATGTGGTTTTGCGTTCGCCACGACTCCTCACGAAAAATACATACTGCCGCCTTTGGGAAGCGTTCTGGTTACAGGGAAATGTGGCCGGAATGCATCCGGGGGGAGCCCGGATACCTGGACATGGTTTCCGTGGTCAGTATATTGAGGGAATACCCGTATGCGCACTTTCACAGACGGTGTGCGATCGGGCGTTAAAACGACATGTCGAAACACGACGCGTGAGTAATGGAAAGTAGGCGGCCTGCGGGGCGGCAGCCGGTAAAGAGGAGTGAACCGGGCGACGGAATACGAAGCCCGCGTTCGTTGGACTCATTTCGTTTACATCAATCGCGTTTTATGGCCGTGGTTATCGATTCGATGATTGATTCTCTGCACCTGCCGGCGCGTCGAAATCCTGCGATACGAGATTGGTCGAGCCTAGTGAATCGAGTTGAAATCACGTGCGACGGTCTTGTGTCTCGCGGCCCGCTAGATCGCGACGCGATGTTCGCAAAAACGAAAATGATTGCCTGTTGGATTCATGTCTTGATGCTCAATATTCAGCGGCACTCCATTGAGGTGTTGCCCCAGTGAATCGAAAGCACCTCAATCACGACCCGGTCGAGCATCTCGACGATGTGATAAGTATTGTTCCGATTACGGTGAACTCGTCTCAAAGCGTCAATTCATCGAACCGTCCGACCGCATCATTGGGCGACGACGGAGCGGGCGACGGGAGTGAGAGCACTCGTTTCAATGAAACGCATCGCGCCGATGTTCCGATTCCGACGGTTCCTCCGCGGGTGGGCCGGTTCGTGATTAAGGAAGAACTCGGTCGCGGCGGGTTCGGCGTGGTGCACAAGGCGTACGACACGGTGCTCGATCGTGAAGTCGCGATCAAGGCAATCTCTCGCTTGCGAGGTGCGTTGGGCAACGACGAGCGACGACTGCACGAAGCACGAGCGACGGCCAAGATGAGTCATCCTTATCTCGTGCCCCTATACGAAATCATCGAGGAAGGCGACTGCATCTATTTGGTGTCCGAGTTGTGTCCGGGGCCGACTCTCCGGCGATTCATCTCGGCTCATCCCGGTGGGATTGAGCCCGCGTGGGCGATCACGATCGCGACGAAGTTGGCTCAAGCGATTTCGCACGCTCACCAGCGTGGATTTGTGCACCGGGACATCAAACCCAGCAACGTGTTGTTGGTTCCCGATCCGGGACGAAACGCGGCGACGCTGCCTGCGAAGAATGGCGAGGCGAACTCCGTTGGCGGACCAACGTTGGGGGCAGACGACGAGTCATTTGAGTCACTCGTTCGATCGGAACGATTGCCTTTCACGCCTCGTCTGACTGACTTCGGGTTAGTCCGTGATATTGTCGATTCGATTCAGTCGCATGAGGGTAACCGCATCGTCGGAACTTTGTCGTACATCGCCCCTGAGCAACTGACGCATGAAGCGGGCGATGCCCCGCCGGAATTGAAGCTCGGCGATGTCTATTCAATGGGCGTGGTGATCTATCAGATGCTGGCCGGTTGTGTTCCTTTCAAAGGGAAGTATCCGATCGAATTGATCGAGTTGGTGTCGAAATCAGCGGCGACGCCACTGCGGGACAGAAACCCCAATATTGATCGAGATCTCGACGCGATTTGCATGAAGTGTTTGGAGCGTGAACCGTCCCGACGTTATGCATCGATCGAAGAGCTCGGCGACGATCTCGAGCGGTACGCCGAAGGCTTTCCGGTTCGGGCGAGGCCTCGATCTCGTTCCGAACGCATGCTGCAAACCCTGCGTCGCTCGCCGGTTGAGTCGACTTTGGTGTTTTGTCTTCTGTTGATGTCGACGATCGCCGCGGCGACGTTCGCGTGGAGCAACCGTAGTCTGCGTCAAAAGAGCGAGACGTTGGCCGGTGCGATCGCGGTCGCGTCCCACAACGAACGAGTCGCCAAAGATGCTGAAACGCGAGCGAGTGTGGCGCTGCGGGAGGCCGAGCAGGAGCGACTGAACGCCGAGGCCAGTGAGAATGCTGCGCTCGAGATCGCCTATCAATCCGATCTGCGGCAAGCTTTCGCGGCCGTGGCGGCGGGCAATACGGCGAACTCACAACAGATCGCTGATGAGGTTTTGGATTACTGCGGTGTCGAGCGGGTCAACGATCGATTCGATTGGCGGTTGTTGCAAACTTTCACGCGCGATGGTTGGAGACAGTTGGAATTGGGCGATGAGACGGGACAGGCTCGGGTCACCGAAACCGTGTTGATACCGCAGCGCGATTTGGTCGTCTCGTCGTCGTTGGACGGATGGATTCGGATCCACGACCGCCGTGACGGTCGGTTAGTCAACGCGTGGCAGCTTCCGCGACAAAGCTTGTTCGGATTCGGTGGATATGTCCAAGTGAATGCATTGGCTGCGTCCCCCGATGGACGTTGGATCGCAGTAGGAAAAGCGTCTTCGGCGACGTTGGCATCCTGGTCTGGTCTGAACACGGTTGAGTTAATCGAAATACCCGATGACCATTCCGCGGAGTTAAGCGTTCACGAAAGCTTCACGGGATTTGACGCGACGGTGGAATCGCTCGTGTTCACACCCGACAGCAAACAACTCGCCGTGGGCTGCCGATACGAACCGATTCGCGTGATCACGATCGATGATCCGGCAAAGCGTTTTGAGTTGACATCGGAACGCCGCAATGAGGAAATGCTATTCAACTCGAAGGGCGAGTTGGTGTTGTGTCCAGTGCTAGGCGAAATTTCTGCGTATGACTTGGGTACCCGCGAACGACGTGTGGTCTTTAAGAATGACTCTTCCTCTGCTGCTGGAATGGTGAAGGCAACCAAAGATTCCACGCTGTATTGCTGTGCATGCGTTAGCCACCCGTTTGTTTATTTCTGTGACCTCCAGGATGGAGATCCGGTCCGTTACAAGCTCAATTGCTCACGTGGTGCGGTCAGCCGGATCGCATTAACTGGTGATGGTGAGCACCTCGTGATCGGAACGGTCAGTGGTGGCGTTGGCGTTTGGAACGTGGACGAATTGGATCGCCTCAAACGGAGGGCGATCAAACGCGGCGAAAACCAGCCGATCACCTTGGAGTGTGATCCTGTTCGGTACCAAGTCCGACATCGCGGGGCGGTCACCGCGTTATCGATTGATGAGTCGGGCCAGATCTACAGCGGTGGTGATGACGGGGTGATTGTCGTTTCACACCTTTCGGGTGCCGCGGATGTCACCGATCGCACAGGCGGTCGCGTGGCATCGAGCGGGGAATACCCGACCATGATGGACAAAACGCTCGTTTGTGTGGGAACGCATGAGGGGCGATCCGTATTTGGAATGCGACGAAACGGTTCCGTCTTTCGGATCACACCCGAAGACGGCGAGATCGTTGAGGAACTGCCAATCACTCAACATTCTTCTGCATCGCTTGATTTTCCATCATCGCTCACTGTTTCCGAAGCCAACGATTGGTTGATCGCCGGCTACAACAGCTTTGTACGGATTAAGGAGTTGTCAGGTGCCAAACGCGTCTTTGAAATCCATCTTCCTGAACAGGAGCCTGGAAGACACGCGTATCGAGGCGTCGAAGCCGTGATTCTCGATCCACAGCGAAGTCGGATGGTATTGCGTGAAGGAAGTAACGTCCTGCATTCCTATCGGATCGACTGCAACGAGGCGGATGGTAGCCCGCATTTCAAACACGAAAACAGCATTCGAACGCGACGTTCGGCGCATGCGATTTTGATGACCCAGGACGGCGATCTGATGCTGTTCGGTGACACGATGTGTCATTACCGTTCAGGTGACGTCGCCGAAACGGTATTGGGGCCAGGATTCGACCACATTCGGGCAGTCTGTCAGGACTCACGCGAAGGACGGTTTTTGATCGGAAGTTTGGATGGTCGGATCTATGCGTTGGATGAGCGTGGTCAACGTATCAATCGATCTCGCCAATGGCGATCAGGCTCGGATGGCAATGACCAGCACTGTGATATTACCTCGCTCGCGCTCTCACCTGATCAGCGGACTGTACTTTCGGGCAGTTCGACCGGCGAACTTGGGATTTGGAACGCGTCCAACTTGCGTTTGCTCGGATCGGTCCGACTAATTCCGGAAGAGAGAGCCATCAGGCATCTTTCGATCTCGGCAGGGAACGAAGTGCTGATGTTCAGTGATTGGCCAAACGATTCCACGCTTCCCGATGACGAATGTTCGTTGCACGTAATCCCATTGGCGGCGGATTAATGGGGACAGTAAACTTTATCCTAGCTAAGTGTTCGCGTGAAAACGCTGACATTCATCATGATTTTGGGGCATTGAGAACAGATGAGAAATGAAAAACGAATTCGTAACGGATTCACGTTAGTGGAATTGTTGGTGGTGATCGCCATCATTGCCGTGTTGGTTGGGTTGTTGATTCCCGCGGTTCAGGCGGCACGCGAGGCGGCGCGTCGGATGCAGTGCAGCAATCAGGTACGGCAGATGGGATTGGCGATTCACAATTACCATAGTGCGTTTCGCGTTCTACCCCGTGCATTATGGTTTGAAACGCCTCCGCAGTCGTTTAATGGTCGACCTTGGTCAGTCGCGATTTTGCCGTTCATGGAGCAGCAGGCTCTGTATGACGAATTTGATCTCGATCTCGTCGCGGTCGATCAAATCAGCCCCAGAAACGTGGCCGTGATCCAGTCGGTGGTAACGGGGTACGTCTGCCCGTCCACACCGGAATCGGCCGATACCCGGCGATACACGTTTGACTCGTCATCGATGGGGCTACCGTTCACCGCGACCGATATCGCGCCGATCGATTACTGTCCGACCACCGGAGTGAACGGGGAATACATGCTGCACGCCGGAATCGACGGATCGATCGAACGTGAGGGAGCACTGCAAGTCGTCAGTGAAGTGTTTGGCGGTGGCCAGGACGGGAATTTTGCTGGAATTCTCGACGGCCATTCACACACGTTTATATTGGGGGAGCGGACGGGCGGTCCAACGGTCTACAGCGCCGGACGGATTGATGGGGTCGCGACCGCAAACCTCGTGGGAGTTAACGGTGGGGGATGGGGAGACCTCGTCAACGGCGAGCACTGGTTCCAGGGTTCGCAGCGTAGCGGATTGTCTTGGCCTCCCGAAGACGGCCCGTGTGCCATCAACTGCACCAACGCCCGTGGTTTTGGATTTCACAGTTTCCATGTCGGTGGATCGTACTTCCTGTTAGCCGATGGCTCGGTCAATTTGTTCACCGAGAGCATTGAGCCCTATCTGTTCGCGTCAATGATCACGCGTCGTGGGCACGAGCCGCCGAAGCCTGAGTAAGCGGAGGGGCTTCGTGGTGTCTCGCTCTGAGAGTATTCGTCGGACGTCAGGATCGTCGGCGTCCTTCTTCATCCGAACTGCGTCTGAAGAGCAGACGCGGTTTCGTGACTAAATCAGTGCGTGTTGATGTTTAGGCCCGGCACGTGAGCTGATTCGGTATCGGATCAGATGACGATTGGCTTGCCGAGTTTGCGCCGGACGGGCACGACCTGTCCGACGTGCATCATCGGGTGAGTCGTCACGAGAACGAGGATCGAGCCAAGGGTCGGAAACATCTTCGCGAGATGTTCGGGGGCGGGTTTGTCGAGGTCTTCGACATTCAGTGAATCGATCGCGGCAAAGGTCGCGTCTTTCAATTTCGCGAACAACGCCAAATACTCTTCCGTGGTTGCGAATTGGCTCGCGTCATCGCTCGCGACGTTTTCTCGGGAATGATTTTCGGCGAAGCCTTCGGGCAGTGTGATCGAGTGACCGGGAATGATCGAATCGAGCAGGCTGCCTTCGGAAACGATCAGGTGTCCTAATTGCCATGCAATATGGTTGCAGCCTTCGCCGGGACGCGTCAGCAGTTCAGCGCTGGTGAGGTCGCTCACGTAGGACGTTAACACCATCTGGCTGGTCGAGTAAGTTTGTTTGAGGATGTCGAAGGCGTTCATGTTCGTGTCGCTCGGAAAAGAGTGCGTAAGAGAAATAGAAACACTCGCATGAACGGGCCATGCGAGGCGTTAGTTATACGCGTCCGCACGAACCACGGACACCGGCGGAAGCTTGTTTGTGATCTGCATGGAAACTCAGTGCGTTTTGGATGTCGACTTGCTAATGTCTTCGAAACGAAGACTGTGTTGGAATGCGAAATACGCGATCGCCATGACGCCTGGAACGAACACAAATGCGGCATCGGAAAATCGCCCGATCGGTGGACTCGTCAAGGCAACAAAGCCGAGTTTGGTGGCTCCATAGGTGATCGCAATTAGCAGGAACGCACGAACACCCGCGCGCGATTGTGTCACGGAGGTTCGGTTGGTTTCCGCACGCGACGGATGAATGCATCGAACTGTTGTGATAAGTGCCGCAACAACGATCAGGATTAAGAAGATGGGGTGCATTACGATGTTCGCGGCCGACCCCCATAATCCCCGTCGCACCGCGAGCAGCCACCAACGCGCGTATCGCAACGGGTAAGAACGCACGATGTACTTATCTAGTTCGGCGATCAATTGATGCTGCGCAACGATGTCGGCATCACGCGCGGCATCGTTCGACGCGTCGGATTGGATCACGTGAGCCGCGGCGGGGACGACGACGAGGTACGTCATCGCGTCCCAACGGTTTTCGAGCGTCATGTAGGAATCGGCACGCCGCGATGGATCGCCGTGCGTTCGTAAATCCAGCCCGTCGGCGGCACATGTGGTGCGGACACCGCGAGCCTCGCCTGAGTCGCTAATTTGGGATGTCTGGTTTGGAGTCGCTCGAAGATTTTCGCCCAACGAAACTTCGACACGTCGTCGGGCGATTTCGGACGCCAGTTCACCTGGTTTTCCAGGGATCGTTGTTAATTCGTCGTTGTCGAGGAGCTGTGTGGTGACGGCTGCCATGTTTTGATGGCCGAACGGCAGCAGCGAAAAATCCGCGACCGTGACGTATCGAAACACGCACCACCCAAGTAATGTCACAACAGGGATGCCCGCGATCACGAACCCGTCGCGAACTCGGTGGCTAAACGTGGAATCGATTGCCTCAGCGGGACGCAAAAATATCGCGATTGTTGTCCAAGGAATCAGAAACAAATACGCCGGACGCAAACCGATCGCAATGAGGACAAATGCCGCAATCGCGATGGACAAACGAATCGAAAAACCACGACGCCAACCCCGCATCATGCAGACTGCGGTGATCACACCGACCGACATGGCGGGGCAATCCGTTGCAATGGTGGAGACGTTGTCCCAGAACGTGCATCCGATCGCCACCGTTGCCGCAACGGATAAGGACATCAGGCAGGATGTTTTCCAATTTCGGAGTTCGAGCATCAATGCCGAGGTTGCAGCTGCGTGCAATAAGATTTGTCCGAGAACGACGAGCTGCAGTGCCGACGAACGGGTTGGGGCGAGAGACGTGAAGAGACGCAGAACCAATGGATACACGGGAGACCGGATTTCGGCGGCCGCGGCGGAGGCGGGCGAGAACGCGTACTGCAGATAGCTCGCTGTGTCGGAGACGATATGGAACGTCCAGCGACCGGAGAAGACTGCGGCCGCGATCAAGACGACCGACCACATTAGCATGGTGGGAAATGCGGACATGCTGCCGAGGTGATTCACCGCATTTGTTATTGGCGTGTGCCTGATTGAGTTCGGTGTTGGCAGTTCAGGACTCATGTTGGCGATGAATGTCCGATTTCGAATCGATGATGGATGGTTTTCGCAAGCTTAGGTCGTAGAGCGGTCGCCAAAGATCATATCGCATGCGAAGGATTCATGGGGAGCGAGTCTCTCTGACGCGAAGGCTGTCGTGTCATTAGTTGTGACGCGCCACGACAGCGTCCCACGGGGCTGGTCCGAAACCGCTAGATTGTTTAGAAGCAAGGAGGCGAAACAAGCTGCATTCTTGCCGTGCCTGGTCGCTTTGTCTTTCTATCCGCATTTCGCATCACGATGGTGGTCCCTTGTCCAACGATCCCAATTCGAATGATCCTTTCACATCGCCTTCATCGGCGATCTCGTCCAGGACCGGGAGGACGTCCACGACGCTCAGCGAGTTCCTGCGAGTGGGCCAATTGATCTCCTTCGCACTTACGTCGGGGATTATCACGATGACGGCGGTGTTCGCGTTCTTGATGATGCAGAATGACGAAGAGGCCGCCGAGGGTGAGATGGTGTTGTTGCTGATCGGCGGCGGTGTGTTTGTGATGGCACTCGTGACGGCGTTTTTGATGCGAATGATGTTGCGGTCTGCCGCGGCGAGCAAACTGCGAACGGAGCCCGAAGTGGCTGAGTTGGTCAGCGGAGGCGTTGCGGCATCGCAACCGGCGCGGGACGCGTGGGAGAATTGGGACCGCGACGAGACGCTCCCGAGACCGCTGCGTCAGTACTTGGAAGGGTCGCAAACGTCACGATTGGTATCGCAGGCGATTTTGGAAGGCGCCGCCGTCGTCAATCTCGTGCTCTCGATGCTCGATGGGAACGCGTTGCATTTCGCGGCCGTCATCGTATGCCTCGTGGGTGTGATTTCGCTCACACCGACGTTGGGAAAGATTCGAAGCGAGATTCGTTCCGCATTTTCCGTCGCGGGCGTTTCGGGTGAGTTCATCCACAAACGATAAAAGCCTCGGTGGTTGGATCACTCCGGAGGTGCTGCCGTTGGGGGCGCACGGGGTGATCCGCCAGAGCGTTTCCATTTTTGATGTAGCCACCGTCGCGCGACGTTGGACCACGTTCGGTTTAACGCAGCTACCTTGAAAACGCACATCGCGCGTCGTAACGCTCGAGAGCATGACGCATGTTGCCGGGCTCGCTTACCGCCGCTTGTCTCGCCAAAATTCAGACCTCTGAATTTGGTCGACATCGGCTACAGCATTTTCGTGGATGCTCTAGCCGATGATCTTGACTTTAGCGGTCCGGCTACTTGGTGTCGGCCATTTGCGGGAACTCGATCCCGCCGGACAATCCGCGATCGATTACCCAAATATTGCGAAAACGCACTGGGTCACCGTGATCTTGGATGAGCGTTGGCAACAGAGTCGGCGACTCGGGTTTGCCGTGTCCGGTGGGACCCGGCAACTCTTCATCGTCTTGAACTTTGACGCCGTTGACCCAGGATGAAATCCGGGCGTTACGAATTTTGCTGCCATCGGCGGCGAATCGTGCGGCGGTGAAGTGGATGTCGTAGGTCTGCCAAACCAACGGCGGCAATGCCATGTTGAACTTAGGAGCCTTGTGCCGGTACAGGGCACCGAGGCCGTTGAATACTTTGGCGTCGCCGAATGAGTCGAGCACTTGGCATTCATAGCGGCCTTGCAAATAGACGCCGCTGTTGCCTCGTTTTTGCTCCCGCTGTGCGGGCATGTGTGGGATGCGGAACTCAAGGTGCAAATCGAAATCATTGAGCATGAAGTTGATGTTAGCACCTTGAGCGAGCAATTTGTCCTCGGTCATCCGGGCGTGTGCGAACGCGTTGGTGTCGGTTCCGTCGAACAAGACCATCGCACCTTCGGGTGGAGTGGCACCGAGCGTGGGGCTGGAACGTTCGACACGTGGAAGTTTTGCGAGCGTCGTGCCGGTCTCGTCGATGATCTTGCACTCTTCGGCGCCAGCGAACATCGCCCATGGGCCACCCGAAAGCACCAAGGTGGAACCGCTGCGACGTCCGAACAGCAGCATCGGTTTCTCGTCTTCGAATAATTCCTGTCCTGGAAGTCCGCCGGAGTAAGCGCGGGCTTCGAATTCACCTTTGCCGAGATTGCGGATCTGCACGCCCAGGCGGCGATTTTTTGCAGCGGAGTCGCCGTCCTTTTGGTTGTTGTCGCTTGACTCGAGTTCGCCTAGATATTCTCCGACGAGGGAAAAGTCGATCGCGGCGGGGCCATCGGTTGGCGGCAACGTCCAAACGCCCTTGGCTTTCCATTCCGGGTCCGGACCGGGCTCAGGGGCGGGTGTTTCCTCGGTCGGAGTATCGGGTTCGGCCTTTTCGGGTTGCGATTCTTTGGGCTGTGATTCCTTGGAATCGGTGGCGGCGGTACCAGTTTGGTCGTTTCCGGATTTCATTTTCGCGGCGTCGCCGTCCGCCTTCGGATCGCTCGTTTTGGCGGGTTGTTTTTCCTCTGCGGCGGATTTCGACTGCTCTTCGCTCGACGCCTCGTTCGGCTTATCTTTAGCCACGTCGGATTGAGCCGCATCGGGCGATTCGTTCGCTGCCGCGGCGTTTTCCTGCCCGGCGGCAGTTTTCGAAGGCAACACAACCAATCCAAAAGCGAGAGCGACAACCACGGCGGAAATGGCCGGAGTCAACGAAGTTGGCCTGTGATTGGTCCCTGAGAAATGCTTCATCATCATTTTGGGCAGTGTTTGGTCGGAGGGGAGTGTGGGGGGGAGGGTCGCCGAAGCGAAATAGTAAAGCAAGTATTGTAATTGGCGGCGCGAAGGTCGTTGTACCGGAGAGGACTCGAAAACGTTCATGAAATCAAAAGCTCGCAGTCAAAAGCGTTCGGGCGGCACGATCACCGCAATCGATACGTCGGCCAGTAAAGAAAATGAGGCCGATACGCGTCCAATCGAGTTGCGTGGTTGTCGCGTTAATAATCTGCAGAGCATTGATGTCGACATTCCCCGCGGAAAACTCGTCGTCGTCTGCGGGCTCTCGGGCAGCGGCAAGACTTCGCTCGCGCTCGACACGCTCTACGCCGAAGGGCAGCGTTGTTACATCGAGAGCTTTTCGGCTTACACACGTCAGTATCTGGCGCGGTTGGAGAAGCCCGATTGCGATTCCATCAACGGGATCCCGCCCGCCATCGCCGTGACCCGAGCCTCGGCGGTGAAGAACAACCGCAGTACCGTAGCGACGGCGACCGAGATCGCGGAGCATGTTCGGTTGCTGTTCGCGAAAGCGGGCGATTTGACGTGTTATCAGTGCGGGCGAAAAGTCGAAATTGACAGCCCGCAGAGCGTCGCGGCGGAAATGACGGATCCGGCCACGCAGGTAGGTCGCGCGATTGTCGGGTTCGAGATATGGTTGCCCGACCGGACGTCCGCCGGTGAGATCTTGTTGGGGCTGCAACAGGAAGGCTATCTGCGTCTGATTCTCAAAGGTGAGACGTTTCAGTTGTCCGACGATGATCGTCGTCCGCTGGCTCGGCGCATCGGCAGCCGCGGGGCGACCGCGATCGTCGTTGTCGACCGGTTGTCGGGACAAAGCGAACAACCTCGGTGGACCGAATCGCTCGAAACCGCGATGGCGGAAGGAAACGGGCGCGGTGTCGTGCTGTACGAGGCGTCCGGTGCTGCACCGGAATCGCCGGTCGAGTCTGATATGTCGCCACGGACGATCGCCGTCGACGGTCGCGAGATGGTGCAACGGATCGTCAGCGATCGACGCCGCTGCGACGAGTGCGATCTCGAGTTTCCCGATCCGGTGCCACGTCTCTTCAATTTCAATCATCCGCTCGGTGCCTGCCCGACGTGCGAAGGTTTTGGGGACGTATTGCGAGTCGACATGTCTCGCGTGGTTCCCGATCCATCGTTGTCGCTGCGTGAGGGCGCGATCGCCCCCTGGAACACGCCGTCGTACAGTCACGAATTAGATGAACTGATCGACCTCGCGGACGATTACAAAATTCGCGTGGATGTTCCTTTTTCAAAGTTGAAGAAGAGCGAATTAAAGAAAATCCACGGTGGCGTTCCCGAACGAAATTTCGGAGGACTCGATGGTTTCTTTGCGTGGTTGGATCGCAAGAAGTACAAAATGCACGTGCGTGTTTTTGCAGCCCGATATCGCAGCTACACGACGTGTCCGACCTGTGAGGGCAAGCGATTCAAACCCGAGGCTCTTTCCTATCGGATCGACGGTCGGAACGTGGCGGATGTTTTGGAAATGCGTTGCGATCAACTCGATCAATTCCTTGCCGCACTCGAATTCGAATCCCATGCCGATAGCGGGCACCTTACCACTGCCGAGAGCGAGACGGATTCAAAATGTGAGACCGGTACGGATAGCCAGTTGACTCTCGCGATGGTCGCCGAGGCTCACGATCTGCGGCAGTACACCATTGCTAGCGAACCGGTGCGACAGATCCGCGATCGGCTTCGCTTTTTGGACGCGGTCGGATTGGGGTACCTGCAACTCGACCGTCCATTGCGGACGCTCTCAGGTGGCGAAACGCAGCGGATTGCATTGACGTCGGCGCTCGGCAGCACTCTCGTTGGGATGTTGTATGTCCTCGATGAACCGACGGCGGGTTTGCACCCCGACGATGTGACCAACTTGATCCGCACCATTGTCGAGCTGCGCGATCGTGGCAATACCGTTGTCGCGGTGGAGCACAACGCGCAGTTAATCGCGGCAGCAGATCATGTGATCGAGATCGGCCCTAACGCGGGTGTGGGTGGAGGTCAGGTCACGTTTCAGGGCACGCCCGACGAATTGAAAAACGATAGCGATTCCGTCACGGGTGAATACCTTGCCGATGACGTTGGCGGATACGAACGTCAACATGCCGCGAGGAAACCGACTGACTTCATCACACTGCGTGGAGCGTCGGGACACAACTTGAAAAAAATCGACGTCGAGTTTCCGCTCGGTGCACTTTGCGTGGTGACGGGACGTTCGGGCAGTGGGAAGAGTTCGTTGATCCATGACACCTTGTTCGGTGCCGTCTCGCGACGATTATCGCATCGTCGTGGGGAGACGCCGAACCCGGATACGGCGCAAACGTTACCGCACGAGGGAATTGAAGGTGTTGAACGAATTGAAGATTGTTTGTTAGTCGATCAGTCGCCGATCAGTCGTAGTCCGCGGAGTTGCCCGGTCACGTTTGCGAAAGCGTTCGACGAGATTCGCAAGGCGTTCGCTGAAACCGTTGACGCCAAAATTCGTAATTTCAAGCCTGGCCATTTCAGTTTCAATTCGGCCGCCGGTCAATGCACCGCTTGCGAGGGCGCGGGCGTGCAAACGGTTGACATGCAGTTCCTCGCGGATGTTTCGATGCGGTGTCCCGAATGTCGTGGTCGGCGATATCGCGAGGAAGTCTTGCAGGTGCGTTATCGAGACCGCACGATCGCGGACGTGTTGGAGATGACCGTCGGCGAAGCGTATCGCTTCTTTCGCACGATGCCCAAAGCACAGGCGAGACTAAAGCGGTTGATCGATGTCGGTTTGGATTACATCCATCTCGGCCAACCCGCAACGACCCTTTCCTCGGGAGAGGCTCAACGATTGAAACTCGCTGCGTTTCTCGCCGGAACAAAACGCCGGCGGACGTTGTTCCTGATGGACGAGCCGACGACGGGATTGCACTTTGCCGACGTGGAGCGTTTGATCGATTGCTTCAACGCACTGATCGCGGACGGACATTCGCTGATCGTGATCGAGCACCACCCGATGCTCGTCCAAGCTGCGGATTGGATCGTCGAAATCGGACCGGGAGCGGCTGACGAGGGTGGAGAAATCGTTCGATCCGAACGTGCGGTCTAATTCATTTGCGTGTCGTGCGACCCTCGCGTTCCGAATTAGACCGTCTACGAAGCAAGTGGCAATCGTTCGACGACGATCCGGAAGTCGCAGCCTGCAAAACGTGAGCAGGCTGGGTCAACCACGCCGCCATCGATGAGATCCGCCAGTGACGAGGCCGGATCAACATCGCACGATTTTAGTACGACGCATTCATCGGCGTTTAAACGCGCGGCCATCCAGAATGCGATCGCGTCGGTCGTGGTGTCCCACGTTTCAGGCAAACGCGGCACTCGATCAGATGTGTGCTGGGCGACAGAGTCTCGGTGATAGAACGCGGGAACGTTGCCCAAATAGAGTTTGGGAGTCGACTGTGAGATGGATTTCGAAGTTGCAATGATGGTTGCGAATCGATGCCATGCGGCGACGTCCGCGATCGTTTCGAAGTCAGGAAAGTGAGAATCGGATTGAAACGATTCGGCGAGTGATTCGAATGAGAATCGCAGCATCTCGACGCAACGCCAATGCACGTTCGCCGGATCCCCTGGACGCAAACGATCCCATTGGCGAACCGCGTTGATCATCTCGCCACCGCCCGCAATGGCGAGCGTGATCGCGGGAGGTTGTCGATCGAGCCACACGCGAAGGTCGGCCATCAGGTGATCACGCACCAGGAGGCTGCCGCCGATCTTGATGACCCGCAACCTCATCGTTCAGCGTCCTTTACTGTTTCGCACGCGGCATTCATGAATGCGTCCTCACCCGCCAAGACGGCAACGGCCCACGCGGGAGCGCCGCGTGACACGCTGCCGGATAGTTCTTCACGTAAGTCCAACACTCGGGCATCGTCGGGAACACGCACGAGGTCCTGCCCGTGACCGCTCAACACGATTGTCGGGGATTGCTGCGTCGAAGTTTGTAAGATGGTGATCCACTTCGTTACCGCCGTCTCGATTCGCGTTTCTGCGGCCGCAAGAATCTGTTTCGATAGGTCGCTGACTTCCTGATCCGTCATTTGATCGCGGTCCAATCCGATCATTCGTGCCAGGCGTGCTTTGGCGTGGCGGCGATCACGAGGATGGGAGTCCGCCGTTTCGTGATCGCGGCTGTCTTCACTTTGCCGACCGAGAATCAATCGAGCGTCGTCGATCGTCGCAAAGACTTCGTTCATCACCGGGACGCTCTCGTCTCGGAATCTTAGTTCGGAAACCAACGCACATACTGGCGTGCGCCGGCATCCGACGTAAACCAAGCAATCTTCACGAAGTCGTTCGTAGTCCGTTGCCGCATGCGTCAGAACATCGCCGTCACGAATCGCAATCACGTCCGTCGTTGTTGATCCCACATCGATAAGGAGAGCGTCTTTGATCAGCCGCAGACCGACCGATTTGGCTAAGGCGTGCCAATTCGATGCGGCGATGTTCTCCCAGTTCTCGGTTGCCGAATCGGCATTGTAAAATCGTCCGTCCGTGCCATAGAAGCCGGCCGTGCTCAGTCCGACACGCGGCAGGCAATCGGTCACCTGAGCCACAATCCGTCTGACGCCGTCGGCGCGGCCGGCAAAGCAGTCGGCGAGTTCGCCGGTCATGGTGACCGCGAGTGCGCGAACGTCGCCGAAGCGTTGAATGTCCTCGGTGAGTTGGCGGCCGAGTTCCTCGTGACGCGTCCACATCGGGAACGAACGTTCGAACGAGCGGCCGTCTTCGGTCGCGTACTTCAGGTTCGCACCGCCGATATCGATGCCGAGTATGCGCGAAGGGGATGCTGTGTTTGACGTTGTCACGAGGTCAGTCGCCCCAACGCAGCGCGGTCAAGCGATCCAGGGCACGAACGAATACCAAGTCGCCCTGCACGGCGATGTGCGCCCAACTGTCTTCGGCGACCTTCGTTTCGTCCGTCACAGTAAACCGTTCCGGTGTGGCATCCATCAGACGCAGGTTCCCGTCGTCGGCGAGTGCCAGGATTTGGTTGCCGTTGCGTGCCATGCTCCAGTACTTGCCTGCCGGCGGGCTCGTCCACGCGATTTGTCCATCGGCGACAGACAGGCAAACGGCACGTTCGTTCTTCATGTGCATGTAAATGAACTCGCCGACCACGACGGGCGACGACATGTATCCTTGCGTCTTTTGACGCCACCGCTCGGACACCTTCCACGCATCGCCGTCGCGACTGATGTCGAACAACTGACTCACGCCGCTGTGTGCCGCCGTGAAGACCGCGTCGCCGATCACGAGCGGGGTCAAGATGTTCATTCCGCGAAACGCTTCGATCGGTTCCTGCCAATACACCTCTCCGCTATCGAGCGAAACGCCACACAACTCGTTTCGGGTTTGGACGAGCAATTGTTCCACGCCGGCGATTGTCGCTACGGTGGGACTCGAGAAGGCGCCCGTGCTCGACATGTCACCGCCACCGCCGAGGACGTTCCAAAGGACCTCGCCCGTTTGCAAATCGACTTTGGTGAGTCCGCCGCCGAGTTGCACGTAGACGGCGTTTTGATGAATCAGTGGTGAGCACGCCGCACCAAACGGTTGCAAAGGCGTTTTGAATTTTTCGGGAAAGTCGATTCGCCAAAGCACTTCGCCCGTTTGCGTGTCCAACCGGACCAAGACGTCTCGCATGCCCAGGACGACCAACGATCCCGGCACCGTAACGGGAGTCGACCGGATCCAGTCCCCATTGGCGGCGGCGAAGAATGGAACCGCGAGGGACCCTGGCCACTCCTGCGTCCACGCAGTTTCACCCGTGGCGATGTCGCAGGCGGTGACCCGCTCGATCTTTTTGTCGATCGTTTCGGTGGTGAAAACCATGCCGTCTTGGATCACTGGGCCGCTGTAACTCGGCGCGAGTTCTCGCTCCCAAACCTTGGTCAGTTTTCCCTGCAGTTCCGCCGGCCAGGGTTCCGATTTCACGCCGCCGTCGCGATCCGGCCCACGCCATTGGTTCCAGGTCGTTTCGCCGAATGCGAGCGATCCGTCCACTGCGAGCATGGAACATAGAAGCAGTGCGAGGCATCCGGGGCGAATCAGGATCATCAGGACGTCACTCATCGGAGGAAAGGGAGCAGGGAATCATGAAACCGCTAGCGAACCCCAACAGGCTAGCGGCACCCTATCATCAGGACCCGTCAAGGTAGCGATTTGCAGCGCAACGCGACAGCATGAGGCGTGTGCTGCCGCGGTGGTCAGATCGGCTGTCTGCTCGGCTGTGACTACTGAACAAACACCACCTGCACGCACCGACCGGAAGAGTGATTGCGTCAATGAGACGCGTGATCGAGCGATCCCGGAAAACCTGATATGTCTAGCGGTCGTGGGTGGGGTTCTGCTAAATCCGAGCGGTAAAACACTCGTTTGATCCTTCAGGAGTCCACGACGCCATGTCTCATCGACCGCGCACATCGATTCTCGCCCGCACATGCTGCCGCTTGTCCGTAGCGGCATTGAGCCTTGGAATTGCGACGTATTCACACGCTGAACGTCCTGTGGATGCTGACACCGGTGCTAGCGTGCTCGTCGATGCGTCAGAGGAAAAATTCCTGCTACGTCATCAACTGGCGCCCAACCAAACGGTTCGTTACAAGGTGACGCATGTTGCCAAAACGAAGACTCGGATGAATGGCACCGAAGAGATCGCCAACGTCCACACGACCAGCGTCCGATCGTGGAAGGTTCGTAACGCGACGGACACAGAGATGACCTTCGATCACCAAATCGACTCGGTCGAGATGACACAACAAAACGGCGACAAACCGGAAGTCCGCTGGGACAGCCTCAAGGGCGAACAGCCTCCCGCGATCTTTAGCGTGGTGGCCGAACAGATCGGCACTCCTTTAGCGACCGTGACGATCGATGGGAAAGGTTCCGAACTGAAACGCGAGACTCATGCGGGATCGAAATCATCCCTCGGAATGGGATCACTCACACTTACCTTGCCCGCCGAGCCGGTTGTGGTAGGCGAGAGTTGGAGCGTGCCTTCGGAAATCCAAGCTCGTACGGATGACGGTCAAGTCAAGACGATCAAGATTCGCCAGGTCTACACGCTGAAGAAAGTCAAAGCGGGCGTCGCCACGATCGCAATAAAGAGCCAAACGTTGACCCCGATCGACCAAGAGTCGTTGCGGGCGCAAGTCGTGCAGCAATTGAGTAATGGCAGCGTGCGGTTCGACGTCGACAACGGGTTCTTGCTCGGCAAGGAACTCGATTGGGACGAAACGGTCGTTGGCTTTCAAGGCCCCGGCAGCATGATGGAATACCGTGCTCGCATGACGGAAGAGCTCGTTGACGCGGATACGGTGAAGTCGGCCGCAAAGCCTTCGAATTCACGTCGTTAAATTGAGCGAGCAAACGAAATGATGCGACGCCGTCGATTCCTACTGTTTCTCGCGACGCTTGCAATCCTCGTCGCGATCGGCGGCGAATGTGTCCACGCTCAAACGCCACCGGTGACGGATGATTCGTACTACCCGCCACTCGATGCCGTTTCGCCCGCCAGCTACGTCGATCCTGTTTGCGCCGATCTGGGCTGCGATGACGTAGGCTGCGACGATCCCGGTTGCGGTTCGATTTTCTACGAGAACGCGGGGTGCGACGGAATCAGATGTGGCGACGGAAGTTGTTATTCGTGTCGTGCCGCATCGGGGAATTGGTTGCAGCTCGACGTCCGGCTCAGTGACGCGCTGCTTGACTTTCAGAACCGGCAAACCGATAAAGAAACGTTGATCCTCGAGGATCATGCTCGGCGAAGCAATCGTGGCCCCGTCGTCATCGTCGGCGGACAAGCCCGGTTGTCGTTCTTGGCAGCGACCACAAACAGCGAAAACAAGTTTCCCTATCTAGGGCGTTTTCCGACGGACTTCAGCGGCAGCACCGCGACCGATGCAAGGATGTTGCACGCCAATGCGCACGCGACCGCCCATGTGACTCCCTATGCGAGCGTGTACACCGAGCTGTTATTTTCGGATGTGTTTTCGTTTGCTGATTTCAAACAAGGCAGTCTTCAAGTTCGTCAGGCGTACGCGGTGATCGGCGACTTGAACGTGTCGCCGTTCTATCTCTACCTCGGCAAAAAGACGATCGGGTTCGGCGATTTCAGCACGTTGAGTCCTTTTACTCAGAGTGTCACGTGGCATTACTTTGCAGCCTTGGGCGAGGGAATCGGCGGTGGCTACCATGACGATACTTGGGACATCACGCTCGCCGGGATTAATGGCGGCCGTGGGATTCGTTTGTCGGATTCACCCGAACGCGGAAAACTGAATAATCTTGCCGCGAATCTCACTTACACGCTCGGCGATCATGCCGACCGACAATTGCGTCTGGGCAGCGGATTTCTATTGGGCACGATTTATGACGGATTCACGGCTGAGCATCTCGACGCGAATCAATTCGGCGAGGACTACAACAGCGCCTGGTCGGTTAATGCGCGACTCGATATTGACCGCATTACTTTGGCGGGAGAGTATGTCACGACGACTGACGATTGGCCGGTAACCGATTCCCCGGTATTGGCGTACCGGACCGAAGCGGCGTATTGGTTTGACCGCGGTCCGTCGGGTTCGCACATGAGCGTGAGTTGGAGTTCCGGTGAGCAAGGCCCGTCCGGAAGCGAATTTGAATTCAATAGCCAGCTCGTCATCGGCTACGGAAAGCGATTCGGCGATCACTGCCGCGGTTCGATCGAGTACGTCCGCAGCAGTGGATTCGCTCCGCTGATCGACATCACGACGGTGAGCGATCGTGACGTGGTTCAAGACAGCATCGTGTTGGGAATGAATTTGATCCTGTAGATCGGATTCATCCGAACAGATGCATCAGGCGAGTGGTCGCAAACGGAACGTGCCCGTTGCGAGCAATCGGTCAATCGTCATCGCACCGCGACCGTTTCGAACGGCGTGACGAAGATCGTTCTTATCGAGACGCCCGATCACCGATCCGCCACGGGAAACGAGGAACTCATCGATTGAGTCTTTTCCCAGCCACCCCAACGCACTTCGTGAGTTCCACTGGGCGCTGATAACGGGCATCGAACGCGAAGGGGCACGTTGTGCGGCGGCTTCTCGAAGCAAACGCGCTTTGACGATATCGCTGGAGTCTTCCGGATACGGTGTGGTGAGATCATTGTCCCACGTGAAGTCCTCACGCGATGCCGGAGTCGCTTTTGATGCTAGGCCCTCCATGCGGGCACGGATTGATTCGCCTTGTGCGGCGAGGATGATGAACCCAGCGACGAAGACCAGCAGCAAGTTACCGCCGATCAAACCGAGAAGACCAAATCCGGCGGCCGTGCATTGCCCGACGCGTGCCGCAATCACGGTCGCTCGTAAATATGGCAACCTCATCGCGAGTAGCGATCGCAACACGCGACCGCCGTCCATCGGAAATGCGGGCAGCATGTTGAACACGACCAACGCGACATTGATGATCGCCAGTTGGCTGACGAATGAACTCACGGATCCGACGACTGGCTTGACGATCCAAAGTGCTGCGAACAGCGATGCCGCGATGACAACGTTCACGGCGGGACCGGCAACGGCGATCGCCAGCTCTTTCCACGGTTCGCGAGGCATGCGTTCGAGGCTGGCGACACCGCCGATTGGCAGCAGGGTGATGTCGCGGGTGGGGATTCCAAATCGCCGCGCGGTCAACGCGTGGCCGAATTCGTGCAGGAGAACGCATGCGAACACGGCGAGGATCATCAACACCGACCCCGTCGCCGCGAGAGCACCGCTTCCGGACGCGAGACTGGAGAAATAGATCCACAGCGGCAGCAACAGAAACGTCCAGTGCAGACGCACGTCAATGCCAGCGAATCGACCCAAATGCCAGGAACCGTTCATACGAAAACTCCGTCGAGAGGTGATGGACCACTGTCATACGCCCTCGAGAGTCGTGTTGATCGGTCCTAAAAGGCGAAGTTCTCGTCTTTTTTGGGAGGGCAGGACTCGGCAACCGCGACTGCCGAAATGGCGTATTCGACAAGCGTTTCGCAACACTTATGCAACTGAAATGCCGAATAACAGCCCGATCGCGTAGGTCACCGCCATCGCGACCACGCCCCAAAAAGCGACGCGGAATGAACCGGTGAGGATGGGGGCTCCCCCGACGGAGGCCGAAAGACCGCCCAGGAACACAAGGCTCGCGATCGTCGAGAACACAATCGCGATCAGCGACCAGCCCACTGGAGTGAATGCGGCGACGAGCACCGGTATCAACGCCCCGACCCCAAAGGCGAACGCGGAGACGACGGCGGCCTGCAGCGGTTGAGCGGTGAGTTCATCGGTGATCCCCAGCTCGTCACGCAGGTGAGCCCCCAGGGCGTCGTGCCCTGTCAGGGCAACCGCACATTGCCGAGCGAGCTCGGGGGCGAGACCTCGGGCGACATAGATCCGCGTTAATTCGTCGAGCTCCTCTTTGGGGAACTCAACGAGTTCCTGTTCTTCTCGAAGCCGGTCGGCTCGTTCGGTGTCTGCCTGCGAGCTGACCGAGACATATTCTCCGGCGGCCATCGACATCGCACCGGCGCTCAGACCCGCGACACCCGCCAGCAGCACAGTCTGTTGGTCGGCGTGGGCGGATGTCATCCCGACCAAGAGTCCCGCAACGGAGACGATTCCATCGTTTGCGCCCAACACAGCGGCGCGCAACCATCCGATGCGATTGTTGCGATGCAGTTCGGGGTGACGTGACATTTTCATCGGCGTTGGCCTCAGGCTCCATCAGCGATCGGGGCTTCACCGTCATCAATTGAACGCGCGCTCGAGGCACACGTCGCCGATTCGTCTCTCGGCCGCATGCGTTTGGAGGACACGCCCATGGTCAGAAGTCGGACGTTTGACGCCATCGGCGTTTGTGTAAGATGCGTCGCAGGGTATCGATCATCATCCATTGCAGAATCACTAGCAGGATCGGTGCGGAGAACAAGATGAACTGACTCATCCTCGGCCCCTCCACCCATTCGACGCCCGCTGCCGCCGCGGTCGACAACATGGCCATCACGAGCGCGCCGTTGAGAATGAGCAGGCAGCTCGTGATCGCCGCCGAGACAAACGTGGCGAGGCATCCGCCCGCGAGGTCAGTGACATCGATCTTCTTCGCGCCGATCCATTCCTCCGATTCGTGGTGAGGCGGAAAGGCATGATCGAGTGGCGATTGAGCGTCGTCAGGATTCATATATTCACACGTTTTTAATCTACATTGCAACGTTACGCGTTCGTCAAGCTAACCGGGGGCGGCTACAATGACATGGTTTTAGATTAACCGATCGCGACCGCCACACCCATCCTACTAGATCTACGGCGACGACATGTCCGGATCCGCCTCAAGGCTCGACGCAATGCGACCTACCGTCGCCACAGACCCGTGCTCATGGCTGAGTATCGGGGTTTTAGTCGTGCTAGCCTTGGCCTCGGTGTCCGGTTGGGTGATCGCCCTGGTTGCCTCTCTCGCGATCGTGATTATCGCTCGGCGTGGCGCGTCACGAGACGGTGTCGCGGTGCGAAAAATCCAGTCCGTCGAATCGGATTCACGCGACGCTTCTGCCAAGGCTCGCCGCGAACTGAAATTGCTCGAGGCCGAATCTCGTCTCGGTGCCTCGGCTCTCCTGCAACTGATCGACGGCGTCGTGGTGTTGTCGAACGAATTGTCGATTTTGCTGATCAACCCATCCGCGGTTCGTTTGCTAGGACTCGAAGGCCGCGAAAATCTGCTCGGCCGATCGATCTCTGATTGGGTTCGTCAGCCCAAATTGACTCGATTGATCAGTTTAGCAATCAGCGAGCGACAACCTCAGGAATCGGTGCTGGAGTTTCATCGGGGCAACGGGATCTTGCCACTTCGTATTCGAGCCGACGTGATCGATGACGGCGAATCGGTCAAAGTGCAGTTGTCGTTGCGAGATGAAACCGAAGCGAGAAAGCTCGAGGGCATGCGGCGTGAATTCATCGCCAATGTTTCTCACGAATTGAAAACGCCGCTGGCTGCGATCAAGGGATACGCGGAGACGGTTCAGTTGGCGGCGGCCGATGATCCCGACATGGCGATTCACTTCATGAATTCGATCACGGCGCAGTGCTTGCGACTCGAACGGCTCGTCGCTGACATGATGCAGCTCGCTCGCGCTCAGTCCGGTCGGGCTCAAATGAACATCGCCAGCATCTCGCTGCGTGATTCGGTGGTCGAGTCGGTTCGGACGTACGGTCCGGTCGCTCAAGCCAGCGGTTTAGAATTGACGTTCCACGATGACGGCAACTCGGCCAAAGTGCTCGCTGACACGGAGGCCGCGCTGACGATCGCCAATAACCTGATCGGCAATGCGATCCGATACACTCCCCGCGGCGGCCGCATTGACGTTCGGTTAGAGCAAGATTCCGATCGATGGCGACTCGTCGTTGCGGACACGGGCGTCGGAATCGCGGAAAAGGATCAGACCAAAATCTTCGAGCGGTTCTATCGCGGATCTCGCAGTGCTGAGATGGCGACGTCGAGCACGGGGCTCGGTCTGGCGATCGTCAAGAATCTCTCGATCGCGATGGGCGGAAGCGTTCGTGTCGACAGCGTTCCTGGCGAAGGCTCGACCTTCATTGTCGAATTGCCGTCGGTGCTGTTGCAGGGCGAAGGCGGTATCGATCCGATCACGCCTGGGATCCCTCACATTTCGACGGAGTCCTTGGTAAGCTGAGCGGCAATGATGCCCTCAAATCCACTCCTAAGACCAGTCACCGTGAACCCGTCGAGCGAATCGATCGCCCGCGCTGCCGAATATCTCCTCGCTGGTGAACTCGTCGGCTTGCCTACCGAGACCGTTTACGGGCTGGCCGCAACTGGCGACGTGGAATCCGCGGTGGACAAGATTTTCGCGGCAAAGAACCGCCCTCGGACCAACCCGTTGATCTTGCATGTGGCATGCACGGCCGACGCGATATCCTTGTTCGCCGACGATCTTTCGCCCGTCGTGCGTGACCGCATCAAACGGCTCGATCCGTATTGGCCGGGCCCGTTGACCCTGATCGGGCCACGTCATCATTCGATCCTTGACCACGTCACCGCCGGCGGCGATACCGTGGCCGTTCGTGTGCCCGATCACCCCGTCGCTCTCGCGCTGCTGCGTCAACTCGCAACCGTCGCGGGAAAACCGATTCCGGTCGCCGCTCCCAGTGCGAATCCGTCAAACTACGTCAGTCCAACGACCGCGTCTCATGTCGCCGAAGGTCTCGGGGCTCACGTCGCAATGATTCTCGACGGGGGCCCATGCCGGGTCGGCTTGGAATCGACCATTTTGTTTTTGGGGACCGAAACGACGCCCGCCCGAGTCCTTCGCAGTGGTGGCATCTCGGTCGAGCAATTATCCGAAACGCTCGGTGAACCTGTGTTGGGACCCGACCCAAAACCCGTCTCCGAGCATTCACAACACGATCCGTCTGTCGTCGCCTCACCGGGGCAGTTCGCCAAGCATTACTCGCCGCGGACGCCGGTGATTCTTTTAGCGAAACCGGATTCGGAAGAGCGAGAATTCCCCTGCGCCGAGTCGCCCGCGCCTCGACGCCTCTCTCGCGTGTTGCGAATCGTATTCGGACCGGTCGAAAACGCGATACCAGACGGCGTTGGTGACGTGTGGTCATTTTCACCGGATGGACGCCTCGAGACCGCCGCGTCAGAACTTTATGCGACCCTTCGGAAGGCAGACGCGGGGCAATTCGATCTGATCGAAATCGTTCCTTGCACCGAGTCTGGTTTGGGCGTCGCGATCATGGATCGACTCCGTCGGGCTAGTCGCCAGGGTTGAGTCGGCACCACGAGCCGACGAGTCACTCCGCGATCGAGTCTAATCGCTCGATCAAGTCGTCGGCCAAGAGCACGCGGTGATCGATCACCACGCAACGCTCGCCAAGTGCGCGGGAATGATCGAGCGACACGGGTTTGCGGCTTCGGCGGTCGCTCGTTGCGTGCATGCTCCGGAATCCTTCGCCGGCCGGCAATCCGATGCGGCTCAAACGATCAAATACTGATGCGCGTTCCGTGTCGGCGTCCACTCGGATCGCGAACTTATAGAACGCTTGCGTTTGATGGTTGGTGGTTTCGCTCAGAGGTGTGGCGTTCCATTGATGCCAATCCCAATTCCCCAACCGATTCACGGATTCTCGGCGCGTGCGGTTGTACGTGTTGAGTGTGCCGAGTTGCGGTATCAACGCCGCACATTGCAAAGGCGAGAACGCGAACACGTCGCTCGGCCGATCCGCGTACGTTCGCAGTCGAGCCGCCACTCGATCGTTTCGAGTGATGATCGCACCACCGTTGCCCGCAGACAATAACTTGCTGCCTCCAAAACTTAACGTCGCGACATCGGCGAGGGCACCGATAGGAATCAGCGAGTCGTTGTCGTCGGAAGCCGCCGTGGTTTGACGGGGACGCCAACCGGCGCCCGGCGTTTGGCATGCGTCCTCGATCAGGATCCAGTTTCGTTCGTCGCAGATTTTGCGAATCTCCGCGATATCGGCGAGTTCACCGTAAAGGTGCGACACGACGACCGCCCGGATGGCTTCGCCGGTGATCCATTGCAACGAGGCGGGATCCATCGTAACGCCTCCGGATCGCACGTCCGCGAGCACGGGAGTGGCGCCGAGCAACTCAATCGTACGGAAGTTTCCAGGATAGTCGTACGCGGCGACGATGACTTCGTCACCCGCGGTAACGCCGGAGGCACGCAGAGCCAATTCGATTGCTGCCGAACCGCTCGAACACAATCGCACGTCGGGGCTGATTGAGAGACGCTCGTGATACTCAGACCAGGGCGACCCGAGTTGTGATTCCGAGGTGATGGAACACGTAGCCAGATCAGCAACCTGGGCGGCGCACTTTTCGTGAATCGCCGAGTGATAGCGGCCCCAATCGCCATCGGCCCACACTCGCTCAATCGATTCGATGATCGCGGGATCTCGCGGTGGCCAAATCGGCCAGCCGTCGCGGCATCTCGGTAGCGCGTAGGAGTGATGATCGCTCACGGGTTCATCCGCTCACAGACCCATCATTTGGTCGATACCGAACATCACGTTCATGTTCTGAATCGCAGCGCCGCTGGCGCCCTTGGACAGGTTGTCGATCGCGCAAACGATGATCACTCGTCCCGGTTGATCGTTCGGTCCAGAAACACGAACCGTCATTTGAACATGGTTGGTCATTACCACGTGCTTGGTTGCGGGCAAATGATCGACAACATGGATGAACGGTTGATCGCGATACGTCTTTCGCAGTTCGTCCATCAATCGCGACGTGACGCTCTGCACGGTGTCGTTGTCTTGCAAGACGGGCCGCGCGTACATGGTCGAGAGGATGCCTCGGTCCATCGGCGTCAGGTGGGGTGTGAACAGAACGTCAACCGGCTTGCCCGCGATTCGGTGAATCAGATCTTGCATTTCCGGACCGTGACGGTGTGACGCGATCGCGTAGGCCGAGATCGATTCATTGGTTTCGCAGTACAGCGTTCCGAGTTTCGGCGAACGCCCCGCACCGCTGACTCCACTTTTGGAATCGATGATAATGTCGTCGGTTTGGATCATTCCCGCGCGAACGAGTGGTGCCAATGGCATGATCGCCGACGTGGGGTAGCAACCTGGGTTTGCGACGACGTCGGCCTTCGCGATTTCGTCGCCAAAGAATTCTGGCATCCCATAGACGACGTTGCCGACTCGTTCCGGCCACGGGTGCGTGACGCCGTACCATTGTTCGTAAAGTGGGACGGACGAGAGTCGAAAGTCAGCGCTGAAATCGATTACGCGAACACCGGCGGTCGCGAGATCGCGAACGCTCTCAGCCGACGCACCATGAGGCAGGCAACACATCGCCACGTCTGCTTGTTCGGCAATCGCCGCGGGATCGAACGGCTGCAGCGCAATGTCGCAACGCCCCGCCAACGACGGATGAATTTCGGATAACGGTTTGCCCTCGTCCGCGCGGCTCGTCGCGACGGTCAGTTCCGCCTCCTCGTGCGCCAAGAGCAAACGTGCGACCTCGAGGGCCGTGTATCCGGTCGAGCCGATCAGAGCAACGCGAATCATGTTGGTTTGATTTCAAAGGGAAGCGGGGCGGGAAAACGGAATCCTAGCCGAGAATCGGAAACTTTTCGATCCGGCACAGAACCGATCCGGCACAGAACAACGTTACGCCGTGCAACGAGATGCCGTGCAAACAATCGCGGAACGACAAAATACGGTTATCGGCGAGTTGTCCGTTTCGCGTACGGCCGCCTGCCGTTGGTGTTCAGAAAAAACGAATGCTGCCCGGGTAGTCCCACGGCACGCCGTCATTCGCTTTGATACCACCAATGATCGGATAAATCAGCGAGAGCAAACCGAGAATGATGAATCCGAAGATTCCTACAAAGACAATCATCAGTACTCCGCAGATCATCGAATAGATAAACGACGAAAGGATCCAGTTCGCGACAATCCGACCGTGGATATCGATTTCGGGGATTTCGTCTTTCTTTAACTGCCACAACAGAATCGGGGCAATGAACCCGAGCAACGGGATGACGAAACCCGCGTACTGAGATAGATGCAGCAACATGGCCATTTGGTTCGCCGATGCGGACGGAATTTGAAATTGGTGTGGTTCGCCTGCCAGCACACGTGCCTTGGCCGCTTGGAATTCGGCTTCTGACAACTCGCCGCGGTTTCGGAGTTCAGTTAATCGTTGAATTTCGTACGCGACGCTCATGATAGAATCGTTCCGTTGAGAGAAAGGGGGCAACCGGGAGGGAATACTGCAGTCCTAGCAGTGGCATTGTTGTGTCAATCGACGGAGCTGGAAATGTCACCACTCCAGAATCGTCGCCACAGAATCAAGAGCCGGAGTATCGAAAGTCGACGAGTCTAGGCTACACCGACGATCTGAAGGCTGGTGATCGGGTGTCCGGCAACCTTCATGGGCCGCATCGACTGAGGTTCGGGGCGCAAGAATCAGAAAAGTCTCGTCCGTTTTCGGTTCAATTCCTGTTTTCGAGCGAAATGAAATTCCATTGCCATCATTCGCTTGGTGCGAAATTCTCTCAATGCGAATCGCAGCCAGAATTCGTTTTGCATGGATTCGTTTGGGGTAAGCACTTCAGGTGAAATGGTACGGGCGTGAGCCTTCAACGGAACGCCGACGGCGAGTCCCAACAAAACCTTGAGAAGATCGGCGCGCGATTGAGGGAAACCGATGCAAAGCTGATTTGGTGCGCAACGACGCCGGATCCAGAGTTCGAGGTTGGTCGGAATGTGGGGGATGAAATCAAATACAATCGGACCGCTGAATCGATCATGAAGAAGAACGACATCGCCATCAATGACCTGCCTACTTATGCGCTGCAGAGACTGCCGGTAATCCAGATTGAGAAAGGCGACGTCCATTTCACAAAACCAGGCTATGCCTATCTGGCCGAGCAGGTCGCCAGTGAGATTGAATCGACTCTCGCTAGTCTCGAGCCACAAGAGTGATGAATGAATGTGTGACGTGCGTAATGTCATTGCGTAGTGGTGCTTACCAAGAGCGAACGCAGGATGAGGTGGCCTGGGTTTTGGGGGCCACCTCAGAGGGCCTCGGTCAGCTACGGGGGTGCTGGTGGATGGTGTGGGCTAGCGGGGTTGTTTTTGGGTGGTGTGGGAGTTGGTGATCGGTTGGGTTGTAGCGGACTGAGGACCTCAGTCCGCGTTGCTGGGGAACTGACCGAGGGCCTCGGTCAGCTACACGGGTGCTGGAGGATGGTGTGGATTGGCGGGGTTGTTTTTGGGTGGTGTGGGAGCTGGTAATCGGTTGGGTTGTAGAGGACTGATGACCTCAGTCCGTGTTGCTTGGGGACTGACCGAGGGCCTCGGTCAGCTACACGGGTGCTGGAGGATGGTGTGGATTGGTGGGGATTGTTTTTGTGTTCTTGGTTTCGCTTCCATTTGCGACTGGGCTTCGAGTGGCGTCTGATCATTCCTGGCGACGGTTGCGGCACGCCGTGACGCAAAACGGTTTGGCTTTGACGGGGAAGCGTAATTTGCGTTCTCTAAAATGTCTGCCGACGCCAATCCATGTCCACAGCCCCCTCGATCGATCCATTGCCGAACATGAAAACGTTTACACTGCTTCTGGTCACGCTGTCGTTTATCGCAAGCGAAAGTCTTGCTCAAGATGCTACGGTAGAAGACACGTTCGCGTCGCTCAAACGAGAGATGCAAATTCACTGGCCGAAGAATCGATTGATCAGGTTTGTCTTTCACGGGCATTCCGTGCCGGCAGGATATGGGCGTGCTGGAGAGGTGCACCGATACGATTCGTACCCCATGCAGTTTCACCGTAGCCTCTGCGAAAGATACAATTATGCAACCATCGATCTGGCGATCACCGCCATCGGGGGCGAGAATGCGATTCGTGGCGAGGCACGGTTTGCAGATGATGTCCTCGCGTTGAATCCGGACGTTGTGTTTATTGACTACTCGCTCAACGATCGTTCGTTTGGGCTGGAAAAATCCTCCACTGCTTGGCGATCCATGATCGAGCAGTGCCAAGCGGTGAATGTGCCAGTCATCTTGCTCACCCCAACGCCTGACTCGCATGAGGACATCCTCGACGACACGACCGTACTCGCCCAGCATGCCAATCAGGTTCGCGAGTTGGCGAAGGAATACGGCGTGCCATTGGTTGATTCGTACGCCGCGTTCGGTGATCGCGTACGTCGCGGTGAGAAACTCGATGACTTTCTTTCACAACCCAATCACCCCAACAAAGCAGGCAACGAGATTGTCGCCGAGTTAATCGGTCGTCTGTTTCTTTAACGGCGTTCGTTCGATCGACATCCAGTCATCAATCAATCCGCTGCGATCGCTGCAGCGGCGTTAGGCCATTGTCCTGAGTCGTTTCAATCCAATCATTGAGTAACGCACGTAATTCGATCAGCGTTTCTTGATGTGCAGGCGACTCGGCAAGGTTTGGGATTTCATGTGGGTCCGTCTCAACATCGTACAATTCTTCCATAGGCTTTCGAGTCTTTAGGATCAGTTGTTGCGTGTGCGTCAGACGGCCAAGTCCGCCGAGACGCTCAATCACCGGCAACATCGGACGATGAGCCTGGACGTATTCACCTTCCCGACATCCGTTTTCTGGATGGTAGTTTCGGATGTACTTGTACCGATGCGTTCGCACGCAGCGGATCGGATCCAAGACCTCGTCGATCAGATCACGAGCGGCGAAAACATGACTCCGCTTTTGCGGCTTTGTCGACCACAGCGTCTTCCCGTCGAGATAACCGGGAAGTTCCACCTCAGCGAGATCGAGAACAGTCGCCGAGATATCCAAGGTGCTGACAAGGTCATTGATGACAGTGCCGGCTTTGCCAGGCTTTTCGCTATCTAGACGAGGGTCGCGAATGATCAGCGGTACCAGAAGTCCGGGATCGTACAACCAACACTTACCTCGCAGATGGCAGCGTCCGTTATCACCAATGAAGATAACAATCGTGTTATGTTCGATGCCTTCGGCGCGAACGCGGTCCATAATCTGCCCGAGCTGCAAATCGTCGCGTTCGATTGAATCCAAGTACAACGCCCAATCCATGCGGCAGACCGGATCGTCGGGAAAATATGGAGGCAGTTCAACTTTGCTAGGGTCAACGGGATGCTTGGACTCGCTTCGAATTTTCTCCCAGACTCCATCGGGTTGCCGGTGGGAATGGTAGAGGGTGACTTGTGCGAAGAACGGCTGCCCTGCAGCTCGTTGACTCCAATCATTGCCGTCGAACAAGTTGGTCGCCGGAAACATCATGTCGGTCTTGCCTGAATAGCCACAGCCGAGTGCGGTGCAGTAACCAGCGTCTTGCAAAAGGGAAGTGATCGGCCGAATTCCCTCAGGCAATTGGTCGATCTTGGAACGTTGGTTTTGCGTACCAGTTCGAGTCTGATACCCGGTACAAAGCAGACTCGAATTCGGACCAGCGTGTTAGCTTTTCGCAATCAATATCCACATTGACTTCGCCTGAATGGGCCGTTTCCGTGGACCATGTTTTCACCTCGGGTAGATCCGACGTCAACGGCTCAACGCTAACAACGAGTCGTCCGGAACCAGGAACATCAACTCGCAGCGTATGTGTGCGAATGGAGAGTGTTGGTTCAGCGACTCGAGTGAGTTCGATCCTGCCGACGATTCCGTTCCAGATCGTTTGTTTTTCGTCGGTGTAAGCGTGACCCAACACGCCGATGTCGACTTTGGGCCGATTGTCGACGCGAACGCAAAGAGTGTTTTTGCCCGTCTGCAGGTGTTGGCCAACCGAGTATCGATGAGGCGTCGACAGTGAATCCCTCGAACCGACTATTTCCCCATTACCCCAAACCATCGACTCCCAAATGAGTCGCTCAAGAAAGAGAGTCGCGTTGGAGTCTTTCCATCCTTCCTCTAACGTGACGGTGCGTGTGTACCAAACAGCACCGACGTAGCGAAAACGCGGATGCAGATGGCGAAAGACCTCTTTGGTCAACGCCGGTTCGAGATTCAGTGGCGTGCCGAGTTGGGCTTCCATTGTCGAACCGGGCAGCCCGATCTCAGTACCCTCGACACGACTGAACCACTGCTCCCTTTCGCCGACGTCGTTTGGGTCGAGACGAACGTGCCATTTTCCGGAGAGGTCGATGGCGGCGGATGGCGTTGCGGCGAGGCACGCGAAGATCAACGCGTTTTACAGTGCGAATACTTGTGGAGCGTTTCTGCGAATGACATGGGTTTTCAAAAGCAGTTCCGTTCGGCAGAACGTGGTCCACCGTCTGGCGACGGTGGCTACGGCATCATTCAAAATGCTCTATTTCCAATCTCGTTCAATCTCTTCGAGTGACTTGTTCTTTGTCTCGGGCACGTTGAAATAAAGGACAACGAAGCCGATCAAACAGATCAAGCCGTAGAGCCAAAAGGTGCCCGAGGCTCCCAAGGCGACGTTGATCGGTTTGAAGGTTGCGGTGAGTGCAAAGCAGGCTATCCAAAGTGCGGAAACGCAAAGGCTCATCGCGGCACCTCGAACTCGGTTAGGGAAAATCTCCGACAGCAAAACCCAGGTGATCGGGGCGAGCGTCATTGCGTAACAAGCGATCGCGGTAAGAACCACGACCAGCACGACGCCCCCTTTGACTTCGTAGTAGTAACAAGCACCCAAGATCGCATATGTCACCATTAAACCGCCCGATCCGAGCAGCATCAGCGGGCGCCGCCCCCATCGATCGACCGTATTGATGGCTACGAGGGTAAAGACCAAGTTCACAATGCCCGTGATCACGATGTTGAACATCATGCCACTGACGTCATACCCGACAGCGGAAAAGATCTCTTGTGCGTAGTTGAAGATCACGTTGATACCGCACCACTGTTGAAATATTGCGATGAAGACGCCTAGCCCGACAATTTTCAGCAGTTTCGGGTTGAGGAGTTCGCGGTAGTTTGCCGTCTCGGTTCCGATCTTGAGCGTTTGCCTGATGCCGGAGGCTTCTAACGCTGCGTATTCCGAACCGCCGATTTTTGTCAGAATCTGCTCCGCCTGTTCGACTCGATCTCGCTGCAACAGCCAACGAGGAGATTCGGGTATGACCAAAGCCAGCAGGAAAAACAAACCGGCAGGAATTGTCTCGGCGGCAAACATCCAACGCCATCCATACTGACCGCTCCACGAATCCAGGATCACCGCGGCGGTCGCCTCGCGATCGATGGGGGAGTAGTTGTAAATGAGCAGGTTGACGACTTGGGCAGCCAACACTCCGATCACGATTGTCAGTTGGTTCAACGAGACAAATTTGCCTCGCATTGATGTCGGAGAGACTTCGGCGATGTAGATCGGAGACACATTCGATGCCAAACCGATACCGATTCCTCCGAGAATGCGTGCGGCGATGAAGGCATTGAATGATTGCGCGAGCGCCGTCCAAGCGGCCGAGGCGGTGAACAGCACCGCGGCGAAGATCAACATCTTTTTCCGCCCCAACGAATCGGTGAGAGCGCCCGACAACAAGGCCCCGGCGAGGCAACCGGCCAGCGCGGAACTCATCGCCCAGCCCGACAGCCAAGCCTTATCGGGGCCTACGAGATCGAAGTACGGTTCGTAGAACGGCTTCGCACCACCGATGACGACCCAGTCGTAACCGAAGAGCAAACCTCCGAGCGCAGCGACTAACGAGATCCGAAAGAGGTAACCGAGGTTAAAGGAATTATCGTTTCCCAATGAATCGCCTTGTATACAGGTGTGGGGGACCGCGTATTTTCTTGCACGGCTTCGCCGCTCAGTTATGACTCACGACCGAAGACTGAACTTTGTTCGATCGATCGCTTTCGCGATGTCGATGCAATGCGACGCCCATGTGTGCGGGATCTCGTTCGAGGATTGCAACGAACTGCTCGATCGCTTCTTCGATCCGGCCCAGCCCCAGAGCCCCCAACGCCATCATGTAGCGACAGTGTATCTGGTTGTTCTGAATGAGGTCAGCTTCAAAGACGAGAAACAGCGGCAATGACACCGCGAAATAGTCAATCGTCACGTCGTCATCGAAGTGCTGTTTCCCATAGTCGACGAGCCGTTGAAAACGATCGACCGCCTGCGCGTGATTGTTCAGTTTGGCCTGCGCCAATCCTTGGTAATAGATCGTTTCGGGAGGTTGGTCATTGTAGTACATCGCCGACGTCGGTTCGCCGAGTCCCTCGCTAGCGGCTTCGAAATAGCGTGTCGCGTTCGCGGTATCACCGAGCGATTCATAAACGCACCCGAGGTGGTAGTGAATCTCGTTCTCTTGAGCGCCGACCAATTTGCCTTCGCCCAAATTGCGAGGCCACTGCAAAGCTAGTTCGAGATGCTCGATCGCTTCGGCGGGATCACCTTTTTCCAATGCCTGCTGTGCGAGTTGCACACGTGCAACGACGTACTGCGCGGGCACTTTACCTTCGCCGCCTTCCCAAGGCCGAAATTCTCTCGCCAGCAGAAGATCGAGAGCGATGGCGTGTTCGCCCAACAGATTGTGCAACGTGCATAACTGCAAGTAGAGATCATCGCGGGCGTCGACGAGATCGCGATTTTCCTGCAGACGTTGCAGACGACGATTCGGATGATGCACCAATGAGAGAGCGAGCTGATCGAGTTCGAACAGTACCCTCGGGTCCTTACGATTCAGCTCGAAGGCCTTTTCCATCGCAGACCAAGCACGATTGCCGTCGGACCTTTGGTTGAAGTACGCCAAGGACAGGTTACGCCATACCGTCGGAAAATTGGGATTCAATTTGATGGATTCTTCCCAGCACTCGATTGCCTCGTCGTATTGCCGACGGTCGTACCACAAATTGCCGAGCTGATAGGCTGCGACGAAATCTCCTTCGGAGCACGCCATCGCCGATCGCAGGACCGCAATGTCCTCGAGCTTGTTCGCAAAATAGACGTCCTTCTCACCAGCGAGACGCGCCGACTTTCGCTGCATCCCGGCTTCATCATCTAGCCCCAGCATTTGCTGGTAATAGGCGAGGTAATAATGAATCATCGCGGGCACGCGATCGACGTTTGCGATTAGATGAGCCAACACCTTGGATGCGGTATCAAAATCACCGAACGCCGCGTAATCGATCGCGATCTCGATGACCGTGTTAGGATCGTCTCGCAAGACCGCTTCGTACTCGGTGTAGTCGTTGCGAACGATTGCCTGTTCAAAGAGAACACCAAAGTTGAAAGGGTTTCGCGTCACTTCGCGATCGACCAACTCGGATTGGTTTTGCGTCCCACGCGACAGATAGACGAGCAAATGGGACGCTTGACTGTGGTTGACGTTGCTGGCGAGACACCGCTTACAGAACTGCTCCGCCTCGTCGCGTTTGCCTTGCCTCGTCGCCAAACGAGCCAACTCGAAGTAGGCCGGTGACGCCCACGCGGCGTTCCATGTCGCTTTGTAGAACGCGTCATAGGCCGCGTCATGTTCGGACAACATCGTCTTGGCCAAGCCAAGATTGTAGAGCGGTTCGCCGTCGTACGGATTGAGATTGTGCCGGGTCATCCGCTCAATCGCTCGCTCGAAATAGCGAATCGACTTAGCGAACTGTCCCTGGCGGAAAAGCAACTTTCCTTTGGCGTTGTTGAGTCGAATGTCGCCGCTGTCTCGACGTAGACCTTCGTCGTAGTACTGCATCGCGCGACGTGTGGCGTGCCGATACTGTTCGATGTGTTGTCCTGCTAGGAATAACGATTCGACGGAATCGAGTTCGTCAGGCGAGTCGATCGCGGTTGCCGCATCGGGTACTTCGTGCACTGCACCATCAGGCGGTGTCCACGAGACCAATTTTCGACCCTCGCAATCTTCGACCGTAACGGTCAGTTCACTCGCCGCGAACGGCCGAGATAGATCAAAGGAGGTTTCAAAGTGTTGATGTGGGTCGGCATTAAACTTCACTTCACCAATAAGTGTTCCGCCGGACGTCAACGAGACTCGGACGTTCTCGTTTCGGCTCGTCGTGTAGATGCGAACATCCGCACGAGAGTCGACAACGTCCATACCGACGGCCGCATCCGTGGTCGCGTTGCCGATTAACCCGACACCCTTATAGGGCATGAAATACTGGGTAAAGGACTTTTGCTCACCTGGCATCAACCACGTGAAGTCGGGTTGGTTGTCCGTATACACGCCACACATCAATTCGATATACGGCCCGTCTTTGTCCGTCAGATGTCGATCCCAGGCTTGGCCGAACTCACCATTGCCCCACGTCCACTGTTTCTTGCCGGGGCTCACGTGATGATCGCAGACATGCAACAAACCGGCTTGCCGACCATGGTCGTACGTGCCGACAAAGTCATAATCGCTCTTGTGCGCCATGTAGGACGTCGGGACGGGAATGTTGCGGTAACGCGAGATATCGGTCCCCCGTTGATCGCCGATTTGATCCTCACCGGTCGAATAATCAACTTTGTAATACGTCCCTGTCGCGATCGGGAACGTCGACACATCGCGTTTGCCGTGATCGAGTACAGCGCTGACGTCCGGTGGAAAGACCGATTGGTGATTTTCGTCGACAGCGACCGCGGGGTTCGCCCACCAAAGGAAAGTCTGTGGCAGCGAGGTTCGGTTGGCAACGTGTGCATTGATTTCGATATAGGCACGGTCAGGGTAAAGCCTGATTCCGTACCGACATTCCGTGCGATGCATTCGATCGATTTCATGGCACCAAACGGTCGCGGATCCGTCATCGCCGGTTTCCAAATGGAAGTCGACCGGCCCATACGTGTTAGGACGGTGGTGTTGAGGCCAGTTAAATTCAATGCCGCCACTGATCCACGGGCCGGCGAGCCCGACCAATGCAGGTTTGATCACACGGTTGTAGTAGACGAAGTGGTAGTCGTTGGTCTTGTCTAGCGCCATTTGAATCCGCCCGCCCAATTCCGGCAGCACCATCACTTTGAGATACTCGTTCTCAAGGAAAACGGCTTGCCATTCTTTGTCGTGTTTCTCGTCTTCGATCCGATCGACAACTGGAAACGGGTAGACCGCTCCACTGCTGCCTTGATAGACACGTTTGTCGAGGAACATTGGATTCGGATCGGGTGAACCGACGCCGTAGGTGGGGATCGTAACGGGTTCTTGCCATACCCGGGCGTTATAGTTCGTATTCATTACTTTCAACTTTCAGAGAAGCTTTCGGCCTAGCGTTCTTACGCCGATGGCCTTGAGACAATGACGTCTCTTCCAACTTTTCGAATCACGCGTACGAGCGAGCAAACGCAATTCACTACGCGATGAGTGCGCCGTTTCAGTTCAACAAAATCTGATGCAAAACAACCATCGAAGAAGGATATGACAGGCCTAATCAAAAAACTGGAGAGTTCACGTTGAAAACGTTCGCTGGTACGCCCTTCAGTCGATGCAAGTAAAACGAATCGCCTCATCGCCGGAGAATCGCCGTCCCTCTGCTTTGACCGTCCGCTATCGAGATCCGATCGATCGTGTTTCAGTCTTTCGAACGCAAACTCCCCCACCAATCAGCGTTGGGTTTCCAACCGGGGTCCAACATGGCGGCGTGCGAGCGTTCCAGGGCATTTTTGAACGTGGTCTGGTATCGAACGGCTCTCGCTTCCGCGGCGGCCGGGTCGAAACTCGGATCGTGCGTCGGAAAGCCGGCCCCAACGTTCTCCAACCATGCCCGTAATTCGCCAGCTAATTGCTGACTCAGCACGGGCATTTGAAATGCCAAATCACTCGTTTCACCCAGGTCGCTTGAAAGATCATAGAGCTCGTTGTGATCGTCTTCGTAATAGTGGATCAGCTTCCACTGACCTTTGCGGATGATCGAAACCGGTTCACCGCCTTGGTTTCCGTAGTGAGGATAATGCCAAATCAAAGGCCGTTGTTTCATAGCCTTTCCTTCCATTGCGGGAACAAGACTGACACCATCGACGTGTTGATCGGGCAACATACTCAATCCGCATAGATCGAGAATCGTTGGGTACAAGTCGGCGCCCGTCACGGGAACGTCACTGACACCGCCGGCGATCACTCGCGCTGGGTATCGAATGTAAAAGGGTTCTCGGATACCGCCCTCCCATTGTCGTCCTTTACCGCCACGGAGCGGCAGGTTGCTGGTGGAAAAACCATCGCCTGACGAGACACCACCGTTGTCACCGGTGAAGACCACGATGGTCGAGCGACTCAATCCGCATTCGTCCAACGTCGCAAGGACATTGGCGACGGCGGTGTCGAGTGTTTCCATCATTCCCGCATAGACGGGGTGATCCTGAACCTGCCGCACGGGCATCGTTCGATCCACCTTGAACCGGCACTCAACCGGCGGATTCGATGACGCCTTCTCGCGATACTTCTCCCAAAGTGCTTTCGTCGACTGAATCGGCCCGTGAACGGAATAGAACGACAGCATGGCGAAGAACGGTTGGTCCTGATGGCTGCGGATGAACGCAGAGGTTTCATTCGCCAAACGCAAAGGCAGTGATTCACCCGCGGGACCGTCATCAAGCAGTGGATTGTTGTATGGCGAAAAATAGCCACCTGGAGGAGTGCCGCGATCGATTCCACCGACGTTGATCTCGTAACCGTGGTTCGTCGGCAGCGAACCTTCACCGCCTAGATGCCATTTCCCGGCGAAGAAAGTGCGGTATCCGGACGCCTTCATCGCCTCCGCGATCGTGATGTCTTCGCCCGGAAGGGCTCTCGCATACTGTGGCGAGAACAATCGTTGCCCTAACGAGACGCCGTCACCCGCCGCGGCACCGATCCAGTCCGTGACCCCGTGCCGAGCAGTGAACTGCCCCGTCTGGATACTGGCCCGCGATGGACTGCAAACCTGGCAATTCGCGTACCCGTTGGTAAACCGAACACCGCCCTCTGCCAACGCATCAATACTGGGCGTCTGGTAGAACGTACTTCCTTCGATCGAGATATCGTGCTTCCCAAGATCATCGACCAAGATGAACAGCACACTAGGCCGTTTCGGCGGAGCCTGAGATGGCAGATCGGCCGACGATGCGGACACTGCCGCGAGAGCAGCAAGACAGAATAGTAATTTTTGAATCATGGTATTCTTTATTCTCTAGGCATGTCCGAAATCGACTGCGAGCAGACGACATTGAAGCCAAACGTCATCGAATTAACGACAAAAAACGCTGCCCTATGAATTAGTAACCCGCAGCGAGGTTTGCATGGGAGCATCAACGTTCGACTGCAGAGCTAACGCGATCGGCACCGACGAGGTCGACGGGCCCAAGGCAATCCGAACGACGAAGCAAATCCCCGCCGATCACGTTTGAGCGAACCGCCATCCAAGCGATACACCTGCGTTTCAGCCCTGCGGTTTCATCATTTCAGTTTGCTTCTCGTTGTATTCATCTCGTTCTTCTTGGGTCAGAACCTTCGCGTCAGGATTCGGCTCGATTTGCGTATTGCCGTCGCCTGAACAACCTGTCATTCCCACACACGCCGCGAAGAGCAAACACACAGCCATTGCAGCTAGGAGATTCAGTTTCATAGTATTTTTGGGTGTTAGCGTAGGGCCCAACGAGATAGCCTTGTCGAGCCCGATGAAACGGATGAAGCGTCACGATTGAGGCAAGCCGTGATGTGCGGCTGAGAACAATCGCAACCTAGAAAATCGCACACTAGAATTCGGCGTCGATGGTCTCTCGTGACGCGCGAGTCCCCAGCGCCCCCCAGAGTCCATAGAGGCTTTTGCCGCCGATGTTGGTGTCGGGGCCAGCACGTGTCGGGGTCGGCGAATCCTGGTTTCCTGCCTCGATCGAATCCGTGATGAATTTGACCGCACCATCCGTCATCAAAACATGGGCGCCACCTTGGTGATTGCTGCTCATGCCGAAGACGCCTGCGTCGTCCGAGTTGTTTGCACAAATCAGGCTATTCGGCGGTTTGATCGTGAAGCAACTCGACTGACAAGGGATATGCGATGCCCAGCGATATCCTCGCGCTTTTCCAGCGAAGGCCGGGTTGTCTGCAACATCAACCGTGGCGGTTGAAAGCCAAAATCGCGGACGTTGCGGATCGGTGAAACCGTCACATCGCGTGATATACCCCTCGGCACCTTGTCCCGTCCGAGCACTCGTGCGGACATCGCGGTCACCGAGATAGGTAGCGATTTCCCCCATAGCGATCGTGTTCGACAAGCCATCGAGGACATCGCGAAACCCTGTAAATTCGTGAGTCTTGAAGACACCACGTTGACCTGCCTGTGAGGCCCGAGCGCCACCCCAGGTGAACCATCCGGCACCTGCAACGTCCACAGCCAGCGTCGTCCCTCGGTTGCCATAAAGACTCAACAACGGCGAATCGCCTTGGCATAACGCGTAATTAGTACGCCCCTGTGCGGGCAAACCTCTTCCGGGATCGCTCGGGCAACGGAGTGTTTGCATTTCCGTGAGATACGGTGTGTACAACTCGCCGTCGATCTCTTGAGGCGTTGGCCCCATTGCGGGGTACAATTCACCCGTGTCGACGGTTCCGTTCTGATTGTGATCGACAAACAAGGGATTCGAGATCTGTTCCCAAAGGGCTTGCTGTTCCATGAAAGGCGTGAGTCCAACGAGAGCACTGAGCTGCATCACGTTGTGATCGAAAAACGAACCAAAGACATTTGCGCCGCCCGCGAGAGGACCATCAACAGTCCCTGACTTCGTTCCAACACCCTGCATTGGGAGACGGTTGTAGGCCGAATGGTAGTTATGAAGTGCTAATCCAAGTTGTTTGAAATTGTTACTGCAACTCATTCGACGTGCGGCTTCGCGTGCCGCCTGCACGGCGGGAAGCAAGAGACCCACGAGCACCCCAATGATTGCAATCACCACCAGCAACTCGACAAGAGTGAAGCCGCCACGGCTTGGTTTTTCACCTGATTTCATAGTAAGTTCACCTTAACGAAAGAGAAAATAACGATCTGACGTCGAACTCGATTGAAGTCCGATTGCCGTAACACACGGCATTTTTCACAGAGCTTGAATCATATCTTCGAAAATCAATATTTTGCTTCACTATTGCGGCAATCGACTTCGATGTTTCGTCTCACTTTCAGGCCGTTTGCTTGATAATCAATCAATGCACTGATGCTGTTTTTGGGGACACACATGCGTTGTTCCTTTGCATTCATCGAGCACTAAGTGGTGAACAGGTTCTACTGAGATTGTGCGGTCACCTGCGCCGGAAACATCAATTCCAACTCTGCGACGCTCACGAGATAAGGTGATTGCTGATCACGATCGTCTTGGCCGTTACTCGTGGGAAGAATCGCCCGCAACCGAATCCGTTTCGCGTTAACCGGATTTGAAAACCTGACCTCTTTCGGTTTCTCGCTCCGATCGAACTCTCCTGAGACAACCGATTGCCACATGCCCGATTCGTCGCAAACGAGTACCTCATATCCGCGGATTCTCGTTGGCTGACGATCCTGACGAGGCGTAACGATGACGCCTTCGATCAGACAAGGTTCGTGCAGCGTCAACTCCAACCAGTGCGGAGGTTTTACACGGGGGTCCCACTGCGTGTGCCACATCGTTCCCAGGTCGCCATCAACGACCAAGGATGCTTCATATCCGCTCTGCATGCTGCTCGCTTGGATGCTTTCGACGGCGAGTTGTGTTTCGGACAACTCACGCATCAGTAACTCGATCTGCTCCTCGGTAACACGGTGGACCGGATCAAATTCGTCGCTAGAGAGATAGCGTTGCAGCGAAGCGAACAGTTGCTGCGCGGCGGGACGTTCATCGATGTCACTCGAGAAATCGATCGAGGTAACCAGGATTCGACCTTCGCCCATTTTCGCTTCCCACGCGAGGGCGAGTTTTTGAGGAATGAACCAATTGGGAACGACCTGGATCAGCGGCTGAAAGCCAGCCGGGAAGTTGTCGAGCGGCATGGCTGCTGATTTCGAAATCACATCCCACCACTGCCAGTTGGAATGAAACTCAGTCGGAAAACCTTCCAAGCACCCGTGATCAGGGTCACACAGAATGCCCATCGTGTGCGGTGCCTGCCCGCTCGTCCAAGCCCAGTTCCAAAAGATAGGCGACATCCCGATTTGTGCATCGGTATCAATCATGTCAGGTGCGACTGTGAGAAGAACTCGCTCTCCTCGCTCTGCGGCCGCGACCGCATCGGGCACGTTTTCGGTAATCGTCACTCGTGAGTCGTTGCCGGCAGTCTCGTGATTTCGCACCGTTTCCGCGTCGGACGGATAAACCCAAAGATCCCAATCGTTCGTCACCAATTGATCGCCATCGGGAACAGTGATCTCCAACACCCATTTACACGCCGAGGCAATTTTCTTCAGGGGCAGTGATATCTTTCCGATCGAATAGAGATCACCGGGCGTCTGTCCAGCGAGCGTCCATTGACCGCTCGCGATGACATCGTCACCACTCGCCGAGACGTCTCGAATTCGCCATGCGACGTTGCCATTTAGCGGTGCGTTTCCGAAATGCGAAACGTCCACATCGGCGGTAAACGTTTCACTCGGTTTCCAAACCCTCTTAGGCATCCGGGCGAGCGGAATCACCGGCCCGCAGAACTTCCGGAACTCGCCAGGATTCAGGTAAGGCTTCGGATCCCAAAACGGATCCAATACGCCCACCAATGCGGTACCCTGCCCGGGGAAGTCACGCATATCGAGAAGTTGAAAACCACCAAAATGACGTGTGCGAAGCGCCGATTCAACTTCCTCTTTGTACGTCAACACTTGCCATCGGCCCGATGCCATCAGAAAATCGCGAGCTTGGCCGAGCATTCCCGCGTTCTCAAGAAAGTCGCGGAAGACGTCGAAGTTCTTCGGCTTCAAAGCCCCCGTGTACTTCGCGATCTCGTCGAAGTTTGGGTAAGCACACCACTGACCAATTTCATGAGCGACGAAAGGAACGTTCTGCTGCTGAACAAAGTCGTCGTAATCGGTGACGGTTTCCGGAGCATGTGCGTTGATACGGCTGGATAATTGTTGTCCCCATTGTTGGATTCGCGGTCGTGGCGTGACGTGATATTCGTTGGCGGCAATCATCGGCCAACCGCCACCCGACGTTACCAAGACACGATCCTCGAGTTCCTTGTAGCGTTCCACCCATGGACTTAAGAACTTCCCGCCGTTGGCTTCCCCGGCTGGCTCATTGCCGGCACAGAGCAAGATGAAGGAGGGATGGTTTCCGTATTGAGCCAACATACGATCAGCCTCACGGTAGATCCATTTGTCGATCGGATATCCACGCCCCAAGGCGACGCTTTGGTTGGGCCATGTCGAGCATTCGACCTGGAAATAGAACCCCAACTCGTCTGCGGCGACGAACGCAGCCTCCGGCGGACACCACGAGTGAAACCGCATGTGGTTGAGCCCATGTTCCTTGCAAATGCCAATGATCCGACGCCACGCGGGCTCATCCGTCGGCGGGTATCCCGTGAGCGGAAAGATGCAGCACTCCAATGTGCCTCGCAAAAAGATCGGATGATCGTTCAGCAACAACCGGCCGTCCCGTGACACAATTTCGCGGAAACCGAAACGCCCTTCCCATTCGCTAGACGTATCCGAAGTAGATGATTCGAATTGTGACGACCGCGTTGCCGTCGAACGCGTTGCCTGCTGCAGCGTTACCGATAGTTCACAGAGGTTCGGATCAAACTCATCCCACAACGAAACGCCCGAGCCGACATGTACGTCCGCCCGAACCGTCGATTGACCAGGAGCAACTTCAACGGTGGTCTGATGCGTCGCGAGCATGCGGCCGTCTTGCGAAACACGCACAACGATCTTTCGCGTCTCTGCGTTGGGTAGGCTATTGAAGAGCACGATCTCGGCGCGAACGATCGACTCTTTGATATCTGGACGGACGTCAACACGCTCAACGCACACCAACGGATGCGATGTCAGTTCGATCGCTCCCACGATGCCGTGCCATGCCGATTGTGTGTGTTCGGAAACGCTGTGCGAATTGATACCGACATCAATCACGTCGATCGAGTTGTCAACTTCGATCGCGAGCTGATGGGTACCGGGATGTAGGTGTTCTGTTAAGTCGAAGCGATGGGCCACACCGAGCGATTCACCTTGGCCGACCTGCTCGCCGTCCACGATCACCTTGGTCAACCAGTGCGGACGCTCCAACGTGAGTACAACACGACGCCCCGCCCAATCGTCAGGAACGCGGATCTCGCGTACGTAAGTTGCCTTCCCCACGTAATGCAGGTTGGGTTGTAGCCAGAACGGAAACTTAAAGTTATCGGCCGTACGATAGGGTTGATATTCGGGTCGATCCCAAATGTCGTCGCGACTCGACGCGATCCACTTCGTCGTCGGCCCTGGTTCCATCCCCACACCCGAATCACGCAGCGCACCAGGCATTCGCACATCGTGCAGTTGGGGCGAGTCGGTGAGACGCACGCGCCATGTCCCCGACAAGTCAATCACGTCGCGTGTCGGTGACTGAGCGTCACATGCGGGTGGTGGAACGAGGCAACAAAGGAATAGAAACAGTGTCCCGAACCGGAACCCGCGAACCAGACTTGCCATCGGATTGGAAATCGAGACTCGCATGAAAAAACTCACCTTACCGAGGTCACAGTTGAAGTAGCCAGAGAAGGACCGCGTCCGATTCGTCCCGAGGGGCGAACCGCCGCTTCCAATGAAAGCTCTCAGAACGATCGGTCCATCATCGCCCGCCTCTACTTTCGTCGAACACGCCACAAACACAATCCGGGCTTGCGTCACTTTATTTTCATTTTGCGTCATACATGAGAGAGGAAACGCTGTCGTAAAAAAACAACTCGATAGAGGAACAACCTCGCGTTTCATGGTCTAGAATACCGGCTAGCATCTAATCTATACCGTATACCCCCGTTGTTCGTGCAAGCGACAGATGCAGCCAGTTTCGAAAAAACCGCAGGTACTTTTATTCATCGAGTCGTCCCGTGCCTACGGTCGTGGGTGCTTGCAGGGCGTGGCGGGGTACCTTCGCGCACACGAATCATGGGACGTGATCCACCTCGAACGCGGGTTGAGCGAAGCAGTGCCGAGCGACCTGATCGGCCGAAAATTCGACGGCGTCATCGCACGCTCGGAAAACGAATCCATCGCCAACGGGATTCAACAAATCGCACGCTGGGTCGTTGATTTACGCGGGAGTTTTCCGCCGAAGCGTGGGGCCCTAATCGACACGGATGCCGCAGCTTGTGCACGATTGGCGATTGACCATTTCGTCGAACGTGGTTTTCGGCGGATCGTATTTTGCGGCTATCGCGGGGTGGATTTCTCGGAAGCACGGGGCGATGAGTTCACGAGGTACTGCGAAGAGGAGAAACTCGATACCGACCGTTTTGAAATGACGCTGGGCGAGACGGAAAACACCGCGATTCCGATCGAAGGTGTGCTCCGTCACGAAGCACACGCTGAAGTCTTGGAGACCGAACTCGTCGATTGGCTGCAGCAACAACCGTTGCCCACGGCTGTGTTTGCGTGCAACGATGTCTGTGGACGCCAAGTCGTACGGGCGGCTGTGAAGGCGGGATTGCGTGTCCCCGAACAGATCGCGGTGCTTGGCGTCGACAATGACGAAGTGATTTGCGACCTGACGAACCCACCACTGTCGAGCATCGAACCGGACTCCTACCGAATCGGTTTCGAAGGTGCCGCGTTGCTCGCGGAACTGCTCGCAAGCGAAGGCGTCGAGCATGGCAGTACGGATCGAGACAGTAAAACCTCCGCCAGCGACAAAGTGGACCAACAGAAGGATGCGGCGTGTCAACGACTCACGATTCCTCCCCGACGTGTCGTGACACGTTTTTCAACGGACGTTCTCGCCGTGGACGACCCCGACTTATCTTCGGCGATTAAGTTCATCCGTCTGCATGCGTGTCGCGGCATTGGCGTGGCCGATATTGCCAAACACGTCGCGATTTCTCGTGCGACGTTGGAACGGCGATTCCGTGTCGCATTGGACCGAACTCCTCGGGAGGAGATTGAACGTATTCGTTTGGAGCACGTGAAAACACTGCTGCTGCAAACGGACTACGGGCTCGACCGCATTGCCTCGATGACTGCTTACAGCAAAGCACCTCATTTGATCACCGCGTTTCGACGACAAACGGGTCTCACGCCGATAAATTTTCGAAAACGTTATCGCCGCTGTTAAGCCGCCTTCTCGTGAGTGAGCCCAACTCTACTGCTGGTCGGAATCGATGATCCGCTGGAGCTCCTCTTTCATCTGATTCGCGCGTTCTTGGTTCTCACGCAGAACGTTCTTCGTTTCTCCCGGATCGCTCTTGAGGTGATACAACGCAAACTTGGGCGCAGGCGTTCTCTTCATTTCAAGATTGCTATTGAACATCGCGGCAGCATCACATCGCACCAATTTCCACTCGCCTTTGCGAAATCCGAAACTGCCCCATCCGTTGTCTTGTTGAACCAACTCCGACCGTCCTTGCGCATCCGCCTTTCCCAACAATGCGGGCATCACATTGACGCTGTCTCGGAGGGCACCGGCAGGAACGGGGGCGCCAACCCATGCGGCGAAACTCGCGGACAGATCGATCGTGCAGACCATCTGGTCGCTTTCACCGGCGGGAACGGTCCTGGGCATCGACACAATAAACGGCGTTCGAGTCGCGCCTTCGTAGACGTTGTATTTTCCGCCGCGAAAGGCTCCATTGGGGTCATGATCGCCGAGCAGTTGATCGGCGCGATCGCGATAGTCGTCAATCAGAACCGGTCCGTTGTCGCTGCAAAAAACGATTAGGGTACGTTCGATGAGGTCGAGGTCCTCGAGCGTCTTCACGATTTCTCCGACGGTCCAATCCAGTTCGGCGATCGCGTCGCCACGCGGCCCCATTTTTGTCACACCTTGAAAGCGTTCGTCAACAATTCGCGGTGCATGCAGCGAGTGAGGGGTCACGAGCAGGAAGAACGGATCGCTCGCGTTATCGTTCAACCATTGCCTCGATTCCGACACCCAACGTCCGGCGAGCTCTTCATCGCGAAAGAGTGCTGCTTCCCCGCCGGTGAAATATCCGATCCGCCCGATGCCATTGTGGATGGTGCCGAGATGACCACCAGTGGTCGTCATTCGCAACGCTCCCGGGTGCGAACGGGCGTCACGGTGCGGCGTTGACGGAGGTTTGATTCCAACCCAAAGAGGATCGCTCGGATCGAGATTTTCGACGCGATGATTACGCACGAGAACAGGTGGCACGCGATCATTTGTCGTCGGAAGAATCAACGCATCGTCGAATCCGATTTCCAGGGGACCAGGTGCCAAAGTTCCGTTCCAATCCGGCCCGTCGGGTTTGACACCTAGACCGAGATGCCATTTCCCGATGATACCGGTGTGATATCCGGCATCTTTGAGGACCGATGCGATCGAAGGCGTCCCCGCAGGGATCAATGCCGGTGAATCCGGCGGCGCGATGCCCGATCCTGGAACGCGGAAGGCATACACGCCCGTGAGCAACGAGTAGCGAGAGGGGGTGCACGTTCCCGCCGAGCAATAAGCCTGCGTAAAACGTAAACCGCGACTCGCTAAACCATCGATCGCTGGCGTGGCAACTCCCGTCCCGCCGTAACACCCCACGTCTCCGTATCCCAAATCGTCCGCCATGATCACGATGATGTTGGGACGCGTGCCCTCTGACTGATCAGCATACGCAACAGGTCCATATGCGATGCAGGTTGCGAACCAACCAATCGACGCGACAACAGGGAGCAGAGAACCAAGTTTCAATGGTTGCATGAGGTTTACGTGACATCGGAGGGCGAGACTTCAAGAGGGACCACACGATCCCAAGATACCTAACCCCGATGGCAACGGTACTTTTGCGGCCAAAATTGCTGACCGAACAGTTTCGTGCCGATTGATCGTTACGATGCGTATCGCAAAAGATGTCGCCAGAACTCGAGAGCCGGAGTCATGGCAACATCCATCTACAGTGAACGGGCACGCTATCATTCGGAACGAACTCACTGCAACGAGGTTTCCTACGCCCCGACGAGTCTCTCAGCCGGCGATTTGTGAGACGTACCAATTGTTTTGGATGTCGCGATCGAGTCGTTGAACGGCAACGTTTTCGAAACCGGCTTCGCCGAGCATCTGAACCGCCAACTGCTCTCCCCACACCGTGCCGAGTCCCATGCCACCTTGCGCGAGCGACACCGTCATGCAGTGCATAGTTGAAACCGTGTAAAGAAACGGTCCGAGCGGATGTCCGACGTTCTCGTGCATTTCCGAAGACGCCTGTAGGTCTTGCATCAAAAACGTTCCACCGGGACGCAGCATTTCTCGGACGCGAGCGAGAACGGCGGCCGGGTCTCGTTGATCGTGGATGACGTCAAACGCGGTCACGAAATCAAACGAGTTCGAGATGCACTCGTTCGACACATCGGCAACTTCGAACCGGATGTTCCTCAGCCCACGACGTTCGATCTCCGCTTGTGCCGACTCGATCGGTTCGCGGCACAGGTCTCGTCCGACAAAACGGCTGTTAGGAAACCGTTCTGCCATCGCGGTCAAAGCGCGGCCACGCCCACAACCGATATCGAGCACATCGATGCCACGTTCCAATTTTTCGACGATTCCCGGAGCGAGCGGCAGGACGGTGTCGAACAACGCGGCGACAACGTTTCCGTCGGAATCCTCGGCCATCACGTCGTGAAAGCGAGTGAACATTTCATACGGAACACCTCCGCCGTTTTGAAAACACTCCACGATTGGCGTTTCGACTTCCGCGAGGACGGCGAGAAACTGAAACGTTTTCGCAAAATTGTTAGCAACCGAACTCCGCGTCAGCAGCGCCGCATGATGCACGGGAAGGAAGAACGTTTGCGCGGTTGAATCGAGCGCCACGATCCCGCCGGTCACCATGATGCCGAGCCATTCACGGACATAGCGTTCATGACACTGAGCAGTCTCGGCAATTTCGGCGGACGTCGCCCAACGATTCATATGACTCATCGTGTCGAACAGCCCGGTGCGATGCCCGAGCGAGATCCCGAGGGCGAGAGTGGATCGATTCAGTGTTTCTATCAGTTCACCGGCGAAGTCCTCGGTGGCGTTATCAAGGTCGTTAACGCTGATTTGGCAAGCGATGCACATTGGGTTTCCGCAATTCGAGTGGGCAAGGGGGATGAGAATTCCGGTGCGATCGGACGATTGGCAATCGCACGCGTTGGAGATCTTTCCCAGCGGAATCGGCGATTGTTTGTTTCGTGTTTTTTCCTGTTTTTCCGAGGTGGCGGCTACAACGCCCGTTTGACCGCGATTTGCACAGGAATCACAGTTTTTTGTGGTGAAATTTGGCGTGGATTCGAAGGGTCGAAAATGGCTAGTGTTTCCTCACGGCTGGAAACCAAGTTTCGGGCCGTACTGAGTGCCGTGATAACGTTCGTCGATAAACGAGATCAGCCCCAACTCTCGACGAGTCGCGCCGCCTTGAATGACGCGGCGATGTAGGACTCGTTTTCACGCGTTCTGGTATCCCGTCGCGATCGGCTTCGCTGTCAATTTCCTGCCCATTTTTGTTTCCCATCCGTTTCGTTCAGACTACCTCGGAACTTATGAAGATCGCGTTGGCCTTTTCCGGTGGTGGTGTGCGAGCCACGGTTTTTCACCTTGGAGTCTTAGCACGGTTGGCTCGCCAAGACTTGCTCGGCGACGTGAAAATCGTATCGAGCGTTTCGGGCGGTAGCCTCGCAACTGGACTGGTGGTGGCGCGATCTGGATTTCGTTGGCCGACGAGCGAGGAATATCTGCACGATGTGGTTCCGCACATTCACTGGTTGCTGACGACTCGAAACCTACAGCGGTCGTACGTCCTGAAGTCGCTGATGTTTCCATGGCGATTGGTACGCGGGCGAGCGGCGGTCTTGGGCGATGCCCTCACACAACAGTGGCAAATCGGTGGCAACTTGTCGGACCTGCCCGTGTCGCCTCGGTTGATCATCAATGCAACGTGTTACCAGACAGGAAAGAACTGGCGTTTTCAGCGCGATGTGATGGGCGATTACCAGACCAAGTACGTGACCGCCCCGCAATTCCGATTGTCGCATGCTCTCGCAGCGTCGGCGGCCGTCCCCGGATTGATCGGGCCGTTGATCGTCAAAACCGGCGATCACCAGTGGAGCGAATTTGATGATAACGAATGGAAGTCAATCACGCCTCGCTACAAACGCCTGAATCTTTGGGATGGCGGTGTCTATGATAACCTCGGTGTTGAATCGCTCTTCAAACCGGGCGACGGTTTGCGCGAGGGTACGGACTTCTTAATCGTTTGTGACGCCTCCCGCCCGTTGGCTGCCGGAAACGGAAAGTCGAGTTGGAAACCTGGGTATCTCGAAGCGTCGATGCGTTTGGTTGACGTGGCAACTGACCAAGTCCGCAGTCTGCGAGCGAGAATGCTGATCGACTACTTCAAACAGAATCCAGGCAGCGGTGCGTATCTGAGACTGGGGTTGAAAACCAAAGGCGTCTACGCTCGTAGTGAGATCGGCGGCAAACCTGTTTTAACCGAGAGCGAAGTCAAGAAAGTCTCGCAAATGGAGACGACGTTGCGGCGTCTGAGCCACGCGGAATTCAGCCTGCTGTTTCGCCACGGGTACGAAGTCGCGGACGCCACGATGATTCGACACGGCGCTCCCATTTTGAAAAAACCTCCTCAAAACCGCGTCCTTTTCCGGGCCGCGTGATTGGCATGGAGCGAATCGCGAGAAGCGGTCACCAACGAAGCGGCGGCAAATTCGACAGGACTGGCGAGCCAATCACCTCTATCGTAAACCTGCAACAGCCTGCATCGAGCATCGGGTAACTCGTGCATCACCGTGCATCATGCGTCCCAGCACATCAGGAATCACTGGGGGTGCTGAAAGTAGACTTCTTCGTACGGCTGGATGACGACGAAACCGTGTCCTCGGAAGAGGAGCTGCACCGATTCGCCCGAACCGCGACCCAGGAACGTTTTGAACTGCAGATCCGTTTTGAGTTCGGGCTCGAGGTTTCCTGACCACAACACCGTCGCGTTCGGGTCCGTGACAACGGGATGGTCAGGAGTGACGGGCAACGTCACCGGGTCGTAGTGGCTGGTGATCGCGGCCATGCCGGTGCCCTCGAGACGGACGTTGAAGAGGCCGCCGGCCAGCATCGCGGTCATCCGTTTCATCATCTTGATGTTATAGGTAAGGCTGGTTTCGAAGGCGAGAAGATCGTTGCCGTTAACGCAGATTGCTTCGTCGTTCAATTTCAAAATCGTAATCTTCTTACCCGAGTCGGCGCAGAACACCGATCCCTGACCGCTCGCTTTGGTAAGCGAAGAACCTTCTCCCGAAACGGCTTTTTTGAGCAGGTTACCGATCCCGCGTGAAAGGATGCCCTCGCGTTCAAATCTGATATTGCCCGTGTACGCGACCATTGATCCGAGTTTGGTCCAAACCTCACCGTTCAGATTGATGTCGAGCATGCGGTCGGACTCCAACTCAAAGAGCCCTTGATTGCGGTCACGGTCGACGGTCTTTTCCAAGAATGCTTCTAGAGAGTAGCCGTTGTCAGACATGGAATGATCACTCGGATAAATGAAAGGTCGAAAAAAAATGTCGCAAGGCGGATCGATTTGGTAGCGTTCGCAACGAGCAGTGCATCGACGCGAGATCCCGCTCCGCCACCAAGGCGACGACCGGCGGCGAATTACTCGCAATCGATACGCCTGGCTGTGAACACAGGATGCGCACAGAGGTCGTCTGCATACAAACTTTTGCACGGAGATAACTGCCCCGACCGCGTAGTGTAGCACGCTCGATGTGCTAGGATGGATGCGTTGGAGGCACGATCAATGACGAACGCCTACGAAATTCCTCCTGAGGTGGAACCACCGCGACCACCCGAACCACCGACAATATTTCAATGTGTACTGAGAGCGATTGTTGTGGTTCCGATTATGTCGGTTTCGCCATATGTGATTTGGATCGGTTACCTCATCCTGTTTGGCGCACTCGACGGGGATGCGTCAGTGATTTTTCATGATCGCTTTCTTTGGCAAACGGAAATCGATGACAAAATGCCCGTACTCGTGCTGCTCGGAATCGTCGCCGCCTTAATAACGATGCTCCTCATCTTTGGACATCGATCGGATTGTCGCGATGCGTTAGATCGATATGACGCCAAACATCCCGCCTCGGCCGAGGATCGCGTTTAACCATTCTCATTCGCGATCGTGCGGACGATCGGCTTCTCACGGTCGCCCGTTACGACCGAGATCCAAGGCTGCGGTCACGACGAACGCGAATGACGGGCACGAGATGCGGTCTCATTTCCTCGTTGCGTTTCGCGGCGATTTTTCGAAACGCGTGGCGTGGGCATCTCCAGCGAGTGATTCTTTGACCGAAATCACGGTGGATCACTTTGTTTCGGACAAATTCTCGCATCAGGTTTTGCAATTTGGGGGTGATGGCATTCATAATCGAGCAGCCGTCTCTTTCCACTTCACTCGGATCGCCCATGCACCTCGCGATGTCTTCCCAAAACGCTCGTCTCGCGCTCGTTTTGATCGGTGCCGTCATCACGGCAACATCACCATCACAAGCCGATGCGGCGAACCCCGGCACAGCATCGAGAACCACCAACCTGCGTTTAACGCCACACTGGATCGACGACGATCATTTCTGGTTCGAACGCGAAACTCGCTCGGGCGAAACGGAAGTCGTAACCGTCGACGCCGCGAGGGGCGAACTAACCGTCCAATCGCCTGAGGAGGCGGAAGATTCACCGAACGGGCCTCGATCCCGTCGATCGACCGGTAGCGGCTTTCGGGGAGGCATCGTTCCGCGTTCTGGATCATCCGACGATGACGCCGAGATCGAGTTTGTGAACAAGTCCGACAAAACGGTGCAGACGTTCTGGGTCGACGGAAAAGGGGATCGCGTCCCGTTCGCAAAATTGGCTCCCGGCGAAACCAAGCGTCAGCACACCTACATTAGTCATGCGTGGGAAGTTGTTGGCGATGACGGGACCTACTTCGGTAGTATTGTTGCGGAGAAATCGAAGACTCGCGCCGAAATCGAAAAGACCTTCACGAGACGACAACGCAGACCGTCTCGAAGGAACCGTCAACGCGAACCGATCGATGACCGCGTCGCGACTGAATTCGCAAAGCTGTCGACCGCACTGCGTGAAATCGAACACCAGGGCGAAGACGAAACCGATGACGAGGAAACCGACAAGGCGGCCTCCGGTGCGTACGAATTGGTTTCACCACGAATGTCGCCCGATGGCAAGGTCTTGGCCGCGTGGAGATTGACACCTGCGGCGAAGCCAACCGTGTACACGATCGAATCGTCACCCGCCGAAGGTGGTCGCGCAAAACTCAACGAACGGGCTTACGCGTTACCCGGCGACGAAATGGATCGGTACGATTTAGTCGCGTGGAACGTTGACGAGCAATCGGTCATCGAACTTGAGATTCCGACCATCGATTTTGGACGCCCACGGATCCGATGGACTCACGATCATCAGATGCTGTTTCAAAAAGTCGATCGTGGCCACCAACGTTTTCGCTTGTTCCACGTTGACCCGATCGCGAACCGCGTCGACACACGGATCGACGAAACGACGGACACGTTCATTTGGTCCGCTCACGCAGGCAAGGTGCCTTTGGTGACTTACCTCGAAGACGGCGATGAAGTGATATACGCGAGCGAGATGAGCGGCTATCGCCATCTGTACCTCGTCGACCTCACCGGTCAGAACGAAATGCAACCGATCACCAAAGGCGACTACCTGGTCCGCGAATTGATCCACGTTGACGAGAAAACTCGTCTGATCGATCTGGTCGTGGGTGAATACCACGACGATCAGGATCCCTACCACCAACATTTGATTCGCGTTGGCATGGATGACGGACAGGTCACCGCGCTGACCGACGGAGACGGTGACCACGAATACCAGTTCTCACCGGATCGCCGTTACGTGATTGTGAACTACAGCCGCGTCGACGCGCCGCCCGTGCACGAACTACGGCGCACCGATGACGGTTCTCTCGTCGCGACTCTGGCAACCGCCGAACGGATCGGCGATGCCGCGACGACTCTTCTGCCGACACGCTTTTCGGCTAAGGGACGCGACGGGGAGACCGACATTTGGGGCATCATTTGTTTTCCTGAAAACTACGATCCGAACTCGAAAACTCAGTATCCGGTCGTCGAAGCCATTTACGCCGGCCCGCATGACTCGCACGTCCCCAAACGCTATCGATCGGCACAGTGGTATAGTGACATGACATCGCTGGGTTTCATCGTAGTTCGCATCGACGGCATGGGGACCGCGAACCGTTCCAAAGCGTTTCATGACGTGTGTTGGCACAATCTCAAAGACGCCGGTTTTCCCGATCGGATCGCGTGGATGAAGGCGGCCGCAAAACAGTTTCCGGCGATGGACCTGACACGCGTCGGCATCTATGGAACGTCAGCAGGCGGTCAAAACGCATGCGGCGCTCTCTTGTTCCATGGCGATTTTTATAACGCGGCGGTCGCATCGTGCGGATGTCATGACAACCGGATGGACAAAGCGTCATGGAACGAACAATGGATGGGATATCCGGTCGGCCCGCACTATGCCCAATCAAGCAATATTGATAACGCCGGCAACCTAAAAGGCGATCTGCTGCTACTCGTTGGCGAATTGGATTCGAACGTCCCACCGGAGTCGACCTTGCGTTTGGTCGATGCGTTGATCAAAGAAGACAAACGATTTGATTTCTTGATGATCCCCGGTATGGGGCACAGCGATGGCGGGCGGTACGGAAAGCAACGAACTCGCGATTTCTTTGTCGAGAAACTCAAACCAGAAATTCCGACCAGCACGGAGCCAACGCGAATCACCGCGGTCGATCTCAGTGACATCGAGCCCTCGTCGGTCGCCTCGGACGCAACGAAGCTCTATGAGTTTGATCGAGATCTACTGAAACGTCAGTTGCCAATACGAATCGATCCAACGCATCTGACGCAGATGGAGAACTTTCTATCAGCATGGCAAAAAGCGATCGCTGATCTCAACGCCGACGACGCGTCTGAACTTCGGCAAAAGATCGCTGACGATCGAGCGGGCTTAGCCAAAAACGTCCAATCGTCACAAACATGGTTCGCGAGCGTGCCGTTTGCCAAAACGATCATCGACCTGTGTGAACCGGATCGTCGTGGCACGCCCGTCGCCTACGCGGATGTCGCGTCGACGCTCGAACAGATCGACCAACAACTCGATGAACTGCTGGCAGAGCCGTCTGAATCGATCACACCTTCCGCGAGTAGTCCCGAATCGAGTGATCGACAAATCGCCAAGGAGATCAAATCGGCGTTTGCGTCATGGCGTCGTTTTTACTCCGACTACGATCCGCAATTCGATTGGTGGTCCGGTGATCTTGCCAAGACGATCGAAAAGAAGCTCGAAAAATGGCGTCCGGTGATCAAACATGAGGTGGCGTCGAAGGCATCTCATGCGAATGGCGAGATGCCGTCGATGTTTGATACCACGTACCCTGACCTCGATCCGTATCTCTCGTCACAAGGATCGATCATGCCGGGCGTGATGCGTCGCTATCGATCCGAGATGAGGGACACGCCGAAATCCGATCGTGCGAACTGGCTACACGAATGGCTCATGGAGTTGGAATCACTTCCGTTCGCCGCAAAACCGTTCGAGCAGTGGTCACGAGGCGACCAGGTCGACTATCACCGATTGCATCAGGACATCGAGTATCGGTTGGCAACCAGCGTGAAACGAAAAACGCCAGCGGTAATTTCCAAATCGGCTGACGGCTCCGGCATCGAAGGCACCGTTGTCGGACGCGACCGACTGATGTTGGAGCTGCGTCGTGAATTCATCGACCACACCCCCGAAGAGCTGATCGCGTTGGCCGAACAAGGCTACGTCGAATGCCGAAAAGAGATGGTCAACGCGGCCCGCGAAATGGGGTTCGGCGATGACTGGCAGACGGCCGTTGAGAAGATCAAAACGATGCATGTGCCGGTCGGCCAACAACCCAACCTGATCCGCCAAACCGCAAACGACTCGATCGCATGGCTGCGAGACGCCGACATGCTGACGGTCGATCGTTTTGCGGAAAAGAGTTGGCGAATGATCATGATGACTCCGCAACGCCAGTTGGTGAACCCATTTTTCACCGGCGGCGAAGTGATTAGCGTTTCGTTTCCCACCCGTCAAATGACTGCGGACCAACAACGCCAAAGCTTGCGTGGTAACAACAAACCGTTTGCACGCGCGACGGTGCACCACGAGTTGATTCCGGGGCATCATCTCCAGGCATTCCAAACGTCACGCTATCAATCCCATCGTGCCGAGTTCGGTACGCCATTCTGGTTGGAAGGTTGGGCCGTTTACTGGGAGTTCCTACTCTATGACGACGGGTTCGCACGGACGCCCGAGGAACGGTTGGGGTTCTTGGTTTGGCGAGCCCACCGTTACGCGAGAATTCTGTTTTCGTTGCGGTTTCACCTCGGCCAATTGACGCCTGATCAATGCGTCGATTTTCTCGTCGATAACGTCGGATTCGATCGCATCAATGCCGAAGCCGAAGTACGGCGAAGCGTCGGGCCGGACTATCCACCACTGTATCAAGCCGCTTACATGATCGGCGCGATGCAACTATCGGAACTGCGTGATCGCTACGTCAAAAATGGCGGCACGGCGAAGTCATTCCACGACCAAGTGATGCAACAAGGCAGTCTACCGATTTCACTTTTGCAGGCGATCGTGCTCGAGCAAAACATCACGATCGAATCACCGCCGATGTGGACGTTCGATGCCAAAATGGTCGCCGCACCGTAATTGAGAATCGCGTCGAAACAATTCGACTGCGGCTAGCCCATCTTCATCGATCGGACACACCATCGTCCGACGCAATCATCCGACGGTGGAGAATTCTCCAGCGAGCACGCGACCTACGAATGTCGCCGATAGTCACCCGGTGGCATCCCAAACGTTTTGCGAAACTGCCGCGAGAAAGCACTCTGGTCGCTATAACCGATGGCCAGCGCGATCGAGACGATTGACTCCTGCGAGCCCCGCAATCGTTTGGCCGCAATATCCATTCGCGACTGCAATACAAGCTGGGCCGTTGTCACACCGAACAGCTCTCGCATTCGTTGATCGAGCTGCCATGCCGACAATTTCGCTGATTTGGCGAGGTCGGTTGTCTTCAACGGTTGATTGAGATTGCGTTTGATCTGTTGGACAACGTCGGCCACCGATGCGAAGTCGGCGGGGTCCTGGTCAGGCGATTGCACGTCACGCGACATGCCGACCAATCCGATCGGTTCCCCTCCAACGTCACACAGCGGCATCTTCGTCGTCAGACACCACCCCGTCTTGTGGGTCGGATACGGGTGCTGTTCCAATTCGTTGATCAGCGGCCGATTGGTTCGTACGACTTCGAGATCCTGGCGGATGAAGTACTCACCGAGAGGATCCGGGAAAACCTCCGCGGAAGTACGGCCGATCAACGCGGCTTTTTCCGTTTCGCCACACCGTTCCACCAGCGTCTGATTGACGGAGATGTAGCGTCCTCGGTCGTCTTTGACAAAATACGTGAGATTCTCGAGTTGATCGAAAAGCACCTCGCTCGCCAACGGATTGGCGAGGCGTTTTAGAAAGGCGTTTCGAATCTGGGTGGTGTCGATCACTTATCGTCGCACGGCTATCGTTAGGTGGTTTCGCTCGTTCGAGCGTGTTTCCAATACCTTACGATCGATCGCCGCCGCGAACAATGACTTCACCGACACCTAACGAAGTCTCGCCGATCGACTTCAGCCGCATCGTTCTGCCAACGACGGGTTTGCCATGATCATCCACAGGCACTGTGATCGTTGATGGGCTTTGATAGAAATCCGATGAGGCGTTGAATCGTTTGATCCAAACCACGTCTCCGGCTGCGTTGCGGACGGAAACCGACAACGCTCTGCGATCCTTCACGAGATATTCCTCTTGATCGGTTTGCAGGTAGATTTCAATCTTATGGATCCGATGATCCGCTTCGAGGTCGACCTCCCACCACGGGTTCAACTCTTTGAGAGTCATCGCCGCTTGTTCCATCGCCCCTCGGCTCTCGGTCACTCCGTCGACTGCGATTTCGGCTCGTGGGCGAGCACGGAAATCGATCACGGGGCCCTGCGTGCTCGACTGGATCGCTGGTTTCATGAACGCGAGGTTCTCGGACACGTCGTACTGGAATCCCCAATCGTCGCCCGGAGCAATGCGATCGTCGGCCTTGTCCCAGGCCTCCGCGACTTCCTTAAGCCGCGTGGCAACATTGTCGTCGACGCGTCCGTTGGGCCCCGGCGACATATTGAGAACGTAGACGGAGTTGTGCGAGTTGTAGCTCTCGAGTTGCTTCAGCAAATATTCCTTCGTCTTGGGTTTCCGATATCGTTCGATGTCATCCCACCACCAATCGCCTTGCGACGTATCCGAAGCCGCGGTGGGGCGTAGGTATTCGGGGTGATACGGATACGATCGACCGGCCGCATCGGCAAACGGTACGTCCGCGTGAGCAAGGTTTGATTCATACGTGTGGCTGACAATCAGACAATCCGGCTGAATCGCTTTGACGGTCTCGTACAGATCGCGGTAGTGAATGTCGTCGAAGTCAGGAAGCGTCGGCCATGTCGACCAACCGTCAAAGTTCATGTAGTCGATCGGTCCATAATTCGTCAGCAGCTCGGTGAGCTGGGCTTTGATGAAGTCAAGCTTCTCCTTCGACACCGTGCCGTTGTCGATACCGTGATGGTAATCGAGAATCGAGTAGTAGATCCCGACCTTCAACCCTCGCTTGCGAAACTGCTTCACAAACTCTCCGACAACGTCGGTCTTCACGGGTGACGACGCGACGTCGTAATCGGTCACTTTGCTGTCCCAGAGACAGAAGCCGCCGTGGTGTTTTGAGGTGAGCCATCCGCCCGACATTTTGCTGTCGATGCAAACCTGTGCCCATTGTTCGCAATCCAAACCGCTGGGGTTCCACCACTCAACGGGCTCTCTGCCACTCGCACGTCCAGAGTGTTTTTCCTCGTTCACGTTTTTGAACGTGCACATGTTGTAATGGAAGTAGGCTTGATACCGCGTGTTGACGAAATCGAGCAATGCATCTTTTGACAGCTCTTGTGCGCCGGCATTACCGCCGAGCGAGCAAAACAACATCATGCACGAGATCTGCAACGTGCGTATGCCGAAGGCATTGGTATTCATCTGCATAAAACTCTTCGAAAGGGTTTGTGCGGAAAAGGTGTCCGCGGAACTGTCAAAGATAGAAGACAACGGGTGAGAGGCATCAACCGCTTCAGCGAACTTCTCTATACACTGGAAGTCGACCGGACGAGATGCATCGTGAGGTGGGAAAGCAGGAGGGGCGCGTCGCCGATCGCATCAAGGATTGACACGCGTGTGCATCGTCAGGATAGGTGCTCGCACGTAACAAGAAAAGTACTCTCGACAACAATAACGATGGTCTCAGCATCCCAGAGAAAACCACGCTTCGCATCCAAGATCTCTATTCCTGGCCCCTTTTGCGAAGCACGTGATTGATCCCACAACCGATCAGGCGATTAACTTTCGCGGAATTACTAACACGCCGAAGCTCTATAGCCCCCGAAACGCTACGTGCGCATTCGCAGCCTTCATGCCGCTATGGACGTTGCCCTCCGTCTGGTGACGGCGGCTACGGATGAATGGGCATGCGATCGAGAACGTTTCACAACGTTGATTTCACACGCGTTGCGGCGGATAAACCGTCGGGAAGAGGATGCACGTGCGGGTGCAGGGTGTGAGCCAAAATCTCGAGGCTATCTACCAAACGAGGCCCTGGACGACTGAAGTAGGCGGAACCATCAACGATCGAAACGCGATCGGCCTGAACGCATGCAAGCGAATCCCATCCGGGATACGAACGCAAGATCGGAATGTCTTCCAACGTGCGAGCAACACTGAATCCGCAACATGCGATGACGATCACCTCCGGGTCGGCGTCGACAATTGTTTGCCATGGCGTTGTGACCGACCGTTGACCGGCGACGCCGATCGCTTCGCGACCTCCCGCGATCGCGACCAGTTCCGGACTCCAGTGCCCTGCGTTGAAGGGCGGGTCAATCCATTCGAGCATCATCACCGAGGGCCGCGATTGTATTGATTCACTACGCCGCGCGACCGCTGCAATTCGTTGTTGCAATGAATCGACATATGCGGCTCCCTCCGCCTCGCATCCGGACGCTTCGCCGACGAGGCGGATGCACTGCATCACATCGTCGAGACAGGTTGGTTCCAAATTGATCACGCGAGGAGAGCTTGGCAACGAACACGCCGCGTCACGCACCTCGTCTTCCGCGACCGCACAAACGTCACATAACGCTTGGGTGACGATGAGATCGGGCTGCAATCGTTCGAGCACCTCAATATCGAGCGAGTACAACGCCGCCTTTGTCTTCAACCGTTCGCGGACGAGATCATCAATCTCACGACTTGACGCATCTGTGGGGATCAGCGTTTTGGTGACCTTGGGAAGATCCGCAACGTCGGTCGGGTAATCACATTCGTGAGTGACGCCGACCAACTGATCGCGCAACCCGATCCCACAAATGACTTCCGTGGCACTAGGTAGGAGTGAGACGATACGCATCGGATTCTCGGGATAATGGGAACACACAGGCTCTAAACATCTCGCCGCACGATGCTAAAGAAGCATCGCGTGCCGCAGAGACGCTGTTTTTGAACCCGACTGGGTTAATGCGTCACGACGCTGAGTTCGCTGAGTTCCTCAATGCACGATTTCATCACATCGAGATCGATCTCGTGAACGTTGATACTGTCACCGATGTCTCGTAACATCGTGACGGTAAGACGTCCGCCGAGGTGCTGGCGAAACTCTTCGAGTCCTCGCAACACCGCATCACTGTCGTTGATCGCATCACACCAAATCGGAGATCCGATCGCGGCGATGGTTTGACAAACATCGATCGCGGTCTCGTGGCTCAATCCAAACATGCGTGCTGAATAAAGCGTGTCGAGGGCGACGCCGATCCCGACGGCTTCGCCGTGTCGCAACTGATAATCCGTCATTGGTTCGAGACGGTGGGCGGACCAGTGACCGAAATCGAGCGGTCGGGCTTCGAGCGATTCGAAGGGGTCGCCGCCGAGAGTGATATGATCCAAATGTAAACGGCACGATCTCGCGATCACCGCCGTGCTGATCGCGGGATCACGTCGACGAATTTCCGACGCGTTGGATTGGATGAACTCGAAGAAGGATGGGTCTTTCAACAACGCCACCTTGATCGCCTCGGTCAGCCCCGAGCAGAAGTCGCGATCGGGAAGACTCTGCAGAATGGCGGCGTCGTTGATCACCGCCCAGGGAACCGCGAACGTGCCGATCCAATTCTTTTTGCCGAATGAATTAATTGCGTTTTTAACGCCGACGCCTGAGTCCGATTGAGCGAGCGTCGTGGAAGGCAACCGGATCAATCGAATGCCACGGTGAGCGATCGCAGCCGCGTATCCGGCGACATCGAGCACCGCTCCACCTCCGGCGACGATGATGTAGCTACGCCGATCCATGTTGTGATCGTGAATCAGTTTCAACAGTTGTTGCAAAACGGCGTCAGAATTCTTGCACGCTTCGCCACCAGGGATGATGTGCGGTGGTGCCGCTAATTCGACGCGGTCGCTCTGCGAGAGTCGCTCGCTCAATCTCGACGCGAAATCTTTTTGGCTGCCCGTGGCAACGCTGAGGTTCGAATCGGCCCACAACAAAACCTTCGCGGGTTGTTGCGGCTCGGTCGCCAAGAGATCGATCAGGACCGAGAAATCCGCGTCGCTGATATCGGCGGTGTGTCGGAGTCGGTGTGTGAACGACACGACGAAGGGGACATCAATATCACTCACAGCGAGTCGCTCGTGGGCTCGGTGGGATCTTGACCGAATAGCGTCATCGTCATGTTGTTAACAATTCGGTGATAGAGCAGCGACAAACATGCTGCCAACGTCGAGTTTTCCCAAGAGCAACGAACCAGAGAGAAAACTGACCGGAATCGAGATGGCCGCAATGAGCGGGAACGATGCGAATCAAACCGCAGCAAATCGGGCCGCAGCGAATCGTGCCACAATGTAAAAAGGCGAATTGTTAGAAAGCTGGGCATGCGGGTGAAGGATCGCGGAAAGGTGGGATGAGGCGGGAAAGGCGGGAGGGAGGCGAGGAACGATGCCACGGTGTTTGCATGACTGCGTTGATTCACGTCGCGAGCGAGCTCGATCCAGGTCGTTCGATCAATGGCGCCCGCAACGACGGAAGCACTCTCGATCCCTAACCGTGGCAGTGGAGTTTCGTTCAGCCCAATCAGGGTGGGGATTGATACCGAGCGTCAGGACGCTACAAACCTGCAACTCACCATTGTAACCGCAATTCAACTCGTTCCCAGGGAACACACGACGATGCAACAACGACGATTAGGCGGCAGCGGACTGACAGTATCGGATATTTGCATGGGAACGATGACGTTCGGCAGCTCGTGTGACGAATCGCTGTCGCACGAAATTTGCGACGTCGCGTTGGAATCCGGGATCAATTTCTTTGACGCGGCGGAAATTTATCCGGTGCCGCCGCAAAAAGAGACCGTCGGCGTGACCGAGGAAATCTTTGGGTCGTGGTTGTCCAATCAGGCACGCGACGCGATCACCGTGGCAACCAAAATTACCGGTCCCGGCCACGGCTGGTTCACGCCTCCGGTCCGGCACGGACGCACCACCTTGGACCGTCATCAATTAATTCGATCGTGCGAAGAATCGCTGCGGCGATTACAGACCGACTACATCGATCTCTATCAAATCCACTGGCCCGATCACGGCATGCCCTACGAGGAGGTGCTCGAGGGTTTAACTCACCTGAAACGATCCGGAAAGGTTCGCGTGATCGGTTGCAGCAACGAAACCTGCTGGGGTTTGATGAAGAGCCTGTGGGCGGCTGAATTGCATGACGTGGAGCGATACCAAACCGTGCAGAACAATTTCAGCTTGATCAATCGTCGTTGCGAGAACGAATTGGCGCAAGTTTGCCGGCGTGAGAATGTCAGCCTGCTGCCCTACTCACCACTCGGGGGCGGCGTCTTGACTGGCAAATACAACGACGGCCCACCGGCGGGGGCACGTTTTACCGATTACCTCGTCTCCGGTGGCGAGCGTCAAAAGCGAATGGCTCAGCGGTTCGTCAACGACCGAACCATTGAAACGACACGCCGTTTGATGAAGATCGCCGAATCGATCGGGGTGTCGGTGACGGCCCTGTCGGTCGCGTGGAGCAAGCAGCATGATTTTGTCGCGTCGACCATCATCGGGGCAACGACAGTGGAGCAACTGCGAGAATGCTTGGCCGCCGATGATTTAATCCTCGACGCTGAAACCCTGGCAAGAATTGATGAAGTTGAGATCGAAATCCCGAACCCGATGACGGAAGACGGGCTGCGTCGGCTCAGCTAAATCGACCAAACCATTTTCCATGACGGTGCGTAACAGCGGGCCGATCTTTCTTTTTTATTCGTGCTGATGGACCGTTGAGATGCCCGCCCACGCTTTTCCCTTCTCACGCATGCCGGCCCGACGGGTTTGCCGTGTTTTCATGCCCCGATTGGCAACAGCAGTGCTCGTCATCGGAGGCGTGATGATCGCGACCCAGGTCTCGGCTCAGGACGAAACCACGGGTGATGCGGGACCGACGGGCGTGTCCGAGACGATCGACGAACCCGCCGGCCCGACGCTGTACCAGCCTTCCTCAGAAACTGAAAACAACGCCAACGAGCAGGGTGGCGCCGCGGAAATGACGTTCTCGGGCTCCGCTCCGACGACGTCAAAAGTGCCCGCCGCAGACCCACACGCCGGCCATGATCACGACCACGCGCACGATCACGGCGATGAACCTCCGCAGAATGCCCCGGCGAAAGACGATCCCGAAGAATTAAAAGAAGTCCTGAAAACCTTGCCTGAAGAGATTCAACCAGAAGCTCAGGTTGCCTGGGATCGATTCAACGAACTCGATCGGCAACTCGCCGACGAGATGCTGGAATTGCGACGATTGCAGATTCATTATCGAAACGGCTACGACCAAACTCCTGCGGCGATCATTGGCTTTCGTGAACAACGGAATAAGACATGGGACCTGATGGAGGAGCAGTTCGAGGCGGCGTTGGAATTGATGCGTTATCTGCCCAGCGTCGAGGCCGTCAGTTACGTCGTCACGATGGTGCAGCACCACGTCGAGAACGATATCTACGACGCGAGAACCTTCGAAGCGGCCGCTCGATTACTGGACATCGGCCAGAACTTTCGCTTCCTGTATCTCGCACTCGGTCGATCAGCGGTCACCGTTGGCGATTTTGACGTTGCCAAACGTGTTTATGAGTCGTTGAGCGAGGAAGACCTCGAGAAAGCGGACAAGAACCTGAAATATCAACTCGAGGAACTCGAGCAGCAATACAAACGGGAACAGGAAGCAATTGCGAAGACCGATTCAGAAACGCTGCCACAGGTCCGATTCGAAACGACCAAAGGAAACTTCGTCGTCGAATTGTTCCCCGATGCGGCACCGTCCGCGGTCGGTCATTTCCTCAAATTGGTCGAAAATGGCTTTTATGAGGGATTGGATTTTTCGGTCGTCTCTCCAAACGTGCTCGCGTTGTCGGGCGACGTCTCCGGCGACGGCCGAGGCAACTCGGGCGAGTTCCTGGTCGACGAACACACCCGTGAACAAGCACGACCGGGCCTGCGTGGTTCGCTGGCGATGGCAAAGATACCACTGGGTAACGGCGAATTCGTTGAAAACTCGGGCAGCTCGCAGTTCGCGATCTTGTATCTGCCGATCGTGTCGATGGCGAAAAACCAAACGGTGTTCGGTCGCGTGATCGATGGCATGGACGTCGCATCGAGACTTCGACGCGTCGATCCGACGGAAAAGAAAGAGAAAAACCAGATTCAGTTGCCCCCCGACGCAATCCTGAGTGCGGAGATCATTCGCCGTGGTCCGGAATTGCCAGACCCCGTGTATGTCGACATGGAAGCGGAGATCCAGAAAGCGGTGAAAGCCGGTCTGCTGAAAGCAAAGCCGCAGGCGGCCCCGCAGTAGTCAATCCGGCGGCGCTCAGCTCAGACACTCGTGCGACAAGAATCTGCTCAGCGGATTCCCGGCCCGAACGTCTCCCTGTCTGTGCCACTCTAGCGCCGCCATACGCATCTAGCCGCGCGACGTCCACGATCAACAGAACCGGTATTCGGCCGCGAAATCATGCCGGATGGAGACAGAATCATGTCGGTTGGTTCACGAATGCGGCACCCCCACTGCGAACAAACGGTCCGCGGCGCTACAATGCTCCGTTTTCTCCCGACGGGCCGGAAGCGATGCCGATTATCGAAGTCAAAGATCTGACCAAGCATTACCGTGTCTATCAAAAACGTGAAGGACTCGGTGGCAGCATCCGAGGTCTGTTCAACCGCGAATATCGTGACGTCAAAGCGGTCGAAGGGATCAACCTCAGCGTCGAGCAGGGCGAATTCGTTGCTTTTCTAGGCCCCAACGGGGCCGGCAAAACGACGACGTTGAAATTGTTGTCCGGCGTGATCCAACCCACCAGCGGCACGGCGACCGTGATGGGTTACGTCCCCTGGCTGCGGCAGAACGAATACCGCCGTCGATTCGCACTCGTCATGGGACAGAAGAATCAGCTTTGGTGGGATTTGCCGGCACGCGAATCCTATCGATTGCATCAACACATCTACGGCGTCGACCCAAAAGAATTTGTTTCGCGATTGGATGAGTTAAGCGATCTGCTCGACGTGACACGGTTGCTCGATCAGCCGGTTCGCGAATTGTCGTTGGGCGAGCGAATGAAGATGGAGTTGATCGCCGCGTTGCTGCACAGTCCCGAGGTGTTGTTTTTGGATGAACCCACGATCGGACTCGATGTCATCGCCCAACACAACATTCAAAAGTTTTTACGGTACTACCAAGAAAAACGCCAAATCACGATTCTGTTAACGAGTCATTACATGAAGGACGTCGCTGCACTCTGCCGCCGCGTCGTCGTGGTCGCGCGAGGGTCCGTTCAGTACGACGGTTCGCTATCGGGCATCGTCGATAAATTCAGCGGTGACAAATTGGTCACGTTGCAATTTGCAGCTTCGGAGTCCCTGACGTTGCCCAAGACGCTCGGGTCGATCGTGAATGAAAATTGGCCCAAAATTCAATACCGAGTCCCACGTGGCGACGTGCCACGACTGCTCGCCGAAACTCTTCGTGATCATGCGATCGAGGACATCGTTGTTGAAGACCCACCGCTCGAGGACGTGATTGCGGAATTGTTCCGCGAGTCCATGCAGAGCGAAGCATCCCAATCCACCTCCTCCCCCTCTCTATGATCACACTCGAAAACATCTCGATCGGATTTCGCGGTCCGCAACTACTAGACGACGTCACCGTCCGAATCTCGCGAGGCGACCGCATCGGTTTGCTCGGCCGTAACGGAGCGGGCAAGACGACGTTGCTGAAGATTCTTGCCGGCGATATCACGCCCGACCATGGGAACGTTGTCGCCGACGCGGGTGCGAACCTGCGTGTGGCGCGATTGACCCAGGATGTTCCCGCTGACATTCATTGCAACGTCCACGACCTCATGATGGCCAAAGGCGATGCGATCCCCGGACTCGCCGGATCGATCGGCCCGGCGGACCATGCGACGCGAGAAGACTGGGAGATCGAACAACTCGTCGAAGAAACCTTGTCGCGGATGGATCTACCCGGCGACGCCGCCTTCGATTCGCTTTCGAGCGGAATGAAACGCCGCGTGCTGTTGGCGCGAACGATCGCAGCCAAACCGGACTTGCTGCTGCTCGACGAACCGACCAACCACCTCGACATTCATTCGATCTTGTGGCTGGAAAAATTCTTGAAGAGTTGGCCAGGTACGTTGATGTTCATCACGCACGACCGTTCCTTTCTGCAAACGCTCGCTGATCGCATTTGGGAAGTCGACCGTGGCCGGTTATTCGATTGGACGTGCGACTATCCGACGTTCCTCAAACGCAAAGCCGCGGCACTCGAAGCCGAAGAAAAACAGAACGCGTTGTTTGACAAAAGGCTCGCCGAAGAAGAAGCGTGGATCCGCCAAGGCATCAAGGCACGTCGTACCCGTAACGAAGGTCGCGTGCGTGCGTTGAAGGCCTTGCGTGTTCAGCGAAGCGAACGACGAACGACCGAAGCGACCGCGAAGCTGAATCTGCAAACAGCATCGCGGGGTGGTGCGTTGGTCGCAAAACTCGAGAACGTGTCGTTCTCTTATGGCGATCGAACCATCGTGAACGATTTCAGCACGTTGGTCATGCGTGGTGACAAGATTGGGATCATCGGCCCCAACGGTGCGGGAAAGACGACACTGCTCAAACTCATCCTCGGTGGCCTCAAACCGACCGAAGGTACGATCAAACTCGGGACCAACCTGAAGGTCGCCTATTTCGATCAACTCCGTGACACGCTCGACCCTGAACTGACCGTGACCGAGAACGTCGGTGGCGGCAGTGACAAGGTAATCGTTGGAGATAAGACGAAACACATCGTCGGCTACCTGCAGGATTATCTGTTTACGCCCGAACGGGCACGCACGCCGGTGAAGTACTTATCCGGCGGCGAGCGCAACCGTGCGTTGCTCGCAAAACTGATGACCCAGCCGGCCAACGTGATCGTGCTCGACGAACCGACGAACGATCTCGATGCCGAAACGTTGGAGATGCTCGAAGAACAACTGGTCAACTTCGACGGCACGTTATTGATGGTCAGTCACGACCGGACGTTTCTTAACAACGTTGTTACGAGCACGATCGTCTTCGAACACGACGAGGCGCCCGGAACGGTCAACGAATACAGCGGCGGATACGACGAATGGGAGGCCGCACGTGCAAACCGCGTGGATACCAGTGCCAAGAACGAAACGCCCAACCGAATCTCGAAAGCAAAGATTCAGTCACCGACGTCGTCACAAGAGACGCCGACCGAGTCCAAACCCGCGCGACTGAGCTACAACGAACAACGCGAACTCAAGCAGTTGCCGACGAAGATTGAATCGCTCGAGAAAAAGATCGAGCAATTGCATGCCGAGATGGCGGCACCGGACTTTTACCAATCCGGTGGCGAAACGATCGCGGCGACATCGAAAGTGTTACGGCAAACTGAATCAGAGCTTGAAACGGCGTTCACGCGTTGGGAAGAACTCGAAGCGCGTGCGGCGGCCTCCTCATGAGTAGCGAACGTCCCACGACCGCGAAGGCAAAAGACACCAAACGTTCGGCAAAGGCTGCGGCTAAGAAACCGACGAAGAAAATGACGAAGAAAGCGGAGAGGGAATCTGCGCTCGTCAACGAATCCAAACCTAGCGAATCGAACTCTTGGTACGACCATCCGCAATACTTCGACATGGTGTTTCGCGATGAGACCGCCAACGAAGTCGCGTTCTTTGACGACGTGTTCGAGAAGTACTGTGGCGGCAAAACCAAACGGTTGTATGAACCCGGTTGCGGCAGCGGTCGACTGGTCGCGGCGATGGCGGCGAAGGGATATGACCTCGTCGCGCTCGATAACAATTCGGCGATGTTGGCATACCTTCGCAAACGTTTGGCGAGGCGAGGTCTCGCCAGTGATTTGATTTTGGGTGACATGACGACTCACGTGTGCAAGCCTCGCGTCGATGCCGCGATGTGCACCTTCAACACGTTTCGGCATTTGACGGACGCGGAAACGGCTGAACAACATCTGCGGGCTGTCGCCGCGTCGCTCCGCAAAGGAGGCGTTTACATTTTGGGTTTCCACTGCATTCCGTTAGACGCCGATCCGGACTGCACCGAACGATGGAAAGCCTCTCACGCGGGCACCAACGTCAGCGTGACGTTGCGAGTCGTTGACTTCCAACGGCGCAAACGGCTCGAGAGGCTGCGTGTTTCGATCAAAGCAACAAAACCGAGCGGAAAGATCGAACGGATGCAAAGCGAATTTTCACTCCGACTCTATACTCCCTCGCAAGCCAAGGCATTGTTGGCGAGCGTCGACGACGTTTTCGAAATTGCGGGCATCCACGACTTCGATTGCGACGTCGAAATTCAGCGAGAAATCGACGAAGACCTGACGGACGCGGTCTTCATTCTGAGAAAGCGGTAGTGCGGTCGGAGGGCCATCAATGGCATGATCCATTAGGCAAATTGACAGCGGATCGTTTATATTCGCTGTTCCATGCCCCTACTCATCTCTCTTTTCAAAACCGAGTCAAGCGATGGATCGAAAATTGCAAAAAATGCACCCTGGTTCTGAAGAACAGTTTCCACTGAAAACGTTGGTCGCCGCAGTCGTTCTTATTGCGTCGGTCGGATGCGGCGGCGGGGAGCGAGAAAGTGCTCCCACCGCACCGGCCGCCGCGGCGCCATCCGCCCCCGCCACTGAGGGCAACACCAAACCGCTAACCGAGGGCATGATGCTGCCCGACGACGTCCCATTGTCGATGGAACCGGAGCAATCAGACGACGCGGCGGGAGGCATCGATGGAGGTAAAGGCATGCAGCTTCCCGATGATTTGCAACCGTCGGCGATGTCGGCCCCTCGCCAAATTCATGCCGTGCAACTGGTCAACACCGAAGCGGAACCCCCATCGACCGACATTCGTTATGGCGACTGGGAAAAGATCCATGCCGAGATTGCGAAAACGGGTACCGTGACGGTTGTCGATTTTTGGTCACTCGCCTGCATCCCTTGCTTGCGGGAATACCCTCAGCTCGTCTCGCTGCAGAAGCAGTATCCCGAACGCGTACGTGCGATCGGCGTGAACCTGGATTTTGACGGGCGAAAAAGCTATCCGGCTGAGTCGTACGAAGACCGGGCTGAATCATTTCTGTCGGCGGTCGGGGCGACGTTTCCAAACTACCTGTCACAAACGCAGAGTGAAGACGTGTTTAAATCTGTCGAGATTGCGTCGCTACCCGCGGTACTGGTTTACGATTCCCAGGGTAACCTGGCCGCTCGATTTACCGACGGCGTTTCCGGCGGCAGTTTCAATTATGAACACGACGTCATTCCGCTGGTTCAGAAATTGCTTAGTGAACCGAACGAGTGAGCAAATCTCTTAAAAGGTTGGCACTCAAACTCTCTCCTCTCGCGATTGACGCAGTATACTGTCAGTGAGCAGAATTTTATTTCCGACCGCTATCCTTTGACGGACTATTTAATGAGCGTCGAAATGCAACTTGCTCGGATCATCATCTCCGAGCTAACCGATAATCAAGTTATTTATCTGAAGGAAGTCGAAGGCGAGCGTCAGTTTCCGATCATGATCGGAATTTTCGAAGCAACCAACATCGACCGCCGTGTCAAACAAGATTACGTCCCCCCACGTCCGTTGACACACGACCTGATCGTCTCGGTCGCCGAGGCCCTCGATGCCGTTGTCGAACGAGTCGTGATTAGCGACCTTTCTGAGCACACGTATTTTGCGCAGTTGCATCTGCGCACCGCGGTTGGCGAAGTGATCGAAGTGGACGCTCGCCCGAGTGACGCGATTGCGGTCGCGGTCACGTACGATCCACCGCTGCCGATCTTCGTTTCCGAAGAAGTTCTTTCGGATGCCACGGGCACATCGATTGATGGCGGCGAATCGATTTGACCTCGGAAGTTCGACCTGAGAATTGACGCGAGATGCCGAACGGTAATCGGATCGGCCCTGGCGTCTCAACGCGGTCGGGCATTTCGGATCGATTCACGCCCGCTCAACAATTCGTGTGTTTTGGGGTAGATTCCACTGCTGTCGAATCAAGCGGAATCGTTCCTTCCGACGCGAGTTGTGGTTCTTTCAGAATCATGCCCATCGCTAGCAACCTCAACACACGGCGCCGCTGTCGGTGTTTTGTTTTCACCGAGGGCTTGTCACGACCGAGGTTTCGTCACCACCGAGGGCTTGTCACCATCAAGGACGGGCCTTGGCGTTGTGAACAGGTTCGTGATTACCGATCGATCGCGATTCGGCGTCATTCGCACGCGTGCCCACTACCGTTTGCTTCCGATCAAACACTCCAATCGCTCGCTGTTGGTTAAGAATTGCCTTGAAAACGTTTACCGAAATATCACCAATGCGGGACTGGTGTCGCGCACGGCAAAGTGAGGGACAAACAGTCGGAATCGTTCCCACGATGGGGGCTCTCCACGAAGGCCACCTGTCGTTGGTACGACGCGGCAAATCAATATGCGATTTGTGCGTCGCGACCATTTTCGTGAACCCGACACAGTTCGCACCTGGGGAAGACCTGAGTCGCTATCCTCGGCCGCTCGATCGCGACCTCGAGATGTTACGCGGCGAAGGCATCGACGCGGTGTTCTTACCCACCGACGAAATCATGTATCCCGAAGGCTTTGGGACCTACGTGACTGTGCCGCCCGTAGGCATGTCCCTCGAAGGTGCATCGAGACCGGAACACTTTCGCGGCGTGACGACCGTCGTCAACAAATTTTTTCAGATCATTCCCGCGGATTCCGCGTTCTTCGGTCAAAAGGACTATCAGCAATTGCGGGTCGTTGAACACATGGTTCGCGATCTCAATATCGCAACCGAAATCGTGCCATGCGACATCGTTCGGGAACACGACGGGCTGGCGATGAGCAGTCGCAACCGGTATCTCAGCGACGATGAGCGGAAGATCGCATTGTCGTTATCACGATCTCTCGCAACGGCCGCCGAAATGTGCGATTCGGGCGAAACCCGTGTCGCCATGCTCGAACAGGCGATGCGCAGCGAACTGACGGCGTGCACGAAATTAGATTACGCCGTCGTAGTCGACGCCGATACGCTCGAACCGATTGAGGTTGTCGATTGCCGAGCCGTCGCATTAGTAGCCGCTCACGTCGGCACCACCCGTTTGATTGATAATCGAATTTTATGAAGAAACGTTCGTTCTACGATCGCGTTTACGCCGGTACGGTCTTTTACCCGACGTTGGCCTGGAACATGATGCTCGGCCGCGTCCTCAAAATTCGCAACTGGTGGGACTTTATCGATGATCACGTGATCGTGGGCGCCCGTCCATTCGCTCGCGACGTCAACGCGTTGGCGGCGATCGGCGTCCGCGCGGTCGTCAACACGTGTGAAGAATACGGCGGGCCGGTCGAAGAATACGGACGCCACGGAATTGTACAGTTGCATATCCCAACGGTCGATTTCACGCACCCTACGATAGAGAACGTTCGCCAGGGGGTGGAATTTGTGCAGGAGCATGTCAGCCAAGGTAAGATTGTCTACATTCATTGCAAAGCGGGACGAGCACGCAGTGCCACGGTCGCGATTTGTTGGTTGATTCAATACCGTCAAATGAGTGCCGCCGATGCCCAGGCGTTGCTGTTGAGCAAACGACCGCATATCAACCCGCGTTTGACTGAACGAGCGGTGGTGAATGAATTCATCGCCGAACTGAAAGACAACGAACCGCAAGAATAAACTCCGGGCGGTTTCCCAATCACTGCAACAGGGCAAGACACTTGAGCGACATCCAATCACGCGTCACCTGTTTGTTCGGGATCGTTGCCTTTATCGCGATCGCCTGGGCGGTGAGTACGGACCGAAAACGATTTCCTATCCGAATCGTCGGCGGCGGGCTGTTGCTGCAACTCGTACTCGCGTATTTGATTCTGCAAACCACGCCGGGCGAATGGTTGTTTCGCAAGATCGGGTTGGGCTTTGAATCCGTGATGAGAAATGTTGACGTCGGCAGCGGATTCTTATTCACCGCCGGAGGTCACGACGCCCCCTTTGACGGACTACTCATCAGGACATTCGCGTTTGGCGTCCTGCCTACCGTGATCTTTTTCTCCTCCTTGATGAGCGTTTTGTACTATCTCGGAGTCATGCAAAAACTCGTCGGTGCCATGGCATGGGTGATGAAGTTCACGCTCGGCACGAGCGGCCCCGAAACACTCGCAGCGGCGGCGAACGTTTTCGTAGGCCACACCGAGGCGCCGCTGGTCGTCCGTCCCTACCTCAATCAAATGAGCCGCAGTGAACTGTGTGCGATGATGACAGGAGGATTCGCGACCGTCACGGGAGGCCTGCTAGGTGCATACGCAGGCATGGGGATCGAGATCAGCCATCTGCTGACCGCCTCGGTTATCAGTGCACCAGCGGCACTCTTAATCGCCAAAGTCATGGTTCCCGAAAGCGATACAACGCTCGCCAATACTGACCGCGATGACATCACAAATACAGCCAACGAATCAAACGACTCGGACATGGATGAGGTAAAAGAGTCATCGCTAGCGAGCCCCAAATCCACCACGGCCGATTCACTCACCATTGAACTCGAGCGTGACAACGTCAACCTGATCGGCGCCGCAGTCGAAGGTGCGAGCGAAGGGATGAAGCTCGCTATCAACGTCGCCGCCATGTTAATCGCGTTCCTAGCATTGATCGCTTTGGTGGATACGTTACTGGCGACGTTCTGTGATTGGATCGGATGGGTATCGTCGTCCGGTGAAGCGGCAATCAGCCTCGGGGTCATCCTCGGCTATCTGGGTTGGCCAATCGCGTGGTTGTTAGGAATCCCTGCGGAAGAATGCATGGTGGCCGGACGCCTGATTGGCCTTAAGACCGTTGCCAATGAGTTTGTCGCCTACCAACAACTCGGCGAGCTGATGCAATCGGAAAATCCTCCGATTAGCGTGCGTACGGCTCACGTGCTGACATATGCGTTAGCAGGTTTTAGTAATTTCGCCGCCATCGGCATTCAGGTAGGTGGTGTGGGTGGGCTCGCCCCCCGACGCAAAGCCGAATTGGCACAACTCGGTTTAAGAGCGATGTTCGGCGGGCTGCTGGCATGTTGCATGACCGGTGCGATCGCCGGTTTGATGATGCAATAAAAAAAGCGGAGACACTTGTCTCCGCTTTTCGCTCTTGATCGGTATGCCCCGGAATGAGAACGAACTCAGTCCATCAATTGTTCGAGAACGCTCAGTGCGTTGCGAGCGCCTTCAACGCCGCCCATTTCTTCAACCAGCTTCTTCGCGTTGAGAAGCGAATCCAGCGATACTTCGCTAGTCGCCTTGCTGGCGCGAGGTCCACGGCGTGTCGCCTTCTTAACCGCTTTCTTCGAAACGGCTTTCCGTGAGGAGGCGCGACCGCGAGTCGAGGTCGTTTTGCTCTTTTTCGAGTTGGACTTAACAGTACTGACGAATTGAGCAGTCACGTCGATGCCTTGTGCCTTCATCGCTTCGGCAACTTCCATCGGCTTCGCTTTTGGGTTCGCGGCGTAGTAGTCGCGAATCGCTTGTGACTTGTTAACGCCGTCGCTTTTCTTTTTGGCCATGTTTTCTTTCAGTCTGTAGTTTGCAAGGGTTTGCGTTCACATAGCATTCGTGCCGTCACGCAACATTCCCTTAGTAGAGATGAACTGCGGTTAAAATAGGCAAACCATGACATTTGTCAATTACCTAATATATAAACCGAGTGTGAACGTTCACCTTTACATGCGATCACAGACGCCAATTCCGAGTAATCGCAACCCTTGTTTGATGACGCGTCCGGCGACAACCACCAACGCAAGTCGGGTTTTAAGGATTACCGGATCTGTATTTCCCAATACACGGCACGCATCATTAAACGTGCTGTATGACTTCGCTGTATCGAACAAATAATCACACAACTGATTGGGGGTATAGGCACCAATTGCTCCCTCAATAGCCTCTTCAAACCGAATTAACGCGATTGCGAGTGCTCGTTCGGCGGGTTCGCGGAGCTGTATTTCATCCGCGGTCACATTCTTAATGACCCAATCTTCGATATCATCAATGTTCTGCTCTTCCGCAACACGCCGCAGAATGCTCTGTGTACGGGCATACGAATACTGCATGTAGGTTGCCGTATTTCCTTCCAGTGCAACCATTTTGTCGACATCAAACCGATAGTCGCTGGTTCGGTGATGCGATAGGTCGGCATACTTGATGGCCCCCATACCTACTACTTCGGCAATCTGGTTTTGCTCGTCTTCCCCCATAGGCGGGGACATGTTGGCCAAACGTTCGGGATTACAAACGACATCTTTCGCACGGGCTACCGCATCATCGAGCAGGCTTTCGAGACCGATCAACGACCCACTGCGGGTTTTCATCGGACGGCCGTCCTTGCCTAAAACAGTACCGAATGAGACGTGAACCAATTCGATATTGTCCATTCCGAGCGGTCCTGCCATCGCGAAGAACTTCTCAAAGTGTTCGCTTTGGCGTGAGTCCACTACATAGAGAATTCGGTCACACTCAAACACCTCATGGCGATACTGCAATGTTGCCAAGTCCGTGGTGGCATACAGATAGGCACCGTCGCGTTTCTGGATAATCATGGGGCTATCAAACCCATCCAAGAACACACAGACCGCGCCGTCGCTCTTGGTCGTCAGGCCGAGTCCATCGAGCATCTCGACGACGCCGGGCAACCGGTCATGATAGAAACTCTCGCCGAGCGTATGATCAAACGTGACGCCGAGTCGGTCGTAGATCCGGTTGATTTCGTCTTTGCAGTGAGGCAGAAACTTCTCCCACAACTCTCGGTTTTCGGCATCACCTTCATGGAGTTTCGCCGTCTCACGCAGCACCGCGGCGGGGACATCTTCATGCTCGGCCGAGAGTGCGGAGAGTTTGGGATCATTGTCGACGTCCGCGATCTTGGCTTGGGTCGACGCGATGTCTGATTGAACCGATTCGATTCTTCGCTGCGCCGACTCGGCCGACTTGCGAGCTTTCTTCTTTTCTTTATTGGATGCTTTTTCATCCTTTTCAACTGCTTCGGCAGCCGCGGCTTCTTCTTTCGCGTTCGATTCCGCTTCGGCGAGTTTTTCGCTCAGTTTTGGTAGTGACGCTTTGGCTTTCTGATACTCGATCAACTGATTGGTAAGCCGGTAGAGGCTCGCGAGTTCTGGGACGGGGTTAGCCGCAACCACATCAGGATCACCGAAGTGTTTGTATCCATAAATGATAATGCCGAACTGGGTTCCCCAGTCGCCGAGATGGTTGTCGGTAATGACGTGGTGACCGACGAAGCGGAACGTCTCTGCCAACGCGTTACCGATCACGGTGCTGCGGATATGGCCGACGTGCATCGGCTTGGCAACGTTCGGGCTCGAATAATCAATGACGATCTTTTCCGGATTGGGTGTTACTCCCACGCCGACGCGATCGTCACCGAGCATGTCGGCGATCGTGTTGGATAGAAACTCATCACGCAATTTGAGGTTGATGAATCCGGGCCCCGCGACCTCGGGGGTTTGACAGAGGTCCTCGATCTTGAGCGACTCGACGAGTTTCGTGGCAACGTCGCGAGGTGATTGGCCGGTTTTCTTGCCCAGCGGCATACACGCGTTGGACTGATAGTCACCGAATTTCGCGTCGGCGGCGACGCGAATCATGCCGGCGTACTCATCAGGTTGATCGGTGAGTTCAGTGAGCGCGGCGTGGAACCGCTTCCGAAGTAACACGGATAGATTCATCGTAAATACGTGATTGCGTTGAAGAGGTTAGAAAACGCCCGATCGAACAGAAGGTTCACCCGACATGGAGGTATCCCAATGAGGGGATCCCCGCGATCCGGAGTGTCGAATCGAGCCAAAAGTGAAAGAGGTTCGCGCCGTCTCGTTATTCGTTTGGCGTCAGACCGAGATCTTCCAAAGGGATCGATACTCCGTCGGCCCACAACGACTCGAGGTCGTAGTATTCGCGAGTGTCTTCGTCAAAGAGATGGACCACGAGGCTGCCGTAATCGAGAACGATCCAACTGCTCTCTTGATACCCCTCGATCCCCATGCGATGGTCGCCGAGGCCTTTTTCGAGGGCGTCGTCGATCTGCTCGCTGATCGCATGCAATTGACGGCGGCTGGTTCCCGTAGCGATGACGAAGAAATCGAATTCAGCGGATTGGCCGCTGATGTCAAGAACGAGGACGTCGCTGCCGTTGTTTTCGATCGCAACGCGAGCAGCCTCAGTCGCGAGTTTTCTCGCGTCGTCGAGCCCGTGGGGCCGAATCGCGCGGCTCTGGGTTTCCATCGGATTGCCACGCGGTGAGTACTTTTCGGCCGCAGCGGCTCGTTCGTCAGAGGCAGAGTCTTCTGGCGTTTCCGGGTTTTCAGGGGGGTGATCAGACAATTCGAACGTACTTTTAATACTGATTTGGATTAATTGATCGTTCCGAACAGACGCGCCCGGTGCGATCGAGAATAGCTAAGTGTATCGCATCCGGGGATTGTGTCACCAAGGCTCGAATCACATCAATTCAGTCATTTCTCGGCGACTGAGCTCTGCGACGGCTTCTCGGACCCGTTCTTCGCTCGTTCGCGGCGCCACGAGGGTCGCGTCGGGCGTCTGAACGACGATCAGATCTTCAGTGTCGATGGTCACAATCGTGTGGCCGGGGCGGGCATGAATGATGCAGTTTTTCGAGTCAATTCCGATATGGGACCCGACAACCGCGTTGCCGTCTTCGTCATGGGGGTGCAATCGCGAGACCGCCTGCCAACTGCCGACGTCGTCCCAATCGAACGGTGCCTCGATCACCACGACTTCCTTGTGACGTTCCATCACGGCGTAGTCGACCGATTTGCCGTCGATCGCTTCGAATTCGCGTTGGAGCGTTTCGCTGTAGGAATCCGTCCCGATTGCATCGGCGATCTTTTGCAAATGCGAATACATCTCCGGTTCGAGTTTGGCCAACGCATCCAAAATCGTTTGCGCTCGCCACATAAAAATACCGCTGTTCCAGAGGAACGTTCCCGCGTCGACGTATTCCTTAGCGGTTTCGGCATTGGGTTTTTCGCGAAAACATTTGACCGCGAACGCATCGTGGCCGGCGAGTTTCTCGCCTTGCTGGATATAGCCGAACGATTCGGCCGGATACGACGGACGAATCCCGAACGTAATGATCGCATCGGGGCTTTCTTTCAACACCGCTTCGCCACGCTGGACCGCTTCGGCGAATCGATCATGTTGCTCGATCACATGGTCCGATGGGCAGACCAACATGACCGCGTCAGGATCTTCCGCGGCGACTAAAACCGCCGCCAATCCAACACAAGGAGCGGTATCACGGCGACAAGGTTCACCGACGACGTTCGCAGCATTGAGTTCAGGCAATTGTTCACAAACCGGATCGACGAGAGCCTTTGACGTGATCACGTAAGTTCGATCGGCCGAAGAGACCGCACCGAGACGATCGCGGGTGGCCTGAATCATCGAGCGTTCGCCCGCGAGCGGCAACAATTGTTTCGGGGTCGCCCGGCGTGATGCGGGCCAAAATCGTGTGCCGCTGCCGCCTGCCATAATGATCGCGTGAAGCATGTGTGTTCTGCAGTGAGAGTGAATAGAAGGAGTCGTGTAAGCGAAGTCTCTACTGATTCTTCATATGTTCGTCGAGCATTCTTAATGCTGTACTAAAAAGCTCAACATCAGGAGCCAGCTCTGCAGCCCGTTGTAATTGCTTTCTGGCATTTGGCAAATCACCTGACAAATACAACGCGAGACCGTACCGGTACTGTAGGTCAGCAATCCCCGGCGCGAGTGCGGCATCACGGGCGAGAAGCGGGAGTTCCTCGCGTCGCAACTGATCGATCTTCTTCTGCGCGCCCGCGACCCCTTCATCCCCCCCGACGGCTTGCAGAACCTCCATTACCGAATTGTCTTGATGGGACATTTCGATCAATCGATCGAGTAGTGCCGCCAAATTGGTGCGTGGCCCCGTAGTGCCGGGTTCGACTCGCATGGCGTTGCTATAAGCGCGGATCGCGTCCGCCCATTGGGCCCGTTGTTCGCTCAACATCGCCCATCCCATGTGCGCACCGGCACGATCGGACGCATACATCAATTCGTCTTTCACATCGTCGAGCACGCGATCGAGATTTTTGCGTTTTTGTCCCGAAACTCTTTGATAGGCACCACCATTGACGATCCCACGCGCCGCTTCGCTACGCACGAGACGCGATGAATGCGAAATCAGCGGATACAGTTTCTTTTGAACGTCCCCCGGATCGATCGCCCCGCCTCCGCCGAGCATCCCGATCGCACGGGCCGCCGTCGCCAAAAGGATCGGATGGACAGACCCCGGAGTCTGTTCTCCCTCCGCTATCAACACCTGGGCCGCCTTGGCGGCTTCGCCATGACCTTGCATCACCAATTCGTCCAACGCGGTGGCGCGAGCGATCACAGGCGTGAGTGCGTCCTTGGCAGGCGTACTCGAACCGGCGATCAAACGTAATGTCTTGCTGACGCCCGACCGATCGCCTGCTCTGAGTGGGGCGAGTGCCTCTGCGAAGTGCGGCGGTTTCAATCGTTGATCGCCATACCACTTGTCGCACGCGTCGTCGCACCACTGGTTCGTCTCGGCAATCACCTTCGCAACCGATTCATTACCTTGCGCCGCGGCGAGCAACCAATCCTGATAGAGCTTCAGTTCATCGGAAACTTCTGCGGGCAGTGTTTTGCGCCGGTCCTCGACATGACAACCGCTGCACGCGTTCGGCGTGTTCAGTTCGACCGAGAGATCGGGACGCGGGATGCGGAAACTGTGATCACGACGAGGGTCAACGGCCATGTACGTCGTATGTGGCATGTGGCAATTCACACACATCGCCCCTTCGGTACCGACGGCATGATGATGGTGCGACGGGACATCGTATTTTCCGGCCGCGTGTTGATGACACGAGGTACAGGTCTCATTACCAGGATGTTTGAGTTCGAGCGAATGAGGGTCGTGACAATCGGTGCACCGAATCCCTTGGTGATACATCTTGCTCTGGACAAACGAACCATAAACGTAGACTTCGTCTTTGATTTGTCCGTCGTCGTGGTAGGTATCGCTGCGCAGCAGTTCGAGATTGTAATGATCGGTATAAGACGCACCGGGGCTCATTTTTCCGTCGAGGACACCACGCCGACTATGACATGGCGCACACGTTTCGATTTGCGGTGCGGAATCTTCTGTTTTGAGATTAACGAGCGCGAATCCACGATGACGATCCCAGAAGAGTGAGTTACTGTTCGCTAACTCCACGTGCAGACTCGCCGGTCCATGACACGCCTCACAACTGACGTCGATCTCCGAAAACGTGGTGTGATAACGTTGAGTCGCGACATCAAAATTGCGTTTGAGGTCGGTGCTGTGACATTCGGCACACATCGTTTGCCAACGTTGGGCGATACCGGTCCAGTGCAACGGGTCGCCTGGTTTGAGTTTTTCACTCACATCCGGCGGACGTAGATAGAACCACTCCTTACGATTGACATCCCAACTGATTCTCAAGACTTGCACGCGACCGACTTCGTCCTCGGCGGCATTTTCGTCGCGATCAAACTCCACCATGTATTGCTGAAGCGGGTCGACGCCAAAGACATACTTGACCTCGAAATTCTCCATCTCGCCCGTCGGGCCTTCCGTGTACACCATGAACTTTTCGCCGTCGCGATACAGACGACTTTCGATGCCATCGTTCACAAACGTGACATCATTGAAATCGCCGAGCACCGTTTCGTCAGTCGCGATATCCATCGCAAGGTCGTGATGCGATCCCGTGAACGCATGGACCTCCGTTTCGTGACACTGCACGCACGCCTCGCGTCCAACGTACGTCGCAACAGCGTCGGCGGGCAACCCGCGAAAGTAGTCCGCCATCACACCGCCCGCGATGAGGACACCGACGGCAACCGCGGCCACAGTCCAAGGACGACGAGTGAAAATGGATCGGGAAGAATGTTTGGGCATGAACGCTGTTATCGGGGCTGGATCGCATCGGGGAACTCACGCAACAACAACTGGGTCGCTTGGAGTCTCATGCGGCGGACGAGTTCGGTAACGGAGTGCACCGATTCGTGGCGAAAGGAGTGTGAAGGCAGGATTGGTTCGCGACCGGCGGGTACGTGTTCGCGACCGGCCGGCACCTCGAGCATCGGGGCGAGCGACTCGAGCATCCTCGCCGAACGCAAAAGGGACTCGGCCGTCTCTACGAAGGAAGATGCCGTTTGGGTTGGTGGCGAACCATACAAACTTGACGGTGCGAAATCGGATGCCCCGCGCGAGGCTACCGGAGGTTCGATTAACGGTGCGTTCACGTCAATATCCAAACTCGATCCGTCCAGGACACTGCCCTGCGAGCGAATGACATCGAGCACGTCGCTGAGCACGCCGGGTGCCGCGGGCGGCGTCTCACCTTTCAACGTCTTCAGTATCATTTCCGCCGCGTCAGGATCGGGCGTCGGTGAAATCGGTTCAGGAATATCTGAAAGTGGAACATCGCCGGAAGCAGGAATCTCGGCAGGTTGCGAGGGCGGTGTCGGCGATTCGGAGGGTACGGACGATTGCGTCAACACCGGTGAGACGGCCGCGGGTGGTCCCACCCCGGGTTCGTCTGCACTGGGTGACTCGTTCGCGCGTGAATCAATTGAAGGAGATTGTGCTCCCACGGTGCCGCACAGCGTCACGAGAACCATCAAGCCCGCGAAAACCAGTTTGCCAATTTCGAATCGCTCGCAGGCTTTCATCGGAACACAGAAGAATCCATTCATTATTGTTTGCGTGATCGGGTGCGAGGATTAATGACGGGTTGAGAATCGGAAGGAACGCCCGGAGGCGGCGCGGCGGCTTGATCAGGCGAGCTGATTTTGGTCCCTTTCATTTGCGCCGGAGCGACCGGAACGATCCGGCTCGTCGGACTCGCGGTGGCGTTTCCGGGCGAAGTTCGTCGCCGGAGCGGTGAGAGCGCTCGTTCGGTTTGCCGCGTGACCTCTGATAATAATTCATCGACGCGGGCCCGTAGGATCCCCGAGGCCGCCAATGCTGGAATCGCGACAATGAGTCCACCGACGGTCGTTACGAGAGCCTGGTAAATCCCTTCGGCAAGGTCTCCGGCGCCCGCCGCTCCCCGCGTCGCGGCGACCTGACGAAAGGCGAAAATCATGCCTGTTACCGTTCCGAGCAGCCCGACCATGGGAGACAAGTTGGCGATCATTGACAGATAATCGATCCGTCGATGCATTTGAGCCGAACGATCGACGAGAGAATCCTCGACCGATTTTTCCATCTCCGACCATCCGAATTCACGGTTCGAAAGCGCCAACGAGATCACTCCCGCCAACACACTCGGACGATTCCGCAGCGCCGACTCCGCGTCCGCCCAACGGGATTCACGCAGTGCCGAGGCGACTTCGTTTGCCAAACCATCGGGAAGAATGTCGGCACGACGGAGCGAGAGAAACTGATCGATCACCAAATACACAGCCGCGATACTGAGCGAGACCAATACCAACAGGATGACCAGACCGGGCCATCCGCCGCTGGTTACGATTTCCCACATCGACGCGGTCGCCGGTGGCGGCGGCGTCGTGTTGGTTTGCGAGAACAACAATGATTCGGTAACGAACCGCATTAGCTAGGATCCCCCGGCGTGATCGCGGGCGACTCTTGATGATTGGATGACTTCGCCATCCGCCCGATCGACAACAGAAACTCCGCATCGGCCAAAACCGGATCACTCCAACGCAGACGCAACACACCATCACGTTGCAGCTTGTCAATCATCGTGTCATGTTGATTCCTCAAGGAGCGAGCGATCTTTTCAATACGTCGGCGACCCTGACAGATCGACAACACGATCATGGAAAAAATGGCCATCGGCAACAGAGACAACAACACACTCGTCAACAACATCCCAGCACTCGGATGCGGAAACTTTTCCAACCAATCGTTCGTGTGTGTTGCCGTTGACGTTGCGACAGCGTCCGTTGCCTCTGCTGGTGACACTGATCCGCTCGACTCATAGACACCCGTGACGTCACCAATCGCGATGAAACTCGCGTCGAGGTAACCTCGGTAAAGCGCGACCAGAGGGCCTGCCATCAACGCCCAAAAGATTGCGGTACCGATCAAGCCAGATACAAATGCGAACGCGCCCGAGACGCTCTCTCGCTCGATCGTTTCATCAAACGCTGCTTGCGATCCTTCCTGCAAGGCGTCGACGCCCGCGAGCGTCGCGACCGGTGAATCGTCATCTGTGGTTGCGTCGCCGAGGGTGGCACCGGAACGTTGCAGCCCACGCAATTCGCGACGAAATCGCGATGCCATCGGGCCGAGGCGTTCGGCCACCGCGGTCGAGGCACGCTGCCGCAGTCCGTTACGCAGATCCAATGCCGTCTCGTGCCCGCCGCGTATGTTTTGGACGCTGGTATAAACCGCACCGACGAGTGACGGGATCGAACCGGAGAACGATAACAAAACGCGATCCCACGCTCCGTGGGTCAAATTCAATACCGACAACACCGTCCGATACGGAAACCAGATCGCCGCCGTCTCGGACAACAACGACAACCGCAAACGACTGCGAATCGCTGCTCTCAACGGGATTTCACCTCCCAGCAGTGTGCCCGCGATTTGCGACGGCAACCGGCGTGCTTCCGCATCAAGTCGATCGACCGCAGCGGTCAACTCCGGCAATTGGCTCGTCAAAACGGAACCGACCGCAGCGGTGAACCTCGCATCGAGGGCCGACAAACGAGTCGCTCGTCGATGGTCGCCGCCACCGGATTCCAGCAGCGATTCGGAGATCGCCTTGGCGACTTGCTCAGCCGCCTCGCCACCGATCACATCTTCGCCTCTCGGATCGATTTCGAAATCACGGATCATCACCGCTGATGCGATGTTGCTCTGTGGGGCGACGGACCGGAGTCTCGAAACGAGAGTCTCGATGTCGGCGACCAAGTCGTTGTCCACCTCCGCTTTACCAACATCAGCCCTACCAACATTCGACTGCGCCGGAGAATACTCGTCGACGTCAACCATGTTCACGACCGGAATCACGATCGTGCCCTCGGAGGCCGACGCGAGACCGGTGACACGTTGGCTGCGAAGCTGATCACGTCGGACGACGAGTATCAAAACCGACGCGAGAGACAATGCACGTTCGGCTACGCCCGCAATCGCACGTCGATCATCCGTTGCGCCGGGAGCATCGACGATCAAATACGGACCGCCGATCGATTGCATCTTGGACGCATCACAAGCCAAATAACGCTCGTGTCGCGAATCGAGATCCGACGGAGGACGAGGACCGATCCACGTGAGTTTCTCGGTGGCTTCGTCAAGGTTGTTTCCACTGCGGATCGCAGCGGAGATTGTTGCATCCGAAATGAGTTGCCGGGCTAACCACGATTTCCCCTGACCGGTCGTTCCTACAATCGCTACGACGGTCGCATTGTCGGCGCGATCGGCGATCACCATCGACCGAGCCTCTTGGTGATGGCGGCAAAGCTCGACAATTTCGATCCCCGCTTCACTATCGCCGAGAACACGGGTGGCGGCGCGCTGGACGTGTTGGGCGAACTGATCGCCGGCGTCACTGCCGCTGATGTTTGCACCTTTGGGAAGAGGATCATTGACACTCATTTTTTGATCCCCGATGTTCGCGGCAGAAGTTTGTTAAGTTCGTTGACGAATTCATCACGCACCCGATAGACAGGCATCGTCGGACCACTCGTTTCACTGCGGCTGATGCGTGACGCAGGCAGCGCGATCTCGTGACCGGCCACGCGAACCTTCATCGGTGGGTCCGGCCGGGCAACACCGAGTTCATCACACAACACGGCGAGAAAGTCCGAAAGCTGTTGCCGGGCGGCTTGTTGGCCGACTTCGCGAGCCCCCTGGTTCCCTGCCCACATTGCCGCCAAAGCACCGAGGCCCGCCGCAGCGAGAAGTTCGGGTATCGACGCAGCCAAGATAAAGCTGTGCCCGAAATCGATCGGAATCATTAACGCCGCACCAAAGGCGGCCAAGATCGTTGCCAGCGGTGTGAGCCCGTGAGCGAGCTTTTTGTGCATCGGAATTTCAGACCACATCATCCGGATCGCTTCATCGAGCCGCCTCGGATCGAGGGTCGTGAAATCATCTTGCTCGAAACGCAATACCGCCCGCTCGATCGGCGGCATCAACAACGCTTCATCGTTCGCCAAATTCGCATAATTTGTGTCCACGGGCGGCGTGTCAGCACCCGGTGCCTCAAGCGACAACCCCGAATCGTTAACTTGCCGAGGCGTTGGTTCCGCATCAGTTTGATGATCGCGATAATGCGACAAGACCACCGTCCCGCCGTGCCGTTCGATTTCGGCGAGCAAACCTTCCGGAGCAATCAGTCCACCATACTCGCCACTACGAAACCGACCTTTGATATCGTCGGCGGCCTTTTGCGATAACGCCGACGGTGTTAACGACCGGACCAGATCACCAGCACCTCCAACGAAGCGGCGAATGGTCGAATTCAATCTCACACCCCATCGGGCGTACCACGGCGCCGTCGCTGCAAAGGATTCAGAGAGTTGCCGAAGAATCCTTTCGCTCTGATGCAACCGAAGTTCCATGACCTCGCCACCGACTTTGCGGTGCGCGAAGAATTCCAACGATGCGTCCAACAACACACGATGGCACTCTCGTGTTTTCGCGAACGATGCGTCGGCGTTCTTTCGAATCGCATCCAGCCCACGATCCCAGATGACTTTCTCGAGATTGATTCGCAACGCCCGATGCAATTGCGCGAACAACACGCCGCGATCGAGCTTTAACGGCAACGACATCAGGAAACGTTGTTCATTGATCGATGCGGGTGGGTTCTCGTCCGGGTTGGGCGAGACTTCGAAGAACACCGGCAATGGCTCGACATCTTTTGCGTTCTCTGTCGCGTCCGGCGTTGCCCCACCTGATTCAACCGATGTCGCTAACCGGCGATCCGAACTCGCGTCGTCTCGATGGGGAATGAACGGACGACTCGCGGGAACGTCATAATCGTACGCCGCGTAAATTGACGCCACGCCGTGCTTCTGACTCAGTGGCGTGAATGTCTCATGGACTTGATCAGGCGTTTGACGTGGTCGGACTTTATTGACCGCCAGCATCCGTGGCACACCGGGCATCAAATCTGAAGCGATCCGCATCAGATCCGCGAGAGTAGTATCACGTGAGGATGCCGCGTCGGTCACGATAAGAAACGCCGAACACAACGTTGCGGCGCGGCCGAGTAAATCTTTGCGTTGTTGGGGCGAACCTAACCCGAGTTCCTCATCCGAAACGATGTCGGGACAATCTAGCAAGCCGACACCGATGTCATCGAGCGCCGGATCGGTCGCTAACAACGCAACCGACAGCTGAGATTGATCACCTGTTCGGTTGTTGTACTGTGCGGCGGCCTCGGCCGGATCTTCAGAAAGGTCCTCGGGAGGATGCCCGAGAGAATCACCGATGCGAGAAACCAGTAGACTCCACAATTCGACATCAATGCGCCAGGACTGGGGCAACCAAAGAACGAAACGATGGGTGCCTTCGCGGTTACTCGTTCCGCGGAGCGTGCGTGCCTGACCGGCGGGGCTAAGAAACGAACTGACCAAACTGGTCTTGCCGCTGTTGAGCATTCCCGCGACCGCGATCGTCGGTCGGTCGACCAATCGTCCCGCGGTATCGAGGCGGCGTCCGGCGGTTAGGGTTTCCGCGACGATGCAGGACTGCATCCTCCGCAACGCCATCAGATAACTTTCGCGGCCCTGCGTGGGCGCCAATCGAGCGATGGTCGCACGACGATCATCGTCTTCGAGAAGTGCGAGCAGCGCCGGCCAATCGATCTCCGGTTCTTTCGTTGAGCGTCGAAGCGGGAACATCAAGGGGCGATAACTCCAGGCGGCACGCGGCGGAGCACGTGCGACGCCTGATTCGAGTGAATTGGAACGCTGGCGTTAACGAATGTGGGAATCACATCATCCCGATTCTTGCGACCGAGCACAACCAGTCACGTTCAGTTCAAAATATTAGCACCCGGTGGCAATGGATCGGCACTGATGATGCGGTCACCTTGCGAATCGTATTGACCGGGATCGAAACGATTGGATTGATACGTGCGTGGTTGGAACCCATCGCCCTGAATCACGCCACCATTGTAACCACCATCATACACGCCACTGCCGAGGTAGGGATCGACGACTCCGCCGTCGTATTGAACGCCACCATATTGAGTCACGCCACAATCACCGCCGCAGGATGAACCGCAACCGCAATCGCCAGCCATGCCAACCGAATAGCCTCCGTCGACATAACCGTTATTGACGTAACCGTTGCCGACATAGCCGCCTTGGCAAACGTCCTGGCATGGCGTTTGGCATGGTGCCATCGGTGCGGCCGCGACGGGTGGTGCGTAGGTCGGTGCAGGATTGCGACCAAACAGTCCGCAGCGTGGAGTTCCGCAACCTGGTGCAGCGGGTGCCGCGTTCGGTGGAGGAGCGAGTGGATTGATCGCGGTTCCAACTGCACCGATGCGACTGCATAGTCCGCAGCGAGCGCCACGTCCGAAAAAGAAGTTTCGCATTCCACCGCAACCGGTCGCGCTGCCCATGACCATCACGAGCGTTACAAGTGTGAAAGATCGGATAGTCATCAAAGTTTCCTTCAAAAGCAAAGCAAGCGTAAACGTTGGCCTCCGACGGGTGACCACTGAAAAGTAGTGCGCGTTTCGTGTTGTGCAAACGCATCATCGTTTTTTTTCTGCAACAATTGGTTGTTGGGGTGCAACACGCACGCCCCCCGCTCAGGATGCGCCGATAGAGATTCAGGTGTGACAATTTGCATCACCTCTATTTGCTGTCTCTAACACGCCCTCTCTTTCACCCTTCCTTAATAAACGTCTGATCGTCGCCATGCTGCACCTTCTGACCCGAAACGACGAGTTACGGAATGCCTCAATGCCCGGGCTAAAAGTGAATACGTGGACAGGCAGAAGAAACATGTTCGCCGCAACATGGATACTCATCACAATCATGACAGCAACGGTTCATGCCGAACCGTCGCAAACACCGAGCGAGTGGACGGACGCCGCGAACGGTTTCTTACCAACGCCCTCCTCATTGTTCGAAACCACCGCGAAAACGGTCGCTCACTCGGAAACCACCCCGGATTTCGAAGACGACATTGCGGTCTCGATCGAATCCAGCCAAATCGTTCCGGCGATTCCTGGCATGCCCGCGATGCCCCAGTCATTGTCTGCTGATTTGCGGTGCGATCGCTTTTGGCTCATCAATACGCGGCACATCACCTGCAACACATGCCGCATGAACTTGAGTCAGCCGAACTTCCGGATTGACCGTCTCGATCGTTGCGGGCGACGTTCGCCGTCCAATCTGGACGATTATCTCTCATCGATGGATTCGTCACGTCCGCGAATCATTTACGTTCACGGCAATCGCCGCGATGCACAAACAGCGATCAAGCAAGGCCTGTTCGTCTACCAACAACTCGCGAGAAATCGTGTCACGGACCAACCGATGGATTGGGTCATTTGGAGTTGGCCGAGCGACGCGAACTCGATTTTTCTTTCAGACGTTCGCGACAAAGCCCAACGCACCAATTCACAAGGCCTCTATTTGGCATGGTTATTACGTGAACACACCCTTCGATCGCAACCCTCGGGTCTGATCGGATTCAGTTTCGGTGGACGAATCGTTTCCGGCAGTCTGCACGCGTTGGCGGGCGGCTCGTTAGGTCGACGCACGATCGGCGAACCCGCGATCACGGGCGCCAATATCGATGTCGGACTTCTCGCACCGGCCGTTGATTCGACGTGGATGAGTTCCGGCGGCTACCATCGCTTGGCCACTCAAAACATCAATCGCATGGTGATGCTTTACAACCACCGTGACATCGCGCTCAAATACTTCAAACTGATTTCGACGACCCCCGATGCGCAAGCCCTCGGTTACACCGGACCCCGTTGCTTTGCCCCTCGCCATGATGGAACGCCGCTGCCGATTCGGGCTCGCGACTGTGCACAAACGGTTGGAAATCATCACAGCGAAAAGCGTTACTACGAACACACCTGTTACGCCGGTCGTGAAATGGCGTCACTGATCGATTCGGTAATGCACGTCGATTGAACCGGCAGGGTTTACCCAATCGGAATCACCACGACGACGTGTCACTCAAGCAACGTGCGATTAATCGCTTTCTCTGACACACCCGCTACCACACCGCCGATGAATACGGACGTGCGGAAGGATGCCGCCATCAAGTGCCATGGTCACATGACGGGAGAGATTGCAGGATGCGATTGAAAACGATCAGGAAGATTCGAAACAGTTTGCTCGTTTCGCTGATAGCAGTAGGTGCCGTCGCCTCCAGCGCCGACGCCGGATCGCCATGGGGCGGACCGTGGCCCTGGTCGAAGTACGAAGGCTCGCGTCGCATCGACGTGATCGGACCGATTGGCAACCGTTTGCCAGAATCCTACCGTCGACAGTACAACCGGCCGACTTATCTCGGCGGAAAGCTCGCAGCTAAGATCGAACCGTCTAGCCAAGAAGCGATGGCGTTTCACCGCGCCGAGGAACTCGGGTTGTATGACAACAACGGCGTCAAAGGGGCACTCGCGGGCAAGCACTGCCCACCAAAGCGTGTCGAGCAACATTACTTCTATCCCAAACCTTGGGAAGTCTTAGCCGTCGGGCCTCGCAAGAACCCGAAACCCGTCACGGATGAGCGCGACGGCGATGTCGAGTTATTACCGCAGCCCGAACTTCGCTCACTCGACAACGCGTTGGAGTTCGATGACGCCGAAATGCTCGAACTCCCGGGCCCCGTGTTGATCGATCCGATCGGCAGCGACCTGGAACTGCCCACGCCGGCCGGCCAAACCGAGTAAAGTAAGAGGCGGTTTCCCAGGGAGATCGAACGCGTCGGACATCGGCCGCGTTGGCTCAAACACTGGGGAAGGGGATGCCCGTCACTCTGTTTGCCGTAACCGCCCATGCCACCGAGTTATCCGCCAAATTCGGCGAGTGATTTTGGAAACGAAATCCACTCGAATCCATACGCCAGCCCACCGGTTCCGCCGGAGCCGACATGGCCAGGGCTCTCTGACTCGCCAACCAACGCGTCTTTGCCGGATGCCGATGACCTGATCCTACCCGGTGGAGACGAGCGTCTTTGGACGGTGGTCCCGATCAAACGAATCGCGTTGCGTGATTTGCGAACGATGACTCGCAATCCGTTTGAATTCGCAATCGTGGTTTTGGTTTTCAAAATCCTGCGTTTTCCGAGTCGCCCCTCTTGGGCGGCGGCACTTCTCGACCAACGTGAAATTAGCGAACAGGAGATTCCCGAAATCTTCGTCGCCGACTTCGAGACCGCACGTGCCGAAGCCGCCGCACTCGGTTTCGTGGACCCTCGATACATCACCTCGCCGACAGTCGGCCCGCGAATGAGCGTCGAGATGTTAATGACGACTCCCGATGGCCGCGTGCAACTCACGTTTCACCGCTTGATCACGCTCGACGGCGTCGCGCGTTTAGACGAAACACGGCGTGGATTCTACAGCCGATTGGCGGGCGACCGCAGTCTGATCACGTCGAGCAAGATGCCGGAACCTCGACCGACCGATTGGCAAATCATGACTCGTCTGCGAACAAAGTCGCTCGAGAAACTTCTCAATCGTCATCGCAAGAATCTCGCCGAACACGCCTCGCGTCCGATCGACGCAAGTCGAATGGTGGAACAGTCGATCGAAGAAGACCGACGAATCATAGCGGATGTGATCGAACGTGGAGTTTTGCGTGAAGCCAACGGCAACGACATTATCAATATCACTCAACGTTATGGCTGAGTGAAAACGGAAACCGGTTCGCTATCCGATCCACAGCGCAGCACGGGCCAGTTGCAACCACGCTTCGCCGGTCGGATTGCTCATGTCAAACCCTTTCACAGGGATATAGGCTTTGCGTGAATCGACAATCCGAACCGGCACCGAGGCGTTCTCAACCAACTGTTCCATCCGGCGTCGGTTGGCATACTGCAACACGATGAACCGGTCATTATTCGTGATCGCCTGAATGCCCCAGGATGCCGCATCGAGACGCAGTTCGCTGATTTGAATCATTCGAACCGCCGCATCCGGCAGCGGACCGAAACGATCTTTCAACTCCTCCTGGAACTGCACCACTTCGCTGGCGTGATTGATTCGCGTCATTCGACGATACAAGTCGATCTTGTGTCGCAGGTCCGGCACATAATCATCCGGCAGATACGCTTCGATCGGCAAATCGATATCGACATCCGCGGACAACTTCGGCGGCAGTTTCTTCGCTTGACGAACGGCTTCTTCGAGCAATTGGCAATACAACTCGTAACCGACCGCGGCGATATGTCCGCTCTGCTGACTGCCCAAAAGGTTACCGGCACCGCGAATTTCGAGGTCACGCATCGAGATCGCGAATCCTGCTCCCATTTGCGAATACTCCTCGATCGCGCGCAGCCGTTTGCTCGCTTCCGGGGTGAGGTGTTTCGTCGGTGACACCAGCAAATAGCAATACGCCTGATGTTTGTATCGGCCGACACGACCACGCAACTGGTGCAGATCGCTGAGCCCGTACCGGTTGCCTTCGTCGATGAACATCGTGTTCGCGTTGGGAATATCCAGACCGCTCTCGATGATCGTCGTGGCGAGCAACATGTCAAACTTGTGATCGATAAAGTCGACCATGACTTGCTCGAGTTCACCTTCACCCATCTGCCCGTGCCCGATACCGATTCGGACTTCGGGAACGACTTCGGTAATCTTGGCCGCGAGGTCTTGCATGTCACCGATACGGTTATGGACAAAATACATTTGTCCGCCGCGGTTGAGTTCTCGAACGATCGAAGACCGGATCATTTTCGGATCCCACCGGGTAACCTTCGTTTCAACGGGCATCCGCTCGGCGGGTGGCGTTTCGAGGTTACTGATATCGCGGGCACCAACGAGCGCCATGTGCAACGTTCGCGGAATCGGTGTCGCCGACAACGTTAACACGTCGACGTTGGTGTGTCGTGTTTTGAGGCGTTCTTTGACCGCGACGCCGAAGCGTTGTTCTTCATCGATCACGACAAGACCGAGGTTATTAAAATCAACGTCTTTGCTGGCGACCCGGTGAGTGCCAACAACAATGTCGACTTTGCCGCGGCGCAGATCTTTCACCGTTTGACGTTGATCGGCCGGCGTACAGAATCTCGACATCTTGCGGATCTCGACGGGGAACTCCGCCATCCGGTCGCAGAACGAATGATAGTGTTGTTCGGCGAGGACCGTCGTCGGCACCAACACCGCGACTTGGTATCCCGACGTGACGGCTTTGAACGCCGCCCTCATCGCGACTTCGGTTTTCCCGAACCCGACGTCACCGCAGATGAGACGGTCCATCGGCTGATGCGATTCCATGTCCGCCTTGATGGCTTCGATGGCAGTAAGCTGGTCGGGCGTTTCGAGATACGGAAAACTTGCGTCGAATTGACGTTGCCATTCGTTGTCAGGGTCAAACGCGATCCCGCGACGCGTCGCCCGTTTGGCTTGCAGTTCGAGCAACTCGTCGGCCATGTCCGTGACCGCCGACTCCGCCGCCTTGCGTTGATTCGTCCACGAGATCCCACCAATCTTGGCTAACCGAGGACGCGTCTTCGTACCGCCAACGTAACGCTGAATTAGTTGAATCCGCGTCGCCGGCACATGAATTTTGGTGCCGCCGTCGAATTCGATCGTCAGGTGTTCTTGATGCAGCCCATTCTTTTCGATCGAGTTGAGACCGCGGTACAGACCGATGCCGTGCGAAAGGTGGATGACCAAATCGCCAGGCGACAGTTGCAGGAAGCTGTCGATGGGTTTGCCACGAACCCGCGAACTGACGCGGCGCACCGGACTGCGGTGAAACAATTCCGCGCCGGTCAATACCAACACTTCGGCACCGGATAGGCGAAAACCGCCGCTCAGTGCAGCGACCGTCATGTGCAATCGTCCCGACGTGGCCGCATCGGTGTCGCTGAGTAATTCAGTCAAGCGCTGCCCATCGGCCGGCGTGTCGCCAACGACGATGACTTCATGCCCGGCCGCGACACTGTCGACGCGTACTTTGGTTTCATCGAGTGACGCGGCAAAACTATCGGCCCCTGCGGTATGCAGATCGACATGATCAGAGTCGGCGGCATCGGCGATCTGCGTTCCCGTGACGACACGGTGTCCGTGCAGTTCGGCGAGAAGTTCAGGCATCGTAACGAATCGATCCGTCCGCGATACGCGAGCCAACAACGCTGCACTCGTAGCGGCGCACTCCGCGGGATCCACGACCAACACGACCGTGTCGCTGGGCAAATAATCGACCACCGTCGCCTCGGCACCGACGGTGTCGTCGACCGGTGTCAACTCGTCATCCACGTCAACGTCGTGTGCGTTTTTCGATCGACGTTTCACGCGAGCGTTCTTCGGCGGCGGTGGTTCTGCCTCAGCATCTTCGTCGAATTCGTCTTCGGCGAGTGTCCCCAGAATCATGTCGCTCGAAACACCATCGGCTCCGATCGCGGCAATCTCGACGCTTTGCAACGTTTCGCTACTTCGCTGCGTTGCGGCATCAAACCGACGGATCGATTCGATTTCGTCGCCAAACCATTCGATGCGGATCGGGGTTGTCTGGTCCGGCGAATGAATGTCGAGCAATCCGCCGCGCGACGCAAACTCACCGGGAACGTGAACCGCCGTGGTCGCCGCGAACCCGGCTTCGGTCAACCAGCGGCGGAGGTCCTCGGGAGCGACTTCGTCACCGATGCTGAGTTTTCGGGTGGCACGCGAAAGTCGATCGGCCGACGGAACACGCTGGATCGCGGCACCGATGTACGCCGTCACGACCAGCGGTTCGGGAGAATCGTTGTCTCGCCCCCGCAACGCCTGCAGGACTTGCAACCGGGCGGCGTAGTCCGCGTCACGAATTGAGGAACCCGTGCCGTCACCCGCGGACAGCGGCAGTGCGACGACATCTTTCACGCCAAATGCCCTCACGTCTCCAGCGACAATGTCGGCATCAACCGCTTGGGGCAACAACACCAAGACGTGTGGTGTGTGACGCGTCAACGTGGCCGCGAGGAGCCCACGAATCCCCCCCCAAACGCCCGAAAAGGCGAGCGGTGTGTCGCGGCCGGTTTTCTTGATCGCCTTGCCGACACCGGCATGAGAGTCCATGACCGCAGGGACATCATGCAACGATCGCAATTGGATTTTGCGTTTCGTTGCCCCCGTTTTCCGGGCTTTCGATTGCGGTTTTGACTTGGGTTTCGTCTCGGGTGGCACGCTGGGCAGCCCTCCAAAGCGGTCGGCGGTGGCGGTGTGCAAGCTGAAAACGTATCTTGATCGCTCGAACTCGCCTAGTTCAGCTCGTTTCACACCACTCGTAATGAAAGAATTCATGAGCATCGGAATCGGTATCGTCGGAGCAGGAATGATCTCCAATTTTCATGCCAAAGCGATCGCAGACACCAAGGACGGAAAACTCATCGGGTGCTATGACCGCAGCGTCGAGCGTGCCGAACAGTTCGCCTCAGCCAACGGAATCCGTGCCTACGCAACCCTCGAAGAAATGCTGGCCGATCCCGACGTTCAGGCCGTCGCGATCTGCACCCCCAGCGGCGCTCACCTCGAACCCGCCGTCGCCGCAGCGAAAGCGGGCAAGCACGTCATGGTGGAAAAACCTTTGGAAGTCACCAAAGAAAAGTGTGATGAAATTATCGCCGCCTGCGATGCGTCGAATGTAAAGTTGGCCGCAACGTTCCAAAGCCGTTTCCATGAATCGTCGCAGTTAATGAAGTCGGCCGTGGATGCCGGGCGATTCGGCAAGATCACCATGGGTGACGCATACGTGAAGTGGTACCGCAGCCAAGAGTACTACGACAGCGGTGCGTGGCGAGGAACGTGGGCCCTCGATGGCGGCGGCGCGTTGATGAACCAAGCCATCCACAGCGTCGATTTGCTGCTGTGGTTGATGGGTCCGGCGAAGAAAGTTCACGCGATGATGGACACGCTGACCCACGAACGAATCGAAGTCGAAGACATCGTGATCGCCAACATCCAATTCGAAAACGGCGCGTTGGGTGTTATCGAAGCCACCACGACGGCGTTCCCAGGTGCCCTCAAACGAGTCGAAATCGCCGGCAGCGAAGGTAGCGCGGTCCTCGAAGAAGAAGACCTGACGCAGTGGACATTCGCCAACGAATCAGACGAAGACGCGTCGATCCGTGAACGCATGGCCGGTAAGACCGAAACCGGTGGCGGCGCATCGGATCCTGCCGCGATCGGGCACCATGGTCACACGGAAGTCTTCAACGACTTCCTCGACGCGATCCAAAACGACCGCGAACCGTTGGTCAATGGCGTGGAAGGACGACGCAGCATCGAGCTGATCTGTGCGATTTACGAAAGTGCTCGCACCGGCAAAACGATCGAACTGTAGTCTTTCGTTCGTTTTCGCCATCTGTCCATCGCCCCCGCGTTACCGCCATTTATGTCAACCATCCCGGTTTCTCAACCCACAACGTCGCACCACGCCCCGATTGGCGTGATGGGGCGTCTGCGGATTTGGAAGATGATTTTCGCCACCGCGTTCTCTGAGCGATTGGTCTATCGCGGCGACTTCGCGCTGGGCACGTTGATGCGATTCCTGCCTATCATCACGCAGATCTTCCTGTGGTGGGCGATTTTTGATTCGATCGCTCAATCGGGGGTGATCTCGCAAGAAGACGCCCCCGGTGGTGCCAGCGAATCGGTCACGATTGGCGGTTATGGGTTTCGCGAGATGGTTGCGTATTACCTTTTAACGATGATCGCTCGCGCGTTCTCCAGCATGCCGGGGCTCGCATCGGGAATCGCGTTGCAGATCCGCGAGGGCGAAATCAAACGCTACATGATCCAACCGATCGACTTGATCGGTTTCTTGTTACTCAATCGCGTCGCGCATAAGTGCGCGTACTACGCCGTTGCAATCGCGCCCTTTGCCCTCGTGTTCTATCTTTGCCGCGATTACTTCGTCGACGGATTCCCCCCGACGCATTTGTTCCTGTGCTTTCTCGCGTCGCTGATCATGGGTTTCTTGATCGGGTTCTTTTTGGAAGCCGCGATCGGCATGATCGGTTTCTGGTTCCTCGAAGTCTCGTCGCTGCTGTTTCTCTACATGCTGTTCAGTTTCTTTCTTTCCGGACACATGTTTCCACTGCCACTGCTGCCGGATTGGATCGAACCGTTCGTCAATTTCCTACCACTGAAATATCTCGCGTATTTCCCTGCGGCGGTTTTCCTCGGAAAAATCCCCGAAGATGAACTGCCGATGGAAATGGCAATTCAGGCCGCGTGGTTAGTGTTCTTCATTGTCGTCTGCCGGTTCGCGTATTCGCGTGGTGTGGCTCGATACAGCGGGTATGGAGGCTAAATCATGTGGTCAGAAATCAATCGATATCGGCGTGTCTTCCTGACGTTCGCCCAAAACAGTTTGGTGCGAGACATGACGTTTCGCACCAACTTTGTGATCGAATGCTTGAGCAGTTTGGGATGGACGTTGATGAACGTCGGTTTCTACCTGATCATTTTCGAACACACCAATTCGATCGGTGCGGATAGCGGTTGGGACCGTGAAAAGTTCTTTCTGTTTCTAGCGACAACCTGGTTTATCAATTCGCTCGTCCAAGCGTTTTTCATGCCCAACGCGGAAGAGTTCAGCGAACTGATTCGAACGGGAGGTTTGGATTTCGCGTTGCTGAAACCAATCGACACGCAGTTCCTCATTTCGTTTCGGAGGGTCAGTTGGAGTTCGCTGGCGAACTTCGGTGCGGGTTTAGTCATCGCCGTCGTTTCGCTGTGGCAGCTCGCCACTCGCGAGATCGATCCGTACGTCCCATCGGCGATGTCGTTCGTTCTTTACGTGCTGTTCTGCGGTTGCGGTGTGGCGATCATGTACAGCCTCATGATTTGCTTGTCGGCGACGAGCATTTGGCTGGGACGCAATCAAACGCTGTACAACTTTTGGTTCTACATCACAAACTTCAGCCGCTACCCGATGGAAATTTACAACCGTGGATGGGGTCAGCCACTCTACGGATTGTTCACGTTTGTGATTCCGGTGTTGGTCGTCGTCAACGTTCCCGCGCGGCTGATCGCGCGACCAGTCGAACCCCGCGGCGATTCGGAATGGTGGTTGGTCGGCTGGGCGTTGGTAGCAACAGTTTTGAGTGTGCTGGCGAGCCGGTGGGTGTTCCGAACGGCTCTGGGCAGCTACCGCAGCGCGAGTTCCTAAACGCTTTGCCGATCGTGATCGCATAGCGTTCCAGAAACGGAGATCGGCCATTCACGGCGTGTCGAACCGTGGATTGCCCGTCCGATGGTCGCCCGGTGGGACACTGTGCTAAACTCGGGTCGTCTTTTCCTCATCCCTCTCTCTGCGATCGGATTCATGAATCGTTCTCTCTCGCTCCTAGTCGTACTGATGCTGTTCTTGTCGGTCGGATGCTCGCCCTCACAGCGAGACGGTCGCCCCGGTCCGGAAGATGCCGATGCACCGAAAGAGTTCACAACCACTGAATCGGGATTGAAATACAAAATTTTGCGAAAGGGCAGCGGCGATTACCCGAGAGCGCAGAGTTTTGTGACGGTGGATTACGCGGGATGGCTCGACAGCGGCGCGGAATTTGACAGTTCCTACGGGCGTCGCGAAGCAACCAAGTTCAACCTCAGCAGCGTCATCCCGGGATGGACTGAAGGTTTACAATTGGTCAACGAAGGTGGCATGATCGAACTCGAGATCCCATCCGAACTCGGGTATGGCCCGATGGGAATGCCGGGATCCATTCCGCCCAATGCAACGCTGCACTTCAAAGTCGAACTGCATGAAGTTCGAGGCGGCTGATCACGACGACACGATTTCGTTTCGAGTGTTTAACGCTGGCTTTCTGTTTGACGCTCGCTTCCATTGAACGCTTCCTTTTCCGGTTCGTCGTGGTGAGTGTCCGCTACTTATCGTGCGTTGGCTTGATCAAGCCGTGATTGCCAAAATGTTCGGGCGGCGCGGATGAAGGGAGCGTACTTTGCGAGGTCAAGATCTCGACGCGAACGCAGGTGTTCTTCGTAATCCGCAAGCCATTTTTGAAAGAACTCGACGCCGCCGCGTGACACTCGGCGCTCTCCATCGACTTCGAAATACCACGGCGCCGTCGTCGCGGCTCGGAAGTGATCCTCGTGGAGCGTCACGACGCGGATCAACGCCCACCCGGGTTTGGTAATATTGAGCGGCGGGATCCGCCCGCCCGCTTTGGCATACTCGTCGAGCCGGGCCGAGTAATGAATTTGTCCGTTATGGATGACCTCCAAGTAATCGACGGGGTCGCGTACCGTTAGCGTCAACTCTGGCGTCAACCGCATCGGCACGCCTTCGGGCGTTTCGAACACGTGTCCCGGCTGTTTGCCGTCAATGGTCGCCTGCAAAAGCGGCCCGTTGGTCGCAAAACTGCAACCCGCCCACGCCCTCGCCCACCACTGTTCCTGCGTCGTCACAGCAGTGGGTGTTCCCGCGAGCTGTGATTGCCCCGAATTATCGTAGGGGGACTCCGATGGCGGTCCGGCGACGTACAACCGGTTGTAGCCGACCGGATGCAACGTTCCCTCGTCGCCAGTGCCCGCCAATGGCGCAAGGTGAAAACCGGCATTGAGCGTTTCCCAATATATCTGCTCGGCCTCTCGACCTAGCGTCGTGGGTTTGCGAGCGGGTTCGGTTGAGAGCGGACGACCAGACTTGGTTTGCAGAATCTTACGATCCAAACGCAGCCAATCACCAAGAATGAAATACCCATCGATCTGCCCACTGGCGAGCAAGATCGGCAACGACCACGCGAACGGGTCTTCAATCGCGACCTTCGCCGAGAGCATGCTCGCCGGAGTCGCGCCGTACTCAGGTGCAGCGTTTGGTTGTTCGGCGCGTCTCTGTCGTGCGAGCGTTGCCAACCGGTAGAAGGCGGCGAGCTGCTCGTCGCGTTGTTCTGTGGTTTCAGAATCCTCCTCGGTCGGCGTTGACGCCTGGTCGTGATAGAAGGCCAGCCCGGCAATGACCTCAGCCCCGTCTCCGATAAACATCGGATCGCTCAAATCGGGTTGCTCTTTGCGCTGACGACGTGATCGCAACGCCTCGATATCCGCATCGGTCTCAACGACTTCAGACGTACCACCGGTCGCGACCATGGCCAAATGCAAATCTTCGGCCGACATCCGAATCGGTAGACTCTCACGCGAAGGTGGAACGAGACAATCGCCGCTCGTCCATCCCTGGCTTCGCATTGAGAGGATGCGTGGCACGGCGAGCATGTGCTCGTCTTCGCTCGTCTTCTCGATTTCAAAATTGCCGACGATGATCCGAGACTCAGGGCCGCGAGAAACACGGAATTCGTAGGGTCCCTCGTGCAGATCAACGGGTGCTTCGCCGTCGATCACAAACCCGTAACCGGTATCGACATCCGTTCGCCCGGCCAGAGGTCGGGTCGCGGCGCGGGCGGCCGTTCGTCCGTTGCCACGGACCATCCGGGGACGAGTCAACTCAATGCGTGCGGCTAGGGGCGCTCCGCTGGCCTCGTCGACCGCGGTGAACGTCAGCGTCCCCTCCGCTGCGTCGAGCGGAGAAAAAATTAATGCAAAAAAAGCAAACGTTATCCCGAACCGGACGCCGCGGCGCGACTTCGCGTTGGCAGTCCACTCGGTAATTGGTTTGGCGTTTGCTACAGTGTCTCGACTGCCGTCGGCACTGCCGTTTTGACGCTCGCGCAGGAATCCACGGCAATAAACTGTATTCTCGCACCTGCGACGTTTCCTACCCTGTTGATGACTCACTGTGGCCGAAGACCTTTATCAAACGCTTGGAGTTTCTCGCGACGCGGACAAATCCGATCTGCAAAAAGCCTATCGCAAATTGGCTCGCAAATACCACCCGGACATGAATCCTGACGACAAAGCCGCTCAGGAGAAATTCAAGCGAGTCCAGGAAGCGTACGAGGTTTTGGGGGATGAGCAAAAACGGGCAGCTTACGACCGCTATGGCCCCGATTTCGAAAAGATCCGCGGCGGCTACCAACCAGGAGCGTCTGGTTCGGGCGGCGGTCCGACGTTCGACGGCCTCGATATGGAGGAGATCTTCCGTGCTGCAGGTCGAGGCGGTGGCGGCGGAGGTGGCGGTTTCGAAAACGGCTTCAACGATTTCTTCGAGCAGATCCTCGGTGGTGGTGCGGGCTTCGGCGGACGCGGCGGTGGACGGGCAGCTCAACAGGCACCTCCCCAACGCGGATCAAACATCCGCTATGAATTGTCGATCCCTTTCGAAAAGGCCGTCTTGGGTGGCAAGGCGGAGTTCTATCCGACCGGCACCGGCAAGAACGAAAAACTGTCCGTCACGATTCCCGCGGGCGTCGACGACGGAGCGAAAATTCGGCTTCGCGAGCAGGGCCAATCGGTTCCCGGAGGCACACCCGGCGATTTGATCCTAACGATCAAGATCGACTCGCATCCGTTTTTCGAGCGCAAAGGGAAAAACCTCGAACTCAAACTTCCGATCACGATCGGTGAAGCTGCCATGGGTGCGAAGGTCGACGTCCCAACACCGAAAGGAACCGTCACACTCTCGATCCCACCACGCAGCCGCAGCGGTAAACGTTTGCGACTGAAAGGACAGGGCGTCCAATCCGCCAAGGGTGATCCCGGAGACATGATTGTTGAACTGCTGATTCAACTGCCCGATGAGATCTCGGACGAGGGCGTCGAGTTGTTGAAACAGTTCGAAAGCCAGAACGCGTTTGAACCGCGTGCCGGCTTGAAGTTCTAACGTCACCGATTTTGAGCAAAGGGCGGGCATCGCATTTCTCTGTGCCGGCCTGCCAACCTGCTATCGCGTGAGATTCTCAGCCGCCGCCTTGTAGGCGTTGTGCCCCGTCGATTCGCCTTCCAAAATTGGTTGTTGATCCTTAGGCAGAAACGCGGCGTGTTGGGCGATCAGTTCGGCGTACTCCGGATTCGCCGCCAGATTCGTCCACTCGTGCGGATCTTTGCTCAGATCGTAAAACTCACGTGAGCCGTCGACATATTCGATGAAGCGATATCGTGTCGACCTGATCGCGACGTTGCCGAGCCCGAAGGTTGTGATCGCCGGGTGCTCCCATGCTTTGTTCGGGTCCTTCATTAACGGCACGAGACTCTGCCCCTCCTGGCTCGGATCGTTCGGAAGACCGGCTAACTCCAACAACGTTGGGAAGACATCAATCAACTCGGCCGGTCGATCCGTCCGCTGTCCCCCGTCGAAACCGGGCGATGAGATAACCAACGGGACACGTGTGCCGTCTTCCCAAAGCGACCGTTTCGCCCATCGTTGTTTCTCACCGAGATGGAAACCGTGATCCGAGAACAGTACTACGATGGTGTTGTCGGCATACTGACTCGATTCCAATGCGTCGAGCACCAGACCGACGCAGTGATCGGCAAACGTGACCGACGCGAGATACGCCTGCACCGCGTGCTCCCACTGCCCCGCCTCGGTAACCCATTGATGCGTCGGCGAAACGTGCATCAAATTCGTGAGGTCAATCGCATACAGACTCAAGTCATCACGATCGTCGTCACGCACCAAAGGCAACTGAATCTTCTCACGCGGATGCATGTCAAACCACTTCGGTGGAGTGTACATCGGAACGTGAGGGCGATAGAAACCGACCCCCATAAAGAACGGTTGGTCATGCGTCTTCTCGAGTTTGTTGGCCGCCCACTTTGCACAGACCATGTCGGACATTTCGTCATCGGTTACCGGGATTGCTCCCCAATCCCAAAGCGGATGTCCGTGCGGTTGAGAGATTTTCTCTTTCAGTTTGCGACCGAAACCACCCGAGCGGTGGTATTCCTGAAAGAAACGCTTATCACCGCCATGAAAGATCTTTCCACTCGCCATCGTCTTGTAACCGTTGGCTGCAAAAACTTCAGGCAAAGTGAGCACGCCCTCGAGCGCCGGAGCCTGCTTCAAATCAGGGGACAGGAAATAGATCCCGGTCGTGTGAGGGTACCGCCCCGTCATCATGCTCGCACGCGACGGGTTACAAACCGGAGACTGGCAATGAGCGTTTCCGAACAGAACGCCCGATTCGGTCAAGCGATCGATATTGGGCGTGAGAGCTTGCGGATGTCCGCCCAGACAGCCGACCCAGTCATTCAGATCATCAATCGAAATCAGCAAGACATTCGGCTTGTCGTCCGCGATGGCGGGTATCGCCGAAATACAAACGCAAAACAACAGAAGAAGACGACTCATGGTGAGGTGCTCGTTGTGGGGAAAGAACGATTAAGAAATGGGATATTGAAAAACGAAGTGAGGACTCAGGAAAAACGCAGTCCGAACCGGCGGCCCGCTGCTATTGCTATTCCTTCTTCTTTTGCCCTTTTCCTTTTTTGGCTCTCGCATTCCGTTTCGCGCCCATGTGTTCCAAAGCCTCGAGTTCCGTCTGTTGCGCTCGATCGGAGCAACGAACCATCCATTGATCGAGTTCCAAACGCAATTGTGTCATGACAGTTGCGTACTCGGGATTTTCAGCGAGGTTGTTCATCTCTAACGGATCTTCCACAACGTCGTAGAGTTCAACTTCAGGTCGCCGAGTATACCGCATGACGAGATCCGCGGCCCGTTGATCGCCCGCATCGGCTTTCGCTTCCCAACTACGGAACTCGGGCGAACTCGTGCACGCGTTTTGGAACTCGACATCGGGTGTGAAGTTCCAGATGTACTTGTACCGCTCCGATCGAACCGAACGGATCCCGAAATAGTCTGAGCCATTGATGATGCCACGCGTTGTCATTTCGCCAAAAACAAATTGCTTGTGTTCCTGTTTCCCCGCGAACACGGGCAACAAACTTTTCCCATCGAGCACCGGAGCCGGATCCCCACCCGCCGCTTCCACGAACGTCGGCAACAGATCGACGTATTCGATCATGGCAGGGTTGACGCTGCCCGGTTCGATCTTTCCGGGCCACCGTACGATCATCGCGGACTGCAATCCGTTGTCGTAACACGTCCACTTTGCGAACGGCATCGAATTGCCCTGCTCGCTGACAACGATGAAGAGCGTGTTTTCGGCGAGGCCATGTTTTTCGATCAGCCCCATCGCTTCACCGACTTGACCATCGAAGTACGTGATCTCGGCGAGGTAATTCGACATCGCCCTCCGCGTCTCCGGTGTATCGACATGGTACTCCGGCAATTGCACCTCGCGGGGCGGATACTGTGACGCGTCGCCCTTATTCCACGGCGAGTGCGGCTCGTTCGAACAAAGCAGCAAACAGAACGGCGTTTGTTGCGATTCGCATTCGGCGATGAATCCGTCCACACGTGCAAAGTCCGGATTCTTTTTGTCTGGTATCTCCTCCCACGCGAATACAGAGGCGGGACCGACATGCGATTTGCCGCTGTGCGCGACGCGGTATCCCAGGTCGCCGAGATACTGCACCACGCTCTGTGTCCCGGCCTCGACATGGGTGTGATTGGGATAGGCACCACTTTTGACCGGATACTGACCGGTATAGATATTGTGCCGCGTGGGAGAACACATCGGCGCGGCTTGAAAACATCGCGTGAATCGCATGCCCTGCGTGGCGAGTTTGTCGATATTCGGCGTGATGGCCTGACCTCCATAGCATCCGATATCGCGGAAGGTACAGTCGTCGGCGATGACAAAAACGATGTTGGGCGTGTCTGCGGCGGCCGAGCCATCATCACCAACTGCGATCGACGGGCAAAAGAGTGCGACGGCGAAAACAAACACAAGGGCTTTCATGTGATCGCTTGTGGGGAGAGTGGGGAAGGCGGGTCCGACCTGATCAACGAAAAGGCGAATTTCGTCGACAGCGGCGTGCAGCGATTATAGGCTCTCGGGAGCACCGCTGGGGCAGGTACGGCGTCGCAAACCATGCTTACGACGAGTCTTGCCCCCACTCATACGTGTGCCGCACGCAAATATCTACCTACCCGTTCGCAACAGGCTTTCCCCTGGAGGCATTGCCGCGGTATCGATACAGGGCGAGAAAAGCCGTTCGACGATTCCTCGAACGACCACTTTTAAGAAGAATAGGTGAGACTGAGGAGAAACGGCGACACGACGAGCACATGCCGCCAACCTTGGATCGGTCTGGAACTCGATTCGATCAGGAATCGTCGCTACCGCCGAGTCCGAGTTCGGCGAGCCAGCGGCGACCGGACTTCGCGGGCGTGGGGTTGTCGCGTTTTTCGCGCTGCATTTCCTCGAGACGCTCCTCGAGTTCTTGAGTGCGTTTGGCGAGTTCTTGACGTTCCCGAGAGAGTTTTGCCCGCTCCAACGACGCCTCAATTTCGGCTTGGCGGAACTTGTCTTCCCAATCGTTCTTGAGTTGTTGCAGACGTTCACGTTCTTCCATCACGAGTTCGTCCGAATCAATCATGCTGGCGATCGCGGCGGCGCCGATAGCGGTTCCGTCGGTACGCGTGCCCGATTGGCTTTCGAGCAGCATTCTCAGTTCGCCGATTTCCTCGTCTCGTTTTTGAATGGTGCGTTCGGCCCGTTCGATCTTCTCGATCAACGATTCCACGAACTCTTGCGGACTCTGAGGCGGAACCGGTTCTGCGTCTTCGGGTTCGGGCACTGAGGAGCCAACGGCATTCCCCGCACCGCTCGACAACGAGCTGACAAATTCGTCGGCATCGAAGGTTTCTTCCTCCATCTGCCGCATGATTAACGCTTTGCGTTCCTCCCATGACAATGATTCGTCGTTGCCGTGTGTTGATTGCACCGTTTGCCGAACGCTGGTTTCTGCGACTTGGGCGGCCAGCATTTCGTTTTGGTGGCGAAGCTCCTCGTTGGCTCGCCATGCTTCATCAAGCGTCGTTTGCAGATGCAGCAGGTCTTCGCGAAGCTCGTCTTCATTGCCGTTCGCGGGCGCCAAACCGCTGACATCGAACCCGTCGCCGCCGTCATCGCAATTGCCGCCGTGGCCGCCGGGAACCTGGATGCCATGAATGGCCCATCCATCGAGCCGACCATCGAGTTGGTCGAACCGCTGAAGCAGCGTTTGCAACGAATCCAGAATTTCAGCCGACGCGTTCTCATTCGGAGATGAACACGCAGGGACCGCGGGCGTTGGCTCCGAATAGGAGTCTTCCGGTTCGCCGTAGTCTGATTCGCCGTAGTCAACGGCGGCGTAATCCGTGTCGTGCTGATACGCGTGCGTTACGCCGTACGCATCCGCTTCGGGCTGGGGCTCGCTGTCCGACGACAATTCATCGTGCGTCCAGAACTCACTAGCCTCCGCTCCACCGCCGGCAGGCAAATCACCGCCGGCAGGCAAATCCTCAGCCGACCAATCATCAGCCGATAACTCGTCCGCGGATGGATACAGCGACGCAGCATCGTCGAATGACGAATCGGCTGCGCCAGATCGGCCGGCTTCTTCGGCGAGATTATTGGCAATTGCGTCTGCCAATGCCGTGACGGAATTCTCGAACGTCTCCTCGTTTGCGTTCGTTTCTTCCTTGTGTTCTTCGAGCACGGCGACTTCATCGCGGCCCTTTTTCGGAACTTCGGTCTTGGACGATTGAGGCGCAGCGGCAGCTTGGGCGGGCTGTTTCTTGCGACTCCTTCTTCGACTCGAGCGTGACATACCGTGCGACTAGCGTGCAAATGTTGTTTGTTGAAAATCGGCGAATTCATCACCGTGAATCGTCATGATGGCCCATTCCATCCGGTGTGCCCGGATCTGTTCGGATGGCTGGCCGTCGTGTTATAGTCCTGCAGCCCCCACGCCCACGCTGCACTCATGCACGTCGGTCGAAAAGGGCTTTTAGGCCTACCCAAAACGTAGGTTACAAAAGTATCCGCCGCAAATTACGATTTACGACAACAGAGCGTCCGTTTGGCCAAAAAGAAGACCGCCGCTAGGCCCGATCAATCCGCCGAAACCTCCCAATCGGATTCACCGTCTGAGAAGCCGGATTTCGAAGCGACGCTATCTGACATCGAATTGATTGTGAGCAAGCTCGAAAGTGGCGAATTGTCGCTCGACGACTCATTGCGTCAGTACGAAGCCGCCGTGGGAAAAATGCGGCAGTGCTATGAGCTTCTCGAAATTGCCGAGAGACGGGTCAGCGTTTTGTCGGGTTTTGACGCCGACGGGAATCCCGTTACCCATCCGCTCGATGACGCCGGTGACGGCCGAGGTAACGACGCCGAGTCCCTCATCGAAAAGCAAAAGACGCGCGGCCAGCGACGGGGTGTCTCAGCGACCGACAATAGCGAGTCGGATTCGGAGGATTGGTCGTGATCGATGTGGCCGAATTACTGCGACCGTATCGTGATGCGATCGAGGGCGAACTGGACCGAGCGTGTCAGTTCGGAGACGGATGCCCCGAAAAACTCGCCGAAGCGATCCGGTACGCGTTGCTCGCACCTGGCAAACGGCTGCGTCCCGCACTCGTCATGATGTCCGCCGAAGCGTGCGGGGCATCGATCCAAGACGTGCTCGCCCCAGCCGTCGCGGTGGAAATGATCCACGCATACTCGCTAATTCACGACGACTTGCCCGCGATGGATGACGACGATTTGCGTCGCGGCCGGCCGACGACACATATCACCTTTGGGCAGGCGACCGCGATTCTCGCCGGTGATGCGTTGCAGGCCCAAGCCTACGCTCATCTTTATACCCAAATTGCTGACCCCGCTTTGGCAGCGCGATTGATGGGCGAGCTGGCGATCGCATCGGGCCCGGCGGGACTAGTCGGTGGTCAAGAAGACGATTTAGCGGCCGAAAAGATCGATTTGGATTCGTTTGAATCTCCGTTTCTCGCTCAGCAGCATCTCGAATCGATTCACCGTAGGAAAACCGGTGCGTTGTTCATTGCTTGTGCGAAAATGGGAGCCATTGCCGCTGGCGGCAACGAGGAGCAAGTCGATGCACTGGGGCGATTCGCCGACGCCTTCGGTCTCGCTTTTCAAATCACTGACGATGTCCTGGATTTCACATCGAACGCTGAAGAGCTCGGCAAACGCACCGGAAAGGACAGCGGACGCGGGAAATTTACGTTCCCCGATCTGATGGCCGCTCAGCGTGACGATGTTTCTCGATTAGAATTAGGGCTGGCGGAGATCCCCCACGATGCCGATCCTAAGTCTGGAAATGCCGGATTTGACGATTCCAAGGTCGCGACCACCACGCAGGTCGGCGTCGGAATCGAAATGGCACAACAGCATGCAGCGGCGTTGATCCGGTCCGCTCACCAGTCGCTCGAGTTATTCGGAGCGTCTGGACAGCGGTTAGCACGGATGGCGGACTACATTTTGGAGCGAACATCATGACGAACACCGAACCTCAACAGCAATCCGGCGGGCCCCGGCACCCGTTGCTCGCTGCTTTGCCCGATGCCAGACCGTTGGCGGGAATGCCGTCTGAAACACTCAATAAGATGGGCGTGGAGATTCGCGACGTCTTATGCAACCTGCTGGCCACCCGGACCGCCCACTTCGCATCCAACCTCGGCGTTGTGGAGCTTTGCCTGGCACTTCATGCCGAGTTCGATTTCCAGAACGATCGATTGATTTGGGACACCGGACACCAAATCTACCCGCACAAATTGGTCACCGGTCGCTACAGCCAATTCGAATCGATCCGCACACGCGGCGGATTGATGGGTTATCCGAATCCGGCGGAGAGCCCCTACGATCTGTTCATGACCGGGCACGCAGGCAGCAGTGTCAGCACCGCCGTCGGACTCCGCAGCGGCGATATCCTCACTGGTCACCCCGATCGCCGCACCGTTGCCGTGATCGGCGACGGCGCCTTTCCGAGCGGAATTGTCTTCGAAGCACTCAATAACGCGGGTGCGTCGAAAGAGGACCTGACCGTCGTTCTCAACGACAACAAAATGTCGATCTGTCATCGCACGGGTGCGGTCGCGAGTTATCTCGATCGTTTGAGAAACAACCCGTTCTACACCGGCCTGAAACACGAAGTCGTTCGCCTGCTCGACCACGTGCCGATGTTTGGCGATCCGGCCGAACGGTTGCTGGCGCAGATGAAAGAAGGCGTCAAAGCCGGTTTGCTCGGCGGCATGTTGTTCGAAGAGCTCGACATCCGATACATCGGCCCGATCGACGGACACAACATCGCACTGCTTCGCAAGTACATGAACCTGTGCAAGGAAATCGAAGGTCCGGTGCTACTGCACGTCGTCACCGAAAAGGGACACGGCTATAAACCCGCAGCCGAGGACCCCGTTTTCTTCCACACGCCACCCGCGTTTGAAGATCGTGGCGGAACGCCGGTCACCCGCGGCAGCGACGGATGCCCACCGTACACAACGCACGCCCGTGATGCGATCGGCGAAGCGATGAAGCGTGACGATCGGGTCACGGTCATCACTGCGGCGATGTGCCAAGGCAACAAACTCGAACCCGTGCGTGAGCAATTTCCCGAACGGTTCTTCGACGTCGGAATTTGCGAGTCGCACGCCGTCGCGTTTGCCGCCGGGCAATGCAAAACGGGAATGCGTCCGATCGTCGACATCTACAGCACGTTCTTGCAACGCAGCTACGATCAAATCTTCCAGGAGGTCGTTCTCCAAGATCTACCGGTTGTGTTCATGATGGACCGTGCCGGACTGACCGGCCCAGATGGACCGACGCACCACGGCGTTTATGACATCGGCTACATGCGGTTGTTCCCGAACTTGGTCCTGATGGCTCCTGGTTACGCGGCCGAGTTACCAATGATGCTCGACGCGTGTCTTGCTCACGATCACCCCACCGGTATCCGCTACCCGAAAGCGTCCGCGTTGGAAGCCACTCACACCCCCGCTCCGATCGAGATGGGCAAAGCCGAGTGGATTCGCGAAGGCGACGACGGAACGATCGTGGCCTACGGTGCAATGCTCGAACAAGCGATCGAGGCAGCCGAAAAACTCGAAGGCGAACTCAGCGTGGGCGTCGTCAACGCGAGATTCGTTAAACCGATCGATCACGAGATGGTCGAGAAATCAATGGCCGACGGCCGATTCGTCGTGACGCTCGAAGAAGGCACCATTGTCGGTGGATTCGGATCGGCATTCCTGGAATCGGCTGCCGACCAACGTCTCGATACGCGTCAGATCCATCGTTTGGCTCTGCCGGATGTCTTCGTGGAACACGGCGATCGTTCGGACTTGTTGGCGGACTCGTCTTTGTCAGCCGAGGGAATCGCGAACGTCTGTCGCAACGCCGCATCCAACGTGAGCGTGGGATGACCAAGGCCGCCCGAAACGATAATGATGCTGACGACGGCCCGACGGATGCAAATCAAGTCAGCAATGATCGAATCGGCCAGCCCAACTCCGACCACGGGAATCGAACGAACGTGACCCAAAATAATCTGGACTGGTGCAAGTGCGGGAAACCGCCTCGGATCATCGTCATCGGTACGCCCGAACGACAACGTGTCCAATCCGCATGGCGTCGATTGCGTCCGGTCGTCTCGGGCAGTGCAACGCTCATCGCGGAAGACTTTGCCTTCGATTATCAATTCACCGGCGATGACGCGGACCTCGTCATCGTCCTCGGAGGCGACGGATCGATTTTGCAGTCAGCACGGCAAATGGGGTCACACCAAATTCCGGTGCTGGGAATCAATTGTGGCCGTCTCGGCTTTCTCGCGGCATTGTCCCCCGAAGATTTCCTCGACGCATGGCCGAAAGTTTGCAGTGGTGACTTCGCCGTCATCGATCACCTGATGTTGCAGGTCGAGATCGTGCGTGGCGAAACGGTGATTGCCGAACAACTCGCCCTCAACGAAGCCGCTGTGCTGTCGGGGCCGCCGTTTCAAATTCTCGACATTGATTTCTATACCGACGGCGAACTCGCCACGCAGTACCGCTGCGACGGTCTGATTATCGCAACCCCCGTCGGGTCCACCGCGCACAGTTTGTCGGCGGGCGGACCGATCGTTCGCCGGCAATTGCAAGCGATCGTCATTTCTCCCATCAGCCCCCACACGCTGACGTACCGTCCGGTCGTCGAATCGGCCGACACTTCGCTCGAATTCACCGTGACGGAACCGCAAGAAACGACCTGCATCCTGGTCGACGGTCGGATTCTCGGCAAACTCGAAGACGGTGACCGGGTGCGTGTGAACCGTGCCCCGGTATCGTTCCGAATGCTCCGCGTGCCGGGGCAAAACGACTATCGCACCCTGCGTGAAAAACTCGGCTGGGGCGGTTCGGTGAACTTGAGACATTGATTCGAATCCTTTGGCAGTGCGACTCCGCGGTGGCGGTAGACAAACCCGCGGGATTGAGCACAACGTCACCGCCGGGCACTGATTCGCTGGAATTTCGACTGCGCGATCAACTCGCAGCGGAACGCGGATTCCTGGCCGCCGTGCATCGACTCGACCGAGACGTCAGCGGCGTGGTCTTGGTCGCGTTGACCAAGAAAACAGCCCGATTGCTCTCGGAACAATTTGCGATCCGCAAAGTACGCAAAACTTATCATGCCTGGGTGCAGGGACGAGTCGATATCGATGCGTCGGCCGAATCCCCGTCTTCGGAGAGAACGACTCAGCGTTGGACGGATTATCTGCGAAAAATTCCAGACGTTGCCAAAGGCGAGATTTGCCGGGCGGAAGACGCAGGGGCAAAACTCGCCGAAACGGATGTGTCCGTTCTCGAGTACGATGGGAATGCGGATTGCTCTCTCATTGAGTTGTCACCTCTCACCGGTCGAATGCACCAATTGCGACTCCAGACCGCCGCGCGAGGGCATGCGATCTTGAGCGATCCGATCTACGGTTCGACGAACTGCACGCCGCCAAAACGCGACGACTGGACGTTCGACACGATCGCGTTGGTCGCAATGAAACTGCAATTCCATCATCCACGGACGGGCGTGTTAACTAACGTCGCACTTGAACGGTTAATATAAGGGTGATTCACGCCCGATCACATTTCGAAATTTGAATCCAATGTCCGTCCAGCCGCCCATTCCCGTATCCCCCGGCGTCGAAACACCCGACGCTGAAACGCAGACCGCTGAAACGGTCACCTCGGCAACGTCGACAACCACGTCGCCCGCGATGCCCACGTCGGCTCATGCGAGGGATCTTCCTGGGGCTGATGAGAACCCCGGTCGCGATGTTGTCATCTTTGATGGTCAATGCAATGCGTGTGCATTAGCGGCGAAACGTCTGCATCAGATGGATTTCGGCAAGGATCGACTCGCATTCCTGTCGCTACACGATCCTCGGGTGACGCAGAGGTATTCCGACCTTACGTACGACGACCTGATGGCTCAGATGTATGTGGTCGATACCGAGGGGAACCGGCATGGCGGCGCCGACGCGGTTCGATATCTCACGCGTCGGTTGCCGATTCTGTGGGCCTTCGCCCCGATGATGCACATCCCCGGAACCGCGAGACTGTCCCGGTGGATGTACAGCATTGTCGCACGCAATCGTTATTGGATCTCTCGCAAATTTTTTGGCCCCCGAAACACGTGCGACTCGGACGCCTGCTCGATCCATTTCGACAAGTGATTGGCTCCAAGCCTGAGGAACTCTCGAACGCGTTTGCGATGCATTGCCGGACACTCCGTCGACAGTGACTCGCGAGCCCATTAAAACATGGGCTATGAACGCAAATACTCTTTCCGGTGATTCGGGACCGTCCCTTCCTGATGTCGAAACTGCGACCGTGATGTTGCAGGCAGCGATTGGACAAATCCAATTCGCGAGACAGTACACGCTCGAATTGCTGGCCGCGACGCCGCAAGATCGGTGGTTCGAAATTCCAAACGGCAGCGTCACCCACATCGCTTGGCAAGTCGGCCACCTCGCCGTCAGCCAATACGGGTTGATGATGTTTCGAATCCGTGGTCGACGTCCCGAGGATCTCGACCTCATCCCAGGCCGGTTCCGCAAAACGTACGGACGCGGAGGCAAACCTCCTTTGTCATCCGACGGCCAACCAACCCCCGAGGAGTTGCTCGCCAAGTTGGAACTGGTGCATCGCACGGCGATGGATGAGATCGCGTCGCTGGACCCGAATTCATTGCTCGACGAAGTCGACATGCCTTACGCGGTTTATCCTTGCAAACTCGGTGCGATCCTGTTTTGCCCGATGCATGAATCGATTCATGCGGGTCAAATCGGCGTGACTCGCCGCCATCTCGGATTGGAGTCGGTACGATGAAAAAGCAAACTGTCAAACCGTCTCCTGACGAGAAAACCAACGACGGCGAAATCATCGAAGACGGTCTGCGGGTAATCGAAGAATCGATCTACGATCACCCCAAGTACTACGACCTCGTATTCGGCGCCGATGTTGCTGCCGAGACCAAATACATCCTCGCCTGCGAGCACATGTTCGGCAGTGGTGAACCGGGATGGTATTTCGAACCGGCATGCGGCACCGGGCGGTTGATGTTTGCCCTGGCACGCAAGGGACTCGATGTTTGCGGTTTGGACCTTAATCCTAAGGCCGTGAATTTCTGCAATGACCGGATGAAACGCAAAGGTTACGTCGAGTCCGCGATCTGCAAAGACATGTGCGATTTCTCTCGCGCGGACTTCGCCGGAATCATTCCGAAATCACGCAAGAAAGCGGGACCGGTCGCGGTCGCGTTCAACACGATCAACAGCTTCCGGCACGTCGGCAGCGAAAAGGAAGCCAAAGCGCATTTCGAGTGCATGGCGGACATCGTGCGTCCCCGTGGGCTGTACCTGCTCGGCGTTCATTTAACGCCCACCTCCGTTCCTCCAAGCGAAACCGAAAGCTGGTCGGCACGTCGGGGACAACTCGCGATCAACACGCATATGTGGACGGTCGACCGCGACAAGAAAAAGCGATTGGAGCGGTTCGGCATTCGATTTGACGTGCACACACCGAGCGACAGTTTTCGTATCAACGATGAACTGCGTCTGCGGAGTTACACGCCCGTGCAGATGCAACGTTTGATCGACGCGAGCGGCAAATGGGAATGCGTTGCCACTCATGACTTTAGCTACGTCGTCGATGAACCGATCGAAGTCGACTCATCGACTGAAGATGTCGTCTACGTACTGCGGCGAAAGTAATCGCGAGACGTTCTTCGATCGCTCATCAGGCTTTAATCACTCATCAGGCAATGGCGGTTCGCCATGCTGATGCCGCTGACGATCGCTCCGACGATACCAACGAACCCTTGATCGGTACCGCATAGGTACAGGTTCGGCAAATGGGTGCAACCATCGAGTTGCTTGTCCGGCGCCCCGTAAACGGCACCGTTGTCGTGGAACGTGAACCGGCGAATCGTCTTGGGCGTGAACACGTCCGTGGCGATCACGTTGGACCGGAAGTCCGGCATGAAACGAACCGCTGATGCCACCGCCGCATCGTACTGCGTGACCTTCTCGGCCAAGTACTTTTGTTCGGGCAACTCGCACCAACGATCATGGTCAGCAAGAGTCGTGATTCGCACGACGCCATCGGGCAGCGTGCCTTCGTCGGAATCGTAGATGTAGTTGTTCGGGCTGCAGATCACACCCGTGCGTGCATCGCAAAGACCGTCGTCCGGACGCCTCCAATGGAACTTTTCCGAATCGTTGTAGAACACGATCGTTCGGTCAAAACCGAGAGCTTTGGGATCGCGATCGAGAATACTGATCGACTCGATGAACGACAGTTTCCCCGCCCGAGCAACCTCGGGGGTCGTGATGTCGTCACACATCCGCATCGTTTCGATGTTGCCCGCTGACGATAGAATGCGTTTGCCTTCGATTTCGGTACCGTCATCGAGCACAACGCCGACGGCCTTGCCATCTTCGACATGGATTCGCGAGACACCATGGCGGAGTTTGAGTTCGCCACCGAGACCACGGAATTTGCGTACCAGGTTCTTCAGGATGACTCGCACGCCTTTGTACGGCCGGCCGAACCCCTCGAGATAACAGGCTCGAAACATGATGCAGAACTGACCGAAGTCCATGTCATCTTCGCGAGCATTGCCGTACCACATCAGCGGACAGAGCAACATCTCGATCAACAACGGTTCGGAGAGATGTTCGGCGAGCACCTCGCGGGCACTTCTCATGAACTCGGGCGATCCGCCGTCCATGTCCGAGTAATCGAGCAAGGAACCACAGAGCGTACGAAAGCCATCGATTTGGTCGGGAAACCGCGAGGCAATCTCGCTTTCGAGCATCTCGATATCGTTGTTGAAATCGAGAGAGACGCCGGGGAACCGGATCGATGAACCGATTTGCTCGGCGAGTTTGAAGTCCTCCCAACCGAATCGCAATTGCCGGATCAATTTGGCCAGCGGTCCGCGTTTGTCGCCTTTGCGGGCGAAGTTGGTCATCGCGTGCAAACCGACGTCATAGTCACGACCGCCCATTCGGTAGAACGAATTGAGCCCGCCGATGGTGTAATGTCGTTCGAGAATGCAGACGCGTTGATCGAAGTGGGCCAACCGGATCCCGGCCGCCAACCCGCTCATGCCCGCGCCAATGATGATCGTATCGTACATGAGGAAAGGAGGTTAAAGGTTGCAGGCGTAGGGTAACGCGGTCGCCGAAGCGTTTGAATGAAACACCCGGCGCCGGAGACCGATGACCTTTTATCCTCTCGCTCAGATATCCTTCATCTTGGGTTCGAGGTAAGTCACCGTCGAATGCATGCTGGCCAGGTTGCCGTAATCTTCCTCTGGAATTTGAACCCGGTGGCGTTTGCGAAGTTCCATCACGATATCGAGGAAATCCATCGAATCGAGTTCGAGTTGGTCCCGAAAAGGTTTTTGGTCATCGAGTCCGTCGAGGTCTTCATCAGGTGAGATGTCTTCGAGGATATCAATGATTTCGTCGCGGATTTCAGCGGGGGTCATGGACGCGGTTGGGGGTGAGGAAAACGGAAGGTTCAGGTGGACGTAGGATTCGGGCGAAAACCCGCGAAAATGTGGGACAGTATCCCATGAAGACAATAGTTTCGGTGCCAAAACAGAAACGCACAAGGCCATAGCCGTGCGAACGGTCGCCCCGGAGGCCGCGAGGAGCCAATCTCCGGTACCCCGCGGTTCGGCGTCGGAGGTTAAATCCGACCGATGATGACGACCGAATTAATACCCAACATTCCGAACGAGTTGTTGAGAATGTAGTTAATTCGTGGTCGCTCTTCAGGTTCGTTCAAAACGAGTCCAGGAAGATCGCAATCGGGATCGAGTTCGTCGACGTTGATCGTCGGATGGACAACACCGTCACTGAACGCAGCCAAGTTGCCCGCCAACTCCAACGCACCGGCGGCGCCCATGGCGTGACCGATGTAGCTCTTGGTGTTGTTGATACGGACGTTGCTGGACTCTCCAAACACACTCCGGAGCGCTTTGCACTCTTGCGAATCGCCACTCATGGTACCGGTGGCGTGCGTGCTGAGAATGTCGATTTGGTCGGCTTCCAGGCCCGCTTTGTCCAACGCCATCTGGACGCACTGCGCCTGTCGTTCGGGATTGGGCAAAACAAAATCGGTCGCGTCGGTGTTCATCGCGTATCCGACCAATTCGCCGTAAATTTGAGCTCCGCGTGCTTTCGCGTCACTGAACCGTTCGAGCGTGTACAGGCAGCCGCCTTCAGCGACGACGATTCCGTTGCGTTTCTTGTCAAACGGGCGTGACGCGGAGGCCGGGTCCGCATGAGTGGCCAGTGCGTTTTGGCTGTTAAAACTAGCGAAGATGCCGAACGTGTGGATGCTCTCGCTGGTACCACCGGCGATCGCAACGTCACATTCACCCAAACGCAGCATTTGAGCCCCCTGGATGATGCCCGCGTTTCCGGCCGCACAGGCGGCGCCGATCGTGTAGTGCGGCCCTGTGATGCCCAGGTTCAACGCGATCTCACCGGCCGGGTTGTTCGCGACCGTACGAGGATTGTGGTGGTGCGACCAACAACTCGTGTCGTAATCAAATCCCTTGATCACGAAGATTTCGTTTTCGGTTTCGACGTTGCCGTGCTCGGTGACGCCGACGTAGATGCCGACGCGTGATTTATCGACGTTTTCCCAATCCAGGCCCGAATGGGCGATCGCTTCGTTGGCCGTATAAACGCCGACGCTGCCCGCTCGGGTGCCACGCCGGATGTCTTTTTTCGACTGATATTTTTTGTCGTCGAAATCGCAGATACCCGCCAGAGTTTCACCGAAATAGCGAATCTCGTACGGTTGGACACCGCTGCGTTTCTCCAACAACGCCTGACGAAACGACTGCCAGTCGTTCCCGTTGGGGGCCGTCAATCCGATGCCCGTGATGACAATCCGCTGTTCGTCGGGAAGCTTCGATGCCAAATTGGGTGCGATCACGTGTTATTTAACCAAGAGTGGTGATGAATTAAGCCTCAAAACGTAGCGTTTGACGTCCAAACACTCAACGCCCCGCACCGCGAGATCCAGCGAATCTCGGACCTCTTTTCGTCAATACCCAAGACGCTGAACGAAAAATCCCTACACTGTGTTGGCCGTAAGAGTGTCGGCCGCTGATGGTCAGCCGAATGATTTGCCAGGCGAGTTCGCCCACCGGTCAAAAATCGGCTCGCTGTCGAGTTCGACGCCCCGACGAGTTCCGTAATCCAGACGTAGATGCCCGAGGACAGTAAATGCCCAAGGACATCGGTGCCCTGGGGCAATCGTCGTTGTTGCCGAGCTCGCGTTGATGGCGGTTACCCGACCTCAGCCCCGGCCGAAGTGGATCCCATCCGATCTGCGAACAGCCAAACGGTGCGGCGATTAACACCTCGTGCGGCCTTTCCCCATCCAGGGCGGCCCTCACCACCCCCAGTTCAAACCCACGATCGACTCAGCAAACACATGGCCAAGGATTTTCTCAAAGGGATTGCCGACGAGTACGACGTCGTCGTGATCGGCAGTGGTTTGGCCGGAATGACCTCTGCCAACATTCTCGGCCGTGCCGGGCACCGCGTCCTGTTGCTCGAGCAGCACTACAAGCTCGGCGGATTGGCAACCTGGTTCTTGCGTCCCGGTGGGCACACGTTCGACATCTCGCTGCACGGGTTCCCACACGGGATGGTGAAATCGTGCCGTCGATATTGGAGTCGCGATATCGCCGACCGGATCGTTCAACTGAAGAACATCCGATTCGATAACCCACAGTTTTCGCTCACAACGACGTTTAACCGGGACGACTTCACCCGATTGCTGACGTCCAAATTTGGGATCGCCGAACCGACTGTCCGAGAATTTTTCGACACCGCTCGGGGGATGAATTTTTACGACGACCAATCCACGACCACACGTCAACTGTTCGACCGGTTTTTCCCCGGTCGCGACGACGTGGTGCGATTGCTGATGGAACCGATCACCTACGCCAACGGCTCAACGCTCGAAGACCCCGCGATCACGTACGGCATCGTTTTCAGTAACTTCATGAGCAAGGGCGTGTTCATCTACGAAGGCGGCACCGACGACCTGATCGCTCGGATGAAAAAGGAGTTGATCAGCAACGGAGTCGACATCCGGATCAATTGCCCGGTCGACGAAATCGAAGTCTCCGACAGCCCGCTGCAGGGAACCCGCGTTTCGGGAGTACACGTTCGTGGCCGCCGGATCCCGTGTCGGGCCGTCGTCAGCAACGCGAACCTGCGGACGACAATCTTGAAAATGATCGGCACCGAAAAACTCGATCGCGGTTTTGTCGAACAAACCGAGGCCGTCCGACTGAACAACTCCAGCACTCAGGTTTACATGGCACTGAAACCGGGCGAGGAGATCGACGAATCGAGCGGCGATCTGTTCTTCACCAGCACGGCGAAAGAGTTCCGGACGGACCTGTTGCTCAGCCGCGATATCACTTCACGAACGTTTAGCTTTTACTACCCGCGAACTCGGCCAACCAAGAAAGAACGATACGCAATCGTCAGCAGCACGAACGCGAACTGGTCGGACTGGGCTGACCTCAGCCCCGAGGAATACAACGCCAGCAAACAGGATTTGGTGGAGACCACGATCGATGCGCTGGAGAAATACATACCTGGCGTGCGCGATAAAATCGATCGAGCCGAAGCAGCCACGCCACGCACGTTCAAACATTACACGATGCACGAATCGGGCGCGAGCTTCGGCACCAAATTCGAAGGACTGGCAGTGAGTCGCGCGTTGTCGCAACAGGTCAACGGCATGTACCACGCGGGCAGCGTGGGGATCATCATGAGCGGCTGGCTCGGCGCGATCAACTACGGCGTGATCGTCAGCAACGAGGTCGACCAAATGCTCGTACGCGAATCGTCCGCGGTATAAACGCGATATACGGAACCGGCTAGGTACGCAGTGTCGGCTCGACCTATAGCGATCTGCTGCAAAGCCCTTGGTTGTGTCGGCCCTTCAGGCCTTTCCCTTTTGTCTTGATGCATTAACCGGGGCTTAACAGCCCCGGCGAAGGTTCTGTCGGCCCTCCGGGCCTGTTACCGGAGATCACTGCGTGAGTCACAGCGAGGCTTTGCGGATGAACTCGGAAGCGTCGCACGCTACTTCGCTCCCGTTGAGCACGCACACCGAAAGGCCAGCACACCGAAAGGCCAGCACACCGAAAGGCACGCACACCGAAAGGCACGGAGTGCCGGCACAACAAATGCCGGGGGTGCCAACCCCCGGAACCATGTCAAGGAAGCAGATAGGCCCGGACGGCCGATACAACCTTTAGTGATTTGCAGCGGAAACCGTTTTTTGTGTCGGCCCTTCAGGCTTTTCATTTTGGCTTGATGCATTAACCGGGGCTTAACAGCCCCGGCATGGGTTCTGTCGGCCCTCCGGGCCTGTTACCGCAATAAGCGTTGCGAGTCTGTTTGCAATGACTTCCGTCAGGAATACAGTTCACGTTCCCGGGATCACCACGCGAGTTGCAGCGAGGCTTTGCGGATGAACTCGGAAGCGTCGCACGCTACTTCGCTCCCGTTGAGCACGCGCACCGAAAAGCACGCGCACCGAAAAGCACGCACACCGAAAGGCACGGAGTGCCGACACAACCACTGCCGGGGGTGCCAACCCCCGGAACCATGTCAAGGAAGCAGATAGGCCCGGAGGGCCGACACAACCTTTAGTGATTTGCAGCGGAAACCGTTTTTTGTGCCGGCCCTTCAGGCCTTTCATTTTGGCTTGATGCATTAACCGGGGCTTAACAGCCCCGGCAAAGGTTCTATCGGCCCTCCGGGCCTGTTGCGGATACAAGTGTTGCGGGCGTGTTTGCATCGAATTCCGTCAGGAATTCGATGCACGTCCCGAGAGTCCGAGCTGCGTGGCTATCCAAGAATCCAGAATTCAGTCCACCGCCGGGCGACGGTGGATACAGAAGAGCTGGGAATGCTCTAGATGTTTTTCCAGCTACGTTCTTTCGCACTCGCGAGGACTGCATCGCAGACCTTTTGCGTTTCCAATGCGTCGCGGAAATTCGGGTGAGCGGCTTCGCCCGTCTCCAATGACTTCAGGAAGTCAGCGACTTGGTGGATAAACGTGTGCTCGTAGCCGATCTGCAATCCTGGAACCCACCAATTGCCCATGTATGGCTGGTCGCCATCGGACACGTGGATACTCCGCCAACCGCGGACAATCGAATCGTCGGCGTGGTCGAAGTATTCGAGGCGGTGTAGGTCATGCAGGTCCCAACGCAACGACGCGTGCTCGCCGTTCACTTCGAGCGTGTAAAGGGCTTTGTGACCGCGTGCGTATCGGGTTGACTCGAACAATCCGAGTGAGCCGTTTTTGAAGTGGCAGTGAAACATGCACGCGTCATCAATCGTGACAGGCTGCTTCGCACCGGTTTCGGCGTGCACACGTTCTTTGACGAACGTCTCCGTCATCGCTGACACGTCTTCGATGCTGCCATTGAGCCATAGTGCGGTATCGATGCAATGGGCGAGCAAGTCACCGGTCACGCCGCTGCCTGCTGCCTCGGCATCGAGACGCCATGTCGCCGCACCGCCTTGAGGCACGTCGGCGTTGATAGTCCAGTCCTGCAGGAAGTTCGCACGGTAGTGGAAGATCTTTCCGAGACGTCCTTCGTCGATCAACTGTTTTGCGAGCGAGACGGCAGGGACGCGTCGGTAGTTATACCAGACCATGTTGGCGACGCCGGCCTTTTCGACCGCTTCGCACATTTCCTCGCCCTCGGCGACATTCATGGCGAGCGGTTTTTCGCACAACACCATTTTGCCGGCCTCAGCGGCGGCGATCGAAATTTCTTTATGCAGGTTGTTGGGCGTGCAAACGTCGATCGCATCGATATCGTCGCGAGCGATCAGTTTTCGCCAATCGGTTTCGATCGATTCGTAACCTTGTTGCTCGGCAAACGCTTTCGCTTTGTCTTCGTTACGAGCACAGACCGCTTTGAGAACGGGGTGGTATTCCAAGTCAAAAAACCGGTTCGCCTGTCGGTACCCGTTGCTGTGAGTACGGCCCATAAAGCCATAGCCAATCATTCCGATGTTAAGCGGTTTCACGTTGTATTCCTGTCGAGTTAAAAAAGGAGGGATTTGGGGAGGGCAAAACAAACGGCTGCCCGTGGGATCGGGATCGCATCATTGGCTGTTGCTCGGCAAGAACAACGAACCGCCACGATAACGCGACCTCACGCGACGAACGTTTCGAAACGCTCGTCAAGAACAGCAGCCGAACAATCAGTGAAGCGAACGCTACGCTTCGGACTCGTTCCAACCGTGAGCGTCCTGAACACTGAGCATCGCGGCGAGGATGTCGTTCCATGTTTGCGGTTTGTGCATCACGTCGTTAGGGAACATGCATCCGTCCCAGCAGATGTGTTTGCAAACCTGCAAAACATCACCGTGCTCGTCGCGAAGCCAATGACCGGCATCGACCGCGATATCGAGTTTGCCATTGGGATCATTTGGCAAACAGTGGCGTCCGGTTTTGTCATGGCTGCCCGTTCCGTGAACGGTGGCATCGTTTTGCGCGACATGGAAATCGATCGTCCATGGACGCAGCGCGTGCGTCAACTCGTGCAGGGCTGCGGATTTCTTTTCCTTGTCCTGCCAATCAAAATCCTCAGGCAGGATCGCGTCTTCGGGTGCGTTGTAACCCAACAGGTACAACAGCGTGTGCGCCATGTCGGCTTGGAAACCGAGTCGTTCTGGGTGTCCTACACGTTCGAGCAAATCAACCATCGAACGCCACGAGTGCATACCACCCCAGCAAATCTCACCTTCGGCGGCGAGTCGCTCGTCGTACTCTTCGGCGATGTCACAAGCGGCTTTGAAAGTATCCGCGATCCGGCTCTGATTTGTTGCAGGATCTTCATACCACTGGGCCGTCGGCGTGGCGCTGTCGATACGAATGACACCGTTGGGCCGGACACCGAGTTGGCGTAGCTTACGGCCGATCTCGCATCCCTTTCGGACTTGCTTCAGAAATGCCTCGACCGCATCCGAATCGCCTGCCGCACTGCCGCCGCCGGTCGGTTCCCAAACCGGCGCTACCACGGTTCCGATATCCAGGTTCCGGCTCTTCACCTGCTCGGCGACCTGTTCGAGTTCCTCATCGGTGGCGTCGATCGAAATGTGAGGCGTCGAAAGAAAGATGTCGACACCGTCAAACTTGCGACCGTCCACTTCAGCCGCCGCGGTGAGATCGAGCATCTCTTCGAGCGGAATGACGGGGTTGGCATCGTCATCGCCTTTACCGACGACGCCCGGCCAGGCGGCGTTATGCAATTTGGGATAGGTGTTGGGGTGCTGGCTCATCGAATGAAGACCGTTGGAGAGTTACGAAGCAGGTAGGAGCCGTAATCGGCGACGCGGAACACTACCTACCTAGACCGTTTCGAATCTAGGCAGTTTGATGCCGGGGAGCGGGCACAACGCTGTCTCTTGCGAGGGAAGCCGACGCCGCCTTCGACGTCCAACAAGGTGGCTTCTCTCTCCACAGATTGCAAGTAGACACGCTGCATTCATGTCGTGACTCACAATCCAAAACGGAATCAACGACCGAGATACGAATCGAGCTGTTCGGCCTTCCGCATCAGATACGGCACGTGCTGATCGGTGGCCTGAATGAGTCGTTGCAATTGCCTGAGTTGATCCTGAAACTCTTGGCTGAATTTGCGTTGCTGTTCGTCTCGCCACGTTTGTTCGAGTTGATTCATCTGCGCCGCGAGCGAACCGCCACGCTGACGTAATTCTTCCGTAAACTGGGCCAACTGCGCGGCAAACTGGCGGATCTGATCGGGGTCACCAATCGCTTGATTCATCGGGATAGTCTCGGGAAAAGGAACTACGAAGTCGAGGCAGAAGAAGTGGCCGGGGACGCTTGGTGTTGCTTGGCAGCTTCTAACACCGAATTCAACGTCGTCTGATACTGCTCGAGCGTCGCCGTCAATCCATGCCGGTCGGCTAAATCAACGAGCAACTTCAACGCGGCAACACGAACTTTCGCCGGCGACGTGACACTTCGTCGCAGGGACGCCATCCGCAACCAACGCATGGCCTCGATATCACGACCGAGAATCAGGTGACAACGTCCGATCAACAGCGCCGCGGCGGAACTATGCGTGTCGTTGGACATCAACGGTTCGAGCGTCTTGATCGCGTCTTCATGCTGCTCAAGATCATGGAGTGCTTCCCCGAGGACGAGGCGAAGATGATGCAGCGACGGGTCTCGGTCCAATCGTGCCCTACAAACCTTGATTCGGCAGTTGGCCCAATCCGCGGTGCTGCGTTCGAGGTCTTGATCAGCGAGCGGGCTTTTCATTTTCGCAACGATCGCTTGCATCTCAGCGAGTTGCTGGATCGATCGAGCGAGTTGGGCCTCTTCGAGTTCCCACAACATCACCGCGTCATCGGGAAAGACTTCGTGTCCCTGTTTGAGAATTTTGGCCGCGTGCATCGGACGATTCTCGGCTCGGTAGATCGCTCCGAGTTCGAGGTAGGCCTCGCGATCCGTCCTCGCGTCCTTGAGTCGATGCTCGAGTTCTTGGCGTCGATTCGGGCCCGCCGGTTCGCTGTTTTTTTCGCCGTTAGAGTTCGTTTCGGCCGTACTGCCCGCATTCGATTTGACGTCGCCGGACGAGGCGTCGGCCGGATTCGCATTGGCTGACTGCGGGGGCGAATCATCGGACGGAGAAGCTGATTCAGACATCACGTGCAGACGGGGGAGTGGAGTTTCGCAGACGGTTCGTGCGTGATCGGCCGATCCCAGACCGGCACGTCCCCAATATAACTCGATTCACGCCGACGATGGCGGGGCAACGCGAATAAGTCCCCGCGAGCAACGCCTCTGACACCACCTCGTCTCAGCGCGAATCCGAATTCACAGTGTCTTTACGGTCTCGACGCGAACTACAGCGTGCACTGCGGATGGGCAAACGATTGGTCGCACGCCATCAATTGATCCCATCCCATCGATCGGCCAGATTGGGTGACCATTCGTTCTAAGATCGCGGTCGACGTGCAGGCAACCCCGAGGTTCAAGTCGTTCGCCGTTTGCCCGTTACGCATGCCCGCGATCAACTCGTTGAATTGTTGCTGCCACCCTTTGCCGGGGATTTCCTTGGCGTCGCTCTGCCAAACGACTTTGCCATCGGGGTTTCGGATCATCGCTCGCGTAAGATCACAGGTTCCCTTTTCTCCTATGAGCAGTTCGCCGTGTTGGCGATCGGTGCTCCGTCCGTTTCGATGCTCGCAGACGACGCGAAATCCATCGGAGTACTGAAATTCGACGGCCGGAACACGTTCGGTCCCGGTCGATGCTCCAACTCCGGCGCATCGACTTGCATCGCGCTGGTCCCGGGTTGCCGAGATCGGGGTTTGGCCGAGAACCCAGTGAAAGGCATCGAGACTGTGCAGATGCCGCTCATCGGTCAATCCACCGCTCGCCCACGCGAACTCATGCCAGTTCCGAATTTGATCTTCTAAATCGGGTTGTGCCCGCGAGTCTCGCGATTGCCTTGTAGTCGTTCCACTCGCCAACGTTTCACTGATCGCAAAACCACTCGACGTCGCATAACCGGACAAGAGTTTACCGATCGCGCCGTCTTGGATCCGAGCAACACAGTCCCGGGTTCTCGCTTCATAACGTCGTTGCAGTCCCACGGCGACCGCGAGACCTTTTTGGCGAGCAACGTTGCCGGCGGCAATGATCCGGCGAACCCCTGGCATGTCCGTCGCAACCGGACTTTCCATGAAAACGTGTTTGCCGGCTTCAATAGCGGCCGCGAAATGCAGCGGGCGGAATGCGGGTGGCGTCGCGAGAATCACCAGATCGACGTCCGCGGCCAACACACCCTTCCATCCGTCGATGCCAACAAAGCGGCGGTTGCCGACATCCACATTCGTGCGATGCCGGCCATTGATCGTCCGATACGCGGTCTGCAAATGGTTGGCGAACACGTCCGCCATCGCAACGAGTTTGACTTGCCCTCGCGACGCGTTTTCCCCACCACGTTGGCAAACCGTCGACGCCTGAATCGCTTCGATCGCCGCTCCTCGGCCTCGGGATCCGCAACCAATCAAACCAATCCGAAGGGTATCGCTGCCGCCGACATGAAACGACGGCGGTGAGGTCGACGCTCCTGCGAGAAGCGATTCTCCGGCCGTGACCGCAGCCGAGCCACCCAACGCCACCGTGCTGCCGAACGCCATCGTGCTGCGAGTGAAAAATTCGCGGCGGTTACTGGCTCTGGCGACGTGCGCGGACAGGGGGCCTCGTCGTGCGGGTGGGGTGGTCTTTTTCGGCAAAAATACAGCCTTGGCAGGTGGGAGACGGCCGGGCGGGGGCGGGTGAGAACGCCGCGTCGTTGGGGGGGAAACGCATTATACGCACGAGATAATCATATCGTGCGGGAAAATCGAGGCAATGTCCGCCGGATACGCCGCCGACGACGCTCCAAACGGCCGGGATGCTGAGCTCTCGGCACTGGAGCTAGATCACTGGGCTCAGATCACTGGGTTTAAATCATCTTGTCGAGCCCGTCACTGAGCGGGGTGAGGTCGCGACCGAGGATTTTCCTCATTTTGGTGATATCGGGACAACGACGGGTCATGTCACCCTCGGGCAATGGTGGAAGATGGACAACTTTCGATTGGCTGCCGACTTTCTCGATAATCATCTCCGCCAATTCGAGCACAGTGACCTCGATATCACTGCCGATATTGATGATTTCGCCTGACAACGATTCGTCGTTGAGAACGCTCTCGGTCGTGTCGAGATTGTCGTCCACGTAGCAAAACGTGCGGGTCTGCTTTCCGTCGCCGTAAATCGTGATATCGCGGCCAGCCCGAGCCGCTTCGATAAATTTCGGCACGACAAAATCCGTCGTCTGCTTAGGCCCGTAGGTGTTGAAGAAGCGAAAAACGTTGAAATCGAGGCCGAACTCCTGGTGATACGACCGAAAATACGACTCGCCGAGATTCTTGATAATCGCGTACGGCAACCGCGAGTTCAGCGGCGTGGTCATCTCGTGCTGAGGCAGTTCCACCGGCTCGCCGTAGACCTCGCTGCTACTGGCGTAGAAAACGCGACGGACGCCCGTGTTTTTCGATAACGAAAGCACGTTTCGGATCCCATCGATATCGCGCAGCACCGCCACCGGATTGGCGAGCGTTCGCTGCACACCGACCAACGCGGCGTAGTGAAAAACGGCATCGAACTGGTGCGCCGTCATGATCGGCGACAGATCCGTGAGGTCGTTCACGTCGGCTTTGATAAACCGAAAATTAGGCAGATCCACTGACGGCAGCTTCGACACGTCGCCGGTGATCAAGTTGTCGACAACGACCACTTCGTTCGTTGGCGTTTGTACGAGGCGGCAGGCGAGCGAGCCACCGACGTTTCCGGCCCCCCCGGTGATCAAGATTTTTCTGCGTTTGGACGTATCGTTCATCAGGATGAGTCTGCTCGAGAAGGTTGAATTCGTGGCCAATCGACGCCGGAAACGCCCAAATCTACCAGACTTCACGCGATGCAGTAGGACGGACTCGACCGAGGCAACGTCTTGCAACGAGTCGGTCGGATTTGATATCGGCACGACAACGCGAGAGAGTAGCCTGTGCCCGATTCTGATAAACCGAATTCCGACGCCGCCGAATCCGATGCCGGATCGTCGGGGCTTTCGTTGTCTGTCGCCACTGCGGGAACCGCCGTCGTCGCGACAATGACCGGGTTTGCCTACCTATTTTCGCTGTGGGCTAGCAGCGGTGATATCTCGCCAGAACAAACCCTCAAAATCGCATCGGCCCAATACGTCGCTGGCAACGCAATCGTCGCGGGCGAATTAGCTGACACTATCGTCATCGACGAAGAAAGCGAGACGGAGCAGGAATGGCTCCCACTGCATTCCTTCCTCCTCGGGGCAGGGCAATTCGAAAAGGCGATGCTATTGGATTCGCCTCGCGCCCGACGGGAAGAACTGCAACTCGCCATCCCACCGTTGCTGCGCGCCGAGCAGGCCGGATTCCCCGAAGGCCGATCCGCCGACGGCCACCGCATGCTGGGTCTCGCGTTTCAACAAGTCGGCGATTACGAAGCCGCCGCCAAACACCTGCAAGCCGCGATCGACGTCGACCTGACGCTCCGTGGCGAATTGGTCCCCGTGCTCGCGGTCGCACGGGCCCGTCGACCGCACGAAAACCTAAACGAAGCGATTCTTGCGATCGACGAATACCTCAACGGCGAATCCCTCGATGCTGAACACCAAATCGAAGCGTACCTGATGAAGATCGATTGGTTGATCCGTTTGCGGCGATTCAAGGAAGCCGAATCAACGATCAAACTGTCGTACAAAATCATCGCGCCGGCACTTCAAAAACATGCACGCTGGTCACTCGCCGCCCGCGATGAACTCTCGCTCAAAGACGCTGAACTCGTCATCAAAAAATATCTCTCATCCGTCCAACGCGCTCATGGCGAACGGCTGATCGCTGACATTCCCGCCAAGGCGAACGAGCAGATCAGCGAAGCCCAGCGCGAGACATTGATGAAAATCCTCAAAGAGCTCGCCGTGCTGCAACGCGAAGCCGAACCTGCTCTCGCGTCGCGATCTCGTTTGACCGCGGCGCAGGCATTCCTACTCGCTGGTGAACCCGATCTCGCTCTCGCCGAACTGACTCAACTCCGACAACAACGGCCTTTCCGCGAAGACGGTCTCGAAGGTGGTTTGTCAGAAATGGAATTGCTCGCCAACCACGGCCAAGGTGCCGAGTCGGTGCAAACTGCAAAATATCTCGTTCGAGAGATGCAACAAAGCCGGCACCTCAACTTCACTCAAAAGAAGGAAGCCGAGTTCCGCTCGCGCATCACCGAAATACTCGCTGTCCTGCGAGAGTCCGGTGAATACGCCGCCGTGGTGGAAATCGCCGAATCGATCCCATCTCTCTTCGGTGAAGCGCCCGCGTTGATCGAAAAAGCGATCGCATATCGCGACTGGGGCGACGCCACGTTGAAGGCAGGGCGCGGACGCGGTGATGAAGTCTCACGCGATGCGTTCGCGACCGCGCGAGCACGATTCCGTGGCGCCGGAGACGCGTTCGCTAGCGCGGCGGAAAAACAATTCGACACGATCGAGTATGTGCCCACGCTCTGGCAAGCGATCGACTCCTACCAACGTGGCCGACACTTTTCCAAGAGCATCCCGTTACTCGAAAATTTCCTCCGCTACGAAGAACGCTTGAAACAACCCGCCGGCCTCGTTGCGCATGGCCGCGCGTTGTTAGCCGAGGGCCGGCCTGACGAAGCGATGGATTCGCTGCAAACATGTATTATCGAGTTCACGCGTGACCCCATGCGCTACGAAGCCCGGCTGCTCGCGGCGCAGGCCGCTGCCGATTCGCACAACAACGAGGAAGCCAAACGTCTTCTCGTCGAAAACCTCAGCGACGGTCAACTCACGCCACAAAGCCCGGTCTGGCGAGATTCACTGTTCACTCTCGGTGAGTTGCTGTACGCGGAGAGCGATCTCGCAACGCTCGCCGCACTGGCGTTGCCGCTGGATGAAAAGATCGAAAAGCTCCGTGAGATCGAACCCGATCTTAACGAAGCACTGCGTCGACTCAACGAAGCCGTCGACCGATACTGGCCCTTGCCGCGTGCTCAAGCCGCCGCCTATGAACTCGCTCGGGGGCAATTGCTCGCGTCACGTCTGCCCGAAGCCGAACTCGAAAGCGAGAACTTGCTGGACGCGGCCCAACGCGACCTCCGCCAGAAAGCAAACCGGTACCGCCAATCCGCCCTCGATCGATTCACCGCAATGGTGCGATTCATGGACATGGCCGAGCGTGATGACGACCTCAGCGAAAAACAAAACGCGATCCTACGCAACTCGTTGCTAGGTCAAGCCGACACGCTCAAGTCGATGCGTCGCTACGCCGAAGCCGCTGATGCGTACCGAGACATGTCGCTGCGATACATGAACGAACCTCCCGCCCTCGAAGCCTTGCTCGGGCAATCTCGCATGGCCCGCATACTCGGACGCGACCGCGAAGCCGACATGCTGATCAGCCAAGCGGCCGTCGTACTCGATCGCATCGGCGAACAGTGGGACGACCGCTTTGACGAGATGACAAGGTTCAGCCGCGACGACTGGCGAAACTACCTGCAATGGATGACTGGTCGACTGGATCAAGCCAGCCGATTGTCAGGCGGCAACCGCCGCTGAGCGTCCCAACACCGCGGCAATGACACTCGCAACGGGTCGCCTTGGGCGTTTCCACAAGTCGCATGTGTTCCCAAGGTTGGTCGCGTTGGCGCGAGAGTGGCCCACCGCGTTGCGACGGTGGTTACCTCTCTCTAGATAACGTCATCGACGTGCCTACTCCGATGGAGTTGGTGCTGCTTCAGCAGCAGGCTCGTCCGATTTCTCTTCGGCGGGAACACGGACAACGGCAATCAACTCGTCGTCTTTGTCAACGCTCATGATGCGGACACCTTGCGTGTTCCGACCGATGACATTGATGTCAGCGGCCGAGATCCGCTGCAACTTGCCCTTCGCGGTCATCATGAACAACTCGTCCTCGTCCGTGACTCGGGCGATACCGATTACCTTGCCATTGCGTTCACTGGTCTTGATATCACGAAGACCTTTCCCGCCACGTTTTTGCGTCCGGTAACGTGCCGAACCGTTCGTCGATGCCGATTCGTCATCACTGTCAGTGGACGTGTCCGCGGCGTTTTCGGCACCGTTTTCGTCATCGTTCTCAGGCGCATCGGCGGCGTTCGGGCCAAACGGAGTCCGTTTGCCGTAGCCGTTTTTACACACGGTCAACAGCGTTGCGTTGGGGTCGGTAACGACCATGCCGACGAGACGGTCATCGCCCATCAACGAAATGCCTTTAACGCCCGATGTATTCCGGCCCATCGGACGCGAATCGGATTCACGGAAACGAATCGCCATGCCGTCCGCGGTGACCAACAGCATTTCGTCGTTCGGTCCGACAACGGCCGCATCGACGAGTTCATCGCCTTCACGCAATTTGATCGCGATAATCCCGCCACGCTTCGGCCGGCTGTACTGTTCCAAAGGCGTTTTCTTCACCAGGCCGCTACGGGTTGCCATGGCAACGTAGTGACCGGGTTGATTGAAATCGCGAACCGCGAGGCACTGCGCAATCTGCTCATCAGGTTCCATCTGCAACAAGTTCACGATCGCCCGCCCCTTAGCGTCACGCGCCAATTGCGGGATGTCGTAAACCTTTTGCCAACGGACTTTGCCCGTCGTCGTCAGGAACAACAAATACGCGTGCGTGCTGGCGACGAACAAGTGTTCGATCGGATCTTCGTCATCGCTTTTCGCACCCTTGAGGCCCTTACCGCCACGGCGCTGTGTGTTGTAAACGCTGGTCGGTGTCCGTTTGATGTAGCCTCGGTGACTGATCGAAACGACCATGGGCTCTTCGGTGATCAGGTCTTCGAGATCGATGTTACCGAGTTCTTCGTGGCTGATTTCGGTGCGTCGCTTATCGCCGAAGCGACGTTTCATCTCTTCAAGGTCATCCTTGATGATGTTGCTGACGCGTTGCGGGTTGGCTAGGATATCGAGGTAATCGATGATTTCCTTCAACAACTCTGCGTGTTCGCCCGAGAGTTTTTCTTGCTCAAGGTTGACCAACTGGCCCAACCGCATGCGAAGAATCTCGTCCGTCTGAACGCTCGTCAGGGAATAGCTTTCCGCTTTGCCGCGTTCGGATTGAAACTGCTTGAATCCGTCGTCGCCGAGTGCCCGTTCGAGCATCGCGGCAGGACATTGGATCGCCATCAAGCGTTCTTTTGCCTCGGGCTGCGTTCGCGAGGTGCGGATCGTTTGAATGATTTCGTCAATGTTAGCCAGTGCGAGCAACAGGCCTTCGACGGTGTGTTTGCGACGTCGGGCACGGGCGAGCAAGAACTGCGTCCGGCGCCGGATGACCGTGTTTCGGTGACGAAGGAATTCCGCCAACATTTCCTTCAGCGTCAACTCACGCGGCTTGCCGTCGACCAGCGCCAAGAAGATCAGCGAGAACGTGTCCTGCAGCGGCGAGAACTGATAGAGCTGATTGAGAATGACGTCGGGGTCTTCCCCACGCTTGAGCTCAACAACCAGTCGAACCGGTTCCTTCAAATCGCTTTCGTCGCGAATTCCGGAAATGCCTTTGATGCGTTCGCCGTTAACCAGCGCCGCAATCTTTTCGATAATGCGGTCACGGTACTGCTGATAAGGGATTTCGGTGATGACGATGCGGCTGCGATTGCCACGCATCTCTTCGATTTGGCACTTCGCCCGCACCACCATCGTACTACGGCCGGTCTTGTAGCCGCGACGAATTCCGGCGCGACCGCAAATGATACCGCCGGTCGGGAAGTCAGGACCGGGGATGATCTCGCATAATTCGTCGATGCTCGTATCCGGCTCGTCGACCAATTTGATCAACGCGTCGCAAACCTCGGTCGGGTTGTGCGGCGGAATACTGGTTGCCATCCCGACGGCGATACCACCGGAACCGTTGATCAACAGGTTCGGGAATTTGCTCGGCAAAACCGTCGGTTCGGTACGAGCTTCATCATACGTGGGGACGAAATCGACGGTGTCGAGCTTGATATCCTCGAGCATCTGCGCCGCAACGGCCGACATGCGTGCTTCGGTATATCGCATCGCAGCGGGAGGAAGACCGGCGACGCTACCGAAGTTCCCCTGCTTGTCGATCAGCAGGGCCCGCATGTTCCATTCTTGTGCCATCCGAACGAGCGTCGGATAGATCACACTTTCACCGTGCGGGTGATAGTTACCAGACGTATCACCGGAGATTTTCGCGCATTTAACGCGTTTACTGCCTGGGCCCAAGTTCAGGTCATTCATCGCGACCAAAATCCGACGCTGTGAAGGCTTCAGCCCGTCACGCACGTCGGGGAGTGCACGGCTGACGATGACGCTCATCGCGTACGTCAGATAGCTCTCACGGAGCTCATCCTCGATCGGCAAATCCACCATCCGCATCGCACCGAATCCGCCGGATTCGTCACGACCGCCGCCGGGAGTCCCGTCGCCGGGGAAACCGCCTGTGGGAGGCGCGTCACCCGTGCCATTGCCACCGCCGCCGCCTGCTCCAGACGCCGGGGGGCTGTCGTCGGACTGGGCGGATTCGCCACCGCCGGTCGCCGCGTCATCGCCGCCACCTTCGAGTTCGCCTGAGGGATTGTCGATGTCGTCTGGGGTATCGCCGTCGTCAGCCAAGTGTCTTCTCGCATCAAATGCGGTAGAAAAGATGTCCAAATCGCTGCGAATCGGGCCCGCCGCGAAGCGAGGCAGTTTACCCGATGAGCGATTTTCTCACAACGGCCCGACGCCGCACGGTGATTGACGCAAGACCTTGTTTTTCAAATACTTACGCCCTCACGGTTTACCCACCTTTTCTGCCCGCGCGTGAGTTCATGTTCATGTCTGGTTCCGACGACGACGCAATCCTCCGTTCGATCCGATTGTTCCGGGAGGCACTCGAACAAACTCAACAGCTCTATGTGGAAGCGGGTGAAATCGCCGAAGGCAGTTACGGATGGCTCGCCGGGGACGACGCGGCCGGCGAAACCGCCACGGGATCACCGGGCTCTCTTTCGTCCACATCCAGCATGGCGTCCCAGATGGACGACCTGCACCAGGGGTTCGTGATGAAGGTTTTCGCCGAAACCTTGCCTGACCCGAACGCACGAACGATGGAACAACGGCAACTCGGTCGCGTCCTGCTCGAACACATCTGGCACGAACCGGTGATGGGTACCGCCCTTCACGAAGCGATCGATTGGCTGATCAGCACCGCCCAAGACCTGTCGTGGTACGACGTCACTCGCCCGTTTCTCGAATTGCCTTCCCTGCGTGATTCCTGGGGCGAGGTAGAGACGATGGCCGCTCGCTTGGCAACAATGATCGCCGTCGTCGATGGACGCGAAGACGACGGGGACCGCAGTCGAATCCATCATATTCAAGATGAACTCGAAGCCGCAAAGGCGTTCGCGAAACGACAACCTTCGGCCCCCACACCATCAGCCTTTGAAGATCACTCGTCACAACGCTCACCAGAACGCGCCGCGGAACCCGACGACTCCGAAACAATCGACCATCAAGCCGATATCGACCATGCCCGCGACGCGATCGCGTGGCTGCGAGGCGAAGCCAAACGCCTGCGTGAAGGCACCGAAGACCGCGCGGGAATCAGCAAAGACGCCGCGGCGAAGTCGACACCGACGGTCCGCGGCGGAGGCGGAATGCCGCCTCAACCGGCACCTGCCAAGAAGTCTGCAAACCAAACAGCCGAGGAACCGGCCGACGACCGAACTCCGGAGCAACGCCTAGCAGACGCTCGCGCCAAACTGGACCGCTTGATCGGCCTCGAAGCGATTAAGAACCAAATCCAGACGCTCGCGAACTTCCTCAACATGGAACGCAAACGCGAAGAAGTCGGCCTGCCGACAACTCGCCCGAGTTTGCACATGGCGTTTGTCGGAAACCCCGGTACGGGAAAAACAACGGTCGCTCGCATCATCGCAGAAATTTACGGAGCACTCGGCGTTCTTTCGAAAGGACATCTCGTCGAGACCGATCGCAGCGGCCTGGTCGCCGAGTACGCCGGACAGACCGGTCCCAAAACGAACGCGAAAATCGATGAGGCTCTCGACGGAGTCCTGTTTATCGACGAAGCCTACACGTTGGTCGATGAGGACGGCCAGGACCAATACGGTCGCGAGGCCGTGCAGACACTGCTGAAGCGAATGGAGGATCAACGCGATCGCTTGGTCGTCATCCTTGCGGGCTACCCTCGCGAAATGACCCGCATGATCCGCAGCAATCCGGGCCTCAGTTCCCGCGTCGGAACAACGATGCACTTCGACGATTATGACCCGGAGGCACTCTGTCGAATCTACGAACTCATCGCCGCCAAAGCGAAGTACGAGTTGCCAACCGAAACCCGTCGTCGCTTACTGCGAGGTTTCACTCACCTCTATTTCAACCGCGATCGACACTTCGGTAACGGCCGAACATCACGAAACTCGTTCGAACGAAGCGTACGACGACTGGCCAACCGAATCGCCGAGGCTCCCGAAGTCACGCGTGAGTTGCTGGTCACGATGTTGCCCGAAGACATCGAACTGCCGAACCTGTCCGATGAACAGCTCGACGCATTGTCCCAACCCGAAGGCATGATCCGAGTCCTGTGCACGGAATGTGAAGCCCCCCAAGTCGTCGATGACCGCTCACTCGGTGGCGACGCGACGTGCTCATCCTGCAACGAAACGTTCAAAGTGAGCTGGGGCAGCCCCGTCATCGATGTGCCCATGATTGATGCGCCAACGATCGATGCGAAGACGCCTGACGCAAAGTCTACCGATACGACAGAGTCCCCCGAGCCAACGGAAGCGAACCTACCGCAGGACGATTCTTTAAGGTCCAATGAAGATCAGGGGTCATGATTGTGAAGTCTCGATCTGGTTTTTGAATTGAGATTGCCACCGATCGACCATCCGAAACAATTCGATGGAACTTGTTTGCTTGTTCCATCATTCAATCGGCAATCTTTCGGATCGCATCATCGTGCCCAACTTCACCAGACACCCATCACGCCATCACCCTCGTGGCTTCACGCTCATCGAGATGCTGGTCGTGATTTCGATCATCGGCATCCTCGCCGCACTGTTGCTGCCCGCGGTTTCAAAGGCACGCGAAAGCGCACGCGCGGCGCAGTGCCAAAGCAACCTGAAACAATTCGGGATCGGCATGATCGGACGAACCACGAGCGAACCCAACGGCGAATTCTGCAGCGGTGCGTTTGATCCCCAACGCGACGGCGTGCCGACCGAGACTGGCTGGGTTGCCGATCTCGTAAAACGCGGTGTCTTGGTCAGCCAGATGCGATGCACCAGCAATCCGGCCCAGACGAGCAAAGCGATCGAATTCATGGTGAGCGAAAACGCGAGCAGCTTCGCGAGCGGCGGATGCGTTGACTTGCTAGGCAGCGAGCCCTACGAAAGCGAAACGGGCTACACGATCTACAACGTCTGCCGAATGATCGCAGGCAACGCCGCCGGTTCACCGCCGACGCCGCCCAGCACTCCGCCGATCGCCGCATCCACCGCCGATCGAGCCGACATCGTCAACCAGAAGATGCTCGAGAACGGCTACGACACAAACTTTGCCGCGTCCTGGTTCCTGGTCCGAGGAGGCCTGATGCTCGACGAAAATGGCAACCCGGCCGCCAAAGACACCGCCTGTGGCTTCGAAACGAAGAGCCGCAACGTCACGCGTGGGCCACTGACGACGCGGTTCCTCGACAGTTCGCGTGCCCCCGCCAACACCGTCCCACTGCTGTGCGATTCATCGGCGATCGGCTTCCTGAGCTACGGTGCCGGCGAATTGCAAGCAGGAACACCGTACACGACGCCCATCGTTGGCGGCCCCGTCCTGCACCGGGAAGCAGTCGACACGACCGGCGACGGCAGCCCCGACACTCCGATCGCTTCGGCATCGCACCTGTCGTCGCCCAAACTGCTCGAGCCGCCCACATTCCCCAGCCCAACCAATCGAGCCGGCGTGACCGGTTGGTTAAAAACATGGTCCATCGACACCCGCCAAGATTATCGCGGCATGTCCGCACACCACAACGGAATCTGCCATGTACTGATGGCCGACGGCAGCGTGCAGGGGATTGTTGACTCCAACGACGACGGCTTCATCAACAACGGTTTCCCAACCGTGACGGAACTCTGGACCAGCTCCGAAAACGAAGCCCCGGATCTCGTCCTGGCGAGCTACTACTCACTCAACAGCAAGGGCGAGTAACCCTCGCCGGCTGCACACGTTGGCGACGAAACGCGAGAAGACGACTCTCGCTTTTTAGACCACTGACTCCGCTAAATTTCCAAACGTAGCTACTCTCGCAAGAACGTGGTCCACCGTCAGGCGGCAGTGGATACAACGAAAGTCGAAACACTCTCGCGACATCAACGACGTCTTCTTAGACAACGCTCTGGTTGAAGCGAAAACAATCTACGAAAGCTTTGCTTCTTCGGACGCGATCATTTGTCGCAAGATGTCGTCGAGTGACACGCGGATGTCCCATTCGGGATAATCACGGCGAAGCTTGCTGAGGTCGCTGATGTAACAGATGTGGTCACCTTTGCGATTGTCGTCGCCGAGCGTCCATTTGATTTCGTGCCCCGAGATCTCTTTGATCTTGGCGATGCACTCCAGCACGCTGGCTGCGTTCTCACGCCCGCCACCGATGTTGTAGACTTCGCCCGGACGCGGGTTCTTCGAGAACGCTTCGAACGCTTTCACCACATCACTGCACTCGATCTGGTCGCGAACCTGTTTGCCTTTGTAACCGAAGATCGTGTAGGGCTTACCGGCGACCGCGACGTGAACGAGGTAGCTCAGAAAGCCATGCAATTCGACGCCGCTGTGACTGGCACCGGTGAGACACCCGCCTCGAAAAATCCCCGTCTTGAGCCCGAAGTATTTCCCGTATTCCTGGGCCAACACGTCGGCTGCGGTTTTGGACGCACCGAACAACGAATGCATCGTTTGATCGATACGGCACGATTCGCTAATCCCTTTGTAGTCCGATTCGTCCGCGTATTCCCAGCGGGTCTCGAGCTCCTTCAGCGGTAACTCATTGGGTGCGTCGCCGTAAACCTTGTTAGTGCTCATGTGACAGAACACCGCGTTAGGAGCATGCTGACGCATGGCTTCGAGAAGATTCAGCGTGCCGTTGGCGTTGACTTCAAAATCCAAAAACGGAATTGCCGCAGCCTTGTCGTGCGACGGTTGAGCGGCACAGTGAATGATCAGGTCCGGCGTCTCTTTTTCAAACAGACTGAGGACGCCCTCACGGTCTCGGATATCCAAAACAACGGTGCGAAAGTTGGTCGTTTCCGACTCCAGCACACTCTGATTCCACCGCGTACTGCCGTCGGGACCGAAAAAGGTTGCACGCATGTCATTGTCGATGCCAATGACCTCGTCACCGAGTGCATCCCAGTGACGTACGGCGGCCGAACCGATTAGGCCGCTGGATCCAGTAACAATGACGCGCATATCAGAAAATCGAGGGAACAAGGACGTGAAAAGAGGAGGGGCCGATAGTGTAGTTGCGTTCCCCTTTTGCGGCATAGGCCGCCCAAGGAAAAGTCCCATTTGGGCGACGGGCCTTCACCACCGTTGCAACGCACCCTCAACGGATCCGCTCAAACGCCTGACCAGACTCTATTCTCCAGCGATACTTTCTAACGATTCGGCGGACTATGCGGCCTGTGAGTGAGGCCGGATCGCGGCGGTTTCGTCGAGAATTTCACGGATCGCGATCGCCTGTTCCGCGGCGGGTTGCGAAAGGTCCAAAAAGAGAATCCGTCGGCCGCGAATTTCGCACCACGTGCTGCCCGCACCGCCCAGGGGTTCGCCGCGGATTTCGAAGCCAAATTGCCGGGCGATACGCGTCATCCGCTGGAGTCGCTGCAGGACGTTTTCGTCTGCGATTTCGCTCGCTTCTTTCAGGGACGTTCGCATGGCTTGATGCCTCTCGAGGTGGGCGTGCGTTAAGGTTTGCCGGTCGCTGAATCGGGATTTATCAGAAACACGGGTTGCGCCGATAGATCCAGTGAAGCCCAGTCGTAACGACCTTGCGAGCTTCACCCTTCGCCGCCCCTTCTCCCCACCGCACAACGTTTCAAATCATGCCGGATTCACGAGCCACCGTCCGTCCAATGAATCAACCGACCGCCGCTCGCCCGGCCGACGAAACGGGAGCCGGCGGGGACGCTGAAATCCGCGCAATGAAAGCTCAGATTCGCCACCTGCAAAGCCTAGCCACACTCGGCGAACTGACCGGAACGGCGACTCATGAATTCAACAACGTTTTGATGACCGTCATCAACTACGCGAAACTAGGCCTACGAAACCAAGACACCGCAAGCCGCGATAAAGCACTGACCAAAATTCTCGAGGCGTCCGAACGGGCCGCAAAGATCACCAACACGATCCTCGCTCAAGCCCGCAATCGCACCGACGCGAAAGAGCCGACCGATGTTGTCGCACTCGTCCGCGACACGCTCGTGTTAATGCAGCGTGAAATGCAGAAGTACCGCATCTCGGTCGAACTCGACTTGGCCGAAGACCTGCCAATGATCTCGGCTAGCGGAAACCAGATCCAACGGCTGCTGCTCAACTTGATGACAAACGCTCGACAAGCGATGGGCGAAGGCGGCACGCTGCTGATCCGTGTCGCGGCGGGTCGATCAGACGACGCCTCGGCCCCCCAACCCAATCGGATCGAACTGACCGTTCGCGACAGCGGCGCCGGAATCCCCGAAGACGTGCTGCCACGAATCTTCGATCCGTTCTTCTCGACCAAGGCCGGACCAGATGAATCGGGCAAGGGTGGCACCGGGCTGGGACTGGCCGCGTGCAAAGAAATCATCGACGAACACGGCGGACGCGTGCGTGTGGAAAGCTCGCTGGGCCGAGGGACCGCGTTCGTGATCTGGCTTCCGATCGCAGCAGCCAACCAGGCGGCGGCTTAATGGCAAACGAAGACGACCGCCGCGTAACCATTTCACCACAAGCGATCGCATTGACAATCGCGGGCTCCGACCCCAGCGGCGGCGCGGGCTTGCAAGCGGACCTGAAAGCGTTCCAGCAAAATGGCGTTTACGGGATGTCCGTCGTGACATTGATCACGGTGCAAAACAGCCTCGGCGTTGGCCGTGTCGAGATGCTCTCGCCCGAGCTCGTTTGCGAACAGTACGACGCAGTCGTCTCGGATATCCCGCCGCGGGCGATCAAGACGGGAGCACTGGGCACGGGCGCGATCATTGCCGAGATCGCCGACCGTCTCGATGGGTGTGATTGCCCGATTGTTGTTGACCCCGTCATGGTCAGCAAACACGGCGCACCGCTAGTCGACGACGCCGCCGTGATGGCATATCGCGACACGCTGCTACCTCGAGCAACACTGATCACGCCCAACCGGTTCGAAGCCGAACGGTTACTCGATCGCAAGATCGGCGGCGAACTTGATGACCTGTTCGACGCCACCAAGGAGTTGCAAGAACTCGGCCCCGAAATGGTGCTACTCAAAGCAGGTGAATTCGATGGCAGCCAACTGCACGTCTTCCTGGCCTCCGACACCATCGTCACGCTGACGCTCGAGCGACACCCAACCGACCAAACGCAAGGCGCGGGATGCTCTCTCGCGGCAACCATCGCCGCACGAATCGCCCTTTCGTCACCCGAAGAGGCACACGAACCGCGAATACGGGCGGCAGTCGATTTCGGTGTCGCGGCGGTCAACCACGCGATCCGCTTCGCCCCCAACTACGGCAACGGACGCGGCCCAATCGAGTCGCGAATGCTACACATCGGCGACTAGCGCATTTCAAATACGTACGCTGCTTAACTCATTCAGTCCGTCCGCCTGCACCGAACGGTTCGAGCGTCTACAGCACCGAAGGAGCGACGATCAACTCGCGAGCAACCTGGAACAGGTTCACGTGCCATTCGCCGGTGTTGGTCTTCTCGTTGGGCGTCCACTGCATCAAGATTTGAATCTTGTCTTTCACCCGACCGGACGGGTCGACCCAGTAGGTATCAACGCGCTCGTTGTTGTACTTCACGAACACGCGTGGCGGCTCGGCGAGTTCCCATGGAATATCTGAACCCGCCTTGCGGATCGATTCGATCATCGCGTTCTCGCTCTCGTTTTCCATCGTCTCGCGAGCAATCGGGTCTTCCGCATAGGCCTTCTGAAGATTCATCTCATTGACCTGCCGGTTGCGAGCCTCCTTGCGAAGCTCCAACGCCAACTCGGTATCACCGCGACCAACCAGCTCGAGATATTCTCCCGCGAAATAGACGGCTTGGTCTCCCATCGTCTTATTCTTCGCCATTGGGATCGCGACCCCCGCTGCACCAAAACCAGACGCCAGCAACAGGCCGATCACGGCAACGGTCGTTCCGGCGGGACGCTGCCCCGTCCAACGACGCATGGCGATCACGCCGAAAATGATCGCGGCGATCGGCAAGATCAGCATCTGCCACGCCACGGTCGCTGAAAAGCTGAGCAAACCGAGGATGAAACAAACCAGACCGCTGGTACGAAACGGAGGCACATCGTCGTCTGTCGCCACATCGTATCCGACCTCTGCCCCCATCCTCGGGATGCTAAACAGGCTGTCGGCTTGCGAATCGGAACCGGATTTCGGGGCGTACAGCGAGCTACCGGTCGAACCGGACTTCTCTTGGGAATCTGTCATGGGACGCGGTGCGTAATGAATCGAGCATTAAACGGAAAGAAACAGAACCGCGTTACGCAGCAATCCGCCGATTGGTTTGCTCATCTCCACCGATCTGGCGAGAAAGTCCCAGTTCGCCGCACAGGAACGCCGCGGCACGCTTCGATGCCCCAGGCAAACCGTACTCAATTCGCAGTTTTTCCAAGTCCGCTCGCACCCGCCGATAATAGAACCTGTCGTTCAGCATCGCTCGTGTCGTCTCGTGCAGAAAATCGATTGCGGGCTCAGGATCGCCCACCGAAACAAACTCGGGGAAAACTTTGCGTTCGGCCATCAAGTTCGGCAACGTCACGCTGTCGACACGCAATACCCGCTTGCCAACCGCGTGCAGAATCCGACCCACCCGGTAAATTACCGCTGCTGGGGTCCCCCGGGCCATTAATTCTAGACTCACCGACCCGCTGACCATCATGGCACAGTGCGCCGCCTCAATGACTTCGGAGGTGCGGTCCACAAAGAAATCGATCGGCAACGCGCGGTCGCTCTCGGTCAACTGATCCCGGCACCACAAACAATGCCGATCGCGATACGCCGCTACGGCATAGCGAACCGGAGGCGCATCGGGATCGCCCGATTTTTCCACGTCGGCCTGCAGACGCCGAATCGTCTCCAACATGATCGGGAAATTGTTTTTGACTTCATGGTCACGCGACCCAGGCAAAACCGCGACGGTACGCGAAACCTCCTCCGGGCCAGCTTGCGAGACCGAACCGGCGCCGAGCTGGCGCATCAATTCCGCATCGAGCGGCTTCTCCGCAACGGCATCAAAGAACGGATGCCCGACGAACGAAACCGGGATGCCATGATCGCCGAAAAACGTGGTCTCGATGGGCAACACCGTCAGCACGTGGTCGACGCTGCGACGCATTTTTTTGACGCGCCACGCACCCCAAGCCCACAGTTGCGGTGGACAGTAGTAATAGACCGGAATTCCGTATTTCTTTGCCCGCTTGGCGATATGCCAATTGAACCCCGGGAAATCAACCAGGACGACGCCATCGACACCGCCACTGGCGAACGTCTGCTCCGCCTGATCGGCAAAACGAAAAAACTCGCGCAGTTTTGGCAACACCTCCACTAACCCGACAACCGCATGGCAGGTCAAATCGAGATCCAGCGAACATCCCGCCGCCTGCATTTCAGGGCCGCCGAAACCTCGACAACGGAGCGATTCGGCACCGGACTGACTGCGCAACTCAGCAATCAGACGCGCCGCATGCTGGTCGCCACTGGGTTCGCCGACTGAAAAAAAGAGTGTCTTGGTCACCACGTTTGCCTTCGCCAACCTGAGTGTCTTATTTCAAAAGGGACATCATTATCCCTCTCGAAAAACGATCTTCATCGATACAAAATCCACACCTTCCGCCGCAAGTGACGATCGCATCAGCGGAAGCAACAAAGCAACACAGGCCAGGTCCCTCGTTTCGCGGTTACGATCACGCTGCGGTCGGGAAAACCGCATCGCTGACACATGGTCGATTGTTCACTCACAATTTCTCCGTTGTCGCAAATCATCATCCGAAAGTCGCAAACGCCACCACCCACGCCTCAATGACGGCTTAAGGTACATCCTTGGCCAATGATCCCCTCCCAATGGATGCCTCCGACCCAACGTCACCCCGACCCAATCGATTGTCATCGGCCCCCGCGACGCGAGGCACCACACGAGACGACGCAATCGCTCCACTCGACGAGCGAAGATTTCGCCGCCGCCATTGTCTGGCGAGGAAAACAATCGCATTCCACCAACGGTTGACGCACTTTCGAAGCTGACGAATGAAAATGAACAAGCCTTCCATTCCAACGATCCTTACCCTCGCCGGGGTTATCTGCGCACTCTGCCCGATGGGCTCTTCGTCTTCGGCGGCCGACATCTACGTCACTCCCACGGGCAACGACGCGGACGTGGGAACTCAAGCTTCACCCGTCGCCACACTCGAACGAGCCAAACAACTCGCCCGACCACTGGCCGGTAAAGAGTCTGTCACGGTACATGTCGGCGATGGCATCCATTACCTGCCCTCAACTCTCGTCTTTTCACCGGCTGACTCGGGCACCGCAGAACACCCGGTCGTCTACACCGCCACGAACGAAGGCGGTGCCGTGCTGAGCGGAGGCAGCCGATTGGAACTTCAGTGGCAGCCATTCCGAGATGGCATCTTCATGGCGAAGACCGCCGCTGGTCTCGAGATCGACCAATTGTTCGTCAACGGCTCGAACCAGCGAATGGCTCGCTACCCGAACTTCGACGCATCGAAGAAGACCGAAGCGTACCAAGGGTTTGCCGCCGATGCGTTTTCGAAAGAGCGTGCCGCCGGATGGGTCGACCCCGCCGGGGGCTTCATTCATGCAATGCACCGCTCGCGATGGGGCGGATACCACTATCAGATCAGTGGCAAGAACGACGAAGGCGAAGTCACGTTCGAAGGCGGTTGGCAGAATAACCGTCCCTCGGGAATGCATCGCGACTTCCGCATGGTCGAGAACATTTTCGAGGAACTCGATGCAGCCGGCGAATGGTATCACGACGCCGACCAACAAACCCTCTACTACAAACCTGACTCGAACATCGATCTGAATGCCGCGGTCGTCGAAGTCGTCCGACTCCGTCACTTGATCGAGTTCCAAGGAACCGCGGACGCCCCGATCAAGTTCATCACGTTAAAAGGTTTCGTCGTTCGACATGCCGCGCGAACTTTCATGGACACCAAAGAACCACTCCTTCGAAGCGACTGGGCGATCTATCGCGGCGGCGCAATCTTCTTGACAGGAACCGAAGACATCCAGATTCTCGACTCCGAGTTTGATCAGGTCGGCGGCAACGCGGTCATCTTCAGCAACTACAACCGACGCGCGGTGGTCAAAGGATGCCACATCCATGACGCTGGCGCGAGCGGCGTTTGCTTCGTCGGTGACCCCAACGCAGTCAGGAATCCGCTGTTCGGCTACGGACAAAAGAACGACCTCAACAAGATCGACCGCACCCCCGGCCCGCAGACGAACAACTATCCGGCCGATTCAGAGGTCGCCGACTGTTTGATCCACGGGATCGGCCGCGTTGAACGTCAACCGACCGGCGTACTGATCGAAATGTCCGCACGAATCACGGTTCGCGACTGCTCAATCTACGATTGTGCCCGCGCCGGAATTAACATCGGCGACGGGGCGTGGGGCGGCCACTTAATCGAGCGATGTGACGTGTTCGATACCGTGCAAGAAACTCATGACCACGGGTCCTTCAACTCTTGGGGACGCGACCGCTTCTGGCGGAGCGATCGAGATGCCACCCAAGTCGCCGTAGATAATGATCCTAACCTCCCGTTTCTCGACGCGGTCGAAACAACCGTGATCCGAAACAGCCGTTGGCGATGCGATCATGGATGGGATATCGATCTCGATGACGGCTCTACGAATTATGACATCTACAACAACTTGATGCTCTCGGGCGGGTTGAAACTACGTGAAGGATTCCGGCGACGTGCGTGGAACAACATCACCATCAACAACGGCTTCCACCCGCACGTTTGGTACGACAACAGCGGCGACGAAGTGTACGCGAACATCTTCATGATGGCCGCTCGCGGTGCGAGGATGCCGACGGACAAAGCGAAAGGCAAACGCGTCGACGGCAACTTGTTCTATTCACCCGATCCGAACGCGAAAGACAAATACGCCAAGTTCGGTTGGGAAGCCAACTCTGTGGTGGGTGATCCTTTATTCGTCGCCCCCGAAAGCGGAGACTTCCGTGTCCGAGAAGGATCTCCTGCCTTCAAAATCGGCTTCGAAAATTTCCCGATGGATCAGTTCGGTGTCAAAAAGCCATCACTCAAAGCGATCGCCAAAACCCCCGTCATCCCTCAACTGATCACGCAGAACCCCGACGGGCGTCGTGAAGCCGAACGAATGAACCCGATCGACATCCCGACCTATTGGTTGGGAGCTAAGATTCATTCGCTCACCGGTGAAGAGTTCTCCGCGTTCGGCGTTCGTAAAGAAGACGGCGGCGTGGCGCTGAGCGAAGTAGGTGCAAAAACGGCGGCCGCTCAAGCCGGACTTCAGGAAAACGATCTCGTCCAAGCGATCAATGCAACGCCCGTGAAAGACGTCTCGCAATTCCTATCCTCATACTGTGCCGCTGGTGACGCTCCGCTGACACTAAAAATCATTCGCAACCAAGAGCCGATGACGCTGAACGTCACTTCCGGCGTTTATGTCTTGGTCGAGTCGATCGATGCCGGCGATCAATTCTCACACCTGCCTCTCCCGAAATCTCCCGAAGGCAGAGTCTCCGCGAACGATGCCCCCAAGAACAACCCACTGCACCTCTTGGTGGACGGAGAGATCACCGACGGATACGGTCCGGTCTTCGGAAACGGCGTCTATGCGGGCGTCTACCGAATCGACCTTGGCCAATCCAAACCGGTCTCGGCCATCACGAGCTGGAGTGCCAACTACGGCAAAGTCCGCGGAGCCCAAAAACTAACCATCTACGGCAGCAACTCTGACCGCGATCCTGGTTGGGACCTATCTAATCGAAAGCGATTCACGCCACTGGGCACGATCGACACGACGTCAATGAACGCGAAAGCCTTCAATGCCGCATCGCTCCGCGCCCGAACCGGCGAAGCACTCGGCACCTACCGCTGGATCAGTTGGCAAACCAATCCGGTCACCGACAAAGCAGAGAACACCGCGTTTCAAGAACTGTCTGTCGAGTAAAACTCGCAGCATCCTCTCGCCTGCCGCGACATGCGAGATCGTTCTCGCCAAAAAAGCTGGCTTTCGAAAGTAGCGACGTTCAAAAGAACGTAGCCCATCGTCTGTCGGCGGCGGCGACAGTTCCGATGCAAAGATGCACTTGGAGTAATTCGTCAACGCACCCCCCCTCGCAGATGTGTCAGACAACCATTTTGCCTGACAAGCAAACGCGAGAGCGACAAGTCGCAAAAGCGCAACCTCATGTCGCAAATGGACATCACCCCGAGCGGTGCGACGATTACATTTGTTGCCTAATTAAGGACGCTTTCATCCCCCGAAACGACTTCCCCCGTCTCCCGTGATCATGATTCACCGAGCACGCAAACAGGCTTTTTTTTGGCGAAAGGGACAGCCTGTCATGAGCACAAATCGCGTCTTGGTTATTGATGGAAATCGGGTCGAGTTTGCGTCGGCACGATCACTGCCGCAAAACATGAACGCCTGCGACATTTCGCCATCCCCAAAGGGCCACTCAGGTTCAACAGACCACTCGGGAATCAAGTCGACCAAGACAAACGATTTTGAAAGCAAAGGCTCCCCAAACAAAGCGTCTTCCTCATCCGTTGGATCCGCACGCACGCGACAGGGTTGTCGCGGATTCGGGCAGGACGCCCGTGCGTTTATGACGACACCGGTCCGTGGAACGTCCCATCCCCGTTGCGGACAAAAGGCAAACAAGGTGACACACACAATCTGCCGTTCAGCAGCGTGCCGCGTCAGAGGTGAAACGGGCCAGTAATGACTTCCCTCCCCCGCAACCAACTGCGACTTTCGCGACGAACTGGTTTGAAGACCGCCGCTGCAGGCCTTTTATCACCCGCGATCACTTCTCTCGCGAGTGCGGCGACGCGCGATCCACTTCAATCAACACAATCGTCGCGCCTCCAAGGCCGTATCACGAAACGAGGCGTTTGCGGCAAAGGCAGCAAATGCGAATTGACGGGCGCGGGCTGGTATTACAACTGGTACTGGCAACCCACGCCTGGTCAACACGATGCCGAGTTCGTCCCCATGATCAAGGGAAAGATTGACGCGATCGATCGGAGCTTTGCACGAATCGAAACGCTCAAAACATCGCACAAAGTCACCCACCTGCTCGGATTCAACGAACCCGACAGTGCCAAACAGGGCAACACGAGCGTGGAACGCGCGATCGAACTTTGGCCTCGGTTAATGGAAACGGAATTGCGTTTAGGCAGCCCCGCCGTCACGGACAATCGCCGTGGAAAGGATTGGTTCAATGCATTCATGCAGACGGCGAAGTCCAAACGATTGCGGATCGATTTCCTCGCCGTTCATCGCTATCCCAACATCAAGGGACCTGAAAGCATCAAGAGTTTTTTGGCGTCGTTGCAGAGACTCTACATCGCCTACGGACTGCCGATCTGGATCACCGAGTTCGCGGGGCTGAATTTTGGCAGTAAGGATCGCAAGATGACCGTCGAAGACAACCGGCGATTCATGCAACACGCCCTGCCCATGCTCGAGCGTCTCCCTTACGTCGAGCGGTATGCGTGGTTTTCCAGTGGACCGAAAGACATCTCGAGCCTGTACGACTCCAGCACATCGAGCGGGCTCTCGCCTCTCGGCACCGTTTATCGAGCAGCGACGTCATGAATCGAAAACGCTCAATATCATGCTTGTTACTTTTCCTTTTTGGCCGGCGTCACAAACATCGCACACTCTGCGGCCGATGCCCCCGTCAGTCGCCAGACAAAGATGCCAATCGTGACCACGATCCTCAACAAAGATTTGGGACATGGCGACATCCATCGAGTTCCCCCAATTCCAAAACACCAACGCCATTGATCAACCCAATGGCTCTCAGTTCGATTCGATACACACAGTCCGCTCGCATGCGAAGCGAACTCGAATCCACCCCAACGTTAACCAATTAGTGATTATTAAAGTGCGTTCGACTTCGGAAGAAACCGAACGCTGATTGAGACCCTATTGAGATGAAAAACATGCATTCAAAATTCACGATTTTATGTCTTCTGTTCCTGACTCTAGCGGGAACAGTGTCGGCAGAAGAACAACGCGAAACCCAGCAAGAACGCGACGCCCGCATGTCGTGGTGGCGTGAAGCCAAATTCGGCATGTTCGTGCACTGGGGCGTCTACTCAGTCGTCGGCGGCGAACACAACGGAAAAAAACTTCCCAACAGTGCCGAATGGATGATGAACCGAGGAAAGATCTCGATCGCCGAATACTCAAAGTACGTCAAGCAATTCAACCCGACCAAATTTGATGCCGATGAGTTCGTCGCTCGCGCCAAAAACGCCGGCATGAAGTACCTCGTCATCACGGCAAAACACCACGACGGCTTCTCAATGTTTGGCTCACACTCGAGCCCCTACAATGTTGTCGACGCGACGCCGTTCGGCCGAGACATCATGAAGGAACTCTCCGTTGCATGCCAAAAACAAGGCATCCGCCTCGGCTTTTATTACTCGCAAGCACAAGATTGGCACCACCCCGGAGGAATTGGTAACAACTGGGATAAGTCAATCCAACGCGTCAGTAACGACGAGTACGTCAGCGAAAAAGCAGCCCCAGAAGTTCGCCAACTGCTGACCGAGTACGGACCGATCGGAATATTCTGGTGGGACACTCCACGCGCGATGAGCGAAGAGTCGTTCAACAGCCTGCACTCACTGACGAAATTGGTACCCGACGTCATCACGAACGATCGCCTGGGCAACGATTTCCCCGGTGACTACAAAACCTTCGAACGCAAAATTCCTCGCAGTGCGCCCCCGGGAAAAGACTGGGAAGTCTGCATGCCAATCAGCGGCAGCTGGGGTTACAAACTCGGCGACAACGACTTCAAGTCGACGTCGACTTTGATTCGCAACTTGATCGATATCGCCAGCAAAGGCGGCAACTACCTACTCAACGTCAGCCCGACCGGCGAGGGAACGCTGCTTCCACAAGCGATCGAACGACTCGAGCAGATCGGCGATTGGATGACCGTCAACAGTGAGTCGATCTACGGCACGACGGCCAGCCCAATCGGCGCCTTCGATTGGGGACGCTGTACCATGAAGTCCGCAAAGTCGGGTAGCTCAGCAAACTCCGACGACGACAGCCAACAAAACCATCTCCTCTATCTCCACGTTTTCGACTGGCCGAGCGACGGCAAATTGATGGTGCCCGGTCTGAAGAACAAAGTGCAGACGGCCCACTTGTTAGCCAACGGCCAAGTCCTCCAAACCGAAGCGACCGAAGACGGAGTGCTGGTGTCCCTTCCTAAAACGGCGCCCGATTCCATCGCCAGTGTCATCGCGGTGAAGGTCAGCGGACCGATCGAAACCGTCGCCGTCACACCGACTCCCGACGGCAAGGGAGAACTGGTCCTGACCGCAGACTCGTCCTACATCAACAACAACGAAGGCAGTCGCGAGGCGACGGTCCGCGAACACGACGGCATCCCTCACGTCGGCTACTGGCTCGACGACCAAGCGTCGGTGCAGTGGGACATCAAAATCACCCAACCCGGCAGCTATGTCGTTTCAGCCACTCTGTCGGTTGAAGGCGACAACACCACGTTCCGAGTCGGCCCGATGGGCGGTCAAATCGAAGCAACGGTTCCTTCGACGGGCGGATACGGAAAATATGTCGAACGTTCACTCGGAACGCTGCAGTTCGACGAAGCCGGTGAAACGATTATCCAGGCCAAACCGGTAGCCGGAAAATGGCAACCGATGAATCTTCGCCAACTGAAGCTGCAAAAGACCGAGGAATCGAAATGAGATATCGTCAGTGCCTTCGCTGGATCGCGTGTTTGACGCTTGCGTCATTCACCGTTCCTGCCAACGCGGAGCAAGAGAATCCGGCGAAGCCGCTGAACGTTTTGTTTTTCGTCTCGGACGATCTACGTCCGGACCTGGGGTGTTATGGCAACACCGTGATCCAAAGCCCCAATATCGATTCGCTCGCAAAGCGTGGAATGGTATTCCGGCACGCCTACTGCCAGCAGGCGGTTTGCTCGCCGTCGCGTTCGAGCGTCATGACCGGCGTCCGCCCTGACACGAACAAGGTATGGAACCTAACGACGCACTTTCGTGACGCCATGCCTGACGTGGTGACGTTGCCTCAGTTATTCAAAAACCATGGTTACGTCACACGAGGGCTCGGAAAAATCTACCATGGCGATTTGCAAGATTCTCCATCGTGGAGCCCATCGGAACCCGCTCCAAAGACCAACGCGAGCAGTCCGAGTCGCTCTCGATTCCACACACTCGTGAATCAAAACGCGGCGACGACGAAGCCGATCCCGACGACGAAAACCAACCGTGGGCAAGCTTTTCGTATCGCCGATGACCCGCCAAACAGCGGCGGTGAAAGTGAATTGGCCGAAGAGGCGATTGAATCGCTGCAAGAATTTGCGACTCAATCGCAACCGTTCTTTCTCGCCGTCGGCTTCCGAAAACCACACCTACCTTTCGTTTGCCCCAAAGCGTACTGGGACTTGTACGATCCTAACGAGATCCCCCGCGCCACCAATCGATTTTTGCCACACGATGCACCCGAGTATGCATTGGTCCGACGCAATGAGATGTGGAATTACAGCGGCGTGCCCGAGACCGATGACCTCCCCGAAGAGTACGCACGCAAACTCAAACACGGCTACTACGCTTGCGTCAGTTACATGGACGCTCAGCTCGGTCGGGTCATTGACGAACTCGACCGCCTCGAATTGGCCGACAACACAATCATCGTCTTGTGGGGTGACCACGGGTGGAAACTCGGCGAACACAACCGTTGGTGCAAACACAGCAATGTCGAAGACGACGCACGCGCCCCCTTGTTGATGTCGGTCCCGGGAATGAAGCACGTCGGTCAGTCGACCGACGCGTTGGTGGAGTTCGTTGACATCTACCCTACGCTCGCAGACCTCGCCGAATTACCACTTCCCGACGACCTGGAAGGCACTTCGTTCCGGCCCGTGCTCGATGCCCCAAACGAACCATGGAAGACAGCCGCGTTCAGTCAGTATCCCCGCAGCGTCAACAAACAACGGTTGATGGGTTACTCAATGCGAACCGGCCGGTACCGGTTCACTCGTTGGGTTGATGTCAACGACCACTCAAACGTCGACGCCGAGGAACTCTACGACCACCAAACCGATCCGCAAGAAAACCAGAACATCGCAGGAAACCCCGAACACGCTCAACTGATCCGATCGCTGCGAACGCAGTGGGAGGCAGGTTGGCAGGGTGCTATTCCTGAGAAAGCCCGCCGCTAGCGAAACTTTCCTTCGCGACGCTTCGACGACCACCGCTCGACATTCAACGCCTCAACTCACCTCCGATCGTCTCACCTCGCCTCGCCTGCCTCCACGCCTCCGATAGGTCCCCCCCATGCAATCGAATCGCCCCCCACTTCTCATCCTGTTCCTAATTACGGCAACGACCTCGCTATCGATCACGAGCCGAGTCCACGCGGATGATTCCTGGATCATCGACAGCCAATCCGACTGGCAAGAAAACACGGACACCCAGTCCGGTCTGAGCATCGACGACGGCGTCGCCGCCCCCACCGGTAAATCAGCCGTCTTTCGCAGCAAGAAGAAAACGTTCGCCAGCAAACGCACCGCTCAATCGATCACCATCGACCAATCACCCATTTGGCAAAACTGGAACCCCGTCAAAAACATCGGGCCGTCCAATCTAGGTGACGCTCCCGTCGTGCTGAGTCTCGGGCCGAACGATTATTGGATGTTCGGTCGCTACATGGCCCCCAACCGAAAATCCAAAGCATCCCAACGCAAAAAGGACACGAGGAACGTTACCAATTCGAGCGATACCCAAACGTCATTTGCCGCCAAACCTGCGACACTCGACGGTTTTGACATTCCGTTGCTAACGACCAACTTACCAAATCAGTTTGACGCCCCCGGTGGTGTCAACAATCACGGTGGCGGATACCACGCGTGGCAGAGCAAAGACATGGTGAACTGGGTCCACCACGGTATGGTCACCGAAGACTTCTCGAGATGGGTCACCACCGCCGAATTCGTCGACGGAAAATTCTACATCTATTACGACTATCCCAACGACCAAGACCCTCACCTTTACATCGACGAAGATCTCACCGATGGCAAACCTGGCAAGAACATGGGGATGGCGTTCAAAGACCCGTCGGACGGTTCGGACTGTAACTTCATCCGCGACCTCGAGGGAAACTTCCATGTAATCTACGAGGACTGGAGCCCGATCGATGCGAACAAACGATCATGGGATTCGCCTCTGGCCGGCCACGCGGTGAGCAAGGACGGTATCCAGGATTTCCAAATACTCGCTCCTGTTGTCGACAACCGCACAACGCCGACCGGCAAAACCGCAACGTACAAACACCCTCATTGGCTTCAGCACCCTGATTTCAAAACCAACGTTGCCACATACGATGTCCATGAACCGGAACAGGAAGCCTATGGCGATTGGGCCAGTGTTTGCATCGGCGGGCGATACTATCTGTTCGGCGATTACGATCCCGTTGGCGGCCACAGTATGAGCGTCGGTTGGTTCACGTCGCCGACGATCGATGGCCCGTTCGAGTGGTGTGACAACGTCGGACAAGGACACCCCGATCCTGACGTTTGTTTCGCCGAAGGTCAGTTCTATCTCATCACCCAACAAAAGACGGACTACACGAGTCCCGGCCCTTGGGTCGACGGCGTTCAAACTCGCGTGGGCGTCGACACCGACAACGATGGCGTTGCAAACGTTTGGACCGATTGGGCGACCGTAAAGGAAACCTACGACTACACACCCGGGTTTGCCAAGCAGGTCCAGAAAACGCCCGCATCGCTCGACCTTTCGAGTCTGCCCGCAGGATACGGTTTTCAGTTTGAGGTCAAACTAGACGACACCACCGAAAACAAATCGAAGCCGATGCTCGACAAAGTCACGCTCAGCTTCGACTGAGTCATGGAAAACTTGACTAAGCCCATTCGGAGCCTCGTTAAATTACAATCCAAGAAACGAATGTTCATTCAACAGCGTCCCCCATGCAGATTGCCTGATCTCCTACGCGGTCGCACATCGTCGATCACACGTCACGAATCACTCGGGACAAGGAGTGCCCCGTCCGTGTCATCATTCAAGAAACTAGCTAATAAGAAAATTCCGTGAACACTACCCGCCGAGACTTCCTCACCGCCAGCGTCGCAGGGACTGCAGCGTTTGTGTCCGCAAATTCCACTACCGCCGGCACCGCTGTTGCGAGCGGCCCGGTTCCGTCGTATCTCACTGACGTCGCCGATCTGTACGCAGACAATCCTCGCAAAGCGGCACTCGAATGGTTTCGAAACGCCCAGTTCGGTCTCTTCATTCACTACGGCTTGTATTCATTACTCGGCCGTCATGAATGGGTGATGATCAAAGAGAAAATCCGCATAAAGGAATACGCGAAGCTCGCCAGTCGTTTCACCGCAAAAAACTTCGACGCGGACTTCATTACCGACATGGCCCTCGAAGCCGGAATGAAATACATCAACATCACGACACGGCATCACGACAGTTTTTGCCTCTTCGATTCGAATTACACCGACTTCAAGAGCACCAACACCCCGGCGAAGCGAGACCTCGTCGGCGAGTTGGCTGACCAGTGCCAAGCAAAAGGCCTCGGCTTCTATCTCTACTATTCACATGGCCGAGATTGGCGGCACCCACACGCTCCCAACAATTCAGGATGGGGCGGTTCGGCACGGCCCAAGTACGATCCGCCGGAGGAATTTTATGCAACCGGCGATGATCATGATCTGCAAATATATGTCGAGTTCATGAAGAACCAGATCACCGAACTGTTAACCAACTACGGGCCCGTTGGTGGCATTTGGTTGGACGGTCACGCGACCCCCGCGTCGCGCCGTGCAAAAATGCACGAGTTCAAATTGCAGGAACTCTACGACCACATCCATTCACTGCAGCCCCAGGTATTGGTCTCCTACAAACAAGGGCTACTGGGTACCGAAGACTTCAAAGCTCCCGAACGTCACTGGAAAGGTCAATCAGACGTGCCACTGGAGATCTGTGACACTTTGCAACCGCATGGCTGGGGTTACATGAAGACCGACGACGGCAAGCACAAGACGGCCGACCAAGTCATGAAGATGCTCGCGACGGCCAAAAAGATGAAGGCAAATCTACTACTGAATACCGGTCCGCTTCCTGACGGTTCAATTCATCCGGAAGACCAGGCCACGCTAAAGGAAGTTGGCAAGCGATTGCGGAAATCTTAGCGGCAGGCGTAATCGTTCACTCGAACGAGTGATTCCACAAAAGGCTTGCAAACTCGGCGCAATACCAAACGAGATGCCTAACCCATCTCTGTCGTAACCACCGTCGCCCGATCTTGGTCTACGGCCGCCCACGTTCTAGCGAACGCGGCTACCTTGAAAAACCTACCCGTTGGCAGAGACGCTCTAGTGATCGACCGTTTCACTGGTCTGCAACTCGACCGTCTTCCCCGTTCGGAAACTTTCATCCGCCGCGGCGACAATCTTCATCGAGTTGACCGCGTCCTCGAGGTGATCTGTTAAGTCGTTCCCATTAACGATCGCGTCGAGAAAGAATTGCTGTTCTCGCAAGCAGAGCCCGTCATGGTCGGGTTCGTCGTCGAGGCGAATCCACTCATCGGGTTCCGCGAATTTGCCCGCTGAATTCAACGCACCATGGTGCAAACGGATGGATTCCGTTTTCGTATGCGCGTCGACGTTATCACTCTGCCCGGTCGATGACGCCGATTCAGCGACGATCGAAACCGCCCCTTTGGGACCAACGACATCTTTAACGAAGAATGCCGTTTCGCTCATCATCGGTCCCCATCCGGCTTCGTACCAGCCGACCGAACCGTCCTCAAACGTCACCTGCAGTTGCCCGTAATTGATCATGCCTTCCGGCAATTCATCGGTCAGTCGGGCACCAATTCCTGAAACTCGAACCGGACGTGATCCTGTCATTTGACACATGACATCCACATAGTGGACACCACAATCAACGATCGGCGATACCGTCGACATCAATTGCTTGTGGGTTTCCCATGTCGATCCCGAGGAGGACTGATTCAAATTCATCCGCATCACCAAAGGCTTGCCGAGCGTCTGTGCGATTTCGATGAAACGATTCCAACTCGGATGGTGTCGCAAGATGTAGCCGACGACAACTTTCCGATCCGTCTCCAACGCTTTCGAAACAATTTCTTCTGCCGCCTCAACGGAATCGGCAAGCGGTTTTTCGACAAAAACATGACATCCCGCGTCCAGCGCCGCGGTGACGAATCTCGCGTGCGTATCGGGCCATGTCGACACACAAACGGCGTCAGGCTGTGTCTCCCGAAGGGCCACGTCGAAATCCTGGAACGTCGGATAGTCGGCACCGAGTTCCGCGTTCAGTTTGGCACCGGACTCTTTGGAGCGAGTGCAAACACCGACGATTTCAAAACCATCGATCATTTGATAGGCCAGCGCATGGGAACGTCCCATGTTCCCTGCGCCGACACACAAGATGCGAACCTGTTTCATTGGAGAAGGCTGATCAAGGTCGCTCATTGCAGTGGTGTTCCGAAAAAAGAGGGAGGCAGGCATTGGGCCGCATCGTAGTCGACTAGATACTGCGCGTCGCGATGCCCACGTAAAAACGTCGCAGGCAATGCCGATGAAATCCGGTTCTCAATCGCCTGTTGCACGATTCGAGCTTTGTGCTCACCAAAGGCGAGCAATCGAATCCGCCGGGCCTGCAGAATAGTTTCCACTCCCATCGTGATCGCCAACAACGGAACGCGATCGAGATCGCCGAAATCCTTTACCGCGTCGTTGCGAGTTACCGTGTCGAGCCGGACGAGTCGAGTTCGAGAATCCCGCTTCGCCCCAGGCTCATTGAACCCGATGTGACCGGTTCGCCCGATGCCGAGTATCTGCAGATCGATACCGCCGCTTCGCAGAATTAACTCTTCATAGTCACGGCAATAACCGGAAACGTTTTCCAGCTCAACGGTGCCCTTGGGCAAGTGCACGTTACTGCGAATAATGTCAATGTGATTGAAAAAGTGTTCGCTCATGAACCGGTGATAGCTCTGCGCTGACTCCGGTTTGATGGGGTAGTACTCGTCGAGATTGAACGTAACGACGTTGAAGAACGACAATCGTTCCTCACGGTGCATCCGTATGAGTTCGCGATAAACACGAATGGGCGTTGAACCGGTCGCCAATCCTAAAACACAACGTCTGCTCTCAGCCGCTCGCTGACGAATCAGTGCCGCGATCTCCGCGGCAACTCGTTTGCACGCGTCCGCGGGCTCGCGAAAACGCACAACGGGCATCGACGGACCTGTCTGGTGTGTCATGCCGACTACATCGGGACTTTGCATGATACTTCTCATCAGTAGCTCGCTTGCAAGGAAGGGTTTGATGAGCTGTCATCCTCCAGAAACGGAAACAACTCTGATAGCAGGTCATCAGCGGGGTGCCCATGCCCGCGATGCTGAACGAATGCCTCGGCGGCTGACACGCCGATGTCGCCTCCACGAGCATGACTGTGCTGTCGCGTGGCAACCAAGTATTCATCGATACCGTTGTGAGCCCGCAACCACTCCAATTGAGACGCGTGACACGACAACATTTCAATTTTCAAATCGAGTTGGTCGGTGACTTCGATGTAAGTCGTTGGATTGATCGGCACGCCTAATCGGTCCACACCGGCATGTCCGTCGCAGTAGTACAGATAGGGAACCTGCGAACCATCGATCAAGGGCTCCTGCGACGCGTTGGGAGCCGCGTACACAAAACTCGCCGCGCGGCCGAGTTGACCGGTGATCTCGTGATCGGCGTGATAATCTGCCAGCGGCATGGTGATCACCAATGTCGGAGCGACCCGCCGAAACAAGTCGATTGATTTCTGCAACGCGTCCCGGTCATACACGAGCCGACCGTCCGGTTCGTTGAGTGTGTGAAAGGTGGCACCAATCAGTTCCGCAGCCCGCCTTCCCTCTTCGCGTCGGGTTCTTGCCGTCTCTTCGGGCCCTTCGAACATCGATCCGCAGTCGCCCGCGGTGACGGAGGTGATGTGAACTTCCCACCCTAATTTTCTCAATCGAATCAAGGTTCCCCCGCACGAAATCTCCGCATCGTCAGGGTGAGCCATGAACGCGAGAGCGACCTTTCGATGAGGGACAAGTACTCGGTTCCGCATGAAAGATGCCGCTGGCAAAAGGAGAATCAGGTAGGACGCAGGATATTCTGCAAACCTCCCCCTTGCATGTCTCCACGATTCTTGCCCTTTTATGGTACTCTCATTGCGCATCCGGAAGCATTCGCAGCCAAACGTGCGCATTTCACATCGTTCAACGACGGATCTGCACTTAGAGGTCCGACGTCCCCCCGAAAATGCGAATCGCCGGAGCGAATGTTTTCGCAATTCATTCAATCCAAAATCATTAACCACTGAGATTGCCCCCGATCCAGTTCGACATCGTCGATCGATGACACGCCGTGTGAGATTGCTCGCTCCAACCTGATGAAGACCTCGGCCTCATGAAAGCCTCCTACGAAAAACTGGTCCCTGACGACGGACAGTCGTTTCGATGTTTCAATCGTGCGAAACTCAAATCGCCCGTAAAGTGGCACCGCCATCCGGAAGTGGAACTGACCTACATTCCGACGGGCGTCGGTTCACGAATGGTCGGTGATCACATTGGCAGTTACACCGACCACGAATTGGTTCTGTTGGGATCGGGATTGCCTCACACCTGGGCATCAGACGAATACCGTGAACAGACCTACGACCGCCACACGGCATTCGTGCTGCAGTTTCATCCAGAATTTTTAGGGGCCGACTTTTTCGGTCTCAACGAACTGGTGGACGTACACCAATTGTTGCAACGCTCTAGTCGAGGATTGTGGTTTCCCGCGACAGCGGCGCAACCAATCGGTGAACAGCTCATGGAATTGGCTGACCAGCGTGGCGCCAACCGCCTAATAACACTGTTGTCGATCCTGAACGACCTCTCTCAGATTGTCGACACAGAGCCACTCGCATCGCCGCTCTATCGAGTGAGCTACAACGAGCAAGCTGAGACCAGAATTCGCACGATCTGCGACCACATCACTGAGAATTTGACCGATCCGGATTTGTCACACAGCGAGTTGGCGGATCTCGCGGAAATGAACGCATCGGCCTTCAGTCGCTTTTTCAAGCAATCAACAGGCCGAACCGCATCGGCGTACATCAACGAACTGCGAATCGGGTTCGCCTGTCGCTTGTTAACCGAAACCGACGATTCGATTTTGTCGATCAGTCAACAATCGGGATACCAAAACCTGTCGAACTTCAATCGTCGCTTTCAACAACACCGTAAGATGACGCCTCGCGAATATCGAAACCGATTCCGAAACACGGTTTGATCATTCGAGGTTGATGCGCCCGCCTCACGCGTGCATTTATTGTGATGCCGGTTTGGTCTGGCTGTCGAGGTTCAGGCAAAGACTGAACGCCCACGGTCCGTTCCCATTTTCGATTCGATACAGCACCTTGTTGTATCCCGCTTCGAACCGCACACGACGCATACCCTCGTCAATCTCCCACATCTTCAACACGTCACTGCTCGACCAAACGCGTACGTCGTTGATCCAGAGATCCGATCGGTCATCGCTCCCTACGGCAATCCAAACATCCGTGGGTGAATCGAAATGGATCTGCGTCCAGGCGTAGTAGATGACGTATTCCCCTTGCAGATGTCGAGGTTCGATCTTCGGCGACGTTGCCTGATAAAATCGCCATCCGATCGGCTCAATCGCTGCTCGCGTTCGATACGTCGCGTCGAGGTCGACCATGCTTTCGGGCGGGAACTGCTTGTGGATGTTTGCCCGTTGAGCATTGTCGAACGGTCCCAAGATGTACCACGAGTCCACAAACGTCCAACCTGACCTCGCCACCCCTACACGGCTTCCAAACCGTCGTGCCGGGGTGGCCGATGCCAGTTGTTTTGGCGATGGCGGTACGGATATAACCTTTTGATCGACAACAGTGAACTCGTGATCGCCATCGTTTCCGATCGAATCGGACGCTCGACGCGTCGCTTGTGCTGATTGATTCTTCTGATCACTGCGCCGCGCCATTAACGACGTCATGTCGCTGACCGCACCGCCGTCCTCCTCGGCGGATTGCGATCGCTCTTCGGCCGCATCCGCCTGACGTTCAGCCAGCGTGATCTGCAGTCCCTCGAGCTCAAGTCCCCGGGCGCGTTCCAGCAATGCTTGGGCAAACTCGGCCATCGTGGTGGCCTGTTGTTCCGCTTTGCTCAACGTCTCGATCTGGTGTCGCATCGCCACTTGTGTTCGCGCGGTTTGGTCCAACGCGGACTCATCGATTGCCGAACGTTGGGGTAAAGGAACGCTGACTAATTTTCTCGCGTCACTCGGTTTCATCGCCTGAACGAGAGCTAGGTCTGCCGAGCGAAAGTCTTTGAACCGTTGAGCGATTTTCCTTTCCAAATCACGTGCACGCTGGAACGCTTCCTGAGCATTAGTGGGCGATTGCGATAACTCAGCGGTCGTCACATCGGTGACAGGATTTAGCAATTTGCTTTTGCTCAACGCGATTTCCTGCGCCGTTCTCGCTTCCGCTAGCAGCGTCTCCGACTCCGTTCTCGACTCTTCCAAACGCGTACGGTGGAGCGTCAAATCGCGGTCGCTCGCATCCGCCCTGCTTTGGACGGACTGCAACTGAGCACTCGATCTCGCTTTACGTTGCTCGAGAGTTTCGAGTTGATGTTCGATCGTAGTCAACCGATGTTCGGCCACCTTGATCGAGTGTCGGGCAACGTTCGCCGTTTGCTTTTGCCGTTGTGACTCCTGGACGGATCGTTGCTGTTCTTTCAGAAGCATCTTTTCTTGGCTTTGCGACTTCCTAATTGCATGTTGGGCCGCATCGATCTCAGCTCGATCCTTCGTTGCTTGAGCGACTCGCAATCGGTTCTGAGCATCTGCGACGTTTTTCCTGGCTTGCTTGTATGCGTCACTCGCCAACTGTTTGCCAACTTCCGCCTCCGCAATCTTGGTGATCTCTGCCTCGGACGTTTCCTTGGCCTGTTCGATCGCAGCCAACGCCTCTTCCCGCTCCTGAAGTCGCGTTGCGATTTCGGTATCGATCTCTCGCATTTCAGCAACCTGGCGTGTGACCATCTCCACTGCGTGTGAGTTCTGGTGCGAGCGCCGGTCAATCTCGGCTTGCGCCGCCCCCGCATCACGATCCTTCGCATGGGCCGCCGCCAACGCTTGACTCGCGGTGACTTGCAAATCCACGATTTCGTCTATCGTGTCCGTTGGGCGTCCCGCAAGAGAAATGGCGGCCGCCATTTGTGAGAACGCTTCTTCTGCGGCGGTTTGTTCGTCAATGGCCGCCGTGCGAGCTTCGGCGAGTTCAATCGTTTTGCGGGCATCGGACGCGGATATCGCCTCATCGATGCTGCGAAGTGCACGCTCTTGTGCCGCCAACGCTTGATCGTGGGCCGTCATGGCATCATCGGACGCCGATGCGGTCTGCTCCGGATACGCTTGACGTAACTGCTCGACTCGCTCCTGTTCGAGACCTGCCATCGCCTCCAGCGTTTCCTCGAGCGATACGACCGTTTCCATTAAGTGACGTTCGTGAAGTTCGCGCACCTTTTCGCTGAGTTCCTCCAACCGCGCGCTACTGGTTACGCGAGAGGCATTCGCTTGGGAAGCCTTGGTGCGTGCGTCTTTACCGCCCAAAAGCAGCAAGATCAACACAAGAAAACCGCCGTGCACAATCAGCGAACCGAGCAGCCAGCGTGACTGAGCGGGCGACTGTCGTTGGCGATTGATCGAAGGTGACGTCATTTTGCGTCCGAATGGAAAGTGCGGTTTCTATCGCTTGTCCGCGACGTGCACCGCGACATTGGAGAGCGAACGCATATTCAACGCTTCGAGCACTTCAACGACATGCTCAAACGGTGTCCCACGATCGGCATCAATGCGAACCGGATGATCAGGTCGTTCACCAGCGATTTCATCGAGGCGACGCATGAACACACCTGGCGTGGCAACATTGCCATCCAAATACGTTCGCCCGACAACATCCACCGCGATCACGAGTGTTTGCGGATTGATCGCCACCTCGACCGCCTGCGTTGCCGGAGGTAACTGAACAGGCAGTTGCCGCTCGAGTTTCTTGAGCGTGGTCGCCACGAGGAAAAAGATCAACAAAAGGAACACGCAATCTATCAGCGGAGCCATCTGGGGTTCGATGGACTCCTCTTCGATAATTTCAGTCCTCATCGGACGGCCTCCACTTCCACCGCAGCGGATTCACGAGAGTCCGCCGTGACGGTTTCAACCGCTGACTCCGATGGTGCCGGAGCAAGAATCAACCAATCGCTAATCAATCCACTGGCGGCTTGGTCCAACGCCGCACTCCCGAATCCGATCTGGCTCTTGAGACATTGGTAGATGAACACGGCGGGGATTGCGATGATCAATCCGACCGCCGTCGTGACGAGGGCTTTGGCGATGTCGTCAGCGAGAATCGAGGCGTCACCCATCGAACCCGCGACCGCCACGGTCTCGAACGCACCGATCATCCCGAGCATCGTGCCGAGCAATCCGAGCAACGGCTCGAGCGTCGCGACAAGGGCGATCGGGAAGAGCCGCTGCATGTGCCGACGGATCTCCCGAGCGGCAACGTCACCGGCGAGTTGCGACACAACCTGATGCCCCGCGGAACGATGCCGGACGACCTCTTCGATCACGAGCCCGAGAAGACTCCCATCGTTGCCCGCCTTCTCAACCAATTCGTCGTATTTGCCTTCCTTCCATAACCGGTCGGCATCGTCAACCAATTTCGGCGGCACGAGAGCCTTCCCTCGCAAATGAACCAATCGCTCCAACGCCACCGACACACCAACGATCGAGAGCAAGATCTGGAGAACGACAACGATCCCGCCTTGGCGTAGCTTATGAACGAGTTCCTCCACCGCACTGGACTCTTGCGTCGAAAATTCAGCGGTGTCGAGAGCAGGTGAGTCGGTGCCCGATGAGGAAACCACCACGCCGCCGTCCACGCTCTCCGCTTGCGCGAACGACGCACGAGCACTGAGGCTGACCACGATTAAGCAGACCAAGACGACAACAGAACGCATCAAATTTCTCGATCGAAAGCGGTGTTGAGAGCGTTCGCTGGCGGGACGTATCCCGTCAATCCGACGCGTCTCACGGGACTGCGAAGCCGCCAATGCTACATTGTTAACAATCAACAGTCAAGCAGCTTCGCCGAGTCCTCGGCCAGAATTCCGCGTTAGTGGTCATTCGCCCCCCATCGAGCGAGATCGATACGCGTAGGGCAGTGTCGATGAGACCGCTGGGGCGATAAACCAACGCCTGGGGCGACTCTCGGCGAGAGTCGCCTACGGAGAAGACTGAATCGCTGGCAACAGAGAATCAGTAGGTGATTCGAATGAAGCTTCCGATTAACTCGCAACTAGCCTCCAAAACCTATCGAACTTCTTGCAACTCGAAACCATTGAGCCATACGCCTCTCACGCCATTGTCGTCGCGCAGATGCACACTCACTGGGTCGGTGTCTTCGACGTCAAAGTGAACGGTGGCGGTCCCTGGTCCTGTTTCAGGAAGAACCTTACCGCTGGTCATCTCCGTATTCGTCGAATTCGATTTCGCGCTCACGCTGACTGTCTTTGCAACGGGGATCTGATGGATGTTCAACGTACGCAGACGCTCGCGGTTAGGATCCATTGAATTGGTGTTCGAAACCGGAGCGTGATGGAACGTCGTCAGTGCGTAACGACCTGGAGGCAACCCACTGAACACCAACTCAAAACCTTCCGGATCGATCACACAAACGCCCTCACCCATCACAAAACCATGGAAGCCTTTGACGTTCATTTCACCGAGCCAGCGAGTCACGCCTTCGTCTGAACCTGTCTTCAACTCCACCGCCACCCCACTGAGAAAATCCAATGCGATCGACGCCGGTTGATCGTTCTCACCGAACCAAGGACGCCAGCCGAACTGCACGAGCTGTCCCTTCTCGCCAATATCAACACGCACGCGTTGGAGATCATAAATGGGGCGTGCATTCACGGCGATCCAGTCGGCGTTGAACGGCCCGCTCGTAACCTTCGTTTCAACCGGATCGAACCCTGGACATTCGGCGCGAATGGTGATTTCACCCGCGGACAGTCCGGTTCGGATCATGACGGGCGCCGCTCCCCGCGAAACGGGTGCCGGGTTGGCTCCATCAATTACCCCATCGCCCACAATGCTGGCGGGCCCGATCAACGAGTAATGAACGTCGAGGTCCGTTGCGGGAACCGTGTTTCCTTCTTGATCCACGAAACTCGTAAATGCCATCACAATGTCCGATCCATCCGCGATCAGTTCCCTGCCTTCCATGTCCGCAACGATCCGCATGGCAACCGGTGGTCCCGACGTTGCGTCCTCGGGGATTCCTTTCGTGCGGAAGCCATCCATCAGTCCGCTTCGCATGCGGCTACCGGGATGCTTGGTCGGATGGAACGTGTAATAGGCGTGAGCGGTCCAGTGGATCAGCCCCAATCGCATCGGATCGCTGCTGTACAACGCGATGTTTTCAGGCGTTGCGATTCCCTCCATCGCGAGCAAAAACTCGTTCCGCGTCCAATCGTCGATCCCGTCGTAATCCATATTGGTAAACAGGTCCGTGACGCCCGAATTTTGCACACCCGTCCACTCCGCACTATTCGACGCTGTCCAACGTGTCGGATCTTCCTGCTTGATCGCGTAGTGCATTCTCGGAACGGCGCCCCGGTGATTGATCCCCGCCCCCCAAATAATCACCGAAGGATGATTGCGGTGATTTCGGACCATCCTCCTTGCCGCCCGTTCGAGGTTGTCGAACCAAGCATCGTTGCCGATTCCGATCCACGTCGGTGGTTCCTCATAAACGAGAATGCCGAGTCGATCGCACGCATCGAGCAAAGCGTTGTCTTGCGGGTAGTGCGCCGTGCGAACGATATTCATGCCTTGCTGTTTGAGCTGAAGAACATCCTTGAAATGCAACGAGTCCGGCACCGCATCCCCGATGAACGCATAATGTTGATGACGATTGGCTCCCAACAGTTCGATCGGTTTTCCGTTAAGCAGCACCCCATCTTCTTTACTCAGCGTCACGGACCGGACGCCCAATGGGTTTTCGACGCAATCGACGACGCGATCGCCGTCGAAAATGGTTGTGTTAACGCGATACAGGTACGGATCCTCGCACGACCATAGACGCAATCCCTCTTCAATTCCGCCACACTGATTGAACGTGCGATCCATGCCGGGTGCGATGTGTTCGGTATCCCACAGACGCAGAACGACCATCCCCTCAGCGTCGATGATCCAAGTGAGGACGCCACACTCTTTGGCGTGAACACTCTCATTACGGACCGAGGTGCGCACCGAGATCGTGGCGTTGCCATGCAGCGGGTCCACGGTCGGTGTCGTGATCATCACCCCCGCAAAAAAGTCTTCCCACGGAAAGGTGACGTGCAGTGGACCGGTTTCGGTCAAAAAAACATCGCGATACAGCCCACTGAATTTGACATAGTCAAAGGGCCCTGGGTCCGGCGGCGTGTCCTCGCGGCGGCGGTTGTCCACTCGCAACGTGATGCTGTTGTCGCCGGACCGAACAAAATTGGTGATGTCAAAATGGAACGGCGTGTATCCGCCAATAGCATGCTGCCCCACATGCTCACCGTTCACCCAAAGGTCCGTCACCTGATGTGCCCCCTCAAATTCTAAGAAGACCTTCGATGCGTTATCGGAAACGTTGATCGTACGGCGGTACCAACCAACGATTCGATGGAACGTCAGTTGAGTTTTATCATCGTCGCATCCGTCCAAATTGATATCCGTCAATTTCAACGTATGCGGAATGCTGACCTGCTCCCAATTGGCATCATCCACATCGCTGCGGTAATAGTTTCCCTCGGGATCGCCAAGGTAAAACTTCCAGTGCGTCGTCAGGCTCGTTTTGCGACGTTCCGACTCGGGATAACCGTCGGGCAATTCCGACACCGCCGAGCAAGAACGCGCGATGCATGTCGCAATCAAAACGAACGTCAGTACTCGGCCGAGACCTCTCATGGGGGATCACATTGAATGCTTAAGGAATTGAAAGAGCAGCAGACGCATCGCGAAACAACACGGCAGACCGCCGACGGTCAACGCGAAACGAAAGGCTGCAACCGAAATTGAAATCGATACTTCCCTGAACGTGGCACGTATTGAGGCAGGGTGTGCGAAAGCGTTCCGCCCAACCCGAGTTGCAACAGATCCACGTTAAGCGTGTAGAAACCTTGCTTCTTCAAATCGTAAGGATGCTTCGCGCGGTCTATGTTTTCGGCGTCATAGGGCCAGATCGAAAAACTGAACGTCGGCGAACCGACAACACGCAACCCCGAGATGTTGTCCGATGTGGTCAACGCTGCCCAGCGTGTGTCGGTGCGATTTCCATTCTCCTGCGGCATCGCATAGTTGTGGAACATCTCCTCAGTCTTCACGTTGTATTCGCCAACGAACGCCCCACGCCGTCGGTCGTCGTAGTTCTCAAAAGGTCCGCGTCCGTAATAGGTCGTGTTTTCGTACAGCGATGGAACTCCTGCGGTCATTCCAAAACGGATCAGATTCGGCAACGACTCGTCAGCGTCGAGTTCCATTTTGACGACCAAGTTACCGTCGTTGAAAAGCGTGTAGCGTGTGACTAACCGGATTTGATCCTTGAAACCTTGCGTGACCACGATTTGTTTCGCGGCGTCCGATACCGTTTCCACCTCAACCGATTCGGTTTTCAATTTCCACGGTAAATCCTTCCAGGTCTGTTGCGACTTTCGGAAGTCGCCCGAGCTGGCCGCCTTCGAATCGTTGTCTGTCGGCGGACGCGAAAAATTGGGACGCATCGGACGGACCAACTGCTCGACCCCGTCGACACGATACGAATTCAAAAAACCAGTTGCTTTTGAAACCCTCGCCGAAAACGTCTTACCCACGAGCGTAATTTCATCGTCCGATTCGCTGACGTCGAGGGATCCGTTGGACGTCGACACGTACTCGCCCGGTTCAGCCACCGGCTTCAACAGAATCTGATCCGCGGCGACTTCAAACCCTTCTTCGCACCAAGGTCGATCCGACGTTTCGTGCACGCTCAAACGCAACCAATACTCTGCCTCATCGGAAAAATCCATTTCCGCGTCAGGGATCGTGATCACGCCAGTCGCCCCGGCAGGAATTTGCTGCGGCGGAAGGTTGCCGGATTTGAGTTCAGTTCCGTTTTGATAGATCGCCCAACGGATTTGATAATCATTCAAATCCGAAAACGCAAAACGATTCGAAACCTCGACCTCGGTCAAACCACGATCAGATGATTCAAACGCGACCGGTTGAAAAACGTGTTTGCATTCCCATGCATGCGGGTTCGGAGTCCGGTCCGAGGCAAACACTCCGTTCATGCAAAAGTTGCCGTCATTGGGGACATCGCCGAAATCGCCTCCATAGGCGAAGAACGTCTGACTGCTATCGTGAGTCTTTTCGAGTCCTTGATCGATCATGTCCCAAATGAATCCGCCCATCAGATTGGGTGCGACTCGGATCTCGTCCCAAAACTCCCCCAGTCCTCCAAGCGAATTTCCCATCGCGTGCAAGTATTCACACATGATGATGGGGCGATCGATTTTGGGATTTTGTGACATATTGACCAGTTGGCTGAGGTCCGGATACATGCGACTGACCACATCCACGTAGTCTGAATCGTCAGGATTCGACATCGTCGGCCAACCTTGAGATTGGTAGCCCACTCCGTTGCCCTCCACGTAATCCGGATCCGACGGGTCACCTTGGGCGCCTTCGTAATGAATGAATCGCGAAGGATCGAAATACCTAATCCACGTTGCCGCGGCCGCCATGATCGGCCCGGTACCCGATTCGTTGCCGAGCGACCATGAAATCACACAGGGATGATTCTTATCTCGCTCGACCATTCGATAGATACGACTCATGATCGCACCGGTCCACGACGGCGTGTTCGGAATGAAACCGCCGAGGTGGTGGGTTTCGATATTGGCTTCGTCCATCACGTAGATCCCGTACTCGTTACAGAGTTCGTAGAAATACGGATCATTGGGATAGTGAGACGTGCGGACCGCGTTGAAGTTGAACCGTTTCAACAACTCCACGTCCTTTCGCATGTCATCACGGGTGAGGGCTTTTCCGCGCACCGGATGATGATCGTGTCGGTTCACACCCATCAACTTCACAGGGACACCGTTGATCAAAAGCTCCGCTCGATGACTGATTTCAATTTTTCGGAAACCGATCTTTTGACTTCGTGTTTCAACGACGTTGTCCTGGGGATCACGAACCGTCAAAACGAGATGATACAGATTCGGGTCTTCGGACGACCATTTGCGAGGATGTTCAATGTCGGCCTCCATGAACGCGAATTTGGTGATATCGCGAGCGGGCCAACGTTCGTTGTAGACCTCACTAACCGTTGTCGTTAACGGGTTATCCAGAACGGCTTTTCGATCGGCATCGAAGAGTTGCGCCGTAAGCTTCCATCCCTCGAGTTGCTCGACGCCCCCGCCAACCCGAACGCTCGGACGTATTTCCAACTTTGCATTTTTGAGATCGCGATCAAATTTAGTTCGCACGTAGAAATCATTCAGAGCGATTTTGGGCTGAGCCAATAACATGACTTCACGTTGGATGCCACTCAAACGCCACATGTCCTGGTCTTCCAGATAACTGCCATCGGACCAACGAAACACTTGCACAGCAACGCGGTTGGCCCCTGGCTTGACGTATGGTGTCACGTCGAATTCTGCCGCCAAACAACTGTCCTGGCTATATCCGACTTGCTGACCGTTCACCCAAACATAGAACGCCGAGGAAACACCACCGAAGTGCAGGAGAATGGACTGATCCTTCCAGTCCTCGGGCACCTCAAAGTCGCGGAAATAGCTGCCGACCGGATTGTCGCGATAGATGAAGGGCGGCCGAGGCGGTTGTGGGCCTTTCCAATCGTACTTCAGCGTTTTGTCGAAGATCCGCGGCGTGAAGGGATAGGTAATGTTTGTATAAATCGGCTGACCGTGCCCTTGCAGTTCCCAGTTCGACGGAACCGGAATGTCATCCCATCCATCGCCGACAAAATCAGCCGCCATGAAATCCGTCGGGCGTTCGTTGGTTCGGTCAACGTACCGGAACTTCCACGTCCCGTTGAGCGACCGCATCCGAGAGCGGGATCGGTCGCCAACCAACGCGTCTTCGACATTAGAATAAGAGTAAGTCGGAACGCGTGCAGCGAGTTTGTTTCGCTCGAACGTTGTTTCCGACTCCCAATCATTTTCAGCAAGCGCCAACGACGGACAGGCGACGAACAACATTGCAGTGAGGAGATAAAGCTTCATTTCTCGGACGCATTCTCAGTTACAAGTGGCGTTGAATTGCCCGATCGCGCGGACAATGAAACAGCTCAAACGACACCAGGCAAGATCGCGACACGCACGAAGAATGGGTCACTAAAGCTGTAGATAGTGGGGACGGTTTGATCGCCATGTCTCGCCAAGACTCCTCTGCGATCATGCAACGATGATCACGATTGTACAACGACGAAACACACGGTCGGTGATTCCAAACACGCATGCGACAAAACGCACAAAGAAACACGAATCTATGCACTTCAAAGCGTTCGCAAAACAACTGGTGTCAGATACGGAGGCGTTGGGCACCAACCACACGCGATGCAAAACAAAGCCTTACGACACCATTCTTGCCGCGGCGCATACGACGTGCCTCGAAGCCGTTAAAGATTGTAGGTTTCAATACACAGTCGGGTGGGCGTGCCTCATGTGATCTAGCGTGAAAATTGCCAACAAACGAAAGTCAAAAAATTGAACAATGCGTCACGAATGAACGCGACGACATCAAAATGCTGTTACTGCGTGAGCGGTTCTCTTTCGGGCACATTCGCCAACTCGCTATGGAGTCGAAGCCACTCGCGTGCTTGATCGCGAGACTCGCTCGGTTGATGCATCCACAGGTCGGTATGAGGGTGAATGACTTTGCCTTCCGGGATTGCAAAGATCTCTGTCGTGGGCACATTGAGAAACGTGAAATCTGCGAGTTCGAGGTGATCCTTGAGATACCGATCTCGGAGACCACTCGCGTTCGTGCTGCACACTAAAACCGGACGACCCTTCAGTCGCGAAAGACGTGTCAACGCGGACTCTCGATCACTCGCGGGATAGTTCCACGTTCGATCACCGTCGAAGTGGTCATGCGTAATGACGCCCCTCCACAACGTTGCGATCTCGTCATCGGCGAGCCCGATGTAGCTCGTTGCGATCGCGCCTCGCGAGAACCCGCACACAAAGACCCGGTCCCTGTCTCCGCCGTACTGCTCGCAAATGCGTGGCACGTTTGTCTTGCAATACTCGGCGGTTGCCTGGGCGTCGCCCCACCACGTCACCGCGTTCTCGGTGTGATTGGCTTCGACATACGGCATCGTGACCCAAATATAACCACGCCCGCCACTGAGCCCGTAGCCAAGATTCGCGTCTTCAACGCGTCCGGTCGACGCAGACGGCTCCCATCGATTCCCGGTGTACTCGACGATCACCGGGTAAGATCCGCCCGGTTTCCAATCCGCCGGCAAATACAACGCGTGGTACACCGACGTGCCCGCATACTCAGGTGTGATCTGCCGAACGCGTCGCCCCGCACCGGGTTGTTCATCGGTCATCACCGGAGTGGTCAGTTCGAACGCATCGATCGCTTCATCCGCGGAAACAGATGCGGTTAACGAGGTAAACGCAGCACAAACGATCGCGCACGCGAGCAACGGTTGAGGACTGATCATTGGCGTGTCTCATTCACGTCACTTGCTCGCTGGTATACTAGATGCCTTGCGTTGCTTTCGCTGAGCCTGACTGAGGCCTTGCGAGAAGTAGATATCCGGTTTGAGCCAAACGCGAGTATTCTTCATTTCAGGATCGTGAACGTCGAGACTCAGGTCACAGTCGAACCGCGCGAGAATGCTGTGGCTCTTCGCCCATGTACCCGGATTGGTAAAATGAGAGAGCCCCCAGGTGATGCCTCGACCGTTTCCGTTTGAGTCAAACGCGTCGGGAACATGAGGCCCCGAGGCGATCGGCATGAGTGATGTCACGGCCGCGATTTGAAAGTTGATTCCGTCGGGTGCGTATTGAATCGTATTGCTCTCGTTTCCATTCGTTGTCGCGAACGAAACGATTCCTTCCTTGAAAGGGAAGTAGGCGGTCTCGTGGCCCGAATTCATCAACGGGTTCAACGGATGTTTCTCGAACGGCCCGTGTGGGTCGTCGGCCATCGCCAATCCATTTGCCACGAGGTATTCGGGTCGATCGCCAAAGGCGGCTTTGTAGTAAAGATAGATGCGGCCTTTGTAAACGAGAGGATAGGGATCATGAATCGAAAACTGATCCCACTCGCCCGGCGCACCATTGGGAACCACGACGTCACCGTGAGCAGTCCATGGCCCATCCGGTGAATCCGCATACGACATCGCGACAGGGCAATGGTCCCCCTTCGTACCGCTAGCCTCCATGAACCCCTGGTAGTACAGATAGTACTTGCCCTTCCACGCGAGCACGTCCGGCGTTGCCACCGAACGCCATCCCACTTGCGGTTTCGGCGGACGCGGAACGGCAACGCCCTGTTCCCTCCACGTGAAACCATCGTCACTGGTGGCGTACCAGATTTCGCATAGATCCCAATCTGTCGAAGGGATCGTGTCGGTGCATTTCGCCGCACCTTGCGGAGGAGTCGGCGTATCACGTTTGGTGTACCACACATAATACTTATCATTGATCCGCAGAACCTTGGACGGATCTCGACGCGAGACCGTACCGTCGCCGCCGTGATAGTCAAAACCTTCGAGGCGTGTGTACTTGAAACTGGAAAACAGTTCGTTGTCTTCCGGGCGGGGCGTCAGGTAATTCGTGTACAACCGATCCATCGCAGCACTTAACGGACGCGATGGCTTCGACTGAGGAATATCCCACGGAAAACCGTCTGGTTCGTCCGCAACTAACGCACTCGGATTCAGCGACGTGACCAGCGTCAACGTAAGTAAAGCGATTCGTTGATAAAGCGACATGGAGCGTGATTCAGATTTGGAGGTGCAGGACGACCGCCGCACGGACAGCATGCGGACCTATTCGGCGGATTCGCCGACGGCGGTGTGATTGAGAATGCGGCGTGAAGAGAAACGGCGGATCTGTTGGTAATGCCACGTTTTGTATTCGTGAGTTAATCCCCAACGAAGGATTTCGGTCGGTTCTTTTTCGCTGTCCGCGGTGCGATTAAGCCCGATCGCGTGCGGTGCGTCTTTGATCACCGACATGATTTCAAAATTGATCCCATCGGGAGACCACTGGATCGTATTTTTCTCGGGTCCATCCGTCGTGATCAGGGAAGCAATCCCTCCGTTATAGGGCCACACACAAACTTCATGCCCGCTGTTGCTGATCGGATTGTACAGACTCTTCACGTAGGGGCCCTTCGGGTTGTCCGCGATCGCGACGCCGTGCCGAATTTGTCGACCGCCGAACGTGATCGCTTCGCCCATCTGTTCTCCTTTGTAGTAAAGGTAGAACTTCCCACGGTACGGAAGGATGCACGGGTCGTGAACCTTGTGGCTATCAAAGTCACCTTTCTTGATAACCTTGAACCGGTTCTGTTCCTCACCTTTCCAAATCCCGTTGTCCGCTGGACTGAGAATCGGCTCGTCGCTCTTCGTCCAAGGGCCATCGGGTGAATCCGACCACGCCAACCCGACTTGGTTTTTAACCCGCACGGTATAAGGCGATTTCACAGTCTGGTAGCAGAGATAATACATCCCATCGTGCTTCATGATTTCGCACGTGAAAACCGACCGATCATCATAGGCACCCTTGGGTCCTCGCGCAACGGCGGGTCCTTCTTCCTTCCACGTCCAACCGTCGTTCGACGTTGCGTACCAAATGTCACAACGATCCCACGGGAACACTTTTTCGTTTTCGATGTCGCCGCCAAAACCTTGCGTTGGCCCGGTACCTCGCGAATACCAAACGTAGTACTTCCCGTTCTCTTTGATGATGGCACTCGGATCACGACGGCAAACGCCTTCTTCGTACGCGAGGTCACCCTTGAGATCCTGAGTGTCAAACTCAATGAACCATTCGTTTCCAATGTTCGGCCACAACAACGCTCGCTTCGATGCGGCACTCAGTTTGTCGGGATGCGTGATGCCCAGAAAGTCAACTTGCTCAGGTGTGGGAACCGGGGATTCTTGTGCCATGGCGGAGATCGATAGAAAGAGAGAGGTAACCAGAACGATCAATTTCGCAAGCTGCATTGTGAGTTCTCGAACGAGCGGTGGGAGAAACCGAACGGGTGCGAATCGGAAGACATGCTGCACTCGGAAGCGGCCCGAACGATTGAGTTCACGCGTTCAGAGCGAATGCCGTGGCCTTCGCGGGCTTTGCACGAAACCCACACTCGCACCCATTGTTAACAATCGACAAAATATCTCCTTGGGCGGCGATGTCAACGCCTAGCGGTCAGGATTCCACCCAAATTGCCGCTTTCGGGGCATCGGCGTCCAACCGAGAAAGTGGAAAAACAGCACGCGATCTCGTGTATTTAGCCGACCGAACACCAATTGCCTGGCGAATAAGTTTCGGTATCGCGCCGTCCGGTTATCGAATGCCTGCGATCAAGCGGCAGCATTTCATTCCGGCTTGCGTACCCAACAGCGGACGTAATCCACCGACATCTCCGTTGGGAAGCCTTCCGGGGTACTCGCGTCGGGTACCGGGACTCTTCCATCGACGCCGGCCCACGCGATCAGCGGCGGGCGCAATTCCATCGTCAGCGTCACGCTCATCGGAAGGTGCCAGTAAAGATTGTCTTCTTCGGCGACCTTCTCTCCATCGATGTACCACGTGATTCGCTCGGGCGTGTTCTCACACGCGTAGACGTGATAGTCGTCACGCGGATCCCACGGTGCATCCCAATGATGTTCACAAACGTCGGGCATCTGCTGGGGACGAATCCACTCTTCCTTTCCGAGTTCATTAATGACTCGAGTGTGCAGATTGCAGTCGATACGATTGACTTCGGTGGGACGCCTAAGCTCTCTATCCCAACCGGCCTGCAACATCTCGACGATATCAATCTCGCTATACGTCACCTTGGGGTACTTGGGGTTCTTCTCGCGTCCGTTGCTGTACAGCCAAAACGCGGGACAGAGCCCCGGAAAGCGACTGCAGCCTTTGATCCGTGCTTCGAAATATCCATACGTTGTTTTCTGTTGTGATTGGAGGATCCCAAGCTTGTAGAAGTACCGGTTGCCTCGGTGCGTGTGAGGTTCATAGCGTGCTTTGATGAAGAGTTTTCCATCTCGCTGCGAAAGATTGTCCGACGACCAGGCTCGCTCACCCCACGGTCTCATGTCCGTCGTCCATTTGCTTCGATCGATTCGACCAGAGTTGAACTCGTCCGAAAAAGTCTTGACGAGTGTCCATGACTTCGACAGATCTGGATTCTGCAAGAACGGCTGCGGAGAAGCATCGGCATTCCGAGAACGTTCCGTATTCGACTGCGCTGCCACCAACGTTTGCGCGGTGACAACGCCCGACGAAAGTACGCAACTTGCGGCGACGATTGCCACGAAAATTTGAGATGACATCATGAGAGGGCCTTGTAGGGAGGGAGGCTGAAGGCGGGTAGGCAAGTGGAGAAAGGTGGGAGCGTGGGTGTCGAACGAGTTGGTTCGGCAAACGCAAAAGGCGGACCGCAGTTCGGGGAGTGACCGGAGGATAGACAGTGAGGTGGGGGTCTCGCTGGCCGATACTGATGATGCCCGAACCATGCGAGGCGATCGTACAATCACGAACAACGACTTGGCATCGCGACAGATCCACCGGGCTAGGCTCCACCAAACTCGTGACGTACAATAGTGCACTACTCAGACCGATCCGAATGCGTCTGCGACGACTCCACAAACAAGCTGGCGTCGTGGTATTGGCGATGGGATCCCAAACCGGATGCGTGCCGTTCAACCGCACGTGCCGCCTGGGACTCCCGATTCTTCGACCGCGTCTTCACCTTCCTCGTGTTAACTCGACTCCGACGAACGAAGCGACTCGACGCTTCTCGCCGGAAAACACTCCGGGCCTCTTGTATAGAGCAACCCGCGAATGTATGATGTTAACAATAATTAGACCAGTCATCACTTGTCTAGGGGCTTGAATCATTGTTTGGAGGCGAACATGCCGTTGATTCCGCAGACCGTGCGTGAGCAGGTCACCAATCAAATCCGAAATGACTTACTGTCGGGCCGTTTCCCCGCTGGCACAATGCTTCGCGAGATCGAATTGGCGGCGCGTTTTGGTGTCAGCCGCGGTCCAGTTCGCGACGCGTTCATCCAACTCTCCCACGAAGGCTATCTCGCCTATCAAGCCAACCGGGGCGTGATGGTGCGTCATCCGCCTGACCCGCGGGACAGAGAGTTCATCACCGAACTGCGATTAAAAATTGAAACCTATGTCATCGAGCGTGGCTTCGAAGACAAGAGTGACGAGAGCGTCAATAGCGTCGAACTCGCGTTGGAACGGTTGAAGGAAGCATGCGACTCCGGTGAAGCCTCCCAAGTCGCGATTCGAGATATTGAATTCCATCAAAAGATCTTGCTCGCCTGCGGCGGTGATGACTTGGTGCCGACATGGCGACAACTCTGCTCCCGCATGCTGCTGACATACACGCGATTGGGCGACTACAGCCAAGCTTACAAGGAGCACGTCGCAATCTTCGAACCGTTCCGCGACGGTGATATGAAAAAGACAGTCGCTGCGATCCAAGCAAACATCAAGTAGCGATTCGGAGACGCTGTCCGTCCTCGATGTCGTTTGACAGGACAACGTTGATTACCACAAGTGAGCGTGCGCGGCGGAATTGGCCTCTCGCCTCTCAGGCGCGCAGAGCGTTTTTTCCGATAGCCTCGGTTCTCGGTAGGTAACGACCTTCGCCAGAATGTGCCCCACCGTCTAGGCCACGGCGGCTACAGCGACCGCGGGATCGCTCTCGTGTCGTGATCAACTCGCACTTCTGCTCGGAAATTCAGCTAACACCAAGTCTGTAGAGCAAAACACTGCCAGAGCCTCTGTCACTCTCCCACCCTTTCGGCAACGAAGTTCCGGTCCGGAAGCATCGATCACCCGGATCGATCGCAGCGAGTTGACCGGCAGAAGCCCGCAAGAACTTTCCGCTGCTTGATCGAACGCGGGCTTCCGCACGCAGTCATCGCAGCGGCATATTCAACACCAGTCCGCGTCGCCGACTACCTCTCCGGTGCATTGCAACGGTACCTGCCTGCGCGGTTTTGCTTTCTATTTTTGCGACCACATTGTTGCCCCCGAACCGCTCGCATGCTCTGATCATATCCCCACTCCCCACTGACACTTCGCCTGGAGCTCAAACGATGCAAATCAGCCAATCGCCATTCGGTGAATTCGACGGCCAACCCGTTGAACTGTATACACTTGAAAACAACAACGGCGTGGTTGTCAAAATCACGACGTACGGTGGGACCATCACATCAATCGTCACGCCCGACAAGGACGGCAACACCAGTGACATCGTTTGTGGTTTCGACACGCTCGAAGGCTATTTTGCCGACGAGTACAAGACGAACTCTCCATACTTCGGTTGCCTCGTCGGGCGTTACGCCGCGAGAATCAAGAACGGTCGATTCACCGTTGACGGTCAGCAACATCAAGTCGCAACCAACGACGGACCGAATCACTTGCACGGTGGCGTTCGCGGCTTTGACAAACGCATTTGGTCGGTCGAAGGCACGAGTGAAGACAACGACAGCGTGAGCTTGACGCTGTCACTCGATAGTGTCGACGGCGAAGAATCGTTCCCGGGCAATTTGAAAGTTGTCGTTCAGTATCGCCTGACGAATGACAACGAAATCCAAATCCAATACCACGCCGAAACGGACAAAGCGACACCGGTATCACTCACCAATCACACTTACTTCAACCTCAATGGCTTCAAAGACAAAGTCCTCGATCACGTGCTTCAACTCGACAGCGACCGGTATCTCGTACCAGACGAAACGAACGTGCCTGTCGGGGAAGAAGCGGATGTCGCAGGCACCGCGGCGGACTTCACTCGTCCCAAACGGATCGGCGACGCCTTCAATGAACTGCCGCTCGGATTCGAACACTTCTACGCGTTCAACAAACCGGTCGGCACGCTAGCCAAGGTTGCCGAGGTTCACGAACCGACCACCGGGCGCAAATTAGAAGTCATGTCCACCGAACCGGGCACCCTGTTCTATACCGGTCGATACACATCGGACAATTTGAAGCGAGAAAGCGGCGACCAGTTTGGGCAGTTCCGTGCATTCTGCATCGAGACATCCAAATACCCGAACGGTCCGAATATTGAGGGTGCCCCCAAGAGCGTGCTGCACCCGGGCGAAAAGTACGACGAGACCACCGTCTATAAGATCAGCTGGGCATAGTTCGAGGACATTCTCTCGGACGAAGTCGCCAAAGTCACAGGACATTGACGCCCCAATCCTGGCGACTAGAGCGTTCCTGTAGATGACGTGGGTTATCAAAGATAACTACGCTTGCCGGAACGTCGTCCACCGGCGGGCGTCGGTGGCTACAATCAAAATAGAAGTGCTCTCAATCTTGGCTCATTGAGCAATGGTGAACAGCCAAGTCATCAATTGATAATGCTCTCAACGCGGACACGTTTCGGCATTGAGTTGCGGCCGTTTGGCTCGTCCGGAACGTTTTGTCGCAGCACCGTTGCGAAACTACCTCGTGCTAGTCGAAGGCGTTAGAATCATAAACTTTCGAAGCAAATCTGGCGTTTGCGGGTCGGCAGAACGTCCTTTCCCAATATCAGCAGAGCATGGTGGCTCGTGTGTTGATTCACAGGCTCACGAGAGCAAAAGGCATCATGAAAATAGAACACTTCGCCTGCCAAGTTGCTGATGCGGACGCCGTCGCGAGTTGGTACTCGCAGCACTTGGGTTTCACCGTCAAACGATCAGGTGACGCGGGGTATCCGATGCACTTTCTGCTCGATCAATCCGGTGAAGTGATGATCGAGTTCTATACCAACCCCTCCATCGAAACGCCTGTCTACTCAGCGATGAACCCGCTGGTTTTTCATATTGCGTTCGTTTGTGACGATCCCGAAACCACGACCACGCGATTGTGCGCCGCCGGTGCCGCCTTGGTTTCTGGTCCCGACGAAACCGCCACGGGCGACAAACTCGCCATGCTGCGTGACCCATGGGGCCTCGCGATTCAATTGTGCCATCGCGCGAAGCCGATGCTTTGAGCCGACTTGTCAACGCCTCGCAATCGATCCTCTGACCGCATTGCGAATCCCCACTTTCCCTTCCTCATATTTGGGACTTAGTACTGATGACTCCTGACCAACACGCGATGCTAAGCAACGCATCTCGACGTAGTTTTCTTAAAACCACCTCCGCTATGGTGGGCGCCGGAGCGATCCCTTCGATCTGGACGAGTCGCAACACGTCGGCCGCTGCGGGGACAAACAAACCGACGATCGCGGCGATCGGTGTTGGCGGAAGTCGTGGTCGGTACAACCAAGGCCGGGCGATCGCAAACGCAGCGGCGCAGTTAGGTCAGATGGTTGCGGTATGCGATGTCGACGCCTTACACAACGATGAGTTCAACGCGGCGTACGACGGCAAACTCAATACGTACCAGGACTACCGCAAGTTGTTCGAGAATGAAAAACCGGATGTCGTGACGATCGGCACGCCGGATCACTGGCACGTTCCGATCGCATTGCATGCACTCGACCATGGTTGCGACGTTTACTGCGAAAAGCCGTTAACCCTGACAATCGCCGAAGGCGAGTTGATTCGCAAAGCGGTTGAAAAATCGGGACGCGTGTTCCAGGTTGGTACGATGCAACGCAGTTGGGATCTGTTCATGTATGCCGTAGCGATCGTGCAGAGCGGAAGACTGGGCGACAATGTCACTGCTCACTGTGGCATCGACCCGGCTCCCGTTGGCGGCCCGTTTGAAACAACGCCGGTTCCCGAGGGACTCGATTGGGATCTCTGGCTCGGCCCCACGGTTAAGAAAGACTATTCGATGGAACGCCGTCGGTTCTTTCGTTGGTACCTGGAATATTCAGGCGGAAAGATGACAGACTGGGGTGCCCACCATGTCGATATCGCCCAATGGGCGTTGGGTCTCGACCACACCCATATTCAAACGGTTTCTGGGAGGGGAGCATTGACTCCGATTGTCCCTGACCAATTCAACTGGAACAAGTTCTTTGCTGGCGAAGCTGATCTGCCCAATGCATACAACTCCGCAACGCAGTTCAACATCGAGCTGACTTTCGAAGGCGGCAAAAAGATAACCGTCAACGACAAGTACAAATCGGGAGACACCTCGTTCGGAAACGGCATCTTGTTCGAAGGTGACAAGGGCCGCATTTTCGTGAACCGCTCGAAACTGCAGGGCAGCGCGGTCAAAGAAATCTTTGGCGACAACCTCGAGAAAAAACGACTCGCCAACGGCAAGCGAGTCGATAACTTCCAGGAATGTTTTGCACGACTTGACGACGCCACACGAACCGAATTCGAAGAGGCCTTCACGAAACTCAACAAGGGCAAACGAGTCACCTCACACATGGAAAATTTCTTCGCGTGCATTGAAGACCGATGCGAGCCGATGTCCGACGTGTCGAGCCACATCAACTCGATGAATTCGCTGCACATGTGCAACATCAGCTTGATGCTAGGACGCGCGCTCGAGTGGAACGGCGCCGCCCAAAACTTCGGAAGCGATGACCAAGCCAACGCGTTAATGACTCGCAAACGTCGTGAAGGATTTGAACTCGACGTCTAATTCCAACGCAAATCCTAACGCACGGGCGCATGCCCCCCCCAGTTGAGAACCATCCTGCAATGCCGTCGCAAGAATCACTTTCACGATGAACGCGATGGCTGTTGTCGGTGGCATGCCCGAAGTACAGCACGCAGACGGGTGATCGCCCATCCAACGAACCACCGCCCTCTCACCACAAAACAGTCCCCATTTCTTCGAAGTAGGTCCGCCACACCTTCAGACCAATCCTACGCAGCGATCGTCAAATCTTCGGATGCATTGACTCGGCGAATGGATTGGTCATGGGGGACAGTGACTGTTTTTGGAATCCTCTAGTTGTTGAATCTACGTCCCGAGCGATCGAGGCGGATTCACTGTGCAGGTCCGATCTGCTCGCCGCGCACGCCTTGCCGCACGATTACTCAACAAACCTTGCGTCGGCCCATACCGAGTGATCCGAGTGCACACCGTTGCCGGCGTCAGTGGTAAGCAAGCGAACGTGTTGAGCGTCGGTAGGAAACACGACGTGGATCTCTTTGCCCGGATCACGTCCCCTCATCGTGGGACTCTTGAAAATCGTTTCCCAATCGTCTTCGGTCGGTTCCACGTTTTTGCCGACCTGGACAAGAAAAACCGCGGAACCGTTTCGCTGAACATGGTCCTCGATCCCAATCGTTGCCTTGATTCCCTTGGCTTTGGGAAATTCTGACAGGTCGAAATCAGCATGCCCCGTTTTGCTGACCGCGACGGGGCAAACGAGCAGACCGTGTTCGAACGGTTTACCGCCAATTACGATCTGCTTGCCGATGTAATTGTTGTCACGCCGGACTCCGTTGTGCGCCGACTCGATCGTCGTGTCCACGCCACTCAAATAGGGATACGCCGACGCATAGTTGCGTTTGATGGGATCACAATGATAGACCGCAAGGCTCCGTAGCTCGGCGGTACCCGCGATCGATTCGAGACAACGAAAACGGATCCGATTGGTAACAACGGGCCGAACACGGTCAATCTTTTTATGGCCAATTGTCTCGTACATCGGGTTGGAATTATAAGGCGCCCATCCGATCAATTTGTTTTTCGGTACCATCGGTATCCATTGATCGTCGACGTAGGCTTCGAGAGTGTACTTCGCAATCCGTTGTCCGTTAGCGATGTTCTCCATCGTCACCACCGTATTGATCGATGTCGGGGTCTCCCACTTGAGCTCAACCGTGTCGTCTCGAACCACTTCGTCGAGTTTCGCAATCGGGCTAGAAAACCGGTTGCGAATTTCATCTCCGAGAGCCTTGGCGGCGACCACAAAGTCATCCGGTATCAATCCACGACTATCGGGCGGAAGGTTGATGATCGTGTTCGCGCCGAGTCCCACAGTGCGGTAGTAAAGATCGATGTGCTCCCATGTCGAGCGTGGATACGTTTTCTTGAGATTGTCGGGGTGCCAGAACCAACCACCGTAGTGAAAACCTGAGTTCGTTGTGCATTCACGGACCCGCCAGAATTTCCCAAACGGATCACCACGTCGGACATCCGTTTCGAGCAGTCCATAATTGTTCTTCACCGAAAAATCCGTTGCTCCGGCTGCGGGACGGGAGTAGTTGGTTCCGTCGACGGTGCTCACGGCGTTCCACATCGGGTAAACCACGTGCCCGGTTTCATTGCCAGGCACCCAAGTTTCGGGGCCCATGAAAACCATTTCGGGTTGCAGCTCAGCGGCCAAGTCCGTGGCGGCCCGCCACACGCCGTCGGGATCGGTGGCATCCCAGTGATCCGACCACATGAACGCGATCGGTCCGTAGTTGGTCAACAATTCACGTAACTGGCCAAGCTGAACTTTTTTGAATGCAACTTTGCGAGATTTGTCGCTGAGAGCTTTGGCGACTGCTTTTTCACGCTCGGCGCCCCAGGCGATTTTCCCGCTCTGGGATTGCAGCGCTGCGTGAGCATCATGACTCGCCGTTAAATACAACGCGGGGTGCAGACCATGTTTGCGACAGGCGGCCACGAAGTCTCGCACGATATCTCCCTTCCCATCCATGTAAGGGCTGTTGGCGATTGTGTAGTCGGTCGTCTTCGAAGGCCACAAACAGAACCCGCCTTCGTGTCGCGCCGTCAAACAGCAGTATCGGGCGCCCATCGACTTCGCAACGATCACCCATTGTTCGGCGTCGAGTTCGGTAGGATTGAACTTGGACGCAGGTTCTCTGCCATCACCATGTTCTTGGCCCGTATAGACATTCAAGCCATAGTGAATGAAACCGCCGACTTCCCAATCGGCGAAACGGAGTTGTTTCGCGGTTGGTTTGGCGAGCTCATAGTTTTGGGAAGAAGCGGTGTCCGCACAAAGAGCATGAGTGACGATCAACGCGATCGACATCGCAACAGTCGAATTGTATAGAGAACGCATGGCAGGTGGATAAAGGCGGGCGGGGTGGAAGGAGCGGATGCGTGGCATCACGAATGAAACACTCGTGCTCGCATCGTCGTAGCCAACACAGATCTGCAGAACCGCAGTCCATAGATTACCATCCGTTGCACCGGAAACATTTGCGAGCTTGAGAACTCTCAATCCTAGTTACCCTTGCCGAAACTGAAAACGCGATACAAATATCTCCTTACGTTGGTTCGGCAACGACGCATTTCACTTGATCGACCGAGGTTGGCCTATGGAGTGATATCGATCACCTCACCTTCGCCACAGTCGAGCATTCAAGATCGTTGCTCGGTTCTTCCGAATCGCTGAATTGTCATGGGGTTGGTGAGGACAATGCCACTCTCCTTAGCTCGGTGCTGCCACTTGCTCGCCGCTGCCACTTGTTCGACCTGTCACTTCTCGGAACTAACACGCCTCGCGGAATTGCTGACCTGCCATCACGCTCGGGTCGGCACAGCGCGTACCCTGAGATTGCCATGTCGCCGGTCGTTCGGGGAACAAGAAACGTCCAACGTCCCTGCCGCTTGCTTTCCCGCCCCTTCCGTTGGCCTCCACCCCTTATCATACTACAATACGATTTTATTTCATGTAGTGAGAGTTCAGAGAGCACGAGCGATGACCATCGAAGCGATAACGTCAGGTCGTTCTCCATGACAACATGAGGTCCGGGCGAGATGCGGTTCAATTTCGATGCAATGTGATTCCTTTGGAGGATGCGATGGTGATGTTGTTAAAGCGCGTACGTTTATTATCCGTGGCGATCGGGCTGGCGTGGCTGACAATCGGTTCAGCCGTTGAACCATTTCCGAACGCGCACCCTGCGTCGGATCCTTCGAATCAAGGTGGTTGGGTCTTGAACCCGAACGTCAGCGACGAGTTCGAAACAGCCCCGCTGGATGCGGACAAGTGGTTGATCCAAGGGACCGACGGTGTGTTGAAGTCCAACTGGATCGGGCGTGCACCGTCTCAGTTTTCGACGGACAATGTGCGGATCGAAGATGGGCTACTGAAGCTACAAGCGCGATGGGAGCCGGACTTCGAGTTTGCGAAGAAACGCGATTTCTCGTGGAAGGAAATGAAGGAAGGACTCGCGTATGAAAACATCACCACCGCCGCGGTGATCTGCAAGAACGAGTTCCTTTACGGCTACATGGAGATCCGATGCAAAGCGGCCGACGCATCCGTCACGAGCGCGTTTTGGGCGACGGGCAGTAAGACGGAGTTGGACGTGTTCGAGTTTTCGGGACGCCCCAAACAGAGACACAAGTTGCACCTTGAATCCGAACTGTGGTCCTCGATTCACGATTGGTCGAAGAAGGGCGGACCGACAACATGGACCGACCGATTGCAGTTGGACTTCAAAGTGGCAGAGGGCTTTCACGTCTACGGACTCGACTGGGATCCCGAGTACCTGAAGTTCTACGCCGACGGCAAGTTGGTTCGGACGGTACTGCGTCGAGAGATTGGCGATGAAGCGTGGGTGATCACCGGACCGATTGCCATTTGGGTCGACTCGGAAACGTTTCCTTGGCATGGAATACCAGACAAAGATGATTTGCCCGTCGACTACGAAATCGACTACATCCGCGTATGGCAGAAGCCGGACTACGAGGTTCGACCTCGCGAGATCGCGTCAGAGGAGTCAACTCCTGCCGACAATCCCCCTTCCACGCAGGAGGCATCGTTCGGCTTTGAAGGCCCGATCCGCGTGGGCGATCAACAAGAGGATTGGTGGATTGCCGAAGACTCGCGTCCCTACTTTCAGATCAGCAACGAGAAACCGCTGACCGGACGTCAATCGCTGAAGTTTTCACACCCAAGCCGGCTCGACGAACGTGCTGTCGCATTCGCTCCCAACGGTTGCCTGAACATTCCCGCGGGCGAACACCTTCTCTCGGTGAACGTTTGGCTGGAACCGAATTGCTCAACGAAACGAATCAATGTCATACTCGACGATCCGTGGTATGAACTGAAACCGTTCGATCTCACCGGCCTCGCGACGGGCGAATGGATCACGCTGTCGCAAACATTCCAACGTCAGGCTGCGTCGGGAACCAAGGACCGGCCTCGAGTTATCGTGACCGCCGAAGACGCCGGCAATGTAGGCAGCGTTCTCTTTATCGATGATCTTTCGATCCGTTGATGCCAATGAGAACGTATCCGAGGGAAATGAACGGGCTTTGCGTGTGGACACAAAAAAAGCCACCTCATGTTGAAGGTGGCTTTCTCGCAAAGCTGACCGGGGATCGCGGGCGACCGATTTGGCCGACCCGCAATCATTGACTGTGGATGCCTACTTCGCGGCGGCTTTTTTCGCTGCTGCGGCGGCACGCTTTTCAGCGGCGGTACGGTAATCGACCACGTCCCAAACCAGTCCGAGAGCCCGCAGCAATCGGATCGATTGCCAGGTGATATCGAATTCCCACCACTTGTGACCGTGCTTGGCCATACGTGGGTAAGCGTGGTGATTGTTGTGCCAACCTTCGCCGTAAGCGACGATGGCGACGAGCCAGTTGTTACGGCTGTCGTCGGTCGTTTCGTAGTTTTGATATCCGAACATGTGCGAGGCACTGTTAACCATCCACGTTGCGTGCAGCACGAGAACGAGGCGGACGAACATGCCCCAGATCAACATCGACATCGCCATATCGAAGCCACCGAAGTAGTAACCGGCACCGAAGAGGGCCAGTGAAACGGCAATGTGAATCGGCAGGAACAAAACGTCGAACGCTCGCATCATTGGGTCACGATACAAGTCCGGAGCCCAGCGTTGCAGGTATTCCTTGCGGTCACCGTTGTGGGTGTGGAACGCCAACCAGAAAATGTGACTCCAGATGCCGCCGTCGTGTGGCGAGTGCGGGTCACCTTCTTGGTCGCTGTGTGCGTGGTGTTTGCGGTGGTCAGCGACCCAGTCCAGTGGCGAGCCTTCGCCGGCGAAGCAACCGATTCCTGCGAACAGGTAACGAACCCAGTTGTACGTTTTCATGCCCGTGTGGGTGAGCATGCGGTGGTAACCGAGGCAAATTCCGAGGCTGCCGGCGATCCAGTGCATGACCAACGCGGTCACAACGGCTTGCCAAGTGAAGTAAAACGGGGCAGCGAGGCAAACGAGGTGAGCGACCGCGAGCCAACCGATCGCCCAGTAGCTCAGGTTGTCGAAACGTTTGCGTTCTTTCGCAGTCGGACGAGCCATGTCCAGTTTTTTGGCGGCTTTTTGAGCGACGAGCGATGACAAGCCGTCAGCATCTTCGGCGGCCGGTTTGTGTAACTCGTCCGCGTCTGCAGCTTCGGCGGCTCCCTCGAGCCCTGGACGGTTCCAGACTTCCGCGTCGAGCGGATCAAGGGTCTCGACGGCACTGTTTTCAGCAGCGTCCGATGTGGATTGTTGGTTATCGTTTTCGCTGTGGGAGCGGTTCGGGCCTGTTACGGTCGACATCAGAGAACGTTCCTGGTCTCGTGGTGCGATATGGGGGAAATTTCCGATCAGCAATGAACGACGCCAAGTGAGTTCTCCCTGCTGCACCGGCGGTTCGATGAGCGGATTGGAAATCGTCTGCTGAGGAGCCGGTAGGATAGCGATGTTTTGACGCGGGCGTGTCACGCCCTGGACACCGAAATGTAACGGCTTTGTAATTGTTCCCGACGCGATCTGCGACGGCACCGCATTCCGAGCGTGCCAACTCGTCAAAACCGGCTAAAACCCAATGAAAAACAGTGTTTCCAACGATCCCCTCCGACCCCAGATCGATCCCCCCACCAGCGGATCGGGAGGAAATTCTGGCGAAGGTTTCGTTGATTTTATTGCCCAATTGGGCTTTCGCGATCGGCTGCTGAGGCTAATTCGCACCTATTTTCACACCCGATGCTTTCTCGAGGTCCAGCCTCCTTGCCTGAGCCGCGACTGTGTGATCGATGCTTACTTGGATCCGATCGCCGTCTCGGCGAGCGAATTGGGGTTGCCGGAATTAGCTGGTCACGAAGACGACGGTCAATGGGATCCTGAGAATTCACGTCATACGAGTGATCCCACACCCGCCGAAGACAGACCGCACTCGTCAGGCACATCGCCCGCCCCGTCGTCGAGTCGTTATTTCTTGCAAACGTCCGCTGAGTCGGCAATGAAACGATTGCTCGCTCGCGGTGCCCCGTCCATCTTTTCGATCTCGCCGGTGTTCCGACGCGGCGAAAGTGGCCAGCGTCACAACGTCGAGTTCACGATGCTGGAATGGTACGAAGTCGACGGTGATGCGGAGTCAGCGATCGCCTTGCTAGGCGACCTTGCGGCGTCGGTATTTGAAACCGAATCGTATGAAACGATCAGTTACCAAGACGCCTTCTCTGACGTGCTCGGTCTCGACCCGATCGAATCGCCCGTCCGGGAGCTATTGCGTTTGGTCAGCGGCATCGACGCAAGCCTCGCGATCTCAATAGGCGAGGATCGCGACTCGTTGCTCGACGTCCTGTTGTCACACTACGTCGAGACACAACTCGGCCGGTCGACTCCGACAATCCTCACTCGTTACCCGATCACGCAGGCAGCACTCGCTCGACCGTGCGAAGACGACGAACGTTTCGCTCATCGGTTTGAGTTATTTTATCACGGCGTTGAACTCGCCAACGGCTACGACGAACTGCGTGATTGGCGGGAACTCGTGCGGCGATATGAACAGAACAACGAGATCCGACGGCGTCGCGGTGACCGCCCCTATCCTGTTGAAACAACGCTGGTTGCGGCGATGCGTGATGGGTTACCCCGGTGCAGCGGAGTGGCCGTGGGAGTCGATCGGTTGTTGATGCTGCAGACCGGTGCGAAGTCGATTGACGAAGTCATCCCGTTACCGATCACGATCGCTTAACCGACAGTCACCAGCGAGATTGAGGCACAGCGTCGCCTCGCGTCGGGCTTTTTTTTCTAGCCGCCTGCGCGGACTCAGTGCTCTTGTTATCATCGTGCCGCCGATGCATCAAAAGCCTGATGCATCCTCTGGCTTTTCTCTCCATTTTACCCCACCCCTGAACCGCTCATGGCGACCGACACTGATCCCACGCCCTCCGATAACTCACCATCGTCGACCACCGACAATCCCCTCGGTTCGGGAGCGGGAGGAGTCAGCGACAAGGTGCGATCCGACCGCGAACTTCTCAAACAAGCACAAGCCGAAGGCAAAACGCTCGGCGCGTACATCAAACTATCCGGCCCGGGATGGTTGCAAAGTGCGATCACGCTCGGTGGTGGATCGCTCGCGGGATCGTTGTTCCTCGGAGTGCTCGGCGGCACGAGCATGTTGTGGCTGCAACTCGTCGCGATCGTCTTCGGCGTGATCATGTTGTCGGCAATCAGTTACGTGACGCTATCAACAGGGCGTCGTCCGTTCGAAGCGATCAACAGCGAAATCAACCCGGCGCTCGGTTGGGGGTGGCTGATCGCGACCGCCATGGCCAACATGATTTTCTGCATGCCGCAATTCAGTTTGTGCTATGACGCGTTGGACAAAAACTTATTCAACATCGGTGGCGGCACCGGACTCGGCGACAGCACGACGGCCAAGTGGACGACGACGATCCTGCTGCTCTTCGCGGCGAGTTTTGTTGTTCTGCTTAACGTTCGCCAGGGCAAAGCCGCCAAAGTATTCGATCTCTTCCTGAAAGCCTTGATCGGCATGATCGTGATTTGCTTCGTCGGCGTCGCAATCCTGTTGTTCTCACAAGGCCAAATCAGCATCGCGGCGATTTTGGCCGGGTTGATCCCGGACTTCAGCCAATGGAGTTCGCCGGCGGGAGAACTCGGCGGTGTCGTCAGCCAGCTGTCTCCTGAGGCGAACGACTTCTGGACGAAGAAACTCGTCACGAGTCAACGCTCGGTCATGATCGCCGCGGCTGCTACCGCGGTCGGGATCAACATGACGTTCCTGTTACCTTATTCGATGCTCGCCCGCGGTTGGGACAAACCCTTCCGTGGACTCGCCCGCTTTGACCTGTCGACGGGCATGGCGATCCCATTCGTGTTGGTGACCGGATGCGTCGTGATCGCCGCCTCGGCATCGTTCCACAACCGGATCGATGACCAACTCGCCTCGAGCGACCTTGCCGTCATGCAAGAGTCACCGACGTTCGCGAAAGTCGAAGGCGACCTGATGGCTCGCGTCAACCTCGACCTCGGTGAAGAAGCCGACAGCACGAGTGATGAAGAGAAACTGCAAATGATTGCGGCTCTGCCGGTTGAAGAAAAACGCGTCGCCGCGGCACTCGTTAAACGTGACGCATTCCAATTATCACAAACGCTCGCTCCCCTGCTCGGCGAGAAGAAAGCCAAACTCGTGTTCGGGCTCGGCGTGTTCGGCATGGGCTTCTCAACGATCATTATCTTGATGCTGATCAACGGCTATGTTTTCCGTGAGATGCTATCGATGCCCGACGCTAACGGCCCGTTCATCGCCGGTGTATTGGTCGCGGGTCTTTCCGGTGCGAGCTGGGTGGCGTTGTGGACGGATCCCGGTACCCGATTCTGGCTCGCGATTTTCGCCAGCACGTTCGCGGTCATGTTGCTTCCGATCGCGTACGTCACGTTCTTCCTAATGATGAATAGCCGACGCATTCTCGGTGACGAAATGCCCACCGGCGGACGCCGATGGGGATGGAACATCGCCATGGGCGCGGCTGTCTTGGGCGCGATCGCGGCCGCCGCAACATCGATCCACGACAAAGCTTACGACGCGAGCCAACCGGCAGCGTTCCCGACCGTCATGACACTGCTGGTCGTCTACACCTTCGCCGTGGTTGGCGGATTCTGGTGGCGTGCCAAACACGCCAAAGCGGCATAACTTCATAAGTAGTTCATCACGATAAGCTGACTGCCATTGAGAGTCATCTCGAAACCTCCATCATTTACACCGGTGGAGGTTTTTTGTGCAATTCGTCTCCAATGAATTTGGGCAACTCACTTTTAGATCGGACAACGGGAGTACAGAGACAACGCTCGGCCTTGTGTGCTTGCTGGCATGAAGACTGCCGTTCTCAGCCGTCCCCGCTGAAAGCGACACTCTGTGGTTGATCCGCAGGGAAGACGCCGCGACGTCAGATGAAAACACTGCACGATGGCTGCGAATCTTGTCAGCAAACGAAGCTCTCGAGGAAATCTACGGCGATGCGTTTTCCTATGTGGAAAAGCTAGAGCAGACTGCGGGACACGATCAGTTGCCCCGCCCGCCGGAGGCAGACGAATTGCTTTCTCTGTATGCGGACGATGCACGCGAGATCGTTGATGAATTGATCGTGTTGTCAGGAAGCGATCAGCCGATATGGGAACCGACGCCTCTGGCCTCGATCGGGACACGTGACCCGATCTTGCACCTGCACATCGCGATCACGAAATGCCTGTCCCGAGTGTTTGTTGACGCCTTGCATCGAAACGACACCGAACGTGCGCTCGCGGTACTCAAGGTGCTCGCTCATTTGGCGAGCAATCATGAGGATCCTCCTCGAGTTTCTCGAGAGGGACTGCGAGATACTGCTGAAACGACTTTGCAAAAGCGCATCGCTGCGTCACTCCAGCATGATGTTTGGTCTGAACAAGAACTCGAGCGGTTAATGCAATTGCTCGCTCCGTCCGGACAAGCGGATTCCCGTTGGAAAGCGGTGTTGCGACATCAAATCTTCGACATGAGTGTGATCGGAACGTCCGGCTTTGACCTGCGTCGAGGAGGCGGTTCTCGTTATCGATGGTGGTACTCGGTTGCTCCGAGTCGGCGAAGGGAGCAAGTGCTAACGCTGAGCCAGATGATCGCGACGGATTGTGACGGAACTTCGGATTTCCTTTTCGCCATAGACGCGATCGAGCACGAGGCGAACCTCCCGAACGGGATTGGGGGATTGGATGTCTTGTTGCAGCGACCGTTTCTAGGTGCCGATCCACTGAGAACGCAAAAAATGGCGTCACCGAGTGTGCTGTCGAAACGATTGGTTCAAGCGGAAAACGACCACCGATTCGTTCGTTGCGGGGTGGCGGTGCGATTGTTTCAGAAGCGTTTTTCACGATGGCCGGGAGGAATCGATGAACTGCAAAAGGTCGATCTTCCGTTTGCCGAACGCCTTACTTATGCCGGTACCCTTTTCGAATGGTGGGCGTCCGATCCGCCACGTCTTTCGAACAGTCAGCGGCGAATCTATGGTCCGCTCGATGGCAAGAACGATCTCCTCTGGATTGAGTTTGAACCATGAGCAGAACGTCGATCCCATCGTGGCCTTGGTTGGTCTGGAAAGAGTCGATGCAGTTGATGCTCGTTGCACCCTATAGTGAACCGCCCGTTGATGTGGACGGAAATCGTTTGAGATACAACGGCGACTACGAGGTTGTGTTTTCGCCGATATCAAAGGAATGAATCACTCACGGTCGAGCGATAGGGACCGCGCGAGAGAACTTGTGCTCAACGTTCCAGTTCCTCGCGGACCAGCGGATCCAATTCTTCGCGGTCAAGACGGGCGAGTTCGTTCTGGATGACGTTGTCGTCTGTTGCTACTCGCTCAATCATTTTTCGAGCCGCCCACACGCACGAGGCTCGCACGATCGGTTCGGGGTCTCGTAAACCAAGGATTAGCGTTGGGATTTGTTCGTGAGTCCCCACGTTACCAATCACGATGGCGGCATTTCGCAGTAGGCCTCGGCGGCGGGTTCGCCACATGGGTGATTTGCGGAAACGTACTCGGAAGGCGTCTTCATCGAGTTCGAACAACGACGCCAACTCGAGCATCCCGCGAGGCGTCGCCGGTGACAGCAGCCAATCGGATTGCTCTCCCGCGTCGCCCGCCATCGCACGTCGTGTGGGCTTGCGATTCCACGGGCAGACTTCTTGACAGACGTCACACCCAAACACCCAATCACCAATGCCGTCACGCAGAGGCTCGGGAATCATCTCGCGACTTTCAATCGTGAGGTAACTGATACAGCGTGACGCGTCGAGTACATGCGGGCCGACAAACGCATCCGTCGGGCAGGCGTCCAAGCATGCCGTGCACGTCCCGCAGTGGTCCGACTCGTGCGGTGAATCGGCGGGGAGTTCGACGTCCACTAAGACGCACGCAAGAAAGAAATAGCTGCCGAGGGTTCGATTCAGCAACAACGTGTTCTTGCCCCGCCAGCCCACCCCCGCGAGCTGGGCAACTTCGCGTTCCATCAACGGCGCGGTGTCGACGATCCCACGAGCGTTCGCGTCGGGGCATCGCGTCTGAATCATTCGCCGAATTCGCTTGAGCTTCGGATGAATGACATCGTGATAGTCCGTCGCCTGCCACGTGTACCGGGCGACTTTTCCGAACACGACGTCGCTGTTGTCTCCTGGTTCCGAATCGCAAGCGGAATAGGGCCACGCCAGCACCACCACGGAACGGGCTCCGGGCAAAACGCCTTCCGGATGCCGATAGGCGTCGATGCGATTGGCGAAATAATCCATCTCCGCGGGATAGCCGGCTTCGATCCAACGCACCAATTCGCTGAACCCCTCGCTGTTGACCGCGGGAGCGATCGAGCAGGCGACGAAGCCCTCCTCCGCCGCCGCGGTTCGGATCGCGTCGGCGAGTTCGACGGTGTCAGAAACGGGCGAATCGGGCATAAAAAACACGGTCGAGGCGGAATCGCGGGACGCAGTCGGCGAAGGAACGGTTTCCCACTTTCGCTGATCGGGCCGCTTTGGTTAAGACGGGGGGAGCGAAGTTCGGCTCAATCTGATCTCACCATACCAAGACCGATTGCCTCGACCTTCGCCACCATTTTCGTTTCAGTTCGGCCACCTTTCGTGACGACTGTAACGATTAGACGGAATGTCCGCTTTCTTCGTTTTGTGCCGCCTCGGGACTTCGACCATGTCATCGGTTGAAACACAGTTTCACGTACCCCCGTTTCCACCATTCCCAAGCGCCGAACGTTATGTGCGTGTCGGTTCGCAGGACGACGCTTTGCAACGCGTTCGCCGTGCGGTTGAGGCATGGGAGGCCATTTCGCTCGTCATTGGGCCTCCGGGGACCGGCAAATCGCTGATCTGCCAAGTCTTGCAACAACATTTTGCTCGGGATCGCGAAGTCATCGTCTTCGGCGACGCGACCCTCGAAAGCCCACAATCGCTGCAGCGTCACCTACTCAGCCGACTCGACCGGATTCGCGGCATCGCCCCGACTCCTGTCGCCGTGGGAGACGACCCACAACTCGCGATCATCGAACGGATCGCGGGCAGCTCGAAAGAGTTTGCCGGATTGCTACTGCTCGTCGACGAAGCCCAAACGCTCAAACCTGAAGTCCTTGAGACGATCCGCATTCTGACCAACGTGATGTCGGGCGGCCGGCCACGCGTCAGCGCCGTCTTGCTGGGCGGACCGAAGCTCGACGAGACGCTCGCTCTGCCTTCGCTCGACGCACTCGTCCAACGGGTCTCAACACGCTGTTACGTGCACCCGCTCTCCAGCGACGAGACCGTGCAATACGTTCAGCAAACGATCCAGAACTGCGCCTCGGCCGCCAAGGTCGGCATCGAAGAGTCCGCGATACGTTCGATCCATCGTGCTTGCAGCGGCGTGCCGCGACTCGTCAACCAACTGATGACGGCAACCATTGAGTTCGCAACGTCACGCGGTCACGGCCAAATCACCGATCAAACCGTCGACCATGCGTGGGCCGTGCTGCAGCAATTGCCGAGTCCGCTGATGGAAGAACCGGAACTCAGCCGTCCGGTATCGAGCGTCGAGTTCGGGCCACTCTGCGATGAAGACAACGCGATCGAATTTGGCCCGATGACTGATTCGCCAGGTATGATCGAATCATCGAGCATCGAATTCGAGACCGAGCTCGAAACCGAAAACACCGAACCCGAAACGGCCTTCGAAGACAGCACCGACGAAGAGCCCGCTCGCGAAGAAAGCGTCGCACTCAAAGCCGAATCAGAAACGGGCAACTGTGGCGAGAACTGCGGCGGAAACGGCGACTGCAATCCCGAATCGTGCGACGCTTCGGAATGCCAGTCCGGTTGTGCGAAAACTGAACAAGCCACCAACACTGACTTCACGATGCAAACCGAAGTCGCAATCGCATGCGACAGCGACGTTGCGTTCGAGTCGGTCAGCTACGATTGCGGTGCCACCGGCACGTTCGATTACGACGAACAAGTCGAAGCAAGCGACGAAACCGAAGAACCCGTGTACGCCGAAACCAAACCGGTAATCGCGTTCGAAACTCCGAGCCCGAATGAATTATTCGGCGAGTTCGACGAAGAGGAACCCGTTGTCGCCAAGCTCGGCGACGATTCCGCGATCGCCTGCGAAACTTCCGCAACCTGCCAATCGGCCGAAGCACCGGAACAGAACGCTGGTGAAGAGCAACACGGCGAAGACCTCGAGTCCTCCCTGCATCGCGAAATCCTCAGCCTTCGCGGTGACGCATCCGCTCCCGTTTTGTGGATGGAAGATGGCGAACCCGATCCACTCGTCGACGATGACCGCGACATGCTGGTGATCGAAGATGACGTCGAGGTCGAAGAAGCGATCACGGTCGGCGAAGCCAAAACGGACGAGACGCCCGGCACACCTGTCGCCGTCGATTTCCAATCGATGCTGGCCAAGATGCGGTCTCCGAAACGATAGTTTTCTAACCACGCGTGATTCATGACTGCGACCCAAAACTCGGCTGCGATTTCGACTGACAACACGTTGAAAACGTTTCTGTGTCATGCGGTCGCGGCCAACCGGTCCGAACAAAAGACGCTCACGCTGGTCGTACCGGCCATTGTTTCGCTGCAACCCGCGTTCTTCTGTGATCTCGCGGAGTCGTGGAAATTGCTCCGCGAGCAACTCGGACTCGGCGGCGACACCCTTTTGCGTGTTGACTACTGCAGCACCGATTCAGGCCTGAACTGGCTCGGCGGCCTGCGCCGGAGGCTGGACCTGTTCCGATGTCAACGTGCGTTTATCCGCCGGAACCTAGCCGACGCGATCTCGCTGACCAATTGCCTGATCGTCAGCCGCCCGGTCGCCAATGGCGGATCGGTCGTCCTGGGCATCTCCGGCCCCGAGGTTAGCCTGCCCGGATGGGTCAAACCGGCCCAAATGACGCTGCCGCTGAGGAGCTAGAACCCTCTCGCGCGGACGCCACCGCGGCCTCGGAGCGGGATCACTCCGATCGCACCTCGCCGAATCGCAAACGGTTTCTATACTAAGGCCGCCAACGTGAACCGGCCCGGGTCCTCGACTTGGATCCGCCGCCCGCCAAATCGACGGGCTAGCGACCGGCAAAAGCCCCACCAATGATGCCCACCATTGCGATCTCTCGCTTTGGCAGCATCACCAGCCCACCGCTCGCCCAAGCGTCTCGGACTGCCCCGAGACTAATCCCAATTTGTTTTTCTGCGACACCCACCGAATCCCTCCAAACGAAATCCTGCCTTGCCTTCCATCGACGTCCACGATCACGCGTTCCCGCCTTCGTCCGCCACCGCTCCGTTCTACTGGGGCATCGATATCGGTGGCACCAGCATCAAGTGCGGCCTTGTCGACCACGACGGGCACACGATCGCGTTTGAGCAAGTCCCCACGCAGGAATCGGAAGGCCCCGAGGCCGCAGTAAGACGATTGTCGAACCTCGTCAACGAAACCGAAGAACGATGCGGCGTGGTCGGCAAAGTGCCCGGCATCGGAATGGGCTCGCCCGGGCCGATGGACCTTCCCCGCGGACGGCTTGTGGCGCCACCGCAGTTGCCGTCGTGGTGGGATTTCCCGATCGTCGACGAACTGAGTAAAGCGACCGGACGAAACGTTTCGTTCCTCAATGACGCCAACGCAGCCGCCTACGGAGAATTCTGGCTCGGCAGCGGATCGAAGCACTCCTCGATGCTGCTGCTGACGCTCGGCACGGGTGTTGGCGGTGGGATCATCATCGAGAACGAACTCGTCAACGGAGTCAACAGTTTCGGAAGCGAGTGCGGGCACATCCTGGTCGACTCCGCGCCCGACGCACAGCTATGCCAGTGGGGCGGCGGCCGTGGGCAACTCGAAGCCTACGCATCGGCAACCGGCGTCGTGGCGATCACCCGCAAACGTCTGCGAGACGTCCCCGACAGCCAACTGTATCGCTACCTCAAAACCGAGAACAAAGAAGGCGATCACGGCAAAGACGAACTGACCAGCAAACGTGTCTACGATGCAGCCGTCGCGGGCGACAAACTGGCCAACTCGATTATCGACGACACCGCTCGCTGGCTCGGCATCGCGATCACCACTCTCGTGCACACCGTCGACCCCGGCAGTGTCGTTCTCGGCGGCGCGATGAACTTCGGCGGCGACGCCTGCCCGATCGGAAAACGGTTCCTGCAGCACATCCGCGATGAGTTCCGCGAACGAACGTTCCCCAACGTCTTCGAGGGAACAACAATCTCATTCGCCACCCTCGGCAGTGACGCCGGTTACCTCGGCGCCGCGGGCTACGCGAGAAAGGTCAACTCCTGACGCCCTAGCCTCGACGCCCTGACCTCGACGCTTGCCGACTCCTCGACGCCTACTCAAAAAAACGCGTCAACAAATCCGCGTCAATAACAACGCACTACCAACACCGCTCTCCTATCGCGGTGGACGCCGCGCCCCAACCAACCTCTTTCACAACAACCATCGAGCGCTCGCCTCCGGCAGCTTTCCTCCCCATGTCCGTTCAAACGAAGAACATTCGCAACTTTTGCATCATCGCGCACATCGATCACGGCAAAAGCACGCTCGCAGATCGACTGCTCGAGGAAACCGGCACGGTCACCACGCGCGAGATGAAGTCGCAACTACTCGACGATCTTGCGCTCGAACGGCAACGCGGGATCACGATCAAAGCTCGCGCCGTCGCCATGCCCTTCAAACACGGCGGCACGACCTATCAACTCAATTTGATCGACACCCCCGGCCACGTCGACTTTCAGTATGAAGTCTCACGATCGCTCGCGTGTTGTGAAGGCGCGCTGCTGCTCGTCGATGCGTTCCAGGGCGTCGAAGCTCAAACGATGGCGAACGCGTTTGCGGCAATGGAACACGACCTGATGATCATCCCCGTGATCAATAAAATCGACCTCGTGCACGCGAGACCCGATGAAGTCGCCGAGGAAATGATGAACTCACTCGGCACCGACCCCGACGACTGCGTACGCGTGAGCGCCAAAACGGGCGTCGGCGTTGCCGGCCTGCTCGATGCGATCGTCGACCGCATCCCCGCCCCGTCGGGCGACCCAGAGGCGACATTGCAGGCAATGGTTTTCGATTCCAACTACGACGACTTTCGCGGTGCGATCACGTACATCCGGGTGATGCAGGGAACCGTGAAGGCAGGACAAAAGATCCAGTTCCTGCGTGCCGGTACAGAACACGAAGTCATCGAACTCGGACAATTTGCACCTGCCCGCGTCGCACGGGACGAATTGTCGGCCGGCCAAGTCGGCTACCTCATTTGCAACATCAAAAGCCTCGGCGATGTTCACATCGGCGACACCGTGACGGTGGTGGGCAAAAACCATGCTCCCGCATTGCCCGGCTACGACCGGCCGCGGCGGATGGTTTACTGCGGATTGTTTCCCAGCGACGGTCAAGAATTCACGGACCTTCGCGACGCCCTCGAACGACTCTCGGTCAACGACCCGAGCTTTGAGTTTGAGCCGGAAACCAGCGAAGCACTCGGGTTCGGTTTCCGCTGCGGGTTCCTCGGACTGCTGCACATGGAAATCATCCAACAGCGTCTCGAGCAAGAATCAGACATCGACCTGGTCCAGACCGCACCGAACGTGACCTATGAAATCACGCTCAAACGTGGCGAAACCAAAATGATCCACAAACCGCAGGACGTCCCCGACCCAGGCGAAATTGAAGAATTCCGGCAACCGATCGTGAAGTGCAACGTGATCGTGCCGGAAGAGTACATCGGCGCGGTGATCAAGCTATGCCAAGAACGACGAGGCATCCAGCGAAACCAGGAATACATCGGGGCCGGCCGAGCGATGTTGACGTACAACATCCCGCTCGCCGAAGTCATCTACGATCTGCACGATAAGATCAAAAGCTGCACCCGAGGATACGGGACGCTCGACTACGAAATGGTCGGCTACGAACCCGCCGACCTGTGTCGCCTCGACATCATGGTCAACGGCAGTCGTGTCGACGCGTTGTCGGTCGTTTGCCACCGCGCCGATGCCGACCGACGCGGGCGAGCGGTCGCCAAACGCCTCAAGGCAGAAATCGAACGCCATATGTTCGAAGTCGCCGTCCAAGCCGCCATCGGCAGTCGCGTGATCGCTCGCGAGACCGTGCCCGCGATGCGAAAGAACGTGACCGCGAAGTGTTACGGCGGTGACGTCTCACGTAAAAAGAAATTGCTGCAGAAGCAAAAAGAAGGCAAGAAGCGAATGAAGGCCATCGGCAACGTCGAAATCAGCCAAAAAGCCTTCATGGCCGTCCTCAGCAGCGGCGACGACTGAACGCCCGCCCGACAAAGGCCCCGATCGGTTTGCCCCGTTCATCGTGAACAGGCAAACCGTTTCGAATCGATACCAACGCGTTTGAACAAACGCCGGAGCATTCCAAATAACGACGTGCCCGAGCACAGTAGCTAGACGTCGCCAGATGTAGACATCTAAAGCATTGCGACATCAGCTACCTCTCTTAGCAAACCGCTCTAGCTGTCCGGGTTGAAGACTTTCAGCTTCGTCGCCGAACTCGTGGAGGCCTGACTTTTTGGCTTCGCAGGTGACGCTGCCTCCGCCGACTCACGCTGCAACCCTTCCATCAATTGTTGCAGACGCGCCAGGTTTTCACGCTGAGCGTGCGGGGAACTGCGGTCGACACCACCGACGACCACAACAGTGTCGTTGGAACTCGCACACTGGGTCGCCCAAGCAATTGCTCGCTCTTGATCGGCAACCAAACGCATTGACGCGCAGTCTTCAACGCCATCGAGCACGTCGTGACTCAGGGACAGGAACCGTTCTTTCGATTTCGGATCGCAAGTCAAAACACACTGATCAGGTTTCGTCTCGAGCAATCGTCCGTAGAGTGCGAGCGTCTCGGCGTCGTCCGCATCGGAGACTGCCAACACGCACCACATCTTCGCACGTCGGTTCGAACCGGATTGCACCTTGGCGTTCATCGGCAAACACGCCGGTGCGCTGTCTTGCATCTGACGACGCACGGCATCGAGAACGAAGGAAACCCGTCGTGGCGTCCCGGCTACGTCGAGAACCATCGAAGGAGACGCTTGGGCAACGTTCCAATCTTCGACCGCGACACGCTGACAACGGCCCGGCAACTCTCGAAGCTTGCTCAGCGATTCGGTGATTTGAACCAGCGGATTATCGGTCGCCACGCCAACCGCAGCCGCGGCGACGATCGACTCGGCTAAGAATCCTTGCCCGAGCAACGACTCCATCATCGACGATCGACTTTCGTGCCGCACCAACGCGGTCAGAACACCGTCTGCGACTTCAATTGTTTTCAGCGACACGTCGGCGTCGACATCAACACCGTACGTCAAATAGGTGAGGCCAGATGCTTCGACCACTCGCACGCTACGGCGATCTTCCGCGGAGACGACAACAACGCCATCGCAGTCAACTCGCTCGAGGGCACAATCGACTGGCGAAGGACCAAAGTCGGTGCGTCCCGAATTACGCCCGACGATCACCAACATATCCAAGCCGACCTGATCGTATCCGCCGCATCGCAGCACGCCGGCATCGAGTTCCAGGATTGTGACCGCTGCTCCCGCGTCGGCCGCCTCGCTGATTCGAGACACGATTTCGGCACCGCCGATGATCGACTGCCCCGAAATGTCCGTCGTGATTGAGTCGCTGTAACCAAGGTCGGTTTGATAGGCGACACGGCAAGGAATGTCGCGGAGCACTTGGGCCAACGCGAGCGCCGTGGTGCTCTTCCCGGTCTCGCCGACGATCCCGATCGTTAACAATCGCTGGTCCGGGCGTGAGCCGTTCTCGTCGATCAGTTGCTTCGCGGTGATCTCCGCCAACGCTTGGTCGGTGTCCGAGACGATGCACTGCGGCAACGGTGCCGGCAAAACCTGTTCGGTCAAAATCCCAGCGGCTCCCCGAGCCAACGCTTGTGCGATTAACTCGACCGGGCAATCCACGCCGATGCGGTAAACCACGAGTTGCCCCGGAGTACACTCCTCCGCCGTAGTGGCGATGGAACAAAACTCAATATCGCTGCCCGAGAAGAATCGCGACTGGGGAAGCAAAGCGGCGAGAGACTGTGACGCCGAATCGTCTTGAACGGACGATGACTGAACATCCGATGGTGCATTGACCTGAGCTTCGTCACAGCCCGCCAAACGATCGACCGTGCTGCAAATCTTGTCGAGAGTTTTGGTTGCCGTGTCGGACGTGGATGCCACATCGGAATTGGACGACGGGTCGCGGTGCGACGACGGGCCCCATCCGGTGAGGGCCTGATTGCTCGAAAACTCGATCGATCGATTAATAGAATGGTGCATCTCGTCGCCTCCTTGCTGACGCAGAAAATCAAATCCGCCTCACCTGATCCGATTCCTTACGTGTTCGTGCGACGCTCATTCGTCACGCGATCCACACCGGCGGTAAAGCTTTCACGAGAATTCCGTTCCCGTGCTTGTCAAACGTCTTCGTTGCGAAGCCGTATGACTGAGATGCCAATTGTTCCCATCTGGCCAAATCGGTCAAGGTCGAAATTTTGAACTTCGGTCGTAACGCTACGATTGGCAAGACAGGCGGTTTACGTACCCACGCCAGAACGTCCGATTACGAATCACCAAATACGGCACGTTTTGAAAAGCGGTAGCGATATCGCCGAAATGTAGAGCACGGAATTCCGGGGATTCCCAGCTAATACGATCGGGCACGTCGGCGTTTCTGATGCTCCGGTCAATCTGACGCTCCCGGTCAAATCCCCGGAAAGACGCACGACGGCAGTGTGAGACGATTCAGCGACCAGCCCTGCATGATCGATCCTGCTTGATCGAACCGACTTGATCGAATTCGTCTCAATCTGATCCGAACGCGACATCAAAACGACATCACTTTGATGTCACCGCATTTTCTGCCAGGACGATTTCAAAACGACTTTGTCACGAAAATCGCCGCTTTTATCGACCAATACCGACAATTCGTCTCTTTCGCGTCACTTTGGCATTGGCATTGCGTTTAGTGATCCTCCGAAACGAGTTTCACACTCCTCCCATCCGTCGCCATGTTGGCGTCACAGTGCGAGCTCGTCGATCAGGAGAAGGAAAACAACATGTCTCGAATATTTACATTTTTGGGTGTCCCAGTTCTTGCCGTGGCCATGGTTTTGGCAGGTGAGACGCCGAAGGCGGACGCCGGTGGTCTTTCCATCACGTTTGGTACGGGCGGATACGCGGTTCCCGGGTATCGATATTCCTCAGGATATTCGGGCTACGGATACAGCGGCTATCGTTCGAACTACGGCCACCGTGCATTCGGGCCGGTAATCTATCCGAGTTCCGGAATTCGATATCACTCTGGTTATCGCGGATCGCGGACCCCTCACTACGATTACCATGCACCGTCGATCGTGCCTCACGGAAACCACTTCCACTACCAGCCCGGGCACTATGACCTTCACTACGGACGTCACGGACATCACTAGTCGCCCACCGCTGACCTGAACGATCGCGAACGTTCCATTCTAAAATTGGAAGCATTCGCAAGAACGCTCTGAACGCATCGGCGTTCTAACGCATTGAGAATATCCGTACGGGGTAACGAAAAGGCTCTTCAATTGAAGAGCCTTTTTTGATGCGCCGAGTGTTTGGCAACCACCGGCCCCGCCGAGAACCCACCCCATAAAGGGGACAACTCAGATATTGAGTGTTTTCCGCCACGTCTCGGCCATCAGGGCGTGCCCGGCCAGAGTCGGGTGAACCCCGTCATGGGCCCAGTACTGTGGTGGTGCCACTTTGACGGCTTCGTCGAACATTTCTTGAAATGCAACCTGTTCGAGCGAAAGCTGACTGGTGACTCGCCGGGCGGCTTCGAGACGTTCGGTAAATTCGGGGAACCAGTTGTCACCGACCGCACCGCAGCGAAGGACGAACGGTTCACAGATCGCAATTCGGACGTTCGGCAGCTTTTCCATTGTCTCTTCGAGCAACGCTTTTAAACCGACCTCGTAAGTCTCAACCGTGCCATCATACCGACCGTTGATTTTGTGCCAGATGTCATTAACGCCGATCAGAATGCTCAGCACATCTGGCTTCAGTCCGATGCAATCTTCTTCCCACCGGGCTGCCAAATCGGGAACCTTGTTTCCGCTAATGCCACGATTAAAAACTTGCAGATTCTTGCCCGCGTTCTCTTTCAACAACGCTCCCGCGATCATCACCGGATAGCCGTGGCCGAGCGAACGTGATTCGTTCGCTTTACCGCGTTTGCGGTCACGTCCGGCGTCCGTGATTGAATCGCCTTGAAACAACACGGTCGCGTTTTCGGGTAAGGCTCCCGACTCAGCAACGGTGTCGGTGGCCGACGCGTTAGACGCAAGCGTTTGACTCAGTCCTGCGGCGGCGATTGCGGCGGCCGATGCTTTGAAAATCTCACGACGATCGAGTGGTTTTTGCATGATCTCTGGATGTAGAAAGGTGGGTGGTAAACGGGGGCAGGCAAGAAACATGGACGCCTGGATACTCCGATCGGACAACGCCGACGGATGTCTCCGTCCACTACTCGCAAACGGACCCACGGCAAAACGGTCTGCATTGTTGCAGCAGCAACCGGGGCCATCGCTTCGGAATCCGCCGAGATGCTCAGCGGACAACGCACATCATATATCCAAAACCATCGCGAGTGTAAAACCCGCGATACCACTGACGACGATGGCGGCGATCACCGCCGCGATCATGGTGGACCGCGACACCATCGGGCGTCCGCTTGCTAGCGGTGGCGGGACGGGCGCCGCGGTCGGCAACATCGAATTTGCGAGTGGCGAGATTTGACTGGCCTGCGACGAGGCCCCTGCACGTGTCCCTTGTTCGGGCAAAGGCGGTGGGGGTGGATCATCGGTGATGCTCGACAACGCACCCGAAGACGCCGAGTGGTCTTCGTGCACGGAGTCGGAGTTACCTGCCGATGAACCTGTCGCTGCACCGGAGGATGTCTTCCACGCCAGGTCCTCTTCGATGAACTGCTCATCCAGCCCCGCGGCGCGGGACGGGTCGGGCTTTTTCGATCGTGTGTTTTCGTCCGGCAAACTGATACCGAGTTCGGCCAACCACGCTTCGCCTTCGTCGGGATGAATCGAGGCCCACGGGCTCAACCGGCGAACCACCTCGGCAGCGGACTGGATCCGTTTGCTGACATCCTTTTCCATCATGTCGGCAATGATCTCGACATAGGCCTCGGTGAGTTCCGGGGCGTATTTGCGAGGGTCCCACGGCGCCTGCGTGAGATGCCGTTTGCACTTGCTCCGCGAGTCTCCTCCGGGAAACGGAACTTTGCCCGTGATCGCGTAATAAAGCGTGCATCCGAGCGAATAGATATCACACTGCGGTCCGACCTGATCGGGCGTGCGTATCTGTTCCGGCGAAAGATAATCGGCCGTTCCCACGACTTTGCCCGCGCGCGGATCATCGTCGGGAACGAACATCAACGCGGCCAACCCGACGTCGGCGACTTTGGCGTGACCATCGGGCGTAACGAGAATGTTGGCCGGCTTAATGTCGCGATGAATCAAACCGCTCTCGTGCGCGTAGGCGAGTCCCGCGGCGGCTTGCGCGACGATCGACGACGCTTGTTGCACCGACAACCGACCGCCGTCTTTGACGAGTTGCCTAAGATCGGTTCCCGGAACGTATTCCGTCACCAAGAAATGCACGCTTCCTTCGCGACCTGCGTCGAACGCTCGGACGAGGTACGGGCAATCGAGCGAAGCCTGCAACCGAATCTCGCGATTGAAACTCTCCCGTGCGAGTTCGTCAGATTTATCCAGCGGCAACACTTTGATCGCACAGCGACGGCCCATGATCTCGTGCACGCCGCCGAAGACCTGCCCCATGCCTCCTTGGCCGAGAAACTCCGTCACGACGTACGGCCCCAGCGTCAGCTTTGTCCGACCGGCGCGCAACTGCGTAGCCTGATAGGGCGTGATCACATCGTCACGGATCAACACCGTTTCGATCTCGTCACAAATCAGAGACCGATCTTCGTCTGTCTTCGGCGGCGGCGTCCCGGCATCTTTGCGGTTGTGCTTGACCTCCGAAACCGCGGTCCTCCACTGCTCCTCGCTGACCAGTTCACTCAACAGTGCTGCTTCGCGGAAAATCAGGTCGGGAGGCAGCGGTGTGCTCATGCTTGCTCACCGATAGCAAACAGCACGACCATATGCACCACACCGTGACTCGGTTGCGACCACCGAACCCGGTCTTCCTCATGGCCAATCGATTCCGGATTGCTGATCTCGTTCAGCCGATCCATCGTCAACTCCCCGATTCCCGCGTCCTTACGGAAGGGGCGTGAGAGCGACGAAACTTCGTGCACCGAATGCACGTCTCGACAGAACCGCAAACTCGCCGCCGCACCACGACTGGCCGTTTGGATCACTCGCAAATGCAACGCCATGAACTCGCGTGGTTGTCCCTTTTTGCCGGTCGAGGCGTCCTTGTCATTCGCGGTCGTTTGTTCCGCTCCAACGCGGCCCACGTCAACGACCTGAACGTCCAGCGTCGCGGGGGACGGATGGATCAGCCAACCACGCGTCGGCGCCGATCCGAGTGATCCGTTTTTCGCGAGAACCGGGACATTGGGAACAGGATCCCCCATCGCAAACGACTTCGCCGACGCAACGGGATGACGGACATCGAATCCGAACGCGAACGATTGCCACTGCGACCACGGCTCGTTACCCGGCGTCGAATCCGTCTTCTCACCCCAAACCTGGCTCGCATGCGACTCGGGTACGTTTTCGGCACTAGCCAGGCTCAACAGCGAATCGAAGAAACGATCGCCGCTGCGTCGATGGATCGTCGCCGATTCGCTCGCCACCAACGTCGTGCGTTCATCTTCGTCGATGACATAACCGAGCGATGATTGGAACGCCCGGGCACTCGTGCGGACGAGTTTCTCTCGCAGGATCGCACGAACGATCGGTGTCGCCTCCGCAGTCGCAACCCGCAACACCGGATTGAGCTTCCAGGCGTCCGCGATCGTCGTCGCGCCGTTTGCGCCCGGCAAAAACCGAACCCGATAGAGCAATCGCCGGCTGCCTCGTTCCAAACGATACTGGGCCTGCCACCGTTTCGGGGCGTTCACTTCACTCGTGTCAGCCACGTTTTTAACCGAGTCGGCAGACCGCTCAAACGTCCCCGACAAATCGATGACCGCCGAACCGGGCGAATCATGCAGCGTTCGAAACTGATCGCATTTGGTCGCCCACTGCGATGCCGCCGTATCGGCCGACGAATCAGCGGCGATCTTCGCGACGGGAGCCAACAACAGACGCGTGGAAAAGCGATTGCCCCGTCCCGCACCGCTGTACACGCCTTCGATTCCACCGTGTTCCCGGTGAATCGAAACTTCCATGAATTCGTTGCTTAACCGGTTCTCGTTAACGATTCGTCGCGAGCCACCGGTCAACCATCGCGTGATTTTCTGCAGAGATGACGTTGACTTGCCCTCGCCATCGGTCGCCTGTCGCTTGACCGCCGGACCAACAACGGAAAAACCCCAAGCGGGCACGTCGACAATCAGATCCGTTCCCGTCCCCGAGGTCGAGGCATCAAAAACCGATGCGGCGTTTGGCGATACTTTGCCCGCGACGTACACCGCCGTTCGAGCCGCGGGATAGGATGGATGAATCAAAAGCGCATTGCTCGCCGACCGGCCGACATCGATCGCGGTCGCATCCACCTGGAAACCGAGCGACGACGCGACTTGCGGTAAAACACCTAACGGTTCGTCGGTGCTTCCGATCGCTTTCAAAGTCGTTGCCGGATCGACCAAAGCGGCGAACCCGAGCAAGTTCTTCGCGGATTGGCTTCGCAGGTCTTCCTGCAGGCGTTCGCGACGTCGCTCCGCATCGGCGAGTGTTTCCGAGACCGAGGGGGTGGCTTTCGGGGAACTGCCGTGATGGTAGGGCCGTTCGCCATCGGTAAAGTAGTCAGCCATCCGCCACAGCCGGCCCAAACACAGCGACCAGGACGCGGCTCGGCGAACGTCGTGAAAGCTGTCACAGCCACCGCCGGGCCAATGAACCATCAACGCCGTCGCAATTTCACCGCGGTCGATCGCTTCCCCGAGACGTGTCGAAAGGGTCAGGAATGAACTCTCATCATCCGCATCGATCGGTTTCGCCGTTAAGGCTTCGACCTCGTGGTCGCCTTCGCCCAACAGAACCTTCGATTCATCATCAAATCCGCGGCCGTTGAGAAAGTCGATCGGCACGATCCCGTCGAACCCTGCCGCCGCGATCGCGGGAACCCACTCACCCGCGATACCGCCACCGAGTCGACCGTATACCTTCAATGGAATCGGCCCGACATCCCGCACGGCGCGAACCGCGTCCGCAATTCGCTGTTCTGCAGACGCGATCGAATGCTCGTCGAACGAAAAATCGCTCGCCGGACCGCCCCCAACCCATCCGACCGAATCACAGCATGTGTCCCCTTGTTCACCAGGCGGTGCATCGGAGGCTGCTTGCGTGTCACGTTTCAAACAGTCGGCAAACCGCTCGCGTCGCTCCGCCGGTCCGCTCGCGATCGCATCGGCAACGGACTCATCGACCAAAATATTTTGTGGCGTTGCGAGTTTCGTCCGCTGCTCGGAGCAATCCGTCGTTGACGATTCAGGCGTGGACGGCCTGCGGACATCGAGCCAGCGGTCGACCGTTCCTGGCGTCAAAAGTGTCAAATCGATCAACGCCGGATCGGACGAGAAATAGTGATCGCGTTCTTCGGCGAGGGCGTCGTAGCAGTCGTGCAGTGCCTCGGTCGCTTCTTTCGTCCGGCCATCCACGAACGCAGTCGCCGCATCAACGAGGCGATTCTCAAAATGGAGGTGATCGAGATTGCTGGTGTAACGCAATCGTCGAGTGAGCACCTGAGTTTGCCACCACGTGTACCCGAGGGCAAAAAAATCGTGCTCGCAAATAGTCGTCTCCGACGGAGTCAGGTCCGTCCAAACGCTCGATTCGACCGTCCCCGACGCGTTGGCGAGCGAGGTCGCTGCGGCGTCGGCACCATTTAATTCAGCGATCATCGCGACGGCCGATGCGATTTTCTCCAACGCATCGCCACGACCGGAGACCCGAATCCGCACCTCGCGGCCGTCACCATCGAGCGGCGTGTGGTGGGAGATTGCGTCCGCGTCGACGGCCTCGCGAAGTTCGCTGGGCAGCGTGGTGACGCAGACCTCTGGAACGACCAACAACCGCACCGGCGTGTCGTTACCCGCCGTCTGGCTTTCGGATGCGTCTGCCGATCCGACGTCATCCAACGCAGCCGTTTCACCGGAATCGGTGGTTTCGCCCGACTCCGAGGTTTCGCGAGAGCCCGACTCCGAGGTTTCCAGATAGTCGCTGGAGACCGAAACCGCGGGCGGTAGATCGTCACTGCGGTGCCACGTCGGCGTACGGCGCGTCGCCGCAATCAGGCGAGGATGCCAGACAGCCGTGAGGCCACCCAAAAGGCTTCGCGCACCGGCAGGATCCAATCGGGAAGGGAAATCTTCGATCGTGCTGCACGGAATAATGACACAGCACTCAGCAAAAAGCGGCATGAGCGACTAAAATTTGACGTAGAGGGGGGAAAACGAGATACTAATCGGAATACAGCCCCACTGGCACCTCCCGCACAGCGGAAACTATTCTCAATTTGAAACGTAATAAACCTGCGTTTCCCTATTCTTCTACTCAATTCGCGTGAAAGACATCCATGGCAGGCTCCGCCGGCGTTTGGGGAATCGAAATCGGTCAAAGTGCTCTGAAAGCACTCCACTGCGTCAAAGAAGGCGACGAAGTGGTCGCGGACCAGTTCGATTTCGTCGAATATCCCAAAATCCTCAGTCAACCTGATGCCAACCCCGACGAACTCGTCGCCGAGGCAATTTTGCAACTTCTCGATCGGAATGAATCGATCCGAGACAAAGTCTGCATCAGCGTACCGGGTCAGAGCGGATTGGCGAAATTTTTCAAACCGCCTCCGGTCGACCTGAAAAAGATCGCCGACATCGTTCGCTACGAAGCGAAACAGCAGATCCCGTTCGAATTGTCCGACGTGATTTGGGACTACCAAATGATGCCGGGTGCTCAAATCCAAGAGGGATACGCACTCGAAAGCGAAGTCGGCCTGTTTGCGATGAAACGCGAGCAAGCCTACCGGCAATTGGCGCCGTTCGATGAGGCCGACATGCAAGTCGATCTCGTGCAGTTGGCCCCGATCGCGTTGTACAACGCCGTCGCCTACGACCGCATGCACGAACGTCTCGAGAACGAAGAGTTCGACGCCGATGACCCACCGACCTCGACGGTGATTCTGTCGATCGGAACCGACTCGAGCGATTTGATCATCACCAATGGATTCCGAATTTGGCAACGTAGCATGCCGATCGGCGGTAACCACTTCACGCGTCAATTGACGAAAGACCTGAAGCTGACCTTCGCCAAGGCTGAACACCTCAAACGAAACGCTCGCGAAGCGGTCGATCCGAAACTCGTGTTCCAGACAATGCGTCCGGTCTTCAACGATCTCGTCACCGAGGTGCAACGTTCGATCGGGTTCTTCCGCAGCATCGACAAGAAAGCGAACATCACCGAACTGTTGGTCACCGGTAACACGGTCAAAATGCCTGGTCTTGCCGCGTATCTCGGCAAAAACCTCGGGTACGATGTCCAAATGATGGACCGTTTTAACCGCCTCGGCGGTGACGACGTGTTGTCGATCCCAACATTCCGCGACAACGCGCCGACTTTCGCGGTCTGTTACGGTTTGTGCCTGCAAGGGCTCGGCATGAGCCAAGTGCACACGACGTTGGTGCCGCGTGAAATCTTGACGCAACGTATGATCCGCGCGAAAAAGCCGTGGGCGCTGCTGGGACTGACCGCGATGCTGGTCGGAGCCACCATCCAATACGCACTGACGCAGCGGTCTTGGGCAACCACCCATGACAACGTGTGGAAAACCGCCAAGAGCGCCGTCACCGAGATGGCGAAACACAGCACCGAGGAAAAAGCCAAAGACGCTGACCTCGAAAGCCGTTTGCTATTCCTCAACCGACTCGGCGAAGAGATCACCGGCGACAACGACGAGCGATTGCTGTGGCTCGAACTCTTCAAAACGATCAACGTCATGATCCCCCGTGAGGATTATCCCGACGGTAAAATCCCGTCTCCACGAGAATTGCCGTACAAGGACCGCATCGACCTCCATATTACCGATATCGAAACGAAACACTTCGATGACCTGAGCCTCTGGTACAACGAAATCGTCGCCAAGCGGTACAAGGAAGAGATGGGCAACCTGTCTGACCAGACGGGCTACGTCCTGCCCGAGGATTTCGCCGAAGACACCGGCCCGATCGAAGAAGGATGGGTCGTCCAACTACGCGGCTTTCATTACTACAACAGCCCCGAAAAGATGGGCTTCGAAGGTAGCAACCACGTCCGTCGCCACTTGACGAAGAATTTCCTCGATAAGCCGATCACTCTCACCGGTCCCAACGGTGAGAAAGAGACGTTCATGCCGCACGAACTCGGCATCAGCTACCCGCTGCAACTCGACGAAAAACAACCGGTGCTCGTGCAGGTCCGCAACCCGGACTACGACCCCAACAGCCTCGCGGCGCGAATGGTTCCCGCAACCGGACTCGCACCTGGACAAGAATTGATCGGCCCCGACGGGGAACCGCTGGTCTATGACCCGCCCACACTCGAAGAACTTCGGCTGGACTTCGTCTTCCAATTCGTCTGGAAACCCACTCCGTGGACCGACCGAATCGAAGCGAAAAAACTAGCCGCCGAAGCGGCAGAAGCTGAAGCCGCCAACGAGGTGATGATCGATCCGGAAATCCCGGGCTGATCACAACCTCCCGTTAAACAACGCTCCTGACGCCCCACTTTCGACTCTTCTTATTTACCGGCACGTGCCACCATGGAACAACTCAAACCCGCCCTTGAATTTCTCAAGAAGTACGGCTTCTGGATTGCCGTCGGCATCATCCTCTTGGGATCCGTTGGTGTTTGGTTCAAAGTGACCGGAGACCTGGTCGCCGAAAGCGATCGACGCGCCAGTGCAATCCGTGGCGACGTCAGCCAGGTTAAGAGTGTCCGCGCGGAAGTTCCCGAACATCCCAACTCGCTCTCTCACGAAGAGATGGAAAAGATGATCGAGAATCGAGAAGACCAAGTTCTCGACGCGTGGAGCACGGTTTTCGAGAAGCAAAAAGACATCCTCGTCTGGCCCGAGAAAGAACTGACCTCCGAACTGCTCGATCACTACCGCGATAAAATTCCGATCGAATCCTACATCAGCTTTCCGATTCTTGATGAGGAAAAGATTCCAACCGCGCTGTTGCAGCAATATCGCTACTACATCGCCAACGTCTTGCCCGACATCGCGAAAATCGCCAAAGCCGAATGGACCGCCAAATTTGATACGTCCAATTCCTCTGCCATGGGTGGCATGAGCGGAATGGGAGGCATGAGCGGAATGATGGACGACATGGGCGGTCGGATGATGAGCGGCGCAATGGGTAACGGCCTCAGCGATATCAGCATCAGCGGTGTCAAGAAAGGCCCTCTGGTCCGATGGTCCAACGGTGCCCAATCCGAACTAGTCAGCGAATTGTTTCCGTGGGCTTCACGTCGCCCTAACGAACTCGAGATCTACTACAGCCAAGAAAATCTCTGGATCCTGCGTCAGCTTCTCGCGATCATCGCGGACGTCAATGACGAAGCCCAGCAACCGTTCGAAGCTCAAATTCGCGAGATCAACAAACTCTCGATGGGACGCAAAGTCCGATTCATCGCCGGCAAATTAGCATCGCCAGGAATCGGCGGCATGGGCATGGGAATGGGGATGGATGAAATGGGGATGGGAATGGGAATGGGCATGGACGACATGGGCATGGATATGGGAATGGACATGGGGATGGATATGGGCATGGGAATGGGGATGGAAGGCGGCATGTCCGAAATCGACCCGGCCGACAACCGATACGTCGATCCCGACCACCAACAAATCACCGGCTCACAACTTCGCTCGGCATTCGAAAGCGATTCGCCCACGGACGCACCGCTCAAAGTGGCCAAACGCGTTCCGGTAATGATGTCAGTCGTCATCGATCAACGTGCGATCCCAGAATTGCTCGCCGCCTGTGGCAGTGCCCCGCTGATGGTTCAGGTCGTACAGACCCGCATCTTGGGTGGCCCCGGCGCGGCATCCCGTAGCAGCGGCATGGATGGAGACATGGGGATGGACATGGATATGGGAATGGGGATGGACAGGGGAATGGGGATGGGCGGCCCTTCGATGGGCACTCCCTCCACCGGTTCGGAACTGTTCCCACTCGACGTTACCGTCGAGGTCTATGGTTTGATCCACATCTACAACCCACCGCAAAAAGACAAACTCGGCGTCGATCAAATCACATCCGAAACCGTCATCGACGGTGAGACAATGGCAGAGAAAGTTGAAAACGAGAAAGCCGCAAACAACGTGGCTGCTCCTGATTCAGCCCTGCCTGCTCCCGGTACCAATCCTGCAGGCGAACCGCCTGTCGCTCCAGCGACCGATCCTTCACAACCGCCTGCCACGGTCCCCCCCGGGACCGAACCTTCGCCCGCAAATGGTGAAAATCCTGGCCAACCTGGTGCCGTTCCGGTACAACCAGGGGCAGAGGCGAGCGAGCCTCTCGCCGCTTCCTAACCGATTTTGACTTCCGTTGCGTCTCTGGCGCAACACCGGCCCCCTTCTCATCTCGCCTCATCGCTCAACATTAAGTCTCTCCGACGGAGAATCCCATGGACGCTGATAAAATCAAAGACTTCTTCATTCATCACGCCGAAAAAATGGTCGTGGGCTTGGTGATGCTGGCATCGGCGTGGATGGTCTATGGCGGACTGAGCATGCCCGACATGACCAAGGAACAAGACCCGGACAAACTCGCCAACGAAGCGAAACAGGTTCGCGCGAGCATCGACGATGACCACACCGAGGCGATCATTCCGCCCCGCGAGCCGACTTTTGACATTGATGCCGAGCTGGCTAAAAAGAACGAATACGTGGCGTACGAGTCCTTCAACCCTGACAAAACCTGGATCCCAATCCCGCTGAGTGAATCGACGCGTCGCCAGGATCCCACGTTGCTCGCACCTCGTGCGCTGTTGACGAGTTCTCACATCGAATCATATGCCGTCCTGGGTAACGGCAACTACCGCGTGAAAGAACTCGAACCAGCCGAGAAATTGGAAATGGTCGAGCAAAAGAAGAAACCCAAACCCAAGAAACCGCGTGGCCGTCGTGGCATGATGGGCATGGACGACATGATGGGAATGGAAATGGAGATGATGGACCCAGGCATGATGGACCCAGGCATGATGGGATCGGGAATGATGGACCCAAGCATGATGGGTTCGGGAATGATGGGCCCCGGGATGATGGATCCAGGCATGATGGGATCGGGCATGACCGGCCCCATCCGAACGCTCGCCCCCGAATACAACTTCGGATACCGTGCCAACAGCACCACCACCAGCAGTGGTGTACCGGGCACCGAAACGAAGCAGCCGATTCCACAAAGCGCCTGGTTCATTGCAGGCACCGCCGTCATCCCACACAAAGAAATCGCTGAATCCTACAAAGCCGCTCTGTTCGACGCCGACGGGTTCCTCCCGCAACGTGACCAACCGTTTTACTTCAACTACGAAATTCAGCGAGCCAATGTCACGAAGAAAACGGTCGATCAACTGGTCGAAGAAGATTGGGTGCTTATCGGATCACGCGAAAGTGACCTCAAGCGGGCCGCATTTGTTTGGGCGGGCTATGCACCTGAATTAGTGCCAATCGACTACCGCGATCTGAACGTGACCGGCTACATCCCGCCGGTCCTTCTGAGTGACTATTCCAAGTTCGCGCTCCATCCGCTGATTCCGATGGAAACACGGCAACAGATCGAAGACCAAAAACTGTACGAGGAATCGCAACAGGTCGTCGAAATCAACCCTGACGAAATGGAACTCGCCGATCCGAACGCCACCGGCGCGATGGGCGGAATGGGCGGCGACATGGGATATGACTATTCCATGATGGACATGGATATGGACATGGGTATGAGCATGGGCATGGGAATGGGTGTCGCAGCGGGCATGCAAACCCTCGACGAAAACCCGGTTGAGTACAAACTGATGCGGTTCTATGACTTCGCCCGCCGCAATGACAAACTCAGCCCTATGCCCGGTCAATCGTACGTTTACCGGATTCGCTATGCGGTCCAAGACCCGAACTTCCCCGCCAACCCTCTGCAACAACCCAAGAGTGCCACACTCGGTGCCGATGTTTACGCACGCGTGCAAGGTCTGATGCTCAAGGCGGAAGAAACGAAGAAACGTGACTTCCAACGATGGAGCCCATGGAGCGAAGCGAGCCCGCCCGCCGAACTTCCAACCCTGAGCAACCTTTACGCCGGTCCCGTCGAACCGACACGCCCCCGCACGTTCAACGTCGCGGGTAAAAAGATCGACTACTACAAGTCACCACCGCTAGTCGATGTGTTGAACTTTGCACACAACGCGACTTACGCCGCCCCGATGCCACTCTGGTTGAACAAACGAACCGAAGGTTCCTCGCTCAGTTTCAAGGGCACCGCCGACATCATCGATCCGCTGAACATGCAGATCAAAAAGGTCGAGGACGCCGAAGTACTTTCGACATCGACCGTCATCGACCTCGAGGGCGGCGCCCCGCTCGCCATTTTCGAAGATGAAGAACTGACCGAACCGGGGATGATGCTGATCTTCGATGAGTACGGCGGCCTGAAGGTCCAAGACGAAGTGCAGGACCAAGAGAAGTACCGCATCTATTCGTTCGCGAAGGAACGTGGTATCTAACCAGGATGCCGAAACAACACGCTTTTGAATATGTCGCTGGCACGACGCCAACGACCGCCGGGGATTCGCTCGCAATCATCTATGGCAACGACGCGACGCTGCGACGTTGGGCGATGGAAACGCTGATTGGCGATGGCGACTGGACTCAGTTCGACGGGGAAACGACACGCTGGTCGGACCTCAAAGATGACTTGGCGACCGCATCGCTGTTCGATTTCGATGCCGGTGACAAACGCACCCTCGCGGTTCGCTCCGCCGATAAATTCGTTTCCGGGAACCGTACCGAACTCGAAAAATACGTCGCCGCACCAGGTGACAGCACCCGCTTCGTGCTCGAACTCGAATCTCTCGCGAGCAACACGCGACTCTACAAAGCGGCCGACAAGAACCACCTCCTCGTCGCGTGCGGCAACGCCACCGACACCAAACAAGGCGTGACCGCGGCAACGCGTCGAAAATTCTTGACCGGATACGTCGCCTCGCGGCACAAAGTCAAATTGGCTGCCGGCGCCGCCGACGCGCTGATCGAAATCCTAGGCGAAGAAATCGGTATGCTCGACACCGAGATCGCGAAACTCGCGCTCTACGTCGACGTCGGCGGCAAGATCGAAGAACCACTCGTGCGAGACGTTGTCGCCGGATGGCAGGGCAAAACGGTCTGGCAAATCACGGACGCGATTGCGGGCGGAGATGCCGCCGAAGCATTACGGCAACTCGACAAACTTTTCACCGGCGGGCAAAAGGCAATCGCATTACTGCCGCAAATCTCGTGGTCGCTGCGTCGCCTTGGCATGGCAACGACCATCATCGAACACCGCGAGCGTTGCGGTCGTCCTTGGCAATTCGAGGACGTCCTCGGTCTTGCCGGCATTCGCCGACCCGCGGAAATCCAGTCTGCGAAAAAGCAGTTGCAAACAATGGGTCGACCTCGAGCCAAGCAACTGCTCGGGTGGTTGCTCGATGCCGACCTTCGCCTCAAAGGCACCCACAGCGCCGACGGTCGAGACCGGTTCATGCTCGAACAACTCGTCCTTCGGCTAGCCCGCAGCACGTAATTGAGTCGCAGCCTCGCGTTTCTTCGCCAATCGTTTGGCAACTCGCGGAGACGGCGTTCGCCACCGGCGGTGCAACCACCAATACTGCTCGGGTGCCAAATCAATGGTGCGTTCCAACTGCAGGTTGTACCAACGCGTCAGTGATTCGACGGACTCACACTCTGGCGCTGTTCGACCGTTCGCGTCGACTTTGGCGGGGTCGACCATCTCCATCATGGCTGATTCGAACTGCATCGGTCGTCCATCGACCCGGCGAGTGTAAACCGCCAACATCGGCGCGACGTTCGCCAGCGAGAACAGCGCGAGCGCCTTGTGGCACGATGCCGGCACCCCGCAGAAATCGACCCACAACCCCTTGTCTCCAGCGTGCTGGTCAGCCAATAACGACAACGTGCCGCCTTCCTGCATGAACTTGTCCACAATCGGCGCACACCCGTTCTTATCGACGAGACGCTGACCTTTCGCTCCACGGAATCGCTCAACCCATCGGTGCAAATAAACGTTGTCGAGATTCCGCGCGATCGCGAGCGTCTTCATTCCCATGAGCCCGAGCGTGTAACTGCCGATCTCAAAATTTCCATAGTGCCCGCTCACCAATACCGATGGCCGTGGCGACAGACTCGCGGAAAGCATTTCCCGATTGCCACGGAAACTGACGTGCTCGGTCCAGTTCGACCGATGCAGTCGTCGCTGAGCCCACGCGATTTCGCAAACCATCAACATCAGGTGGTGCCACATCGACAACGTCAATCGCCTCGCATCTTCGGCGTCGACGGTCGGATAAATCTTCTCAAGAGTGTCTGAAATCGTCCGACCACGCACCGGCAGCGGCCCGGACAGCAACATGGCCAACCCTCGGCACAAATGATCGCCCATATCGAGCGGCAAGATTTGGATCACGCAGACGATCCCGCGAACGGCAATATACGCAACCGCATCAACCACCGGTGTCGTCAGCCTTTTGAGTGTCATGGGTTTCCTGGCGAATGAACAATACCTCGACGTGAGCAGCATTCTGACAACCTTCGCGTCCCCGTGACCAGATCGATTGCCCGCCCCAATGCCGAAAGCGTTTCAAGAGACGAGCTTCGGCGAAATCGCGGCATTTCCTGCGACAATTTCGGGATCGGTTTTCGCTGCCCGTGATCGCATTCGATTTGCCGCAAGAGGTGGATTAACACCGCATTTCGCAACGTTTGACAACGCGAAACAAAAAACGGACTTGTGACCAACGTGAATATCTGACTACGTTCGAGCTGGCTTACTCCAGTCACTCCCATGAACCTATTCGAGCGTGAGCGACGTTGTCACTGTGATCGATCTACTCCTCCCTAACCTCGTGATTCGCCGGTTTTTCAGCATCGCGTTCGCCACCGGGACTCTCGTCCTCGTGAGCTTGGTGAGCGTTCCGATCGCGGCAACGGCCCAAAAAACCCCGCGTTTCGATGCGGCCATCAACACCGCCGCGACGCCCGTCGACGGGTCAATCAACCCTGCCGTCACCGCCCCCGAAGCGTCCAACCTCGTTTTATCGGCCGTCCTTCAAACCACCGCCGAATCATCCGCGTTTGGCCGAGACGATATGCCCGGACGGCCCGCGATTGCATTGGCCAACGCCCCCGTTCACGGCATCATCGAATGCCGCCATGACGACGGCAGCCCCCTGCCCGATGACCATTGGTCCGGATGCAGCATTGTCGTTACCTCCGTCGCCGATCGCCGCCTTACCGAACGGGCGACGCTAGTTCGCGCCGATCAAACGGAACCCGATTCACCGAACGCGATCGCCCCCGAACCCGCGAACACGGATCAATCCGTCGGCCGATGGGAATTTCACCTGGCCGATACATTGCCCGAGGGCGTCTACGAATTACGCCTCGACACTCACACCCCGCCAACGTCGCGGTGGCGAGGACTGCTGCACCTCGACCGCAACCTTCTGAAAGACCGCGGCGACACGACCGCATCGATACGGACACCGGAAACCTGGCCCCTCATCGTCCTGCCATCAGAGACCACCACCTCGACGGAACTCGCGTCTTCGACCGACCAGGAATCATCACCGCCTGACGGAACAACGACACCACGCAAATGCCTCGTCCGTTGGTCGGGCTTCCCCGAAATCGACCCAGAATCCGACGCTTCCAATGCGGGAACAACCGTGACATCACGGTTTTCCTGGGTCCTCTCGGGTGCCGCTCCCACCGGTTCAACGCCATCACAGCGCTGGGCCAGCATCATGAATTCGATCGAACAAAGACTCGATACGATCGTGGCCTCCGCAGCCGACGGGATCGTGTTCGACGAAGCCTCCCCAACCGCTTCGGCTGACGAAAAAGAACGCCGAGAACTGCTGACTCGCTGCGTTCAAGCAAAAGCGAACCGCCTCGGACTCGAGCTTTGGCAAACCACTACGCTGACAAACGATCCGCGATCGAGCGAACCGTCCTCCGTAGTCGAAGGCGACTCACCCGTCGATGCGACACGCGAAGAGAACGCCAATGTCGCCCTCGTCCGAATCACACGTCGCACCGGCCCCGCGGCTGCATCACCTCGGCTCAGCGTCGCGAGTTTCCTCCGCCCTTCACCACAAACCATCCGTGGCCACTTTCCGCCGATGATGCACGCCGCCTCCGACGCTGAAATGCTCTGGTTTGGATGCGACGGATGCGTGACCGAACTCGCCGGCGATAAGCAAATCGCAAATCCGGCATCCACCAGCGCCGCCAGCCCCCAAATCCAATTGCCCCTCATGCAGCGTGACGACGCGTTCGCCGCAAACACATGGCTCCAAGATTGGTCCCGTTGGGCGATCCGGCACACGCAATCCAATTCGCTCAAACGCATCTGCCGACACGGTCTCCTCATCGACGAAACGCTCCTCAACGGCGAAGCAATTCCTGAGTCCGGTTCGGTCCGAGGAGCCATCCAACTGTGGCAAACCTGTTGGGCCGACGACTCACGCTGGTTGACGAACTCTTCCCTCCGCGACGATCGACAATCCGTCAACTCACTCGTTCACGTTCGCCACGCGAATATCGACGGCAACACCGCGATTGTCTGCATCAACCAAGCCCCATGGCCAATGCGAGTCACGCTTCCGATCGCAGAACTCGCCAAATGGTCAACGACCCCGCCTCCACCGATCGAATCGGTGCGATTGATTCAGCCCACCGTGCAATCGACCGTCACCTCAATCGTCATCCCGGCATCGGCGACGAGCGTGTGCTGCTGCTCAGGCCAGATCTCACCCACGATCCAATACGCCGTCGAAATCGAAGACGCCCGCTCGCGAGTCACAACGTTGACACGCCAAGTCACCACGATCGTCGAAAACCTCGGCCTCCTCGGCGAACTCGCGGGAATGACATCCGTCGCCACCTCTCCGGCGCACACAATGGTTGCCTCCAATCACCACTCCGCAACACGAGGCGTCTCGGCGCCTCAGTCCGCCACCGCAAATGACGCGGGCTCATCGAGCTGGGCGAGCGCACTCTGGTCGTCCGACCGATGGAACGTCACCCGCGTGATCACACCATCCGACAACAGCACGCCACCACGCGGACAAACCGCGTCGAGCGTCTCGACGGCCGTCGACCGACTGGGCGATCGCACCATGACGGCAACGCAATCGAGTTCGCAACCGACCTGCCGCAACCTGATCACAAACGGCGGATTTGAACAACCTCACGAGATCGGGATCCCTGGATGGATGCACGCCCATCACCCGGCCAACGCGGTGATCGTCGATTCCTTGATTTACAGCGAAGGCGCCAACGCAATCCGGATGTGCGGCAAAGACGAATCCGGTGCCGCGTCGTGGATGATCAGCCGCGAAGTGAATCGCCCCATCGCAGGCCGAATCGGAATCTCGATGTCGATCCGCGGCGAAGCACCGAGCGAAACCGACATGACAAAAGCCAGCAACAAGTCGTCTACGAACGAACCCGCCGAAATTCGCGTCGCGATCGAAGGCGAACGAGACGGACAACCGATCCGTCGCAGCAAAACGATCAAATTCGCCAATGACGGCAAGTGGAGAGTCGGACGTCTCGTCCTGGAATGGTTAGACGTTGACCCGCAAAAAGACCAAAACCTTCGTGTCACGATCGACAATTTTTCGACCTCCGCCGTTTGGATTGACGACGTCGTCGTGACCGATTACTTCGCGAGCACCGCCGAGCGATCTGAACTGCAGAGCCTCGCGTATCTCGCCGTGCAGGGCCTCCAACACTCTGACCTCAAACCCGCCGCACTGCTGCTGAAGAATTACTGGGCCAACGACCTGCTGCGAATCGCTGAGCACACGACCGTATCGATGCTCACCGAAAACGAACAAGACTCCGCAAATCGCACGTCGTCACGTAGCCGATTCCCGTTCGACGTGGGCACCCTACCGACGCCGATCTGGCGCGACGGAGCGGCTCCCACAACGGCGATCGACTCACTCGCTCCACGTTCGACGCCCGCCGCCCCCGCCACCCGTTCCGACTCCCCACTTCCCGAATCTGCCGATGCGCCCCGAACCACAGGCAATGATGCACGCGTAAAAGCCGAACCCAACCAATCATCCAAACATACAAAAGCTGAATCAGAACCGTCCGAAACGCTCGCTGGAAGGATCCGCAGGTGGTTGCCGACACCCCTGCGCTTCTAACCAAATTTCAGAAGATTCGACTCCGCCACGGCACGACTTTCGGTTGTTTTGAGCGCAAATACCGCTTCCAATATTACCCGGCTTGGTGAAACTCCAGCGCCTCGCCTCAATCTGCCGTCATCCTTCAGTGGAGATCTGATGAGCCGCTTCAAAAATGCATTCACGAATCGGTGGGTACGTATCACTTTGGGGATCGTCTCCGTTTGCGTACTTCTCTTTTCCGGTGCCAGTTGGTGGGCGGTTTCACAATCTCGACAGGTCCCCGAATTCTACAGCCGAGCCCGAAACCAATCGGGCCCAATCGCGGAGATCGCCAGGAACCAACTCGAACACGACGTCGAAGAAGTCCGGCGTCAAACTCAACAGGGACGGTTCTGGAAAACGTCCTTTTCCGAAGAAGAAATCAACGCTTGGTTGCAGAGCGAACTCCCCGAGCGATTCGGACGCTTGTTCGCCCACGGCGTCTCCGATCCCGCAATCGCACTCGAGAACGGCCAACTTTTTGCGGCCGCTCGCTACACCTCGAAACGTTGGGACACGGTCGTGTCCTGCCGGCTGAGCGTCGAGATGACCGAGGAACCCAACCTGCTCGCGATCGCGTTATCCGACCTCAAGGCGGGTGCACTGCCGCTGCCACTCGAACCCTTCGTTCGCAAGATCAGCAAAGAGGCCGCGATGGGCGATCTCGACATCCGCTGGGACTTCACCGAAACGGGCCCCATCGCCCTGGTCGAAATTCCCCAGGAAGACCCACGCTTCGTCATCAAACCTCTCGTCATTGAATCGGTCAACTTGATCGCCGGCCAATTGCAGATGGCAGGCCGGGTCGGTTCAGAAGCCTCCGACGAATACCAACCGCGTGGCCCCGTGCATCGGTTCGTATCCTATCGCCACGCCGAACGCCGCCGCGAACACGACAGCACCGTGGCAAAAACCCGGTAGCCCACCTCGACTCGCAATGCCGCCACCGGTTTACTTGCGTCGAGCCCCCGCGTTGATGACTTCCCATACGGCACCGCGCCGCTACCCTGGGGAGTGCGAGATTTCGGAACACCGCTATCATTGATGCAACGTATCAATGATCTGCGATTCGAATGATCGCGAACGTCCTCACCCTCCTCCGACTGCTTCGATCCGAGAGCCACATCTGTGTCGATTTCAATCATGCGCCGTTTCACTTTCTGCGCCGGCCACCGCTTGGTGGGCCATGAAGGAAAGTGCCAAAATCTTCATGGCCACAACTACGTGCTCGAAGTCTACGTGACCGGCCAAGAACAGGACGCGATCGGCCGCATTCTCGATTTCAAGCAACTCAAAACGAGATGCAAGACGTGGATTGACGAGAACTGGGATCACACTTTTGTGTTATGGGAGAAAGACCAAAACGGTCTCGATGCGATCCGCAGCTCCGAACCGCACCGCATCTACGAACTCGACAGCAACCCGACAGCGGAAAACATGGCCAAGCATTTCCTACACGTTGTCTGCCCAAAAATCCTCGGCGAAACCGGCGCCAGCGCGTTCAAAATCAGACTGTGGGAAAGCGAAGAAACCTACGCCGAAGTCACGCTCTAAAAACCCGCCCCCAATCGCCCCGAAAAGGAATACCAGGCACCAGCCAATTGCCACTTCCCCCAACTGGACGGATGTCCTCATCAATTTCACCGGGCAACACGGACATTTCCGGCTTCGCCACGCACCTCGAATTCGTCCCGTTGACATCCTCTATCTTCGTGGGGCATGTTATCACGCATGGCTACACGACGACGAGCACGCGAAATTGTCCTCCAACTTCTCTACGAAGCCGATCTAAACGATTGGCGCGACCCGGCTGCAACGCGCCGTTTCATTCGGTCACGATTGCAGGGCCGCAATCTGCTCACAACCTTCGCCACCGAACTGCTCGAAGGAACGTTGTCCCATCGCGACGAGATTGATCGCGAACTGAAACGGCTGTCGACCAACTGGGCTCTCAGCCGGATGCCAGTCACCGACCGAAACGTCCTCCGTCTCGGCGCGTACGAAATCCTGTATTCGCAAACGCCTGGCCAAGTCGCGATTTCCGAAGCGTTGACGCTCGCACGTCGGTACGGCGGCGAGAACAGCCCCCGGTTCATTAACGGCGTTCTCGATCGCCTCTTCAAGAAATCCGCTGCGGAAAAAAGCACCGTCGCCTCGGAATAGCCCCCATGCGATCCGCTTACGCCGAGGTGCTCCGCATCGCGGTCCCGTTGATGATCAGCACGGGCATGTTCTCGCTCGTACTCTTTGCCGACCGCACGCTGCTGTTTCAACACGAACCGGCCGAAATGGGCGCCGCGATGGCGGCCGGAAACCTGTTCTGGGTCAGCATCTGCATATTCGTCGGAATCGCGTCGATGACCGGCGCGATCGCGAGCCAGTACGTCGGTGCGGGCCGTCCCAACCGGATCGGCCGCATGCTCTGGCAATCGGTATGGTTCTCGTTGGCGACAATGCCGCTCTTTCTCACCCTGGCATACTTCGCCGAACCACTGTTCAAGTGGACTGACCAAGCCCCCACGTTGATCCCGTTGCAAACGGTGTACTTCCAAATATTGATGTGGGGCGGTGCCGGCGAAGTCCTTCAAACAGCGCTCTCGGGTTTCTTCAGCGGCACGCATCGCACCCGAACGATAGCGATCGTCAGCGTCGTCTCCGGTGTACTGAACTTGTTGCTCGACTACCTGCTCATCTTCGGTATCGATCCCGGTTGGTGGGGAGGCGACGGGGATGTCGTTTTGGAACTAGGGATCGCCGGCGCGGGGATCGCGAGCGTCATTTCGTTCTGGTTCAAAGCCGTCTGCTATGCCGCGATCCTTTTGAAACCGCAGTTCCGAAACTCCTACGGCATCATTCGCGGACTCTGCTTCGATCGCCGAATGATGTGGCGACTCGCCTACTTCGGATTCCCCGCCGGACTGATGTACGTCACCGAAGCGGGCGCGTTCTCCGTCATCGTCTTGATGATCGGACGACTCGGCGACGTTCCCTTGCAAGCGACCACGATGGCGATCAATTTCAACATGATCGCATTCATCCCGTTGGTCGGTATGTCGATTGCCGCGTCCGTCTTGGTCGGACAACATCTCGTACGCAGCGGACACGAACCAGCCATCCGGTGCGTACGCGCCGCACTAACGATCGCGTGGGCCTACTCCGCCGCGTGGGCACTCGCGTACTGGTTCGGAGCCGAAACGCTGATCTCGCTCTACGCCTTGAACCAATCCGAATCCACGATCCCCGGTGACGCCGCACTCGCACTCAAAACCGCTGAAGGATTGCTCGGCTTCGTCGCGATCTACGTACTGCTGGACGCGACCCAACTCATCCTCGCCGGTGCACTTCGCGGCGCCGGCGACACTTGGTTCGTTCTCATCGCGGGACTCAGTGTCTCGGTTGTCGCGTTAACGATCGGCATCGTGTTCGAACCGACATGGGAACCCGCGTTGTGGGGCACCGACGATTTAGCAACCCCGACCACTGCAACCACCCCAACCACGATGTCAGATTCCGTCTCCGGAACGCTGCGATGGTGGTGGATGATCCTAACGGGTTGGGTGATTTCACTCGCCGCCGCCATGTCCGCCCGCTACCTGCAAGGCTCATGGAAACGCATGCGAATGGTCTGAGCGGCGAACGACGCGAGCATTTCTTACCCTGACATGCCCGCTCACGATTTCATGAAACACTCTAGCGGCTTACCGATTTACTGCTGACGTGTCCGCAGTCGTCGATCGCACCATTCCAGGGAACCACGACTCCAGCGTCTGACTAACGCCGCCGAGTGCATGCCGCTGGATCGTCGGTGCCGACAAAGGCCCATCGACCTCAATCGTCCAAAACGTATAGCTATTATCCCGCAAAGGGCTGATCACTTTGCTGAACAAGTTCTGAGGGCTCACTTTCGTATTAAACGAAAGGTCCAGATGCTCGAGCCGAGACAGCGTGCCACTGCCATCGAGCGCGACCAGATCGCCCCACATCGACAGACGATTAAAATTGATGTCCTCACCAAAGATCGCAAACTCGGTCTCGCCGTCGGTGAACGCAACGTCTTCGGTCGGTGTGATCCGCAACAAATTCAACACTTGCACTAACAGAGGTAACTCATACATGTTCGCGCCACTGACCCTCGCGGTTCCCGATCCCTTCAGCAAATCGGAGTCGCCGAGCCGTCCGTCGAGCCGTGAGTTCATATCGAACCGTCCAGTGATCCCCGAACGCGTCTGCCCCATCTCGGCCAGGATTGTCGCGAGCTGCCCATTCTCCATCGACGCGCCGACGTCAAAATCTCCCGTCGACAACGCCACGATCCCACTAACGTTGAGCTGACCTTCAAACATCCGGCCAACGATAGGAGCCTGCCGTCCCGACTTGTCGGGGTTGACCGCGCCACCGAGCCGAGACTCCGCTGTACCAATCAGAGGCACACCCGTGATCGGATCGAGTCCAGTGGAAAACGTCCCCAATCGCAACTCATCCCCGAGAATCGAAAACGGCCCTCGCAGTGACGTCACCTGAAACCCATACGCGTGCAACGAATCAATTGCGAGATCACCACCGGCCCGCAACAGCTCACCATCCTTGACCCCGCGAATCATGATCTCACCGCGAAGCGAATGGACCGGACCGACGTCCGCGATCCGATTGCCTTCCAACTGCAGGGCGAGATCCCAGTCAATCGCGGGTGAATCTAACTCAGATTCCGGCAGCAAAATATTCGTCACGCCCCGCAATCCCAGCGGCCCACGCAGGTCCAACCCTCGCATCGCCCAACTCATTTGCTCCGGCAACGCAGCGATCAACTCCTCATCGGGAATCAACCGACACCCGCTATGCAGATCCAACGTTAACAACCACCGTCCCGTCGAATCCGGCCGACAAACCCCGTCGGCGATCAATCGTGACGCGTCGTGCCGGCCACGCAAATTCGTGATTTTCACCTGCCCATCGCTGTAATCAACGCTACCGCTCACGATATCGAGTCGGTACGGAACCGCCTTCGGCCGAATACTCAAAATGTTTGGCTTCGCACGCAACTCACTTTGATGCGCCGCATTAAGCGAAAGAACGATCGGCCGCGTCCCCGTTCGCTGAATCTGCACATCGAGCTGATCGAGCGTCCCCGCCGGCGACAACGCCTCCCAGATATTACGCGACGACTCCGGCAACGAAACCCTCAACGAGTGATCCATCGCAATGTCCGCAACACGGAATCGCATGTTCAATTCCGTCGCCATCGGATCAGACGACATCTGATACAAACCGTCGCACGCGATCTTCGCCGCGCCCGCGTTGTTAGCCGTAAAACCAATCATTCGCACGAGGTCGTCTTTGACCTGAACCCGCCCGGCCACGTTGTACAGCGGGTAGGCAAATTGGTCGTAGCGAAGCGTCCCGCCGATCACTCGCAAATCAAACTGCCGACTCGTCACTCCAGCCGCATCGGTTTGAATCGATGCCGACGCGAGTTCAATCGCGCCGCGAGGATGCAGCGAACGGATGAACGACTCCAATTTCGATTCACCCGTCGAAGCACTCCCGGTCGTTCCATCACCCGCCACGGACGATTCGCGAGGTGTCAGCGCCGACACCAACGCACTATCAATCGGGATCGCTCCGTCGGAACGGATGACGACCGACTTCGCGGGCGACACACGATCATCGGGCCGCAGCTTCATCGGCACATTGAATTCACAATGAATCGGTCGTCCGCCCGCATTGCCCGTCAACCGACGCGAGTCCACTCGTCCGTTCGATATCCGAATCAACCCGGTCAAACTCTCAACCGGATACGGAAACTTATCGAACTGAACACCGACACCCTCGCAGTTCACATTCGCCTCGACCGACCACGGTTTCTTGGCGAGAGGTTGAGGGTTAAACCACCGCGTCACAAAGTCGATCTGACCCGAAGGTTGAAAGCGATCGAACAACAGTGCCGTCTTCTCCGGCATCAACGGACGAAAACCCTCGTTCAGATAAAGATTCTCAGCCGAGACGGTGATATCACAATTCCACAAACGAGCGACCAAGCTCGAATCACAAATCGGAATCGTCAACGCATCGTCCGGCAGGCCGATGGGTGTTGAGTAATTCGCGGTGTAAACCGATGCGGACCGAATCGGCTCCGGTGCATTCAGTGCCACCTGCATCTCCGCCGTTCCCTGGGCACGCACCAATGCCTGCCCCAATGTCGCCTGCATCGGAAACAACTCGATCTTCGTCGGTGTGATCTTAACTCGCCCTGAGCAATCCTCGATCGGCGACGGCAACCGCCTGTCCGTATACCGACCATTGCGAACGACATAGTCAATCACGTAATCGAACGTCCCCGTGTTCCCACCACGATTCGCAGCCCCCGTCAAACCCGCGCCCGACAACCCGCCGTTTTTCACTGCATTGACACTCGGCACCCGATTCACACCCGGGATTGCATTCACGCCATTGGTCGGATGGCTTGCCGGTGCGGCATACACGCTCTGCGTTGCCGCTGGCACCTGACTCGCGCCGGCATCGCCCATTTCAAACGTGATGCTGAGGTCACCGAGCACGTCGAATTGCGCCCCGGCCGGTGGCCCCTTCGGCAACCAAGTTCGAAAACGGTCGACGACCGAATTGTTCAACCGCAGCGACGCGACGTTCGCCGACGCAACCGTACGGATGACCTCCTCGTCCCGCAAAACCTGCGACACGTTCACCTCGCAGCGCCCACACAAATCGCTGTCGCCTTGGATTGTGAACTTCCGCTCGCCGTCTCGGACCGCAGCGACCTCACTCAAGTTCTCGATCACAATTTCTGACCACCGGAACTGTATCGGACGTTCCGGTTCGCTCATTCCAACCACATCGTCGACACCGCCCGCCCGCACCGCCGATCCGTCGTTGCTCAGTTTCTCCTCTACCGCAACATTCAAGATGACATCGCGTAGATCGATCCGAGGGCAGACCGGGCCGAGCTTGGGCAACGGCAACAATCCCTTCAACGAAACCGTACCGTCGGATTCCAATCGCATGTCCGCGTGGACTCCCTCGATGACGACCTGCCGCGTCGTCATGGGGCTGCGTTTATCGAGCAGCTTCTTCGCGTCGATATCCGCGATCACCGTCATGCTATCGAGCACAACGACCGGGGAACGATTCCACCCCAAGAGGATCGCACCGGTGATCGACTGCTGAGACGTCCGCGGGCGTTCGTCCGACAACGGCGCAAACGCGATCCGTTCAAACTGAAATCCGACACCCGGCAGATAGACTCCCCGCCCGATCGACACATCCCACTGCGTGTAGTGCTCGGCGAGTTGTCGCTCGAACATTCGGCGGGCCTGTTCGCCCAAAGTCTGCGGGCCAATCGTTCGCGCCACGAACACAATCGCCAGGCATACCATCACCAACACCGCCATCGATTGAAGACGGCTGCGGCGTGGGCGAGCGGATTGCGTATCGGGGACCGACGACGTCAACGGAGAGATCTCATCCTTGAGAAATTACGCCTGCCTTCAGGCGAAACGGTGCGCACCGTCCACAGAAAACACACCGAAAATCGGGGCCCTGCTGCCTGATCCAGACTGCCCCGATACTAACTGCTGAATTCCTAGTTTAACCAGTCCAAAAACGACGCAAACCGATACAACCATGGACTTTGCCACGGCGAATCCAAACTCGTCGAGACCGAGAAAACGCTCGCCACCAACAGGGCGACCGCAAAGAACCTGCCCCCCCGCGATTCGCTCATTTCGTTCAGCTCAGGAATGATCGCGTAGATCCACAACGGAGCAAACCACAGCATCCAGCGGAAACAAACGCTCACACCCCCGTAATTTCGATCAATTTCCGGTCGAGCGATGTAAAACGCAAAGCAAACCACCGTCGCCACCAAGATCGCAATCGCCAACAAACGACGATCAAACGGACCATTAAAACACTTATAAATCAGCCCCAACGGCATCAGCAACCAGATCGGAGTCAACGAGAAGATGCCGTAGGTCCCCAAGGTCGCGTTGAACGCGTAAACCCCGCGGCTTGCCTCGCCGAGATCAACGCCCCGCCGCTTTCCCGTCCGCCAATAACTGCCGGGGTAGTCGTACCAATCGTCCCATTTCGCGATTTCCCATGCAGACGCCGATTTTGAGTTCGCCTGTGACTGCACCTTCCACTGTCGTTGACGCAGCGTACCGTTCTCAGACGACTCATCGATGATTTCGTAACCGCCCGCCTGCAACGCTCGAATCTGGATCGACTCCGCCTTCGCAAACGTGCTCAACTCCCTCGCTCGCACGCGGAGGGACTCCACGGCATCCGAACCGGACTCCGCGTTCCAATCGAACTCCTCGACCGACTCCCCCACACCACGATGGGCGTACGGCGTCCGCCAACTCTGATGCGCCCAATGGTTCGTTCCAAAAATCCCAACCGCAACGACGGCCGCTCCGATTAGAAACCCAGGGATCGATCGGGGGATCAAAATCCCAAACAACGCCCCCCACAGCACAAACATCGACAGCGCGGGCAATTCACACGCGACCGCGAACGCCGCCGATCCCCCCGCGATCGCCCATGGCCAAAACCGCGGCCGATAAGTCAGCCCCGCAAACGAGTCGTGCACCTTTTCGCTCGCGTGCAGATAGATGTACAACGTCAACGATGTCGCCGCGGCAGCGAACAAATGGTTGTTCAACGAGATCGCGAACGGGGTCAGCATCGTGCCGAAACATCCCGCCGTCACCGCCATCCGTTTTGCGAAATCGGACGCGCTGGACCACTCGATACTCATCACCATCGTGATCAAGAACAACGCCATCACGGGCAAATTGATCATCAACAACAGCAACCGCGGCACATAGATCGGATGCTCCGTCATGCTCAGCCCCGTGGTCTGGTGAACGACCCAGTACACCCCCGCGACCATCGTCGTCAACAACGTCGGTTTGCTGCTGTAGTAGTGCAACCGACCGTCGACTCCGACATGCCGAACCTTGTCGATCGTATCCCACAATCGATGCCCACGCGCGCCCCGGATCGTGATCAAATCATCGATCGCAAAGGTGTTCTTTTCTACTAGCGCCGCGACACTAACCCAACGACTGCGGTCATTCGCGCTCAAGAACGCGCTGTCACCCTCGGGGTTAACGACCACGGCAATCCGTCCGGCCACCAACGCCAACGACACCGCGATCAGCACCATGTGCATTCGTATCCGCTTTTCACGCGGCACGTCATGTTTTCGCATCAGCCCGACGCCTTGGCCGATTGATTGTCGTCATCGGCCGAGGGCTGCCACTCGAATCCCGCAACCTGCGAAACGCTAAACGAAACATGATGCAGCGGCACATCCGCCGCACCTCCGATGGTTGTTCCTTTTTGGAACGAGCGCAACGATCGGTCACGCGCCGCCGATACCGACACGATCAATTCAGCGATCAAACCCGCGAGCACGCACTGAGCCCCGAACAACACCGCCAAAATGCAATAATAGAAAATCGCCGTTGAATGCAGATGCAACGCTTCCCCCGTGCCGAGACGAGAAAACACCCACATCGCGCTCAAATACAGCATGCCGAGCGAACCGAGCGCGAAACACGCCAACCCCGCCGAACCGATCAAATGCAGCGGTCGCCGAGCGTAGTCGGTTAACAGATAAATACTCATCAAATCGAGGAAGCCCTTTCCTAGCCGCGACAAACCATATTTCGATTTCCCGTGAGCCCTCGGATGGTGCAAAACTTCGATCTCACCGACCTTCCAACCGCGCGCCGCCGCGAGCACCGGAATGAAACGATGACGCTCCCCGTATAGATCCACTTCCGCGAGAACCTCACGCCGATACGCTTTGAAGCCGCAGTTGTGATCGTGGAGATGAACGCCCGTTATCCCGCTAACCATCGCATTGAACACCCGACTGGGCAGCACCTTGTGCCACGGATCGTGCCGAACACGTTTCCACCCACTCACGACATCGAGTGTACTTACGTCATTCGCCTCGCGGTAGGTCGACGCTTCCCCCGTGAGGCCTATTCTTGCCTCACCCCCCGATTGCTGCCCCTCGGACTCCGACGCTCGAACAGGCGTCTCCCCCGCTAACGCGGAAAGAAACCGCGGTATCTCCTCCGGATCGTCCTGTAAATCCGCATCCATCGTGAAAACGATGTCACCACGAGCGACGGAGAACCCGGCACTCAACGCCGCCGCTTTTCCGAAATTTCTTCGCAGCCGGATCGCCCGCGTGCCCTGATTCCCGCCCGTTAGCGAACTCATCTTCGCCCACGTCGAATCCGTCGAACCGTCGTCGATGAAAATAATCTCGACCCGCTCGCCGATGCGACCGCAAACCTCCAGCAGTTTCGCATGCAGAGTATCGAGCGATTCCTCCTCGTTCATCGCCGGAATGACAACGGTCAAACTCGGCGATTCAACGCCAATCGGATTGCCCGCCTTCGACTCATCAGACCGTCGCGGAGGGTCCTGAAATCGTGGCGGACGATTGCTCAATACCGCCGCGTCGAAATCGGACAATGATCGGTCGATGTGCTTACTCAACAGCTATTCCCAACACAGTTGCTCGGCGTCAAAAATCGGCCCGTCGACGCACGTTCGTTTGTAATCCCAACTTCCGTCGTCTTGCTTGACCTTCGCGACACACGAAAAACAGATCCCGATCCCACACGCCATCGGCGTCTCCATCGAAACCTGAACGTCCACGCCGCGGTCGATGCAAACCCCAGCGACCTTCTCCATCATAATTTCAGGCCCGCACGTGAGCACACGGATTCGCTCTCCAGGGTCCTGCTGTTTGATTTCGTCGAGCCGCTCCGCCAAAACATCCGGCACCAACGCCTGCCGACCTTCCGACCCGTCGTCCGTGCACGTGGTCACATCGAACCCCGCCCCACGGAAATCGTCCACTCCCGCCAACAACGACGACCGACGGGCACCGTAAATGAGATCGACACGCTTTGCCCATCCACGACTCAACGCATCGCGGCCCGTCACTAACATCGGCGTCTGACCGATTCCGCCGACTGCCATGACCAAACGATCACACTCGGCATCGCGAAACGCATTACCGAGCGGCCCCCAGACCGAAACCGGTGTCCCCACCGGCGCCGCGGACAACGGCATCGTCAACGCACCCTTGCGCAGATAAATCAGGTCGATCGCGTCTGGGGATCCATTCTCATCGACGTGAACATCGTAAATCGCAAACGCGCGCCCGATCAGTGGCGCGTCCAGCCCCGCCAATCGAATCATTACGAATTGCCCCGGTTTCGCCTTCGACGCGATCTCCGGTGCACGCACTCGTAACAAATACGTGTTCTCGGCGACTGCCCGGTTCTCTAACAACGGTCCGGTCAAATGAACCATCGAGTCGGCGTAGTTCTTCGCATGCAGTGAAGCCATGTCGGTCTATCGTCTTCCTTTACGTTTTCGAGAAACACCACCGGTGCGTTTGAATGACTTTTTCGAGGCCGCTTTTCCACGTTTCGCCTTCGGCCCCTGAGACTCTCGCGTCGTCTCCGCAACCACCTCATCCCCCACAATGATTTTGCCCACACGCAGCGAATCACGCGACGGAGCCTTGACGGTTCGCTTAACCGCTTTCACCGGACGACGATTCTCGCGACGCTGCGGCTCACCGCCCGCTGCCCCCCGCGACGCAGGACGACCTGCCGCGGCCCCTCCCGCCGCTGAACGTTTCACCGTCGAACGTTTTGCCGTCGCCCGTTTGCCGCCTCGCGACTTTCCGTCGGCCGGTTTCAAATCACGAGGTTTCCCGACGCCCGGACCTCGTCCGTCTGCGCCGCCTCGGCCCGCCGCCTGTTCCTTGGTCGGCTTTTCCGGAGGCGCCGCCGCAGCCTGTGATGCGATCGATCGCAGCTTCTCAATTTCTTCCCGAGATAATTTTCGGTATGCACCCGCTGGCATGTCACCCAACCGCAGCGGCCCGATCGCGACCCGACGCAGCGTCTGAACCTTGTGCCCGAATTTCGCCAAAATCCGACGGATCTCGCGGTTCTTACCCTCTCGCAAACGGATCTCCATGTCCGTCGCTTTCTTGCGAGCCTTGATGATCTTGGCCCCGTCGACCCGGACCAAACCCTCCGCGATGTAAATCCCTTGACGCATCTTACGCATCGTCTCCGGCTTCACTTCCCCGGCGACCGTCACGCGATAAATCTTCTGGACGCCAAACCTCGGATGCGACAACGACTGAGCCAACTCCCCATCGTTGGTCAACAAGATCAAACCGTCACTACTGCGGTCCAATCGCCCCACCGGATAAACTCGCTCCGTCGGCGGCACCAAATCGATCACCCGAACCCGCCCCTGCGGATCCGAATTGGTCGAAACCACCCCCGTCGGTTTGTGCACCGCGTAATAAACCAGTTTCTGAGGCTTCAACGGAATTCCGTCCACACGCACCTTCTGCGTCTTCGAATTCACGTTCACGCTCAACTGCGTCACCACCTCCCCGTCCACCTCGACGCGGCCCTCACGGATTAACTCTTCGACGTGACGCCGACTGCCCAATCCTGCCGACGCGAGCAGTTGATTCAATCGTTTGGTGTCATCGGCAGGACGTGACTGCTTCTTGCGGGGAGCGGGCTGGCGGGGCATGAAGCGGACTTACAGAGCGTGCGTGAGACGGAAAAAGTAGGGCTGGCAGGACTTGAATCTTGCGAACAAAACATCGTAATTCACGGGGCCGATTCGGTCGATGGGGTTCCCGTTGTTCCACCGGTGGTTCCATTGTGTCCAATTCCCGATGCTCTCGGACGTGTTTTGAGTGATCTCGACATCGACGTGATCGAGGAGTTGACCACGGTCGCCGAAAGCATTCTGAGTCGACGTGAGGGGGTGCGGTGACCGTGTGATTCATCCGGCGACCGGAGCGTGGCCCATGCGGGTGCCGACTGGTTCGGGTAGGTACGACCCTGATTCGGGTAGGTACGACCCTGAATTTCCTGCCTGAACAATGTCACAAGGAGCCGTCGAGCTGAATCCGAGATTGGACAGACCGGCGGGGACGGTAGATTCTCTGTTTCGGAACGTCACGACCGATTGTTGGCCTGCGGGTCTTGCGTATGCAGCAAAATGAATTTCGCGGGCCCCCCTGGCAGGCCTTTCGGGTCCCTGGGGCGGTCGATGACGTCCTGCGGTAGAATTCAGTCCGTGGCCCCTTAAACACCGTCCGGCGTGAAATTGACGCGGGGGAGGGGGGGGACCTGTGGATTGCCCGCACCCTATTGGGTCCTCCTGGTCGATTGTCGGGACCGCTGAGATTCCCGCCACCGCACGGCGGAGAGAGAGTCCGTCCGTCTTGATCGTCCAAGGGGGGCCATCAAATTGTCGACCGACATCGACAAATGACCTGGGTGCCCGTCTGCGTAAGCGTGACCAGCAAATAGATATTCCGGACGGACGGTGCGACGGAGCCGTGGCACCGGGGCTTGCGGGTCCTTCCCGGTGCGGATTTCGCGGGTTGATTCCCGTCCATGCCACTACTCTCGCACGCGTCCGTCGTGAAATGGGACCACCCCACCCCCTCCGGTTCACCGGCACTTGGACGGAGCGGAGCATTCCCCCACAATGGTGCTGTGGGTTTGGTCGCCCACTAAATCGTCGTCGCCTGACCCGCGACGATTTCTAAGGTAGGCCGGTAGCTCCGGCCGTACGATTCGACCGGCCGACTACGAACCCTTTCCGTAGCGGCCGATCGGATCGGCCTGAGTTGCAATATGAGAGGGAATGCAGTTGGCTGGACGACTAGCGGCGATTCATCTAATCGATGGTGTCTACTCAAAAATGCGAGCGACGATCTCTGCCCTGGGGTGGGGGCTAGCTTTGTCGAACGCACATTGCGATCCAAACCTGTACCGAGATGATCCACTGGAGTATCTGAAGCATCGTCTGGAAAACTTTCAGAATGCGAGAGACCTAATCAAAATCGCTAATACGGATCTAAGGATCGTGGGGGATCGCTGGCCTACGTTAGCGGACCTTTTCATTTATAGCCTGCCTAAATTTGAAGACCTGGAGTTTGAGGGCCGGAGGTACTATCGCGGTCTAGATCTGTTGAAGACATTTGTTGACGATGTCGACTCATGGAGCCAAGACTGCGTCCAGCAGCTAACCGAACTTCCCACGGCACAGACTGAGTTAATCTCACTCACCGAAAAATTTAGAGGCATTCATTCGGGCGGATTTAACAACCGTTTGGAGTCGGTCTGGTATCGGATTGATCGGGAGCGGGGCCAGTTGTATCGAGATCACGTAAAAGAAAATCTGCATACCGCTCTTCACGAGCTGTCCAATCGCACGGTCGTTGTTGGTAGGTACGAAGCGATACCTGGGGAGACTGCACACAACGGAAATCGTTTCGGGGAGTACCCGCCGATTAGCGGAAAATTACGCGGTGCAAAAGTTGAAGTGCGGAAAGAGCATGCTCCATCCATCACCAATCCGACAGTTCAATGGTTCGATGATCTGGTTAGTGCGTTCATTTCACTCGGTGAATACTTCCAGGAAATCAAAGGTTATTCAGAGATCAATCGACGCAATCTTGGTTGGTTTGCGGGCCAGTTTTCATCTGCAGTGGCTGACGCAATCGATGCCCATGCTTTGCCTCCAGCAATAGAACTTGCGATTGAATCCAAGCGACAGCGAGAAAAGAGAATTGATGTTGGGGTCGCAATTTTGGGGTACACCGAAAGTACAGCAACATCGGAAACAACCTACGAGGGAAACGTGGTGCCGATATGCACGTGGTCGCTAAATCCTGGTTTTATCCGCCTCGTTGATGAACAAGGACTGTTTCGACCAATCGAAATCGGCACGAACGATACTTCAATTCCGGATCCCGAGTTTTTGAAAGCATTCCGACACGAACATTTGGGCGACGTTGCATCCAGGTACGCTGATGCGTGTCTATGGATTGCCAATTGGATGGTAACGTTGACGGTGCCTGCGAATGCAGCCATCGAGTCTGGCGAAAACGATGCTGACGCAAACGTAACATCGCCCCAGTTTTATAACCTCACAGAAAACGATCGCGCAATTCTCTCGGCGATGTTGGGATTGAAAGCCTATCCCGCAAAGAAAGAAAACGCACAGACGATCGTAAAAACTGCTCTGTACCGCGGTGACCAGAAACGAGCTTTTGACAATTTGAAAGGGCTGCAACTAGTCGACGCGAAGGAAGGACGCGGGGGCGGTTACTGGTTGACTGAGCTTGGTGAGTCTGTGGCACAGGGGCTGTCAGCGATCGAGCAATAAAACGGTGGCACCGTTTGACCCACTGATTGTACCAATTAGATAGCGATCATTCGGGCATCTCATTTTAAGGAGGTGCCTAATGGCAACAGACCTACGACCGAAGTCGCTTCAAATGCCGGTCATACCGTCTTCTCGTATCGTGCGAGAACGACTGATTCAGGTGCAAGCAGAGGCCGCGAAACTGGGCATTCTGCTCAGGTTGGCCACCGAATTAGAACAGTCTACAGAGTCCACCTCCGATGCATCGGAGGTGGATCGTGGCTAATCAACACCAACGGCAGCTGATTGCCGATGCCCGACGTCGGTTTCTCCGCCGACTCAAAGACGGCCCCGCCACGTTTACCGATGCAATTCGTGGTCTGTCCATGCCCGATGGTTTGGACGGACGCGTGTTCGGTGCGATGGTCGCCGAGCTTCATCGTGACCGGATTATTCGTCCGGTCGGTTACGTTCCATCGACGAATCGATGTTGTCATTCCCGGTTGTGGGAATTAGTCGACGATTCGATCGGAGGTGCGAAATGACGCTCTCCGATCTGAGCCCGGTCGACATGGAAGTGTTGGCCGATATGGTCGCCGACCGGGTGGCCGATCGTCTTGCCAACCGGCGGCGACTTCTCACACGGCACGAACTGTCCGAGGTGATCAACGTGTCGGTCCCGAAGCTGGACACGATGTTGCGTGATGGCGAGTTACCCGTCATCCGTGTCGGTCGCAAAGTGTTGTTTGACCCCCATGCCGTGATAACGCACATGGCGGCGAAATCGGCCCCCCCGGCCACTTGCGAGGTATGCCGGAACGAACCAGTGGTCCACCACGTTCCGACCGACAACGGCGTGGTGGATACCTGCGATGAGTGTTGGCGATTCGTTGGCCCCAATTCGGGCCAATCGGACGGCGAATAATGCTATGCGACTTCTGCAATCGACGCGAAGCCGTGGTCCACCGTTTCCGCGTGCTCAATGGTTTCGCGAGTCTGTGCGAACCATGCCTGCGGTATTCCATTGAGCCGCAAAAACATCTGTCATCCGAAGGCGACTTCTGCCTCGTGACTTCTAACAACCTCAACATTTATCAACAAAAAACGACCGGCACCGGTGATGACGATGCACGGTCGACGAAGGAAACGAACCTATGAGCGATTCTAGCAAAACTACCAAACGGACGTCCAAGTCCAACGCGACCTCCGAGGCCGGAAACCTGCCCGGCATCGAAAACGAAGTCCAGGTGGAGGACAACGTTCCTCCGAACAAACCACCGGTCGACGTGGCCGTGGCGGCGACACCGGAACCACCGGATCCTCTTCGTGCAGTCGATCCGTTTGACCCGGCGGCTCTGCGGATCAACCCGAACACGGCGGCGGGAGCGATCGGCGTCAAACGCAAGATTGTCACGTTGAAAGTCGGCAAACCGGACAAGATGGAGTTTTGCCGTGTGCATCCGTCCGAAACGTACCGGATCGACACCGCTATCGTGGAGGACAAGAACAACCGCGAAAGCTACCTCGTGGCCCCTGCGTTGTGGCCGGAGCTACCGGACTTCATCACACTGGTTCGCCTGTGCGTTGCGGTAAACCGTCACGGTGCGACGTTCCTGTGGCCTGCGAAACTACCGGATCCAAACGGACGTCCGATGGACTGGCACACGTCGATGTTGGAGGCCCAAGAACTTGCGACGAAGAGCTGGGTGCGGGTCCAGGCGGATATGTCGTCCGGATCCTACGCGGTGTTCGAGGCCACGGGCAATTTGCCGGAGCCGGAGTGGCCGGAACTTTCAATGGGCGAGTTGTTGAAACTCGCGTTCAAAACCCGATTCATTGACTCGATGAACCACCCGTTCCTGCTGGAACTCTTCGGGGCTGCGTGATGGATTGGCTGAACCGATTTAATTCGGTTTGGTCACTCGACTTTGAGTTCTCACAACCACCAGGCGAACGGCCGAGCGTTGTTTGTCTGGTGGCTCGTGAGTTCCATACGAAGCGATTGATTCGGATCGACATGGACGCGTTGACGACGATGAAGGAACCGCCGTTTGACACGGGACCGAGTTCGCTTTGCGTGGCGTACTTTTCATCGGCGGAGTGGAAATGTTTCCTCGCCTTGGGATGGAGCCTACCGACCTACGTGCTCGACTTGTGGTGTGAGTTTCGGAACATGCTCAACGGCACTTTTCCGGCGTCCGGATGGGGCCTGCTCTCGTGCCTGTCACACTTCGGTTTCGATTCGATGTTGGCGACCGAGAAAACCGAAATGCGTGATCTCGCGATACGCGGCGGCCCATACACGTCCGAGGAGATGGAAGCACTCGTGGACTACTGTCAGACCGACGTCGATGCTCTGGACAAATTGTTGCCCGCTATGTTGCCGCTGATCGACTTCCCTCGTGCGGTGCATCGTGGCCGTTACATGAAAGCCGTGGCGAGTATGGAATACAACGGGATCCCGATCGACACGAACATATTGTCGATGTTTCGGCGGCAATGGGAGACGATCAAACTCGATTTGATTCGGTCGGTCGATCATGCGTTCGGCGTGTTCGATGGGATGACGTTGAAGCGTGATCGGTTTGCGGCATATCTGATTCGTAACGGGATCCCGTGGCCGGAAACGGACAGTGGTCAATTGTCATTGAAGGACGACGTGTTTCGGGATCAAGTGAAAACCTATCCGCAACTATCGCCACTGCGTGAACTGTGTCACGCGTTGTCCGAGATGAAGCTGGAAAAGTTGGCAGTGGGATCGGACGGACGGAACCGGACGATGTTGAGTCCGTTCGCGAGTCGCAGTGGCCGGAATCAACCGTCCAACAACAAATTCATTTTCGGTCCATCGGTTTGGTTACGCGGTTTAATGCAACCTCAACACGGTCACGCGTTGGCCTACGTGGATTGGTCGCAGCAAGAACTCGGGATTGCGGCGGCATTGTCCGGCGACCCTGCGTTGACGCGTGCCTACGCGAGCGGGGATCCCTATTTGGAGTTCGCCAAGATGGCCGGAGCGGTCCCGGCGACGGCGACGAAGAAATCCCACCCGGCGGAGCGATCGGCGTACAAGGTTTGCATGTTGGCGACCCAATACGGCATGAGCGAACACGGACTCGCGTTGAAGTTGAACAAGCCGGTCGCGTTCGCGAGAAACCTCCTCCGTCGACACCGCGAAACCTTTCCTGTGTTTTGGAAATGGTCGCAGGCCCAAGTCGACACTGCGATGTTGACCGGCGGGTTACAGACCGTGTTCGGGTGGCGTATCCGCACCATCGGCGGCGACAATCCGAGGTCCCTCGCAAACTTCCCGATGCAGGCCAACGGGGCGGAGATGATGCGTCTGGCGTGCTGTATGGCGACCGAGGCCGGAGTTCGGGTGTGTTGTCCGGTTCACGATGCAATTTTGATCGAGGCCGAAACCGACGTGATCGACCGTGTGGTGATGGAAACGCAAGCGATCATGCGAGAGGCCGGTCGCCTCGTGCTCGATGGCTTCGATTTGGAGTCCGACGCCAAGGTGATCCGGCATCCCGACCGTTACATGGACGACGATCGTGGTGTGGATATGTGGGACCGAGTGGTCCGGCTTGCCTGCGAAGCGGACGCCAAACAGCAAACTTGAACATCGGACACCACGTTCCGGTAATTGGAACGCGTCGTCCGAAAATCGGAACGCATTGTCCAAGAAATGGAACGTGTTGTCCCACCCGTACCCCCATATCTACTTAGTAATCTCTTTACTGGTTCTATTTAGAAATCTCTTTAATAGGTACCCCATGAACTTGGAATCTTTCACGGCCCGCCCCACCGACGTGGCCGAATTGTTCGCAGTCCGTGGCGAGCGGAGAGTCGATCGGAACGCCAAGGCCAAGTCGGTATCGGTGCCATTGCCACGGCATCGACCGGGTGAGCGATTCATCCGTGGCCCGATCCCGTTGACGTGGTTCCGAGCGGCGTCGACGTGTGGTGATCGTGCCGAGGCCGTGGCGGTGCTGCTGTGGTATGCGGCGGGATACCAACGGCGGAATCCGATCAAGATGACACCGACGCTCCTCAGCGAACTACGCGTCCACCCGAAGACCGGAAAACGGATTTTGCGGCGTATGGAGGAATTGGGATTGGTCCAGTGTGAGTTTGCTCGTGGCCGGTCGCCTTTGGTGACGATTACGGCTCCACCGACAACTTTCCTCCAATAAAACGATAACTAGGCGACCCTACTCACACCGATTTCGCGACATGGAATGTACGGGCGAAGTTTTTCGTCGTTTCAACATTCCCTTTTGGAAAATCCTATGAGAATTCACTTTGTAGTAGTTCCACCACATGGTGGTGAAGCAGATTTCGGTTTTGATTTGGAACTCCCCGCCGTACCTCGTGAGGGTGATTGGGTTCAAGTTGTGGATCCGCTAATTCGGTCCGCGGCGAATCGACACGACTTCATTGTAGGCCGGATACGTTGGGATCTCCGAGCGAATGGTCTAGGGGGCGAGAGTGATTACGAGACCGAGTACATCGGAGTGTCCGTCGAAGCACGGTACGCGATATCGGATTATTCGTGCGAGTCGCATAGACGGTCCTATCTCTCGGAACTGAAAGAAGGTGAAACACGGAACGAAATTGCGGCGACAATGTTTTGATTCGAGATTCACCGCTATGATGCGTTTGGCCACGGCTAGGTTTAGCGGCCGAAAAGCCGGTCCCATGCCGGCCCCGCCGTGGCTCTTCATTCACCTACATGGGAACAACTGATGGAGTTGATTCAATGGCGAGTTTGAGCCGCGAAGAAAAGACCGAGAAACGCACCGGCGGATACCGTTTGCAATTTCGGGATGCTTCGAAACGCAAGCGATCTATTTGGCTGGGTGACGTGACCGAGGCCAAGGCGGAGGATATTCAGGCCCACGTCGAACACTTGATCGTGCAAACCAAAAAACAGCGACCACCGGAATCGGCGACGGCTGATTGGCTCGCGAGTGTTGATAACGACCTGCGGAACAAGCTGGCGAAATGCGGTCTGTGCGAATCGGTCACCAAACGCGTCTCTCGTGATCTGACATTGGTCGCATGGATCGACGAATACGTGGCGGAGCGTGAGGACGTGAAGCCAAGCACGAAACTCACCTACTCTCGCGGCCGTGCGAAGCTGGTCGACTATTTCGGGAAACGAAAACGACTTCGTGACGTGACGGTCGAGGACGCTCGCAAGTGGCGGATTGCGATCAAGACGAAAGGCAATCTCCGCGACAAGGATAAACCGGGGCTGTCCGAGGAAACGACTCGCAAGATGACGGCACTGGCGAAACTGTTTTTCGGTGAGGCGATGGCTCGTGGCCTCATTGATTCCAATCCGTTCGCGGGCCTCGCGTCGACCGGCCAAGGAAACGAGAAAAACCAACACTTCGTCGAGTCGACAACGATTGAAAGTTTGATGGACCATTGTCCCTGCGGCGACTGGCGTCTGATATTGGCCCTGACGCGTTACGGTGGCCTGCGGTGCCCGTCCGAATTGATCCCACTGCGACGGTCGGATATTGATTTGGAGGCCCGCAAAATGACCATCACGGCGTCGAAAACTGAACACCACTCCTCCGGCGGGATCCGGGTGTGCCCGATATTCCCTGAACTTCACCGGCACTTGCAAGCGGCATGGGATGCGATGCCGGACGGCCCGACGTCGCCCTACGTGATCAACCGATATCGGCGACCCGATCAAAACTTGGGGACCACGTTCCTAAAAATTCTGACGCGTGGCGGTGTGGAGCCGTGGCCCCGGTTGTTCCAAAACTTGCGGGCCTCTCGCGAAACGGAACTGATGGCCCGCTACCCGGCCAAGGACGTCGCCTCGTGGCTCGGCAATTCGGTGCCCACGGCGATGAAGCATTACGCGATGGCGACGGACGAAGCGTTCAAGGCGGCATCGGATCCGGAGGCGACGACGGTCGCCTCCGGCACACCGAAACCGACCGAGGAGTCCGAGGACGCCACCAGTGGAACCGACGCGTCTGGTGGTTCCATTTCGGGTGAATCTGGTGCTATTGAACCAGAAGAGGGAACCGCCGTTGTTGCCGCGAACCCGGCAAAAACACCGGAAAACCCGCGAGAAAACGGGTTTTCAATAGTTCAGGACAACAACGGCGATTACTACCTAGTAGGGCTGGCAGGACTTGAACCCGCGACCTAGGAATTATGAGTTCCCAGCTCTGACCAACTGAGCTACAGCCCCTTTGCCCGTAAAACACGGGACAAATCGCGTTTTTCGAACATTTAAAAACGCGGCAAAATTCGCCTCGGGGATACATAGGGGATATTCTCCCCCAGAAACAGCCGCGAGGCACCGGGGATGATAGCCGCGCAGATCAGTTTGCGACAGATCCAACCCGGTTGGTTTCGGTCGTGAGCGGTGCGTTTGCCGCAGCCTCCGGCGACACACCGCCAACCATCAACGCCATCCGCTGCACTGCCTCCGCTTCCATCGACCGGAATAAATGGCCGTAGGTGTCGAGAGTCAATTTCACGTCCTTGTGTCGCATCACTGATTGGATCGTCTTGACATGGACGCCAGCCAATGCCATAGCCTGGGATCGGTCTCAAGCAGAAATGCCAAGCGGGAATCATGATCGCACCTCACGACCAAGGCGGCTGCTGACACCAGACACGAGGTCTGACAGAGACTGGCTAACCTGCTCGCCCACGTAACGTAACTGGCAGACAGCCATCAGTGCGGTGCCGCTGGCACACCGGACTAAATCGTCATCAGAGAGGGTGCGGCAAGTGTCCACGCCGATACGCTCTCGTATCAGTGAGACGACGCGGGGGTGGACGGTCGAGGGAGTTGAATTCGAATCGATAGTTGACATGCGAGGCTCCAGTCGCAGGTGATTTGATTGACCAAAATCAATCGTTTCACTGCGCTAGGCAGTCCGCAATACGCGGACACCATCGCGAGAATTCACGCTCGAAACGGACGGCGCCCGAAAATTGCCTTTCAAAAAACGCCGTGTTTTGCGGGGCGAATTTAAAAACCCCAAGTTGGGGTTTTTAAATCGTCGCCAAAGTGATCGCCGTCAGGAGGGCGACTTTCCCTCGCGCCCGATAGCCCAACACGCCGCGCCAACTAGCAGCGCACCAACGCCGTCTATCCACGACCCCAGCAACAACGTGACGGCACCGATCAACACGAACACGATTGCAGCGATAACTGTGAGAGCCGGGCGTTTTCGGATCGGGGAAGCAGCTGGCATGTCCTCGCCAATGTCTCCCGAAGTCGTAGGTAACTACGAACAGGAGACAACACTGGAAGTCCGTGATGAAGGCCATGAGCGGTTGCGCAAATTGAGCCGTCCAATGACCGTGCGCACTATTCGATCGCCGGGATATCGACGTCCTCGTCTTTAGAAAGATGGTTCGCTATTGCTGGTGCCGTAACGAGTGGAAGAGTTAGTGGCGGCAGGTCCATTCGGCATGTGCAGGACTGCGTGAACTCCCGCATGTATGGCCATGCAGTGAAGACCCCATTTAGCCTTGCAAAGGCTTCAATAGCCTCCTGCTCGTGCTCGCCTTCAATTGAAAATAGCACCTCGTAGTTTGCCAGTATCTGAAGCCCAGTTTCCTCTGACTCCTCTGACTCCTCGCTGTTGTCGGTAGTGCGGACCTTAACACTGACATCGCACGCGCAGCGACCATCCCCTTCCACAGGTAAGTATTTCGCGGAAACAGCGAACTCAACAGCGTTTCGCTCAGGCAAATGATCTGGTGAATTGAATTGACCAGAGGTCATGCGAATCCGTAGCACAGATGCGTGAGGGGAAACCAACGAAGTGAGTTCGATAAGCTTATGCGTCATGTCGAGATATTACTTTCGCAGTAACTCGCGTCCGTCTTGAAAGTATAGCGAGTGCAAGAGGATGCGTTGTAGATACATTGGTTAAGTGGATGGAATTCATCCGAGTCCTGGTCCATGTCCTCAATGACAAGTCGGCCACGTTTGCCCGACGCCCAAAGAATGCCAGCTAAGGTTCGCAGGGTGAGGTTTTTCTCACCGCTGAACAACTGTGAGATACGGCCTCTGGTAAGCCCAAGCTTGCTTGCCAAGTCTTTCTTCTTGACACCTGAGTCTTCGAGGCAGTCAGCAAGCGCGTCAGTGACTTCAAGAATAAATTTGGTTTCGCAGTAATGGCGGCCTCGCTTGGTCGCTTCTAATCGCTGCTTAAGCTTGCTCATTTTTCCCTCGTATTTTTTCCGTGATTTCAGTTCGAACCGTATCAGCCCAGTCATTATGTTTCTGGTCCCATGTTGCTTGTCGTGGCTTTACAAAACCGTAAACAACAACCCAATTGCATCGCAAGCGGAAGGCCGGGAATCTGTACATCTGCTGCTGCTTACCCTTGATTGCGATAGCTTTGAATCCATTTGCTTCGGATCGGAACTTGTGGGATCCCGTAGTTCCATTCTCCGCGAGTTGCGAGACAACCGCAGCAAAATGACCGATCTTGCTTTCCGCCATCTGCTCAACCATGTCCTCAACGGAAGTTGCCTGGGAGCACATTCGCCGAAGTGGGATTACTTTCACTGCCCAAATTTTCCCCCACTCTCCAACTTCAAGCAGGTCGCAGTACTCCTTTAGAACTTCTTCGGAACGCATGAAGTGTAGCTTTACCTAAACATTTTTCAAGTCTCAGGATAGACTGATTTGGATAAGAGTGGTTCGGAAAAACGGGGTTTGACGTGCGTTTTCCTGTCTGGACTCAGTTTACACCGGCAATGACTCCCCTTGGCAGGGGGCGATAACCACGCAGTCTGCCTAACTGGCAGGCCCTGTTTTATCAGGTTTTGGACACGTGGCCACCGCGCTGCCACGAAGGAAAAACGCCCCCCTTTGTCGCCGGGGGGATTGGATGCCGGGTTGTTGCGTCTCCCCACACCCCGCGCGGCGGTCTCCTGTTTCTTGACCACCGATAGCAACTAAACAGCTATCGAAGAGAAGCGGCTAGCGAGTCAACGATCCTGTGAGTGGTCGACTCGATGTCATAGAAACGCCACTGACCGTCTAGCTCGCTGACGACGCCGATGGAATCCAGGAATTCCAGAACAGTCTCAATAGGAACGTCACCTGAAACGTCTCCCCGGATTTCCGAAACGTCCTCGTTGATCTCCTCGATGGTGAGGTCTCGGCGCGACTGCTTCAGCAGCGTAGCGACCAAGAGAATCTGATCGAACTGACAGAGTGACGGGTGCGCGTCGATCAACCGTCGACGTGATGACTCGATGGTCATGATAGTGCCTCGCAACGGAAAGAAGGTGAACGGTAGTTAGTAACGTTCCCGATCGATCGCGACTCAGCCGGTTGCGGCGGCTGGTGAGTAGTCGTGCGATCAATGTTGCGGATTTCGTGAATCGCGTCAAGCGGTTTTTTCGTCGATGCCTAACGGCCTAACCCGGCAGCACCAGTAGAGAATACACCAGTAGAGAATATCGGTCGCCAAGTCCTGCTCCTCTCGATCGCGGGTGATGACGTCTGTCACTCGCCTGTCATCGAGAGCGCGACGCCAATCAGGTCCCTTCGTTTCAAAACCAGAGTGACGATTCGGCTAGTAGTTCGATTGAAATGCCAAGAGATTGAATACCATACCGCAACCACTACACTGACACTGCTCGGTACGGACATGCCGATCACCTTTGGCCACGCCCTGGATCACTCTGGGGCGTGTTTTTTTTGTGCGATCATTTTGCCGTGACCGAACTACACAGCGTCCGCCGTCACACTAGGCGATAGACCTACTCTACCGAACTGCTCCCGAATCAGTTCGGCGGCAGTGGCCGCGAACGATACCGGTACCACTATCGCATCGTGGATCGGCTGTGCCGTCACGCCTGGGTGTCGCTTCCTTAGCTCGTTCCCTAGTCCGTCGATCATAAGTCCCGACTCGGTGCGCTGCAGCAGACAGGCTAATCGCTGATGTCCGCTTTCTTTAGCCGCAACGATGAAATTTGCAATAGTTGGGAAGTCACGCTCGATGATACGGAAGATCGGCGAACGTCTCATTGCGTCAGTACGGTCGAAAACGGGAATCAACGTCGCCCGCTTGATCGAGCGTTCGGGCATTTCCCGCATATCAGTCCTGATCGTCCGCCCTGATTGCAGCTTGATCGTCGCGGTTGTGTCACCGTCGAACGTCTGGATTGAATCGAAGAAATACCGATAGAACGATTTCGATTCACACAGCTCGATCCACCTCGCCACATCCGGTTTGGTCTTGTTCTTTTCCATTTTCGAAAAACGCGCGTCATATGGTAGTGGGGCGCGTTGCGGTGGGTGGTTGCCTGTGGTGTGTTGGTGAGCTAGGTGCCCTGTTATGAGTGGCTGACAGGCTGAGACGTCGACAACGACGATGTCTTCTCCATTGATTGTCCGTAGATGCTTTCTCGCGCGTTTTGGTAGCTGTGAGGTCAGACCGTGATACCTCCCATAATCGCACCGTTTCGCGAACTCCTGTCTGTTGTGCCATCGTGCTATCGTCCACTGGTCCCAGTGGTTGGTTAGCTTCGGATCTTCCGCCGCCGCTTCATCCAAACGCAATTTGTTGAAGCATTCTCGGTAGTGCATTCCAGCCTGCCCTAAGTTCTCTGGGTCGACCGCGTACGTCTTTGCTACCTTCTTCGCGACCGGGCGTGACGTGATGCAGTGCTGTCGCGACTGCCCTGTTCGGTGCTGCTCTGCGATCCTGTACGACTTCGTGAACGCTTTGACGCCTTCCATGCCCGTCGAATAGCGATCGTTCCGCTCGACGATGCCAGCGTCGATCATTGCATCGATTCGGCGGCGATAGCTCCGGCCTAGCAACGTCGAGAGATTTTGGTTGTGGAGGTTGACCCAGTGGCCGTGATCTCGCCTCTCGCGTGTCAGCGATGTATGCAGGGCGAGTGTCGACAAGAACAGCGCCCAGTTATCACCCTCGACGCCAGATGGCAATTCAACCGACCTTGGGACCGCCACCCTTGCCAGCGGCTCCCGTTTGGGCAAGTTGTTGCCCTTGGCTTTTTGCACGCGTACAATGTCGTTCAGCTGCATGACTCTACCTCAGTCGTGTACGGGAGAGATGACTGATCGCCGCCACAGCTCAAAGTCATCCCGATTCAATTACGGTCATCAGGCAAATTGCTTGATGCCCGTTTTTTTGTGTCTGTTAAAAATGAGAACACCCGATCGGGTCAATCTCTAGTCTTGGGCGTTCAGACCCAAAAACACCGTGTTTTGCGGGACGAATTTAAAAACCCCAAGCTGGGGTTTTTAAATCGTGGCCGAAATGATCGCCATCCATAGCGAAACTAAGCCTCTTTCTGCTCGCGCTGACCGACACGGCTGGTCGGTTCATCTGCACCGTCGCTACGGTCCTCCGTCAGGCTCAGGAGCAGTCTCGCGATGGCGTCTACTTGCGCGGGGGTTAGGCAAGACGACGAGAGGGAGTTTTGCTCACGCTGTGTATCAGGGAGGGAGTCAGACATTTTTATCAGATGACTTGGGAGTGATCTGATGCGGTTGAATTTGGCTTCGCCTACCGTATCATCGACGCATCAGGTGATGAGCCTCGATGGTCACTGTTTGGCGACGGATCATCGGGGCTTTTTCATGCGCCTCAATCGTGAGGCCAACTGACACCGTCATGGCGGTGCGAATATCTTCAGGGCGATCGCCAGCCCACGCAAGAGGATTTGTTCGTAGTCTTTTAGTCGACTGATGGCATCTCGCCACCGCCGACCGGCAATTGCCCCAGATACTCATCCAGTTCGCTGCGTAGGTAGATGATGGTGCGGCTACCCACCCGTCGCGGTCGGATTTCCCCAGACGCCACGAGCCGCTCAAAGGTCCTCACGGACAAACCGCAGTAGTACGCGGCGTCTGCTTTCTTCATTCCGCTCGGCTGTAGCGATGCGGTGTACTGTCCGTCGATTTGCTTACGTAGCACGCTGCCACTCCGTTGCTTGATATCTTGATCTTCACCATGTGGAGTCGCCTCCATTAAGCAAGGCGTAATTCCGCAGGTCACCCTGGCAGATCAAAATCTGATTTCAAGTCTTTCTATCTCCGGGGATACATAGGGGATATTTCGGAGGCGTTACTCGGCGGGAGGCGGCGTGAACCGGCGAGTGTGGCGACGGCGTTTGGCGCTGCAAAATACGGTGTTTTGCGCTATCCGAGGGCGTCCTGGCGGGACTTGGCGAAAGACGCCAATCGGAATTATGAGTTCCCAGCTCTAACCGACTGAGCTACAGCCCCGGAATGCCGTCGATTTGAAGAGAAAAAGCGTCGTTTCGACGATTCCTCCCCACCCCCGTCTTGAGCACCTGAGCGATCAAGCCGAGCCTTCTGTGGCGGACGTCGCCCCAAAATGAAGAGCAACTCCGCGAACGGCATCGAAGATTGTAGTCACCTCCCCCAAAACGCGACAGACGCAGCAACCTCATTCTCAAACGCCCCACTCAAACAACCAAGCCACCAACCCCAAACATCACCCGCTTCCACCAACCCACGCCAACCACCAAACACCCCCGTAGCTGACCGAGGCCCTCGGTCAGCCCCACACATCATCACGGCCTGAGAGCCTCAGTCCGCCACAATTCAATCAAATACCAACCCCCGCACGCCCCATCACCAACCCCACCAACCCAAACATCACCAAACACCCTCGTAGCTAACCGAGGCCCTCGGTCAGCCCCACACACCGACACGGCCTGAGAGCCTCAGTCCGCCACAATTCAATCAAACACCAAACCCCACACACCCCATCACCAGCCCCACCAACCCACATCATCCACCAAACACCCTCGTAGCTAACCGAGGCCCTCGGTCAGCCCCACACACCAACACGGCCTGAGAGCCTCAGCCCGCCACAATTCAATCAAACACCAACCCCCGCACGCCCCATCACCAACCCCACCAGCCCATATCATCCACCAAACACCCTCGTAACTAACCCAGGCCCTCGGTCAGCCCCACACACCGACACGGCCTGAGAGCCTCAGTCCGCCAAAGTTCAATCAAACACCAACCACCACACGCCCCATCACCAACCCCACCAACCCACATCATCCACCAAACACCCTCGTAGCTAACCGAGGCCCTCGGTCAGCCCCACACACCGACACACCCTGAGAGCCTCAGTCCGCCAAAGTTCAATCAAACACCAACCCCCGCACGCCCCATCACCAACCCCACCAGCCCACATCATCCACCAAACACCCTCGTAGCTAACCGAGGCCCTCGGTCAGCCCCACACACCAACACGGCCTGAGAGCCTCAGTCCGCCACAATTCATTCAAATACCAAACCCCACACAACCCATCACCAGCCCCACCAACCCAAACATCACCAAACACCCTCGTAGCTAACCGAGGCCCTCGGTCAGCTCCTCACCGACACGGCCTGAGAGCCTCAGCCCGCCACAATTCAATCAAACACCAAACCCCACACGCCCCATCACCAACCCCAAACATCACCCGCTTCCCCCCAAAAAAACATTAACCCTCCCCCCGGGAGGGTCGAGCAAAGCGAGGGGAGGGCCCAGCGCAACAACGGGGCTCAACGCAAAGCCCCGGCCACCAACTTCCACGCTCGAGAACCGCCTAGCCTCTACGCCGACTTCGACACGACGAACCGAGACCGCGACTCCTGGACTTTCTGATCGACCTTCCGAGACAACGCTGCCCCCAAGCCACTCGTGCGAACCTCCGCGACCGAACTCGCACGCTCCGACTCACTCGCCCGCAACCGGCTCCCGATCGACGCTCGCAGAAACTCATAGAACTCCGCCTCCACACTTTGCATTGCACCGCATCGAGCCGCCCGATCTCGTCCCGCCAACTCTCCAGCGGCGGGATCGATAACGTCCAAAACCCCGGCCGTGACTCCGTCGCCCGAATCCCGGTCAAAAACACTCGCCCCGACGTCGCCACAATCTCAACCGTCACGCGAGTCCACGACTCGCCCTCGAAACGCTTCACGTGAACACGCGGCGGATTGACGAACCCAGCCAAAGTTCCCGCCAACCTCCCCGCCACCGCATCTCGACCGGATCCAACGCCCTCATCCACACGCGACCCGTTCGCTCCCGACGGATTCGCTCGACGTGCCCCGCCCCTTCCGGAATCACCCCTTCCAGAACCGCCCCTTACCGGACAGTTCCTTTCTGAATCGGCCCTTCCTGAATCCGCCCTTTTCGAATTGACACGTCTCGAACCGGCCCGCCCCGTTACGTACTCTTCCGCCGTCACTTGTTCTTTCGACTCCGACAACCGGTCCATCGGACTGGGCATCAGCGACGGCTCGGCCGGCTTGGCGATGTGGACGTAAATCGTCGTCGTTTCCAGCCGAACGTGACCGAGCACCTTTTGGATGCGGCGGATGTCACACCCGTCCTCGAAACTGTGCGTCGCGAACGAGTGACGCAAACTGTGTGGCGTGGCGTCCTTCATGATTCCCGCGATCGCGACCGCTTTCTTCATCGCACGCTGTACCGTGCGAGGCGACAGGTAACGCGACGAGCTCGAACCGCCTCGCGACACCGACTCACTCGGAAACAAATACGCGTCTCCTCCCAACTGCCCTTTGACTGCCGCGAACATTGCCCGATAAGTCGCCGGCAACATCACCTGACGATCCACGTTCCCTTTCCCTTGAACGATTGAGATCGTGTTGCGATCCAAATC
>NZ_JACHXU010000010.1:101815-294006 GCF_014192335.1 Aporhodopirellula rubra | reverse complement strand
AGCTCTGAGCCCCCAAGTCCTTGCCTCGCAATTCGTCGACAAACTTGTGCCCCACCTCTTTCCACAATCGCGATACATTCGACCGGCTGACTCCCAGGGAATTCGGTTTAATGTCCTCGATCGCTCGACTGCTGACGCCAGACACGATCGCCTGGATGATCTGTGTCTGCAACTGACTGGGATCCTTCGCCGCTCGATAAGTGGCCAATTCGGCTTCGTGACTGTCCCCGTCGTCGCCTCTGCGACGCACACGAGGCCGAACAACCTCTTCCCGTTCGCCCTCGTAAAGAACGCGTCCGGGACTGGTTCCGGCTCGATAGTGATCGCCTTCATGCGGTGCGTGCTTGGGACCACAGAGCTGCGTGACTTCAGCAGCCATCACTTCACTGATCATCTCGCGGACGAGGCCACGGATGAAGTCTCGAAAGACTGCCCCGCTTTCTGACGCTGAAACTTGCCCAAGAGATTGCAAAAGACTAACTTCATTCATGATGGTCTCCCCGTCGGTTGCACCCGACGAAAATTGGAAAATTGCGAAGGGCAGATTCTGCCCTCCGGGAGACCATCTTTCAACTTTCAACAATTATTGGGACGCTTCCGCAGCACAGGACCGAACGTCCCGATACCGAGAAAATCGATCGATTGCCAGCCGCCCACGCAGGTTTACGCCAGAAGCCTTGACCTGTCCGCGACGTACAAACGGCTCGCAAGCCGGGGGGAATAGACCAAGCTCTCCAGAGCTACGTGTTTTCGCGACAGGTTGGCCGGATTCTGTGCCTTCCTGGTGAGAGAGGCCCTGATTCGGGCGTCCAGAATCCTGGTATTCGGCATGTCAAATCCAAAGAGTTTCGCGATCGACGACGACCTTTTGAAGCGTTTTGTCTCGGGGAGGCTCAATGCCGAGGAAGAGGTGAACGTTGCATTGGCGATTGAAAAATCACCTGAACTGCAAAATCGGATCGCCGGCTTTTCCGAAGACGGGTTGCTCGACCGGGTCAAAGAACTCGCGAGTGCGAGCCACATTTCAATTTCGCTCGCGACGATGCAGCAGACGATTGCATCGGGCGTCGCGCCCTCGGAGCCGGAACCGATCGAGGGCGTGCCTCAGGAGTTGATCGACTCCACCGATTATCACGTCCTCGAGGAACTCGGCCGCGGAGGCATGGGGGTCGTCTACCTTGCAAAGTATTTGCCGATGGACCGGATGGAGGTCCTCAAGGTCTTGAACGACCGGATGGTTCAAAAGGAATCCGCTCGCCAACGGTTCATCAGCGAGATGAAGGCAATCGGGAAACTCAACCATCCCTCCATCGCCACCGCCTATCAAAGAGTGCTGATGCCGACGCAATTGGTGTTCTCGATGGAGTATGTGCCGGGCATCGATTTGCAGAGATTCATACGACGTTATCACCCCGTACCTCTTTCCGTGGCATGCACCCTGATCAGCAAGACAGCAACTGCACTCCAACACGCCCATTCGCGTGGCATGGTGCATCGTGACATCAAGCCGTCTAACGTGATGGTGTTCGAAGACGAGGGCAAGTTGCAAGTCAAGGTTCTCGACTTCGGACTCGCGAAAGCCATCAGTGAGCATCCCGTCGATCGGATTACCGCGGACGGCACCATGTTGGGAACGCCGCAGTACATGGCACCCGAGCAAGCGATGGATGCGGCCGGAGCCGACATTCGGGCGGACGTCTACAGCCTCGGGTGCACGATGTATCACTTGTTGACGGGAAGACCTCCATTCAGTGGTACTTACCAAAGCGTGTTGATGGCGCACGCGCAGAAAGAGGCCGCCCCACTCAGCGATGAGAGGCCGGACATCCCCTTGGAGATTTCGGAGATCGTCGAAAAGATGATCGCCAAGTCTCCATCGGATCGATATCCAACGCCCCGAGCGGTTTCCGACGTCCTGCAGCCATACGCGGGCGCGGCAGTGCTGATTGCATCTTCCAATCGTTCGGCCACGAAACACGATACGAAACTGGACATCGCGTCGCCGAGCCGTGATACGTCAGTCGATCGCGGCGATTCGGCCGACGTGTCGAGCGTCCCGACGAAACCGGAACCGTCCATCGTGCAACCGCTTGCCGAGACATCCGCCGAAACCGCGGACGCACACGACGTCGACAACAGAGAACAACCGCAAAGAAGAATATCATCACACTTGGTCGACCGGATCAAACCTCCTTACGTCGTGTTGATCGCGGGGTCGCTGTTAGCCGCGTTCGGGATTCTCACCGCAACGCTGATTATTCGAATGCAAACGGGAACGCTGGTCATTGAGAATCTGCCCGACAACGCGGAAGTCCGTGTCGACGGAAACCAGATCGAGATCCGCACGCAGGGTCAACAGTTTTTGGCCTCGACGTCGTTATCGGCGGGCGTTCACGAAGTCATCGTCGAGGCCAACGGTCTGACGATTCACGGTGAGAGAGTCTCGATAGACGCTTCACGCGAGAAACGAATCACCCTTCGGGCTCACGCTCACGACAAACCGAGCGAGCAAACTGCGCCGAACGCGGTTTCCTCATCATCAGAGCCTGACACGTCGCCCCGTCGAGGCCTCTCTTTAACCGACGACATCGCGGCCACACCCGAAAAACCGCCCCACGATTCCTCATTCAACGATCACGGGCCTGCAAGAGTAGCCGAAATCACACACGGCAATGCAGGCGACTGGGCAATCGAGGGCGACCAACTGGTTACCACATCGAGCCAATCACGCGGTTACTACGGAATGTTGTTTGGCGATCGCGATTGGACTGACTACGAGTTTTCGTTTGACTTCCAGTGCTCAACGTTGCCGATTTGCACCAGCGCGTATATCCGCGCTCCCGATCCCAACAACACCTTTGAGGTCGGACTCGTTTGGCACAATTGCGTCGCAACTCTCGCTCAACGTCAGGGTGGATACCGAACCTTCGTAAGAGAAAAGATGCAACGACTCGCGGCCGAGCGATGGTACACGGTGCGAGTGATCGTTTCGAACGGGGACGTGGAGGGCTACCTCGATGGTGAGCGATTCCTTGAGGTCAAGGATCAACTGCCCGACTCCGGACGGGTTGGATTCCTGTGCTACCGATGGACAGCCGGTGAGAAGACTGCGTTCAAAAACATCCGTGTGATTGATGCCGATGGCCGCCCACTTTGGACAGGCCTTCCGACGCTGCCGAATGGAAACCACGACCAAACGTCTTCCCACGACGAGGCGCCTTTCCCATTCCCCATCATTCACCAAACCGGCGAGTGGACGTCGGGGGCAGAGAGCATTGAACAACATCAGAAGGAACGAAAGAGCACGCAGCTCGTTTTTGGAAAGCGGGAATGGCAGAACTACCATCTGAGCTTCAGTGCTAAGCGAGTCTCCGGAACCCATGGATTCAAGGCTCTCTTCCATTGGCGGGATGAGAACAACCACATGATTTTCGGGTTGGGAAACTACTACAATCGCGGTCACGATACTTCGTATGTGCTCAACGGATCCTGGGCGAGAGATAGGGTCGGGCATTTCATGCGTTTGGACGATGACAGCGACGTCGAATTGAATCCATGGTATCGTGTCGAGATTCGCGTCCGCGAGTCGAATTACGAGTGCTATCTCGACGGCGAGTTAATCTGCGAAGGTGTTAACGAGCGTTTCTCGTCGGGCTACGTCGGCTTGGCGACATGGGATTCGCATGCTCAGTTCAAAGACATCGTCGTCCGTTCTCCCGAAGGAGTCGTCCTTTTGTCTGGATCGCCACCGATCAAATCCGCGGCGAAAGACACCGAGGTTGAAGACGCGGAGGAATAGTCAGCGGTATCCGTTGCTCCGCTGCGGGTACTAATAATCTCGCCGGGCGTCTCGCGGGTGATCGCCTGAGCTATCGACGGCTTCCGCTACGGGATCATGTTTCGGCCCATCGGCTCAAACCAATCGAATTCCGTCTTCTTCGATGGTGATGATTCTTTGCTTGTAGAGAGTACCGATGGTTTTCTTGAACTGCTTTTTACTCATCCCTAACAGGTCCGATATTTGATCTGGAGGAGACTTGTCATGTATCGGGGCGAATCCGTTGTGCTCGCGTAAGTAGTCCTGCACGATTTGGCTGTGACTGTCGCGAACCTCCTGACTGCTTTTGAGGCTCAGGTCAATCTTGCCGTCTTCGCGGACCCGTTTGATATAGCCTTGGATACTCTGCCCGAAACTGAGCCTTTGATCAACGTCGTCTTTGTAGAGCAAGCCCCAGTAGCTTTGATCCACGATCGCCTTAAACCCCAACTCCGTACTGTTGGCAATGATCAGGTCGACGGGCTGCTGCGGATGAAAGTCGTGTTCGTCATCCTCCAAAACGCACTTGTCGATTTTCGATGTCGCCGTGATCCTGCCCTGGTTATCGAGATACAGGAACACCAGGTAACGATTGCCCACGGTCATCGGACGGTGTTGTTCGGCAAACGGAACCAACACCTCCTTGTCCAATCCCCAATCCATAAACGCCCCGATCGGCGTATTGTCCTTCACCTCGAGGAATGCGAATTCGCCGACCTCCACCTTGGGCGTTTGAGTGGTTGCGATGGGACGGTCGTCAGAGTCCAGATAGAGAAAAACGTGCACGGTATCGTCAACCTGCAGGTCGGCAGGAGCATGATTTGTGGGCAGCAACACTTCGCCCAGATTGTCGGCATTCAGATAGAATCCGAAGTCTGTCTTCTTAAGCACCTGTAAATCATACGAACTGCCGATTTCCATCATGAATAGTGCTTTTCGTGAATGCGGGTGGGAGGTGACGGGCGAAGTCGAGACGGTTGTTGACGCAGCACGAGACGGACCAATCGCGTTGGCTTCGCTCCACGACGCTCAAAGAAGAGGGCATCAGTCTATCGCTCGGGAAGCTTTATGACGATCTGGCGGCATTGAGTTTGCGAAACTCTCACGCCAACCTGCTTTTCGCGCGAGTTCCGTCGCTGCATCGCAGCAGACAATCGTGCCTCGACATCTCGCGGCCCGCATTTCCGCCGAAATCAAAGACGCGACCTCGATCGAGCTGACTCTCTCGCTGCGTCGATTTCGGTTGCGTTAGAAACAAGAGACCATCGAGCCCGTTTGCCGGGCTCAGTCGCCGCTCACTTACTCCGCGTCGGTCACCTGGATGAGGCACTGGACCGGGGGCATTCCTTCGGCATGTGCCGTCAGCACAATCTCACCGGTGCCGCCTGTATCGGTGACAATCACGGATGCCAGACCGTTGAACGTGGTGACGACGTTTCCCTGAAAATCTTCATGGCTCATCGGGTCGCCGCTGCCAACGGCGAGCAAGCGTCCCGGCCCTTCTAATTCGAACGTCACCTTCGTCGCCGCTTTGGGGACGAAACGATCGCTCGAATCCAACACCTGAATAGTCACGTATGACAGATCACGGTTACCGACAACCAATTCCGGCTGATCAGGCGAGACGGTTATCTTGGCGGCATCACCTGCGGTATGCCTTGCCGTCGTACGTACCACTATCCCGTCCTTAGTCGCGACCGCCTTGATTTCACCGGGTTGGTAGGGAACGAGCCATTCCAAATGCATGTCGTTCTCCAGCGTGAACTCACGCTGGCCCAGCGATTCGCCATTGAGAAATAACTCAACGCTGTCGCAGTTCGTGTAGCACCAAACGGGAATCGTCGCGTCTTCTTTGCCGGGCCATGTCCAATGCGGCAGCAGATGAACCATCGGTTCTTCGGTCCACTGACTCTGATAGAAGTAATACGTGTCTTTCGGAAAGTTACACAAATCGATGATTCCGAAATTGCCGAGCACGCGTGGCCAACCACCGGATTCGCCGATGTAATCGAATCCCGTCCACCGAAATTCGCCCGCAACAAACGGTAACGTTTTAGTCAGCCGCCACGAATCACGTGCGCTGATCCGAACGCCCGCGTTGTCGTACGACGATTCGTATCGTCCATTCGTCTCGGCGAAAACTTCATCGGGCGTCAGATGCGGTGGCTGACTTTGCTTTTCTCGAAATCGTGAATGCGTCCGATACTCCCCACGGGTTTGCAACGAATGAGGAACCTCCGAAGCGTAGATGAATCGATCAGGAAACCGTTCGTGATCGGCCTCGTATTGGAAACACGATCGACCACCACCGTTGTAACCGACGACATCCAAGAGGTCCGCGAAACCGGTTTCGTTCACACCCGAAATCTGGTTGCAACCGGCGGTGACGGGGCGTGTCGGATCGAGTCGATGACAGAGTTCACTCATTCGCTTGACTGTTTCAAGTTCACCGTGCTTTTGAGCCTCGGGAAGTTCATTTCCGATGCTCCACATGATCACCGATGGATGGTTACGATCTCGCAACAGATGATCAGTCAAGTCTCTTTCCTGCCACTGATCGATGTAGGAAGCGTAGCCTTGTTGCGTTCGGCGGCCGCAAACCAATTTGCCGTCTTCGAATCCCCAAGTGAAACGCCACTTGTCAAACGTCTCATTGACGACCAAGAACCCCATTTGGTCACAAAGATCCAATAGTTCCGGCGGCGGTGGATTGTGAGCGGTGCGAATCGCGTTGCACCCCATCTCCTTCAGCATTCGCAGACGCCGCTGGAGTGCTTGGTCCCACAGCGCGGCCCCCAACGGGCCCAGATCGTCATGGTTGCAAACGCCTTGGAAGATCATGCTCTTGCCATTGAGATAGAAGCCCTCATTAGGGTCGAAACGCATTTCGCGAACGCCGAAGGTGGTGTCGTATCGGTCGGCCAAGCGTCCCGCCGGACCGGCATCCTGTGACGCACCGGTGGACTCTTCGGCATCGAGCAATTCGGTTTGCAACGTGTAAAGATTTGGCATGCCGGGGGACCAAAGTTTTGGATCGGGCAACACGAGAGTCTGCGAAACAACCTGCGTTGCCCCGCCATCGATTTCGACTAACTCGCTAACTGATGTCAAAACATTCCCATCGGCATCGAGGATGCTTTGTTTGACCGACAGGTTCTTTGAGAGATCGCTTCTGTTAGTGATCGTTGTGTTGACGTCGACGTTTGCTCGTGACGAGGTGATCTTCGACGTGCTGACTTGAGTACCCCATTGAGGCACGTGTGTTTTGTTTGTCGTGGTCAACCACACGTGCCGGTAGATTCCCGTCCCGGTGTACCATCGTGATGATGGTTGTTTGGCATTGTCGACTTTCACTTCCACGATGTTCTCACCATCGTGGACGAGATACGGCGTCAGGTCGTAATGAAATCCAATGTACCCATACGGACGCTGTCCCAGATGGTGGCCGTTGATCCAGACGTCACTGTTCATGTAGACGCCGTCGAAGGAGATCGTCACGACTTTATCGGCGGCGTCATCAGACATGCGGAACGACTTCCGGTACCACCCGATGCCTCCGGGGAGATAGCCCCCCGGCCCGCCGCTCGCGTTCGACTTATCGAATGGACCTTCGATTCCGAAGTCGTGCGGCAAGTTGATCGATACCCAACCGTCTCGGTCGGCTCGCTTTTGTTCGATCGAATCACCTTGCAATTCGCCGTGATGAAACTCCCATCCGAGATCGAAATTCAAACGAGAGCGAGGGGTATCGGAAGCGTGAGCGACAGACATCGCCGTTCCCGAATCAACCGCAACCAACACCAAGATGAGACACAATACGCGTTGCAATGCCACTCGCCCGGTCATCGGCGAATTGAAATGGTGCGTGCATCGACTGGACAAACCTTTGGAGCTTCGCAAGCGATGAAGGACTCTCATTGGAGACTTCATGTTTTGAATTCTAGAAAGCATCTTCCCACCTGACCGAGCGGATTGATCGGTCGAAAATTTCATAAGACTCATCTCAACATCGCCTGTTTTGTATTTTCTTTTCGCCTAAGCACACGCAATGCGCACAACCATTTTTTGGTGGTTGCATCATAGCAACATCACATCACAATCACCGTGTTGGATGAGACCAACAACTCACTCATTTAGCAACCGACGATGAGTTCTGAGCGAGTAAAGGGAGCAAGAATTACCTTGAATCGCTTTAAGAGTCGACGCTGCTAAACGCCACGATGTCTCTCTTGGATGAGATGTGCTTTCACATAGAATGCCGACGCTAAGAGCACGAGAGATTGGCGGCTAAAGAGTCATACCGACCATTCAAACGCATTACAAACTGAAATCCCTGAGCACACTCTGGTTCAAGGGACGTTCGCAACACAAAACTGGATCTCAATGATTTTGCCGCTCACGTTTTTGCCGCTCACGTCTTCGTCGCCAACGTGTCTTACACCAAAGTGCTTGTCGCCCATGTCTTGCACGACGGTGCGTCGATCCGCGATGAGTTTTCGCGGCGGGAATTGGGCAGCAAAGAATATCGGGGCATTCGTATTGATTGTGATGGCTTGCGTCTTTGCGGCACCGTCCATCCAAGCGGCGACTCCGATTGACCTGCGATGTGACGGCAACACGAACCCAATCGCGACCACGGCCACACCGACCCTGTCATGGCGAATTGAGTCGACTGATCGAGCTATCAAGCAGTCGGCGTGGCGTGTGCTCGTCTCCAGCACCGCAGAACTACTTCGCGAAGGCAAAGGTGACCTGTGGGACTCAGGAAGACTCACCGCCACCCGTTCGCCTCAAGTCGTTTATGAAGGCAAACCACTCACCGCCGGTCAAACGTGTCACTGGCGTGTTTGCTCATGGACGAAAGGGGAGGGGGTGATAGGTGAGGGGGTGATAGGTAAGCAGGTGACAGGTGATAGGGCGACTGGTGATTCGAACAGGAATACAGAAGGGAGCAGCGACGGTCTCGGCGGGGAAACGGAATCGTGGAGCGAGTTCGCATTTTGGGAAGTGGCTCCCAATGTGCCTTCGCAATGGCGGGGTGCACAATGGATTGACGACGGAAAGCCGTTGCCCACCGACGATGCCGCGTTCTACGAGAACGATCCGGCACCACGGATGCGGCACGAGTTCTCGCTGGAGAAACCGGTTGTCAAGGCACGCCTGCATGTAGCGGGACTCGGGTACTTTGCGGCCTCGTTGAACGGTGCTCACGTGGGCGACCATGAACTCGATTCCGTTTGGACGGCGTTTGATAAACGCATCCTCTACAGCACGTTCGATGTAAGCGATCAACTTCAGCAAGGTGATAATTGCCTTGGTGTGGAATTGGGCAATGGCTGGTTCAACCCATTGCCGCTTCGCATGTGGGGCCACCGCAATATTCGAGGCAGCATCGAAACCGGCCGACCTCGAGCGATCGTTTGCTTGGTCGTCGATCATGCCGACGGAACTCAGTCAACAATCACAACAAACGAAAATTGGAAATTCGCTGAGGGACCGACGCTCTTTAACAGCGTGTACCTGGGCGAAGTCCTCGACGCTCGGCTAGATCAACCCGGTTGGGACACGCCTCAATTTGATGCAACCGATTGGAGCCCCGTTCATTTGGTCGACGCATCGTTGGAGCCACTGCAACCGCTCACTACGACGCCTCCGATCCGAGCCGGCGTAGTCATCGATGCGGTGGCGATCACCGAACCCGCACCTGGCATTCAAATCGTGGACTTCGGGCAGAACTTCACCGGTGTGCCCGAAATATCACTCGACGCCCCGGCGGGCACCGAAGTTCAATTTCGCTTTGGCGAGTTGCTGTATCCTGACGGAACACTTAACCCGATGACGAGTGTGTGCGGCCAGATTAAGGGAACACGCAAAATGGATGATGGGACCATCATCTCCAAGGGTGGCCCGGGCGCACCTGAGTTTGCATGGCAGTCGGATCGGTACACGTGCCGTGGGGACGGGCCGGAAACGTATCGGCCCAAGTTTACCTTTCACGGATTTCGATTCATGGAAGTGACCAGTCTTCCGTCGGCGGATGAGTCTTCTTCCGACGTTCGTGTTGCTCTTTCGATCGAGGACGTCAAAGGCATCCCGCTTCGCAGCGACGTGACGTCGACCGGTGAGTTCTCGTGTTCGAACGATCGACTGAATGCGATTCAAGAGATGACGCGAAATACTTTTTTAGCGAACATCGTGGGAGTGCAATCGCATTGCCCGCATCGCGAGCGTTTTGGATATGGCGGAGATATTGCCGCGACGAGCGAAGCGTTCCTGATGAACTTTGACATGGCGGGCTTCTATGCCAAAACGGTTCGAGATTGGGCCGATGCCGCACGCCCCGACGGCAACTTAACCGACACGGCACCGTTCGTGGGAATTCATTACTGCGGCGTTGGTTGGGCCATGGCGCACCCGCTGTTGCTCGAACAACTCTATCAACACTACGGCAACGAATCGCTCGTCGAAGAACAATTGCCCGTCGCGATCCGGTGGCTCGAACTGGAGAACTCAAAACGCAAAGATGGTCTCGTTACGAAGGGTTTGGGCGATCACGAAGCCCTGAGCCGATCAGGTGGGCCCGTCATCACGACAGCCATGTTCATCGACACGGCACGACGTGTCGCACGTTTGTCCCGTGTTGTCGGTCGTGAATCCGATGCCGATCGTTTCGAGGCAATGGCAGACGATGCCACCACCGCATGGGCGGATTCGTTTTTGGACGCCCCATCGGGTAAAGTCGACGACGGATCACAGACCCGGCAATCGCTCGCGTTGGGATTCGGCGCGGCTCCGATGACGAGTCGTCCAGCGATCTTTGAACAAATGGTTTCGGCAATTCAAACGCCCGCTCTAGCGAGCAAGCCTGGTACCGAGGTAACCGCGGGGCCGCATTTGACCACCGGCATCTTTGGAACACGGATGGTGATGGAAGAACTGTCCGAGAACGGTCGAACCGACCTCGCGTATGAGTTGGCCAATCGCGACAGTTTCCCCTCGTGGGGTTGGATGCTGAAGAACGACGCCACCACCCTTTGGGAACACTGGGCCGGCAGCGACGGAACATTCTCGAACAACCATCCCATGCTTGGATCCGTCTCGGCTTGGTTCTTTCGCTGGCTCGGCGGCATTCAGATCTCACCTGATGCGGTTGCTGCGGATCGTTTGGTCATCTGCCCTCACGTCGTGCCGGACCTGGAATGGGTAAAATGCTCACACAACACCGTCCGTGGCTTGGTCGTATCCAATTGGACAACGACGGCCGACACGATCTCCCTCGACATCACGATCCCGCCGGACGCGACCGCCGAGGTCGTCTTTCCGGTTCACGCGCGATCGATCAGCGAAAGGGGAAAACGACTGGACGAAGTTGATGGCATCAAAGTCTTAACGCCCGGTCGCCGCGTCGAGATCGGCAGCGGGCAATACCGGTTCGAGCTCGCGTTGGATTGAAGCGCCACTGCTATCCGAGTCGACGCCAATGAGAGCGTTTCTGTGAAGGATGTCGATCGTTAGAGTTAGCTACGTTGGCTTCAACGCGATGCGACGGATGATGTCGCCAACACAAAAGGCAGTGCGTTATCCTTGCCAATCGACTTGCATCAGCAAGGTATCTTTTCACCGCTGCGATGCGTGCTGCCGCGTCCGCGAAAAGAGGAATCGCGTCCGAAAGGTCATCGCCCGCCATGCATTCCGATCACCCGAGGCGGAGAGGTTGCGTGATAAAATCGGCAGTTCGACAGCCCTTTTTTGCGGTGAAACCTGCCTATGAGAATTGCGGCTATGGTTCTTGCTACAGATCTCGCACGAGTCTGCTGTTTTTGTCGCGTTTCACCTCCTCTTCGACATCGGATGCAACGTTCGTGTTGCCCATCACCTCATGACGCTCGCAATCGAAACCAAACAACTGACGCGGTATTTTGATGACGTTCACGCAGTGAAATCCGTTGACTTGAGCGTTCAACGTGGCAGCCTTTATGGTTTTCTGGGGCCAAACGGAGCCGGTAAATCAACTACGATCAAAATGCTGACGGGAATTCTGGTTCCCTCCTCCGGCGAAATCTCACTGCTCGGCAAGAACCCTTGGAATCGCCACGATGCGATTGAAATTAAACAGCAAACGGGTGTCGTTCCCGAGAACCTGGCCCTGTTTGACAACCTGACCGCGCGGGAATACCTCACGTTCACCGGACGGATGTATTCGATGGACCTGTCAACGATCCGCGAGCGTTCCGAAGAATTGCTGAACTTGTTGAGTTTAGAGAAGGTCGAATCGAAGTTGACGGTCGAGTATTCGCACGGGATGAAGAAGAAGCTCGCACTCGCGGCGGCGTTGCTTCCCAATCCCGATTTGCTGTTTCTCGACGAGCCATTCGAGGGCGTCGATGCGGTCACGTCTCGAGTCATCCGTGATTTGCTGGCGATCTATGTGCGTCGCGGTTCGACGGTGTTTGTGACTTCGCACGTCCTTGAGATCGTCGAGCGTATTTGCACTCACGTTGGCATCATCGCCAACGGTCAGTTGGTCGAGCAGACTTCGCTCGAAGATCTACGCCGGGGAAGCTCGCTCGAAGAACGCTTCCTCGAGAAAGTGGGGCAAACCGACGACGAAAACATTAACCTCGCATGGTTGGAAGATGGACCGATCCGCGCCGGCGCACCCACGATCACGGACGTTGCGAGCGAGGGGCCGGTATCGTGAGCTTCCAGCATATCAACGCAATCATTCGCATGCGTTGGCAGATGGCTCGAAACCAGTTTTTCAAGTCGGGCAAAGCCAACCAAATCATTTCTGCGATTCTATTGGTGATCGCTGTACTGACGTCGGTCGGCTCGCTGGTGTTCGCGATCGGTTGGGGTAATTTTTTTCTCGCGAGAGTCAAACCCTCGTACATCATTTATGTCTGGGACGTGTTGGTCGCCATCTTTTTGTTTGGATGGTCAATCACACTGATGATTGAAATCCAGCGAACGGAGATGCTCTCGCTGAAGAACCTTTTGCATCTGCCCATCTCGCTGAGGGGTGCGTTCTTTCTGAATTACACCAGTTCATTAGTCAATTTCGTTCTGATGCTCTTCCTGCCTGTCGCGATCGGGCTCTGCATCGCATCGGCGGCCTGCTATGGGACGGCCTCAATGGTCACGTTCGCGTTGTTGGCTTCGTTCGTGCTGATGGTATCCGCCGTCACGTATCAATTGCGTGGGTGGCTCGCTCGATTGATGGAGAACAAACGAACCCGCGGGACGGTGATCTCCATGACTGTTCTCGTCTTCGTTCTGTTGTTTCAAATTCCAAACATCATCAACCTTAGCTCGATCGGACGCAGAGGTGATGACACGCAGGCGCTGCGTGAGGTGCGCAATCAATTGCGAACGGAACTCAGTCGCCAACTCAAGGAGAGCGAGATCGATGTCGCCGAATACAAACGGCGAAGCGAAAAGGTTCTGAGCGACTACGAGCAAAAGCGTCAGATGCTGCGAGACGCAAAGGCAGCCTCGTTTCAGCGGACGGTTTCTCTCGCCAACGCCTGTCTCCCGATCGGATGGCTCCCGTACGGCGCGAGCGCTGCGGCGCGGGGTTCGATTTTGACGCCCTGGATGTGCGTGTTCGGAATGACGAGCATTGGAATGGTCAGCCTGACGCTCGCCCATCGGTCAACGATCCGGACGTACACGGGGAACGACAACAAAGAGTATCGACCTCGCACGAAAGGCAACTCTAAGACATCCAACCACAGCAAGATGCTGGAACGCACGCTCCCGTTGCTGAGTGATCAACAATCGGCCATTGCATTAGCGACGTTCCGCTGCACTCTCCGCGCGCCCGAAGCCAAGATGGCGTTGCTGACGCCGGTGATCTTTGCAGGCATTTTCGGTTCGATGATGTTGACCGGGAACATGAGTAAATTGCCCGCGATCGCACGACCTTGGCTGGGCATCGGGGTCCTTGGGATGTCCGTCTTCGGCATGAGCCAATTGATGCTGAACGTGTTCGGGCTCGACCGTCAAGGCTTTCGCGCTTATGTGCTGATGCCTGTCGCACGTCGAGATATTTTGCTGGGCAAGAACATCGCGACGCTCCCCATCGCGGCAACGTTGAGCGGTCTGTTGATTGGATTTGCGGCATTCATGTTGGGAATGAACATCATGCACGTCGTCGCATCGTTCATCCAGATTATGATCGTCTTTTTCCTGTACTTTCCGATCAGCAACTACACGTCCATTGTCGCTCCGATTGGAATGGGGATCGGAACGATGAAGCCGGTGTCGATGAATTTCCGGATCATCGTCACACAAATGCTCGCGATGTTGCTGAGCCCGATCACATTGTTGCCCGCCGTGATTGCTCTTGCGTGCGAACAGATCGCCAGCTTTCTGTTTGAAACGTCTTGGGTTCCGATCTATCTGTTGATAACACTGATCGAATTGCCGGTCGCGATTTGGTTCTACCGCAAAATGCTCCGCATCCAAGGCACGTTGTTACAAGACCGCGAGCAAAAGATTCTCGACGTGATTTCGAAAGTCTGCGACTGACGGGAAAGTGTCGGTTTGTGGTGATGTGCGTTCGACGTTTGCAGAAGCATCAAGCCGACTCATCGACCTGTACCGAAGAGCGTTTCTTTGCATGACGCGGGTTTTCAGAGATAGATACGTTCGCCCAAACCTGCTCCACCGTCTAGCGACGGTAGCTACAACAATGGAGATGCTCTAGGGAATTGGTCGTGCTGTTATCGTTGCCCACTGAGAGAAACGATTACTGACGCGAGACGCTTTCGTCGCCAAACGAAAAAACGCCTGGCACCGCAGTCGGCCGGTGAGGGCCGAGTGCGATTCAGGCGATTGTTCGATCGTTGGGTTACGAACGCCGGCTTAGAGGTTCGGCGTGGTGTAAGGCTCGACGTCGCCGACCATGTGGAAGTGGTTATGGTCAACATAGACGACTTCGATCGCTTCGCGGTCATGCAGCGTGTGCGGGACCGGGTAGCCGACGGTGGTACGTTCGTCGAAGTAGATCGTGCACTTGTAGTGAGCGTGGTGCAACTGTGCCGGGCCGATCAACGGATAGAAACGCGGCGGGTCGATGTAGTCGGCGATCTTCTCTTTGATGATCCGCACGTCGTTGCGTTGTTTTTCCCACAGCAGCGGAATACCGCCTTGGACCGGACGTGCTTGCTCGAGAGCCTGCATCACTTCGTCATCACTCGGTGGGTCCAACGCAACCGCGGTACCACCCGAGGTCGTTGGGCCGAGGATCGGCACCCGGTCATAACGTTCTTTGTTGTGGAACTTTTGTTCCTGCAAGAACTGGTAGTACGGGCTGACGGGGATCGGATACTCAAGGAACCCTAAGTTGATGTTGCTGCCGCCGAGACCGTAACATCCGGTGGAGGCGATTGTCATGATCGCCAACGACCAGAGACAGATGCGAGACAGAGTTGAATTCAAATACCGGGTCATCCGAGTAACCTTCCGTGGTTTCATCGTGTTCGATAAAGCAAGCGATTGACGTGCTGCCGACGCAGCTTTGCTTGCAGTTCGCTTGCGTAGTACTTCTATCGTGTCAAACTATGCCGGTCTTGCGGATAATTCCGGAAAATCATCCGTTTTTGCCAGAACCGGCCGGCCATGAGTGCAACCAACCCCTATCAATCCAGCAATTTCGTTGACGAACCGCGTCCGCAGGGCGTCGAGAAACCTTCGCCCAAAACGGAGGAGGAATCAATCGACGACACCTCCCGGCGGCTGATTCGGGTCGGCCAAATCGTCTTGGGCGTGTATTTCGTGCTGCTGCTGCCCGTTTGGCTCTCCACCGCGATGTCGATTTGGACCAGCGATTCGGCTAATCTGGTGCGGTATTTCCATTCGCATCACGGACACCTGCTGTCGCTGATGGTGTTGATGCTGGTGGCGTTGATTGGGGGCGTTTGCTGCAGTTTCACGCCTCGACGCGAGCGTTTTTCGCTTTGGATAGCGAACTTTCTGAAAATCCTGGTCGGCGGGGCAGGCTTCTGGATGCTGTTGTCCGATCGTGCCGGGAATTTCTCGCTCAACCTGCTGCCGCTTTTCCTGGCGGTGCTGTTCGCGATGTGGATGATCAGCGAAGCCGCGATTCTCGGATTTTTGCGAGCATCGGCGATTCGCAACCACGAGCGGGCGGTCGCTCACGCGTGCGAGTTTGCCATCGGGCTCTTGGCTCTTGCCGCGGGCTGTTTTTCGGCATGGTCTCTGATGCAACACACGTCCGACCCGACCACGCTCAGTGGATTGTTGGCAGTGGTGACCTTCGCGTTCACCGTGGCGACATCAATCGCGATCTGGGTGCTGCGGTGGTTTCCGATCGTCCACAAAACCGCTCACCATGCCCAATCGCACCCGTCACCGCAGATTGACTAGAACGTTTTGATGGATGACGTGCTCGTCGACGGTAAGTGTGGTCGCCTGAATTCATTTTGCCCGCATCGTACTAGCCAAAACACGGGCCACGATTTGGTTGATGATGGTGGCTGATGCGAATGAGAAGCTGCCTATGGCGAAAATCAACGTGGGCGGATTGATCGAGTGAATTGATTCACCGGCCCAGGAACCAAGCCAGTATTTCCTTGGTCGCTTGACCGAAATTAGCGAGGTGCTCCGCGTTAGGCACCAAGCTCGCCGCGAGGAAAGGCCGGTTGGTTTGTTCGTTTCGAAACGCACACGGCAGCGGAATCAGATCGAGACCGTTGGTCTTCGCCAGTCGAATGGCCCTGGGGATGTGGAAAGCACTGGTGATCAATCCGATCTGATACTTTTCGCCCACCGAAGCATTGATTTGCTCGAGCCAAGCCTGTGGTGGATTTTGCAGGAATTCGGCGAGCGACGCCATTTCCTGGCTCGTGTTTTCGCCCTCAATCGAAAAGATGTGTTCGTCGGGAACGTTCAACGAAACGAGCAGCTCGCGGCCGACTTCCGATGGATTCCCGATCCCGTCGCTGGAGGTCCCCGTCGTGATGATGGTTTGCGTCATCCCTGCATGATAGGCCTGGGCGGCCGAAACGATCCGCTCGCCGTCCCTATAGACTTCGGCGAATCCGTCCGTAATGAGTCCGGCGGATCCGCCCAGCGTGACGGCGGCGTCGAGCGGTAATTGCCCTTCTCGCCCATCCGGCAAGGTCGTCCATTTTTCAAACGCGGGATTCGGGTCCGTGACCAGCGGAGCCTCGACCCGTGACATTAGGGATCGATTGAAGTATCCGTTGCCGACGATTGACCAGAGTGCAAATAGTCCGAAGAACGCGAATGCGGGGCCACGATTCCGAAGACTCGCGTGCCAAATCGTGCACGCCAACAATCCCATCCACATCCCCGCGACGGGCATGACGAGATCGGTGGCACAGCGTCCCGCGGCGACGAATCCTTGTTGCAAATAACACGTCACGACGAGAGCAACGGGCAACAATCCGGTAATCACCCCCACGCCGACCGCCCGCCGCCAGTGCGTGGGACGTGCGGTTTCGAGTTCGATGTGAGATTCCGCCACGTCGCTCATCCTTTTCCAATCCAAACAAACCGGGGGGCATCAAACTGAAGGGCATTCCAGTCGTGCGATTTCGGCAGGTTAATCAAAGCGTCGGCTGCGCGAAGCCCGCTGAAGCCCGGTTTCTCCCGCGGTGATCTCAACCTAAACTGGCCGTTTGGTTTCGACCGCAAGATGCCCGCAACACCGCGCCCGAACGATCGGGCGAGATAAACTACCAAACCGAGGATTTTTTATGGCTAAGGGACTTTTCACCCAAGGCATCGTGGTTTTGCTACGAGAGAGCGTGAGCATCCAAGACATCGCCGCGACCATCGACGAGTTCTACCCATCCGATCCGATCGAGGCCTCTGAAGATTGGACGTTTCTCGGTCCCGCCGTCCTCATGAACATGGACGAGGACGGCAGCGGAAAGGTCGTCGTCGACGTTGTCGATCAACCGTGGCCTGACGCGATGGGTGACCCCGACAGCGATTCGGAGATCGACCGCAAAATTCACGAAGCCTTCGGGCTCGGAAACTTCGGGCCACACAATTCGCCTGGATCGCTTAAACGTGCCAGTGAACAATCGTGGGTATGGGAAGCCGGACGCGAAATCGGTGACCAGCCCAAAGCGTTCGTTCGGGTTCGCAGCTCGTACGTTCTCGGACAGGATGACGACGCGCCGATCTTGCCCGACGATTACGAATCGTTCGATGAACTCGCACTCGTTACCGAAATCGCTGCGGCAATCACGGAACTGCCCCAAGCAATCTGTTACTTCAACCCGAACGGCGAAGTCCTCCGGGATTTGGCGACGCTGAACGAAAGTTTCGAGTTCGCTGAAGAGAACGACTTCCCGCCACTGGACCTGTGGTCGAACGTCCGTTTGTTCCGCCTCGATGATGACTGGGCGTCAATGGACACGGTCGGTAACGCTCAACTCGATCTGCTCGATGTGGAAGCGTGTTTCCATGCCGAGAGTTATGACTTTGCCGAAGTCGAGCAGTTCCTTCGCCTCGTGACCTGTTTCCTCGAAGAGGCCGAAGAGCCGATCGAAAGTGGTGATTCGATGGAAGGCCCCGGCGATGTGATTTGGCGAGTTTGGGAACTCGAAGGCAGCATCGGCTCGCCGCAGCGCAAGGTGTTGCGATGTCTCCCGCAAGACGACCGGGAAGTTCCACCGCAATGTGCGATCCCTGGCCTTAGCGACGAACCGGTCGCTGCACCGGAGAACAATGACGGATCGGACGAGTCGTCCTGATGGCGGTGGCGTCTCCGATTTCGACGGGACTGTTTGAATTTCTCGACGATCTCGCTCGCAACAACAATCGGGACTGGTTCGCGACTAACAAAGAGCGTTACGAACGTGATTTGCGTAAGCCGGTCTTGGACTTGATCGGGCAGTTGGAAGCCCCGCTGCGCCGTTCGGCGCCGATGTTGCAAGTCGTCGCCAAACGTAGCGGCGGTTCGTTGATGCGGATCCACCGTGACACGCGGTTTTCCAAAGACAAAACGCCCTACAAGACGAACGTCGGGATTTCATTGCGGCATCAAGCCGACAAGGACATCCATGCCCCGGGCGCATACGTTCATCTCGCATACGATGAGTGTTTCGTCGCTGCGGGGAGTTGGCGACCACAACGTGAAACGCTCGCCGCGATTCGACACGCGATCGACCAAGATCCGAAGGCGTGGCGAAAGGCTCGTGACCAACGCAAATTTCGTTCGTCATTTGAAATCGCGGGCGAATCATTGAAAACGTCACCGCGTGACTACGACAAAAACCATCCTGAAATCATTGACCTCCGAAGGATCGACTTCATCGCGGTCTCGCCGCTGACGCGGGATGACTTCCTGCAGCCCGATATTGTTAAACGAATCGTCGGCCTGATTCGCGACGTCAAACCGTGGATGCGTTTCCTTTGCGACGCAATCGACGTCCCGTATTAGCAATCCGATTACGAAGTAGCTGAACAACGAATTCGGGTCGTCAATGAATTCGCGTCGTATCGAACGCTAATGTTCGTTCTGGAATAGCACTTGCTGTCTGGTACGACTCATTGCGATGAGCCTACTTGGTGAATCAATCCCAAACGCTAACCCCGCGTCCCTCTGATGAGTTTACAATCCAATCCCGTTGTTCGTGACGCCTCGGTGATCCCGATTCCGGACAACGCGGCGTTGCGTTTCTTGCCCGAAGGTCCGTCGCCCCTATCGGTCGCCGGTTGGCTCTCATGGGTCGCGATCCAACACGGTGAATCATCGACGCGTGGTTCGATCAATTTGCTGGACCTTAAAAACGCCACGAACCAATCGTTTGATTTGCCTGGTCGCCCCGGGTTCGCGTTCGCATGTGCCACGACGCAGCCAGACGCCATGCCGACTCGATTCGTTGCGGGCGTCGAACGATCACTCGGAATCTTTGACACATCGGACGGTTCCTGGAAAACGTTCTGCGAGGGAATCGATGCGGATGTTGAAAACACCATTATCAACGATGGCGTCCTTTGGAATGACAATCTCATCTTCGGGACGAAAGATCTCGAGTTCGAAAACAAGAAAGCAGGTCTGTACCTGTATCGCGTGAGCGACGAGAGATTAATCCGGCTGCGTGATGACCAGATCTGCAGCAACGGAAAGATGATTCGCACCGACCAGGCCGGCCAGACGAAGTTGGTCGATATCGATTCGCCGACCAAACTGATCGTCCAATACGATCTCGACGTTGAAAACGGATCGATCGGCGATCCCGATACGTTGATTGATCTAACGGACGATCCGGGCGTCCCCGACGGTGCTATTTTGACACCCGACGGCAATGGCGTGATCGTGTCGATCTTCCGCCCCGATGTGGCGGATTTCGGGGAAACACGTTGGTACGATCTCGCAACCGGTCGGCTCGAAGGTGTTTGGCGTACGCTAGGTTCACCTCGAAACACGTGTCCGGCTTTGGTGCCGATGGGCGATTCGATGCGTCTGGTGATCACGACCGCGACGGAGGCGATGCCGCCGGAAGATCAACGACAGTGCCCCAACGCCGGGAAACTCTTTGTCGCCGAAACGGACTTCGCCGTGCCGTCCAATTGGAAGGCTCCGATCTACGCGGCTTCTCGCCGGAGCGTGAGCGAGTAGACGATCAAACCGGAAACAATCGTTAACACCGTCGCGATGACGTTGTCGGGACGATGCCACGCCGCCAACCCGATCGTGACGGATGTCGCGACGACATAGAACCAGGCCGCAGCCATTCCGATCCGGTTGATTGACACTCCCAATCGCCCGCTGCCGAGCAGGATTGCGACCGTCGCGGCCGAACACAGCGACAAGGTTAAACCGAGATACGAGAGCAAATCTTGCAGACTGGCGAAGCTCACCACGATCGCGATCGCGATGCCCTGCAGGACGACTGATCGCGTCGGCGGTGATTGCTCAGAGTCAAACCAACGAGGCAGCACACCGTCGGATGCCATCTTCGCATAAACCCGCGGCCCCGCCATGATTGTCGACGACACGCTCGACGCGAGTCCCAAACAGATCGCGACACGAACCAGATTCGCGAGCGACGTGCCACCGATCGCTTTCGCGGCCACGGCTGCCACGTCCTGTTTGCCGAGAATTTCGTCGGGTGCCGCGCCGAACACCATGATCGCGTTGAGCACGAGATACAGCAGTGTCACCCCAACGGTCGCTTTGACCATCGCACCGGCGATGTCGTTCCATCCCTGCCGGGCTTCACGTCCGACATAGATCGCCGCATTGAATCCACAATAACTCAGCGAGATCCACATCACGCTGGTGGCCATCGTGAACAACGACGGCTTCGTCGTTGGCGGCATCGACGAGTTGGCGACATGCCAGTTCGGCCATAACCCGATCGACCATACAATGAACCAACCGATGAGCAGGAGTTTCACCGCCACGAGAACATTGTGCCGAATCGCGCCGCGTCGAGTATGAAATGCATGCGCGACCGTACAAACGACGACCAAACAAATCGCGATCCCACCGGGAGGCAGCCACGAGGGTCGCTCCCAATCTCCGATCGCATACGTTTCCATCGCAATCGCGGCAAGCGCCCCGGCACCGGTGAATCCGGCCAAGACCGAAACCCATCCCGCAATGAAACCGACTGCGGGATGAACGAACCGCGACAAGAACAAATACTCGCCACCGTTGTCGGTCAACAACCGGGCGAGTTGCCCGTAACTGATCGCGCCACTGATGGCGATCACGCCGCCGATCGCCCACGCGACCATAACCCAGCGAGGATCTCCCAGGTCAGCGATCGCAAACCCACTCGTCGTAAACACGCCCGCACCGATCATGCTCGCGATGACGAGGGTGGCGAGTGACCATTGGCCAAGCGAACCGTTCGGAAGGTCGGGCGGCGCCGGTCGATCCATCAATACTCTCGGTTGGTTGCTGGCGTCGCCGCGGATAGGCACGATCGGTTTGTTCGAAGGCTATGTTCGAAGCTTAGCCGGATCGAGGGCGGGGTCGTGGTTTTTGGGGCCTGGCAGGCTAGCAGCCTGCGTTACGGTTTTGGAGCGCAGGTTGGGAGACTGGGGTGCGGTTTCGGACGGCAGGTTGGGAGACTGGGGTGCGATTCTGGGCGGCAGGTTGGGAGACTGGGGTGCGTGTTCTGGACTAGCAGGCTGGCAGCCTGCGTTACGGATATCAACTGAAGACTCGGATGCTGCGGTGCGTTTAGAGCGTTTTTTCAATGATGTCGTTTTCAAAAGGTAGCTACGTTCGCGAGAACGTGGTCCACCGTCGGGCGACGGTGGCTACGACAGAAATGAAAATGCTCTAGGTTTGTTGTGGGGCGGGTTCGGGCGTGGACTCTTCTTCGGCGTCTTCTTGGAGCGACCGGATGAAGTTGATCAGGTGCCAGACGTCGTCCTCTTCAAATTGACCGTCGACAAACGTCACCGCGGGCATGGGTGATCCCTCGATGCCTTGCGTGATTCGCATGTACAAGTCTTTCGCTTTCGCCCCACCATGGAACGCACCCAAGGCAAAGTTACGTGGTTTCGCATTAACCGGCGGCAGCGCACCGCGAGCAAGCAACTTGATCAGCTCGTCGCGATTCTCCGGTTTGATTCCGATACCCAATGTCCATTCCTTCGTCCAATCGTCGTAGTCCGTGTTCTGACCATCGCCTCGGCCGTTTTCACCATGGCATTTGCTGCACGCGGCAATCTTGCCTTTGAACAGTTCACGTCCACGGGCAACCGACGCCACTAACGTCTCGGCACGATCATCCCCCATCGCGGCAACGTACTCTTCGTGAGAATCCGGCACCACGAAATCCGCCGGTGGATCAGGAACCTCGACCACCGCATCGGGAGCTTCCAACCACGCGTCACCGATGTCCATCACGAACTCTTCGGCCAATTCCCACGCGTCATCAAATTCCTCTTTCAATTCTTCATCGGCTGCGTTGCGGTTGGCAGGGTTGATGATTCGATCACCTTCTTCGAAGTCCAATTCGTAGATCGCGTCGTCCATCAACATTCGTTCCAGCTCGCCACGCCATGACAGATAGATGACGTAGTCGACGAGAGCCTCGACGTCTTCATCGGTCAGGTTCGGGATCGCCACCATCCGCGAACCGTTGATGCCATTTTTGATCAAACCGGCGAGATCTTCGCGGGTCGGCTTTTCACCACGTTCGGTCGATTTGAATTTGAACACACCTTTGCGATAGTCGCGTGGGTAAGGGTTCATCGTCGCCGACAACTCCCCGCGCCCGTTTCCGGTCACGCCGTGACACGTGACGCAGTGTGTCTGGTACAGCCCGCGTCCTTCTTCGCCAATGCGACCGGACGCCTTCACCAAGTTTTCTAACGAGACGACCGATGCCAGATCATCGTCTTCGGTCACGACGGTTGGCAATTTGGGATTTTCAGGAGTGCCGAACATTTCCGTCACCAACCAGAACGCGTCCTCACTCGCCTGTTCCGTCGGCACGCCTTCCTTCATTTGATACTTCATCGCATAAACCAAGTTCGGTTCGAACTCGAGCGGTTTCGGCTCGCTGTTGCAGCCGCCGATCAGCGTCACAACGCCGAGCGAACAGATCGTTCCGATCGCCGCGACCGCTGCCTGAACGGATCGAGTCATGCGTGACAAATTACCGCATCCGTTTTGTCCGTCACCCGACGCGTGGCCGTGACGGAGCAAAGTGGAACGGCTCGTTTTATCAAAGTTCAGCAAGGTCATGATTCATCCTACAACCGGCACCGAGAGACTATTGGGGAGGGCGAACACGTCATCATCGAAGACGCGTGGCATCGAAAACCGCGATCAAAAGCGTCTGAATCCTCAGCGGCTCGGCACCACGGGATCTCGCCGCTCGAAGTCTCGAGCTTCTTTTGATAACGCATCAATCATTGTACGCAATCGTGCGTCGAGATGGCAGAGTAGCGGATCGGGTTCGCCACGCGGCCCGCGTTCGGTTGGCACTTCGATCGCATGATCGACCTCGATCACGACACTCATCGGCATCGTCTCTTTGGCTTCACCGTAGATCGCCTCTTGGATCCTTTGGATCGTCTCGACAATGCGTGTGTCAGTGATCTCGCCCGGCGTGAGATACTTGTCCGGAAACGACAACAGGAACTGAGCCAGATCGACGGCCGACGAATCGTCGAGATATTCTGCCGGATCACGCGTGACCGGTTTGCCGGTTTCGGGATCGGGCGCGAAGTACGCGGCCGCCACAGCCGTGCGAACCTTCCGTACGCGTTCACGCACGCACGCGTCACGCGGAGACGCCAATCCATAACGCCCCTCGCTGCGAGCGAGCAAGAACTGGATCAACGCATCACGACGTGGACGCAGATCGCCCGATGACGCTTGGCCGACATGTTCGATCTCCTTGAGCGCGAGATACGCTTCCGAAACGCGAAACAAACGTTTCAAAATTGACTGCGGGTCCGTGCCCGTTTGCCGCGGCTGCCAGCTCAGCGCCAGTTCCAGTTCACGCAGTTTTTCATCCGCCCATTCCCACGCGTCACCGATGCAAAGGTATTTCAACCCGATAGGGTGCATCACGACCTTCCCGCCGTTGGCCTTCGCTCGTTTTTTGGCCGCCGTTCGTGCAATGAAGCTGACGCCCTCGAGCAACGGTTTGAGCAGATCGTTGGTACGATTGGTGGTGCCTTCGGGAAACAACACGAGCGGACGTTCGGCACTGACGAGAGTATCAATCGCCGTCTCGATCGCTTGCCGGTCGTTGCCTTCGCGATTGACACTGAACGCTCCCATACGCCGTAACGCGAACGCCTCGAATGAGTTCGTGTTAAACAAGTGCCACGACGCCATCGCGAACAAATGCGTGCCAACCTCTCGCGACAGCCAACCCAACACGATCGGATCGGCGTAGCGGCAGTGGTTCGGGGCCAACAGGATTCCATGCCCCGCGGCCAACGATTCGGCAAAACGATCCGCGTGCCGAAGCTCGTAATCAATGACGGCTTCTCGTTTCCGCAGATGCCGATCGATCAACCGAAGCTTTTGAATCGCGGTCGGCCACAGGTTTCCCCGGTGGGGCGGCACGAAGGTATAAGGACGATCGAGAATAACGGTCATAAAACGAAAACAGTTGAGATCGGAAAAACAGCGTTAGCGTGCGTCACTAACAAATTTCGACAGCAACGGGACTCATCGGTCGTTTCGGCAGGATACGTCGATTCCTGAATGTCTTTGCAGCATTCGATATCGACAGAGCGGTGATGAGGCCGTCGTCTGGTGAACGAGAGCCCACGAAACGTGAAAACCTGCGCCACCGCCGAGAATTCTAGCTTGTTTTCCCGTTGCCGAATGCAACCCACGCGATACCGATACGTCCCGTTCGAGTTCACCCCGTTGTTACGACGACGAGTACGAGTCCTCAGCCGAGATCGATCCACCGGTCGCTCACGAAGAGGCTGCTGCAATTACTGCGAAAAAGAGGACAACGAGTATGATCCCACCGACCAGTAGGAACAGCTTCGCATACGAGAATGGCGACGAACCAACAATGAATCTCGCGTTTTGGCCACAGATCACGACGCGGTACAACTCATCGCGGTATCGATAGGCGAGCACGTATGCGGGCAGCGAATAACGCCGCGTAATCAACCTTCGCAGAACGATCGCAACTCGCACCTTTCGAAAACTCGTGCCCGGGATGTGGTGAGCCCGAATCCGATCCGCTGCGGTTCGTTCGATCGCCGCCAACACCTGTTGTCGAGCTTGACTGCGTGGCACGTCGAATCGCTCGAGCGTCGGCTGATCGCCGCCGCCAACCACGGAATCGGTGCCTGACCCCAATTGCATGCCGGGCGTAATGGCATATGCCTCTTGATCGGTCAATCCGCGAGATCCGGAAACCAGCATGTCATCGAACCGCAACGGTGTCTGTCCTGAATGAGGTGCCCAGGCGGACCGCCCCGCGCCCGCATTCGAATCCGCCGTCCAACTGACCAAGGCTTCGGCATCGAAAATCCAAGCCACCCACCACAGCGGTTTGATCTCGGTAAGCGTCGAGGCCGATGAGAGATCCGACGGTCGAAACCAGCCAAGAGAATCCAACCACGCCTTCAATGCCGCGCGAGCCTCCTCGATGCTCACCGTCATCGGCAAGTACGTTTCGGTCTGCTCCATCGGATCGTCGATCGTTTCGACCCGTAAAACCTCACCGCAGAACGAACACGCTGGTGCCTGATGATCAGGATCGTACGTGATCGCGGCGCCACAGCCCGTGCACCGCAGCAACGTGACCGAAACGTGTTTGGCGTGCGAATGGTCCGCATGCGGTGCCGCTTGGCCGCAGATCGCACAACGCAGATCGCCCTCTTCCAACGGTGACTCGCACCGCGAACAGTGCGGCGGTTCGTCGACCGGATGAACTTCAATCGGCTCATTCATGACGCCACACTCAACAGAATGGCAACGATCAACACGAGTGCGAGCACGGACAACACGGCGAATACAATTTTGGTTGTCGAGACCGGGACCTTGCCACCGACACGGCCGGTTTGTCCGTTCACCAGAATCTGCACCGGAGGTTGATCCTCAGCATACCGAACGGCATACGACCAGACCGGCAACAGCACCAAATCGATGACTTCGTTGTCGAGGTTCGCGTGAAATTGCAACCCACGATGGCTGTCGCCGGGCATGAAGGACTTCAACCGACGCTCGACCATCGCGATCGTTTCATCGTGAGCAAACCGAAAGCACTCCGCTTGCGATCGTGTCGGCTCTTCGGCCAACCACCCCGCGACAAACGAATCTGAATACGCCCGCAACGAACGTAAATCGAACGGCTCGATCGCTTCCAAGGCCTGGTTGCTGACGCCGCCGGATGCGGTGACGATCACGTCGACCACGTAGCACTGAAATTGTCCCGACAGCGGTCTCCACTCGGTTTTCGTAACCGTTCGTGTGCGTCGGACGCTTTTGCCCTGAGAATCCGTCGTCGTGTACGTTTCGGTCTCGGTGTAGTTCTCACCAATGCTCGCCGAATAGTTCGCACGCGCCACGGCGCCATACAAGTACGCGGGCAGATAGATCCCGTGCGTTAGCTCCGGAACGGCGGCCTTGAAATCCGATCGCGCGAACGCATGGCTCTTCGACATCCAATTGCGGACCGCCTGGGTCGCCTGTTCGTGATTGACAACAAACCCGACTAGAAACGTTGGTGACGGTCGGTTCGGCGTCGGCGGGCGCCGGATGATCGACGGGGACGCACAATACGGACACGTGGTCGACCGTACACTCGCATCCACCGTCAACACCGCTCCGCAAGATTGGCAGGCAATCTCCGTCGAAGGGGATGTGGTCACAGGTGCGGATGCCATCGAATTCAATGCGTTAGGAAGTTCAAATGCAAGGAGCGAAGGAAATCAGACGCCAGAGGCGCAGCGACCGTTTGTGAGGCGTCAGCGGTACCACTGCAAAATGCAGAACGTCCAATCGCGTCACTCAATCAGGCCCCCGTTATCAATCGGCCCGATAGGATAACCGCTCACGTCGAGGCGTTGTTTCAATGCCCGTCACACGCAGTATGAAAACGGCGTGGGCAATGATATCGCCTCAGTAGAGTAAGGCTGAAACGCGTGAATAACGGGGCGGTCAAAATTACAGAAAACTGTGGACCGGCATAACCATGATCTTGCCGTCACCGATTCGCCCGGTGCGAGTCACCGATACGATTTTCTCCAACACGCCATCGAGCCGCGTGTCGTCGACCCACAATGTGATCTGCACTTTGGGCACGAACGCTTCGGAGTACTCGGTGTCTTGGTACTGATCGAGATAGCTTTTCTGCCGCCCGTAGCCTTTCACTTCGAACACGCTGAGCCCTTCCAATGGCGCGCGTTGCAGCGCGATCAGGACCTGTTCAGCGAGATGAGGTGCGACAACGGTAACGACTTGCTTCATCGCATTGGATCTATGAACTCGCGACCGCTTTACGGGCCAGCAATTCGGCGATCTGGACCGCGTTGGTCGCAGCGCCCTTTCTCAGGTTATCGCTCACGCACCAAAACGCGATTCCTGATTCCGAACTGATGTCTTGGCGAATCCGTCCGACGAACACGTCATCACGTCCGTCGCAATCACGCGGCATGGGATAAACGTGATTGTCCAGATCATCGACCACCGTCACGCCTTCGGCGGCGTCCCAAAGTTCGCGGGCCTGTTGGGCGGTGATCGGTTTCTTCGTTTCGACCAAAATCGATTCGCTGTGCCCGATCGCGACCGGGACGCGTACCGCCGTCGGACAAACGGCAATCGATTCGTCACCGAGGATTTTGCGGGTTTCGTACACCATCTTCATCTCTTCGCTGGTGTAGCCGCTTTCCTTCTCGGATCCGATTTGCGGGATCAGATTGAAACCGATCGGATGTTGGAACGTCGACGGTGTGTGCGATCCGTTGTCGAGCGACGCACGGACGCTGGCTTCCAACTCAACGTTGCCCGCCAGTCCCGCACCACTGGTGGCTTGGTAAGTACTCACCACCACACGGCGAATCCCAACGGCGGCGTGGATCGGCGCCAGTGCAACGACCATCTGCGTGGTGCTGCAGTTCGGGCTGGCAATGATGCCTTGGTGGTTTTCGATCGCCTGCGGGTTGACTTCGGGGATCACCAAAGGAACCTTCGGGTCCATCCGCCAATAACCACTCTCGTCGACAACAACCGCACCGGCCTCAACGGCCCAAGGTGCGAACTCCGCAGACACCTCGTCCGGCGTGCTGGCGATGACCAGATCGACACCGGCGAAGGCGGACGGTTCGAGCAATTCGACCGTGATTTCCTCGTCACCATAACGAACCTTCGTGCCCGCACTGCGAGCCGATGCGAGCAAACGGAGTCGCCGCATCGGAAACTTCCGAGCGTGAAGCTGGTCCAAAACAATACGACCGACGGCGCCAGTAGCACCGACCAGAGCAACACAATCAAACACGATGGCAAACGTAAGGGTCAGAGGGTTAGGTCATCCGAACGTCGCAACGACATCGGAAGCGACTTCGGATGAGGAGAACGGCCGCCGATTAACGACGATCCATACGGCGTGCGATTGCCTCACGAGGCAACGGCATAATCTTGGCTGCGCCGCCGGTATTGTGCAACAAGTCTGCACGGTCGGGTTTCCCTTCCGCGTCTTCGTACTGCACCAGGAACGCACCGACTTGGATGCCGTTTTCCTCGTAAACCGGTGGCCAGAACTCTTCGGCGCGGATCGCCAAGGTTTTCGCCAACAGGCGAGTCGCCCGTCCCGAGAAACCACTGAGAACCATGTCCAACCGGCCGAGGGCTTCGCGGAAGAGGTAGAACACGAGCGCGGTGTCTTTGCCGTTGCCGCCCGCGTATTCCCACGTGCCGTCGTCTTTTTCGTAGTAGAAGCCGGGATGGGGTGCGTCTTCGTTCTTGCTCAAACGCATCCCCGCCGACGCTCCGTCCGGTTTCGGATCGCTGTCTCGGTAACGCAGGAAGAACGGGCACGAACGAGCCGAAACGTCATCGACATCGTCTTCGGTCACGAAAGGCGTACAGCCGAACGCATCGGAGAACAACAGTTCAACCGTCGGGTTACTCTTCACACTACCGATGCAGATCATGCCGCGGTCGCCGGTTGCGTTTTGGAAACCGTCGAACACGTCCGTCGCTCGGGCACGTGCATCCTCGAGCGAAACTTGCCCGGGACTCCACACGAGCGATTGCTGAATTCGGTCTGGGCTCGGAACATCGGCGGGGCGTCCAGTCGGTTCCGCCCCCGTGCTTTCGCCAAAGTGCTTTGCAACGCCACCAAGCGTCGAAATGCCGTTAAGCAATTCGCCGACCAGGACTGAGTCACTCGCGACGACCATTGCGTTTTCAGGAGATGCCTCTCCTTCGCCCTGACGAACACCGACAACAATTTCGATGTCGCTTCGTCGAGCCAACAACTCCCAGAAGTTCTCCGCGTTGATCGCAAACAGTGCCCCCGGCAACTCTTCAGCCGTCGCGTGACCTTGATCAATCAGGTAATCGCACAATCGAGAGAGGGCATCGAGCGGAATGTATTTGGCTTCATTCTTGAGCAATGAGGCAACTTGGTGACGATCCAAACCCGTGTGCTCAACGATCGCTTTGATCGTCCCGGGGCGTTTGCGACGGTCGGGGGTGTGCCCGAGGAGTTCAGCAAGCCGAAAAGCGTATCTCATAGGTAATTTTTTAGCGAACGGAGAGAGGGAGAGGAGGGAAAGCGGCTGAGGTGTCGCCTAAATTGAAGCGTCACTCGCCCCAAACCTGACTTGACAAGGGACCAATTACGCTCAATCACCAAAACCTTCACGACACATCTTGTACGAAGAATGCCGAAGGGGGAAGTCGCCTACATTAGGTAAAATCATACCTTGCCGGAATGAACCGCATCGAAGGCCACATTCTATTCGAATTATGACCGCTAACGGTGACTCAGGCGGTGGATTCGACAGGATCATTCGGAATTTCCGACGACCACGTCCCCACTTCAGGGCAAAAAGCGAAATCCAAACCAAAACAAACGTTCGCTGCGACTTGTAACTGCGGTAAAATAAATGTTGTGTTCAAGTTCAATCAGCGGACAGCCGTCGAGGCCAAAATTTTCGGTGCGTTGAGCAGCCCCTGTGATGTCCAAACGGTCAGTAATCCCGCCGGAATATTCGCTCGCAGCAATCGTCTCTCGTGATTCCACCGCCGGACATCGCTAGCGTTACTTAAAACCACATTAAGAGCAAACCACATGGCGGGTGATTTGTTCGCTCGAAAACACAATTTGAACACCGCCGAGCTCCCCAACCTCTTCTCCAACTTCCGTTAGCTCGCCCTTGCCTAACTCCTCCACCCACCCAACCGAAGTACGAGCCGGAGGTCCCACCCGACCGGTTCGGCCGTCGACGCCCGTTTCCGCCGATCCGATCGAATCTTTCGTGTTAGGCAGGATTGAGGCGGCACAATCGGCACTTTGGCGCGCCGAACTGACCCGACGTGTGCTGGTTTTGGTGATATCCGTCATGGCGATCACGCTATTTTGGATCGTCGTCGACCAGTGGATTTGGTCCCCTGGAGTGGCCGGACGCAGCCTGATCGCGATCGCTCTGACGGCCGCCGGTGCCGCGTATACATATCTGCGCCTGTGGCCGGTCATGCATCTGCGCGTCCGTGAGGACTATGCCGCCCGAGCCCTTGAACGCGATCACCCCGAACTCGGCCACTCGCTGTCGAGTTACGTCAGTCTCCGGCAACAACGCGTCAATCACCCCCGAGGCCAACTCGCCGACCGTGTCGTCCAGTCCGTCGGTGCTAACGCGGCGACGAAGCTCAAACACATCGACGCACCGCCCAGCGAAGCGACCGGGTTGATTTCATGGTGGGTAACCGCGATCGCGTTGCTAGCCGTGATCGCGGCTTACGCTTTGGCATCGCCGAAAAATTCGGCGCAGTCAGTGGCGCGCCTCGTTCGCCCGCTGGCCTCTCTCGATGCCCCGCGTCGTGTCCAAATCACCGACGTCTCCCCCGGCGATACCGAAACCCTCGCCGGCCGCAGTCTTGAGATCGCAGCCACTGTGAAAAACCTTCGCGATGACGAACCGGTTTACTTCCGGTGGGAATCCAATCAATCGGCAATCACGAAAACGTCCGCATCTCTAACACAGCCCACCGACGACTCCGCCACCGGGAATCAACAACAAACCCGGATGATCGCCAACGAAACCGACGGTCAACTCGATCAATACATCGCGACCGTTCCGATCTCGCACCACGCGCACGGCACACGGCGCTATCATATCGTCGCAGGCGACGCGTCATCGGGGCCATACGAAGTCACCATCCGCGACACACCGGTCGTGCAAATCCGCGAAGTCATCTATCTGCCCCCCGCCTACACGGGCAAAACAAAACACACCGGACACACCGGTTCGATCCAAGGCGTCGACGGCACGAAAGTCGAACTGATCGCGACGATCAACCGACCGATCACGCGTGCCATCATCGAATTCAACCCACGTAAAGTCGGCCAAGACATTCAGGCAACCGCCGGTGCCAGCGAGATGCAAATTTCCGGCGACGGAACGACCGTGCGTTTTGATTTTGCATTACGTTCACGCAAAGGCGGCGCAATCGAACTGCAGGATTACCGAATCCGAGTATGGGACGATGCGGGGCAAACGAACGGTGACCCGATCATTTATCCGATTCGGGTGATCGAAGATCTTCCGCCTGAAATCACGATCGTCGTTCCGCAACAATCGACCAAAGATGTACCGATCGATTCCGAACAGGTGTTCGAAATCCATGCCGCTGATGTCGACTACGGGCTCGCCGAAGTCGAAATTGAAATCCATCGTGGCATCGACTTGATCGCCCGCTCAACGCTTTGGAAAGACCCCGTCGGCAAACGTGGAAACCAAGTCATCGAGTATCGGTTCCGACCGTCGCGAATGATCGTCGTCGGCCGCGATAACGGGATCCGTGGTCGTCGCGGTGGTGGCCTGATCGTCGGTGACGAAGTCGAAGTCGTTGCGATCGCCACTGACAACCGCACTGATCCGAACGACAAAACGATCGTCCCCGGCGTTACCCGAACCCAACCGGTTCTCCTGCGCATCACCGCCGCCTCGGCCGTACCGAACAATCAAGATTCCACACAGCAGCCGAAACAAGGTGAAGGCGATTCGTCCCAAGAACAAGGCGAAGGCCAATCCGGGGAAGGTGAACAGGGAGGCTCCGGAGGCGGCCAATCAGGAAAAGGCCAGCAGGGAGAAGGACAACAAGGAGAAGGACAGCAGGGAGAAGGGCAGCAGGGAGAAGGACAGCAGGGAGAAGGACAACAAGGAGAAGGACAACAAGGAGAAGGCCAACAGGGAGAAGGACAGCAGGGAGAAGGACAGCAGGGAGAAGGGCAACAAGGAGAAGGCCAACAGGGAGAGGGGCAGCAAAGCGACGGGCAGCAGGACATGTCTCAGGACGCCGGTTCCTCCGAGTCGGGCGAACAGACTGATCCCCAGGGCGGGCAACCACAGGATTCACAGGGGCAATCCGGCGAATCCAGCGACCCCTCAGACGCCGAACAACAAGCTTCGTCGGATCAAAACGCCGGTTCACGCAATCAAGGTGGCAAGCCGAACCAGGGTCAAACATCGGGTGCCTCTGATGGCAAATCCGACAACGCGCCCGAACAACCACCGCAAGACGACGCCGAAGCGTTCGAACGAATTCAGGACTACTTAAACGAGAAACGCGAAAACCAATCTCGCGGACAGAACCAACCTCCAGGCCAGTCGTCCGACCAAAACCAACCAAACGATACACCGGAGAATCGCAACTCGAACGACGAATCCGGAGACGGTTCCTCCGGCCAATCTTCAGAAGATCGCAATACGAACCCCAACGACGATGCGGGATCGCAACGTGATCCTCAGAACTCGGGATCCGACAATGACTCCATGACGAATCCGAACGAAGGCGATTCGGGTTCAGATTCGGAGAAAGGCGATTCAGCAGGCCAACCCGAAGGCGGCCCCAAACAGGGCGATAGCGAGCAGGGTGACGGCGAGAAGGGAACAGGCCAGCAGGAAGACGGACAGCAAAGTGACGGCCGACAAAACGATGACCGGCAAGGTGACAGCGAGCAAGACGCTGGTAAACAAGGCACCGGCATGAACGACGACGCGGGCGGACAGAGCGGCAGCGAGGGTTCCCAGGAACAAAGCAGCACTGAGCCCGGCGAAGACGGCGCGAACGAAAAAGAGGGGGCGGGCGAAAAAGAGGCTGGCGATAACTCATCCGGTGAGAGCGCGTCTGGTGAGGACGGCAGTCAATCCGAATCCGCTTCCGGAAAAAACGTCCAACCCAACGAGTCCACTCCCGATGGCGACAGCGGCAAACAGGGCAGCGATTCCCAAAGCGGTGATCCATCATCCGGGAAGGGCGAGAACCAGCCTTCCGAAAGCGGCGATGATTCCTCGTCGAGCGATTCCGATGCAGGCGATTCCGAAGCCGGCGACAGTGGCTCCAAATCGGGAGGTGATGATTCCGAATCGTCCCGCTCTAACCCAAACGGAGCACCTGACAAAGGAGCCCCTAATCAAAACCGCGATCAACAACCGAACCCATCCGAAGACACCGACTCAGAATCCGGACTTAACGACCAACCGTCGGGTAATTCGGATTCAGGAACACAGAGCGGTGACCAATCGGGCCAACCTTCGCCAACGAGCGATGAATCGGGAGGCGAATCCGCTCAAGGTGGTGGCTCTGGACAATCCGGCGGCGGTGTCGGCGAAGAACAATCGATCGAGAATGAACTCCCCGATCCCGTGGACCTGGAGTACACCAAAGCGGCTACCGACATGGTGCTCGATTATCTCGATGAAACACGGACGGATCCGGATCCGGAACTGCTCGAACGGCTGAAATGGACGGATCAGGACCTGAAACGATTCCGCCAACGGTGGCAGGACATCAAACCGATCGACGGCGGCCCACGCGTCGACGCTCCACCGCAAAGCGAAATCGAAGAGGCGTTGCGTAGCCTTGGGATGCGACCACCGGGAACCGCCGAATCCAACCGCCGCGACCAGTCCGACGACATTCGTGGACTGCGTGATTCGGGCAATCGCCGCCCAGCACCCGCCGACATTCGAGACGCGTTCGAAGCTTTCCGGCGTGGCCTCTCGCAACCGTAACGCTCACACGTCGGTCACCGGATTATCGACCCCGGTACGCGATGCTGCCTCTGTTCTGCTCGCTCGAAATCCGACAATCTCGGCATCCGCCAACGTCGTGGCTCGAATTGGTCGGATGTCAGCAGAGTCGCGAAAGGACAATGGCTTAACTGGCACAAACTTTGCAACCACCGCTCGTCGTATGACCAACGCACCTCCCCGCGTTGTCCGCTCCACGACTCGACCTAAAGGACGCAAAGATGTACCTCCTTTCACCTCTCCGTATCACAGCACAGTGTCTGCTCATCGTTGTTTTGGCGGGATGCGACAGTGACGTGGATTCCAACGCACCGCTGAGCGACACGCCGCCCGCTTCGGTCGAAAATGACGCCGCCACCGCGAGCCAAACGAAGAGCGACTCGGAGAACACCAATACCGCCGAAACAATGAACGCGACATGTAACCTCATCGCGATCGGTGACAGCGGAGTGGAGGGCACGATTGAATTCGTCCAAAACGCCGACAAAGTAAAAATCACAGGCGAAGTCCGCGGCCTCCAGCCTGGTAAGCACGGATTTCACGTTCACGAGAAGGGCGACTTGTCCGACACGCAAACCGGCAAATCTGCAGGCGGTCACTTCAACCCGACAGACCAACCACACGGCAAACCGAGCGACGAACAACGCCATGTCGGAGACCTCGGAAATATCGAAGCCGATGAGAATGGCGTCGCGAAGATCGAAATGACCGACGACGTGATCACCCTCAGTGGTCCGAATTCGATCATCGGCCGATCGCTCATGATCCACGATGGTGAAGACCAATTCACCCAACCCACAGGCGATGCCGGTGGACGAGTCGCATTCGGAAAGATCGAACGCAAATAGAAATCTGTTCAAGCAACCGAGACTCTCAGTCTCGTTCTAAATAAAGATGGGCGCCCCATCTCCCTGGAGCCTTCAGTAAACGCTGAAGGCTCTTTTTGTTGAGGAGGCGGGAACGGCGTTGGAACTCGCAATAAACCGTTAATCGTGCGCGAGTTCGAATACGCCCGAGGCGTACATGATCTCCTGAGCAATCAAAAGCTTGTATGGAATTCCGGATACACCCGATGCCCCGGAAGACATCGCGATTTCCGTGACGACGCGATCGTCGACTAAACCGCGGACTCGATTCGAGCGGCCAGGGCTGCTGCGATTAAGTCGGTTGGTCCGAGGTAGTCCGAGACGTCAAACCGAACATTCGGGAATTTAGCGTTCGCATCAGCAACTTGCCTCTCGATCGCCTCATACAATCGCCCGGCGAAAAGCAGATGGGGTTGCACGATCACTCGATCGAAACGTCCCGAACCGGCGACCTCGTCCAGTGTCACCGGTAAACGAGGCTCGGCCATCGCATAGAAAGTTGTTTGCAATCCGGTTCGAGAAATCGAAAACTCGTCCGCGATCGATCGACCTTCGACACGCCCGGCGACGACGACTTCCGTCAGCACACGCATGTCGGACGACGCACAAACGTCGCGACTGCCTCGTCCCACCATGACGATCGCGGTGCGTTCAGGATCGGCAAGCGGTCCGCCCGTGATCGTTTGCCGCAATCGTACACGTGCGGCATTGATCATCGCGGCATGGCGTGTGATCGGTTTCGCGAAGCGGACGCACACCGATTCACCTCCGGCCGATGACGCCCTCGCCGACTCGACTTCGCCCGGGATATCCGACTTCGCATGCCCTGCTGAGAACAGCAACAACGGGGCAACGGTCACCTCGTGGCAACCGCACTGCATCAATGAATCCCATGCCGCGGCAATGTCAGGTTGCTGAAATTCCAGCAAACAGGGACGCACCAGAGAGGCACCCTGCAACCGTTCGGCCAAGCGATCGCTCAGCCGAAAGAACTCTTCTGTTCCGACGTTGTCTCGCGTGCCATGGCCGACCAATAGCACGCCGCGGGTTTCACTCAAACTACTGAATGCGGGTCGCGTCGTTGAAGCCTTCCTGCTTCAGGCTCGCCAAAGCGGCATCGACGTCGAATCCGGTGTCGTATTTGACGATGACTTTTTTGACCGTCAGCACCTCGGGATCGGGTTGTTCGACGAGTGCGACTTCACTGACACCGCTCGCCTTTTCGAGCGTTTCCTTCACGTGTGGGTAACACGCGAACTGGCAGTGCATGCCCGGAACTTCCAGAGTCAACTCGCCAGGTCCGGTCGCGACGAAATGCTCCGTCGAAACCGCCGTGGCAGGGGCGTCGGTCGTGTTCGGCATGTTGGCGGTTGGTGACGCGATCAACACGATCATGATTCCCAACGCGATGACACCAGCGACGGCGTAAACAACAGATTTCATCTGACTGAACCTTAGAGGTTGAAGTAGGTTTGGTTTGATTGAGGCAATTTTGATTCGTTGCGACCCGTCACTCTCTCATGATAGACGAAGGCCCGACGAATTCCGACGTCCCACCGACATCGATGCGGGACAGGAATCCCGCCCGTCGATGCTGGAACGACAGGCGGCAGGCCTATCTCATTCTTTGTTCATTCGAGTGCGTTTACGCGGCTTGGTTTTGCGGTTCATCCGAGGCCGCGTCTTCTGATTCGTTTTCGGTTTCGGCCGACTGGTCGCCTATCTGGTCCCCGTTGACCTGCGTTAGCATTCTCTGAACGACAGTAACGAGAGGTTTGTCGAGCAGCCAAACGGTCGCGTTCTCGGGGATCTCGGCCTCACCACCCGGTTCGCTGCCGTCGTCCGTCGCATTCTGATCCGCGGCTTGTTGGGCTGCCGATGCGAACTGGGTTCGATCGATGCCTTTCAAGGACGGATACGAGGCCTCCTGCCACAGCGTCATCAAACGCCGCAGCGTCGCCAAATCCAGCTCGACGGCCAAACCTTCGTCCGGAGTCACTCCCCAAACGTCGTCCTCATCGTCGTCTTTACCGCGATGAATATTTTGGTCACTCGGCCGGAAATACTTAGCAACCGTTAATCGTAGCGCGCTGCGGCCATATTCCAAGGGCAGAATATTTTGCACGGTCCCTTTCCCGAAACTGCGAGTACCGCCGACGATCGCGCGGCCGTGATCCTGCAGCGCCGCGGTGACAATTTCACTCGCACTCGCAGAGTCGTGATCGATCAGGATCGCCATCGGTTTGTCGGTGTCGACGAGGGTTCCCGACGTCGCGACCTCTTCCGATTCGAGCCGGCCGCCGCGAGTCTTCGTCGAAACGATTTTCCCGGAATCCAGAAACATGTCCGCGACCTCGACCGCTGCGTTGAGCAGACCGCCACCGTTGCCTCGAAGATCGAGGACCAAGGCGTCGAAATTGTTGTTGAGATCTCGCAAAACCGTTCCGAGTTCACCGACCGTCTTGTCCCCAAAACTGGTCATCCGCACATACGCGACACGTGGATTTTCTGCGAGGCGATACACCCATCGGTTGTTTTCATCACGGTGGTCGCCGATCACCGACTCCATCTGAATTCGGTCGCGTACGATCGTCGTTTCGACTTCCTTGTCACCTCGCCGGAGCGTCAGTTTCACCGTCGTGCCGATCGGTCCACGTAACCGCTCGCTGACCTCGCGGATGTTCAGCGTTGCGACGGAGGTACCGTCGACGATCAAAATTTCGTCACCCGGCAACACGCCCGCCGCGAGCGCAGGCGAGCCGACCAACGGCGTGATCACTCGCACCGGTTTACCGGTCTGCGGCTGATCGACATAGATTCCGATGCCCGCAAACTCTTGCTGAATACTGTCCTGGAACGCTTGATAATCCGTCGGCGGGATGAACTCGCTGTGTTGGTCCAATTGCGACGTCATGCCTGCAAGCGCCGACAGAATCAATTCTCGATCGTCGACCGGTTCGACGTAGTAACGGTCAATCATCTCCAACGCTTCACCGACCAACAACGCGGTGTGTGTGCGTTGTTGCAGGACATGGCAAGCGCTCGAGACGACCAACGTGATGCAGATGATCGTCAGGTTGCGTGGCAGCATAAAATCGACCGGCCTAGAACCGGTGCCCCTTCTGAGGCCCGTTTTTCGTCAGCGTCAGAATTTCAGGGCCCTTCTCGGTCATCAACACGGAGTGCTCGAATTGTGCCGACGGTCGTCCGTCCTTGGTGCGAACTGTCCATCCATCGACCTTGTCACTCTTGGTGTACCGGCTGCCCGCGTTGATCATAGGCTCGACGGTGAAACACATTCCCGGGAACAACCGATCGATGCGGCTCTGACGGTTCGGGAAGTGAGGGATCGAAGGATCGAGATGGAACTGGCGACCGAGACCATGGCCGACGTATTCGCGAACAACGGTGAACCCACGGCGGTGAGCCTCCGGAACGACGGTTTCGCCGATCGTCGCCACGCGGCATCCCGGAGTCAGTGCGTCGATCGCCATGTGCATGCAATCGAAGGCACACTGCACGACGGCGCGGCGTTCCTCGGTCGTTTCTCCGATGATGAACGTTTCGCTCTGGTCGCCGTGCCATCCGTCGACGATCGTCGTAATGTCGACATTGACGATGTCGCCATCTTTCAGTTCGTAGTCATCTGGAATCCCGTGGCAGATCACCTCGTTAACACTGGTGCAGCACGATTTGGGAAACTTGTGATAGCCCAACGTCGCGGCCTTGTATCCGTGATCGTAGGTCCAATCGTGGACGAGACGATCGATCTCGTTGGTCGTCACGCCCGCCTTCACGTGAGGCCGAACGAAATCCATCAGTTCGCCGTTCGCTTTGCCGGCCCGTCGCATCAGGTCACGCTGGGCATTGGAAAGGATGAGTTTTTTTTGCTTGGTCAGCATGCGTCGCCTTCGAGAAATATGGTCTTCACCGAATCATAGCAGGTTTCGACGGGTGGCAAAATCAGATCTCGAGCCGTCAATGCCCAGATCCGGCCAAGATCCGCCTCGCCAACGTCACAGGCCTCGCGACCGGCATCGTCCCTGCCCCTTGGACATTCGCGGATGCCCAGCACGTTCCGGACCGAGCACCGCAGGCGGACCACCAGAGGCCAACCGCGGATGGCCCGCGAAATCGTCCAGCATCGTTATCCGCCTGTCCAGCTACACCGGAAACAACCGCACCGGAAACAACCGCACCAGAAACAACCACGCTGCGATACCGACGCCCCGAGACACCGTCGCATTCGTCTCGGCGGGCCCGCTCCTACGACCTCGCGTTGAATTCCAATTTCCAACGGCGATCCGATTGGCTGCCGTGGCACCACAATTCAAACATTCCTAGCTCAGTCACTCGCGACTGAAACCTCACCGGAACAAACGGACGCGACGGCAAACCGGATGACTCCTCACCCGACTCCGATCCTTCGTCCTCCAACGTCAATTCGATCGGTTCGCTCTCCTGCAGGTCATCGGGCGACCATCGATCGAGCCTCACGCCGGGCTGGTCACCGGGCCGCGTCGTTGACGAAAAGAACCGGAACCGGGCTGGCGTTCCGACGACCACACCGACCTCTTCGCCGGGCACGTCCGCCTCGCTGCCTTCCTCCATGCCTTGCGCCGCGACGCACACCGCACGCAGCGGCCGTGGGGCACCGGGAATGGCCAGTCCCGCGGTCTCGATACCGATGTAATACGACTTCGCCGTCCCACCTCGAATTCGAATCCCACCGGCAACTTTGGCCCAACCGTAGAACGCAGCCCCGATCGCCACGGAGTGATCCAAATCAGCAGCACCACTGAGCAGCGTCGGCGAATTGTCGAACCAACTGCCCACCGTCGACTCCATCCGCGACCGGATCGAATCGGCACGAAACACACCACCGTTGAGCAACAGGTGCGTGACGGTCGTACCGCGGTCGCCCTGATCCGATCCTTCACCACCGCTCAAATGGTCCGCCAAGAAAGACGCCACCTGTTTCGTGATCGCGGGATCCGATTCATAAGGCAAACCGATGTCCTGGAAACCGCTCTGCACGTTCATCTGAGGCCGTTCGCCAGCGCCGCACATCGGGAAGAAACCTTCGACCAAAGTCTCTGCGGCTTGCGTCTTCGACATCTCGATCGTGATCGTTCCACCGATCAGCGAACTGCCTCGACCGAGAACCGAGATCGAATGCTCTTCCGGTCCGTCGTCGGACATCAATCGCTCTTTCGCTTCGCGACACGCATGCCACAACGAGGTGCTCTGCCATGGATCGAGGTCGTGGCCCTGCTCGCGAAACTTCTCCGACGCTTGATACGCCAGGGCAAGGTCCATGTTGTCACCGCCGACCAACAAGTGGTTACCGACCGCGTGACGACGTAGCACGAAATCACCGTCGTCCTCGCCAACACCGACCAACGTCAAGTCGGTCGTTCCGCCGCCGACATCGACAACCAACAGCGTATCGCCGGGCTTCATCGACTCTCGCCATGAACCACCCGTTGATGCCAGGTAACGATAGACCGCCGCCTGCGGTTCCTCCAACAGCACGAACTGATCACTCAGTCCCGCTTCGATCGCGGCTTGTCGCGTCAGGTCACGCGCCGCCGGATCGAACGACGCGGGCACCGTCAACACGACCTGTTGCTGGTCGATCGGTGCATCCGGGAACGCCGCATGCCACGCCGCGATCAAATGTTGTAGGTATCGCCGCGTGCACTCAAACGCCGAAACCTTCGGCACGTCGCTCGGTGACTGCCACGGCAAGACCGCGTCGGTGCGTCCGATCTTTGCATGACAAAGCCAACTCTTCGCCGCCACGACGACTCGCTGCGGGTTATCGGCGGATTGCTGCCTCGCATAGGCGCCGACCACGCCTTCACTCGGATCTGGAAACGATGTCGGGCACTCACCGTGAGGCAGCGTCGCCGGATCGATTCGCAACGAGTCGACCTCGTTCTCACGTGGCAGATACAAGAACGACGGCAACGACGTCAACGATTCAACTTGCCCGGGACCAACGATCTGAGGGATCGGCAGCAGATGTACCTCCGGCGCGTCGTCGCGCCGAACCGGTTGCGATCCGTCTTCTCCGGCGTCCTTCGCGGTCGTGTAAGCAACAACGCTGTTGGTCGTTCCGAGGTCGATGCCGATGCAATACTTTTCAATCACGAATTCGATTCCAACTCAGTGAGCACGTCGATAACTTGTTGATCGTGTCCGTCGACTTTGACCCGTTTCCAAACTTTAACCACCTTGCCGGCACCGTCGAGAACGTACGTGCATCGCTGCATGCCCATCGACTTTTTGCCGTAGTTGTTCTTCTCACGCCACGCGCCGTACTTTTCGCTCATCGCGTGGTCAGCGTCGACCAACAACGGGAACGGCAACTCATATTCGTCGCGGAACTTGATGTGGCTCTCGGCCGAGTCCGTGCTGATGCCAAACAGTTGCGCTCCGGTGGCTTTCATCTCGTCATAGCGGTCGCGAAACGCACACGCCTCTTTCGTGCATCCCGGCGTGTTGTCGCGAGGATAGAAGTACAGCACGACGGCGTTGCCAGCCAAGTCTTTCAATCGCACCGTGTTGCCGTCTTGATCCTTCAACGTGAACGCGGGAGCTTTCTTGCCTGGTTCTAAATAATCAGCCATCTGTTGGCGTTTCCTGGATGAGATAAAAAAGGAGGTTTGCGATCGCGGCGATTCATAACAAACGGATTCGAACGAACGCGGTGTCAATCGTTCGCTCACCGGGGAGGGGTTCCCCGCTCTGCGCCGGCGCGTCAGGGAATGGTACGAACCGCACCCCAATTCGTCGAGGCACCACCCCTGTTCGGCCTCGATTCCCCCTGAAATCTACAACGAATGCTTGCACAACATCTATAGACTAAATACGTTATCCGTAGACCGAGCCACCCCGGTGGCCGGTCGCCCCGCCTCCTTTCCCTACCCACCCGCCTACACGAGCATTATTTATGCTGAAAATGCGTCCCGCGCCTGCCATCTTCGTCGGACTCTGCCTTCTTCTGTTCGCCGGCGGTGCCCACGCCGATGACGCAACCACGAAGGCAAACCCTCCCGAGACCGATCAAACTGCCCGCCAATTCGAAATCCTATTCGACGGCAAAACACTCGACGGCTGGAAAGGCCTCGACGAATTTTGGTCTGTCGTTAATGGCGCCATTCAGGGACAGACGACCGCGGATCGCCCAACAAACGGCAACACTTTTCTAATTTGGCAGGGCGGCGATGTAGGCGATTTTGAGTTTCGCTGCAAAGTCCGTTTCGAGGGCAATAACTCCGGCGTGCAGTATCGCAGCAAACTGGTCGACGCCGACACGTTCGCCTTAGCGGGTTACCAAGCCGATTTGCATCCTAAACAGGAATATTTCGGGATGATGTACGGCGAGCGAACCGGACGAGGCATCATCGCGACGCGCGGTCAGCGTGTCATCGTCGGCACTGATGGTAAGTCCAAAGTCATCGGCAAGGTTGGCAACGATACCGAACTGATTGGCGAAGAATGGAACGACCTTCGTATCGTCGCCGTCGGAAATCGCATGATCCACCAAGTCAACGGGATCACAACACTCGACCTAACGGACCATCACAAAGACGCCACCACGTCGGGCAAACTCGGCTTGCAATTGCACGCGGGACCGCCGATGAAAGTCGAATTTCGAGGCCTGCTGATGCGACCTCTTTCCGGACGCGATGCCGAGTCCACGCTCTCGGAGGTTCTGCATCAACCGGCGCCCGCTACGGTCTCTGCTGGCACGAGCGGATCGAACACGGATCAGGCAGAAGCCCCGAACACTTACAAAGGCAGCGAGTGGTTGTTGGCCAACCCCAACCCGACCTGGATCTGGGCGAACGAATCCAAACCGAAACAAAAGGTTTGGTTGCGTCACACGTTTGATGTCGCCGGCGATGTCGACGCGGCATGGTTGTATTCGACCTGTGACAACTCGCTCAAATTGTCAATCAACGGCAAACCGGTCGGGAGCTCCAATGAATGGGCAAAGCCACTGCAGAAGAACGTGACAAAATATCTGCAAACAGGTCGAAACGTGGTCACCGCGGAATGCGGCAACCAGGAGGGGATCGCCGCGTTCGTTTTCAAAATGTCAATCGAATTGAAAAACGGTAAACAGGCAACCATCGTTTCCAACGGTGACTGGAGACTCAGCGAGAAGCAGATCGCAGATTGGCAGAACGCGTCATTCGACGATTCCAATTGGCAATCCGCCATCGCCAGCAAAGAGTTGGGCGCCGATCCGTGGAACGTTCCCGGCCGAGGTGGCAACGCGGGATCGCGCAGTGGCGACCCGTTGCACGCGAAAAACGTCATGGTTCCTCCCGGTTTCGAAATCGACCGCGTTTACAGCATCCCGAACGATCAAGGCAGTTGGGTATCGATGGCGATCGATCCTCAAGGTCGCATCTACGCATCCGATCAGGGTGGACAGGGCTTGTACCGCGTTACGCTGAAAACGACTGGTCCTCCCATTGTCGAGAAAGTATCCACGGGAGCCCTCTCCGATTTTTCCGGTGCTCAAGGGCTGGTGTGGGCGCAGGACAGTTTATGGTTCCACCGCAGCGGCGGGAATCTGTATCGGTTGACCGATTCCGACGGTGACGATCGGCTCGATACCGCCGAATCGTATCCTGGGGGAACGGGCGGCGGCGAACACGGCAACCACGCCGTAATCGTGACCGAAGACGGCAACGCACTCTATCTGGACGGCGGCAACCACGCACCGATGGGCGACATCGCTGCCAGCCGTGTGCCGACGTGGTACGAAGGATTGCTCCTGCCTCGGATGTGGGACTCCAACGGTCACGCTCGTGGTCTGCTCGCGCCGGGCGGTTGGGTCACTCGTGTCGATCCCGAATCGAAAACCCAAACGCTGCACTCGATCGGTTACCGCAACCAATACGACATCACGCTCAACCGATTCGGCGACCTGTTCACCTACGACGCTGACATGGAATGGGACATGGGCACGCCGTGGTATCGTCCCACCCGAATCTGCAATGTCGTCAGCGGATCGGACTTTGGATGGCGAAGCGGTAGCGGAAAATGGCCTGCCTATTACGAAGACAGCTTGCCACCGGTTGTTGACATCGGCCCAGGCTCGCCCACCGGAATGATCTCCGGTGCAGGCACTCGTTTCCCAACGCGATACCAAGACGCCCTTTTCGGTCTCGACTGGACCTTCGGTACCATCTACGCCATACACCTCACCCCGGAAGGTGCGAGCTACCGTGGCGAAGCCGAACCGTTCGCGTACGGCACGCCGCTGCCCGTCACCGACGCGGTCGTCGGACTCGACGGTGCGTTGTATTTTGCCGTGGGCGGCCGAGGCACCGAGTCTGCGTTGTTCCGAATCCGCTATGTCGGCAACGAATCCACCGAGGCACCGACGCACGTGAACCCGGAAAATGTGGCGGCACGTGAACTACGCCGATCGCTCGAATCGTTCCACGGCGTGAAAGCCCCCACCGCAATCGATCAAGCGTGGCCGCACCTGGCCAGCCCGGATCGCTTCATCCGTCACGCCGCACGCATCGCCGTCGAAAGCCAAGACGTCGCCGATTGGGCGGACCGCGCGCTCTCCGAAACCCAGCCACAACGTGCGATCACCTCGGCCGTTGCCCTTGCCCGTCGTGGGGACGCGTCGCATGCGGCACCGTTGATTGAAAACCTGCTCCGCTTGCGTGCCGAAGAACTCAGCGAAGGCGAACTGCTCGGATTGCTGCGAGCCTACGCACTGATTTTCATGCAACTCGAAAAGCCGAGCGAGACGCAAACTCAGCATGTTCTTGCCCAACTCGATCCGCTCATGCCGAGCACGTTGCCCAACGTTAATATCGAATTAATTCGGCTGTTCACTTTCCTGCAGAGTCCGACCGTTGCTAGAAACGCAATCGATTTGATTCGCAACCGGACTGCACCGGAGATGCCCGACTGGGGCACGTTGGCCTCGCGTAACAGTAGCTACGGGAGCGCAGTGAATCGAATGCTGGAGAACCCGCCGCCATCGCAGGAGATCATGATCGCATTCATGCTGCGGACCCTACGCAATGGCTGGTCGCTGGATCTGCGACGCGAGTATTTCCAATTCCTCAACGAAGCCGCGAAAACCTCGGGCGGCTCGAGCTTCCCGGGCTACCTGACTCGCATCCGCGACGAAGCTCTCACGGGATGCAGCAACGAGGAACGCACGGCACTCAATGAGATCACGGGCGAAAATTTCGATCCCGCCCCCGATTTCGAGATCGCCCCCATCGAAGGCCCTGGTCGCAAGTGGGACATCGCCTCGGTACTGGCTGCAGCATCCCAGGGCAAACCCGACTTCGAACGGGGCCGATCGCTTTACTTCAGCGGCAAGTGTGCGTCATGCCATCGGATCGCCGGATTGGGCGGAAACATTGGCCCAGACTTGACCAGCATCCCGAGCAAATTCGATCAGAAATACGTTGTCGAAGCGATCATTGATCCCAGTAAGGTGATCTCCGATCAATACGGTTCGTCCACGGTCTTGCTTGCCGACGGCAGCCTGCTGACCGGATTGGTAATCAAACGCGACCAAGGCAACTTGACCGTTTATCCAAATCTAGCGGACGCCGAACCAATCGAAGTCGATGCCGATGACGTCGAAGAAGTCGTTCCCTCATCCGTTTCGCAAATGCCACTCGAATTGCTCGACGGCATGAACGACGGCGAGGTACGGGATCTATTAGGATATCTGATGTCGGGCGGTAACCCGTCTGACCGCCGATACCGAAAGTAGCCTTCCGTTCGAAACATGGCGGCGTCGTTCGGGTTCCAATATCCCGGCGACGCGCCGTAGATCGATCTTACCGCTACCGATTCCCCGCCATGGCCGATGCGACGAACCCGTACCAGCCGCCATCGTTCATCGACCAAACCGCGGACACGGGCAACGAAGAAACCATCGAACTGAACGGTCACGTCAGTTTTGATGACCTCGTCGCGTTGATCGGAACCCCGTTGATCATTCGCATTCTGCAAATTGCCAGTGTGATCGGGGCATTGAGCGCGGGTGTGCTGCCGATTGTGTTTGGGGTCGCGAATCTCAACAAGACCACCGAGGCGTTGGGGATGCTCGGTCTCGGTGTGGTAACTCTCGCAACGCTAACGCTAGTGAATTGGTGGTGCTCTGGAAAGCAACGTGGCCGACGTCTCACCAAAACACATCCAGGCATCATTGGCCCGCTCAACGGACGCCTCGATGAATTCGGTCTGACCTATCGATCCGATTCAGGCGAACGCGATTACCAAATTTCGTGGGCGACCTTCTCCGATGTTGCCGTGACACCCAAGGGCATTCGTTTGGGTTGGTCCAAAGGCGTACCGACGACAATCGCGATTCCGGCAATGTGCATCATCAATTGCCCCGCCCATGCCATTGCGTCAAAGGTCCGTCGTTATCGAAAGAACGCGACCGAGCCCGCCATTGCCGAAGTCGTGCCCGACTGGGACGAAGCCCCCACGCACGCAATCCGCTATCAGTCGTTCGTTCCCGTAAAACCGCCACTCTCGCCCCGCGAAGCTCGCCGCGTCAAAATCTACAACGGAATCATGACTGCAAGCTGGGCGAACTCGGTCGGCCTCTGGTGGTTCTACGGAATTGAAGTCGCGATTGCTTTCATGGCAGGGACTCAAGGCCTCGCCTACTGGTTCTTTCGACACGAGATCCATCGCAGCCAGCCCGATGCCTACGTTTTCCGCATGTGGGGCTGGATCACATCCGACGCCATTCACGGCTTTCTGCCCGGACAAACTTGGCAGCGTTCATTGCACGACGCCACGCGGCGAGAGTTCGTCAACGGCACCGTCCAAGTCGAATTCCCAGATGGTTCGGGGATCGCGTTCTCTCCCGACAACCTTCACCCCGCCGACGCGGAACGTTGGCCCGAACTCATCGAGATCGTCAACTCAACACGGAACACCACCATGCGCAACACGCCATCGTCACCGTGAGATCAGCATCCAAATTCATGCGTTTCGAAAGCCAACGATCGATCGAAAGACTCAGCACCGCCCGACCGTTATTGCGAAAACGTTACGATCCGAACGATCGGCGCACAATCGCATTTCACCGCAAAAAACGCATTCAAATTCGCCAACATTGAACCGGGGCGACATTCCACAACAGCGGGCGACTTGACTCCGATAAGCACTCCGAAGTGACTCATCGAAGCCCTCTTGCAATCCGGCAACAAAAACTCTGTTGCGGCACCATGCAGGATGGTTAGACTATAAAGATTGCTTCGAGCAACCATCGACGCTCCCACCTTCCAACCTTTGCCCCACCAAAACACTGCAGCATCGCTTTGAGGCTGCTATCTCGATGCCTCGGGTCGTGTGACGTTCCGCGGCATCGCCTGGCCGGCACCTCCGTCCGGTCTTCTGAATCAAAACAATCGACCGTTTTACACGTTGAAAGTTCGATCATGCTCAGCCGTCGACAAATGTTGCGGGGACTCGCAGCCAGCACCGGTGCCGCGTTCGGCGCGCCGCTTCTTTCGGAGCGTGTTCTCGCGTCTCCCTTGGGGAACACGACTCCCAAACGAGTCATCTTCTTCATGCAGAACCAGGGATTCGATCCCAAGACGTGCATTCCCGAGGGAATGAAACACAGCGGCACGTTGGCAAACGCAAAACTTCCCGAACCAATCAGTGCACTGGAGCCCTATAAAGAACGGCTTCACATCATCAACGGTCTACACGGCCTCCATACGAGTCCCTCGCACAGTGCGTTCTTCGGCGCACTCGGTGGGTATCGCGGCAGCGACGGTGTGCCGCCGAGCGCTTCGACGATCGACTATGAACTGAGCAAGGTTCTGCCGCAAACATTGCTACCGCATTTGTGCATCGGCATGGACTCGATCGAGAACATGAAAGCCAAACCGACGATCGCGACGTTGTCCGCCAGTGGTGCGGGCCAACCGATCTTCATGCATTCGAATCCGAATCACTTGTACCAGATACTCTACGGCGGTATCTCAACGGGCGAAATTCGATTGCAACACGAAGCCCGATCGAGCGTGCTCAGCCAAATCGAATTGCTCGCTGCGGCGAAAGGCCAGTCGCTCCCCGCATCGGACCAACAACGCTACGGCCAATACGTCCAAGGATTCCAAGAAGTCAACGGACTGCGTGACCGGCTCGACACCGTTTCGGATCACTTACGTCAATTCGCACCGAAGGTGGACGATCGATACACCAATCCGGAATTCGAAACCGACTGGCATGATTGCTTGCTCGACCTCGGTATCTCGGCGCTCACATCAGGCGTCACCAACACGCTGACGATCGGTTCAGGACGTGGCGAGATCTTCGGCGCGTGGAAAGGACTCGGTATTGATCAACAGGGTCACAATCTGGGGCACATGGACCAACCCGACAACCCGATCTGGATTAAGATCCGCCAATACAACAGCCGGATGTTGGTTCGAATCATGGAAAAGCTCGAGAGCGTGCCCGAAGGCAGCGGCACGATGATGGACAACACCGTCATCGTTTACACCAGCAACAACGCGGATAAACAGCACACCAACGGGGCCAATTGGCCGGTCATGTTGCTGGGCAATTTCGACGGTGCCTTCAAGAGCGGATGCTTCACCAACGTCGAAGGCAAACGTCCGATCAATGCCCTCTACACGTCGCTGTTGAGAGCCGCCGGTCAAAACGTGGATCGCTTCAACATGGACGACAAAATGGCGAAGAAGTTCGACGACAGCACCGGACCGCTTAGAGAAGTATTGGCATAACAATGCGAATGTCCTCCCGATTTGAATTCCCACGCGTGGTCTCGATCGTAATCGTGTTGTTGGGTATCGGCCGCCCGGCAACCGCGGAAACCTACATACCCGGCGAACCGATCGACCAAGACTACGCGGAGTTGGCAGAACCGTTTCTCGCGAACTACTGCGTCGACTGTCACGGCGAGTCGGATCCCGAAGGCGATCTATCGCTTGAAGGCCTAGGTCCCGTCGATGCAATCAACGCGAGTGTTTGGACCAGCGTGTGGGCACAGGTCAGCCTGAAACAAATGCCGCCGCCGGACATGACGCAGCCTGAAGTCGTCGAGCGAATAAAATTCTCAGATTGGATCGTCAGTGAACTCACGCGGGAGATGCAAGACAAGGGCGGGTTCCACGCTCATCGCGATCCCAACAAAGGCAACTTCCTCGATCATGAATTGCTGTTCGGTTCGCTGCCCGAGGGAATCAAACTCGAACCAACGTCGTCGCCTGCTCGCATTTGGCGGGTGACTCCCCAGGAACACATCACGCGACTGAACGAACTGATCAACACCGAACCTGAATTCGATCCCGCCAAACCCGGACTCCGAACGCACGGCGATGTCGTCCCGACTAACCATGGCGGCGAACTGAAACTGTACTTCGGCACCGACCGCATCATCAAATGGCAGGGCGGCACCGTTGCCTACGCCACGTCCGTTAAGAGCGTGCCCGTGGTCCTGTCGTCGGCACGCAACCACGGGTTGGAAAACTACCCCGACTTCTACACCGTCAACAGCGCCGAAGCGACCCAAATCATGGGGATCGCCAACGACATCATCCGGTACATGGCCGATGGGCCACTCAGCATCGCCGAGCCCTACCAAATTACGGACGATCCCAAATCGATCGAGGACAAGATGAAGGGCGACCTGCGTGGTCTCCCCACGAGTCTGGTGTACAGCACGAAAACGCTGCGCCCGCTGACGCCCGTCTATGATCTCATGAAAGATGACGACGTCACCGCCGAACGCATGCGCGCCGCGGTCGACTTCCTCTTCGAGGCGTTAACGTTTCGCCCGCCCAGTGACGAGGAATCGAACGCGTATTTGGCGATCCTCGAACAATCGATCGAAAAGCTCGGCACGAAAGACGGTTCCGTCCTCGGGCTGTCATCCATCTTTCTCGATCGCGACGCACTCTTCCGACCCGAGTTAGCCGCGGCCGGCAAACCGGACAAACACGGACGTATCATGCTGCGGGATTGGGAACTGGGATTGGCCGTCAATCATGCCCTCTGCTATCTCAAACCCGACGCGGACCTTCGTCGTGCGATCGTCGAAGGTCGCATGCGAACACGAAGCGACGTCGAGCGTGAAGTCGTACGGATGCTCGGTGACGATAGTATTCGCAAGCCTCGAATTTTGCGATTTTTTCGCGACTACTTCGATTACGACCTCGGCGGATACATCTGCAAAGACACCAAAGCGTTGGGCGAAACGGGCGTCAACAACAAGGGAGTCGCTCACTACAACGCAATGTTCGACGCGACGGCCAGCACCGATCGTTTGATCGAATTGATCCTGCAAGAGGACACCGACGTCCTACGACAGCTGCTGACGACGGACAAGGTTGTCGCCGGAAAAGCCGACACCACCTATTTTGGCAAACAGCGATCACGTGAAGAGATTGCCGCATCCATCGCCGCCGAGAAAGCAGCCGCTAAGAAAGCAGCGATCGCGCGTGCAGAACGACAGAAAGCGAACCCCGACGAAGAGCTGCCGGAAAAGAAACCAGCGGCCAAAAAAAACAAAGTCAATCACGCTGTCACGGAAGTCGAACTGAATGGACCACCAATTTTCGCTCGCGTCAGTCGGCGGAGTTTTGGTCGGGGCTCGATGAAGCCCGAACGCACGTTGGCGACCGTCCCTGAGGGCGAACGTCTCGGCATCTTGACTCATCCGAGCTGGCTCGTGTCGCACTCCGACGCGATGGACAATCATGCGATCCGCCGAGGCCGCTGGATACAAGAACGCCTCATCGGTGGTGCGATTCCCGATGTGCCGATTACCGTCGACGCGATGCTCCCTGACGAACCACGTACGCCTCTCCGCGAACGAATGCGAGTGACGCGAGAAGACTACTGCTGGACGTGCCATCAAAAAATGGACCCGCTCGGCCTTCCGTTTGAAATGTATAATCACGCGGGTTTGTACCGAGAAACGGAATATGGCGAACCAGTCGACACGAGCGGCGAAATCATCGACTCCGGCGATCCGGAACTCGACGGCAAAGTCGCCAACGCGATCGAGATGATCCAAAAGCTCGCCGAGAGCGAACGCGCCGAACAGGTTTTCGTTCGTCACGCCTTCCGATTTTGGATGGGACGAAACGAAACGCTCCACGACGCTCCTGTTTTGCAGGATGCGTATCGAGCCTACAAAGAATCCAACGGCAGCATGAAGGCGTTGCTCGTATCGCTGCTTACCTCCGATGCGTTTCTCTACCGCACGCGTTCCGATGCCGTCATAGTGGACGCGAATTGACCTCGCCGTATCGGCAGCATCTTACGAAAGCGAATCGCTTCGGTATCGCCCGTTTTCTGCGACTGACTATTCGGGACGATCCGCCCGCCACGACAACCCGATCAGCACGATCGCGGCGGCCGCGCATAACAATGTCGCGGGCTGATATCTCCCAACCTGATCGTGCGACACGCTGAACAGATACGGACCGACCGCGGTTCCGGCGACCACGATCGAAGTGGAAAAACCTGAGATGGCACCGAGGTGCAGACGCCCAAAAAAGCGAGGCCATGTTACCCCGGAGATGATGCCAAACATTCCTTGCATCAACCCCATCCCCACCACGACAAACACGATCGAACCGCCCGCGTCCAAAAACGACAACCCCAAAGCAAGCATCAGGCTGCCGGTCGACTGGACCATCGCGAGATATTTCAGTTTGACGAAATCGCTCAACCAACTTCCCGCGAACTCCACCACGACACTGACGCACGCCGCCGGAACAAAAATCGCAACCGCTCGACTGCGCGACATCCCCGCGTCCGCAAAAATCGAGACGACATGAAACGAGAACGCCGTTAACAATAAACCGGACAACACGACACTGAACGTGAACACCCAAAAACTGTAGGTGCGCCGGGCTTCGGAGAGCGTGAATTGACGACCACTGAGTGTTTCGGCGTGCGTCTTTCGCCCCTCTTTTGCAAACGGCCCGTCTGGCAGCATGCCATGCTCCTCAGGTCGCGATCGGGCGAAACAAAACGCCAACAACGAAAATCCCCCGACGATCGTTGCGATCACCTGCCACGCCCACGACCATCCACCACGTTGAATCAGCCACTCGAAAAAGGGAGGCGTGGCCGAGAAACCAAACGCGATCGAAATCCCAATGAACGCCAACGCCATCCCTCGGCGTTGCTCAAACCATTCCAAAACCATGTTGCGTGATGACAACGTCAGCATGCCTTGCCCGAAGAAACGCATCGCGAAGAAGCCGAGCATTAAAACAAAAAACGAGACACTATCTCGATAACCGCCCGGCAAAACAGATGCCACCGCTCGCGCGATCACGTCGGAAAAACTCATTCCCACCAAGACAATCGCCAACATCGCGGCCGAGATCGCCGAAACCCATCGACCGCCAAACCGATCGTAATAGCGTCCCGCTCGACTGATCAACAACGCGCTGCCGATCGTACCGGCGAGATACGCAAAACTGATCCAACTGCGAGACAACGCGTGGGCTTCAATCAGGAAGTCTGTGAACACGGACACACCCACCGTTTGCCCCGGCGCACTGGCCAACACTCCCAACGTCCCACACACCAACACCACCGTTCCATAAAAGAACGGCAGGGCCGATGGATCGAATGGAAAGTTAGCGAAACGCGGGCTTGGTTGGCGGCCGTGAGTCAGTCGGTCAGATTTCATGCGAGTTGTCGGTGGAACGGAGAGTGATTCGGAGCATTGGACTGTCCTTCCCCGCCGAAGTCAGCGGGGATTGACAGACAACGCACTCGCTTCGCCTCCAACGCACATGCGACAACGCCCCACGCCTGGGGAAGATCGACTGTCGCGTTGCCAATGATTAAGTTACGTACACTACCAATGAACGATCGCCGAATTCCCGCCTCCCTTGCTCCGTCATCACGATGAAAACTCCCCACGTCTTAACTCTCTTGTTTCTGATGACGGCACCCGTCTTCGGCGAAGAATCTGCCGCGTACAACCGCGAGGACGACCCACACGATTTCACGGTCTTCATGACCGAAGGCGGATGGTGCTGGTACCAAGACCCGCGGGCAATATTGCACGAAGGCAAGATCTTTATCGGTTCAGTATCAGGCAACGGTGCCGGTCCCGCCTTGGTCGGCGTCTACGACCTCAATCGCGACCAACCGCTCGGAACCGTGACCGTGCATCCGAAGTTCGATCGAGACGATCACAACTCCCCCGTGTTTCATGTCTGCCCCGATGGGCGTGTGCTGACGGTCTACGCGAGACACAACCGGGATCGACTTCATCATTCGCGGTACTCCCAACCCGGCAACCCGCTCGAATGGACCGACGAAGTTCGACACGAACGTGTGATGTCCAACCCACGGGACAACGTCACGTACATGAACCTTCACGAGTTGAAAAACGAAAACGACCTCTATCTTTTCTTCCGCGGAATCAACTTTGACCCGACTTTTGTTACGTCGAATGATCACGGCGAAACATGGAGCGATCCAGTGCATTTCTTCAAGAGCGAAGTCGGAGGACGCCATCGGCCCTACGCCCGGTACGCTGGCAACGGCCGAGACACCATTCATGTTGCGATCACCGACGCGCACCCTCGCGACTTCGGTAACAGCATCTACTACTTCCAATTCCGCGACGGAAACTTCTATGCCGCCGACAACACGTTGATCAAAAACCTCAGCACCGACGGACCACTGCGACCGAGCGAGACGGGACTGGTTTACCAAGGAACCGGCACCCCCGGCCGAGGTGCGAACTTAAGTGCCATTGGTGCCGCATGGACCAGTTCGATCGAAGTCGACGAGTCGGGGCATCCTCACATCGGATACACCGTCTACAACAGCAATACTGATCATCGCTACCGAATCGCATCGTGGAACGGCAGTCAATGGATCGATCGTGAAGTCGCCTATGGCGGAAAATGCCTCTACGACCGTGAGTCCAGCTACACGGGACTGATCACACTGGATCCGGTTGACCCGACCGTCGTCGTGATCTCCACCGATGTGAACCCGACAACCGGCGAAGATCTCGGCGGGCGGCATGAGATTTATCGTGCCAAGATCACATCCAAAGACACGGTCGGATCGATTGAGTGGCAGCCAATAACGAAAAACTCACCGGTGCGAAATATCAGACCCGTCGTGCTGCGCGACGACAACCGCCGAGTCATCCTCTGGAATCGCGGCGACTTCAAAACCTACACGAACTATCAACTCGACACCGTGGGACTGATCGAAATGCAATGACGCCATATACAAACAAAAAATCCCTGCAGGTCTGCGTACCGGTGTATTCCGCGATACTTCACAATTGATGTGCTATCGAGGGATTCGAGGCGGCTCGCTCGCGTGCACGTCAGATCGCGAGCGGCAGTTTTGTTTTTGAATGATTGGCTCAATTGGGGGTAAGCACGAACCGTTAACTACATACGGTCTGCTGTGCATCAAACCTTCGCACTCGGTGCCGATGCTCTTGGAACCCGACACAGTCCCATGTGCTCCCAGTAGCCAGTGAGCACCAACGCAGAATGGTCACAAAAAAAGCCAGGACATGACTAGCATGTGCTGGCTTTGGTCGCCCGAAGGCGGTGCCTGCGTATTTTCAACAAGTGAATTACTTGTTGCGAAAAAGCAGCAGGCCGAGGTCAGATACACTGCGAAAATAATACCTCTATCGAGCTTTCACGACAACCCAACCAGCCTGAAAACATGCTATAAATGAGCACTCCATAAAGAAACCAAATCTATTTAATAAATCGCAGGCAAAGAAATGAAGCGGGGCGTCACTATCGGTCTGGACATTGGTTCCAATTCAGTCGGTAGCGCTTGGGTAGACGAAGACAAGCAAGAAATCGAAGTTGGTTGCAGTGTTTTTCCTGCCGGCGTTGAAGATTCAGATAAGGGACGAGGAGCTCCCAAGAATCAAGATCGACGCCAGAAACGATCCGCACGCCGTAATATCGCCCGACGCAGTCAACGCAAGCGAAACTTGCGAAAGTTCTTAATTGAAGTCGGACTGCTTCCCCGTGATCGTGAATCCGCTGAAGCGCTGTTTCGCCAAGATCCGTGGCAAGTGCGTCGCCTCGGATTAACTGAATCGCTGACTCCACATCAATTCGGCCGCGTTTTGTTGCATCTTGCTCAGCGTCGTGGTGCAGCGGGTTTGCGTCCGGTCGTCGAAGAAGACGCCAAACCAGCAAACGATAGTGATGGTCCAATCAAAGAGGCGATCGACGAGACTCGAAAGAAGATGCTTGCGCGCGGTTGCCACACCTTTGGGCAATTAATCGCTGATATTGCTGAGGAGCAAGCTGTCGCAGTGAATGACCAGGACGGCAAGCCAAAGCGAAACGCAAACAATCATGTCGTTAAGTATCAGAACAAGATACGCAACTCAACGGGCGAGTTTTTGTATCACGCCGATCGTGAGATGATTCGTGATGAGTTCCGTATCTTGTGGGAAAAGCAAAAAGAACGGGGCGGAGAGCTTGCGACTCTGCTGACCGACGAAGTCCGACTCGCACTCGACGATCCGACACGTGACGAAACCTGGCGGCATCGCGGCTTGATGTTCGGTCAACGGAAAACATATTGGGACGTTGGCACACTGGGCCGATGTGACTTGGAACCTTCCGATCGTGTCGCTCCCTTGGCCGATTGCTACGCATCTCGCTTTCGGGTCATCGAATATGTCAACAATATTCGCATTCAACGACCAGGTGAAACGGAATTCCAACCGCTATCGCAGGATGAACATGCCGCAATTGTTGAGAGGTTAGGCAAGCAAAAGACCGCAACAATTTCAACAGTCCGCCAAGCATTGAAAATTGACACAAAAAGCCTGAAGAAGTCAAATTTCAGTACAGATGACTTTGTGCTCAACCTGGAGCGAGATGAACAGCGTCCACCGAACACGGACTGGTTCGCATGCGCCATCGCATTGCCACTTGAGCAAGCAGGGCACACGGATTTGTTATCTTCCACCGTTCAGCTTGCGAAGTTGAACAAAGCCATCCTGCGGTTCGATCCAGCCGAACCTGACGACGAAGCTCGACTTCGCAATAAACTCGTTCATCTAAAACTTAGCCAACAAGGCATTGATGCCGTCATCGAAGGCTGGCGAACACGTCCAAAGCTTGAGAACCGCCTCAAACTCTCACGCAGGGCCATTCGAAACTTGTTGCCGTACATGGAACAGCGTGATAGTGATGGTCACTGGCGAACGCAAAATGAAGCGAGATGTGCGTTTGCCGACGACGAACATGCAGCGGACTCCGCAACTGGAAAACCACCAACGGACGAACAGCGAAAACGTTATCGATTGGGTCGTGGCCGATTGAACTCCGCCGCCCGGCACTATCTCAAGAAACACCCCGAGGAATATCTGCCGCTGCCGCCGGTATTGTCCAACCCGGTTGTGCGGAAAGCGATCTACGAAGTCCGACGTCACATCATCGCTTATTTAAAAAAACACGACGGACGTCGGCCAGATCGCATAGTGATCGAGTTCGCACGGGAGGCAACTAAGCCCGCGATCGTCAATGATCGAATGCTGGCCCGCAACCGAAACCGAGATCAAATCAGACGCCAAATTCGCGAATCCATCATTCGTCCCGCATGGGGTGCTAAGTTTGATTCGCTGACGACAAACCAAATCAAAGCAGCCGAGACTCGAGTTCTTCTGTGCTTACAGCAGCGAGGCGTCTGCGCCTATTCGCTCGAATCCATCCTGGATGATGACAACGGAATGTGTGGTTATTCGGGGCGCAGCATCACGCCACGACAGGCGGCTCTGGGCACCAATTTAGAAGTAGATCATATCGTTCCCTACAGTCGATGTGGCGACAATTCGATGAACAACAAAGTCCTTTGCTACATCGACAGCAACCGAGACAAGGGCAATCGAACACTGCGAGAATGGTGGGATGATCAGTTCGATGAACGGATTAAACCCATGCGATTCTTTGAGAACGCTCGACCAGCCAAGGGCGACTACTTTGAGGTTCGAGACTACACCAAGAAGTGGCGAAATCTATCGGCCGACAAGGTCCCGAAGGAATGGCAAGGCAGCCAGCTCTCTGACACCGCCTATGCCGCTCGGGAGGTCCAGGAGTATCTAGAAGCGGCGCTGTGGCCCGAGGAACCAGGCCATTTGGAAGGCGGACGGCGGAGAATTTTCGTGACACGCGGTGGGCACACCGCCCGGCTTCGTCGCGACTGGCAACTCTATCGTCAAGCGGCCCCACATGAGCTTCCACTTGGACCGGACGAACAAGAACGTCGGGACGCGAAGAACCGTGGGGATCATCGAGAGCACGCGATCGATGCGGTTATCATCGCCCTCACCAGTGAATCACGCCTGCAGAAAATGGCGAAGGACGTTAATGACCACAACGATGCCTGGACTCGGGCCCGTCGTACTGGTCAGCGACCAAAGCAATTGCGTCGAAAACCGCTGCCGCCACCCTGGGGTGACGTTCAGTCTTTCAGACAGCAGGTAATATCACTGATCTATCCAACCGGCGCAGACGAATCGAGCAACACGCCACTCGTGGTCTCTCATCGTGCTGTTGGCCGCAAGCTTTCAGGGCAACTGCACGAAGAAAGTCTTTTCGGACCAGTTGCCCAACAAGAGAACACTTTCATCGCTAAAAAAGCCATTGGTGATCTCACCCCCAAGCACCTACGAATGCAGGTTGCCGAGAAGCCTAATGATGCGATTGCGCGACTGGCAAAACGGTATCAGCAGGCTGATCGCAAGCTATCCGCCAAGGATGCGAAAGCTCGGGCGAAAAACGTCGTCGAAGGGCGCGGCTACCAACCTCGGATGGGCGATCCATCACCTGAAAAGAGCGGGTTAATTCGAGACATCGGTTTGCGAAGGGTCCTGCGAAAACAGATCACGGAACGAGCCGAGAAACTTGGTATCCCTCGGGATGCGGACAGTTTCACCAAGAGTGATTTGAAGAAGATGCTTGCAGAGCCCTTTGGTCCATTTCGACAAGAATCAGGAGTTCCAATTAAGTCATTTCGATTGCTGCGAACGATGAACGGACCTGTTGTAATGTCCCGACGCGAATTCGACTACGAAATGATGCAATGGACCCAGCTGGACTCAAAGAACAAGCCAACGTCGCCCCGTGCCCATCTCAGCGGCAACAATCATCATCTAGAAATTCGCCGAAATCTGCGTGGAAAATGGGTTGGCACCGTGGTTTCCATGTACGAAGCAGCGCACCGAGCGAAGAAACTGGGCGTCGATCCAGTTGATCGCAGCTGCGATGATGATCGGGGCACCTACGTAATGTCGTTGGCAATTGGCGAGACGGTGTACATGAGAGACAAGGAGACGGATCAACCGGGATATTTTGTTGTAACGAAACTCGATTCCGAATCGAATCGCGTATTTTTGTGTGCACACTGGGATGCACGCCGATCAGTAGGTGAGAAGAATGAAAGCGGATTGGTTACTGAAGGCACAAAACGCCGTACGCTTCCCTATCCACCGTCAAAGATGCAATCTCTTGCCCCTCCGGGATACGACACTCCAGTAAAAATATCGGTGTCACCGATCGGGCAGATTACCGTTGTTGAACCACACGAGCCGAGAACCGTTGACCTCGATGAGCTCGATGCAGAGGTGGTCGCAATCGCCCGCGAAGCCATTGCTGCAAGAAAATCTCGCAACGCAGAGAAAAGGAGAGGGCGTCGCTGTTACGGATCCTGGACATGGATGAGAGAGCGTCTGCGGAAATGCAAGAAGGAACATCTCGCCGCCGACCTTTCGGCTGTCATGCGGGCAATGGCATCGGGAGAATAAGAGTTCAGCATCTTCGCGATTTGGGACACCGGTTTCATAAGTAATTTGTAGGCATCGATCGCAAAGTAAAAACATTTATATCGACAGCCAGTGCAAGTCCGCGCTAGTTGAACTATTCTAGGCGTCTGAGTATTCACCCAGGGACGGCATGTATCACCGTTCCTAAAGGTGTCGACGTGCTAAAACGCACCATTGAAATCAGCTCTCAGCCAACGCATCTGTCGATGCGTCACGGGCAAGTCACACTCTCACGCGACGGCGAACTGATTGGCAGTGTGCCATGCGAGGACGTTGGTACGGTCGTCGTGGATCATCCGCAAACGACATACACGCACGCGGTCCTGCGAGACATTGTGGTGCAAGGTGGCAGTGTCGTTATCTGCGGTCACGATCACCAACCCGCTGGCGTTTTAATCCCATTAGGAAGCCACTGCCAAATCGTGCAACGCACCCGAGAACAGATCGAAGCGACACTGCCAACTAAGAAACGCATTTGGCAGCAACTGATCCGCGGAAAGATTCTGGAAGCGTCCAAGGTGCTCGACAAATCAGATGCCGGAAAGAGGTTGCGAGTCTTAGTCAATCAGGTTCGTTCGGGAGATCCTACGAACGTTGAAGCGAGAGCAGCGAAGCTATTCTGGCAGGCGTGGCTTCCCAAGGAATTTGCATTTCGACGCGACCATGACGGCGACGAATTCAATGGGTTGCTCAACTATGGTTATGCAATTGTCCGCGCACTAATTTCGCGTGCGATCGTCTCCGCTGGCTACACTCCTGCAATCGGCATCCATCACCACCATCGTGGCAATCCATTCTGTTTGTCCGATGACTTGATCGAGCCGCTACGACCACTCATCGACGGTTGCGTCCGAAACCTGTTCTTGGCTGGTCATCGTGAGATCGATCGGGAATCGAAAACACAATTACTTGGTTTACTCGACTCAACGACCGAATTTGATGGTGAGCACGGCCCGCTGAACGTTGTGGTGCACCGCTACGTGAACCAGTTTGGCGCATGTTTGAGAGGTGAAACGAAAACGTTGGATTACCCAAAAAGGGCATCGTCGTGGAACTGAGTGGATATCGAAGCATGTGGACGATTGTCATGTTTGACCTACCGGTCGACACGCCAAAAGCACGAAAAGCCTACGCGTCGTTCCGCAAGGAACTACTACGTGACGGCTTTTTCAAGTTGCAGTACAGTGTCTACGCTCGCCCATCGCCGAGCAAAGAGATTGCGAATGTGCATATTGCTAGAATCGAACGCTGGTTACCCAACGCCGGCGAAGTCCGCATTTTCGAAATGACAGACAAGCAGTTCGAAGCAATGAAGATTTTTTGGGGCCAAAAACGTCAGCCACCCGAATCGACACCTCAACAACTTGAATTTTTCTAAACCCGAAAAATCCGTAAATCGTTTTACAAAAAGGTGTTACAGAAGAGGTAGTGTATCTGACCTCAGCCTGCGACCAATCCGCAACTGTAGCCCTGCGCGGCTGGGCTTTGTCATGAGTGTATCTGACCTCAGCCTGCGACCAATCCGCAACCCTACGACAATAATCAATTGATTGGTTACAAGTGTATCTGACCTCAGCCTGCGACCAATCCGCAACTGAATTGGGCGAAATCGGAAAGAAGAATTCAGTGTATCTGACCTCAGCCTGCGACCAATCCGCAACGGGTGCCGCCGCCGGTACCACGCTGAAGGAAGTGTATCTGACCTCAGCCTGCGACCAATCCGCAACTTAGACAGCGTGATCGTCGGCACATACTGGAGTGTATCTGACCTCAGCCTGCGACCAATCCGCAACTCTGCACACTCAACGAATCCGGAACGCTCAAGTGTATCTGACCTCAGCCTGCGACCAATCCGCAACAGAGCGATCTACCCGAATATCGTTCCAACGAGTGTATCTGACCTCAGCCTGCGACCAATCCGCAACCAATGGACTACTCGACACGACTGACCGGGTAGTGTATCTGACCTCAGCCTGCGACCAATCCGCAACGCTGCGGGGATTCGGCATGCGATCATCACCAGTGTATCTGACCTCAGCCTGCGACCAATCCGCAACTTCACGCCCCGTATAAAGATTCCCTCGACGAGTGTATCTGACCTCAGCCTGCGACCAATCCGCAACCAAGATCATGGGTGCCTACCATCGCGAGCAAGTGTATCTGACCTCAGCCTGCGACCAATCCGCAACACGAAGACGCATTTAGAAAACGCTTCACCGAGTGTATCTGACCTCAGCCTGCGACCAATCCGCAACAGAATTTGAAGCTCTGGGTGTCGATCTCAAAGTGTATCTGACCTCAGCCTGCGACCAATCCGCAACGCATGCTCGCATCGCAGCGGGACGGCCGAAGTGTATCTGACCTCAGCCTGCGACCAATCCGCAACCGATTCCAACGACATCATGGTGCGACTCGAGTGTATCTGACCTCAGCCTGCGACCAATCCGCAACGGATCGACCTCCGACCAGTCCGTGGCTGGTAGTGTATCTGACCTCAGCCTGCGACCAATCCGCAACCGATCCATTGCATAAGCTACATGAAGCAATAGTGTATCTGACCTCAGCCTGCGACCAATCCGCAACCGACTCTGTTCGCTGTCGCTCGCATCACCGGAGTGTATCTGACCTCAGCCTGCGACCAATCCGCAACGAGTACCCGCCCCACGTTCCGCCCCATCCAAGTGTATCTGACCTCAGCCTGCGACCAAGCAGCATTACTACGGATCGATAACGATCACCCGCCTTTCGAATTCGTCCAGGTTGAAGCAATACCCAGGAGCTACCGCCAAATAGAGAGCGGCTCTTTAAAAAATTAGATGACTCCCGTTTTGAACGCGATAACGGGACGCCCCCTTCCACTACCCAAGCAACGCAGTGCCATTCTGTTCAGAAGTTCGTTAACGTGCCCGCCGTAGCGTCGAAAACATTTCTGCACACCGAGGTGCAGAATGAAACAACAACGTTTAGATAGAGCCCCTGTGATGCGGCGGAAGATTCAAACTTGCATTGATCGTGAACGTGACTTTGGTGTTGAGAAATTGTCTCTTCTTGACCACCGATCGTAGCGGTGTGAACTTCAGCGGAAACGACGTCTTCGTACGTGTTTCCGGGCACGAAGAGGCGGAACTGATCGGCCACCTACGTTGATCTTCCATCTACATCCACCAGATTCGACGAGTCAGATTTGCTTGGGGGAAAGAACTCGCTCGATTGCTACGGCAATGACGAGGACACTTCGCTGGGCGCCGACCGAGATGAAGGAGACTCGCCCAATTGCGTCGCGTTAAACCGGTATCGGCAGCAGCTCCAAAGCGCCGCTCAATATTCGCAACGAAAGCGACCACGCTCCATCCTGAGTCGCGGCGGGCAATCATCCGTGTACGCGGGCTCGGTTGAGCATGCTGATGCATAAACGCTCAAGTTACGCCGTGGTTGATGCATTTATTCCACACAATTCGATTCCCGCTGATTGATTCGCCGCTGACGACCGCAAATCTACAGTCCTTGTCGCTCACAGCGTCTTATATTCGTTTGATCGATTACCGAGCTTTCTAGGCGGAAACGGCTCATTTGATCTGTCAAATAATAAAACAGAAATTTCTATGCCCCTAGAAAAGTTAAAGAGATGTCCGCGTCGATTTCCACCGCTTCCGTATTATGTCCTTCGAATGAAAAAACCTCGCAGCCTGACTTAGCTGACGACTCGCAATCCAACAGCAACGAAAAGTTAACGACGTTAATCCAAGACCTGGCCCGAGCCGTCGGAGTTGCTATCGATGAGATCGATACGATCAACGCCCGTACCAAACTGCTGTCGCTGAACGCCCGGATCGAAGCATCACGGGCAGGAGCACATGGTGCTGCATTCGGGGTCGTCGCTCAAGAAATCCAAACGCTCTCGCAAAAGACCGGAGCAGTCGCCGAGGAGATGGCGAGCATCACAAAATCCAGAGTGGATCAATTGATGCGGATCATCGAAACCAGCATTCGAGGTGTACGCCTCTCTGACCTCGCCCTTAACTGCGTCGACCTCATTGATCGAAACCTATATGAGCGGACATGTGACGTCCGGTGGTGGGCAACCGACAACAGCGTTGTCGACGCATTGTCTGAGCCAACAAAACAAAGTCTTGAGTACGCGTCCCAGCGACTCGGCGTCATTCTCGATGCGTATACCGTTTATTTCGACCTCGTAATTTGCAATCGAAATGGGATTGTCTCCGCAAACGGGCGCAAATCCCAATTTGATTCCATTGGCTGCAATGTTTCCGCGTCCGATTGGTACTCGCAAGCGATAAGCCATTCCACGGGCAACGAATTCGGATTCGAATCAGCCCACGCATCCGAACTGGTTGCTCAGCAACATTCGTTGGTCTATTCGTGTTCGGTACGGGAACAGGGTATGGCAACGATGCCGACAGTGGGAGTACTCGGTGCAATCTTCAACTGGGACGGCCTTGCGAAACCTGTTCTCGATGACTTGCCGATCGCTGAAAACGAACAAAGCAAGACGATCGCGTACATCCTCGATACGGATGGCAATGCGTTGGCTTGCCGATCAGGAACGGACCCATTGCACGGAACACTTCCTCGGTGGGAAACAATCAGATCAGGGGGCAAAGGCTTCTTTATCGATCAGTATCGCGGTCGAACGTATTGCATCGGATACGCCAAGGCGCCCGGTTTTGAAACCTACTCGACCGACTGGATCGCCGTTGTCATGCAGGAAATGTAACGCACCGCACCTGGATAGCGAGCAGAGGCATTGACCAGACGCCCCGACCAGACGTCTCGAACAGAAACGCCAGACAGGAATGACACGAGCCACTCGCTCGTCAAGCGCGTGCGACGTCTGCGCTGCGCTGAAGCATCAGATTCGATTTGGCATGCCTGATTGAAGAGCAAGTTCACCCCGCCCCCCTTCATGCGGTCAGCAACCGAGCGAGATCCGGTACCCAAGCGGCGGTAGAACCTTTCGCGGCGGACGTCCATTGGTTAGCAGATCCATCGCCCCCGCTGCCTAACCTGGAGTCGCGTCTCAGCCTATACGGGCATCTTGATCGCAGACCGTTCCCAATTCAAAATTTGTCCGATCGTTGACCTGCCATTCAACGAGTCAGCCTCCAATTTGAAGACCACTCGTTGGATCATTATAGCAATGGTGAAGCCGCGTTAGCGGGCGGCACTCATGTAGAAGCTGAACATTCGCTCGTCGTCGAATTCGGACTTCATGACTGGGAATGCAAAGTCGAACGCGAGCGGGGCTGGCCCCAGCATTGGAATTGCGACGCGGAATCCGAAACCTGGGGCGACGCGGAAGTTCTCTTCGCTGATTTCGATATCCTCCTCCACGGTACCGAAGTCGACAAACGCGACTCCACGAAATGCATCGTCAGCAGTTAACGGGAACATGTACTCGACCGAGTTGAGCCACTGGAATCGTCCGCCAACTTCGATCAACCCTGCCGCTGTTGGCACGACCGGAGACGCACCCCGGAAATCGAAACCGCGAATCGTGGCATAACCACCGGCGAAGAAGTTTTCAAAGAGAGGCGTGTCTTCGCCGCTGATTCCTACTTGAGTCCCAAACGACAGCGTCTGCTTTCCAGATCCGTCAGCACGTTCTCTCATCAACCAATATTTACGATACTCGCCTTCGAAGCGACCATAATCAAAATCACCGAACGCTTGCTCATAACTGGCTTTGATGTAATGCCCCTCGCTGGGTTGCAACGGGCTGTTTCGCGTGTCGTGGATCAACGAAAACACACCACTGTAAAGCGTGTTGTCGCCTAGCACTTCGGCGATCTGTGGCAGCGACGGGTCGGCAGCTTCCGAAATCTCCACGTTCTGTCCGGTGATCCCGGCCGAAACCGAAAGGTCAGGCGTGATACGATATCCGAATGACAATCGACCACCTAAACGACCTTCGTCCCAATCGTCGAACCGACGGTCGTAGTAGAATCCACTGACCGACATGCTGATCGGCAAATAGCCGAGCAAGTTCGGGTCAGCGAACTGGGCCGTGTATCGCTGGAACTGACTCCCTGGAACAGCTTCGAGACGGAACGTTTGCCCCGCACCACGAAACGCCGTACCGCTGAACAGATCCTGGAATGACGTCGGCCAACGCGAGATATCAAAGTTACGCTCGTCGATCGTCACTTGGCCCGTCACACCGGCATCACTGTTGACGGCACCGCCGAACATGACGCGACCGGTTCGTGCCGGATAGCCTTGGATGATCAAGTCCGCCTCACGCACTTCCGGGCCCATCACCATTGGCGGGTACGGAGCAACGGGAGGGTAATTCACGGGAGGATCAGAATACGTTGGGTTGAACGCCGGCGGTTGCGAGTAAACATCGCCACCATACGTATTGGGTGTCGCTTGTGGTGCAGGCGCGGTGTTGTAACCGGGACCGGCAAAACTAGGCGGTGTCGTTGACGGCGCTCCGTACGTGGACCCGCCGTACTGTGGCGCGGGCTGCGGTACTGAATACGCCGATGGCGGTTGCTGAGCGAACGCGTCTACCGGTGCAAACAAAGTCGTCGCACTGAGATGAACAACGGTGAGCAGAGCGACGGCACGTTTCACGGTAATATTCTTCTTTGGGAATTTCATGACGTCGATCATCGCAAAGCATCCTCCTTCGGCACAACTTTAATATCGGGTGCTTCGGCGATAGCCGGGTTAGTTTCTAGCAATTGGCTACGTTCAATCCGACGCCGGCTCAATTCCAACGTGCGCCGGTCGATCCAGTCACCTTCTCTCATGTCCACCAAATTCAACATGGTGGTTTCACGCATCAGGTGCGGCTCGCCGTCGATGTTGACCAAAATCCGACCGACTTTCCATCGATCGCCTTCGATAATTTCGTAAACGATGTCAGCGACACCGTTCTCGTCACGCATGATGGTTTTGGGTTTGACCTCTGCGTAGATAAAACCGAGCTCTCCGTACCCGTAGACGATTTCGCCGACGTCACGACGCATGATCGTTCCGTCAAACATGTCGCCGACGTGGAGTTCGAGCCGGGCCCGCAGCGATTCTTCGGTAATAAATTCGTTACCCACAATCTGAACGTCACCGACGGTAAAGCGTGGGCCTTCCTTGACCACAAAGACAACCGTCACCCACTTGCCCGATTCGTCATATTCGAATCTCCGCCCAACGGTCGCGGTCAAGAAACCGAGCGTGTGATAGTAGGACGAGAGCAAATTAACGTCTTCGTCGATCATCTTCATATTGGCTTTATTGCCCATGTAGCTGAGCACACCCGCCATCGGGCCTCGGCTACGAATGATCTTCTTCAGCCGAGCTTCCGTAACGATCGTGCTGCCTTCAATTTGAATGTCCGCGATTCGCTCGAGCGGACCTTCATTGATGCGATAGATCACCGTGCCCGGTGGCAAGTCAGTCGCAGAAACGCCTGCGGCGGCACCACCCTCGGCTCCCGTGATCGTTGCCGACACTGCGGCTTGGTTGAACCCCTCTTCTTGATAGTAGTCGAGCAAACGCCGACGCCCCGACTCGACCGAAAATTCGCTCAGAGGATCACCTGCGGCGACACCTGCTCGGCCGGAAAGCTCTCGGTCGTTGAGGGCACGATTACCATGGAACACCACCCTGCCAACCATGGGGCGTTCGTGAACGTAGAACGTGACCACCACACTGGGCGTTAGCTCGGCGTTGGGATTCGAAGGCTGAACGTCATCATCGATCGTCGAGTTCGGCCCAACGGGCTGCACTTCAAAAGTGACCTGATCGAATGACCCTAGATCGTTCAAACGCCGAACGTCCGCCAGCACCGTTTCGCTGTCGTAGAACCGCCCCTTGCGGGTCTGCAATTCCGAAAAGATATCCGCGGCGGATACCGTACGGTTTCCAATGATGCGAACCGACGCGACGACGGCATCACCGCGTTCGCGACGGAACGTCATGCCCGCTCGTGCGTGAATGTGATCGCGAAACTTTGTCTTTACTTCTGCCTCGGGAGCCTGAGCACCGCCACCTCCCATACCACCGCCGCCCATTCCTCCACCCATTTGGGCGAAAGCAACCGACGACAGCAAGCAAATCAGGACAGGCAATAATCGTGCAAATATCACGGCGACACGAGACACCGTCGTGCAGGGACGGTGCGTCGATACCGAACGCGTTATCGGCGTGTGGCTCGTCATTGGCGGTGACGGCGGAAAGGCAACGGGAAAAGGCATCGCCGAGCGGTTCCTTGTGAGTGGTGGACGCGGAGCGCGAAGGCAACTTTTCTGGTTTTGCGACCGATGAGAAACCTTTGCGTGTCGTACCTACCAATGCCGAGCACGTCACCACAAGAGTGAAATGGCAGCAAATTGACCAACCCAGCCCGCCAGCCAAGATATCAACAAAATTGCCACACAAATTTCGTGGCATTATCGCTCGCACCTCAGCCTGAGAGTCCCTCTAAACCCCCGTATCGTAACGGGTTACGCCATGCGTCGTGATTCCTCGGGTGACACCCGAATTCCCCTCCGCCTAAACCCCTACCACCGTCACAAAATCAGCTGCAAAATTCGCCCCGAATCGGGCCCCAGCCGCCCGACTTTGCGCCAGCATTTTCATGAACCAAGGCCGGCGAGCGGCTACGCGGCCGCTCGATAGCGAACGCCCGTTTTGTCTCGCGATGTCGACTCAATCGCCCCAGCGTGCCGCATTACGTACGCGATCCGCTGAGCGATCCAACGGGCACAGCCGATCGCGCCGGCGAGGTCGAGCGTATTGAACTCAACGTCGACTAAATGCGAGGGGATCAACGCAGCGGAATCCGACGCGGTGGCTTCCTGCGGATCCGCCAATAATCGCCATAGATCGACGGCTTCTCGCAGTTCGATCGAATCATGCACCTGTGTCAACTCGGTGTCTTCGACGATGTAGCCCGGATCGCGTCGGCGACGACGCTTTTTCTTGGTGACCAATCGATATTGGTTCACGTCCACGATTGGGATTTCCAAGGTTAAGCGTGGATGGGGAAATATGTCGCGCAGATAGATTAACTCCTCAAACATTTCATGAGGATGTCCGCGTTTGGGACTCAATCGCCGCGAAACAGGCTCGCCACCCTTGCGTTCGCGTTTACAGATCCGGGTGCGCGCGACCGACGGTTTGACGATCCGAACGTCATGACGCTTCAGAAGATCACAGACCTTGCGACGAATCGCTGACAACGACGCGCACTGAATCTCGATCAATTCTTCGCCGCGAACCACATCAATCCGATACGCACCCATCGCCACCTCGATTTGATCGGGTGTTGCGGCGTAATGCGATTTCAGTTGCTGGTGAAGCGAGGTTTCCAATGGGGTATCCGGTTACCGACGTGCTGGCATTGGAGCGGTGATACCAGATTGCACGAAAAAACCCCAGAGCTTTCTCTCGAAAACACTGGGGTTCATTTTCTACCGCCAGACGCGTCCCGGACAGGTCGGCTGGCGATGGCTTTGTCGAGCGGTCTGGATCAGAGACCACATTCACGACAAAGCTGTTTTAGTCAGCGGGGCCGGTTACCCGACCCCGCCACACAAGACTTCCTTAGAAGTTGAAGTCAGCACCAACGTAGGCACCGTGCAACAACAGGCTCGAGTCGGCGTGCAGGGCACTGGCCGATGCGGACGAACTGTAGTCACGCGAGTAGTTGTCGGCCATAGCCAAACCGGTCACGCCCATCACGCGATAGCCACCACGAACCGACAGTCCGTCGATGACGCGAACGCCGAGGCCGAGGTCGAACTCGCCGAGGGTCGAGAGCACGGTCTCTTTGGTGTGATAATCGATATCCAAACCAGGCATCGCACCGAGCTGAGCCACGTTCTCTTGGGTTCCCAAGCGATGACGGAATTCAGCTTGGTTGCCGTACAGACCGAACTTGCCGCCCACGTTCAGGTTCACGCGGCTGGCCAAGCAGTACGTCAGGCGACTGCCGAATTGATAACCCAACAGGTCGTTTTCGGTCGAGGTGAAATCATGCAAGTCGTGCATGGTGAATCCAGCCCGTCCGTCGATATCGTAGGCAAAATCGATGGTGTCTTTAACTTGGAACCAACGCAAACCGTGGCTCGTGACAATTTGGACTTTGCCGGTGCAAGGACGCACGAGCGGTCCGCCTGCTCCACCGAACCCACGAGCGGGACGGCAAGGCTGGCAGGCTTGACCACACGGGTCGTTGCACTGGTTGTATCCACCGTAACCGCCGCATCCGCCGTAGCCGCCACCACCGAACAACGAACCCAATCGGCTGGTGCCGCAGTTCATCGTCGCCGCACGTTGAGCACCCATCAGGCCGAAGCTGAACAGGTTGATTTCGAGGCCTTGGATGTCGACGTCACGACGTGCCTGGAAGTAGACCGCTTCCGCGTACGATTCCGTTGACCCAGTCGTGGTACCGTCGAAATCCGCATCGAGGTCACCACCGGCGGCTGCCGCTGCACCTGCACGACCGTCAATGATATCGTAGACAGTGTAAGGCGAACCAGCACCAGTGATTTCTTGATAACCGTCACCGGAGTCACCAGGCTGAGTTCCGTTGTCGAACCAATATGCCATCGTAGCACCGTTGTACTGTGGCATCCCCGACGCACGCAAGTTGCCGCCACCCGCTGCGGTAAACAGCGGAGCGTACACCGGTGAAGTGAAGACTTCTTCATCTGGATCGTAGTTGAAGTAGCTCACGCCGACGCCGTACTGGCCGCAGCCGAAGTAACGACCAAAGTTGAGCTGGTACCCGAGCGCCGAGTCAGGGTCGATCGAATCGATCCCCATGTATGGCAGGTACGGACGCGTTGGGTCGGTCGCGTCGTAACGCGAAACAACGTTACGATACTTGTCGTTGCTGTCCATGTTCAGGAACAACAGATCGAACGATCCGAACCAAGGGAACAATTGCGGGCGAACCGGCGCAGCGGCTGGCATACCGCAAGACTGCGCGGCGTACGAAGTGCCTTCCCAAGGCTGCGAAGCCGCTTGCGAGAACTGTGTCTCGACGGGGGTTTGATTACACGACTGGCAGTACGAGTCATCGACAGGTGCACCGATGTGAACGGGCGATCCTTGAGCAACCGGGGCCGGATGCGATTGTGGTGCGGGCTGCTGAATTGCAGGGGCCGAGTATTGCTGATGGCCACCGCTGTAGTTGGGTTGTGGCGTTGGGATTTGCTCAGGTGCGGGCAATCCGCTGTCGTAGCCACCCGTCGAGGCGGGCTGGAACAGTTCCGGGCCGCTGTTCGAACTTCCGAAGTTGCTCCATTTCGCGGGAGCTTGATAGTTCGAGCTACCAAACGTCTGCACCGACTGAGTGCGAGGCACGCCGAGCTGACTCGACGGGACAGCTTGGTTCGGTGAGAACTGCGACTGCTGTGAATACTGGCCCTGCTGCGAAAACTGCCCGGGCTGAGAATATTGTGCTGGCTGCGGAGCGCCGTACGAGTACGGCCCCTGAGGTGCCTGGCCATATTGTGCAGACGCGATCGTGCAGAGACCCATCGAGAGGGTCGCCGCGACGCTTCGCAAAATGTTGTACTTCATCTTTCGACTCCTTCGCTTCGTTTGCTTCGTGCAATAGACCTATCTGCGAAATTCGCGAACGAGCGATTTCGACCGGTGATGAGGTTGCTTGGGCGAGGATTGATCACACGACGGCCCGGCTTCTGTCGCCGTACCGAACGGCTGGGAGGCACCTGCATAATCGTTCCACCGCTTCCACATCCCTACGCTCGAGTCGACTCCCAGCTCAGGGAATCGACTCGAACGCTCACGGGCCTTTTCGCACCCACGAGTGCAGCTAAGCCATGGAAAGGGAAATGCAGCAAAACACCGTGCTGCTATGAACACGAGATTTCCTACGAGGAGTTTCTTCGGCCCCCAAGGCAGAGCGGTCGCAAATCATCCACCCCAATGTCGCCAAACTGGCGCGTACCAGGAAGCATATCGGGAACGATCGCGGCGTCTTCCACGACCCCTATCGACCCGCCCCTCCCCGCCATCGATACAACCGGAAGAACTTGACACGCCAAATCGTCGCGAAGCCCAAGAAATCGCAATCGACGGCCCAGCCGAGATGACAAAACACAAGACGCCCGCACTAACACGCAGAGACGGCGGAATCGTCAATTACAAAAGAAAACTGAGACGGGAGCCCCGTCTCATGAAGATAGATCGCACGTGCTGATGAGCCGCTGCAGTTCCAGAGGCATCGCTGAACGCGACACAGTCGCGACTGGCAGTGATGCGTGGCAAACCTGTGCGAGCCTGGACTGCGGCAGCGACGACCTCGTTCTGCAGAGCTCGGTCCACCGCCTAGCGACGGTGGCTACAAAGGAGAGACCCACGCCATGCGACGGTGGATACGGCAGGGAGATCGATTCGTTAGGCCGCTTCGCTTTCTGACGTCAGGCTCAGCCGGTTGTACAGCGTCTTCAAGCTAACGCCGAGTTCTTCGGCGACCGCCTTCTTGTTACCGTCATGGCGCTTCATCGAACGATCAATCGCGATCTGCTCGAGCTCTTTTAGCGACATCGGTGCGTTACCAATCAAATCATCACGGAGTTTTCTACGCGAGAAATGCGATGGCAGATGCTCGACTCCGACAGGCAACGCGTCACACAACACCGACGCATGCTCGATTACATTGGCGAGTTCACGAACGTTGCCCGGCCATTGATGACTCTTCAATTCAGCAATCGCGTCTTCGGTGAACAACCGGTCGTCCACGCCATCGCTGCGATGACGACGCAGCAAATGATTCGCCAAAGGCACGAGATCGTCGATCCGTTCACGCAGCGGTGGAACACGCAACTCGAATGTGTTGATCCGGAACATCAAATCTTCACGGAACGTTTGCTCGCTGACCATCGTTTCGAGATCACGGTGCGTTGCACAAACGATCCGCACATCCACATGCAAACTTTCGTTGTCACCGAGGCGACGAATGTCCCCCGTCTCCAATACCCGCAACAGCTTCGCTTGCACCGCCAACGGCAACTCACCGATCTCGTCAAGGAACAACGTGCCGCCACTGGCGACTTCAAACAACCCAACGCGGGTCACGTCGGCACCGGTGAAAGCGCCCTTCGTATGCCCGAACAGTTCGCTCTCGATCAGATTCTCCGGCAAGGCGCCACAGTTGACCGCAACGAACGGTTTGTCCGCACGCAAACTTTGATCATGGATCGCACGGGCAACGAGCTCTTTACCGCACCCCGTTTCCCCACGTACCAATACGGTCGATTCGGTGGGGGCAACGCGGCCGATCAGTTTCCGCACGGCCTCCATCGACTCATGCCCGCCGATCAGGTCGCTGTGACCTTCAGCCCGCTTAAGGCGATGCATTAGCGCCGCCAACAAACGTTTGCCTTCGCGTCGCTCGCTCACTCTCCCCAACAACGTCGCAATGTCCGCGAGCCGAGTGGGCTTGGTCAGGTAGTCGAACGTGCCGTATTTGATCGCGTCGATCGCGGTCTCGGTCGACGGATTCGCGGTCATGATGATCGCTTCGATCTCGGGCCGAATCTCACGCGCCTGCGCGATCACTTCAATGCCGCTGAATCCCGGCATGTTCAAATCGACTAACAGGCAATCAATCCGCTCACGCTTGATCGCCTCAACAGCGGTAATGCCGTCGGGGCAAACCGTCACGCGATAGCCCATCCGCGGCAATTCTTTTCGCATTAACTCTTGCAGCGGTTTCTCATCGTCGGCAAACAAAATATGCATACTCGATGCTGCCGCTTTCGCCTTGGCGGCGTCCTTGGCCGATGTTTTTCGTTTGTCAGTCATGGGTCTGCTACTCGGTTCGTTGGTGAAAATCACACAGTTGTTCTGCGATACAATCTAAGTCTGAATCTACGCGGCTTGCGGAGACGCTTCTTGCCATTCTCGCTCCGGCTGAACTCGCCCTTTCGCCTCGGTTGTGCCCTTGGCGGCATCGCGAATCGGCAGGCGAAGCTCGAACTCCGACCCGCAACCTTCGCCGTCACTGCGCGGGATCAGTTGCCCACCGTGCTGCGAAACGATTCGGTAGGAGATACTCAGCCCCAACCCGGTTCCGGTTCCGTCGCGGCGACGCGTGTAGAACGGTTCGAACAAGTGCTGCATCACGTCAGCGGTCATCCCACATCCAGAATCACGAACCAGGATGCTCGCGTACATCCCGTCATTTCGCAAAACGATGTCCACGTGCCCGTCACTGTCAACGCTTTCCATCGCATTGGTCACCAAGTTCAAAATGACTTGGCGAATTTCTTGCGAGTTCGCGTGAGCGATCACGCCATCGGCGGCATCGACGGTGATCTTCTTGCACTTATACTTTCCGAGCGTGCCGATCATTTCGACAACGTCGCTGACCAACGGGGCGACATCAATACTGTCTCGATCGACGTGCCCGACGCGACTGAAACTCAGCATCCGCTCGGTAATCGATTTGCATCGATAGGCTTCGCCCTGGATCCGCTGCAGGTTCTCTTGCATCGTCTCCATCAACTCGCCATCGAGCAAACGTTCGTCAGCGGGATACATCAACAAATCGTTCACGCGCGACTCCAGCGCCTCAGCACTCCAAGCAATCGCGGCCATCGGATTGTTGATCTCATGAGCGAAACCTGCGGCGAGGAATCCGACACCCGCCAACTGTTCGTTCCTTATCACTTCGCGGGACCGCACTTTGACTTCTTCGTCTTTCTCTTTGCAGATCTTCTGAATGTGCAACATGCTGCGCCGGAAGCGATCCGTCATTTGATTTAGGATTTCGCCGAGTTCGCCGATTTCGTCCTCACTCCCCATCTCGATCCGGTGGCGGTACTGACCACGAGCGACCAACCGGGCTCCCATCACGAGATTACTAAAGGGGCCAATCACCATCATTTGGAAATACCAAACCATCGCGGCCGTGATCAACGCGGCGAGTGCCAACGCGATCCATGCACCCGCGATCCCCGCCCGGTGCTGCAGCTTGACGTGATCACTGAAACTGGCCATCTGGTCGTGGATCAGACCGAGGTGTTCTTGCGTCTGCGTAACGAGCAGATCGAGATGCCTGGATAATTCGTTGCAACCGCTCTGCGCGTACACCGCAACCGCACGCGGGTCCTGACGCATCCGATCGGATCGATGAAGCGTTTTTCCGATATCGAGAACCGAATCTCGCTGCTCACGCGTGTCGATCACAGTCGCCGATAAACTCGCCGTGTCGATCGCGCCGTCGGGAACTTCGCCGATACATTCGCACATCGTGCAGTCAACACCGACCGCGACCGCATAACGATTGAAGGCGACGGACAGTTCCAACATTGCTTGATCGAAATTGGTCCGCTCAAATTTCAATCCCGACTCGGCGAGGACGGACGAATCGATCATCCCCTCCCGCGACTTCATCAGGCAGATCCGTGTGTTACTGTCGCGAGCGGCCGTCGCACACCGGCTCAGTTCGGTCGCCAAAGACAATTCCGTCGCCCGCGTGCTGATCGCGTCCGCGAGAGTCCGGTATCGGTAAAAACCGACCAAACCGACGATGGTCAACAAAACGATCGTGCAGGCGAGCGTGACCACGCCGAAAAATAATTTTGTCCGGATCGAGTGCCGCTGGAGCAATCCGGTAACGGGAGCTCCACGTCGCCATATTCCCGAATCGGTGCCGCTGCCGTTCGTGGCGTTTGAGGAATTCGCCGGTCCGGTGCCGAACACTTCTGACCCCGATCCGGAATCGAACGAGCCCCAAACGTTGCGAGAATCGGAGTCCGAAATGCCCAGATCGACCGCTGAATCTAAGCCCGAATCCTTCGCGACCGCGGCATGGACAGAGGATTGACCGTCGGTCGTACCGACGTCTTTTCCCAGCGTCCCGGCGCCGGATGGGCGGGCAGAAGGAGCCTCACCGCAGCAGTTAGAATCGTCTCTAGAGAAAAGACGCATGCGGGAACGCAAGAAATCTCGAGATTTGCGCATCGCTCGGCCTCCCAGGCCCATGACTCGCGTGAAACATCCATGTAACTCGAGCCATCAGGGTATCGCCGCCGCAACATGGCATCAAGGTCGCTTTCGCCGAGAACAAATCCAACCGCCGTCGGTCTCCCACGATCTCACCGGGACCATCAATTTCACGGCGACAATTCGATTCCAAACGGCGATCAGTTGATCGGGTTCAACTGCTGAAATTGAGCACGCGCGTGCCGCCACTGCGCCGAACGGCCATCGAGCAATGGGCACCGGTTGCTCGCAAACGAGATCGTGCGGCGCGACATAATCCGTCACGCCTGCGAAAATAGCGGTCATTTTGACGCGGAATGACCCCGGTACGATTGACCTAATCTAGCAAGGCAAATACGCTTTCCGGCTAATTCCCGGTACTGAACCCGGCGCGAGTGAGCGCCTCCTGACGGCGCGATCGCCGTCGACTTGCGGTTTGGGCCGACTCGGATCCCAAATCAAGAACCCCCACAGGGACATCTAGCGACGATGGCAAAGAAATCTCAAGCAGCCAAAATGGTTTATTACTTCGGTAAAAAGAAAACCGAAGGCAAGGGTCACCCGAAAGCCCTCCTGGGCGGTAAAGGCCTCAACCTCGCCGAAATGACCTCGATCGGGCTGCCTGTGCCTCCCGGATTCACCATCACCACCGAAGTCTGCGGCGACTACTACAAGAGCGGCAAGCAACTTCCCAAAGGTTTGATGGACGAAGTTCACGAAGCAGTCGAAACGCTCGAAAATGAACTCGGCAAGAAATTCGGTGACAACGACAACCCACTCCTGGTCAGCGTCCGCAGCGGTGCGGCCGTCTCGATGCCAGGGATGATGAACACGATTCTCAACCTCGGTCTTAACGACGTGGCCGTCGAAGGTCTCGCCAAAGCGACCAAGAACGAGCGGTTCGCTTTCGACGCCTACCGCCGTTTGATCAACATGTACGGCGACGTCGTGATGGGGCTTCCTCACCACAGCTTCGAAGAAGCCTTCGATAAGATCAAAAAGAAATACAAGGTCACCGAAGACACCGACGTGCCTGCCGAAGGCCTTCGCGAACTTTGCGAAGCCTACAAAGCCGTCTACAAGAAAGACGCCGGCGAAGACTTCCCACAAGACCCGATCAAGCAACTCCAACTCGCAATCGAAGCCGTCTTCGGTTCGTGGAACGCTGACCGAGCGATCTCTTACCGCCGCATCGAAGCAGCCAAGGGTAACTCGGAAATCGCCAACCTGATCGGTACCGCTGTTAACGTCCAAGCCATGGTTTATGGCAACATGGGCGATGACTCGGGAACGGGCGTCGGTTTCACCCGCGACCCGAACACCGGACAAAACAAGTTCTACGGTGAGTTCCTCATCAACGCCCAAGGCGAAGACGTCGTCGCCGGGATCCGCACCCCACAACCCGTTTCAGAAATGGGCAAATGGGACAAAGCGGCTCACAAGGAATTGATGGAAATCAAGAAGACGCTCGAAACGCATTACAAAGAAATGCAGGACATCGAGTTCACCATCGAGAAGGGCAAGCTGTTCATGTTGCAAACCCGTACCGGGAAACGCAACGGAATCGCCGCCGTCAAGATCGCCTGCGACATGGTCAAAGAAGGCCTGATCACCGAGAAGGAAGCCGTCCTTCGCGTCCCCGCCTCGGACCTGACGCACTGCCTGTTGCCATCGTTCAAACCGACCGCACGCAACGCTGCTGACGTCTTGTGCCGCGGACTCAACGCGTCCCCAGGTGCAGCCGTTGGTAAACTCGCTTTCACCGCAACCGAAGCTCGCGAGCGTCACGAAGCCGGCGAAGAAGTCATCTTGGTTCGCCGCGAAACCAGCCCTGAGGACGTCGAAGGCATGTCCGCGGCGTGCGGAATTCTGACCAGCACCGGTGGTGCGACGAGCCACGCCGCTGTGGTTGCTCGTGGTTGGGGCAAGTGCTGCGTCGCGGGTGCTGGCGACGTTCACATCAATGAAAAAGCCAAGAAGATCACCGTCACCGATGCGGAAGGCAAAACTCGCACCTTCACCGCCAAGGACACCATCAGCCTCGATGGAACCACGGGCGAAGTCATGGCGGGCGAAGTCGAAACCCAAGAACCGAAGCTCTCGGGCGACTTTGCCAAACTGATGCAGTGGGCCGATAAGTATCGCACCCTGAAGATTCGCACCAACGCGGATTCGCCTGCCGACAGCAAGCGAGCACGTGACTTCGGCGCCGAAGGCATCGGCCTTTGCCGTACCGAGCACATGTTCTTCGAAGCCGATCGCATCATCCACATGCGTTCGATGATCCTCGCAGACACCGAAGCAGATCGTCGTGCGGCACTGAAGAAATTGCTTCCTTTCCAACGCAAAGACTTCGAAGGTATCTTCAAAGCAATGGCCGGTTGCCCCGTAACCGTTCGTTTGCTCGATCCACCATTGCACGAGTTCCTGCCTCACGAAGCAGCCGCTCAAAAGCAAATGGCTGAAGAACTCGATGTCAAACCTGCCGAGATCAAGAAACGCAGCTCCGCTCTTCACGAATCCAACCCGATGCTCGGTCACCGCGGTTGCCGTTTGAGCATCACGTATCCCGAAATTCTCGAGATGCAAGTTCAAGCGATCGTCGAAGCAGCGATCTCGTGTGCCAAGAAGAAGATCGACGCACAACCTGAAATCATGATCCCGCTCGTCGGCACCTCCGCTGAGCTCCAGATCCTGCGTGAGAAGGTCGAAGCAACGATCGAGAAAACAGTTGCCGCGAAGAAGTTCGAAGGCAAACTGAACATCCTCATCGGCACGATGATCGAAATCCCACGTGCTTGCTTGACCGCAGACGAAGTTGCCGAGTACGCCGACTTCTTCAGCTTCGGCACGAATGACTTGACCCAAATGACGTTCGGCTACAGCCGTGACGACGTCGGTGGGTTCCTGCCCGATTACATCGAGCACAAGATCGTTCCTGTCGACCCGTTCCAATCGCTCGACCAAAGCGGTGTCGGCCAACTCGTCGAAATGGGTGTCACCAAGGGACGCAGCAAGAAGACCAAACTCAAGATCGGTATCTGTGGCGAACACGGTGGTGATCCTGCTTCGGTCGGTTTCTGCAACAAGGTCGGCCTCGACTACGTTTCGTGCAGCCCGTTCCGCGTGCCAATCGCTCGCCTCGCCGCTGCCCAAGCTGCTCTGAGCCAAAAGTAGTTTCTCTGATCGCCTCCTAAGAGGCGTTCGATGAATTCACATCGCACCCTCCCCGAGCATTCGCCCGGGGAGGGTGTTGCGTTGACCTTTCCAACGCAATTCTCGTTTCGGCCCTGATCGCCCCTTCCTATACTCCCGCAAAACTTTCTTCCATGTCTGACATTCACGCTCAATACAACGACGTTGAAAAACTGATCGACGACGAAAAGTTCGACGAAGCCGCCGCGGCACTCGAAAAGATCCTCGGCGAAGACGACACGTTCGTGCTCGCGCACCTCGCACTCGCACGCGTCTACACCAAAACCGGTGACCACGAAAAAGCCGTCAAGCACGGCGAACGAGTCTGCGAACTCGAACCCGAGGACGCCTTCAACTTCACCGCGATGAGCGTCACGTACCAAAAAGCCTGGGCCGGCACCCAAGACCAGGAGTACATCCGCAAAGCCGAAGACGCGATGGCGCGAGCACAACAGCTCAACGCACGCTAACACGTTTTCGATAAGGACGCTGCCAGAGTCACTGGTGAATCCAGCGCCCAAACGGCGTCAGGGCTTGTTGTCACGAGCTCAAACTCGCCACGAGCGATTGAGTCCTCACGAGCCCGTTCACGCCGAAGGCGTTCTAGAAAGTAGCCGTAGGTCGCGCAGCGCACCTACGGACACCTAAAAACGAAATCGCGTCGACCCCGAACAGGGTTGCAGAAACCAGCGTGGCGCCGGTGCGACCACCTTCGGGGTCGATTGACCGTCTGTTCCATGGATCCGGCAGTGTTCGCTTCGCTCGACTGCCGGCTACTGTCTGAAACGCCTTCGGCGCACTCAATCACCTCGCTAGCCAAAACTTCCGGCCGGTGCCGCCGACCAACGAATGCTTTGACCGCACCACAGCCGGTCAACCCCGCCGCATAAACCCTGCGGCTTATGCCTTCAATCCTAGCGCTAACGCGGCCGCAAAGGCTCTCGCGACACGGTTCCAGGCTCAGGTGCTTTGACAAATTTCACTTCACGCGAGAGGATGTTGCGACGAGACCTCGTAGGTTCATTGATATCGCAGAATACCAACAACAGTACGACTGCGAATCGAGTCACGAGCGTCGCGCAGTAGCGACGGCCACCAATCCTGTTTGCCAGACCGCTGCCCAATTGCTTCCTGCCTAACACGATCCCCCGCTGGCCGGCGCCAGCCCATCAATGACGCAATATGGTTGTTATGAAAGCCTACCCTCTGCAGTTCAAACCCGTTCTCAAACAAACCATTTGGGGCGGTCGCCTGCTCGGTGAACGACTCCGCAAACCAATCGGCGAGGAATCAGATTACGCCGAGAGTTGGGAAGTCGTCGATCACGGGATCGACCAGAGCGTCGTCACGTCCGGTCACCTCGAGGGCAAAACGCTGAAAGAGTTGCTCACCGATCACAATGAGTGGTTGATGGGCGAGGCAGCTCAAGACCATTTCCCGCTGCTGCTGAAATACCTCGACTGCAATCGCGTTCTGAGCGTGCAGGTTCACCCGACGGACGAGTACGGAGCAACCATGCCTGTCCCCGATCTCGGCAAGACGGAAGCGTGGTACATCGTCGACGCCAAACCCGGATCGGTCATTTACGCTGGACTAAAAAGCGGCGTCGATGCTGAAGAACTCCGATCTGCCGTCGAAGAGGGACGCGCCGAAGAAGTCCTTCATCAATTCGAAGCCCAACCGGGTGATTGCGTTTTCATCCCCGCAGGGACGGTCCACGCGATCGGCGCAGGACTGCTCGTTGCCGAAATTCAACAATCGAGCGACACGACATTTCGTCTCTATGACTGGAATCGCGTCGACGCAAATGGGAACGGCCGCGAACTGCATATCGAACAAAGCATCGAAGTGACGGATTTCGAACGGGGCCCCGTCGCACCGCTTCGCGCCGATCCCGAAACCGAGGGATGGCAAACTCTCGTCGAGTGCGACAAATTCCGCTTGCGAGCGATCAGCAACGGAACCGGGACCGTCGGAGGCGATAATCGCTTCCACATCATTACAATCCCGCAAGGCGAAGCGACCCTGGTCACCGAATCTGAGCGATTGCCACTCACTCCAGGAACCTCCGTCCTCCTCCCCGCTGCCCACGACGTGGCCACAATCGAACTCGCCGCAGACACCATCGTCCTCACAATGACCTAGCGGTTCACGAGCATGCTGTTCACACACTAGCTCGCGGCGTAGCAAACGATTGCGCCGCTCCGCTCATCGTATCTCCCCGCACTCGGGCACAAGCCCCCCCGACAGCGTCTGCAACGAATCTGCCTCCACCAGAACGCGGTCCAAGGTATCGCGATAGATGGCTTGTATCGAGGCAGGTGGTTGAGCGTGAGTAACAACGGGCTGCCTGCGCAAATGCTCCGCCCGTAATGCTGCCCCAATGAAGTGGCACTTCGCGTCGATGACTGCGCGGTATACTGAGACGACACGACAGCCAACCGCTGACAAAGCTAACGTTCGTGCGGAAGAATCCCTCTGGTGCATCTGAACCTCCCCTCGAAACGTGTCGTTACGTGTATACGACTGGCCTTCACCGCGTCGGTCTGCTGGGGTGTTGTTCACATCGCCGATCGTGTTGGAAACCCTTACCCGCCATTCCATGAGATGGTCACTGTTCCTATTTTCTTCATGCTCCTGCTTGCTAATCCAGAAGAGCTCATCGACGCTTTTCGATGGCACATCGGCGCCGCAATCGGGTTTGCTGCCGGATGGCAAATCGCATCTCCTGAACGGATCGGCCATCTACTACTGCTGACACCCAAATCCGGTCGCATCATTCTCCGACGTTTCACTCACGCAGACGGGGCATTTTCCGGGAAATACGATTTCAAAAGCCGAATCCCCGATCTATTTCAGGTTTCGACTGATCTGGCTTCACTCTTGCCGGCTTCCTAAGTTGTCATAATTCATCCAAACGCCTCGATGGAAAACGTTGTCTCGACGGACAACTCTGTGACCGTGCTGGAATTGTCGCCTTGACCAACATCCCTCCCTATCAGTTTTCCACCCAGTCTTCCTACCCCGCTGAGATGGCGAGAGTCCTTGCGAATCAGTGGAAAAAAAAGGGCGTTGCCACCGAATATCTTCCCGACCAAGCGTCTCTGACAACAATTCTGGACGTTTGCTATCAAGCGAGCTTGCTGCGGGAGGAGGATGATCCGGTTCGATGTCGGATTATCTATGCTACGCCAGCGCATCTGCAGACGTGCCTGACTGATCAAACGCGGCCGCACGTTCTTGCCTTCGCCGAGCCGACCGCTCTATCCGCTCACAACCTTCGCAAATTAGCCGGTGCCGCTGATTTCTATCGGTCACTTCTGGCGGTTGATCACGATGCCGGAGGACGGTTGGTGATCTGGGGAATGGCGGTTACCGGTACCGAATGGGTCAACCGAGTGGAGGGCAACCGTTACGAAGGCGTACAACTGCCCGAAAACTTGGTCGTCCAGGCGGTTCGGCCTGGTCATTTGGTTGCCGCGTCCGGATATTCCCGCGTCCTGGAGACGATGCAAGGTCAACTGCTCACCGACGGCTTCGACCCGTTCCGGTCGGCATGGATTGCCGATCGATTCGTGAACGTTCGCGAGTCGTTGCTAGCCAGCCTGCATGAATCCCAAACCGATCCACTCGCCACTCGCGTTTGTGAGTCGTTCGTTCAAGACGTTGCGCAGGGAGTCGTCCGACGGGTCCTTCGATTGATGCGGAATCGCCGTCGCGGTGGCATGCTGGTTTTCCTGCCCGACGGCTCACATGAGGACGGCACGACGGAGGATTGGCTGCGATTTCGCGTGAAGTTCCAACCGAACGAATTGACGATGGTTTATCGCAATTTGATCCTGCGTTTGGTCTCTCGGGCACTCGATGTCGGCCGCCCGCTGAATCTGCAAGAATTGACGTGGAACGACTACCAACAGATTCGCGACGCCGAGCTCAGACGTTTCGATGATTACTTGATCGAGTTTGGCCATCTGCTCGCCGACATGATGAGCGTCGACGGCGCGTTGGTGCTCGATCACAGTTTTCGCATGATCGGATTCGGCGGCGAGATCCTCGGCGATACGCCGGTCCAAGAGATCCACCGCGCGATGGATATCGAAGCGTTTCAATCGGTCGTCGAACGAGCAGATTCCGCCGGCACACGACACCGATCCGCGTATCGACTGGTCAATGGACTCAACCAAGCAATCGCGGTGGTGGTATCGCAAGACGGCGATGCTCGTTTCGTCGCTCATCAAAACGACAAGCTCACGTACTGGCCCTACCTACCATAAACGACGAGCGACTCGACCATTCACTCCGGATGTTAGACGCCGTCGTAACCGTGAACGGCCTTCGTGATCGTCGTCAATTCATCAGCGGACAGCTCGACCGAACCGGCCCCCGCGTTGTCAGTCGCCTGCTTGGGATTCCGCGCACCGGCGAGCACATGTGAGCACCCCGGTTGTGCGAGCGTCCATGCGATTGTTAGCTGTGCCAAACTGATCCCGTGTTTATCAGCGATAGGCTCCATCGGCTTGAGCATCGCTTGCACCTTGCGAACGTTTTCCGCCTGAAAGCGTTCCTTGAACTTGCGTTGATCGCCTTCGGGATACTCACGATCCGGATCAATCTTTCCCGTCAGCAAACCTTGGCTGAGCGGACTGTATGCCAAGAAACCGATTTGATCGCTCTCGCACTTCGATAAGTTGGACGGTTCCATCGCGCGATCCAACATCGAATACTTCTCTTGATCAGTGTCGACTTGCCCAAACTTTTGATACTCCTCGATCTGCTCGACCGAAGCGTTCGAGACTCCGATGGCCCGAATCTTTCCTTCCCGTTTGAGTTCCTCGAGCGTCGACATCTTTTCCTCGATCGCGACGTCATCACTTTGCCAGTGCGTCTGATACAAATCGATCACGTCGGTCTTCAAACGCTTGAGGCTTTGTTCGACCTCTTCACGGATACCATCGGCACCCGCGTAGATGAAAACGTCGAAGCTATCGTCGGATCGGTTACCGGGCTGATCGAACATCTCTTCGCTGGTCGAGAACTTCTTTCGGGCCCGTCGTTTTTGCTCGTCGTTAAGGTCCCATCGCATGGAACACTTCGTCGCTAAAACAACTTTGTCGCGGCGGTCCGCAATCGCTTTGCCGACGATCTCTTCGCTGCGACCGAAGCCATAGATCGGCGCGGTGTCGATCAGGTTTCCTCCCGCGTCGAGGAATGCGTGAATGGCTTTGGTAGATTGCTGTTCGTCCGTCCCTCCCCACGTCCAACCGCCAATGGCCCACGCTCCGAAGGCAACTACGGAGGCGTCGATATCCGATTTTCCGAGCGGACGAAATTTCATAACTTTCAATTCCCTGATTCGTTTGGGTGTGATTTTTGAGTGAGGCAAGCAGCGGCCCAGTGCGAGGCCAGATCGGACAGCTTCCCGATCCGCCACTGTTGCGATTTCCATACCAAACCGGTTAATCGATTTGTTCGGCCGAAATCGCGCCGCCGTACAGTATCGCAAAGACAAGCATTCGCATGCCAATTCGCCTGCGGCGGCTAAACCAACCCGGTCGGTACCGATTGGCAGCACCGGACGCACCGCAGTAATGGCGTCCAATGCGACGTTGGTAATCTACACGAGGGATTTCGGAGGTCGCCAAACACAATTAGATTGTGGTTTCGGCGTGTTCAGCATCGAAATCGGCAAATGCTCCGCCGCAGCTACCGTTCCCGGAATACCCATTTTTGCCCCGAGCAAAGTATGACCATTAGCACGACGTCCCCCGCCACGCGTTCGACCGAAACCTCCTCGGCAGCCACCAACGCCATCGATTTCGTCGACGGATTTTCCCGCCGCCATATTGGACCGTCGCCGACCGAACTCTCGGAGATGCTCTCGACCATCGGTTTCGATTCGCTAGACGCCTTATCCGACGCGACCGTGCCGGCGGACATCCGTCTCGACCAGCCGCTCGACATCCCCGAGCCGCGTGGCGAGCGAGAAACATTGCAAGGGCTGAGAACGATTGCGGGCAAAAACAAAGTTTATCGCTCCTGCATCGGAATGGGTTACACCGGCACCGTGACGCCACCGGTAATCCTTCGCAACGTGTTGGAAAATCCAGGCTGGTACACACAGTACACGCCATACCAAGCCGAGATCGCTCAGGGACGCCTCGAAGCGTTGCTGAATTTCCAAACGATGATCGCTGACCTGACGGGACTGCCTCTTGCCGGAGCAAGCCTTTTGGACGAAGCGACCGCGGCGGCCGAAGCGATGGGAATGTGCATCTCGATCGCCAAACACCAAAAGACCGGGTTCTGGGCATCGGACGACTGCCATCCTCAAACGCTCGCTCTCCTGCAAACTCGCGCTGCCGGTTTGGGCGTGGATTTAAAAATCGGTCCGATCAGCGAAATCGATTTCAACTACGGCAAAGGCGGCCTGTGCGGCGTCCTCGTTCAATACCCGACGACCGATGGACGAATCAATCACTATCGCGAGTTAGCATCGACCGCGAAAGCAAACCAGTGCTTGACCGTGGCGGCGGCGGACCTGTTGTCATTGACACTGATCACACCTCCAGGTGAATGGGGCGCGGACATTTGTGTGGGCAGTGCGCAACGATTCGGCGTTCCCATGGGCCTCGGCGGCCCCCACGCCGCGTTCATCTCAACGCACGACGTTCACGCTCGCAAACTGCCCGGACGCATCATCGGCGTTTCCAAAGACAGTCACGGTAACCCGGCACTGAGGATGGCGATGCAAACTCGCGAGCAACACATTCGCCGCGACAAAGCGACCAGCAACATCTGCACCGCGCAGGCGCTGCTCGCGATCATCAATTCGTTTTACGCGGTCTATCACGGCGCCGATGGACTGATCAACATCGCCCGCCGCGTCCAAGGATTCACCGCCGCTCTCGCCAAGGGACTCGAACGCCTTGGTCACAAAGCGACTCACGACGGTCCGGTCTTTGACACGATCCGGATTCAGTTGGGCAAAGGACGAACCCATGCGGCTCGACAAGTCGCCGACGCTGCCCGCGAGCGACAAATTAACTTGCGTGAGTACGACGACGGCTCGCTCGGCGTGACGCTCGATGAGACCACCGACCGTGGACTCGTGGCGGACCTCCTCGCGGCGTTTAACTTCGGACACTACACCGGCTTCGACATCGACGAACTGTTGTCGGAAGCTCAAGCCGATGGGCTCTGTGATTTGACCGGGTTTGCTCGCGAGAGTGAATTCTTGACCCACTCGGTGTTTCATGAGTACCGCAGCGAAACGAAATTGTTGCGATACATTTTCAAACTAATGAGCCGTGACCTCTCGCTCGCTCACACGATGATTCCACTCGGGTCCTGTACAATGAAACTGAACGGGACCAGTGAGATGATCCCCGTCACGTGGCCAGAATTCTCCGACATCCATCCGTTTGCACCGGACATCCAGTGGCGCGGTTATACGTACATGTTCCGCGAACTCGAAGCCTGGTTGTGCAGCGTCACGGGGTTCGCCGCAGTCAGCCTGCAACCCAACGCGGGAGCTCAAGGCGAGTACGCGGGCTTGTTGGTGATTCGCGCCTACCATGAACACGAAGCCGCGAAGGCCGGTAAAACGAACGACCGTACCGTATGCCTCATCCCAACTTCGGCACACGGAACCAACCCGGCATCGGCCGTGATGGCGGGCATGCAAGTCGTGCCGGTCAAATGCAATTCGCGCGGCGACATCGACATCGACGACTTGAAAGCGAAAGCGGAACAACACAGCGAAAAGCTGTCGTGCTTGATGATCACCTACCCGTCGACACACGGCGTTTTCGAAACGACGATTCGATCCGTTTGCGATTTGATCCATGAGCACGGCGGCCAAGTCTACATGGACGGTGCGAACATGAACGCGCAGGTCGGCCTGACGAGCCCCGGCAAATGCGGCGCCGATGTGTGCCACCTGAACCTGCACAAGACGTTCTGCATCCCGCATGGTGGCGGTGGGCCGGGCATGGGCCCGATCGGTGTCGCACCTCAACTCGCGCCATTCTTGCCCGAACACCCGGTGCAGCGTCCTGACACGGCAGGCGAGTTTTCAATCGGACCGGTTTCCGCGGCCCCATACGGCAGTGCCAGTATCCTGGCGATCAGCTACGTCTATATCGCGATGATGGGTGCCTCAGGACTGAAGAAAGCGACGCAGGTTGCCATCCTCAACGCGAACTACATGGCCAAACGACTCAGCGATCACTACGACATTCTATACACTGACACCAACGGTTATGTCGCTCACGAATTCATCGTTGATTGTCGGGGCTTTGAAAAGTCTGCAGGCGTGCAAATTGAAGATGTCGCCAAACGATTGATGGACTATGGATTCCACGGCCCGACGATGTCCTGGCCCGTCCCCGGTACGTTGATGATCGAGCCGACCGAGAGCGAAAGCAAAGATGAGTTGGATCGTTTCTGCGACGCAATGATCTCGATCCGGGCGGAAATCCAAAGCATCCAAGACGGCACGCTCGACGCGAAAGACAACCCGCTCAAGAACGCACCGCATACCGTCGGAGCGATCGGCAGCGACAATTGGTCTCATCCCTACACACGTGAGCAGGCCGCTTGGCCGAAGGCGTGGTTGCGTGATGCAAAATTCTGGCCGACGGTGGGCCGTATCGACAACACCTACGGCGACCGCAACCTCGTCTGCAGTTGCCCGCCGATGGACGACTACTCCTAGTACTCAACGCTCTCGGAACACAGTAAAAAACGGAACGAACGCCGTCACCCGAATTGCTGCCTTACTCTTGCAGCCCACGTGACCACGCGAAACAGGCACAGGCATCATTAATTTGGTGCCTGTGCCTTTCTTATTTCATGACGGCAAACACAATCGCGACGTCGCGGTTTGAGCGTTTATTCAAGCGAAATTTTGCTCGTCGTTCGTTCGCCGATCGATGTTGCCCGACAGTGATCACGTGACTATGATCGCCACCCGGACGAGGGTTTTGTTGAGGCATCGAACCGGGGCACAGATGTTTATTTATAACTGCACGAGTACGCTGTATCATCCTCCGGTGATGACGGTGATTTTGATCGTTTTTAACGTGCTCGTGTTCGGTGTCACCGCGTCGACGGATCCCAACACGGTATCCGACTACTGTCTTTGGTACGGCAGCGGTTATCACCCGGTGCAATGGGTGACCAGTGGCTTCATGCACGCCAATTTCGGTCACCTTCTAGGAAACATGTTGTTCCTATGGCCATTCGGATTGCTGGTCGAAGGCAAACTCGGATGGTGGAAGTTTCTCATCTTGTATCTGGTCATCGCAATCGGTCAGAACGCGTTGGAACAAACGATCATGTTGGGTGCGAGCAGCACCGTCGACGCGTCGCAGTTCATTGACTCGCTCGCAGACGATCCCGATTTTGCGGAGATGCCCGCAGACGAGCGTGAGTTCTTACAAACCATGTTGCAGGCGAGTCTCAACACCGAGGTCCGAAGGTCGCTCGGTGCTTCGGCGGTTATCTTCGGATTGTTAGCGGTTTGCATTCTCTTTGCTCCGGTTAGTGACTTTCACGTTTGGTGGCGTTTCGGATCATTCGATGCCCCCGTGCTACTCGTTGGGGCTTTTTACGTGTTACTCGAGTTCTATCAGTGGCACGTCGGTGGTCTCGGGATCAGCAGCGCAGCACTGCATCTCTTGGGTCTCGTCAGCGGCGCGGTCGTCGGCATTGCATTCTTGAGAATGGGCATTCCGCAATGCGACAACGAAGATCTGTTCAGTCATCTATTTAGCAAATCGATCGCCAAGGAATCGTTGTCATCGTCTTCCACGAAATCGAGAGCTCCCAAGCTATCTCCGCTCGAACGTGCCAAGCAAAATGCAGATGCCAAACGAAAACGCAAAGCAACTGATTCAAAATCCGCGCCGCCGAGTACCACCAGTCGATCTCCATCGCCTACTCACCTCGAGCACACGAATACTCAGACGACCGCATCTCGCGATGCCAAACAGGTCGACGAAATCCGAAACGCGAGTCTAGCCAAACCGATTCTCGCATCGATCCAACGACGCAACGTGATGGCTGCCGCTGAGCAACTGCATGCACAAAGTTCGACTGACGTGCTCAGAACAATCCCCTCAGAACAGTACTCGCTACTGTTCCGAGAAGCATCGCGCAACAAGCAATGGCCCGCGAGTGTCGTTGCGTTGCAGAAATGGCTGCAGGCGCATCCCAACGCCCCCGATCAACGCCAACTGCAACTCGCACAGATATGGTTATTGGGGCTTCGGCAAACGGACAAAGCGAATGAGGCACTCGGTAAGGTCACCCGGTCGAATTTGGATGACAAGCAAACCGAGCTGTTCAAGAAACTCGTAATCAAGATTCACCACAGCAATTGAACCAGCGACACGATGCCTCTTATCCTTATCTAACGCAGACACGTCGGTTCCGAGGCTGCAAACGTTTGGATCGCTATTCTCCTCGAAGCAATCCACCATGCGCGTAGCGTCAACGTGAGAATGCAGTCGCGCACATCCCCGCATGTCAGACGACCAAATCCGCATTCCCCGATGCCGCGGGCAGCGTTAATCGAGCGTGCGGAGCACCGAACACTCAAAAATTCGGTTCGTCGCAAATCGCGGCACGCCGGTTGTGATAAAACGGTTTCGCCGACGCACCGTATCTGGATGCGTTTCTAATTCGACGTAGCCGACGCCGCGAAGACCTTGGGGAATGACGCCTCGCGATTCCAATTTCCGTCAACGTAAACGTCGTCTTTGGACACGCTCTGATGTGCCGTCTGCCACGCCGACTCGTCTGCGCGAGAGTCTGATGTCGCATATTCACATCACAGCGTCGCAATTGGTTGTTGAGTCGGCAAGATCGGCCGATCACAGTAAACGTCCCCGCCTACGCCTAACCTCCGCACGCTCGGTAAGATGCCCATGCCCTCCCGCCTGTCGATGAGTCACGTGAGTTTACTGCACCCTGTCAAGCTTTTCCTTGTCCTCGTCGTATTCACGTGCACGACTCCGCTGCGATCGAACACCAGTCTCCAAGCCGCCGACGCCGCATCGCAGAACACGGTCAAACCCAATGTGATTGTCATCTACACCGATGACCAGGGCTATGGCGACGTCAGTGCGTTGAACCCCGATGCCAAATTCGAAACACCGAACTTGGATCGATTGGCGAACGAAGGCATCGCGTTTACCAACGCACACAGTGCCGACTCCGTTTGCACGCCCTCGCGATACGGACTCCTCACGGGACGCTACCCATGGCGTACGAAAATGAAACGCAATGTATTGGGCGCGGAGGCGGAATGCCTAATCGCGGACGGACGTGTCACGATCCCGTCGATGCTGAAGGAACAAGGCTACGATACCGCCATGGTCGGTAAATGGCACTTGGGAATGGATTTCCCGGGCGTCGCAGGGAATCGCGATTGGTCGCAACCGACCGTGAACATGCCGCTCGACAAAGGGTTCGACTACTACTTCGGCGTCCCCGCGTCATTGAACTACGGCGTATTGGCGTGGTTCGAAGGGCGTTACGCAAAAGTGCCACCCACGATGTTGACGAGCAAGAAGAAGAATCCTCGCCACGTCGATTATCGCATCATGCCGCCCTACAACCCCATGCCGGAACCGACCGACGGGAAGAAGTCACGCGTGCGTGGTCTCGAAGTCGCTCCCGATTTTATCGACAACGAATGCTTGACGCGTTTCACCGATAAAGCCATCGAGTGGATGAGCACGAAAGTCGAATCGGCGAAAGCGGGCCAGCCATTCTTTCTTTACTTGCCGTTCACTTCGCCTCACTATCCGGTTTGCCCGCTGCCTGAATTCCATGGCAAAGGCGACGCGGGCGCGTACGGCGAATTCGTGATCGAAACCGACCATCACGTCGGTCAAATTCTTCAATTCCTCGCAGACAACGAACTCGATGAAAACACATTGATTGTTTTTACCAGCGACAACGGACCCGAGAAATCGTGGACGGGACGTATCGAGCAATTCGGCCACGACAGCCGAGGCGGTTTTCGAGAGGGCAAACGCTCGGTTTACGAAGGCGGGCATCGTGTGCCGTTCATGGTGCGCTGGCCCGCGGGAATCAAACAGCCCGGAAGGACGTGGGACAACCTCGTCGGGCAAGTCGACGTGATCGCGACGTTGGCCGAAATCACGGGCGGCAACTTGCCCGCAGACGCTGGCGAAGACAGCCAGAGTTTCGCGTCCGTGTTAACCGATCCAAACCATGACTACTCGCGCCTGCCGCTGATCAACCACGGCAACGGCGGCTCCAACTACCGCTATTCGATCACCGAGGGCGATTGGAAGTTGATCCTCGCGAGCACCAAACACACCACGGAACTGTATCACCTCGGATCCGATCCGTCGGAATCCAAAGACGTTGTCTCGACACATCCCGAAGAAGTCGAGCGTCTGACCAAACGCATCAACCAAATCATCACATCCGGGCGAACAACACCGGGACCGACACAGAAAAACGATTCAGGATATTGGGATGATCTTGCATGGATGACTCCCGAACAATTTGAGGAACTGGTGAACGCTCAGTAACGAATACGGAGACGCTGCCGGCTTCGCATTCTGACACCACTCGTTAACCAATCTTTGCATCGCTCCTGCCATGAATCTCACCGTCACAACATCACCTGCCCTGTCTCCACCGGTTCGCACGATCACGATCGGTGCGATGCTGGCGATGGGAAGTCTCATTCCCCTCACCCCATGCCTCGCGATTGAACCTGACGAACAGGTCACGTACAAAACCGTCGGCGAGGTGGAGTTGAAATTGGACGTGTTCCGTCCGTCCGAACACGAGTCCACCGACCGTGTGCCCGCGATCGTATTTTTCTTCGGTGGCGGTTGGAACGGCGGTTCGACGTCGCAGTTCCACGAACAGGCACGTCACTTCGCCGACCTGGGCATGATGGCGTTCTCGGCGAATTACCGCGTCCGCAGCCGAAACAAAACAACGCCGTTCGAATGTGTCGCGGACGGCAAATCCGCAATCCGCTGGGTTCGACAACACGCCGAGGAATTGGGAATCGATCCGAACAAAATCGTTGCCTCGGGTGGATCGGCGGGAGGTCACGTTGCCGCGTGCACCGGCGTCATCGAAGGCTACGACGAAAAAGGCGAAGACCTTACGATCAGCTCCGTTCCTAACGCGATGGTGCTCTATAACCCGGTCATCGACACGACCGCCGACGGGTATGGGCTCAAGAGCGTTGGCGAAGAACGCCAAACCGACATCTCACCCTGCCATCACGTCGGCGCAGGAATCCCTCCGACGTTGATTCTGCACGGCACCGACGACACAACGGTACCTTACGAGAACGCCACCCGGTTCACTCGACTGATGAATGAATCGGGAAACCGCTGCGAACTCGTATCCTTCGCAAAACAGGGACACGGATTCTTTAACAGCAAGAGCTTCCGACCTAAGACCAAAGACCTGTCGCATTATGAGCGGGCGATGAAGGCCACCGACCATTTCTTAGCCTCTCTCGGCTATCTCGGTCAGGACGAGGCTCAATAGTCGTTTGTCGAGATGGTATTTCATCCCTCTACAAGGAATCCAACCATGCGCGTTCCCCTCCGCGTGTTTGCCGTCTTCGCTCTTGGTGTCGCGTTTCTCATGTCGAGCGTGTGTTCCCACGCGAACGAATCCGAGAGCGTCCCGGCCCAGCATTCTGACGCCGACAAGCCTCATGCCGTGATCGTCCTCGGCACACTGCACTACTCGCCAGAATTGACGATGCCGTTGTTCGCGAAAGAGCTCGAGCGATTCGGCTTTCGTGTCACAATCGTTCAAGGCAGTGGCGACCCGGAAAAGAAAACCGAAAACGTTCTGCCCGGCATCGAATCTCTCGCCGATGCCGAACTAGCGATCTTTTTCATGCGGTTCCTCAAACTGCCCGACAACGAGTGGCAACCGATCGAGGACTATTTCCGTTCAGGGAAACCAGTCATCGGACTGCGGACCGCAAACCACAGTTTCAAGTATCCGAAAGGGCATCCGCGATTTGCATGGAACGATGACTTCGGACGGCGAGTTTTCGGCACGCCTTACATTGTTCACCAGTCCGGTACGACGGACGTAAGTGTGATCGAGGGCGCCGAAACGCATCCCATCATGACCAACGTCACTCAGTCCAAATGGGTTTCTCCCGGAACGCTGTACCTCACACGCCTCGAAGACGGTTGCATCCCATTGGTTCGCGGTCGAGGCCAAGGCCGCGCACGCGTGCTCAAAAAGGCGTTCGGAACCATCGAAGTCAAGAAAGACGAAACCGACATCGTTGCATGGGCATGGGAAAACGAGTGGGATGGCAAATCGTTCTACACCTCATTTGGGCATCCCGGTGACTTCGCGGAAGAGTCCGTCGTCCGAATGCTGCTCAACGCGTGCTGCTGGTCCACCGACCAACCACTCCCCGCGGCCGATGCGTCCATCTCGACATGGCAAGTCAAACGAGTGGACAAGTAATCCGCCCTCGTTCGTCATCGTCGCATACTCCACACAATGCAAAACCGCACCCAGTCATTGACCGGAAGATTCAACGCATGAAATTCATCATCCCGATTCTCGCGGTTTTCGGTTGCCTGATCGGAAACGGGGCCGCGTCCGCCGATCCGCCAATTCGTCCCGGTGACCATGTTGCCATCGTGGGCAATACGTTCGCTGATCAACTGCGTATTCACGGATACTTGGAAACGCTTTTGTTGCAAAAGACGTCCGACACACCGATCTCGATCCGTAACCTGGGTTGGGGCGGTGACATGTTGACCGCGAGAGACAGGCCGACAAACTTTCCGACCGAGGAGACCACGCTACGCGATCATCAAACCGATGTGATCGTCGCGTGCTTCGGGATGGGCGAATCATTCGCCGGTGAACGTGGCATCGAGAAGTTCAAGGCTGATCTCGAAGCGTGGATCGAGTCACATCGCGGCAAGAAATACAACGAAAAAACGGAAGTGCGGTTGGTTCTCGTTTCTCCGATCGCCTGCGAGGATCTCGGCCACCTGACACCCGATCTCGACGGACGCAATCGCGACTTGCAGTCGTACACGCGGGCGATGCGTGAAGTCGCTGAGTCAGCGGACATCGCGTTCATTGATTTGTTCGAACCATCGCGGTACCTAATGGACGAACAACAAGGCCCCAACCTGACCACCAACGGCATCCACCTGAACCAATACGGATACTGGGCGATCAGCCGCACGTTCTTTAATCAGCTGTTTCCCGAACACGACGAAACGCCACCGTGGCAAATGCGAATGGATGCGAACGCAAAAACAGGCACCGCCATCGGCGTCGAGCTCGCCGACATCGTGTCCGACGAAACAGGGCTCCAGTTTCGTGTCACGGAAACGACACCGCCGCACCTGCCACCACCCGTCGACAATCCGCTGCCACCGCAACTGGAGTTCCTACGAGACACGCTCGCCGTTGAAAACCTGCCACCGGGAACTTACGCACTCTCCGTCGACGGCGAACACGTCGCGACCGCCTCCGCCGATCAATGGACGAAAGGTGTCGCCATCGATGCCTCGCCCGCTCACGCCGAAGCCGAATCGGTGCGTGCGGCCGTCAACGACAAGAACCTGCAGTTCACGTATAGCTGGAAAGCACTCAACCAAGTCCACATTGTTGGCGAACGCCGATCGTCGCCGAGCGGACGTGCCTTGCCCGGCGAAGTAATTCAGTTCAGCGAACTCGCCAAAGAGCGTGACGCGAACCTCGCCAAACGCATTCGACTCGCGACCCGTCAATGGCGATTGAGCCGTGTCACTCAGTAACGGGCACCTCGTTGTCGGTCACGACCATGAAGCTCCACGTCGAAACTGCCCCACCACCGCACTCATTCCCCTTCGAATCAAATCCATGTTTAGTCATCACGTTATGCCGCATCGATTCTTCGCTTTGATTGCGTTTCTCGTTGCCTCCGTTTCGTTTCCCGGTGATGCGGCTGCGAAAGAATTGCCAAAGATCAAAACTGCCAATCAACGGGGAGCCGACCTGGATCTGATGAACAATCACGATCCCGCCTCCGAACGCGAAAACTTCGAATTGCTGCCGGGATACGAAGTCAACTTGTTCGCATCCGACCCGATGCTGGCTAACCCCATCCACATGCATTGGGATTCACGCGGTCGACTTTGGGTCGCCTGTTCGTGGGCATACCCGCAACTCAAACCGGGCGAAGTCGCCAACGACAAAATCATTATTCTCGAGGACACCGATGGCGACGGCGCGGCAGACAAATCAACCGTGTTCGCCGACGGGTTGTACTTACCAACGGGAATCGAATTCGCCAACGGCGGTTGCTACGTCGCTCAATCACCCGACGTTTTCTTTCTCAAAGATACCGACGGTGATGACGTCGCCGACGTGAAAGAACTGGTGCTCACGGGGTTCGGTATCGAAGACAGCCACCACTCCATCAGCGCGTGGCGGCGGGGTCCTGGCGGATGGATCTATTTTCAGGAAGGCATCTTCCTGCACGCTCAGGTCGAAACGCAGTACGGCGTCGTACGCAATTTCAACGGTGGCGTTTATCAATTCAATCCAAAGACGCAAGAACTCCGCGTCTTCTGCACCGGAACCGGCGGCAATCCCTGGGGACATGTCTTCGATCGATGGGGGCAGTCGTTCATGGTCAACAACCCGAGAATCATGTACCTCTCGCCATGGACGGGCAACAGCGGCGACAAACTGCAAATCAAACCTCTGATCAGCACAGAGAAGCAATGCGGCGGCGACCTCGCAACGGGCTCGCACATCGGTGACGATTTGCAAGGACAACTGTTAACGTGCCGGTTCAAAAGTCGAGCGGTCATTCGGTATGAGTTGATCGAAAACGGCGCCGGGTTTAGCGCTAACGTATTGCAACCACTGATGACGTCCAAACACCCGAACTTTCGTCCCGTCGATGTGAAGATCGGCCCCGACGGAGCGATCTATGTCGCCGATTGGTACAACTCGATCATCAACCACGCGCAGCACGATTTCCGTGACCCTCGCCGTGATCACGAACATGGTCGCATTTGGCGAATCACGCACAAGGAACGACCGCTCGTCACACCGACTCAGCTCACCGATTTGCCGCTCAACGAATTGGTCGAACATTTGCAAAGCCCTGAGGATTTCGTTCGTCATCAAACACGTTACGAACTCAGTCTGCGTGATCCAGACGAGGTCGTCACCGCAGTCGAAGCATGGGTCGATTCGCTCGATTCGGAAAAACCGAGCTACGACCAGAACATTGTCGAGGCGATGTGGGCGATACAAAACGTCGAGCGATCCAGCGAGAATGTGCTCACCCGCGTCCTCAATGCAGAGGACGGACACGCACGTTCCGCCGGCGCACGCGTGATTCGGTACTGGCATGCAGACCTGTCCGATCCGATTGCAATGATCGCTAAGGCCAGCGACGATCCGTTTCCTCGAACACGCATGGAAGCGGTGTTGTCGGCGGGCTTCATCCCACAAGCCGAGGCGTTCGTGGCGGCACTGAACTCGCTAAACCATCCTGGCGATTCGTTCCTCGACCATGCTTTGCCGCAAACGATGTCGGCACTGGAACCCTATTGGCGCCCAGCATTGGACGCGGGACGGTTGCAGTTTGCAAAACCCTCGCACCAGGAATATGTCGAACGAGGTGTCGGCGTCGGTCTGGAAAAACGTCTTACCGCTTTCCTCGACAACGACTCTCCCACCGAAAAAGAAATCGCGGAGATCCAATCGCAGATTCGCAAATCCGCGAGCGATGCGGACATCCGCACCTTGGTCGATGCGTTGACGAAAGGCCAATCGCGGTTGTCGACGGAAACCTCGCTCGCGTTGTTGGCGACGCTACAGGAGTTGTCTGATTCGAAATGGCCGAGATCGACCACTCGATCGCTCCGCAAATTGTCCACGCTGACGACTCATCCGAACGAAGCCGTTGCGGTTGCCGCGGTGCAAAACCTGGGAGCATGGCGTGTGGCCGGCCGTGCCGAGTTGGCCGGTCTGCGTGACAGTGGTCAACGAACGGTGGTCCGGAGGGCTCTGGCCGTTGCTCTCGCGAAAACGAACCCACGTTACGAATCGAATCTGGTGCAACTCGCCGGCGACGGTGACCTCGCCGGAAAACTCGCGGCAATCGCGGGACTCGCCCATTGCAACCTTGACCTCAGCGTCTCATTGAGCACAGAACTGCTGGCCGAAGATCCCGGCGACGCGGACGTCGTTCCACTCATCGAAGCAATCGTTCGCCAGCGTGAAGGCACCGAAGCGTTAAGCAAAGCACTCACCAATGCAAACATTCATCCCGCCGTCGTCTCACGGCTGCGCGAGTTTCATCGCGAAACCGGTTCCCTGCCCAACGCAATCATCGATCAGTTGCCCGCAGCGACGAACGCGTCGCTGAGTGCATCACTGCTCGCGGAAGATCCAGCGATACTGGCCAAAGACGTTGCCGAACATGGTGACGCCGCGCGAGGTGAACTGATCTATCGCCGCAAAACGCTCGCGTGCACCAATTGTCATGCGATCGGTTCGGCCGGAGCCGAGATCGGACCGAACCTTGTCGCCGTCGGGGCCGCCGCGAAGCCGGGATACTTGATCGAGTCGATCCTTCATCCGAACGCCGCCATCGCGGAGCATTACGAGAACAAACTCTTCCTGCTCGCCGATGGGTCCGTGCAGACAGGGATCGTGACCTTTCAAAACGACAAAGAGATCGTCGTGCGGGACGCCGCGGCAGGGGGCAAAGAAATTCGAATCGATGCGGACGAAGTCGAATTCGAGCGTCCGCAACCGTCCGCGATGCCCGCCGGATTGGCCGATCAACTCAACGACCGACCCGAGTTTTTGGACCTCGCCAAATTCTTATCCGTACTCGGTACACCCGGACCGTACGCCAACAACGAGACGCCCGTTTTCCGCAAATGGCGGTTGCTCGAGGCGTCTGAAAAGAGAACGGCCTTCGACGCGAAAACACTGCCTGCTGACGATGACGCGGCATGGATGACCGCGTACAGCAAAGTCGACGGCGTGTTGCCGCGCGAAGACATGCCCGCGAACGAGTCCGTGATCGCCCGTGGTTTCGTCAATGTGTTGGTGGCAGGCCAAGTCGAACTGGCGATCGAATCCGGCGGCTCACTCGAGTTCTGGATCGACGACCAAAAGTTGTCTGACCCCGCATCGCCGGTCCGCCTCGACGTCGGACGTCATGCCGTCACACTGCGACTGCGACCGAGCGAACACCCGCAGGGAATCCGAGTCGAGTTCAAACCGGCCGACGCCACGGTCCGCTTTCAAGCGGAAGGTGGCGTGTAACCGATTTTCGCATTTGTTACGACGCCGATCGTTTCACAACACGGCGTTTGCATTCACGGGAGCGCATCAGATGTTGCTCTCAACGACCGCGTGACACGCGCGCCGGCGGCACCAAGTTAGGCTGCACTACGCGCGGGCTAGGAAATCGCCCGTGCGGGTGTCAATTTTCAAACGCTCGCCTTCTTTGATGTACTCGGGGACCTGGACGATCAATCCCGTTTCCAGGGTCGCCGGTTTGGTACGCGAGGTCGCCGAGTTGCCTTTGACGCCAGGGTCGCACTGCGTGATGGTCAGCTCGACGGCGGTGGGCAATTCCAATCCCACGCAGGCGTCGTTGTAGATCATCGCACGGATGCCCTCCAACCCTTCGGTGATGTACGGCAGTTCTTCCTCGACGTCTTCGACCGGAACCTCGTACTGTTGAAAATCCTCTTTGTCCATCAAGAACAGGTGAGTCGGGTCCGTGTAAAGCATTTGGACTTCACGGCGTGAGAAGTCCGCTTCGTTCATCACGTCGGTCCCCTTCATCGTGATGTCGACTTTGTTCCGAGTCAGCAGATTGCGGGCTTGGAACTTGTAGAGTGTCGCGGCTCCTCGAGCCGACGGGGAGTTCACGGTAATGCCCTTGATCACACAAGGGTTGCCCTCATGAACCACGACGGTTCCCGTTTTTACATCTTTGGCGAGCATTTTGACTTTCGAGTGGAGGAGTTAGGAATAGCCGTGGTCGAACCTCAGCTCAGCGGTCGAACGACCGAAGTGCTACGGTAATAATCCATCAGCGTCTCCGGCGAAAGGACACCTCCGCCCATGCCGCTCTTATTCACGCCACCGTAAGGCACGCCTTGAGCGAAAACGTTGTGAGCGTTGATCCAACTGTTCCCGGCAACCATGGCCTCGGCGACCCGGTTGGCACGGTCTTTGTCGTTCGTCCAAACACTGTTGGCGAGCCCGTAGTCGGTGTCGTTGACCATCTCGATCGCCTCCTCTTCGTTCTCGAACGTCGCGATGTAGGCGACCGGGCCGAAAATTTCTTCACGGGCGGCAACGTTGTCGAGTGATCCGGAGAGCAACGCCGGCTGGATGTAGTTTCCTTTGAAACCGTCCACTGGGGCTTCTCCACCGCCGCACAAACAAGAGGCGCCACCGGCCTTACCTTTTTCGAGATACCCGAGCACGCGAGAACGCTGGTTCGCGTTGACGACCGGTCCCATGTCGCTGTTCGGGTCGAGCGGGTGTCCGACACGAATGGTTGCCATTCGCTTGACGCATTCCTTGGTGAACTCGTCGTAAATGTCGCGATGAACCAGCCAACGCGTTGCGTCACAACAGACCTGTCCGGAATGGAACGTGATCGCACCGACCAATTTCTCGGCGGTCTCGGCAACATCGACGTCATCGAACACAACCGCTGCACCTTTGCCGCCGAGCTCGAGTTTGACTGGCACAAGATTCCGGCCGCACGCTTCGCCGACCAAGCGACCGACTTCCGGCGACCCCGTGAACGACATGCGTTTGATTTGCGTGTTATTCGAAAGCGCCGCGCCCGATGTCGCCCCGCGACCAGTGATGACGTTGATCACGCCGTCGGGCACACCGACTTCTTTCGCCAAACGGGCCAAATAAATTGCGGACAGCGACGTGTCTTCGGCGGGCTTGATGACCACCGTATTTCCGGCCGCCAGCGCCGGCGAGATCCCCCAACCGATCAACAGAAACGGAAAGTTCCAAGGAAAGATAAACGCACAGGCGCCCCACGGTTGCCGATACTTCCACGCGTCGAAACCGGGAGCGTCGATCTTTTCACGCGTCTCGACTTTGTCTGCCAAACCGACGAAGTATCGCAGCGTGTCGACAAAGTTCTGCACGTCCCCCTGAGCCTGGGCTTCGATCTTTCCCGCATCGAGGGCTTCGATTTGGGCGATGACCGGTTTGTGTTCTTCCACCGCGTCGGCGAGCCGCAACAGGATCGCACGGCGATCCGACTTCGACAGTCCGGACCAAGCGGGAAAGGCGTCCGACGCGAGTTGCACGGCGCGATCGACTTCTTCGGCACTGAGGTCGTGAATCTCCGCGATCGTCTCACCCGACCCCGGATCCATCGTCTTCACCATCTGGCCACTGGCGGCGGGAAAATTCTTGCCGGCAACAAAGCTCGGAAACGGACTCTGGCTCAAGAACGCTTCGACTCCGGGCAGCAATTGAGTGGTGGCGGCGACGCTCATGTGTTGATCTCGCGAGAGTGAGAGGGGATGAATCGCATTGCTTTCGTTTAAGTATACCGATTCTATCGAGGAGGCTGGAGACCGCCGTAAATTCGGGCGTGCCCTTTTCGCCTCACGCGTCTATTTGGATTCCGGCAACTCAGAAATCGGTTCGGATGCCGCGATTGCCGCCGCCCGCCCGGTGCTGAACGCGGCTTGAAAGTTGTATCCGCCGATCCATCCGTCAACATCGAGAACCTCGCCGGCGATGTACAACCCGTCGACACGGCGACTGTGCATGGTCCGGGGATCGACATCCTTCAAGGACACGCCGCCCGCGGTGACTTCCGCCTTGGCAAACCCGCGAGTGTCATGGACGGGCAGTTTCCACCGTTTGAGATGTTCGATCAGCTGATTCAGCGACGCGGCTGAGAATTCCGCCAGGGGTTTGTCACCGACCTCGGTCCTCGCACCACACGCAACAGCGACTTCGTTTACCAATCGAGAAGGCAGCCACGAGGAGATCATGGACGCGACCGTTTGTTTCGCCGACGAACCGCTCCGACGAGAAAACATTTCTCGCAATTCGGACTCGGCAACCTCGGGAACCAGATCCAATTGCAAACGTCGATCTCGGATCGATTCCGCGGCGGTCATCGTGCCACTGACGTCCATCGCCGCCGGTCCTGAAAAACCAAAATGCGTGAACAACCACGACGCGCGGCGACGAACGAGCGGACGTTTCGACGACGCGGTCGCATTGTCGTGCACCTCGGCAACGACATCGTCCAGCGTCAAACCTGACAAACCACGCGTCGCATCGGTACCACCGACCAGCGGCACCAACGCGGGTCGGGTGCGGACGATCGTGTGCCCGAGCCCCTCGAGCCATTCGTAGGCGTCCCCCGTCGTTCCACATCCAGGCCAACTGCGTCCGCCGGCGGTGACGATGACACGATCCGCAACCAATTCGTGTTCCCCTTTGGGGGAACGCGTCGCCACGATCCACTCGCCCGCGTCGGTACGCCGGATACTCTGCACCGGCGATTCCATTTCCAACCGCACGCCCGCATTGATCATGTCCCGGTGCAACGCATCACGCACATCGAGGGCTCGGTTGCTGAGAGGAAAAATTTTGCCGGTTGCCTCCCGTTTCGTCGCAACCCCGAGGCGTGTGAAGTGCTCGATCACTTCGGTCGGAGTGAACTTACCCACACTCGGTTGCAGAAACCGTTTTGCGTGCCCGAACGCTTCCGTGATCCCGCGTGCATCGGTGTCGTGCGTGAGATTGCACCGGGTTCCGCCCGACATCAGGATTTTCACTCCCGTCTTTCGATTCTTCTCCAGAAGAGTAACATCACACTGTCGTCTCGACGCCACCGCCGCGGCCATCATCCCAGCCGCACCGGCACCAATGACGACAATCCGAGGAGCACGCGAGGTAGGAGACACGGTCATTTTCGAGGATGAGAAGAACGAAACGATACGCGACCGGATCGCGCAATCGATAGAACAGGCTTAACCTACACAATCAGACATCATTTCACATTGAGCATGGAGACAGTTTGACAGGGATACCGCTCGGGGGGCAGGCGTGACTTACAAAATAGATAGCGACGGTGATCGGCCTCGGCCAACCCCCCGCTCATTTCGTGTCTGGCCTCTTCCGCTCGCCGATTGCCCCTCTCGTGAATCTCTTTCGTTCCCTCGCCTTGAGCACTCGATATTCGTTGAGTCGTCATCGACGGGCGATACGAATGCGCGAACTCACCGAGGAAAACCGTGCTCCGATTTCGGTGTTGTTCTATCACCGGGTCGCGGACACTCACCCGAACGAGTGGACCATTTCGAGAGACCAATTCGTCCGGCACATCGAATACTGCCGCGAACATTTTGAAATCATCTCGCTCGGTGAAGCGCAAACGCGACTACAACAAAAACGTTCGCCTCGCCCGGCGATCGCCATCACGTTCGACGACGGCTACGCAGAAAACATGCGTTTCGCCATCCCGTGGCTGATTTGCAACCGTATCCCGTGCACGTACTTCGTCGCGACCGAACACGTACGTAGCGGACGACCGTTCGCACATGACGTTGAGAATCGATGCCCGCTCGACGTCAACACGATCGAGCAACTGCGTGCGGCATCCCATTGCGGTATCGAAATCGGACTGCATACGGCCAACCACGCTGACTTCAGTCGCATTACGACGCGCAGCGAACTCGAGACCGAAATCGTTGACGCTAAGATGGATCTCGAAATCATGATCGGCGAACGCGTCAACTACTTCGCCGTCCCCTACGGACTGCCGCAACAAATGCGTCCCGCCGTGATGCAAACCGCTCGTGATTGTGGCCTGCGTGGGATCTGCAGCGCGTACGGCGGTTACAACATGGTCGGCGACGATCCGTTTCACATTCGACGCATCCATGGCGACCCCGATTTCATCCGTCTCCGGAATTGGCTCAGCTTTGATGAACGCAAACTACGTCAAACCCCAAAACTGCCGACCGAAGATGTGATCGCCGAACGCGAATTGCGATCACCGTCTTCGGCGTGCCCCGTGAACAATCGCACCGCGATCGTGACCGCGGCCGATTTGCTCGAGAACGCATCACTCCTCGGTGGTTCGTCGCTCCTTCCAAAAACACCTCTTCAAGCCTAACTGTTCTGTTCTATATGACTCGATTGAGCCATCCACTTACCTGCTGTTTCGTTATCACGTCGATGCCCGTCGGTGGCGCTGAAACTCTGCTCGTCAATCTAATGCGTCGCATGGATCCCGATCGCGTACGCCCCGAAGTCATCTGTCTCAAAGAGGCCGGACCACTCGGCGAAGAGATCGCGGCCGAATTCCCCGTCCACTCGGGATTAATCGGCGGCAAGTACGACGTGGCGGTGGTTTCACGCATCGCGAAACTGCTGCGAAAGCGTGGAGCCGACGTGGTGATCACGGTCGGCGCCGGTGACAAAATGTTTTGGGGACGTCTGGCCGCTAAATTAGCGGGTGTCCCCGTGATCGCTTCCGCATTGCACTCGACCGGATGGCCCGACGGCGTCGGCAAACTCAATCGATTGCTCACGCCCATCACCGACGCGTTCATCGGTGTCGCGCAATCGCACGGGAATTTCTTGCGAGAATTCGAAAAGTTTCCTGCCTCGAAAGTTAACGTCATTCGTAACGGAGTCGATTGCGATCGGTTCTGCCCTGATCCGGATGCCCGTCAATCGGTCTTCGACGAACTCGGAATCCCGGCAAACGCCCAAGTCATCGGACTCGTCGCGGCCCTGCGTCACGAAAAGAATCACTCCATGCTAGTGAAAGCGGCCGCGAGGTTGCGTGAGTGGCACCCTGACCTGCACACGCTGATCATTGGCGAAGGCCCCGAACGCGCGACGATCGAGCCGCTTCGGGAACAACTCGGGGTTGTCGACCGCGTTCATTTGTTGGGTAACCGATCCGACACGCCGCGTCTGCTCGCCGCGATGGATGTCTTCACGTTGTGTTCGCTCAACGAAGCCTCCCCGGTATCAATTTTGGAAGCACTCGCCTGTGCCACCCCCGTGGTATCCACCAACGTCGGATCGATCTCCGAAACCGTGATCCCCGACCACACCGGGTTGCTCGTCGAAAGCGAAGACGTCGAAGGATTCGCCAACGCGATTTCGCAACTGCTCAACGATCCCGGCACTCGCCGATCGATGGGCGAACAGGGCCGAGAACTCGTGATCGAGACGGGATCTCTGACGTCGATGGTCGACGGTTACGAAAACCTGATGCACCGCATCTATGCGGAAAAACGCCCGTCGATGATGAAACATGCCGCTGACGTGACCAGCGATTGCCATGTCACGCCTCAGCCCGCCCCGCACGTGACACGATTGCCCGCGGTACAACCGCACACCGTCGCATCGTCGTCCAACGTCATGACGACTTCTTAATCCGCTTGATCGCCTTCACGGCCAACCGTGGCAACCCGCGGCGAATTTCCGTCCATCGGAGCTGCGCGTCTTTCTTGGGCCGCACGACGAGATCGTAACCGTCCGGAATCCCCGCACGTTGCGTGCGGAACGACTCACGGATCAAACGCTTCCATTGGTTTCTCGCAACCGCGTTGCCGGTCTTCTTCGGGATCGTCACCCCCAAACGTGTCGGCGCGGTGCATCGATCGTCCGCCGGATTCTCGATCGGTTCACTACCACGCGGCAGCGCGAACACAACAAGTGTGCCGTCGGCAGCACAGCCACCGCGCCGAAGGGCGCGAGTGAAGTCATCGCCTTTGACGACCCGAAGCGATTTCGGGAATTCGTTACCGGCCATTAAGCGACGATCGCCGACTCTTCCACACAAACAAACAGCAACCGTCCGCCGACGATCGTGTGCGTGACTCGCCCAAAGAGTTCGCGGTTCTCCATCGGCGTGCTTTGGCAGCGGGACATGAATTCGCTCGCCCGCACCGTCCACGAGGATTCAGGATTGATGATCGCCACGTCCGCGGGGGCACCAATGCCCAACGTTCCCGCTGGCAGTTTTGCAATCTTGGCAGGGTTCGTCGACAAACATTCGATCGCACGGGTCCACGAAAGAATGTCCGTCCGGATCATATCCGTCACAACCGCAGCGAACGTCGTCTCTAATGTCGCGGCACCGAACGGCGACTCATCGAGGTCGTTGCCCTTTTTCTCGCCCGCGCGAGGCATGTGACCCGATTGGATCGCGTCGATCGTGCCGTCGGCGACCGCTTGTTGCAGCGATTCCACGTGCGCGGGACTTCGCATCGGCGGGTGCACTTTGAAACGGGCGTCAAACGAACGCAACAACGCGTCGCTGCCGTGAAGGTTATGCGGGCACACCGAAGCGGAAACCGCGATCCCGCGACTCTTCACCCGGCCGATCATGTCGATCGCCCCCATCGTACTGACCGGGCCGATATGCAATCGCCCCTTCGTCGCTTCGGCAACGCGAACATCCCGTGCCACCGCGAGATCTTCGGCCTCGGTCGGTAACCCCTTCAACCCGAGAACCAACGAGACCTGACCGTCGTGCATCACGCCGCCTTCGGCCAACCCGGGCACCTCCGGCCGATCGAATATTGGCAAGTCGAACATGCGGCAATAATCCAACGCCCGTTTGAGCAACGCGTCGTTGGGCATCGGACGTGGCGAATCGCTGAAACCGATCGCGCCCGCTTCGGCGAGAATCGCGAGCTCGGCCATTTGTTCGGCCTCACGTGACTTACTCAAACACGCAATCGGATAAACCCGAACGCCACCGACGCGTTGAGCGATTTGCGTTACCAATTCTACCGCGGCGGCGGAATCGATCACCGGGTTCGTGTTACTGCAACAGAGCACCGAGGTGTAACCGCCGGCGAGAGCCGCGTCGCTGCCCGTTTGGATTGTTTCGTCTTCCTCGCGTCCGGGTTGACGCAGTTCCGCACCGAGATCAACCAACCCCGGCGTGACAACACGTTCGCGGGCGTCGATCCAGTGGGCATCGCCGGGCACGTCCCCGTTACTCGGATCGATCGCCGCAATGTGACCGTCCACGATCAGCAATCGAGCGATGCGGTCCATGCTGTGAGCCGGATCGATCACGCGTCCGCCATCGATCACGATCGGTTGGATAGGCGAAGAAGTATGAAAAGGCATGGCAGGACGTCGACGGGGTTTACGTGTTCGTGTGTGGAATAATTTCAATCAGCCGGCGGCTGCGTCGTTCGCACCGGCCAGCAACCAGAGCGCCGCCATTCGCACCGCGATCCCGTTGGTGACCTGTTCCAAAATGACCGAATGAGGCCCATCAGCGACCTCCGGTGTGATCTCCACGCCCCGGTTAATCGGTCCGGGGGCCATGATCAGGATGTCTTCCTTGGCCCGTCGCATGCGATCGCCGTTCATTGCGTACAACGCGGCGTACTCGCGAACACTCGGGAACGGACGCGTGTACTGCCGTTCGAACTGGATCCGCAGCAGATTCAACACGTCGCAGCGTTGGACGATGTCGTCGAGGCGATGAGCGACTTCGAATCCGATCTCTTCCCAACGATGGCTCACGAGAGTCGGCGGGCCGCAAATGATCACGTGAGCCCCGAGAGCCTTCAGCCCCCAAATGTTGCTGCGTGCGGTGCGACTGTGCGCGATATCGCCGACCATCGCGACCGTCATCCCCGACAACAATTCGCTCGCGTTGGTCCCCGGATCCATCCAATCCGACGGACCGCGATTCTGCAAAATCGTGAGAATATCGAGCAGCCCCTGCGTCGGATGCTCGTGAGGCCCGTCCCCCGCGTTGAGAACGCTGCACTTCAACTCGCGAGCGAGCAAGTGCGGGGTGCCGGGCGTATGATGCCGCGTGACCACCCAATCGACGCCCATCGCTTCGATCGTCTTGGCCGTGTCGACGAACGTCTCGCCCTTCGCGACGCTGCTGCCCGAACTGCTGAATTCGACCGTGTCCGCCCCGAGCCGTTTGGCCGCCAACGAGAAGCTATTACGGGTCCGTGTGCTGTTTTCGAAAAACAGGTTTGCACACGTTTTTCCCGACAACAGCGACAGTTTTCGCCGACAACCGTCAGTTAATTCTTTCAACGTTTGAGCCGTCGTCAAAATCGCGTGCAACTCGTCCGACCGCAGTCGCTCGAGATCCAACAAATGTTTGTGACGCCAGATTGACGGGAATGTCAGCGGTGGATCTTCGGTCATCGTTTCCATAGGACCTGATTGTAGGATCTCGAGTCAATCTCGACGAGCGGTCGGGGTGCAAACTTTTTACGCGACGGGTCAGCAGACACAAGGCTCGAACGCCCGGAATTTCCCGCCAATGTCGACTGCCCAATTCCCCCGCCTCAATCGAAGCGACGTCCACGGGCCCCAAAAAGCCAAAACCCTCCACAATCCAGCCCCCGCGCCCGATCACCCTGATCCACCCAAGCCAAGTCAAACCGCAATCGCTGCAACAAACGACAACCGGAAAAACCAAATTCGTCGCCCCGTCGCCCCCCTTTCAGCCTAACGATAGACCAAGCCTGAAGGGCCGACACAACCAACGCCGGAGATGCCAACCACCGGTACACGCCCACCGCACCAAACCGCCAGGCCCGGAGGGCCGACACAACCAACGCCGGAGGTGCCAACCTCCGGTACACGCCCACCGCGCCAAACCGCCAGGCCCGAAGGGCCGACACAACCAATGCCGGAGGTGCCAACCTCCGGTTCACGCCCACCGCACCAAACCGCCAGGCCCGGAGAGCCGACACAACCAACGCCGGAGATGTCAACCTCCGGTACACGCCCACCGCACCAAACCGCCAGGCCCGAAGGGTCGACACAACCAACGCCGGAGATGTCAACCTCCGGTACACGCCCACCGCACCAAACCGCCAGGCCCGAAGGGCCGACACAACCAATGCCGGAGGTGCCAACCTCCGATTCACGCCCACCGCACCAAACCGCCAGGCCCGGAGGGTCGACACAACCAATGCCGGAGGTGTCAACCTCCGGTTCACGCCCACCGCACCAAACCGCCAGGCCCGAAGGGCCGACACAACCAACGCCGGAGGTGTCAACCTCCGGCACACGCCCGCCGCACCAAACCGCCAGGCCCGGAGGGTCGACACAACCAATGCCGGAGGTGTCAACCTCCGGTTCACGCCCACCGCACCAAACCGCGAGGCCCGGAGGGCCGACACAAAAGAATGCTGCCTGCCATTAGCGCAGAGTTGTGCCGCCCCTTCAGGCTCGACAGCGTGCTCTCATGCCAGTGACACCCAACGCTGCAAATCGCCTCGACCGGTGGCACTACTTGCAATCCATGAACAAGGATTGCCGAAATCAACCATTCGTAGGCCGGACCAAGCAAAGCGCAGTTCCGGCATCCAAACCTTGCCACCACGTCCCCAGCCATGCAGCCGCCGGAGCATCGTCGCTCCGCTCTTTGATCCGGCCTACCTCACTTAGCCATCGGGCTAGGCTGATCAGACTTGGATGCCTGCGGTTCGAGGCAGGGGGGGGCAGGCATGCTAATCGGGAGTTAGGTCACTGCCGGCTATCTATTTCGCCTTGTTTGCCGGGTGTAGTGGCTGCCTGGACGGGCCGTGAAGTGGTCCGACAGCTCCGTTCCGACGCTGATCAGGACGGCCCGGAGGTGCAAGATCGCATCGCCCGAGGGACCGTCGTTCCAAAACTTTTCAGTCCCTTTGACGTGATGGTTGATCTCTTTGACTTGCGATTCGATCAGGCAGCTGGTCGTGGGCAGACCGGCCTGGCGGTACGCCGGATAGTCCATCCGTGAAACATTCTTTTGCAGGTAGCCGATCGTCTCGCTGAGCTGCCGACGTGGATCCTCTTGGCTCACTTCTGCTCGACCGGTCTGCTCGGCTTGCAGCATCCCGATCACTTCAGCGACGTCGCCCTGCCAACAGAGCTCGATCCATTTGCCGCACTGCTGCCAAGCCTCTTCGGCGTCAACAAAGAGCACACGGCTGAGTTCGACGATTAGCGTGCGCGCACCCGCCGGGGGGGATTCGCACAATCCACCTTAACGTTCCTTCTAACCGTGTCGTACCAACAGCGCGAGCCGAGTTTTGAAAGTACAGAATTCAATAATCAAGGAATTGGGATGTTAATAGTGTGGGGCACAAAGGTACGTTTGCGCGAACAGGGCTGTCGCGCAGATTTCTGCGAGGAATGTTTACTCGTTTCGAAAACAATCGTTTCGGGCGTCGAACAGATAGGGCATCTGTACTACATTCCAATCGGTTTCTACAAGGAAAAACATCGTATCGGTGAGTGCGAAGCTTGCGGTCGCGTCACTGAAGTGTTGCCTGCGTCGTCACTTGTCCCCAAAAACGTTCGGTGTCCCGAAATGATGGAACTCGTCGCGCGAACCAATCCTCATTTGCTCGAACAACTTCCAACTCTCGCGGACTCCATCGACGTTGCGTTCTCAGCCAAAGAGCGCACCTATCACGTGCTAGAAAACTTCTCCTGTCGCGCGAATCAAGTACTCGATGACGCAAGGTCAGGGATCACTGGCTGGCTCGGACTGCTAATGATCTTGCTGGCCTTCCCAGTGGCGATGGCATTCGCCATTTCGGATGCAACGGGATGGGTTGCCTCGGTCGCATCGCTACTTGCCGTCCTTTGGGTGCGAAAGGTTCTAATCCATAGACGATCGACGAGAATACTGTCCAAGCGATTATCGATCCTTCTGCCGTCAAGTGGAATCACGTGGAACCAGCTCGAACAGCATCTCCTCAATTCAGGAAAATCGCACAAGCGACTTTCAAAGCATCTTGCTAAAGGTTGCTACATGAATTTGAGTTTGGAATTGAGCAGGCTTGACGTCCGACTGTCTGACTCCAACCGCTTAAACTTTCCGAGCCGAGCAGCGTAACGACGAAGTGCCCGGGCGTGACACTCGAAATGGCGATTCACGACAGCGAACAATCCGGGACGATCACAACCGTGTTCAGCAGGCTGGCTGCCGGACGTGATTGAATGTTTTCGCATGGTTGAATATTGTTAGCGCGGGCGGCTTTAAGTTAATCCGCCAGCGTTTTGACGCTGGCCAAGGCTCGTTACGAACGATGTTGTAATGCCTCCACACCAATGAACCCGCCACTGCAACTGAGCCCGCACCAAGCAAAACACAGGTCCGGCAGAATCAGGTTAACCGTCGCGGGAGCTTCGTCACTCCGCTCCTCGATCCAGCCTACCAAACATGTTTCAGTCTCAAAGCTCACCAAATGGAAACTTCATGTCGGCATAACCGATGCCTCGAATCTGCCCCCGTAAATCGTAGCGATCGATCAGGCCCGGAGGGTCGACACAACCAATGCCGGAGGTGCCAACCTCCGGGAGACGCGCAACCCACCCCTGTCCCCTTTTTCGAGGCTACGCGTTTCGGTTCGAAAACTTCGTGAACGCGAGCGAGCACCAGCCGATGATCCAGCATGTACCGCCGATTGGGGTGATGGCGCCGAGCCAGGGTGTATTGGTTAGCACGAGTACATACAGGCTGCCGGAGAAGAGCACGATTCCGATGAGGATCAATCCGAAGGCGATGCGAAACAAACGCGTCCGCTGCACCGGTAACGCCACCATGACGAGCAACACAATCGCGTGGGCGAGGTGATAGCGGGCTCCGGTATCGAACTGGGCCAGTCGACGTGCGAATGTTTCCTCGTCCATCGAAAATTCGGCCAATCGGTCTGGCAACCCGTGGGCTCCGAACGCACCGATCAACACAGCCAACATGCCCGCAATCGCCGCGATACGCAGCATCCTGGTTTGCGTTCGGTCGTCCGAGGGAACGGCGCCGCATGCGGCCGGCAAATCGTTTCCGCTCACTTGACCGCCAACATTCGTTCCAACGCGATCAGGCTCCACTTAGTGGTTTCCTCGTCGACGCTGATTTGATTAACGAGGTTTCCGTCGCGAAGATTTTCCAACGTCCAGCAAAGATGCGGCAGGTCGATTCGGTACATCGTCGCGCACATGCAGACGACGGGGCTGAGGAAGTAAATCTCTTGCTCGGGATGTTCGGCTTTGAGTCGGTTGACGAGGTGCAGTTCAGTGCCGATCGCCCATTTGGTTCCCGGCTCCGCTTCCTGAACCGTTTTGATGATCTTCCCAGTACTGCCGCTGATGTCGGCGATGTCATTGACGTCTCGCGGACATTCCGGGTGGACCAGAATTTTGATCCCAGGATGATCGGCGCGGAATTTAGCGACATGCTCGGGACGGAACATTTGGTGAACACTGCAGTGGCCCTTCCACAAGATCACGCGACTGCGTTCGATTTGCTCGTCCGTGTTGCCGCCCATTTCCAAAGCGTAAGGATCCCACACAGGCATTTCTTCTTCGGTGATCCCCATACCGAGGGCGGTGTTGCGACCGAGGTGTTGATCGGGGAAGAAGAACACTTTCTGACCACGTTCGAATGCCCATTCGAGCACCGCGCGGGCGTTGCTGCTGGTGCAGACGATGCCTCCGTTTCGGCCACAGAACGCCTTCAGGCTGGCAGCACTGTTGATGTACGTCACCGGGATGACTTGTTCGGTGTCGATGATTTCCCCCATGTCGGCCCACGCGGCTTCGACTTGACGGATGCCCGCCATGTCCGCCATCGAGCATCCGGCCGCCATGTCGGGCAGCAATACGTCGACGCGGCGTCCGTCACGCGCTTCCACCCGGTCAGGCCGGTTGGCCAAAATGTCGGCGGTTTCGGCCATGAAGTGGACACCGCAAAAAACGATCGTTCGACATTTACCGCTCGTCGCCGCCATTTCCGACAACTGATAACTGTCGCCACGCAAATCGGTGTGCGCGATCACGTCGTCCTGCTGATAGTGGTGACCGAGGATCAGCAGCTCTTCGCCGAATTCTTTGCGGACCGCTTCGATCCGCTCACGCAAGACCTCTTCGCTGAGCGTTTTGTACGGAGCGAGAGGCAACTGCGATTCCGACTCAACACCAGCAGAGACCTCCTGCGTTTGAGCAGCCATCACCGGCATTTTGGGAGCGGCAGCGGAAGCGTTCGGAGTTGGGTCAGTCATCGATTTCCCTGGATGCGAGCTGGAAAAGTGCGAGGTGGGGCACGTCACTGTTTTGATTCTACCCGTCACGCGACGTTTCATAAACGGAGGGGAGGTGGTTGGTAGGTGGTGGGTGGATGTTGGCCCTGCTTTCCCGCTTTCCTGTCCTTTTCCCTGTAGACTGTGAGTTGCTCTCAATCGTATTGCCTCTCGCACACCCTCCCCGCCCTTCTGCCCCGCCGCTGCCATGAGCCAGAAATCTTTTTGTGGTCGTACTCGACGTGAATTCATTTGGGAGGCCGGTGCCGGTTTTGGGGCCGCGGCTCTGAGCGGAATGCTAGGGGCGGACGACTTTTTTCAATCTGCCAACGGTAATGACACGGCGGGAGCCTTGCCCGGCCCGATGGCCGTCAAACCGCCGCATTTTGCTCCCAAAGCCAAATCCGTCATCTTCCTTTTCATGTACGGCGGGCCCAGCCACATCGACACGTTTGATCACAAGCCGTTGATGAAAGGGATGGACGGCAAAACGGTCGACGTGAAAACCTTCGGGCGGGGTGGCCATCGAAGCGGCGGGCGGATCGTCGAACCTCGCTGGGATTTCAAACCATACGGACAATGCGGCAAACAGGTCTCGTCGCTGTTCCCCAACGTCGCACGTCACGTCGACGACATCGCGTTCCTGCACTCGATGACCGCCGACTCGCCCATCCACGGCTCGGCGATGCTGATGATGAACAGCGGCAAGATCCTGTCGGGCAACCCGTCGCTGGGCTCTTGGCTGACGTACGGCCTGGGCAGCGAAAACCAAAACCTGCCCGGGTTCGTCGTCATGCTCGATCCGACCGGCGGCCCGATCAGCGGCGCGAAAAACTGGTCGAGCGGTTACATGCCCGCGACTTATCAAGGCACCGTGTTTCGCTCGAAAGGGGCACCGATCTTAGATTTGGCACCGCCGAGCGACCTCACACCGATCGCCCAACGACGCATCCTCGACTCGATCCAAGCCGCCAACCATCGCCATCTGGTTCAGAACGCCGGCGAAGAGTCGCTCGCGTCGCGGATCAGCAGTTACGAACTCGCGTACAACATGCAGTCAACGGCCCCCGAAGCTGTTGATTTGTCAGGCGAAACCGCTGAAACGCGTGCCCTCTACGGAGTCGACCAACCCCGGACGGCGGACTTCGGCACACGCTGTCTGCTCGCCCGGCGACTCGTCCAGCGTGGTGTTCGTTTCATTCAGCTCTACAGCGGCGGTGCCCACAATGATGACAACTGGGACGCGCACGGCGATCTGGAAACCAACCACAACAAACACGCCGGCGCGACCGATCAACCGATCGCCGCACTGCTGACGGACCTCAAACGCACCGGACTGCTCGACGAAACGTTGGTCGTTTGGGGCGGGGAATTCGGACGACAACCCACCGCGGAATATGCCAAGGGCAGCGGCCGAGACCACAACTCGTTCGGGTTCACGATGTGGATGGCCGGCGGCGGAATCAAAGGCGGAATCAGTCACGGGACCACGGACGAACTGGGCAGCGTCGCGGTTGAGAACCCGTTGCATGTCAAAAATTTGCATGCAACGATCCTGCATCAAATGGGACTCGATCCCAACCACCTCTCGTATTTCTACAGCGGTCTGGATCAGAAATTGGTCGGCGTCGAAGAAGTCGAACCGATCCACGCGATCATCTAGATCGTTTTACGCAGAGATCGATGACGCGGCCGTGGAGGCTCGGCGGGTTCAGACGCGGCGGCCCGGAGGTGTGAGTCTCGGCGAGACTCGCTTACGCGTTCGCCTTCACGCCGTTCGCTCCCGCCGAGAGCGAGACCGGCTAGGATCCGTTCTCCGTTCGGGCGATTGTCCATTCGATCGCGGCGATCAACGCCCGAGCTTTATTGAGTGTTTCCTCGTATTCTTTATCAGGATCACTGTCCGCGACGACGCCGCACCCGGCTTGGACGTGATACGTGTTGTCTTGGAACACGATCGTTCGCAGGGCCAAACACGTGTCCATGTTTCCGCGATAGTCGATGTAACCGACCGCACCACCGTAGGGGCCGCGCCGGTGAGGTTCGATCTCGTCAATCACCTCCATCGCGCGAACTTTGGGGGCACCCGAAACCGTGCCTGCCGGCAAACACGCCTTCAACGCGTCGAACGCATCGAGCCCCTCACGCAGTTTGCCACGCACCTCGCTGCTGATGTGCATCACGTGTGAGTAACGCTCGATCACCATGATCTCCGTCAACTCAACGGTGCCGAACTCGGCAACCCGTCCGATGTCGTTGCGTCCGAGATCGACCAACATGACGTGCTCGGCACGCTCTTTCGGATCAGCGAGTAATTCCTTTTCCAACGCGATGTCTTCCGCTTCCGTCGCACCGCGAGGCCGGGTTCCCGCGAGCGGACGCACCGTCACCATGCCGTCTTTGACGCGGCACATGATCTCGGGACTGCATCCGACCAACACGCAGGCGGGCGTGCGGACAAAAAACATAAACGGCGACGGGTTTACCACCCGCAACGATCGATACACCGCCAACGGATCGACATCACTGTGAACCGTCAAACGCTGGCTCGGAACGACTTGAAAGATATCACCGGCGCGAATGTACTCGACACATTGTCGCACGGCGTCACAAAACGACTCTCTCGTGAAGTTCGACTCGACCGGCAATCGATGTCGTTGGTCGGCTTCGAGAATTTCTTCACACTGGTGCGGCAGCGGTTGGTTGAGTTGTTCGATCGTTCGATCGACTTCGCCCGCCGCTTGAGCGTACGCCGCATCGATATCGCCCCCGTCTTCGGTGATTCCGCGACAATCGGCGAGCGACACGATCGTGATCGTTTTGTCGACGTGATCGAACACGCACAACGTGTGATAGAACGCAAAATCCAGATCAGGCAGGTTGCGATCATCTTCGGTGGAGTCGGGTAAATCCTCGACATATCGGACGACGTCATATCCTGCGTAACCGATCGCCCCACCGATAAACGGCGGCAACGCGTCAAGAGTCGCGGTGCGATCACGAAAATGTTTGCGAAATTCGTCCAACGGATCGTCGCTCGTCGACTCGACGACTTCCCCGGTCGACGATTCCGTCTGCCAGATCGTTTTTCCTTTGGCGGAAAATCTCGCCAGCGGTTTGGCTCCGAGAAAACTGTAGCGGCCGACTTTCTCGCCCCCGATCACACTTTCGATCAAAAAAGCGGGGCCTCCGTCATCGAGCAGCGTGAACGCCGTCACGGGGGTCAACGCGTCAGAGAGCAATCGTCGGAACACCGGCACGAAATCGTAACGGCGGGCGAGATCAGAGAATTCGTTCGGGGACGGGTGGTGCATGTTAGTTTTTGCGAGAGAACCGAAGCAGCGGCAATAGTTTGGGCAGACTGAGTCAAAACGACAACCGGGAACACGTTTCGGTTCATTCCTGCTCGCGTTGACACTCCTAGGGGCAGCGATAGAATCCCTGAACGTTTCTTCGCTACTGAGAAAACATGCCGACGCCCCGGAACGTAATACCGACAACCCACCTATCGAGATCCCCATGAAATGTCAGTATTGCGACAAACCCGCCACTTTTCACATCACCGAGCTGACCCAACCGGGTGGCCCGCAGATTTTGCATCTTTGTGAGCATCACGCTCGCACGGTGCTGCAAAAAGACGAACCGAGCCCGATCAAAACGATCACCGGAGCGCTCGCCAAGCAATTGCAGCTCGGCCAAACCAAAGAAGAGCTGCAAAAACTCGACAAGAAAGAATGCCCCTCCTGTGGGATCACTTTTTTCGAGTTCCGCAACTCGGGTCGCCTCGGCTGTCCGATGGATTACACCCATTTCGAATCCGACCTCACGCCCCTGTTAATTAACATCCACGATTCACTCGAACACACCGGAAAACGCCCCTCACGGGCGGCAGCGAACGTGGACGCACAAGCAGAATTGATCGGCCTTCGTAAAGCGATGGAAGCGGCCGTCCAAAGCGAAGATTACGAAAAGGCCTCCCAGATTCGCGACAAGATCAACGAAATCCAGGGCGACCCCAAACACCCCGGCTACGTTCCTCCCGCGGATGATGGTGAATCGGGGAATGACGACACGGGCGATGACGGTCCGAAATCCGACAGCCAAAGTTCCGGCGGCGATACGCCGGCATCGGAAGGAGGCGGGCAATGAAACAAGCCTTCGACCTCTCCGTCCTGGTGAAAAATAGCGGCGAATGGCTCAAGGGTACCGGTCCCGAATCGGATATCGTCATCAGCAGCCGGATCCGCTTGGCCCGCAATCTCGCGGGATTCCCGTTCATTAAAAAATGCAGCGAAGACGATCGTAAAAAGATCGAGCGGCAAGTTCGCACGCGTCTCGAGGCCCTCGCGGGCTGGGACGACATTCAATACGTCGACATCGATTCGTTGTCCGAAGTCGACCGGCAATTCCTCGTCGAACGGCAACTGATCAGTCGCGAGATCGCTGAATCCGAAGGCAGCCGCGCCGTCGCGATTGACCCCTGCGAACAATACTCCGTGATGATCAACGAAGAAGATCATTTGCGTATCCAGGTCATGCACAGCGGTTTGGACCTCGTCAGTGCCTGGGAACAAATCGATAAACTCGACGATGCGATCGAAGGCGAACTGCTCTACGCGTTCCATCCTCGATTCGGATACTTGACCGCCTGCCCGACGAACGTCGGCACCGGACTCCGGGTCAGCGTGATGTTGCATCTGCCGGGTCTGGTCATCACACAACAGATCGAAAAAGTCTTCCGTAGTATGCAGCGGATCAACGTGACCGTGCGTGGACTCTACGGCGAAGGATCGCAGTACACCGGCGATTTCTACCAAGTCAGTAACCAAGTCACGCTCGGACACACCGAACGCGAACTGTTGACGATGGTCGGCGAAGAGGTGGTACCACGGATCATCGATTACGAACGCAAAGCACGTGACTTCCTGATGGAAAAAGGCGAGCAAGATTTGCTCGACGATGTCAGCCGCGCACTCGGGATCCTCAGCACGGCGAGGAAGATCAGCAGCGAAGAGACGATGCACTACCTGTCGAAAGTCCGCATGGGCGTGAACCTGGGACTGATCGACGACGTCGAAGTCGCCACGATCAATAAACTGTTCATCCACACCCAACCCGCTCACTTACAGAAATTGCAAGGACGCATGCTGACGACCAGCGATCGGCACATCGAACGTGCCAACTACCTGCAACGACACCTTCGTGACAGCGGTTCCCTTCCTGACGAACTCAACTAAAAACGAACTCATCACCGTCGGGAACTCCCATTCCCGATTGTCTCGCCTGTTTGCTCTCTCTGGACGTGTTCGCACGTCGGAGAATAGATAATCGACACGTTGAACCGTTTGATGCCGCATTGCTCACCGATCAACTTGCCCACCGATCATCCGGACAATTTCGCGCGGCAACTGGAACGCCGCCCTCGTGGTCGATCCTCACTCGCTTGATTTCTTGCTTTGACTGACCGTGCCCCAAAGGATTGTGCTATTTCGACCAACGGTGAATTGCCGAACGGTCGCGATGTGTCGCCGCGTGTCGTCGATGCGAATTCGCGTGAAATTACCGTCAAAGGTGCCCGCGAACATAACCTTCGCGATATCGACCTGTCCCTGCCCCGCGGGCAACTGATCTGTTTCTCCGGTGTGTCGGGCAGCGGGAAAAGCTCGCTGGCGTTCGACACGCTCTACGCCGAAGGCCAACGGCGATACGTCGAGAGTCTCAGCAACTCGGCGCGTCAGTTCATGGGCCAGATGCCCAAACCGGACGTCGACCTCGTCACCGGCCTGAGCCCCTCGATCTCGATCAGTCAGAAATCGACGGGCAACAACCCGCGCAGTACCGTCGGAACGATCACCGAAATTCATGACTTCCTTCGCGTGCTGTTCGCGCGTGTCGGTACCGGTTATTGCCCGTACTGCGAAACGACCATCCAAGCCCAAACGGCCGACGCAATCCTCAGCCGCATGCTCGGGTGCGTCGAAGATGCGGACTTCAATGACGACGATAACGAGGCCGCGTTGTGGGTGCTGGCACCGCTGGTTCGCGGACAAAAAGGCGAATTCAAAGACCTGTTTGAAGACCTTCGCAAACAGGGGTTCAACCGCGCCCGCGTCGACGGCGACACGATCCGGCTGTCCGACCCGCCACCTCTGGATCGTTCGGTCCGGCACGACGTGGAAGTCGTCGTCGATCGGATCATCGTGCCGCGGACGATCGACGCGTCTCTCGACCGAGCCCGCGCGAGCGAAGCGGTCGAATTGGCGTTGAAACTCGGCGACGCGACGCTGATTGCCGCCGTCACGGACACGCTGACCGATGAGGTCGGACCGGCCAAACACGATCATCTGTTCTCGTCACGTTATTCCTGTCCCCAATGTGGAACGAGCTTCCGCGCCCCCACCCCGCAACTGTTCAGTTTCAACAGTCCGCAGGGGATGTGCATGTCGTGCGACGGCATCGGGCGTTTGTACACGTTCGTTCCCGACTTGCTGATCCCGGACACGTCGAAATCGGTCCGCGGCGGGGCCGTGACGCTGTTGGGCAAATGGGGCGACGTCGGCCGTTATCGACGACAAATCTACATGGGCTTCGCCGACGCGATCGACGAGGCACTCGAACTCGAATCCGGCACGATGCTCTCGAGCAATTGGGCGGACTTGCCCGAGAAAGCCAGACAGGTTTGGTTGTGGGGCGTCGACGAATCGTTCGACACCTCGCTCGTGTCAGGCAAGAAGGCGAAGAAATACGTTCACGAGTTCGAAGGGTTGATCCCCGAACTACTCGATCGCTATCGAGCCGGCCGCAACAAATTGCAGTTACGGCAATTCGAAAAGCACATGAGCACGATTGATTGCCCTGACTGCCACGGCCGACGGCTCAACCCGCAGGCGTCTGCGGTCCGCATCACCAGCAAATCATTTTCGCCGCAAACAGACAACGACGGCGCCGCTCACGGCAACACGCCGACAACGTCCGGAGACATCCCGGCCGATTCCAAAACTCTGCCGGAACTCTGCGATCTGTCGGTCGAGCAACTCGCGGACTTCTTCCGTGACATCGAACTGTCGGCGACCGACGCACGCATCGCGTCGGAAGCTCTCAAGGAAATCCGCGGACGTATCGGCTTTCTACTCGGCGTCGGTCTCGATTACCTCACACTCGGGCGGACCGCACCGACGCTTTCGGGAGGTGAGTCACAACGCATTCGCCTCGCCGGTCAAATCGGCTCGGGCCTAGCTGGCGTGTTGTACATTCTCGACGAACCGTCGATCGGGTTGCACTCACGCGACAACGACCGTTTGATCGAAACGCTGACCCGGTTGCGTGACGCTGGAAACACGCTGATTGTCGTCGAACACGACGAAGACACGATGCGAGCGTCGGACTTGATCGTCGACTTCGGTCCCGGCCCGGGAGTCAAAGGCGGGCACGTCGTCGCGTGCGGAACGATCGACGAGGTCTGCCGTTCCGAACAAAGCGTCACGGGTGCGTTCCTTTCGGGACGCCGCTCGATCCTGCCGCCCGATGAACCACGCAAAATCGACAAGTCGAAAGCGTTGACGATCCGCGGTGCGACGTTCCACAACCTGAAGAACGTCGACGCGGTCATCCCGCTCGGTGTCGTCGTTTGCGTGACCGGTGTTTCTGGCAGCGGAAAGAGTTCGCTGATCGGTGGCATTCTCGAACCGGCACTCCGCCGCGATCTCAACGGCGCCGAATGCGAACCCGGTGATCACGATTCGATCGAAGGCATCGAACACCTCGATAAAACAATCGCGATCGACCAATCGCCGATCGGACGCACCCCGCGGAGTAACCCGGCGACGTACGTCAAAGTCTTCGACGAGATTCGCAGCCTGTTTGCCAAATTGCCTGACGCGAAAACGCGAGGCTACACCGTCGGCCGCTTTAGTTTTAACGTCGAAGGCGGGCGTTGCAGTGCCTGCGACGGCAACGGCGCCAACAAACTCGAGATGGACTTCCTCGCCGACATTTGGGTGACCTGCCCGGTGTGCGGCGGTGAACGTTACAACCGTGAAACGTTGGCGGTGAAATTCAAAGGCAAATCGATCGCCGATGTTCTCGATATGGACATCTCCGAAGCCCTCGATCTGTTCCAAAACATCCCGAAGGTCGCCGAGAAACTGCAAACACTCGTCGATGTCGGCCTCGAATACCTGAAACTCGGCCAACCCTCGCCAACGCTCTCGGGAGGCGAAGCCCAACGGATCAAACTCGCCAAAGAACTCAGCCGCCGCGACACCGGCAACACACTCTACGTTCTCGACGAACCCACCACAGGTCTGCACTTCGCCGACATCGAACTGCTGCTCGGTGTGATCAACCGACTCGCCGACCGCGGCAATTCGATCGTGATCGTCGAACACAATCTTGACGTGATCAAGACCGCCGATTGGGTCATCGACATGGGCGTCGAAGGCGGACATGGTGGCGGTGAAATCGTCGCGGAGGGACGCCCCAAAGACGTCGCGAAGATTGCCGACAGTTACACCGGAGAAGCCCTCGCCGGTGTCCTCGGCGTCAAACGCACCAAACACAATCGCCTCGCCAAAGCCATCCGCGACGTGGTCGCACCGCCCGCAAAAGCCCGCACGCACGTCGTCGTCGAGGGTGCGTGCGAGCATAACCTGCGGCACGTCAATGTCGCGGTGCCGCGTGACGCGATGACCGTTTTCTGCGGTCCCAGCGGCAGCGGCAAAAGCTCACTGGCGATGGACACGATCTACGCCGAGGGTCAACGACGATACGTCGAATCGCTGTCCAGTTACGCGAGACAATTCATCGGCCAGGTCCAGAAACCCAAAGCCGAACGGATCGAGGGGTTATCGCCGGCCGTCGCTCTCGAACAAAAGAACCTCGGCCACTCGCCTCGCAGCACCGTGGGCACGGTCACCGAGGTCTACGACTATCTGCGCATCCTATTCGCGAAACTCGGGACGATGCACTGCCCCGATTGTGAACTGCCGATCGGTACCCAAACGTCGGACCAAATCATCGAGAAGGTCCTGCAAATGCCCGAAGGCACGCGTGCCTTGGTACTCGCGCCGATCGAAGTCGCCGCCGGCGAAGCGTCGATGGATACCTGGGCAACGCTGAAATCCAGTGGCTACGCACGCGTGCGAATCGATGGCGAAACCGTTGACCTCGACAACGCGAAACCGCTCGACTCCCGCCGAGTGCAGAGCGTCGCGGTGGTTGTCGACCGAGTCAAAATTACCCCGGAAGAAGCCTCCCGGATCAGCGACAGTGTCGAGCAAGCCCTCTCGCTCGGCGTCGGCGTGATCGAAATCGCGATCGCGGACTCCGACCGCCCCGAACCCGAATGGGAAACGATTCGGCACAGCCAACATCTCGTCTGCGGATGCTGCGGTCGCTCGTTCAACCAACTCACGCCACACCATTTCTCGTTCAACTCAACGATCGGATGGTGCCCGGGTTGCCAAGGCCTCGGAACTCAAACGGGTACCAACCCCGCGGCCCTGATGGGCACCCCGCAACAAACACTCGCCGACGGCGGCGCGTTGCTGTGGCCGAAGAACGATCAAGCGGTCAGCCGGTGGATGCTGCGTGCCCTCTCGCGCTCGACAAACATCCCGATCGATCAACCGATCGAATTGCTGACCCTCTCTCAAAAACGGATGTTGTTCCACGGGCTCGGCCCGCGATGGATCGAAGTCCGACGGAGTGACGCGACCGAAACGGACCGCGAGAGCGAAACGGCCACCAAAGGTCACCCCGGCGACATCCTGTTCCGCTATCAATTCAAAGGGTTCTATCCGGCACTCGAGGAAGCCTCACGGCTCACGCCCGGCCTGCGTGCGAAACTCGAAACGTTCGTCGCCGAAATCGACTGCAGCGTCTGCAACGGCTCGCGTTTGCGAGACGACTCCGCCGCGGTCAAATTCCGCGGGCACACGATCGGCGACCTCGTTCACATGCCGCTCGACCGCCTCGCCAGTGACGTGGACTCTTGGGACCTCGATCAGCGTGAAAAGAAGATCGCCGGCGAACTGGTTCGTGAAATCGAATCCCGCGTCAGTTTCCTGCGGGACGTCGGGTTGGATTACCTTTCGTTGCACCGGGGTGCCTCGACATTATCTGGTGGTGAAGCCCAACGGATTCGCCTCGCGGCGCAGCTCGGCAGCGGTTTGTGTGGTGTCCTCTACGTGCTCGACGAACCCACCATCGGGCTGCACCCGCGTGACAACCTACGACTGCTTTCGGCCCTTCATCGATTGCGGGACCAGGGCAACACGTTGCTAGTCGTGGAACATGACCACGATGTGATCGCGGGCAGCGATTACCTCTGCGATTTCGGCCCCCGCGCTGGCCGGAACGGCGGCAATATCGTTGCCGAAGGCCCGCCCCTGGCGATCGAACCTCGCGAAACGTCCGTCACCGCGCCGTATCTCTCCGGCGAAAAACAAATCGAACTGCCTGCTGTCCGCCGCCCTGTTTTCGCGGATTCGGGCAAGCCGATGGTCGACTTCCTCTCCGTAAAGGGAGCCCGGGAAAACAACCTCAACAACGTCGACATCGACATCCCACTGGGCGTCATGACCGCGATCACGGGCCCCAGCGGCAGCGGCAAGAGTTCGCTGATCAACGGGATCGTCTACCCGGTCTTGGCCCGACGGCTTCATCGTGCCCGAATTCAATCCGGCCGGCACGACGAGATCGGCGGCCTACGCTACATCAACAAAGTCATCCGGGTCGACCAATCACCACTCGGGAATTCACCGAGCAGCAACCCGGCGACTTACACGGGCGTCTTCGATCTCATCCGTGGCGAATTCGCGAGTCTGCCGGACGCCCGCGAGCGACGCTTCACACCGCGAACATTCAGTTTCAACGTGTCCGGCGGTCGGTGCGAGACGTGTGAGGGCAGCGGCCAACGCAAGATCGAAATGCACTTCCTTCCCGACGTTTGGATCCCCTGCGAAGAATGCGGCGCACGTCGATACAACGAAGACGTGCTCGAAGTCAAACTGCATGGCCGCAGTATCGCCGACGTGCTCGAAATGCCGTGCGGCGAAGCTGCGGAGATGTTCGCGTTCCAACCTCGGATTCACCGCGTCATCCAAACGCTGTGTGACGTCGGGCTCGAATACGTCACCCTCGGCCAGTCCGCGCCGACGCTCTCCGGTGGCGAAGCTCAACGCGTCAAACTCGCCGCTGAACTCGCCCGCCCCGCCACCGGCCATACCCTCTATCTGCTCGACGAACCGACGACCGGCTTGCATTTCGGTGATATCGAAAAGCTGCTGCACGTGATGCAACAACTCGTCGAAATCGGCAACACCGTCATCGTCATCGAACACAATCTCGATGTGATCAAGTGCGCCGATTGGGTGATCGACATGGGCCCGGGTGCCGGCGTCCATGGCGGCAGTGTCGTGTACGAAGGCACCCCCGAAGGGCTCGCCGCCACCGCGACCGCGAAAGACATTACTGGCCCCGTTTCGGTCACCGCCGCGTTCCTCGCCGACTCACTGCACGGCACACGAACCGCAAAACCGATCCCACCAGGCTCTCCCCCCGAGCGTCCGACACCTCAGCCCCACGCATCGGCAACAACAACATCACCGGCGTCCAAGTCTCCCACCGAAGCGTCTGCCCCCAACAATCCGCCCCGCCCCACGGCGTCACGACCAACACCGCCAACGAAGCCAGCTCCCAGCCCACCAACCACACCAGCCCAACCACTGCAGCCCCAACCGCCTGCTGAATTCACCATCGCCCAACCGTGGAAAGCACTCGGTCGCCGCTGGCACACGCTCGCCAAAGGGTTCCCCGACAACTCGGCGCCCGCCTGGCCGCTCGAACTCGTCGATACCGCGTTGGATTTGCTCGCCAAAGTCGCCGGCGAAAAATCACTCGACTACCCCGCCCCCGATCGAGTCGGCGTCAAACTCGAGTCCGGCAACGAAAACGACACGCTGCCATTGTGGGCGGAACTCGAAACCAAGCGAACCGACGGCGTTCATCTCAAACTCAACGGTCCCAAAACCGCGATCGATCTCGAGCAGCTCCTCTCACTCGATTGGCTCGAATCACAAGACGACAGCGGCACGGTCAACCTCAACGACGCCGAACGAGTCACGCTTACCCTACGCCTCACCGAAGTCGAACACGCCCAGAGCAGCAAGCTCAAAACCTTCCTACAAACCCACCTCAACCGAACCCGCCTGAGTTCGTAGTCACATCGTCCCGGGGTTTGGCAACCCCCGCAGTGATTGTACCGGCACTCCGTGCCTAGCTAGATTCCAATCAACGCAACCAATCTAACGAAATACAACACCTGTAAACAGCGCATCCCCCCGCGATCATTCTCAACATCATTCCCGAAGACGCTTCGACTCCGCCGGCTAACGTCAATCCAAACACCGCGAAGCGGTTACAGATAGTAGCCGGAGGTCGCGGCGAAGCAGCGCACCTCCGGTTACCAGGCCCCCTCAATCATCGACCCCGAATGGGTTCAAAGACAATCACCTGAGATACTTCGGATCACATTCGATATTGGCGTTCTCGAGCATCGAAACCAACTCGTCCTGGAACGATCGCTTGCGGTGGTGCTCCTTTTGATTGGCAATGTAAGCCGACACCGAAGAACACGCGGGTGGACTGACCGAAAACCCAGCGTATCCCTCCTGCCACTCAAACGCTTTGCAGCCTATCGACTCATGAACCCACTTGCTCGATGACTTTTTCAATTCACGCATCAACTCGGAGAGTTGGTGAACGGGCTTCACGCCGAGTAACAAATGCACGTGGTCTGCAACGCCACCGATCTTGATTGGCTTCGCACCGAATTGGTTTACGGTGCCACCAAGGTACCCGTGCAAGCGTTCGATCCATTCGTCACGTATATACGGCTTGCGGTATTTTGTGGAGAAGGTGACGTGCAGATTGATGCTATGAAAGGTGGACATGCCTTTGGACTTCGCTGCGGAAGAGTCTTCAATCCCTTCGGGATGGGTGTTTGTTTCGTTTGAAGACCGGTGGAGTCGCTTCGCTCGCCACCGGCTACTATCTTTCGATCCCTCCGGGATATCTCGCTCCCTAACCTCGCGTTCCCATCCACTCACCCCTGCAAGCACTCGCTCAATACACGTCCTTCCGAACGGGCCATGGGGCGGCCGATTGGGGTTGAGTATTCGTGGCTCGGATCGAGCCCCAAGGCGGCATGAATCGTTGCGTGGATATCGGCGATCGTAACGGGATCGCCGACGTGGCCTTCGGCGTCTTTCGCCTCGACCGACTTCGACGTCGCTCCGTGAACATGGCCACGGCGAAACTTGCCCCCCGCCAACAACATGCTGAACCCGTGCGGCCAGTGATCTCGGCCGCCGGCGGGATTGATTCTTGGCGTGCGTCCGAATTCCCCGCCGCAGACGACCAATGTCGATTCGAGCAAACCGCGTTCTTCGAGTCGCTTCATCAACGACGCGAGAGCCGGATCGAGCCGCCCGGCCGCTGAGGATTGCAACGAATGGTTATTCACGTGACTGTCCCATCCGCCCAAGGTCACCTCGACACAACGCACACCGACTTCGATCAATCGTGCCGCGGCCAAGCATCCCCGTCCGAACGCGTCGTCGCCGAACTCGACCAACGACGCCGCCGGCTCCGTCATTACATCGAAAGCCGACAACTGGTCGCTCGACATCATCCGCCGAGCCGCCTCCGTGCTGGCCATATGCAACGTGCGATTGGATTGCATGTCGATCAACCGACGACGCATAAACTGAGTCTCCAACACGTCCGACAAATCCGCGAGACGTCGATGGTACCGTTCATCTTCGACACGTGCCTTCACGTCCGGAACTGGTGACCGCGGGTCGCCCGTTTTAAACGCGTCCAACCGAGCACCGAGAAACCCGCCACGCGCCGGCGAACCGCCCGGAAGAATCGAAATGTGCCGTGGGATATCCGCACCCGAATCATCCGCGTCGCACAACACCGCCCCGATCGATGGATGAATCAGCGTCGGATCGGGCCGGTATCCAGTCTTGATGTTGTAGACCGCTCGCTCGTGATCGCCCTCTTTCCCAACGACACTCCGCACCAACGTCGCGAGGTGCATTTGCTCGGCCGTCTGAGCGAGCGTGTCCGCAATCTGCAAACCCTTCAGGCTCGTCGCAATCGCCTGCGCGTCGCCACCCGCCACCACGCCCGGATGCGGGTCAAACGTTTCCAACTGGGATGGGCCGCCTTCGAGCCACAGCAGGATGACGCTCATGGGAGGTTTCCCAGGATCGGTCGCCTGTTCCGCGGCGACCGCCAATCGTCGGGCCAACCCCGACAAAATTAAACCACCGCCTGCACCGAGAATCTGACGCCGTGAAAAATGCTCAAACGGGTTGCACACAGTAGGCGATGAAAATTTCATAATAAGTCAGTCCTGAGCATTTCAATGGTTCCAAGCAAATTCGCTGCTATTGAGCAGCACCCACACGATATCAACGATCGAATTTTTGCGGCTGTTGCCTTCCTCGATCCGTTTGACGAAATGTTCGCTCTCCGACTGTGAGGGATAGCGATTCAAATTCGCCAAGTACAGTGATTCCACCAATTTGGTGTTGTCCGCCGCAAACATCCCGACGTGCGATGACGTGTTGAGAATTGGATTCCATTTCGAAACCTCGCTCGTCAACTTTCCATTCAACATCACCAAACGCTGAGTAATCGTTGCCGTGTCATTGGAAAACTCGTCTTCCCCGAGATCACCGTACCGCCGCAAGAAATCCTGACCTTCTTGATACTGTTGAAACTGCAACAGGATCGACGTCTCACGATCGAGCGTCTTCACGCGACTCGCCTGGATTGCCGCACCCGCGACCTGTTCGGCCCGCAATCGAACGATGGGAAAGACCGCCATCGCTTGCTCGTGCCGGGCGGTAATTTCAAACGCACCCTCGCCTTCAGGTGACTGGCTATCGATACGAAAAGCAGGCGTGTCCGTGATCATCCGGATCAAATTCCTGACGTCATATCCCGACTCGATGAACGCGTGCGAGAGCGTTAATAGAATCGGATTCGGATCTTCGTTGAGCGGCAAGTCATCGACTGCGCCCGTCGGCGGGCTACCGAACATCAGCGTCCAAACGCGAGTCACGAACGCACGTGAAAACTGCACGTTTTCGGGATGCGTGATCCAACGAGCCAACCTCGCCCGCTGATCAACGTAATGTTCCGTCACCGGCTCCTGCTCCGACGCACCGGCGGCCTCCATCTCATCCGCAACGTCGTTTCCATCTCCCTCGTTTGTGATTGATATCAACGTCGCGGCGGCCGCATCCTGATCCCGTTCAGACTTTGTCTCTTCCGAATCAATTGGTTCACTCGCGGGCTCCAGCAACTCGCGTTGGAACGGGACGTTCGGTGCGACTTCCTGCTCTTGCGTCGCGTCGAGGTACTGGTACAAGTACTTCGGTTTGCGGTTTCGAAGTCCCTGCAAACCTTCGTTCTTTGCCGCGGTAAAGAACGCCGCCAACGAATGAAAGTCTTCTTGCGTCCCTTCACGGAAATCTCCATCGCCGCCCATCCATTCCGGATTCCCCATCGACACGTTGCCGAGAAAATCATCATGGCATTGCAAACAATCGATACGAATCCCGAGAAACGCACGACACGTGCGAGCGGCCATTCGGATGGGATCGGGTTGCCCGTTCCCGCTGTCAAACGTCACGGTATAAAAGTTGACTTCCGGCCGATCCGTCCATAGTCCCTTGGCCGTGATCAATCGCCGGACCAGCACATCATAGGGCACCTGGGCGGCAAATTGATCGGACAACCAAGTCCGAAAACGCCGCCGGCGGTAGACCAGAAATGGTCCTTCATCAGCGCCGACGTAAAACCGGGTAAACCGTTCACCCCAGTAATCATGAAAGCGCGGATCGATCAGCAATGCCTCACGATGCCGTTCAATCCGCTCGTCCTCGGGATGCGACTCGAGATCGCGAATCTCCTCGAGCGACATCCCCGTGCCCACCAACGCCAACGATAGCCGTCGACATACAGTCAACCAATCCGCGGGCGGTGCGGTCTGCAACGATGCCGCATCGATCTGCTCTTGCCACAACCGCCCGATCGTCTGCTGGACGGCCAATCGCTCCTTCCCGTTTTCGGCACGCGAAAAAGACACACTTGCCGAGTCTGGAAAATCACTCGTCGACTCCTCGCGGGAATCCTCCCGTTCGGGCTGGGGTGTGCTCATCCCCGACGTCAGAAACGCGAACGTACTGAGCAAGCAGAATCCGGCGAAGCCGAACCGAGCAAAACCGGCCATCCGAGAACGAAACGTCCGCGGACGTTCAGCGTCGATTTCGGTCGTCGGCGGATCCTGGTCGTGGTTCATCGGGTCATACCGTCGTTCGTGCAAGCGGGTTCAGAACAGTGAACGATGTCTGTGATTCGACCGCCGATCGTGTATCTTGCCAACAATATTGCAAATCAAACCAATTTTTTCGTGGTCGCACTCACAGTCGATCGCAATTTCGTTCATCACCCGAGTGAGCCGACGTGAGTCCTTCCCCACAAACCGATTCGACCGAAACCGACTTCTTTTACGACGCCTATAACCGTGATGATATCGCATACGGGCTCGATCCGTCCGCTGCCCTCGCTGCGTATCTTTCGCAGGTCAAACTGCCGCGGTCGTCCAAACGCCGCGCAATCGACCTCGGAGCCGGTGCGGGCCGTGACACGCTTGCTCTCGCCGCGGCCGGATACAACGTCGAATCGGTCGACCTGAGCGAACGCGGGCTGACCAGGATCGCCGAACGGGCCGCCCATCGCGATCTCGCCGATCACGTCACGACGCGGCTCGCGGACGTCCGCAAAATCGACTTCCCCGCCGGTGCCTACGATGCCGTCATCGCCACCACGGTGCTCGACCACATCCCATCGGACGACGCCGAGACCGTTTGGCAGCGGATGTGCGATAGCCTCAGCGAAACGGGTTTTCTGTACGTTCAAGTCCACACGACGGAAGACCCCGGCAGCGGCTGCCCGCCCGGCAACACGAGTTCGGCGCCGGTCAGCGAAACCGCGGGCGCCGTTATCAACTACTTCCGCCCAAACCAGTTGGCCGCGATGGCTGTCGCCGCCGAAGCAAAGTTGAGAATCCTGCGTTACGAAGAACGCCTCGAGTGGGACTACACCCACGGCCCCGAGCACCAACACGGCAAGGCGGTCTTGCTGGCCGTTCGTTCCGGATACCATCCACCCTGGTACGGCCAACCCGCCGCATTCCCCCGATCCGAAAACGCGAGCTAAACGAGCCGACCTGTCTTCTTTTAACTCAACGACGCGAGCCGTCCGGCAAAACGCAAAAGCGTGCCACCCATTATTTTGCGTCGTATTTCACTTTGTACTTCGCAGCCATCTGCACGTAGTGCTGACAGTTATCGCGGCACCGTTTGGCGAATGCTTCGGAGACCGGCTTGATCGGCTTCGCGGGACTGCCGACCGCCAACATGCCGGCCGGAATCTCAGTGCCTTCGGTAACCAACGCTCCCGCCGCGACAATCGCGCCCCGACCGATCGTGGCTCCGTTGAGCACGATGGCGCCGATTCCGATCAGCGCACCATCTTCCACCGTCGCCCCGTGCACGACTGCGGAATGCCCGACCGTCACATCGGCTCCCAAGACACAAGGCATTCCAGGATCACCGTGCAGCACACATTGGTCTTGAACGTTTGTCCGCGGGCCGATTTCGATTCGTTCCGCGTCGCCACGCATCACCGCCCCGTACCAAATACTCACGTCGGCCGCGATTTTGACTTCGCCTACGACTACCGCGCCGGGAGCGATAAACGCGGACGGGTCGACCAGGGACGTGTCCGTCTCTGTGCCAATGACGAGTTCGCGTTTTTCGGCGACGTCCGCATTTCCGGACGCTTCGGGTTCAATTTCGGATCGATTCATGAGACGATTACGTGATGGATAGTGACGAAAAGCCAGATGATAACAAACCACACCGATGGGCACCCCTGCGGTGGATCAGCGCGGCGTTCATTTTCGCGATCGTCGGCGTCATTCGCGGCTATCAAATTTTCATCAGCCCGCTGCTCGGTCCTAACTGCCGATTCACGCCCACGTGCAGTGCTTATGCAATCGGCGCGATCCGAAAACACGGCCCCATCCGTGGCACCTGGGCTGCGATCAAACGCATCTCACGCTGCCACCCTTGGAACCCCGGCGGATACGATCCACCCTAGACGCCAAAAACTCAGGACGTCGGGAACGCCGAATACGACTCGCGAACGCGTCGAATCGTCGTGCTCAGTGAGCTACCGAAACGGATTGTCGGACGTTTGGTCCCAAAACTGGCGCGAACGATCAAAGTCGCTGCCGCCAGATAACATGTCGCGAACGGCCGCACACCCGCCCGCGACCAAACACGCCAGCATCAAAATGTAAACGAGCTTTTTCATTCAAATTCCCCTAGTGTTGTCCCCCGCTACAACACTCGCCACGTCTACCGCAACGCCAATCGTCGTAAATGCAACGAAGGGTGAAGAAGCACCGCACTGTCCACGCACAAACACAGCATTCCGATCGATCGCGACATGCGTCATCTACAATCATCCGCTCCAGCCAAACCGTGCGAGTGGCTCAATCCAACGCATCCTCAACCGTGATCTGCGTTTCAGCAAAACCGACGATCGATCCGACATCGAGACAATCGACGAGATACTGAAGCTTTGCGGCTTCATGCACCTTCACATTCAATCTCATCGGTTGCGATTCGTTTTGCATGATCTCACCGAGCGTCGCGAGCAAACTCTGCTTGCCTAGAACTTCCCGCTGCCATGCCATCCCGAGAATGAGAAAGCCGCCGTCTTTGTTGATTTGAACCTCGACGGACGGTAAGTCAGGCAGGACATCGTCAATGGGACGGTGACTCGCCTCATCGGATGTTTGCCGTGGGATCTGAATCGACTTCTGCATGCTGAACGACGCGGTCACCATAAAGAAGATCAACAGCAGGAACGTGACGTCAACCATCGGCGTCATGTCCAGGTCTCCCACGCGTCGCAACGTACTCCCGCATGGATTCGTTGCATTCAGATGGGGTAACTCATCGTCTCGCGACGCAGCCCGATTTGAGTCCGCCGACTGCAAACCGGTAGTTTCCGACACGCTCACATCATCACTCCCGGTCGATTCCGATACCATTTTCATCTCCGAATCCTGACGCCGTTCGCACGCAACCAAGCATTCATCATAACGCCCGCGCCCCCTAAAGTGCGTCACCGATCCCCAAAACGTTTCCCCCCAACCCCCAAACCTGACTCTCGCATCTAGCAACCTCCCCCCTCACAACCATGTAAGATCTTCCTAACGCCACATCCCCCACCGAGAAAGTCTTTCCATGACAAACGGAATCAACGCCGAACGCTGCACTCGGCGTCCGAGCCAGTTTCAGTTTTCGATCGCTGGGCGTATCGATTTTTTAAACGCCGCCGACTGGGACCATGTCACCCGCGACGGTTCGATTTTCATGAGCCGTCGGTACCTGCAAAACGCCCAAGACGATTTCGGTGACCGCATCGTCCGCGACTTTGCAATCGTCTACGAGTCCGGCACACCTTTGGCCGCCGTCGCCACGCAGTCATTCGACGTGTGCGGCGAGCAGTTGATGGGAAACAAGACCGAACTGATTTCACGATTGCCCGCCGAACTGCGACGTCGATCCCTGGCACTTCTTAAGCGCCGCGTCACCATGTGCGGAAACGTTCATACCTGGGGGCCCGATGGAGTCGCGTTCGCCCCCGGCCGCGCGCCCGAAAAGATCTGGCCGGGAGTCGCCGATTGTCTCTATCGGATCCGACGTGCCAATCGGCTGCATGGTCAGACCGACTACGTAATCGTCAAAGATCTTTTCGACGTCGACAAATTACCGGCCTCCGAATTGGCGGAGTTCCGATACCGTTCGCTCGAAACCGAACCCAACATGGTTCTTTCGATAGACCCGAACTGGCAATCCTTCGACGACTACACCGCGAGTTTAACCAAACGCTATCGCGCCGCCGCACGCAAAGTGTTCAAGCCCTTCGCGGCCGACACCCTGCACGTTGGACCGATCGACGACCTCGACACCGAATCCGATCGGATCTACGAACTCTACCAATCCGTCGCCCGACGAGCCGACGTTTGTCTGTTTTCGCTGCAGAAATCAACGTTGCCCCGCATGGCCCGCGCTCTCGGTGATGACTTCATCGCAATTGGCATCCGTTGCGAAAACGAACTCATCGGGTTTGTGATCGTGGTTCGTGATGGCGAAACTGCAATCGGCTATTATCTCGGACTGGACTACGACGCCAACAGTGACCTGCCGATCTATCACCGCCTCCTGCTCGCGGTGGTCGAGCAAGCAATCACGTGGCGTTGCAAACGCATTTCGTTCGGCCGAACCGCGTTGGACGCAAAATCGAGAATTGGTTGCCAACCCGTCGACACACACATCTGGGTCCGACACCGGGTCCCGCTGGTCAACGTGTTCGTTCAACAACTATTGAAAAACGTCAGCCACGAGGAACCTCCCCAACGCAATCCATTCAAAAACGCCGTCCAACAGCCCGCTGAAAACAGTTAGAGCGTTTTCGTAAATGACGTTCGTTTCCAAAGGTAGCTGCGTTCGCCCGAACGTGGTCCACCATCGGGCGATGGTCGCTACCACAAAAATGGAAATGCACTTGTCGCGAGCAACGGCGAATGAATCAAACCAAGCTCCGCAGCCTACACCGACATCCAAACACGCGTGTTCCTCATGAGAAGTCTCGCTCGGCTTGCTCGCTAAACAACAGCACGCATGCCCATATTCCGATCGGGAAAATGAAGCAACCGAAACAAGGGATGGTGCTAATCACCGCCGCCGAGCGTGCCGCACGGAGCCGAGTGCGTTGAACCATGGCGACACCTCCGGCAATAACCGATCCTTGGATTGCCAACATCACCAACTGCCCCGCGACCTTCCCCGCCAACACGGGCATGTCGATTTGCTGGATCTTCACCGCTCCCGACGCAATCAGCAGGACGATCGAGCCTAGCTGAAACAGCACCATGCAAATGACGAGCGAGCCCCAAATGATCATGATGATTGCCGGAATGTTGTACAGCACCGCGGACCGGCCGCTCCGCAGCGTCCCCGATCCAGCCCTCGGAGCGGCCGCCGAGCGTCGCGGCACGCTGTACGGATTGACCGATTGAGGAGCACGTCCCGGACCGCCGGCACCGGGTGATCCAAACGGCATTCCGCCGCCCGCCGATCCAGGCGACGGCATCGAACCGGCCGATGGCAAATTGGCGAACGGGTCGTACGCGGGCTGAGTCGGCGGCGTCGCGGGAACCGGCGCCGAAGGACGTACCGCTCCTCCAGTGGGCACCTTCAGTTGCGTTTGGCAACTACTACATCGCACGACTTTGCCCGCGGCGGACGACGGAACTTTTAGCGTCGATTGACACCCCGGACATCTCAATTGCAACGATCCCGAAGAAGCCGAACTCGGCCCGGGCGTACTGGGAACGTTCGGTCTTGGGCTCGCGGGACGCGGCGCGGCCGCTCTTGTCGGTGACGCTGCCGGTGCGTTCGCGGCCGGCACCTTCAAAACTTTCTGGCAACTGCTGCATCGGACTTGTTTGCCACGAGCCGAATCCGGGATCTGCAACGTCGACTGACAGCCGGGGCACCTTATCTGCAAACTCATCGAGACGCCTCGTTCCTATCGAACCACAAGGACGACGCGTTTGTCTCACGCGTCGGACGAGGCAACTCAGTGACCATTCACGTTTCAACCGTTGCCCCGCCGAATTGTAGTAACCTCACGCCCCCAAGAATACAACACGTCCGATTGCAGCGTTTGAAACGATTGTGTTCGGCGCCTCAGCCTTGATTCCTCGCAGTATCGCCGTTTTACCGCAAAACAGGAACTATATTGAGACAGACCCTTGCAACCTTCGGTGACGGGCGGCGTCATCAAAACAACCCATTGAGCGTGGGATCTCGCAACCGTGCGTGAACCTCGCATATCGGTCACGACGCAAGAAACGATCGCATTTGACGAACATGCTGAAACCGAACAGCCATGAAAACAACCTCCTTTGACGACCGACATTGCGTCTCTCGCGAAACGTTGAGACAACTCCAGGAGCGCACTGACGTTCCCGCGATCGTTCGGTTGACGGTTCAGTTTTCATTGATTGCCGCGTTGCTGTTTGTCGTCCTGTTTTCACAGCCCAACACGCATTGGCTGAACATCGTTGCGGCCGTGGTTCTCGGATTGGTACAGGCATCTTTGTTTGGACCTTTGCACGAGTGCATTCATTTGACGGCGTTTCGTTCACGTCGGCTCAATCATGCCGTCGCCTGGTTGACGGGATTTTCGCTCTTGTGGACACCATCGTCTTACCGCGAATTTCACTTTGAACATCATCGCCATACCCACGATCCTAATCGCGATCCCGAAATCGCCCTGGGTGGCGAGTCGTTCGCGAATTGGCCCGCCCGCACTCACGAATACCTCGCCCTCGCATCCGGGTTGTTGTTGCTGGTAATGCGAACGTTGATGATTTGCCTTCCCGCGGTCGGTTTGCCCGAATCGCTTTGGCAACGATTGGCACCGCACGTTCGGCCCCGATCCCGTCGTCAAATCGCATGGGAATCGCGTATTGTTCTGGTGCTCTACATCGCGATCGTCATCTGCGCCGTCAACTGGATGCCGCGACTCGGCTACCTCTTGATATCGCTCTTTGTCGCCCATTCGTTTTTGGCGTTGTACTTGGCCAGCGAACACACCGGTTGCGAGATGACGGGCAACATTCTCAATCGCACGCGTACGGTGATTTCAAACCGGTTACTGCGATTCTTCATGTGGAACCTGCCCTATCATTCCGAACATCACGCCTACCCGAGCGTCCCGTTCTACTCACTCCCCAAACTGCACGACGCCCTCCAAGACGACCTCGTCTACGTCGATGACAGCTATTGCAGTTTACACAGCCGAGTGTTTCGCAAAATCTTCAAACGAGAAGACACCTCCGAACTCGCCCGCCGAAAAAGCAAGTGAATTAGCGATTAGTTACCTGTCACCTCCGCAATCGCCAATTCACGAACCTCACCGTCGGCCATCTCAGCAAAGACCTGCCCGTTCTTCTTTCCTTTCTCGATCGAGCGGATTTCTGACTTCGGTACGTGATAGATCCATTCGCCCGTCTGCACGTCAACGCACACCAATCCGTCGCGTCGTGCATGGAACCGGTCCTCGATAAAGAACCAAATTCCCATCCCGTGCACCCCGAGGAAGACCACGTCGTCGCCAATACAACGTCGAAAGACGCGGCGGCCCGTCTCAAGGTTGTAGATCGAAAGACGTAATGTCACCGTTTGGACCGAGCTGCCCGCCTGAATGATCGCGTTCTCAACGACCGTTTCCATCGCCTCGCCCGTCGCGAGATTCCACTTTTTGCCCATCACCTTCTTCGACACCGGCGCCCAATACGCGTGCCATCGAGCGGACCAGTAGATGTAGCCGCCCAGCAGGACAAAGATTCCGACCGGGATGATCATCATCGGCAACCGAAGCTTGATCGTGAGCACGATGATGCCCCCAAAAACAATCGCGAGCACCGCAATGTGAATCAGCGTGCGCAATAGATGCTTAACGATTTCCACTGGAACCTCTTTGTGCATTCTTCCTCGACGTGATCCGAGCTCACCGACTGAAATCATAAGCTCAATCGCGACTGCCATCGCTGTCAATCGATTTTGACACCAACCCGGACGCTTGTTTTTAAAATCACGGCACACGAAAACCCCGCCAACGGACCGGCCGCTCCGGCACCAACCTCCACCTCGCGAATCCCAAGGCGAGATTCAATCCGGATATAGTGAAATGTAACGCAAAAGAAATTTTCGGTGGTTTCCTATCGATACGGTGTGACAAACCGGATTTCCTTGTGTTTGGACGGACAGGAGACATGATTTGCAAGGCCCAGAAACACGAACGACCCTGATCGGCAAACTCAACGAACCGGCTTCAGAAGAAGTCTGGCGAGAATTTGTAACGATCTATCAACCGCTCGTGATCCGGGTTTCGATGGCGAAAGGACTGCAGCACGCAGATGCCGAAGACCTCGCTCAAGAAGTCTTCTCCATCGTCAAACGGTCCATCACATCATTCCGAAGTCGCGGGAGCGGCTCGTTTCGTGCTTGGCTGTTTCGCATCACCCGCAATTTGGTGGTCAACCAACTGACTCGATGCAAAGGCCCGGTCGGATCCGGCGACAGCCACGTTCAACAATGGCTGTCGCAACAACCCGAACGCGATAACGAAACGGCGAGCCTGTTCGACCTCGAACTGCATCGTCAGCAATTGCAACGCGCAGCCGACGAGGTCCGTCCTTTGGTCGAACCGGATACATGGGATGCGTTCTGGATGACCGCCGTGGAAGGCAAATCGATCTCCGATGTCGCCCGTTCGCTCGGCAAGTCCGAGGGAGCGGTACGAATGGCAAAATGCCGTGTGACGGCACGTTTGCAAACCGCAGCACTCAACCTGTCCGGCCAATGGGAGACCGACGAATGATCGCACGAATTTCAAACGAAGAACAACATTACGACACCAAAACGTTCGACGAATATCTCCACGATCGATGGAATTCCGACAGTCAGGATGTCACCATTCACATCGAAAACTGTCCCCAATGCCAACGACGCATCGAAAACATGGTCAACGACAATTGGGCATAGGAAGACATCGGCGTGCTACTGCGTGAACGAATCAACGAACATCCGCAAGCCGCAACACCCGAGGGCGACACTTCGTTCGATGATGGATCATCAACGGCATCGTTCGCATTCCTCGACGAATCCGATGACAACGATTCGGTGGGAAAATTCGATCGCTATGAGATCAAGGAAATTCTCGGTCGCGGTGGCATGGGAATCGTGATGCGTGCGTTTGACACCTCGCTGCAGCGTCAGTGTGCCGTCAAAGTCCTGTCCCCCGAATTGGCGACCTCCGCCGCGGCGCGTAAACGGTTTTCACGCGAAGCCCGCAGTGCCGCCGCAGTCGTCCATTCGCACGTCGTGCCGATTCAAACGGTCGACGAACACAACGGTTTACCGTACTTGGTGATGCCGGTCGTCGAGGGACGCAGCCTTCAGGAGCGGATCGACAAGGAGGGACCGATGTCAGCCATCGAAGCCGTTCGTGTCGCATCCCAAATTGCCGAAGGCCTCGCCGCCGCCCACGCACAAGGGTTGGTTCATCGTGACATCAAGCCCGCCAACATCCTCTTAGAAAACAGCGTCGAACGGGTTCAAATCACTGACTTCGGATTGGCTCGCGCGATCGACGACGCCAGCATGACTCGCAGCGGCGTGATCGCTGGCACACCGCAATACATGTCACCCGAACAAGCACACGGGGACGCGATCGACCATCGCAGCGATCTGTTCTCGCTAGGCAGCGTGATGTATTTCACACTCACCGGTCGCAGCCCGTTTCGCGCCGAAACGACCATGGGCGTCCTCAATCGAATCGGTAACGACGAGCCTCGTTCGATCTGCGGGGTTCAACCGGACACACCGGATTGGCTCAACGCCATTGTGATGCGATTGCTGAACAAGGCCCCAAACGACCGTTTCCAGAATGCCTCCGACGTCGCCGATTTGCTCAAAGCGTGGCAGGCCCATCTGTCTGCCCCGACCACCGTGCCCGCGCCACCAACGGAATCTCCATCGCCCGCGGGCCCACGCATTCGCTCACACGGTTTCGATGTCACCCGCAAATGGCCCTGGATTCTCGCGACCTGCTTCGCCGGCTTTTTGGCCTGGGCCGCAACCATCATTATCATTCAAAACGATCACGGCACGCTTCGGATCGAAAGCAACGCGGACACCGACGTGCCGATCGTCATCCGCAAAGACAATCAAATTGTCGACGAGTTGACCGTGACCGGAGGCGGGACCTCGGTCAACGTTCGAACAGGAGCCTACGTGATCGAAATTGCCAGTGACATCGACGAGTACGAAATCCAAAACAACACCGTCGTCATCAAACGCGGAAAGACCGAGGTTGCGAAGATTACCGTCACGGACGCGGGCTCCACCAAGACCGATCCGATCGTGGAAACAACTCAAACGAACGACCACAGTGTTCCGCCTAAGAACGAACCACCCAAAATTTCACCGTTCACACAAATGAGCTTCGATGACGGAAAGGTGCTCGTTCGATTCGATTCCAAACCATACGAACTCGTGAGCGTCAACCACTTTCAAATCGAGGATCTCGTCCAACACACCAAAGAACAATACGGCCCGAAGTGGAAGAAACGACTCAGCGAAGACTTGGTGGAAGTCCTATGGACGTTGGATGACTTCCCCGGCGATACGGTCGACTTGCAACTCAAGGATCTCGAAACGGGAGAAGTCGCTCAGTTCGACAAAGCCAAAATGACCAGTAAAAATCGCAACCGGTTGTATCGTTCCAACGAGCACAACCAACCCGGTGCGAACTCTAGCCGGACTGCGAACAGCCTCCCGAGCAGCGCATCAAGCTCCCAAAGCCAATTCCCGATGCACTGGGGTGGTGGGCCTCGCGGATATCAAGTGCTCGTCGACGAGACGGTGAAACACGGTGGCAATTTCAGTGCTTCGCTCGAACTCACCAGCCGCAACAACCAACCGTTGTTTGGCACGATCGTCCAAGCAATCAAAGCGAAGAACTATTGCGGCCAACGCATTCGGTTCAACGGATATCTGAAAACTCACGACGCCGAAGCCGCGGGGTTGTGGATGCGGATCGACTCGGCCGAACGAGGCACCGTTGGATTTGACAACATGCAATCACGCCGCGTCGCAGGCACTCACGATTGGCACGAGGTGGAAATCATCCTTGACGTTCCCGATGACGCGTCGGTGATCACCTTCGGCGCGCTCCTCACCGGCGGCGGACGAATTTGGGTCGACGACCTTTCCATTGCGGTCGTCGACGGCGAGATACCGCCGACCCGCCCATTGATGAATCCGATGCAACAGAGGATTCAAAGTGCGGACGGTTTGTCGGAGACCCCGCAAAACATGAACTTCGAGGCAACCTCGCTCCGCTAGCCTAAGTCGCCACCCACTGCGCTCAGCGACGCCGAATGCGGCACAAAACGTCACTCCGCCGTCTCCGCGAAAATCGATCGACTGCGTGAGTTTTCTTCGCCGGTCATGGTAAAGTAGGCGTTCACGTTTGCCTCGCCCGCGACCGTCGTGTTGCTGTTCGCCGCCGACGATCGCCTCCCGCCGATATCCTACCTCGCCTGAAAGTTCGGAAATGATGCGACTCTTGGTATCCGCATGCCTGTTCCTTTTCGCTTGCGTCATGCAGGCTCACACTCGCGTTCACGCCGAACGCCCGAACGTTCTCGTGATGATGGTGGATGACCTCGGCTTTTCTGACATCGGCTGCTACGGCAGCGAGATCGATACGCCTAATCTGGATTCACTCGCCGGCGACGGACTTCGGTTCTCGCAGTTTTACAACACAGCCAAATGCCATTCGTCTCGTGTGAGCTTGTTAACCGGTCAATACTGCATCGCCGCCGGAGACGTCTCGCTGTCGCACGCGGTCACGTCGGCCGAAGTGCTCGCCAAAGCGGGCTACACCACTGCCATGACGGGCAAATGGCATCTCAAACAACAGCCCACCGACTTCGGTTTCCAAAAGTATTTCGGTCACCTCAGCGGAGCGTGCAATTACTTCGCCGGTGACAACACGTTTCGCCTCAACGGCAAACCATGGAACGTTCCCTCCGAGGGTTTCTACACCACAGTCGCGAATGTGGATTACGGCCTGCGATTTTTAAATGAAGCACGACAGGTCGATCAACCGTGGTATTTGTACGTCGCCTTCAACGCCCCCCATGCCCCACTGCATGCCTTGCCCGAAGACTACGCGAAGTACAAAGGCAAATACAGCAAGGGTTGGGATGTAACTCGCGACGCACGGATCGCCAAACAGAAGCAAGAAGGCGTGATCCCCGACTCTCTCACACCGTCCCCACGTCCCGAACACATTCCGGCGTGGGACGACCTAACACAATGGCAACGCGACTACGAAGCCAATCGCATGTCGACGTTGGCAGCCATGATCGATCGGGTCGACCAGGAAGTCGGCCGGCTGATAGAGGATTTGAAACGCAACGGCGAACTCGAAAACACGTTCATCCTTTTCGTCGCGGATAACGGCGCCTGTCCCTACGATCGCCAAAAACCACGTTTGAATGTCGAACCGACCGACGCGAAAACGACACTCGCGGATTCGACCGGATGGTCGTGGGCACGCAACAGCCCGTTCCGTTACTACAAACAAAATCAATTCGAAGGCGGAATTTCAACGCCCGCCATTGTTCACTGGCCCGCCGGATTGAAACAACCCGCCGGTGCCGTAGTCGATCAACCCGCACACTTGATCGACGTGCTACCCACGTTGGCCGAGATCACTCAGTCGAACATTCCTGAGTCGTGGGAGAATCGTGACTTGCGTCCCGTCTCAGGTATTTCGCTCAAACCAATCCTTGATGGAAACCTGATCGCGAAACGGCCCCCGATTCATCTCCTCTTCTCGCTCGATCGCGGTCTCCGTGATGGGGATTGGAAACTGGTCAGTTTTCAAAGTGAACATTGGGAACTCTACAACGTTGCAGACGACCGGTCGGAACTGAACGACCTCGCCGAGGTTTATCCTGAACGGCTCAACGCAATGATCGCAACCTGGGAAGACATGACCAAGAATGTCTTGCACGCACCGAAGAAATCCTATTCTGAGGTCAGCGAATCCACGGGCACCCATCGGCATCGCGAGTGGACCAATTTCGACACGACCGACATTGATGAATATGTGAGACGAAAGAAAAACCGCAATAGCCGTGCGTCAGCCAGCAGTAGTAATCCAGCAAACATCCGAGCAAGGAAAAACACGTCGCTGAAAATCGTAGGCGGTGAACTCAGACTCACGTTCACCGGCGACGATCCCGGACTGGCCTTCGATCTTCGCCGCGCCGATTTGCCTGAGGGTCCCTACCTGTTGGCATTCGAGTTGACGTCACCGACCGCGGCCACGGGCGAGGTCTTCACGACGACTGACGCCCAAACAACGTTACCCAACGGAACCAAGCTGACCTTTGACGTCCAGGGAGCCATGGACGCGCAATCCATTCGCGTTCCCTTGAACACCGACCAACGCCTTCACGGGCTGCGAATCGATGTCTGCGACGGCCCCGGTTCCGCAGTCATCGCCAACCTTCAACTCTTAAACGGGGAAGGCAAACCCTTGATGAATTGGCCGGCGAAGCAAAAACAATAATCCTGCACGTCGTGAGCATAGTCGATCGCAGTGAAAGCATTTTCGTTGTTTAAACGCAACTTACGTCAAGGAGATCGTTCGCGATCAAAGTTGCCTTGAGCGACACGGACATCGCATCAAATTTCGGAAGAAGTATTCATTTGTCGGTTGTCTTGGCGAGGACCTGTTGCGAAAAATTGCGTGAAGTCGTCTGAACCATGCCCTGCTATGGAGAAGGCAATGCTTTCGCGAATCGATGTGTTTCATGACTGCTTTGATCAAGTCGCAGACCCTCGCGTTCCAGGAAGAACCACCCATCCCTTGAACTCCATCCTGTTCCCAGTGGTTGCTGCGACGATCGCCGATGCCGACGGTCCCGAAGAGATCGTGTGCTTTGGAGCCGAACGACTCGATTGGCTCAGTCGCTTTGCAGATTTTCCCAGCAATATCCCCTCACACGATACCATCGGCCAGGCCTGTCACTGATCAAGCCAAAGCAGTTCCCGCAAGCGTTACTGGACTAGCACACACAACTTTGCCAGCAACATCGCGACTCCGAAAACAAGCGTGATCGTGATGAAGAGCAGTCCCTGCCCATTCATGTTGCGATTGATCGCAATACCGCACGCGGTTCTTACACCAACGCTGAGAAATCGAACGCAATCGTGAGCACGCGAGTCGATCGCAATCATCGCCGAAGACCTTTGCCCCGCAACTTGAGTACCAACCGCTCGAAGGGTCTGATCTCTTCGCGTTTGCTGCCATCCCACGTGATTCCTTCCTGAAGCCGGATCAATTGTTTTTCGCAAAGACTGCCTTTTCTTGTTCGGGCATGCCTTCGATCACCATCGTCGATGCCATCGAGGTTATCCCGCACGATCGCCTCAGCGTCGTTTTCAGACAGCAAAATTTCACCACCTTGCGAACCTTGCCTGTGAAGGAACGCCCCCGAGGAATCCGTTCTGCGAGCGTTTTTTGTAACTCCAGAATCACAGCAATGACAACCGCCGGCCAAGCGATGGAGCCGAACAACGCGCTAACGAATTCTAACCAAACCTTCATTTCCGTATCAAAGCTCAGAATTGAGTGACAGAAGGACTTACTGCTCATGAACTCAAACAGGTGAACCTAGCCGAATGGCTGTCATATTACCGAGTCCGCTGAGCATTCCCGCCAAACGCCGCTGGTTTCAGGGTGCGTGTAGATTCTTGAGATTTCCACCCCAACCCAAGTGACCGCATGCACACCGCCGCTCATAGCATGCCGAAACCACCCAATGACAGCGGTTCTGCTTTTTGCCTGACTACTATGCCAACGCGCTCAAAGATCAGAATTGATTGCATTATCATGCGTCGCCACTTGGTGACAGACAGCTGATATCACGCTTAAAAATCTGCGAGCCCTCGTCGTCTCCCTTCCAAGCGTCACGGGGCAGGCGGCTGCAAGGGATTGCAAACTTTGTCAATATTCCAGCATGAAGGGGCGGGCGAGATGCGGCAGATTGGCGAGTTTGTTAACCTGGAGCCGTTGCGATTCTCTCGCAAAGAGTGTCTCGACTACCATCATTCACCAACTGCCCATTGTATTCGCTACCTCGCTTCGATCCTTTATTGTCGGGTCCGTCCTCCTGGCAATCCGATTGCCGGAACGGCGAATGGCTTTTGTTGTCCAGCGGTCAGCCGATGCACGAATGAGAGAAAGGTGGCAAGGAGAACAGCGTTTAGCAAATCAAGGAGGGAACGCTTGCTCCCAGATTGGCCCCTGTTGCTTTTCCGCAGCATCTTCCCAGCAGCATGGTCCATGTTCGCAAATTAGAAATCCTCGAACTACCGTAGAACGATTGTCGCGTAAAATATCCCCTCCACCTCAAACGAAAGTCCCCACCGTGAAACGTATCTGTCTTCTTGCCTGTTTGTTGCTCGGCTTTACCTCGGTCACTTCGGCCCAAGACGCCGGCGGGTTCATCGATCTTTTCAATGGCAAAGACCTGAGCGGATGGACGCAGCGGAACGGCACTGCAACCTATCGAGTTGAAGGTGACTCGATCGTCGGCAAAACCAATGAGGGCAGCCCTAACTCGTTCCTTTGCACTGACACGTTGTACGGGGATTTTGAACTGTCATTTGATGTCAAGGTCGACACGGCCCTGAACTCCGGCGTTCAAATTCGATCGCAAAGCGAAGGCAGCAAGCCGGATGGCAGAGTCAACGGACCGCAAGTCGAAATCTCACTCGACAAAATGGCGGGCTATGTCTATGGCGAATCTGCAGGCGGGTGGATGACGCCTGATTCCGATCGCACACCACACGACACCTTTCAAGATGGTGAGTGGAACTCGTATCGAGTCGTGGCGTTTGGCAATAGGATCGAAACCTGGATCAACGGCACACAGATTTCTGATCTCATTCACGAAGAGCGATACAAGTCGCACCCGAAAGGATTCATTGGCTTGCAAGTGCATGGCATCGGCAAGGGGCAAGGGCCATACGAAGTACGATGGCGGAACCTCAAGCTGCGTGATCTTTCCAAGTTCACTTCGCTTTTCAACGGTAGAGATTTGTCTGGTTGGAAGACCGCCGGAAATTGGATCGTCCAAGATGACCGCTCACTGTTGATCCAACCGAGAGATGGGGAACAGGGGTGGTCGAGATGGGATGCGTATCTTTGGTCAGAAAGAAAGTACCAGGACTTTGTCCTGGACCTTGAATATGCCTACCCGCCTGGTGGAAACAGCGGCGTTTACTTCCGCGTGGGCGATCGCAACGATCCAGTCAACAAAGGCATCGAGGTTCAGATCCTTGATTCATCGGCTAAGGAAGGCTCCTTGACTTCGCACGATCACGGTGGAGTCGTCGGTACAAAATCGGCGGCTTCCAAGAACATGTCGCAGCCACCGGGCGTTTGGAATCGAATGGTTGTCACATGCATCGGCACGGACGTCGAAGTCGAGCTCAATGGTGAGTCGATCGTGCACTGCGACTTGGATGAGACACCGATGAAGGACCGACCGCTGACGGGTTACATTGGATTTCAAGATCACGGTCAGCCAAACAATCTCAAGTTCCGAAATATCCGGATCCTCGAAGTGACCGAATAGTCGCTGATTGAGAGCAAGATTACGCGGCCGATTGTTCCGATTTCAATCGACTCTAGAAAGATTGACGCCGCTTCGGATACGGCTGCGAACCAGAAAGGGGTGTGTTTTTCAAAGGGTGGCGACCTCTACTCGATCAGGCCCTCGTACAGTTCCAGGTTGCTGCCGTCTGCGACAACAACCTTCGTCTATTGGTTGAAAACTTGCTGTCGTTTGTCGCCAAGGAGTTCAACTTGAATCTTTCTTCCGATGGAAATGATCGCTGCATGTCCGGTGGGGCCACGTGCCCCGCGCGCCAAAATATCTGGAATCCTGGAGAGGACTGGGAGGTTGTCGCCGATGGCCCCACTCAAGTGATGCTTCCTGTGCCTGACTTCGATCGCGTGAGCGGCGTTTGCCTCGGTGGCAAGGATGGGGACACGCTATTTGCGTTTAGCGGAAACCGAATTTGGAAACGCAAAGTCAAGCATCACGCGATGGGAGCATTCACGGCAAGGACCAAAGTCCACGATACCCCTTTGTAGCGGCGTCGCTACATGCCAACTTTCTCCATGATTGAATTCGAGCAAAGTTTCACGCGGTCTCTCTCATTGACTTCAGCCCGATCATCAGGTTGGAACACTTGCCTTCGCGTTAAGATCGTTCCACTGTCAACTTATTGTGGCGAATTCCAACAGCGAGAAAGAATGACTCCAGCGTCGCATGTGCGCGTGCATTGCGAGTTCGCTAAGGCGCCAGCAAATATCGTTGAACAAATTGGACCGCACGGGTTGAGACCTGATCTCCGGCGCCGGCGACTCCGTGATTGCCTCCGGGAATGACAACCAGTTCAGACGTCACACCTTTGAACCGAAGTTGCTCATGAAGGTTTGATGCGTGTTCCAACGGGACAATGTCGTCATTGTCTCCATGAACTTGCATCACTGGAGGGTCATCTTCACTGACGAAGGTAATTGGCGAGACATCTTTGACGAGTTCCGCTTTCAGTTCGGAAGCCGGAGTTCCAGGTACGTATCCAATCAATTGACGATAGGCCGGATGGCCATGTGCAATGCTGCTCAACAGCGACCAATCTGTCGGGCCCGCAAAGCTGACGGCGCAGGCAACCCGTGACGATTGCTGCTCCACCGGATCGGTTGATTTCGCATTGGCAACGTCGTCGTGCAAGGCAACATACGCTGACAAGTGTCCGCCCGCCGAACCGCCGGTGACGCCAAGTCGCAGTGGATCAATGTTCCATTTTTCGGCATTCTGGCGGACAAACTGAATCGCTCGCAAACAGTCGTTGACCTGAGCAGGGTGTATCGCGACATCAGTGAATCGGTATTCCACCGCGACTACCGAAAGCTTGCCGTCGCTGACGAATCTCATCAACCATCCCGGCACGCCCTTTTTGGAACCTCCTCGCCATCCACCGCCGTGAATATATATAACCGCTGGGGTAGGCTTATCAGACTTAGCCAAATAGACGTCAACGCATTGTGATAAATGCTTGTCATCGTAAGCCACATCACGATCGACCGGTGCTTGTGCCAGTCCGGAAGGTGGGAAAGCTGCCATCACGGCGAAGGCGGCAATGAACACAAGCAACGATTTCAGGTGTGAATTCATATTCAGGTTTTGTATGAGTTGGTTTTGAATTATCGGGTGCACGAGGGAAACCACCAACCATGAAAGTCGGCCGTTTCTAGCAGCGCCTGCAACTCCCCATCTTACGCGAGCATGTCGTCTTTGTAACTCAGCGGGCAGTGCGAAATGTCACGTTCTGCTTCCGCGACATCGTAAACAACCGTCCACAGTCGCGAGACGGTTCATTCACCACGAGGCCAATTTGATAATAGACGAGCCAGCGGCAATTCACTCAGCAAGGACTCGGTGAATCGTTCGCGACCACGAATGTCAAAATCAACACACAACCGAAATCTAGTTTGCTCGGTTCAGATCTCCGAACCAGGCGAGTGCCTGCTCTTGCCAAGCGTCCCACATGGGGCCTTTGTATCCGTTGAGTCCGTGTCCCCCCGAGGGTAGTTCCAGGTACTTAGCAGCGATGCCTTTCGCTTGGAGAGCCGCGAACAGCAGTCGGCTGTTTTCAGGCGACACGACTTTGTCATCCAGAGCGTGCGTCAGAAAAATCGGTGGCGTGTTCGGTGTGACTTGCGACTCATTGGAATAGAACTTCACTAGTTCGGGAGAAGGCTCCTCGCCCAGCAGGTTTGTCTTCGTTCCAGAGTGCCCTTTTGGCCCCAACGAGACGACAGGATAGACAAGGATTGCAAAGTCGGGACGACAACTCGCTCGACCAATCGCATCGGTCGCGGTTTCATCACCCTTGTCAAAATGTGTTGCAGCTGTGGAGGCAAGGTGCCCACCGGCCGAGAATCCCATGATTCCAATTCGTGAGGGATCAACCTTCCACCGCTTCGCGTTCGCACGCACTGTACGAATGGCTCGTTGCGCATCAAGCAGCGGCACCGCATGGCGTCCTGCCGGGAGCCGATATTCCAGCACCACACCGGTGATCCCATGCTGAATCAGCCACGCAGCGATCCCATGACCTTCGGGACCCACCACCAATCCGCCGTACCCGCCGCCAGGACAGATCACAATCGCTGTGCCATTGGGAGCCACCGGTTGATGCAAGGTGATCCATGCCTCGGCATCTTCGTTTGCATTCTCCCCAATGGGTGCTTGACCGTTCCATAGCGAGATCCGCTGCACTTCCGCCGCGGTCTTGGCGAAGGAAACGTCATCAGCAGAACAGGTTGCTGCAATCAGCACAGTCACAAGTGCGATGTGGATTTTCATTTTTCGTAAATGGTTCTTGGTCGAGAGTCAGGTCAAGAGTTGCCGCCGTCGATTACGCCGCAGATTGTTTGTTTGACAACAGGAACATGATTCTAACTGAGTTCGATGTACAACATGGCGCCACTGGGGTGCTGTATATTGTATTCTTGCTGTGGCGAGCTCTTTCCCATCTAATCCGAAGTGCACCCGGGAAAGCGAGTCCGGGAACATTCCTCATGTGCGGTTTAGTTGAGTGTACGCGCAGCGTCTGTTTGATACAGCGGAATGAGTCACGATGCCAATGAATCTAATAAAGATCGTCGCCTTCGGGTGTTTGTGTTCCACCTTACTGGTAAGCCCATCCATTGCTGACGACGCCCATCGGCTGTGGGTATACGCACCGGTCAACTTCCAGGTCGATCAGGATGTTGATCGACTGATCAAACTGCTCGCACGAGCGAAGAAGGCCGGCTACAACGGTGCGGCGATTACCGACTTCAAATTCGGCAAGCTGGATGAACGCCCAGACAACTATTATCGCAATCTGGTGCGAACGCGAACGGTGGCCGAGGAATTGGAGCTCGAGCTGATTCCGTTGGTGATGCAGATTGGATACTCCAACAGCCTACTCCAGAACAATCCAAACTTGGCGGCTGGTTTGCCTGTCAAAGACTGCAAGTTTGTGGTCAAGCAAAATGAGGCAAGGCCGGCGTCGAAACAAAACTTTCTCGATGGAGGTGATTTCGAGGCAGCATCCAAGAACGCACCAGAACGCTGGGATTGGATCGATGGTTTCGGTACCGCCTCAAAACTCGATGCGAGTATCAAACACTCCGGTCGGTCGTCGCTGCGAATGGATGCGTCGCGCAAGGATGAAGGCAGTGGCGGCAACTGCCGTGTCGTTCGTCGCGTGACGCTGAAGCCGTTCCATGAATACCGGCTGACGCTATGGGTAAAGTCGGACGGGTTGCAGACCAGCGAATTCAAGTTCATGCCAATAGACGAGGGTGGCAGGGCGCTGAATCATGCAAACCTTGGAATCAAGTCGACGCAGGACTGGACACGTCATCGCGTTGTGTTCAATTCCCTCGAGCACAAAGAAGTCAATGTTTATCTTGGATTGTGGGGCGCCCAGTCCGGCCAAGTCTGGATCGACGACGTCCAATTGGAGGAAGTGGGCGGGATCAACTTGCTGCGCCGCGAAGGCTGCCCGCTACGAGTTCGCAGTGGCGACGGATCGGTCGAATATCAGGAGGGTCTTGACTTTACCCGCTGGGAAGATCCGTTGCTGGGCCGTGTGCCGTATGCCGGTGAATACGATGATGATCATGAAGCACCCCCGATTCGACTGACAAACCAATCTCGCATTCGCGACGGTGATGTCTTGGGTGTTTCGTACTACCACGCAGCGATCATTCAGGACAGTCAAGTATGCTGCAGTTTGGTTGCTGAGGAAGTGTTCGACCTACTCCGCCGTGAGGTCATCCAAATCGACCAGTACCTCAAGCCAAAACGGTACTTCATGTCTCATGACGAAATTCGCGTAGCGGGTTGGGACGAACTGGCTCAAGGACGCCCATCGGGCAAGCTACTGGCCGACAACGTGCATCGCTGTGAGAAGCTGATTCACGAAATTTGCCCCAATGCGGAAGTCATGGTCTGGTCGGATATGTTCGACCCCAATCACAACGCGCACGACCATTACTACCTTGTGCATGGAACACTCGCTGGTTCGTGGCAAGGACTCGACGAGTCGGTCAGCGTGGTCAATTGGAACGGCGGCAATGCGAAATCGTCTTTATCCTTCTTTGCGAACCGCGGTCACCAGCAGATCATCGCGGGATATTATGACGATGACGTTAAGAAGAATGTTGGACAGTGGAAGCAAGCTGCTCGTGGCATCAGAAACGTTAAAGGGTTCATGTACACCACATGGCAACTGAACTACAGCGACCTGGAAGCCTTTGCAGATCAAGTTCGCTCCAATGAGTGACTCGATTCCGGCCAGGACAATCTGTCCGGCAGCACAACCAAGGCTTGGTTTACCTTCACGTCCATCGCATCAAATTTCGGAAGAAGTATTCGTTTGCCGGTTGTCGTGGTGAAGGCCGGTTTCCGAAAGATTACGTGAACTCGTTTGAATCATGCCCTGCTATGGAGGCGGTAATGCTTTCGCGAATCGATGTGTTACATGACTGCTTTGATCAAGTCGAAGACCCTCGCGTTCCAGGACGAACCACCCATCCGTTGAACTCCATCCTGTTCCCAGTGGTTGCTGCGACGATCGCCGATGCCGACGGTCCCGAAGAGATCGAGTGCTTTGGAAATGAATGACTCGGTTGGCTCAGTCGCTTTGCAGATTTCCCACACGGTATCCCCTCGCACGACACCATCGATCGAGTCCTGTCGCTGATCAAGCCAAAGCAGTTCCCGCAGGCGTTACTGGACTGGCACACACAACTTTGCCAGCAACATCGCAACTCCGAAAACAAGCGTGATCGCGACGAAGATGAATCACTGCCCGTCCATGTCGCGATCGATGGCAAGACGGCACGCGGTTCTAACACCAACGCTGAGAAATCAAACGCAATTCACTTTGTATCCGTTGGGGCTTCCAAACATGGAGTCACTCTTGGGAAAACCGGACTGGATTCAGAAAACAACGAAGTCACAGCAATTGATACACTGTTGGCCTTCATTGATGTCCGCAGCACCATCAACACTCTCGATGCGATCGGAGCCCAGAAGTCGATTGCCGAGAAGACTCATTGCAATGGCGGCCACATCTTTGCGATTAAGGACAGCCATCCCAAGTTAGCCAATGCCATCCGTGAACACTGCGAGTCAGCTCACGAGGAAGGGCTGAAAGCCAATGGAGTGAACTCAAAGAAAACGGTCGGCAAAAAGCGTGGGCGACAATAAGAACGACTCTACGCAGTGTGGCCGGTACCACCTGAGATGAAGGCTATGACAGATCACTGGGCAGGTGCGACGATCATCGACAAAGCCATCACGCAAACCGAGCAAAATGGGAAGTGCCATGTCGAGGTTCGTTACTTCCTGCTCAGTCGACCTGCACGGGTAGGAGAGTTCGCAATCAGTGTCCGGAGTCACTGGAGCGAGGAGTCCATGCACTGGGTATTGGATGTCGTGTTCCACGACGATGCCAGCCGCATTCGGACGAAGAACGCGACGGCGAATTTCACGTTCATCCGCGTTATGTGACGACGCTCCTCAAGCGGGACACGACCAAGGGAAGCTTCAAACAGAAGTGAGAACAAGCAGGCTTGAACACTGACTTCCTCGAAAATCTAATTTTGTCAGCCTAATTTTGATGCGATCGCCGTGCCTTGGGCGACACACGAACAACTGGTCGAAAAACGACCAACTGAGCGATTAGCGGCCAGCGCTGATGTAGGCCGACCGTTTCAACTGTTCAACGTCACGCATCTATCGTAGCGACACGGTGTCGTCAAAAAAATGAAGACCGACAAATGGGGCTGGCACGCTGTACGCATTGTCTCCGAAATCGCCATCTCGTTTCGAACACATTGCCCGCACGACTAACGATCGGTTTTATTGCATTTGGAGATCAGGTTCCTCGATTCAGCAAGTGAAGACACGTAGACCAATAGCGTCCAGAGCAACCTCAGACGCAACGAATCCCCAATGCCAGCACGAGAGTCGGTACCGCGGCAACGTGCTTCATCATAGGTGCCTTACCAAAGTGAGAATTTCAATGCAGACCGCTTCCTCGAGGCGTTCCCAACGCGCAGGCTCACTCGGATATGGAACGCTGTTTTGAACCGGGCCCCCGATCGCGAGTCACGATTCAATTTGATATTTTCAACGCGCGAGAAAAAATAGAATTGGCCAAATCGGAATTTGCCATTTAGCGGGATTTCAATGATGGAATAATGCCCCGCCACATTGTGACGTTCTGACGGTTTTCACATTCGTGACCTTTTCACTTTTCGGATCGCGGAAAATCAACGGGAGATGAAGAAGCCTATGAGCGAGTCGCAATACCAACAACGCGATGCGTTTGATTTTCTATCCGGGGACGGCGAAATGAGTCGCCGGACGCGTCAGTTCGATTGGTCGACAACTCCGGTCGGTCCTCCCTCGAAATGGCCGCAGGGATTAAAGACAGCCGTCAACATCATGCTCGGATCGCGGTATGCGATGTGGCTGGGTTGGGGACCGGAATTTACGTTCTTCTACAACGATGCGTACGCCAAAATGACGCTCGGGCCGAAACACCTCTGGGCATTGGGCAAACCCGCGGCCGAGGTCTGGCCGGAGATTTGGGATGACGTGGGGCCTCGCGCCCAGTCCGTTCTTCAAACCGGCGTTGCGACCTGGGACGAAAGTCTACTGCTGTTCTTGGAACGCCGTGGATTCTCCGAAGAGACCTACCACACGTTTTCATACAGCCCCTTGCCGTCCGACGATGGGACGGTCGGCGGGATGTTGTGCGTCGTCACCGAGGACACCGAACGGACGATCGGCGAACGGCGACTCCGTACGCTGCGAGAACTCGCCGCCCGAACCAGCGAGGAGGCAACGTCCGCCGAAGAGGCCTGCCAGAACGCGGCATTTGCCATCGGAGGAAACCCACAGGATCTTCCCTTCGCACTGATCTACTTGCTCGACGACGACGGCCAACACGCCCACCGCGCCGGCATTTCAGGTGTGACCGAAGACATGCGGACCAGCCCCGAGGTCATCGACCTCCATGACGACGTCTGCCCGTGGCCACTGGCAGAAGTGCTGCGACGACGCGGCAGCGTCGCGGTTGAAAATCTGATCGAAGACATCGGACCGCTCTCCGTCGGCGCATGGCCCGAACCACCAAAGCAGGCTGTCGTGCTGCCGCTCGCAAAAGCGGGGCACGCACGTCCTCTCGGTTTTCTCGTCGCGGGACTCAGTCCTCGTTTGGCGTTCGACGACAACTACCGCGGCTTCATCGACTTACTCGCCGGGCAAATCGTGACGGCGGTTGCGAACGCGCGTGCGTACGAAGAAGAACGACACCGCGCTGAAACACTAGCGACTCTCGACCGTGCCAAGACCGCGTTCTTCTCCAACGTCAGTCACGAGTTCCGTACGCCTCTGACACTGATGCTCGGTCCGGTCGAAGACATGTTGTCTCGCCACCCGGCCGAATTGTCGCCATCGGTTCGCGACCAACTCGAAACCGTGAACCGCAACGGTGTCCGCTTGCTGCGTCTCGTCAATTCGCTGCTGGATTTTTCTCGCATCGAAGCCGGACGGGTTCGCGCCGCTTATCAACCGACCGACCTAGCCGAGTTCACGTCGGAACTAGCGAGCGTTTTTCGATCCGCCGTCGAACGCGCCGGCCTGCGTCTCCACGTTGACTGCCGAAAGATCACACATCCCGTCTTCGTCGATCGCGACATGTGGGAAAAGATCGTTCTCAACCTCGTGTCCAACGCGTTTAAGTTCACGTTCGATGGCGAGATTTCGATCACTCAATGTCAAACGAACGACGCCGTTGAGCTCGTGGTCCGCGACACCGGCACCGGAATTCCATCGGAACACCTGTCGCGAATCTTCGAACGTTTCCACCGGATCGAAAACGCCCAAGGGCGTACTCACGAAGGCAGCGGCATCGGTTTGGCGTTGGTGCAGGAACTAGTCAAACTCCACGGCGGATCGATTTCCACGTCCAGCCGCCTCGGCAAAGGCACCACCTTCACGGTAACGATTCCCATAGGTAAAGATCACCTGCCGAGCGATCAATTCGTCGAGCAAGGAGCCATCGAACCAACCGGAGCGGGCGCGACACCGTTCGTCGAAGAAGCCCTCCGTTGGCTCCCCGATGACACCGCGACCACGCGAGGCAACCAGGAAACTGCCTCCCAACAAACCGGTGATTCCGCCCCTGATTTCGTGCCCGCTCAATCCGACGTGGCAGTCGAAACCGACACGCGGCCGCATGTGTTAGTTGCCGACGACAACTCCGACATGCGTCAGTATGTTTCGAGGCTGCTCGATGAACGTTATCAGGTGACCACCGTCGGGGACGGCGTGACCGCACTAAAATCCGCTCGCCTCAACCGACCGGACCTTGTCCTCTGCGACGTCATGATGCCGAAACTCGACGGCTTCGGGTTGCTTCGTGAACTTCGCAACGATCCCCATCTTTCCGCCGTGCCGGTCATCATGCTTTCCGCTCGAGCGGGCGAGGAAAGTCGCGTTGAGGGGATGGAAGCCGGGGCCGACGATTATCTGATCAAACCCTTCAGCGCACGCGAACTGCTAGCCCGAGTCGGCGCGCACCTTCAAATTGCTCAGATGCGAATTGAGTCGGCCGCTTCACTTCGCCAAAGCGAGGAACGGCTTCGCATGGCACTCGGTGCCGCACGCATGGTCGCCTGGCAACGGAATCCTTCAGATGACCAAATCGTGTTCTCGGACAATGTTGCCGAGATGTTCGGATTCGATCAAGAAACAACGATTCACACGCATCGCGAGTACTTGGCACTGCTTCATCCTGACGATGCCAGACAGCATCGAACGAAAGTCACCAACGCGATCAAAAACCGCGCAAGCTATCTGAGCCAGTACCGGATCGTTCGCCCCGACAATGGCGAAACGCTCTGGCTGGAGGAACGCGGCCACGCTGTCACCTCCGATTCCGATGACGCGACACAAATCGTTGGCATCGTGATCGACATCACGGAACGAAAACGCATCGACGAGGCACTTCGTGAACGCGAACAATTCCTGCAAGCGATTGTCGACACGACTCCCGAATGCATCAAACTGGTCGCCGCTGACGGAACACTGTTGCAGATGAACCCGTCTGGGCTCGCGATGGTCGGTGCGGATTCACCCGACGCTGTCACCGGCGAATGCGTTTACAACTTAATTGCACCGGAGTTTCGCGAGGCGTTTCATCAATTCAATGAACGTATTTGCGGTGGTGAACGAGGCATTCTTGAGTTCGACATCATCGGGCTGTCTGGCAAACGCCGACACATGGAAACACACGCGGTCCCGTTGCCAGGCCCCGACGGCAATCCGCTGCAACTCGCCCTCACGCGAGACATTACTGATCGCAAGAACGCCGAAGAGGCACTCCGACGAGAACGTGACATGCTGAGCGTGACGTTGGCCAGCATCGGGGACGCTGTCATTACGACCGATACTGACGGACATGTTGTGAACATGAACCCGGTGTCGCAGTCATTGACCGGGTGGACGCTCGAGGAGGCCGCTGGACTTCCGCTCAGCAATGTCTTTCGAATCGTTAATGAGATGACCGGCGAACCGGCAGAGAACCCTGCGGTGATAGCGTTGGCCGAGGGCACCGTCGTCACTCTCGAAAATCACTCAACATTGATACGCAAAGACGGGAGCGAAGTCCCCATCGACGACAGCGCCGCCCCCATTCGCGGGAACCGTGGCGACGTCGTCGGCTGCGTGCTGGTGTTTCGTGACATCACCCAGCGCAGGCAAGCCGAATCGGCCCTCCGAGAAAGCGAATCCTATTTTCGCACGATGGCAAACAACGCTCCAACAATGCTGTGGATCACCGACGTCAACGGTGCCTGTTCGTTTCTTTCACGCGGTTGGCACGACTACACCGGCCAAACCGAAGATGAAAGTCTTGGCAATGGTGGGTACGGGTGGCTCGGCGCCGTTCACCCCGACGACCAAGACTCCGCCAAACGGATTTTCCTCCACGCCAACTCACGTCATGTTCCGTTCTCGATCGACTACCGTTTACGCCAACCCGATGGCGAATACCGTTGGGCGATCGACACCGGACGCCCCCGATTCGATGACCAAGGTGAATTCTTGGGCTTCATCGGCTCGGTCATCGACGTGCACGAACGGAAGATCTCTCAGGAATTCCGGTCAGGCCAGGTTCGCGTTCTCGAGATGATCACCTCCGAAGAACCGCTCGATGAAATACTCTCCGAGCTAGTTTCATTCATTGAACTTCAGATCCCCGGCGCGATCGGTTCGATCCTGCTGCTATCTTCCGATCGCAAACATCTGCGTCATGGTGCTGCCCCCCGACTGCCACGTCAATACAGTGAAGCGATCAATGGAATCGAGATCGGTCCGCATTCCGGTTCATGCGGAACTGCAATCTTTCGCGGGGAACGCGTCATCGTCGAAAACATCAGCACCGATCGCCTCTGGGCGGATTTCATCAACCTCGCGCAGGAGCACGATCTTGCCGCCTGCTGGTCACAACCGATTCGCGCCAGCACCGGTGAGCTACTAGGCACCAGCGCTGTCTATTTCTCGACACCTCGAACGCCGACCGATGAAGAACTGATCGCGTTGGAGGCAATCACACACTTCGCCGGTATCGCGATCGAGCGTCCACGTGCTCAGGCCGCGTTACGCGAGAACGAAGAGCGTTTCCGGGCACTCACCAACGCCACCTCGGATGTCGTCTATTCCATGAACGCCGACTGGACCGAACTGCGACAAATCGAAAATCGCGATAACGCCGCCGATGCCGACCGCCCCAAAAAGAGTTGGATGGAAACGTTCATCCCACCCGAGGATCGCTCGGAAGTTAGGCAAATGATCAACCGAGCGATCGAGTCGAAGAGTATCTTCGAACTCGAACATCGCGTACTCCGGGGCGACCGTACGCTGGGATGGACCTATTCCCGCGCGATCCCGATTCTCGATGAACGTGGCGAAATCGTCGAGTGGTTCGGCGCCGCCAGCGACGTCACACATCGCAAGGAAGCCGAAGACAAACTACGCAACAAACACGAAGAACTCGCGAGGTTTAACCGCGCCGCCGTCGGACGCGAAATGCGCATGATTGAACTAAAACGACAAATCAACGAGTTGTGCCAACGAGTGGGGGACCCCAAGCGGTTTCCGTTAGAGTTCGAGACACGACAAGAATCGGCCAAGGCGTAAGATGTCGCAAAAGTCAGAAATCAATCGCGAAGGCTGCGGATTCGACCCGGCACACCTGAGACCTCCGCCGGGCGTCACGCTCGAATCGATCCTTCATACCGACGCCCTCGCAAACCGCACGTCACGCGCGACCGATCATGAAACGGAGGCCAAGGTCCTACTGACACTCGCCGAGCACCTCGCCAATTCGCCACACAACATTCTCCAAAAGATTGCCACCGAGACGTTGGAATTGCTCCGTGTCGGTTCGGCAGGCGTCAGTCTGATCTCCGAGGAAACTGGCGACTTCTACTGGCCCGCGATCGCAGGCCAGTGGAGCCCTCACATCGGGAAAGGAACCCCACGAAACTTTGGCCCGTGTGCCGTCGTGATGCAGCGAGATTCCGAACAATTGTTTCGTCGCCCCGAGCGATACTTTCCGTACCTCGCCTCCGCGTTGCCGCCCATTCACGAAAGCTTACTGATCCCTTTCTATCTCAACGGAGAGGCGGTTGGGACCGTGTGGGCGGTCTCTCACGACGAGCACCGCGAGTTTGACTTGGAGGACGTGCGACTGCTGACGAGCCTCAGCAAATTCGCTTCGGCGGCGTACTCAACGTTGGACATGGTCGTCAAACTCGAATCGGAACGCGAACGGCTGAGAGAGCGAGAAACGAAACTCCGTAATAGTGTCGACGAACTCGAGGACGCTCGCACCGCGGCGTTGAATTTGATGGAAGACGCCGTCGCCGATCGCAAACTCGTTGAAGACCTCAATCAAAAACTCAGCTTGACCGCCGCTCGTGACGCGTTCCGGGTCGCCTTGGCTGACTCGCTGCGCACGCTCGCCGACCCTACCGAAATCCAGGCCGAGGCCGCTCAAGTCCTAGGCGTGCACCTGGGTGTCAGCCGCACACTCTACGTTGACGTCGATCCCGACGAATCACACATCGTTATCCACCGCGACTACACCTTCGGCGTGCCGAGCGTCGTGGGCGAATACGAACTGAGCGACTTCGGCCCGCTGGTGTTCGTTGAATGCCACGCCGGTCGGACTTTAGTCGTTCATGACGTGCAAAACGATCCGCGAATCGGCGATGGCGATCGTGAGATCTATCCGCGTCTGCAAATCCGCGCGTTTATCGCCGTCCCACTGCTCAAGGCCGGACGGTTAGTCGCCGTCTTCGGCGTCCAAAACGCATCGCCGCGCCAATGGACCGCTGACGAAATCGTTCTCGTCGAAGACACCGCCGAACGAACCTGGGCGATCGTCGAACGAGCCAGAATCGAACAAGCCCTTCGCGAATCCGAAGAACGCTTCCGCATGCTCGCCGACAACATGAGTCAATTCGCGTGGACGTGCGACGACCTCGGCAGCATCAATTGGTACAACCAACGCTGGCTCGATTACACGGGTTCGACGCTCGAAGAGATGCGAGATTGGGCATGGACTAAGGTCCATCATCCTGATCACGTTGACCGTGTTCGCGAGAGCGTGATGCGTGCTCGGGAAACCGGCGAAGTCTGGGACGACACGTTTCCTTTACGGGGGAAAGATGGCAACTATCGATGGTTCCTATCCCGCGCCGTCCCGATCAAAGACAAGTCGGGAAAAATCCTTCGATGGTTCGGAACCAACACGGACATCACCGACCAACGCGAAGCCGAAGAGGCACTGCGAAAGAGTGAGAAGAAGGCCCGTCAAGCCAGCATCAGTAAGAGCGAATTCCTGGCAAACATGAGCCACGAGATCCGTACCCCGATGGCCGCGATCTTAGGCCACGCCGACGTGCTGCTGACTCATATCGAGGATGTCGACAATCGAGCATGTGTCGAAACGATCAAACGAAACGGCAACCACCTGCTCGATATCATTAATGACATCCTCGACCTCTCACGTATCGAAGCCGGCAAACTCGACGTCGAACCCGAGAAATGCAATCTCACTGAAATCCTGCAGGACATCTGGTCGTTGATGCAGGTCCGAGTGGAAGAGAAAACGATCGACCTCAGCGTCATCGGAGAAGGCACGTTACCCTCGACCATCGAAACCGATCCGAAACGGCTCAAACAAGTGCTCATCAATTTGATCGGTAATGCGATCAAGTTTACCGAACACGGCCAAGTCAAACTGCTGGCGTCGCACATTCGACGCAACAACGAACACCGAATCCGGTTTGACGTCCAGGATACCGGCATCGGAATCTCGAAAGAGCACATGTCCAAACTCTTCAAACCATTCTCGCAGGCGGACTCTTCCGTTTCGAGACGTTTCGGCGGTACCGGTCTGGGGCTCTCGATCAGCAAACGCCTCGTTTCCATGCTCGGCGGCCAACTCACCGTGGAAAGCGAAGAGGGCGTCGGCTCAACCTTCCGCGTCGAGATTCCGGTCGGTGACCTCAACGGGATGCCGTTTGAAAAACTGCAAATCGATAAGGTGTCACACCAAACCCAGCGCCCGCGCAACGACGTCTGCCTCGATTGCCATGTGTTGCTGGTCGACGACCGACGCGACGTCCGGTTTGTCGGACAACACATCTTGGACGGCGCAGGCGCGACTGTCGCGACCGCTACCGACGGTCGTGAAGCCATCGAAACAATTCGTGCGGCCGAAAAACGCGGCCAACCGTTTGACGTCGTCGTCATGGACATGCAAATGCCTGAGATGGATGGTTACGCCGCGACCGCGGAACTGCGTGCGACCGGTTTCGAACGCCCCATCATCGCGATGACCGCGGACGCGATGGCGGGCGACAAAGAACGTTGCCTCGAAGTCGGATGTGACGACTATCAATCCAAACCCGTCGATGCCAAAGAACTGATCGAGAAAGTTCGCAGGCTCGCCGAGATTCTTTCGATCGATGCCCTCCGGTCGCAACGCGAACGCCGCAAAGAAGAACTCCGAAACGAAGCTCAGTACGGCAGCGGCAGCGTGCATGTGCTCGTCGTCGACGACAGCGTCGATGCTGCCCGAGCGACGGCAATGTTGCTCAACCTCGAGGGCTATCGAACGACAATCTGCCACAGCGGCACGGCGGCCAAAAACATCGTCGCGGACGTGCCACCGGACTGCGTCGTGATGGACCTCGGCCTGCCCGACATTCAAGGACGCCAAGTCGTCCGTGAACTCCGCAATCACGGCTACACGGGCCTCGTGATCGCACTCTCCGGACGCTGCGAAGAACGCGAGAAACAACTCGCGTTCGACGCCGGTTTCAATCACTTTGTGGTCAAACCTGCCGCCAAAGGTGAACTCGAAGAATTGATCACTACGAGCCTCCCCACCCCACGCCCCATTACCGCCCCCAACGGCTAAAGCCGTTTCCATGTTGTCGCAACCACCGTCAACAAACGGCGTCCCACGCTCTCTCAAATCCAGCGACTAGAACCGGCACGTATCGATTCAGAATGCTCTTGTCGCGGCACTACATCAGTCCGCCGTTGACACGAATATTTTGGCCCGTGATCCAACCCGCATCTGCACTGACCAACATGGCAATCGCATCGGCGATATCACTCGGTTGCCCCAATCGGCCCAACGCTGTCATTTGCGCGAACGATCGCTTTTGCTCCTCTGACTTGCCCTCGTTGAACAACACTGTGTCGGTTGGCCCGGGCGACACCGCATTAACCGTGATTCCGCGTGAACCGAGTTCCTTGGCGAGCACGTGTGTCAGTTGCTCGACGGCGCCCTTGGTCGCCACATAGGTTCCATAACCGGGCAACATCAATGCCGTTGTCGTCGATGACAGGTTTATGATACGCCCGCCCTCGTTCATTCGTTTCGCCGCCTCCTGACAACAAAAGAACGTCCCCTTCACGTTCACGCCGAACAACCGGTCAAACTCCTCCTCTTCAACGTCCACAACAGGCTTTGTAAACAAGGCCCCGGCGTTATTGACCAACACATCGATGCCCCCGAAGTGCTCAACCGTTTCATCGAAAAGTCGTCGCACTTCAGCCGTCTTGCTAATGTCCGCCTGAACCGCGACCGCCTTACCGCCCGCATCGGCGATCGACGCAACCGTCTGCCCAGCGGCCTCAACGCTGCCCGCATAGTTGACAACGACAGACGCACCATCGCCCGCCAAACGTTCGGCGATCGCACGCCCGATGCCACGTGACGCCCCCGTTACCAACGCGACTTTACCGGCCAGTTCTTTTGCCACGGTGAGACTCTCCCTTGCAATCTTTCAAATTCAAAACTCTGTAACGACCGACAACGATCCATCTCGGCATCATGCCGCAGAAAGCAGCCGTCGCATAACGAAACAGACACGTCTCGTTCAAACACACGCGATTATCCTCGATCGTCAACTCATCGCCCCCCATGACGCGTCAATCAAACAGATCCCCAATCGAAAACGCGACAGGCACAGTGTCGAAACGCTCGTTACACCACGAAAACGAGTGTCCGTCACAACAACGTTGATTGATGTCATCGCGGACATTCCGCCAATTTATCGATTCTGTTGGCTCGTATTCCCGCATCACGTTTCGAGCGACGATGGCATCCGTGTCGCCGACACACGCATCGGTTAACATGCCGCCATGACTAACAATCCTCTCCCTCCGAACCAGCAACTCGTCCGAGGTGACCGCTGGCCCGTCGTCGGCGAACGGCACCCCGGTGAGACCGACTCACCGTGGACGCTCGAGATTTGCGGATGCGTCCACCGCTCGCTCACGTTTTCCCTCGACCTGATTTTGGCGATGCCGCATGTAACACGTCAGATCGACGTTCATTGCGTGACGCGATGGTCGAAACCCGCAATGACTTTCACGGGAGTGCAACTGCACGATTTGCTGCACGACGGCGACACACCTCTCTGGACCGACAAAGCAAAAGTTGTTTCATTCGTGGCACGAAGCGAACGCAATCACTCAACGTCGCTGTTGCTCAACGAAATGCTGGACCTTGATCCGATGATTGCCTTGCAGGCCGATGGCAGTCCACTCGCGACCGAACACGGCGGCCCGATACGAATGGTTGTTCCGGGCAAGTATTTTTACAAGAGCGTGAAGTGGGTCCGGCGGATCGAATTCCTCAGCGAAGAACGACTCGGCTATTGGGAATCCGAGGCAGGCTATCACAACGGAGCCGATCCTTGGCGAGAAGAACGCTACATGGCCCCGACGCTGACGAAACAAGAAGCGTTGCGTGTCATTGAGGCCCGTGACTTCAGCGGGCGAGATCTTCGCAGCATCAACGCGGCACATCGCGACTTGACCAAACTGAACGCTAGCGAGGCGTTACTGAGACACGCGGATTTCCGTTCTTCAAATTTACAAGATGCGAACTTCCGCGGCGCCAATCTCTCCAACGCGAACCTCCAACTCGCCGACCTTCGCGGAGCGTGCCTAGCCAACGCGGACCTCGAAGGCGCCGACTTATCCGGGGCCGACCTCCGTGGTTGTGACCTTCGAGGTGCGTCGCTGTTCGGTGCCAGTTTCTACCAGCCCGACAGCAACGACGCTTCAAAACTTTCCGCCGTCATCGACCACACCACCCAATTTGATGTCGCATCCCTCGACGCGTTGGTCGAGCAACAAAAGGCGTACGTACTCAACGCAATTGAATCGGATTCGTAGGGTATTTCCCGAAGTGTTGCCCGACCGATATCCATCGGATCACCTTGCGATACCACGCGAACCAGCCCGCTTCTCGGCGTCGTTCACGGACTCGTTTGAGATTTGCCGATCGCGTACAAAAACTCTTCCCGCTGACCTGAATCGTTGGACGCGTGCCTCAGGATCAACTTGCCGTTGGCGTAGACAGGTGATGCAAACGAACTGTCGCCCAAACGATTGCTGGCCAGCTTCGTGAAGCCGTCCGGCGAGGCACGGAACACCAACGTTTCACCTCGCTCATCGGACGCGTAAATGCGATCACCGATCAGCAACGGAGACGCACTATGTGGCCCCTCGATACGCTCACGCCACATCTGCTCCCCGTCCGATGCTCGCCAGCAATACCCGATCCCGTTGTTTGCGATGCCATACAAATAATCACCCGCGACCAACATCGACTGTTCATAGCACTTCGCTTTGTTCTGCCAAACAACCTTGGCGCTGTTCCCGGTTACTTGGATGCCGTACGTCCCCGAGTCCGGATAACCTCCGCTCGCGAACACCATCGAATCCTTCCACACGATCGTCCCGCAGGTAACTTCGCTAGTGGCCTTCACCGTCCATATCGGTTCACCGGTATTGGGGTCATAGGAAGCGACTTGATCACCGCCACTGATCAAGATCTGCGGGCGGCCTCCAATCGTCGCGAGGATCGGTGATGAATAGCTCGCCGCTTTGGGACGCGGTGTTTTCCAAACTTGCTCGCCGCTGTCCTTCGCCAAAGCATACAGTCCAGACTGATCGTTGTCGGTATCCACAGCAACGACGAGCGAGTCTTCCAGCAACAACGGCGACGCACCGTAGCCGAACCAGAACTTGCTGCTCTTCTCATACGGCGCCACGATTCGCTGCCAAAGAATCTTTCCGTCAACCGAGATCGCACTGGCTTGAATCGTATCGTTGACTTGAGCGGATACGAAGACCGTCGTGCCGTCGCTCGAAGGCGTCCCCGGAGCACAGGTGTTCTTCTTGTGCATGTAACTCGGCGGCTCGACGCCCTCGTGAAGCACGACGCGACTTAGCTGCTCGCCGTCGTCGAGGCGGTACCGCAACAGCGAAAGTGTCTTGGTGTCAGACTCGTGGGTGAGCACGAAGATGCTGTCGTCAACGACGATCGGAGTCGCGTGGCAACTCCCCGGAACAGGACTGCGCCACAGCACGTTCTCTGATTCGGACCACGACACCGGAATGGACTCTGCCGCCGAGGCCGGCGTGTGATTGTCCAGAGTCGGCCCACGCCAGACGCGCCAATCCTCAGCAGCCAGCAACGTTGAAAAAGTGATGGTCAGCAGGAGTGCAGTAAAGACCCGAATCATGAAGCGGTTACCCGTCAAAGAGTTGTGCGAGGTGCGTGATCGTGGCAGAGAAAACGGAGGGCTGTACTGACATCCACCAAATATTGTGAACTCAATTCATTTCGCGGCCCATGCTCCACCGAGCAAGTTCGCCAGCTTATCACAAAGCCCCCGCACGGGCAGGCCAGCACAACACTCGCAAGGACCAGCCCCTTCTGATCACACAAAACCAGAAACAGAACAGGCCGGATCGAGCAGCAAAGCGACACCGCTCCGGCAACCGCGAACCACTGCAACTGATCTTCATTTCCGCTCAGCACAACCTTCCTGCTATTCGCATCGCTCCAACGCAAATGGTCAAGACAATCAGTCCGTTAGGCCGCCGACGTATTCTGATCACAACAAACCTCATGCCTGCCCACTATCTCCCATTCTGTCACAAACGCCCCCCAACCCATCCATCCGCCTCGTAATGGAATCCCCGTGTAACCCAGTTGCCATCGCCCGCAAGGAACATTTCAAATACGTCTCGCTTTGCGAAGCCAGAACGGGCACCTGGTCGTTCACGGATCCAATGCCAGTGAGTCCATGGCTGGCGGCGCATCACATCGCAATCGGGTGGGTTATCAGTGGCAAAACTGATCCCGCGATGTCTTCCGAACGGTCCACTTCGGCAACAACAGTGTTGCCAGAATTCAGCACAACATTCTCGGCCGAGAGATTCGGCGCGTACCGCATGCCAGCAGCAATTATTCAGGACACCAACAGTCTCGAAATATCGTTGTTATCGCCCGCGGATATCGCTTCTCGAGACGGCGTGATCTTTGATGCACTGCAACCAACCACCGGGTTCATCGCGTCACCGGGAATCGTCGTCACCAGTGTCTATCTGAGCGGAATGTTGGAACGACGCGACAAAACGATTCTGGGGATGGGCGTCGATTCCTCCTGCGTGTTGGTGGTGAATTCGCTGGGATTGATCGTCTACTACGCACTCTGATCGCACTGCGACCATTTCCGTTGGGATGATTGGGCACCATTTGCACGATCGACCATATGCGTGATCACACTCTGCACGATCAATGAACGGCGACTGAGCGAAAAACCGGTCATTTCATCACGCTGCAGATCCGCTTCCGTTCGAATGACACAAACGGCCTCGATCGATAGCAATAAAATCCGCCACGACCAAAAACGATCGTGACGGATTTTAATTGTTGTTGCAGCCAACTGCTTCAGGCGGTGGACCACGTTCTGGCGAGCAACACGATCTCGCAAACCTAAGTTGTTCGCCAAAAAACTCTACGCAGACACGCCCACATGCAACAGGCTCAGATGCACGTCACTTTGGGGCTGCCCCAAAAAGTGAATCGTGATCTCCGCACCGGGCTGGCCATCACGCACGACTGGCGCCGCGTACACGGAAGTGATTGCCGGGTTCTTAGGGTCTTGCGAGGTAAGCGTGCAGAACACATGTCCAGACCGAACGCGCGTTGGCACGAATTCTTGCAACAGATTCGCCTTTTTGTCCTGCGAATCGGCTTGCGGGGAAAGCGTTAGCTCCGAGCAGAACACGTCCGTCACCGAAGCACTCCCGTCGGACGCTTGCACCGGCCGATTTGCGAGAAAGCCCGCTAATCCACCGACGCCCGCGGTCAGCAACGTGCCGACCGCTTCCCGCCGTTTCATACCACTTTTCATCATCTCTCCTTCGAAGTTTTCGACTACGGGTTAGAGCTCACACTCATTTCTTCATTTGACCTTTTTGTGCTGCCGACTTCGGCGAAGCGGCCCCCAACTGCGGTTTGTCGCCCAGTGGTCGCATTCTGACCACGGAGTTGGAACCTTTTCCGTCAAACGACTTGCCCTTGGTCCATTCGCCGCTGGGCGTTTTAAAGTCGTCGCCAATTCCGAAGGACATGAACGCGTATGCGTAATCACTGTTCTCGTTCTCTTGCGGGAACGAATTCGGGATCGGATGATTCTCCGGACCATCTAACTCTTCCCATGCCGCGAGCCATTGATTTTGGTGCATCGTGTCGCGTGCGATCATGTAACTCAACATGTCTTTCATGCCGGGATCGTCGGTCATTTTCCATAACTGAACCGCGAGCATGCGTCCCGTCGATTCCGCAGTCGCGTTGGCTAACATGTCCGCCGCAACGTTCCCGCTGGCGTACACGTGACTGCAATTGAACGGCACGCCTTCGCTGTCGACCGGCATGGCGGCCATGCAGGTACCAATGGCATGTTGGATGTTCATGCCGCCCATTGCCGCCATCACTACCGGGTCTTTCGCGGCTTCCTCCTGTTCCAAAGGCGCGCCTTCCAAGTTCAACGCCACCGCGGTCGCCAGCATTTCAATATGGGCCATTTCTTCGGTCCCCGTTTCCAGCAGCATGTCTCGATACTTCGCCGGGCCCCGCGCCCCCCAAGCCTGAAACAGATATTGCAAGCAAACGCGAACTTCACCCTGGACGCCGCCAATTGCTTGCTGCAACGCCTTAGCAAAGATCGGACTCGGTTTCTCAACGCGAACGGGATACTGAAGCTTGCCACCATCGTGATAGAACATACATGACCTTTCGATTTTGAAGTGGGAAGGAAAAGTTTTCCATTTAGCGTTTCGACCTAAGCAAGTCGTGCGCCAGCTCACTTCATCACCGCTCACATCAAACGATGTTTTTCACGGCCACAGTCCCGTCGAACTCTCCGCATTTCAAACGCATCTTCACAAGAGTTCATCACCACGAAGAACGGGCGCGTTCAACAAATCCCTAAACACTCCAGCCAACAAAACACCACCCATTCCACACGACACTCTTCCGTTGGCCTCGTAGGGCGGACCGAGCAACGCGCAGTTCCAGCATCCCTCAATCAACCAGCGTCACGTCACTCATGTGCTCACGAGACCACGCATGCCGGCCCCCGCGACGCCAGCCTTTCCGTCGAAATCTCGTTCACTCGAGTGGTGACTTCAAGCTACCCAAAAACGCGAGCAGCAATTGCTGTTGATCTTTGTTCAGATTGAGAAATCTTCGCTTGGACGTTTCTGCTTCCCCGCCGTGCCACTGGATCGCGTCGGTCAGCGTTTCGGCGCGTCCGTCATGAAGATAGGGTGCGGAATCTGCAACGCCCCAAAGCGGCGGCGTTTTCCATTCCCGCTGCAGAGCATCCCATGAAAATCGGTACCGCCCCTGCAGGTCCGCGTCACTGATCTCACCTCGCGGAAACTGCGGTTCCACAGGATCGTCCATCGCAATCGTTTGGGGCGCACTCGCTAAGACAATGGAGTCGGATTCTCTCTGGGCAGAGCGTCCACGATCGGGACGACGCCCTGACCGGTAATGGGATGTCGCATCACGCCCGTACTGATTTCTGGAGAGACCGTCGTAAATGGCTGCTCGGGTTCCGGCCTGCTCGTAGGCGGGCGCCGGCGAAGGATCCTGCAATTCAGCCCCCATATCATGCAACAACAAATCGCTGTAGATCCCTCGCGCGGGCAACAGATCTGCGACATGACAAACGGCACACCCCGTCGAATGGAACACCTGTTCTCCACGGCGAACCCGCTTGCGTTCGTCCAACGACAACAGTGCTTTCTTGGGCGCCGGCAGACCGCCGACGTAGCTCGTTAGATCCGCGATCTGCGCCGTTGAGATGTCTGGTGCCGAGTTAACGTAGCGAGGATCAGCAGGATCATCGGCTTGTTTCGCAATGCCGGGCACGTTCAAACCCAACTCAGTCGCACAGGCTCCTACAACGAAGTCAGACAACGTGCTGACTTGCCCTCGCCATCCGTACTTCCCCGCGACGCGACCGGAGACCACACCGCCGGACAATCGATTTTGAGAAAGGGAAACTGCGTTCAATCGGTTAATGGAAATCCGCTCAATCTCTCCCATGCCATGCAGCGGCGTTGTGTTGCGCTGACTGAGATAGTAGTCGAGCGTTCGATACCGTCCCGCGACAACCGGCTGCATGGCGATAGCTTCGACGGTCCGCACATCAGGACTGAACCACTCGGGCGACAATCCGTTGGGTACGCCTAACAACAAACGTTGACGGATGACATCGTAACCCGGCCGCGTCGACCGATCATGAACGATCGTCTTAAACGACAACTCGTTTCCTGAGACCAGCCCGGGAAAGAGCTCCGTCACGGAACGATCCCTGCCACCGCGTCCACCACGTTCCATCGGCTGCTCAAAAAATGGCGAGCGAGGATCAACCGTGAGCCGCGTCACGTTATGACTCACCCCCGACGCACCACCACCTGGGTGACATGCCGCACAAGAAACGGCATTGTGCAGAGGCCCCAATCCATCCGGGGCCAGTTCCTGCCCGTCGTCCGCAAAGCCCTGGTCCTGAGCGACAAAGCCCGCTCCATCACCGGCAATCGCCGAACCCCAACCTCGCTCATTCCCTCCGCGTTCCGGCCGAGGCCCCCGGTCTTTTCCTCGCTCCATCCCCCGCTCCATCCCTCGACCATGCCCGCGTTCTCGACCATGGGGCATCCGAAGCATTGGTTCCCACTCTCCAAATCCCGCTCCACGATCGACAAATTCCCATTCGCGTTCAAACAGCTCACGCCCCGCGACTGCATCTTGAGCGATCACATGAGTGGCAAAGACGAGAGAAAAAATCAGCAGCCCAGCAAGTTCGTACCGATGCTTGGCAGCCATAAAACGTCCCCCTCGAAAGGATCCAAATAGAGAAGCGGGAAATTGCGAGGCAACTCCCACACCCATGGAAGGACGGAAACCAACGTAAAATGCAACGCACAAAAAAAGAATTCGAAAACCCCACAAAGCAGATCGCCACCACGCCCCGTAGGCCGGACCAAGCGAAAGCGCCGTTCCGGCAGTCCCCACCACCGGATTGAACGAGCCGCACTTCCTGCAAACAACACCGCATCTGCCGCCACGCAACCATCCACTCCATCACTCCACGAGCGCTACGTTTTCAAACGGAACGACTGATCGTCGATGCAAGCACCTCGTCGACGCAAAATGGATCCAGCGACGTTTCGCCTGCGTCTTCAGTCGTCTCCTCATGTCCGGCATCCAACTGAACCGTCGCCTTCCGATCCGAAACAAACGAGAAATTCTTTACCGGAGAAGCCGCCGTTTTGATCTTAGACGGTGCTGAGATCTCAATCCTCGTGCGCTCATCGGATCGGACTCGAGAGAGCGTCGCATCCTCACTGGCGATGAGTCCAGAGCCTAACACCTCCGGTTCCGCTAACGGATGATCGTCATACCACAACCGGTTGATAATCTTCAGTGCATCGAGCGGGGTGAATCGCGAATCACCATTAACATCGAGGTAATAGCCTTCCTCGCTGCGACCGTGAACCGGCTCCGCTGTGCTTTGATTGAGATGGTTGATCACGATCAGAGCATCTAAGGCGGAAACCTTCCCACTCCGATCAACATCATGAGGAGTTACGGGGTTTTGATCTTTGTTCGTGTTCTCAAACTCGATGACCCGTTCGCCCGTCATGATTTGGTGGATAGTGCGATCAGCCTCAACGTAGGGCGGTAACACGTCCCAATGCCCGGCCCACTCGAGATGAGTTCCTGCCCCGACGACGATGCGAGATGGCAAGGTAACGTCGCGATCTCTTGCGATGGAGGAGTCAATGACGACAGTCCCCAAATCGAATCCAGCAAGCTGAAGCTTCGATCGATTTCCGACCCGATCGGTCGCCGCCGCGAAAAACAAGGCCTCGCCAACGTCCGGCATCGCATGATCGATCTTCGCTGACGAACTCGACAAGAGATATTTCAACGCCCCGTCTTCGATCGCGAACAATGACATTCCCACGACGCCAGAACCGAATCGATACTCATTGTCGCCGTCGACTGCTGTGACGTGAACGATTCGAGTGGTGCCGTCTTCCTCTGATTCCAACGATACGGAAGGAGCGATCACATCGATCGTTTTTAGTTCGGCGATGTAGTCGACATTCCAAAATGCCTCGATAGGATCTACGTCATGACGACTGCGCGGCCGAACGATCAGTCGCGTAAGCAAGCTGTCTGTGATGGATCCCGTCAACACCTCACCGTTGTAGATTGGATTCATCAGAGGATCAATCACGCCGTATGGGTCCACGTTGGTCCACGTCGTCGATCGAACGTCCAACTCGACAACCGTGTTTTCGGGAACATGATTCAGGCCGTACTCATCGTTAATATAGTTAGGGGGCGGGCCCGCATCGCCGATCTCGAAACGGCCTGAAACGATCGCCGTCGTCCCTTGCGAAGTGGCGGCATAGAAAGGGTAGCGCGAATCAGCATCGTCGGGTATTGTTTGACCACCAGGATTCGGCGTCATGTTGACCCACACTTCGTACAAACGATCATCGGGGAAGTCCGACATATTCGCTTTCACCTGCAAATAGTATTTCCCCTCGGTGAAAACACGAAACTGCTCAAACGTCCCTCTCCCAAAGAACTCCCAGTACACGATGTTGGGAAGCAGGGACTCACCGGTGTCATTGCTCAGACTTATCTCGACAATCAAATCGCCGGATCGGCTGGGCGTCCAAACCGTTACCCAATCACCGGCGTTGACGTCAATGCTCCAGTAGTCGACATCATCATCTCGTTCCAATGAACCGATACCCCGCGTCAACCATCCTGACCCAGGCGATTCAGGTTCTAAGTGGACGGCCCCCAGAGGATCATCGTTGAAGCTAGTTTCGAAGCGATAACCCTCAGGTAATTCACCGATCGAAAAGGCGGTTGAGTATCCCTCTCCTTCACCGAGCGGACTACCGAAGTAGGATCGAAGTGATCCAGGCAAGTGCAGTTGGTATTTGCCCGCCTGTAAGACATTCACCCCCGAGGCAAGTCTAAAATGGAGCCTGTCATACTGGGTCCTACCGCGGGTAGAACCGAACTCATGTTGAAGCAAGTAAGACTGATCGTCGCCAGTACCAAACTCTCCATCCGCCCCGGCCTCAACCAACAACGGCTTCAGGTTCATGGCCAGTTCTTCATTTAGCACACGATTGAATGTGATATCGAACTCCGACAACAGGTGCTGAGTTTCACCACCATCGACTGGAATGCCCCGCACGTCCACGACTGTCAACGGAACGGTGTCAACGATCTCAACATTCAACAAGTACTGCCCGTCTAATCCAGCACCTGTGTTCAAAGCCCCCGCGGTAATCCGCAAATAATACTCGCTCTCGGATAAGGTCAACACACGATACGTTCCATCCTCCTCTGGAAACAATTCGGTGACATTGTACGGAGATTCAAGCAGAAAGACGCGTGATTCGACTTGGCTCCATTCGGGACGATCGATGGTAAACCGAATTTCAAGATCTTCTCCAAGACGGCCGATCCCAACGGTGTCTTTGTCGTTTGATAGCAGTGTGCCGGCAATGGAACCACGTCTTAAACCTTCGGGAGTCCACTGGAAAGAAACAGAGTTGTCGTTTGATTTGCTATCGTTAGACCATTCACGGCGCTCCATCTGATGTCCCGCGACAGTATCAACACGCAATGCGTAATTCCGTTGGCTTTCAAACGGGTTAGGTGGACTCGATGCAGACGCAACGCGTATGAAATACTCTTCGTCTCGTGAGATGTCAAAGCGAGCGAGCGCTAACTGACCATCCCAATCCCAATGAGCATTCTCAATTAGATCGACCAATTCCTGATCAGCATCGCGTACTTCGAAAGTGATACCGTCACTTTGCTTCGCTTCGAGTGAAATACGTACACTCTCTCCGGCCCGCCCCTCCACGCGCCACCAATCGGCATCATCAAGAGTTTCTAACGCGCCGACGCCCGTTCGTTGAGTACGAGACAGGCTTGTTCCACTGGGATCCCGTTCGAATGACAGTGCAGTGGCCGATTCAGACGTATCATTATCGAAACCTTCAAAGAGCTGCGTGCTGTCGAACGCATCGATTTCGAAAAAGTAGAAACTGGGAATCCCACCACCAAGAGCGTTTCCGGATTGATCGATCACACTCGATGACAACGCCAATCGGAATCGACCTGTCGATAACGGACCGTTCATCACGGCGACGATGAACTCAGAAGACAATTCGTCACTCGCTAGCCTGACATCGTAACTTCGGTCATCATTCGTATCGAAAACCTTGTCATCGCCCGCCTCTCGGAGTTCAATTGAGTCACCGGTCAGGTAAACGGCTTCACTGAACGTCAATCCGAACCAGCTAATGAGTTCGTCGCCTATTTCCCCTTCACGAGGCAGAGCAAATGCACTTGTGAGCTGCGGGACGACGTTATCTTCAACCTCAATATCGAGGACATACTGTCCGTGTAATCCGGTGCCTCTGTCAGCTCGAATGACTGCGTAGTACTCCGCATCATAAACGATTTTTCCTTGAAAACTATCTTCGGAGTCTTCGAGATCGACGACGTTTTCAAAATCGCTTCGCAGCTCAACAAACGGTTTCAGTTCGCTCCAATGAGGAAAGCGAGAACGGAGCGAGACGATCGAACCGGCATTGAGCAAACCGAGAGAAAACGTGTCGTACTGAATGCCCGACTCAGAGGACAGGGCTCCCGTGATTTCAGCCACTCGCGGGTTCGTGGTTTGTTCGAACCGAAATGACTCGACCGCCCCATTCCCTTGCCATTGATTGGCATGAGACTCCATCTGAATTGAAGGCGATACATCCAGCGAAATTTGATACGGAGCGTTGCCGTGCAACCTGAATTTAGTTTGCACACGCAAGTAGTATCGGGATGAATCAGGAAGAATCGTTGCGTCGATCGCATACACACCTGATGCGAGAACGTTCCCATCCGCATCGAGCAAATCGCTCGTGTACGTCGGTTTGCTCTCGAACCGCACGCTGACATGGGAACCGGCTGGAGCTTCAAACGACCAATAGTCAACGTCGTCCCTCGTGTAATTGGATCCGATCCCGGTTCGCGTACTGTGGAACAAGCCCGTCCCGTCCGTATCACTCGTCAGTGGTATTGGAGTCGCGGTAGCGATCGTGTCATTGTCAAATCCTTCGAAAATATGCTTCTCCGTATCGTAGGCAACTTCAAACGCTCTGCTGAATCCATCACCGTCGGCTAATGGATTTCCAAAAAAATCTACCAGTTGGTCTGAAACGGATACTTGATAGTGACCGTTTGACAGAGGTCCGTCCGCGACATCCATCGCTAGCCATGGGCCCATCCAAAGCGAACTATTTATCGTGACCTCGAAAACTCGATCGTCGTCCGTAAAGAACTCACCGTCAGTGCCCGCCTCACGAAGGTCAATCGCATCGCTTGGTTCCCCATTGAAGTAGACGTTTTCGCTGAACTTGATTGCCAAATGAGCTAGCGGCGTATCTGCGATCAAATCATGAGTCGGAATTCCGTATACGCTCGCGAACTGAGGCGCCGTCGTATCTTTGAGGGTAACGTCGATCAAATAAAGACCATCCGCTCCCGATAGCGATGAAACGGGATCTGCTTCGGTTCGAGGAAACTCCAGTACGGCCCAGTTCTCTTGGTAGGAAAAGCGACCGTCCAATGTCCATTGACCGTTATGGCTCATCTTCGCCGGACCGTATGAGGAACCAGCGTTGTAAGACCAGTTCGAATAGGTGACATCCTGCCCACTGGTCCACTGAAGCGAGTCAAATAGAGCGTGCTCTTCGAGTCTCAACCCTAGCCAAGTTTCCAATTCAAACGATTCGATGAGCGATTGCTCCTCTTGGCTGTTGATCGCAACAAGGTGACCTCCAAGAGTCTGCGCCGTCTGTTCGGCCTCGAGCCAGGTGCCCAAATCCGATTTTGTATAGCGACTGTCCCCCGTGACAGCTTCATTGCGCACTCGCACCTCGTATTGGCCTGAAACCGTCGCGACGCTTCGGACGCGTTCTCGGGCTGGATCTTCATCCTCCAAAATTCCGTTCGGGCCATATACTTCGACAATCGGAATTACGGTCCCGTCGACCGGGATACTCGCCAACACGTCAATTTCAGTGCCACCCTCGACAATTCCCAGCGAATAGGTATCGATGTCTTCGTCTCGCAATCCACTCGTGATCACCCCTGCGAAGCTCGAATTGATGACGCCTGGGTCGGTCCGCCTCGTCCGTGCAACACGCGTGGGCTCAAACGGCAGGTCTCCCTGCAGCACACGCACCTGATAATCAACCGAATCTAATCCAAACAGTTCAATGATATAATCGCCCGCTTTGGGAGCGAAGAGTTCAATCACCTCCGACGGATGAGAGTCGTACTCAAAGTCAATTCTGTTCTCATCCATGTCCAATAGCTGTGCTGAATATTGCGGCTTGGCCTCCTGTGTATCGATGTACAGGGAGAGTTCAGTATGGGTGTCAACGTGAATCAAGAAACGATTGGCAGATCCATCATCCTGTTGCTTCCCTGCGCGTGCAATCTGCAAGTCGCGACCGTCGAAAACGGATTCAAATTCGAGCGTGGCTGCCTCCGCAACCGGCATCGAGACAGAGGAAGTTGCGATTGGTTCACCGACGATTGATGCAGCGAGCATCCATCGTGACTCTAATTGCTCGAATCGCCAACGACGGTGACAGCGTGTTGCCAGCCTTTTCCGCTTGCTGATATCGGCGCGTTTACTTTGATTACGCGCAGCCTGATCAGAAGTCATGCGGTTCCTTTCCGATTGAAAATCTTGTCGCGACTAGAAAGATAAATAAACTACGCACCGTTCGGAGGCACATCGTGTTCCGACTCGAACGACATGGTTTCGGTTCGTGTCATTTGGCGAATTGAGTATTGAACTTGCGAATGGTATCTGCTCACAGTTGATTGTAATTCTTCGACGGACTGCTTCCGAGTATCGGTGCGTCGGATTCGGAGACACAGCGACAAAATGGCATGACCCTTTCGCCATCACGCGCGCATTTCCATCAAATTATCGCGGTCCGCAAGTATCACCAAGTCCGCCACGGTTGACTGACGTATACCGCACGCGTGGCCAGACGAATTTTCGTCAACGAACTCTCGGCTAAAAACAAGACGAAGGGAATTGAAATGGCCCGCAGGTCTTACTCGAACCCACAACGTTTCTAGAATGCCCTCGATCAAGCACGAACTTCAATGACAGGAGTTTTCCCAGCCCCGATGCCGGAGCTACGTCGCTTCTCTCCTTGATCCGGCCTACTTGATTGGCCGTTTGGCCAAGAAAAGGACTTGGCAGGCAACGCGGAACAACAATCAATCCGACGACGGACGGAACTGAGATTGCTAACAAACGCTCTCGTCTCGAAGAACTGACCGAGAGAATCTCTGCCGTGCAACTCCATTTGCGGGCATCGAATCGGAGTTAGACGACGGCGTGCGACTCCATCAAGGATGATTGCTTCATACGTGTAAGACGCTCCACAATCTCTTCGGGTGACACCGGTCGACTGAAAAAGTAACCTTGATATTCGCCGCAATCGTGATACTGAAGAAATTCAAGTTGCTCCTTCGTTTCAACGCCTTCCGCCAATACTTTGAGTCCCAACGACTTCGCTAGCACAACAATGCTTGTCGCGATCATCCCATCATCGGCATCCGGAAAATCTTTGATGAAAGCGCGATCGATTTTTAGCCGGTCGATGGGAAATTGACGCAAGTACGCCAGGGAAGAATAGCCGGTTCCGAAGTCATCAATACTGATACTCGCCCCCAGATCTTTGAGCTGCTTCAGTTTTTCAACTGCGGCGTCGACGTCGTCGATTAACAAGCCCTCCGTGATCTCAAAGTCGAGCTGCCTTGGGTCCACTCCAAACGTATCAATCGCGTCGACAACGGTCGCGTAAAAATCCGGGTCCGCAAATTGCAACGCACTCACGTTAACGGACATGCTGATAGAGAACCCCTCAGCATCCCATAGAGCCAGCTGGCGGCAGGCCTCATGAATGATCCAGTTACTGACAGGCAGTATTTCGCGACTTCGTTCCAGTAAATGAATGAATTGTCCTGGCGGCACAACGTTGCCGTCGCATCTCCATCTCAACAAGGCCTCTACACCGGTTACCATTCCGGTATCCAAACAGACCTGTGGCTGATAGACGAGAAAGAACTCATCTCGCTGGTGTGCCAACGAGAGTTTCTCCTGGACGGACCGATACTCAATCAGTTTTTCCGTCATTTCTCGCTCATAGCGTGCGTACCCTAACCGATGATCCTTCGCATGAAACATCGCAGTGTCTGCGAACGCGAGCGCGTCCTCGTCCGACGTTGCGTGTTCGGGAACAAGGCAATAGCCAACGCTGGCACTCAGTGGAAAACTAGTGTTCGTCAAAACACATCGATGCGTTAACAGTTCCAGAGCCTCTTCCGCGATCAGATCGGCCTCCTCCGGGCCGCCTACTTCGGCCTTGAGCAAGCAGAACTCGTCCCCTCCGAGCCTCGCCACTTCGGTATCGTCGCCAAATCGATCAACCAATAAGTTCGCGATGGAAACCAACGCCGCATCGCCAATGGGATGACCAAGTGTGTCGTTGATCTCCTTGAACCCGTTCATGTCGATCATGAAAACGGCCATGGGCGTTGATGTTTCAACAGACTCTTGAACCGAATGTCGAAGCCGTTCCTGGAATTCGAATCGATTGATCAAACCGGTCAGCGCATCGGTGGTAGCGAGAGCGTGAAGCGTCTCACTTTTGGCTTGCAGGTCTTGGCTTAAATTGATCAGCCCATCGGTTCGCCTGCGGTAGTATTCTTCGCCTTGGTGACAACAAAAATAGACACAAGTAGCGACTCCGAGCAAAAGCACCAACTCATCGAACCTCGTCGAACTGAATAGCCCCTCGATTCCGTCAATCGACAAAAAGAAACCCGTCATCGCAATCAGATTAATGCAAAACCAAATCAAGGCCGATCGCACCCCCAAAAGCTGCGACGAAACCAAGATTGAAACAGGGTAGAACAGCATCGTCCCGTGCATGGCGGGGTCGCTCACCGATACAGAGAACAACCCCACTGCACTGGTCGCGAGATTCAGATTCATCACGCGACTGTACCTGTCGCTTCTTCGATACACAAAATTGATGACCGAGATCACGAGGAACGCCAACACGCACTCCTGAGCCGCGATTGAAAACTGACGCAACCACAGAAAGACGGCAAAGAAGAGCCAGGTCGCGCTCATCACAGACGCGAACAGCCAAACCCTCCGCGCACGAAGAACCTCCGTGTTTGTCGATTCGACAAAAACGTCATCCGTTAGTGTTGGTTTGCCCCAGTCATTCATTTTCAGTTCCAGTACCCACATCGAAAGCGATGTAACGAAAAACTCTAAGTCGCGGTTACGACGTTCTCGCCACATCGCTCAAGCGAACCCACGAAATGACGGAAAACCCACCCTTCGCCCAAAGCCCCAGTCCGCAATGAGAGACGCCACCCCCCTCCACCAAGGGCCCCTGCCTGCTCAGGCGGGCCAGTCCGAAGACCGAGAGTTGCGGCGGGAACGAGCAAATCGTGCCGCAACGTTTCAATGCCGAGCACGTAATATGCGAAGATTCCGACACCGAGAGGCAGGGTTAGCCCTGCATGGCCGGGCAACCCTGCGAGCAGACTGCGTTCGAATTCTTCCGACTTCATAGGTTTCAAGATCGAACGATATCGGTCGTGTGAAGGCCACCGAACTCAAGTTCAGAGACTTCTCCAACCAATCCTTTTCGGCGTTGGCGAAGCGAGCAATGGCGACGAAAATGTCTGCACCAGCGATGACCGCACAACCGGTCATGAAGAGGAGGCTGGCGAGCGGGTTCGTGACCTTTCCAGTTCGTGGATCGATGACGTTGTCGAGATGCTCGGAGAGTCTTCCTGATCACCTCATCTCGTGATAATTTAGAAACGACCTCGTGGCCAACCAAGGCTCACTCGTTGGCAATTTCCTGAACGCCCATTACTAGGTCGGGTTAGATTCGCTGGTTGGGACCACAGAGCTGCGTGACTTCAGCAGCCATCACTACACTGATCATCACGCGGACGTGGCCACGGATGAAGTCACGAAAGACTCCCCCGGTTTCTGACGCTGAAACTTGCCCAAGAGATTGCAAAAGACTAACTTCATTCATGATGGTCTCCCCGTCGGTTGCACCCGACGAAAATTGGAAAATTGCGAAGGGCAGATTCTGCCCTCTGGGAGACCATCTTTCAACTTTTAACAATTATTTAAGACGCTTCCTGCTCTAAAGCGTCGTCACATTCGATGGTGCCCGAGGCAACGCCGTTTTGACATACAGGCTCCAACAGGATGCTTCCAATCAGTACACTGTGACAGAACCGCTTCAATCACCTAATTGAGTAGTCAACGCAACATGCTGAATTGCTGGAACGAGAAACGTTCAGAAATACCTAGGTCAGGTAACAGCTACACGAAACTGGTGCGAGTGGTGGAGCACAAAGTCAAGAGGCAAGTGGTCTGCTTCGAACGCTACGGAATCGAGGTTCGGCTCCGCGAATGGCCAATCAATCCGGTCGCTGAGAATGAGTTGCGTCACATGCGGGGAGCAACCTCGTGAGCAGCGGTGATGTTGCGATCAAACCAATTGAGACTGCGAGCGAGTTAGAAGCGGTCATGGAACTCTACAAGACACAGAAAGATGTCTTGGGCTTCATGCCGGACGGCGCATTTGAACAGAGAGCCGAATCACGCCAAATTTTCATTGCGAGTGACAGTAGTGAGATCGCTGGGTACGTGCTCTTCACAACGAACATGAACTACGAAGTGCGTGTCGCACATCTTTGCGTAGCTAAACATCACAGGAGGCGAGGGATTGCTCGGCGGCTAGTTGCAACCCTTAAAGATGCGCACCCAACGCACGCACGAATACGTGCGAACTGCCGGGTAGACTACGAAGCTGCGGACGCGTGGCGATGTCTTGGATTCAAAGCTGTTCGACGTTTTACCGGCAAAAAGATCGACGGAAGTGAGTTAATAGCTTTCAGTTTGGCAATCAGCGAAATGCCACTGTTCGATAGCATCGAGCAAGAGGCCGATGTCGCAACCGTTGTATGCGACGCTAATGTCGTTATTGACATTGAGTTTCCGAAGAGGCCAAGCCATGAACGAAGTATGGGATTGAAGGCGGACTGGTTAATTGACCAAGTCGCGTTGTCTGTCACACCAGAAATCTTCGCTGATTTAGCTCGGCAGGAAGGATCTCTTAAGACGGCCATTATCGATGCAATCGACGACCACTGGGGTCAAGTTACAGCGGATCATAAAGAAGTCGAGCGACTACTGAAAATCGTCTGCAACGTGATGGGTAGTCCGAAAGACGAGTCGAGCAAGTCGGATCAACGCCATATTGCGATATCGGCTGCGATTGAAGCAGCGGCTTTTGTGACACGCGATGGCCCGGTAATTGGTTTCCGGGATGAACTATTCAATCAACTCGGATTGCGAATCTTATCGCCAGAAGAACTGGTTACGCAGCACGACGCCGTCATCAATGCTCATCGCTACGAGTACCGCGAACTCACCAATTCCGGACTTGAGCGAACGAGGGTCAAGTCAACCGATGAGTTTAACCTTGAAGCGTTTCTCGACCAACAAAACGGTGAGGGCTTGCGATCCTTTCGGGCACAGCTCAAGGATATGCTTGCGAACCCCAAGGAGTGGGAGCTCTATCGCGTCAGCTCGTCAACGAATGACAGCGTCGCACTGTTCTCTATTCATGTTTTGGAAGGCGGATTTCGCCAGATCTTCCGCTTGCGAATAAACAGAACTTTGAGAGGTACGCGATTGGGCCGGGTTCTTGCCGAATACATTGCGGATCAACCACTTGGAGCTTGGCAAAGTGATGAGCGACGGATCGTGACGATCACTGATCCGAACCCCGAGCCGCTTGTGATGGATGCATTGTCGCGCCGTGGCTGGATTCAATCCGAAGAAAAGCACGCTCGGATATCCCTACCGGGAATTTGGCCGAAAGAAAAGCTGATTGACGAATTGTCTCAGCTGAAGGCGGAGGCAGACGTGGGGAAATGTGCCGAAAGCTTACTTAGCATCGTGAACAGAAATCACGCTGCCGTTGGGAGCGAGGCTGAAACACAGCAGATTGAACGTCTCATCCACCCGGGCAAAGCCGCGTTCGGCCACCTGAAAACGTGGATTGTTCCCATTCGGCCTCGCTGGGCGAAGGAACTTTTCGACTTTCGCCTGTGGGATTTATCACTATTCGATCCAGATACGCCGCTCGTCATCAACCCGGATTCTGTATTTTACAAAAAGCCGCGAAACAGCCCTACCGAGGACGTCGGGAGAATCCTTTGGTATGTCAGTGGAAAGAAAATCAAAGGCGGTGGCCGGATCCGAGCCTGCTCCGCTTTGACCAGACGTGTCACGGGAAGGGTGAAGAATCTATACCGCCAGTTTAATCGTTTTGGCGTTTACGAGTATCAACACCTTATTGAGCATTTCGGTAGCCCCGAAGCGGAAGGGCTTGCGATGGAATTTACAGGTACTGAGTTATTTCGGAACATGCTGACGCTCGATGACGTAAACATGGTGCTAGAGTCGCATGGAATGAGGCGACAAACATTCCAGGGAGCGTTCGCGATTCCTGCCGAGGTGTTCTACGAGATTTATACGCGATCCACAGAACAGAAGGTCTGACATGCTCTTTCTCTCCATACATCCAGAACATGTCAGGTCGATCGCTGCTGGGCGAAAAACTGTGGAGTTGCGCAAGCGGAAGCCAAGCATTGAGCCCGGATCCCGCGTCGTGATCTACGCAACGACACCTGAGTGTGAAGTTGTCGGTGTGGCAACCATCGAGGCAATCCATGTTGAAACGCCAACTGAGATTTGGCGAAGCCACGGCAAACAGGCTTCGGTGACGCGCCAGGCATTTGATGCCTACTACGCCGAAGCAGATAAAGCCATCGGCATTGAGATCAAAGGGTTCGAGAGTTTCGCAAAACCCGTTTCCTTGCGAGAATTGCGACAACGCTGGGCGGGCTTCCAGCCTCCTCAGCAGTACCGCTATCTAGATCAAAAGCAACAACGTTTCATTACCGAAAGAAAGAAACGGTCTAAACGCTACGTTTCCGCTTAAGATTCCGCTTCGCGGCCATTTTTGTCCGCTGTCGAGTCCTACTACGTGGACCGCCCTTATGGAGTGATGTCGCTTGGACGGTTCGCCAAATCAATCAGCCACGGAAGGATGATCGCGACGGACCTGGCGCCAAAGGCGAGCCACTTGGCCAGCAGCACCATGCAAAGCGTTTTTGGCGTCGATGCGGTCGTGGATGAGGGCCTCGTTCCCAACGCTTCCGATTGCCCCACGGGTTGAGATCGGCGTTATCAGGCTGAGCTTCGTTGTCACCGAATCTGCGGCGGTCGAGGAACGCTCGCAAGCCGTCGCCGCGAAGTAGGCGTTGGAGCTTGTCATCGACGAACACCATTAGCGTTGGCGTCACGCGGACGTTGCCCGCGTCGCGGCTGACGGCGGCTCTTCCTTGAGCTCTCCAAGATGGGACGAACGCCACAAAAAAGACGGAAGGTGCCGCCAAATGCTGGTCTGATTCCGTCGGCGCACAAAAAAACCCGGCTTAGCCGGGTAATTGTCGCTGTGCCGGGGCTTGGATGGCACGTTGTGAAAATACACCCCAGAGGATTCGAACCTCTAACCTTCGGTTCCGTAGACCGATGCTCTATCCAATTGAGCTAGGGGTGCTGGTGCGGGGGGAAGAGTAAAGATTCAGGGGATCCTTGGCAAGGGGGATGGGCTCGTTTGAGTGAATTTTTTGATAAGCTCGCTCGCCTCGCTCCGATGCGGGGGAGGGTGGCGTCGGTGGGAGGGAATTCTCTGAATGAAGGGACCGCTTGACGTGTTCGCTGCGATGTCGATAATCTGTCCGAAATAGTCGCCAGCGTAGCTTCAATTGGCAGAGCATCGCATTCGTAATGCGAGGGTTGCCGGTTCAAATCCGGCCGCTGGCTTGAACCTGTCGAAACCTCTCCCCCAGGCAGATTGACCTGGGTGCGATTTCGGTCGACAGTGTCTTTCTCGGGGCATTTGTGCCTCCTGGATCCGTTTTCTGTTCGTCGATTGATTGGCTGACTTGTCGCCGTTTTCTCGCGAAGTCTCCTCCGTATGGGAATCTCACCTATGAGCGAAGTCGATCTCGAAGTGCTCGACTTGAAACAAATGGTCTTGGCTAGCAACGCGTTCGGCCCGAACGACGTCGCTGAGATCCGCAAAGCCATCACTGAAAACTATGGTCATTTCAGTGAACTGCGAGACGCGACTCAGGAAATGGAGCAGGATTCGGCCCTGACTCCGGCCAACCGCACCAAGATGGGCGTTTGCCAATTCTTGCTCGGACGTTTCAGCGATTCGCTCGAAACCCTTTCGTCGGCCGACGGCAGCGCGATGGCGTTGTTCTACGCCGCCCGTTGCCGATTCGAGCTGGGCCAATACGCCGACTCGATCGAAGCCTACGAGAAAGCAAAAATCTCGGGCTACAACGAAGACCAGTGCAAAATCGGCATCGCCGAAGCCAAGCGTTATGCGGGCGACATCGAAGAAGCGATGGCGATCCTCGACGACATTTTCGGTCCCGCCGAACAAACCGCCGACTACATGTACCAACGTGCCGCAACGGCAGCGTTGATCGGTGGACGCATGGAAGAGGCAATCAACCTCTACCAACGTGCGGTCGCAACGGACGAAAACCACGCCGGTGCGTTGTTCGGTTTGGCTCTCGAAAACGACCGTTTGGGCAACGACGACGAAGCCCTTCAGTTGTACGAGCGGGCCGCCAAGGCGTTCCCAACCGGACTCGGCGCCCTGACCAACCTGGGCGTGATGTACGAAGATCGCAACGAATACGACAAGGCACAGTTGTGCTACAAGCGGATTCTCGATTGCTTCCCGGGCCACCCTCGCACCGCGTTGTACATGAAGGACGCGTCGGCCACGGGCAACATGCTCTACGACGAAGAAGCCCAACGTCGCAACGATCGCTTGGCTCAAATCCTCAACATGCCAGTCTCGAACTTCGAACTCAGCGTTCGCAGCCGAAACTGCCTGCAGAAGATGGGCATCGAAACGATCGGCGAATTGACCCGCCACAGCGAACAAGAACTGCTCGGCAGTAAGAACTTTGGCGAAACGAGCCTCGTGGAAATCCGCGAGATGTTGAGCCAAAAGGGATTGTCGCTCGGCCAATTCGCAGGCGAGAAGAAGAGCAACGATCCGCCAATCGACACATCGCACATGTCGCCGGACGAGCAAGCGTTGCTCGAACGACCGATCGCCGATTTGAACCTCTCGGTCCGTGCTCGCAAGTGCATGACTCGTTTGCAAATCAACACGATCGGTGAACTGATCCGCAAGACCGGTGACGACATGCTCGAGTGCAAGAACTTCGGCGTGACGAGCCTGAACGAAGTTCGCGAGAAACTCGGCGATCTCGGCTTGAAAATGCGTGGCGATTGATCGGAGTGTTTCGCTTCGATCTGCAGCATGAATGCGACGGTGCCCGCCGGGGTGTTTTTCATACGCCCCGCGGCGATGTTCAAACGCCCGGGTTCATGCCCGTCGGTACTGTCGGCACGGTCAAAGGCCTGACGATTGATCAGGTCGCCGCGACGGGCGCCGACATGATCCTCGGCAACACGTATCACCTGCGTTTACGCCCCGGACACGAAACCGTCGCCCGACTCGGTGGCCTGCATAAAATGTGTGGCTGGGACGGCCCCATTCTCACCGACTCCGGGGGCTTCCAAGTCTTCTCGCTCGGCGCGCTCAATCGCGTCACGGAGCACGCGGCGACGTTCCGGTCGCACCTCGATGGCGCGAAGATCGAACTCACGCCCGAACACTCGATCGAGATCCAGCAGGCCCTCGGCAGTGACGTGGCGATGGTGCTCGATCACGTAATCGCGCTGCCGGCATCGGCGACGGAAGTCGAAGATGCTTTGGCGAGATCGATCCGGTGGGCCAAACGTTGTCGCGACGTTGCCGATCGTCCCGAACAGGCGCTCTTTGCGATCGTGCAGGGTGGACTCGATCCGGTTTTGCGTCGGCAGTGCGCCACCGAACTGGCGTCGATGCCGTTTGAAGGGTACGCGGTCGGCGGACTGAGCGTCGGCGAGACTCCCGAGGAAATGTACGCCACGGCGGCAATCACGACGGAGTATTTGCCGCCGGAGAAACCTCGCTACCTGATGGGCGTGGGAACACCTCGAGACTTGCTCGAGAACATTGCACGCGGGATCGATCTTTTCGATTGCGTGATGCCCACGCGCAACGGACGAAACGCGTTGGCGTTCACGGACGAAGGTCCGATCAAGCTACGCAATGCCGTGCACCGAGAAGACACACGCCCGGTGATGGAAGACTGCGTTTGCTTAGCATGTCGGCATAGCCGCGGTTATCTGCGTCACCTGTTCAACGCCAACGAGATGCTCGGCCCGATCCTGCTATCGCATCACAACTTGATGTACTACGGTCGCCTCATGCGTGAAGCTCGCGCGGCGATCGAGGCGGGACAGTTCAGCGAGTTCGCGACGATGAAACTCCGGGGATGGGGATTCGAACCGATGAGCGTCTCGGCCAACGGCGTGCACTGAATCCGCTCAGGGTGCGCGAGCAGTAATCGCTTAGATTGCAGCTCCATTTTTAATGTAGCCACCGTGGCCGGACGGTGGCCCACGTTCTGGTGAACGTAGCTACTTTCTAAGAACCTACTTCCTTTTCGGAACAGCGTTCGGATGAAGCTTCGGTTGGCGTTGAACCGACCGGATTGCTTGATCGCGAGCCAATTTCGTTTTCTTGCGTTGCCTCGCAATATGCTTCTCCTGGCATTTGGCGTCGTAATTCGCGTGTTTTTCTTATTGACGGACACGCACCGGCGTCTTCTTGCGTCGCTTATCTCTTTCGTCTTGGCACAGCAATCGCGTTAGGTGAGTCAACCGCGTGAGAAGTGGCGTTCACGACTACGCGATACCCCTTTTCAACTTTGGAGATTGCCATGTTAGGCTGGGCTTTGACTTTTTTGATTATCGCGTTGATCGCCGGCGTCCTCGGCTTCGGTGTCGTCGCTGGTACGGCAGCATCGATCGCGAAAGTGTTGTTCGTTGTCTTCCTCGTGCTGTTCGTTATCGGACTGCTGATGGGACGCCGCGGCCCCGTTGCTTGATCGCACACGCAACTATTTACCATTCCAATGCCTCAATATTTGCGGCCGTTTACGGACGAACGCCGCTCAGGGAAGACTCTTCATGCCGACAACTCTAGTAACGGGTGCTTCCTCAGGCATCGGATGGGAGCTTGCGAAACAATTCGCACGCGGTGGGAACGACGTCGTCGTTGTCGCTCGCAGCGAAGGCAAGCTCAATGAACTCGCGGAACAAATCCGACGTGAACATCATGTCGACGCAAACGTCATCGTCAGCGATCTTTCCAAGCCCGATGCGGTTGACGCGTTGTGCGATCAGTTGCGTGAAAGAGAGATTCGCGTCGACACTCTCGTCAACAATGCTGGCTTTGGCGCACTCGGCAAATTCGCCGAACTCTCCGCTGACCGTCAAACCGACATGCTGATGGTCAATGTCGTTGCACTCACACGTCTAGCCCGGCAACTGTTGCCCGGAATGATCGAGCGAAAACGCGGCGGCATTTTGAACGTCGGTTCGATCGCCGCACACCAAGCGGGCCCGAACATGTCGGTCTATTACGCGAGCAAAGCTTATGTGCTATCGCTGACCGAAGGCTTGCGTGAAGAACTCAGCGGCACGGGACTGCATGTCACCTGTCTCGAACCAGGTCCGACTGAAACCGGTTTTGGTGACGACTCGGGGATGGGTCGCCTCAAGTCGTTTTCGACACAAGCGATGTCAGCCGCGGCTGTGGCTGAGGCTGGCTACGAAGGATATGTCAACAATGAGGACGTCGTCATTCCAGGCTGGAAGAATCGGCTTCTCGTTACGTCCACCGGGTTCATCCCGCGCAGCTTGACTCGCAAAGTCGTTGCCAAAATGCAGGGCGCCTACGAATAGCGTGCATGCCACGGCTCGAATTCTTAAAAGTCGCCAGTCTTTCAAAGCTTAAGTTTGGCGACATTTTTCATTCAAGCGTGCCCACCATCACATAGAACTCTCTAGCGACGAAGCCTTCTCTCCGGGTGCGTGGTCCGGATCAACAATAACGCCGCGTGCAGCGTTCTCGTTAGGTTGGTTGCTCGAATCGCTCCTGTGAGTGCTTTCCTCTCTCTGCCCAGATATGTTCGTTTTAGAGCATTTCCATTTTGCTGTAGCCACTCGGAGGTGGACCACGTTCTCGCAAACGTAGCTACCCTTGACGACCTACGTGTTTTGCAGAAATGCAGAGCATTTGAGTGGACCACGTCACTTTTTGGCGAATGCGGATACGAGTGTTTTTGCGTACACATGAGCAACGCTCGCGCGCAATTGCGATACGATTCCCCCTGCGGAGTCCCGTTGAGCGCGAACGTTGATGACGGATTGAGTCCACGCTTTTCACTCAGTGGCACTCCATGCCGGCCATTCCACGCGAAAACACCAACGCAGTCGCATGCTCAAAGATTTTGTGTTTCACCCATCGACGATCACTTGGATTGCCCACGCGATCACCGTTTTGCTTTTGAGTGTTCGCGTCATCATGAAGCGTCCCGCGACGGGCGTGGCACTTGCTTGGCTGCTGCTGATAGCCGCGTTCCCATTCGGCGGCGCGATAATCTATCTGCTGATCGGCGAACGCAGGATCGGGCGTAGCCGCACGACGGGCATCGAACTCCTCAACAACGACTATCGCAAAATCGCCGACGCCGCGATCGATGAGGGGCTGACTCGCGTGGACTGGTCACGTCACGCTCCGGCCGCCGAGGGCATGGATCAACTCGGGCTCACAATGACGGGCAGCCACACGGTATCCGGCAGCAGTTTTGAGATGTTCTCGGATACGCCCTCCATTCTTCGCGCGATTGCCCGTGATGTGGACTCCGCCGAGAAGAGCGTGCTAATGGAGTTCTACATTTGGAACGAAGGCGGGTTGGCCGACGAGGTCATGGAATCGGTCATCCGGGCGGCCCAGCGTGGTGTTCATTGTTGCGTCTTGATCGATTCCCTCGGCGCACGACCTTGGTGGAAGAGCGCTCAACCGAAACGATTGCGAGAGGCCGGTGTCGAGCTGAAACCCGCCTTGCCGGTTGGTCTGTTTCGAACTTTGGTAGGACGCACGGATTTGCGTTTGCATCGAAAAATCGTGGTGATTGACGGTGACGTGGCGTGGACGGGCAGCATGAATTTGGTTGACCCTGCGTTCTTCAAACAAGATTCTGGAGTCGGCCAATGGGTCGACGCGATGGTTCGATTGCGAGGTTCCGTGGTCGTGCCGCTGGCCGTGACCATGATTGGCGACTGGATGCTCGAATCCGGCGAACAACTCGAGAAACTGATCGCACGAGCGGACCTTCGCCTGGTGAAACCGGAAGGCCCTGCGGACATCCAAGTCATCCCGTCGGGGCCGGGGCAATCCGGTGACGGGCTGCTGCAAATGATCCTTTCACTGATCAACGCAGCGAAAGACGAGTTGGTGATGACCACGCCTTATCTCGTGCCTGACGAGTCGCTGCTTCGAGCGATTCGTGGTGCCGCGGCGCGAGGTGTGACCGTACGCTTGATCGTGCCTGAAAAGGTCGACTCGTTTCTGACACGTTTTGCGAGCCGATCCTACTACGACGATCTACTGAACGTTGGTGTCGAGATTTATCTCTTTCGTGGCGGCCTTCTGCACACCAAATCGATCATGGTCGACGGTGCGATGTCGATGTTTGGCACCGTGAACCTGGACATGCGAAGCCTTTGGCTGAACTACGAGGTTGCTTTGTTCGTTTACGAACCTGAGTTTGCGAAACAGCTCCGATCAATGCAGCAAACTTACATCGACGACTCCGATCGACTCGACACCGAAACCTGGAGACGACGTCCGTTCGTTCATCGGTTGCTAGAAAATTCACTACGGCTGGTGAGCCCGCTTCTTTGATGCGGCGTTAAATCTGGCACAGCGGAAGCAGCTCTGCACCTTCGCTCTAGGCCCCTGAACCGAAACGTTCAATGCGATGAGTGTTCACGTCGTTGCGATGTCGAATCAAAGCATCTTCAGCAAGCAACGTTCGTCGGGCAATCGAGGTAGCTAATCTCAGTTTCGTGAAATCGCCACAGAAAAACGAATCACGCAAGACGGAAATTCGGTTGCGTAAAGCAGAACGCGGCGTCGTTAGAACTAAAAATTGCCAAGGCATTTTGTCGCAGTGAGAACTTCTAACAAGACGACGTCGATGTGCCTCACGCTTTGGAGGAAACGAACCCTGGCGTGTCGAGCCACAGCGATCGGGCACGCCGCCCATCGAAATACTCTAGAATGACATTCTTGGGTAGCGGGGACTCCCCGTCGCGAGACCATGCGGTATGCGACCAAAATTGGCGACAAAACGTGAAGAGGCAAGTCACGATCAACGCAAGCGATGCGGAAACGCAATCTCCGACAATCTACCAGTCCGCCACAACCACGGATCTGCTGACCAAGTTACGCCCGCCTGAGCAAACGCATGGTTTCATTGCTCGTAAGCCGATAGCGGAACGACTCGGAAAAAAACACGCCGTCCTCTCACCCTGGTCTCGGCAACGGCGAAAGGTCACCGATTCATTCGCGTCACCCAACCTGATACCGCATCGCATTTCAGGGATGCTTGGATGAGTAGAAATGGTCTGGCCGTTTGGGCTCAATACGGATCGCGTGCAGCGAAGAACAGGACCAATTTCCGGTCACGATTTTCGATCAGGAGGTACGCAACCAAGCCGACTTCATGGGCACACTTAATCCCCAGCCCCGCTACCAATTGTATTTCATTTCGATATCGGCTCCCCCTATCACGAACCATTCACCCACCCTGACACCTTCATGCGGAAGCAGGAAATCTCGACAGAACGAATTAGTGACCGAGCGAATGAACTTCTAAAACCAATTGAACTCCGGGGAAAGATCAAGATGGATATGAAACAGCAAACGGCACCAACCCGTCTAGCGAATCATGGGAATCGCATGAAACGTATAGCGTGCGACGTACGCGGTGTCAGCATCATTGCGGTCATTGCAGTTCTCTTCGTGTCAGCCCTGGCCACGACGAACGCCATGGCTCAGGAGAAGTCACAAGCCGACCGCACCGAACTCCCCATCAAGGCGCCCTGGTATCCTCCGATCACCACGGTGGACGCTCGCGATGCGGTAGCGCCACCGGTTTTTGAAGTGAAAGCACCGAAGGATGCACCCAACGTCGTCGTAATCCTGCTCGATGACCTTGGCTTTGGTGGCACCAGCGCCACCGGCAGCGTGATGCAAACGCCGCACTTCGACAAGCTTGCCAAGAACGGCTTGCTGTACAACCAGTTCCATACCACGGCACTCTGCTCGCCGACTCGGCAGGCTCTAATCACCGGCCGCAACCACCACTCGTGCAACCAGGCCAAGATCACGGAAGTCGCGACGGCCTTTCCCGGCGCGACCGGGATGCTGCCCAACGACGTCGCGACCATCGCCGAGACGTTGCGACTCAACGGCTACAGCACGGCCGCATATGGCAAGCACCACGAAACGGCGGTTTGGGAAATCAGCCCCTCGGGACCGTTCACACGCTGGCCAAACTTTACAGGCTTCGATGAGTTCTACGGGTTCCTGGGTGGCGAAACCAATCAATGGTCGCCGGCGGTCTATCACAATCTGAACCGTGTCGAGACGCCGGAAGATCCGGATTATCACTTCATGAACGACATGGCCACGAAGTCGATCGAATGGATACATTTCCAACAGGCACTCACGCCAGACAAACCGTTCTTCGTTTACTTTGCTCCGGGCGCCGTGCACGCGCCACACCACGTTCCAAAATCTTACATCGAAAAACAGAAAGGAAATTTTGACGAAGGCTGGGATGTGATTCGCGAGCGGATCTATGAACAGCAAAAGAAACTCGGCGTCATTCCCAAAGACACCAAGCTCGCCAAAAAGCCCGACGACATCAAGGACTGGAAAGACCTCTCACCTAAAGAGCAGAAACTTTATGCCCGTCAGGCCGAAGTCTTCGCCGCGTTCCTCGACATGACCGATCACGAGACGGGCCGCGTCATCCAGGCGATCGAAGACATGGGCGAACTCGACAACACGCTGATTTTTTATATCGCAGGCGACAACGGCACGAGTGCCGAAGGCGGGATGTCGGGACTGTACAACGAAATGACGTACTTCAACAACGAACCACAGGGTTCAGACATCGACTTCATGTTGAAGTACTACGATAACTGGGGTGACCCGAGCACGTATCCGCACATGGCTGCGGGTTGGGCGGTTGCATTTGATTCGCCGTTCACGTGGACCAAACAGGTCGCATCGAATTATGGCGGCACCCGCAATGCATTGGCGATTCATTGGCCGAACGGGATCAAAGCGAAGGGCGAAATCCGTAATCAGTGGCACCACGTGATCGACGTTGCACCGACCATTTTGGAAGCCGCCGGTCTGCCCGAACCGCGAATCGTCAATGGCACGCCTCAGCGGCCGATCGAGGGAACCAGCATGGCGTACACGTGGGACTTCCCGAACGCGCCGAGTCAACACACGACCCAGTATTTTGAAATGTTCGGTAACCGCGGTGTTTACTTCGACGGTTGGTTCGCCGGCACGTTGCACGTCAAACCGTGGGCGAATCCCGAAACTCGATTTACCGAGGACACGTGGGAACTCTATCATGTCGCCAAAGACTTCAGCATGTCGACGGATCTTTCAAAACAACACCCCGACATTCTGGCCAAACTGCAGCAGGTGTTTCTCGCCGAAGCCGTCAAATACAAAGTGTTGCCTTTGGACGATCGCCGACAAGAGCTTTTCAATCCCAAGATCGCCGGCCGGCCGGACCTGATGTTCGGACGCACCAGCCTGACACTCTATGAGGGCATGAATGGTTTGCTCGAAAACGATTTCATCAACGTCAAGAACACGTCGTTTGAGATCGTGGCCGAAGTTGAAAGCGGAGACAAACCGGCCAACGGCGTCATCGTCGCGCAAGGCGGACGTTTCGGAGGTTGGGCGTTGCACGTCAAAGACGGAGTTCCGCGTTACACGTACAACTATCTCGGTCTTGAACATTCGGTCGCCGCGAGCACTGCGAAACTGCCGACCGGGAAGTCGACCATCAAGATGGACTTTGCCTACGAAGGCGGAGAGACCCCAGGGGCAGGAGGCACGGCAACTCTGTACGTCGATGGCGCGTCGGTGGCTTCCGTGAAGGTCCCAAAGACCGAGTTCTCTGTCTTCTCTGCCGACGAATCGGCTGGCGTCGGCATCGACATGGAAACGACAGTTTCCGACGAGTACGACCGCGAGGGCAGCAAGTACACCGGCAAGATCGACAAGGTGACGATCACACTGAAGAAATAGGTCTCGCGATGCCGGGACAACCGCACGCCGGTTGTCCCGGGTAGGTCGCATGATTTCGAGACGACGATCGTCGTCTGCCTCTCGAAGCATGCTGAGGAGCACCGTATCCGGGGTCGATGACGTAAGAAGAATACGGCGGACGCAACTCTCTTCGTGAAGACTCTCTGCGACGGTTGCCCGACGAAGCATCTCGTCGCCCGTACCTTGCTTGATCGCAAGAGCGAATGCGTCCTGCAACGTGGTCTGTTGGAACGTTGAATGACGATCGATCTCTCTGCGATTGATGTGGAGCCGCTTCGGATTGCCCCCTCTGTTCATGGCCTAAGTGAACAAAATTCCGTCGGTTTTGCCGCTACGGATGACATCATTCAGCGACAAAAACAAACGAAGTGTCGCAGGGCCCTTGATTCCCTCCTGCCCCTCTTTTCCTTAAGCTATCGGGCGCTGCTATCGCATTGGATCATTTGACTGCCGGACAGTCCCGTTTTGCGTCAGCAAATCAGCCCCCTATCAGATCTCCAAGAACTTCTTGGAGCCTCACACTTCTTTAAATTCATTGAGGTCCATTACCGATGGTGTCAATTCTCGCGGACAAACTGCACGAGTACCCCCAGCAAGAAGTAATTGACGGATCCGGCGGAAGCTCAGATTCGATTCTCGACGACTGCCTCAATCAGAACGACGGGGTCTTGCAGCTCATCCACCGCTACGCGGGCAGGACATTTTGTACGCCGGGCAAACGGCTTCGCCTTGATGAAAAATCGTACTACCCAGATTACATGAACGGGACGGGCCTGGATGAACTCTGGATGTGCTGCACCGTGCCGATCGTCACGGGCGTCATCGATACTCGCACGAACAAAGCACCATTTCGTGAAGGTGAATCACACGTGCTGACTCCAAGTGGGCAGGTCATCTCGTTGCAGGATCTGATCACTGCGAATCCAGAATCCGTAATGGGTGAGAAGGTGACGGCGTTTGCCAAATCATTGTACGGAGATCCGACCTGGCCAATTGTTTCAAAGAAGTTCGACAACCTGAATCCGATCCCACATCATCTTCACTGGTCAAAGTGGGAAGTGTACGACATCAATTCGTTCGACAATCCGGGTGTCAGTCCGTCGCACTATCACACCACCGCAATGGGGCTGTACCCGTTCGTGACCAAGGATCAATTTCTTGCTTGCATGAAGAGTTTCGGAAAGGGCGAGTACAACGGCGTTCGGCATTTGTCACCGCACACGATGATGCATATTGATAACGGCTTCGTGATGCCCAACGGCGTGCTGCACTCGCCGACGGATCTTTGCACGCACGAACTGCACGTCACGATGGACGAACACTTCCTGGCCGAAGACCTGACGCTCGACGGAAAGATCGGCGCAGCGGATGCGTTCTACGCCTGCCGCGACGAAGACTATCCGAAGGATCGTCATGAAGACTGGGAGTATCTGGTTGAAAAGTTCGACTTCACGGCCAACCAGGATCCCGATTTCGTCATGAAGAACAGGCGTCCTGCGATCACCGCCGAAGAATTTACAGGTGATGGTGTCGATGCGAAGTGGATCATCTACGGTGATTTCCTTGGTGATCAGAAGTGTTCAATGCTGCGGCTTACAGTGCAGCCTGGCGGTAAGACTCAGTTTTGCCCGGAGAGCCCCGCGCTGTTCCACACCAATGGCGGAAGCGGCCGAGTTGGAAAGCTCGAAGTAAAATATCACCAGGGCATGAAGCTCGGCGAGCTCTACCCCGAGATCGGATTCATCACTCAGGCGGCGTTGTCAAACGGTGGCGTGCCAATCGAAAACACTGGAACCGAACCGCTGGTGTTGACCTTCGACTTCCCGCAGAACGCCCACTCCAAAACGCCTGGTGTCGCCGCTACCTAAATCGCTCGGTGCGAGGATTCGTGGCACAGGCTTCCGGCAATGATTACTTCGCCCTCGGGGCTATGCAGTCAACTCACGGGCGGAGCCCGACAGAATCCGTTCCGGTGGCGTCAGCCACCGGTTTCAAAGCTCGAGCCGACCAAGGCCGGAGGCCGACACATCTTGAGGTTGAGGAGTTGACCATGTGTCGC
>NZ_JACHXU010000010.1:0-101717 GCF_014192335.1 Aporhodopirellula rubra | reverse complement strand
GCCCTCCGGGCTCGGATGTGAGGTAACTATGGTCCGGTGGCTGACGCCACCGGCAATGAATCTTTCGCCCTCCGGGCTATGCAGTTATCTCAAGGGCCGAGCCCGGCTGAACTCGAGGGCGGAGCCCAGCAGAATCCCTGCCGGTGGTGTCAGCCACCGGTTTCAAAGCTCGAGCCAACCAAGGCCGGCGGCCGACACATCATGAGACTGAGGAGTTGACCATGTGTCGCCCTCCGGGCTCGGATGTGAGGTAACTATGGTCCGGTGGCTGACGCCACCGGCAATGAATCTTTCGCCCTCCGGGCTATGCAGTTATCTCAAGGGACGAGCCCGGCTGAACTCGAGGGCGGAGCCCGGCAGAATCCCTGCCGGTGGCGTCAGCCACCGGTTTCAAAGCTCGAGCCAACCAAGGCCGGAGGCCGACACATCATGAGGTTGAGAAGCAGACCATGTGTCGCTCTCCGGGCTCGGATGTGAGGCAACTATGCTCCAGTGGCTGACGCCACCGGCAATGAATCTTTCGCCCTCCGGGCTATGCAGTTATCTCAAGGGACGAGCCCGGCTGAACTCGAGGGCGGAGCCCGGCAGAATCCCTGCCGGTGGTGTCAGCCACCGGTTTCAAAGCTCGAGCCAACCAAGGCCGACGGCCGACACATTCTCTACTCCCAGATGTACTTTGGATCGTACTCGACATTAGCCCGTTTCAAAATCAGCAGGAATTCGTCCTGAAACGATTGCTTGCGATGATGTTCCACCTGACCTTCGATGTAAGCAATGACGGAATCCTGCTGCGACGGACTGACGGTAAACGCTCCATATCCGTCCTGCCAATGAAACTTCATTCCCGCATCACGAGATTCGTTGATGTGCTTACTGGTGTTTGCTTTCAGTTTGCCAACAAAGTCGGACGCGGCCACTTTGGCCGGAATCCGGATGAGTAGATGAGCGTGATCGTGGTAGCCACCAATGCGGATGGCGAAACCGTCGAGATTCCGTGCGATGCCTGCCATGTATGCCCACACGGATTCTCGGAACGTATCGTTTTGCAGGAACGGCCGGCGTTCTTTGGTACTAAAAATGATGTGGTAGAGAAGTTGTTGATGGGCTGCCATGTGTCGCCCTCCGGGCTCGGATGTGAGGTAACTATGGTCCGGTGGCTGACGCCACCGGCAATGAATCTTTCGCCCTCCGGGCTATGTCGTCAACCTAATGGCGGTGCCATGAAATACCAGAAATCGTTGACCATTGATCACACACCCGCATCACGCAAATCATGTGGATTGACAATCTCGCCCCCGACGTTCAGGAATACTTTCTGTTCGTTCCCAACACGGTCAATAGCCGCGACCCAATCAAGGCAGCCAATATCCGCCCCGTCGCCAAGACGCTCAACTAGAAACAGCGACGTTAGCGCTATCAACAATGTGAAGAGCGATCAAAGACTCTCAACCTGATAACCCGAGCCAGACATGAACCGTCTGGTTCGGTGGTTCGGAAACAGTCGGCCTGGTTGCACGCAGCCACTTTGTGAACAGAGAGCGCGTTAGTTCGCAGAGACAAAACCGTCGAGACGGACGCTGGCTCATGCGAATCCGGATCGGCCGACTTCGAAAGAGAGGTTTCAGGCAAATCACCGAAACTTAGAAAACGCTAGCAACACGGCGTTTATTGACCGGCCAGAAAAAGCCGATGGAGCCCCTCACGGTGCGAATGGGCCGGGAAAGCAACTTTCGCCAATTGTGAAGAATACACCCGGAGGGATTCGAACCCCCAACCCTCGGTTCCGAAGACCGATGCGCTATCCAGTTGCGCCACGGGTGCGTGTTTCTTTGTTATGCGGTGTGGTTGCCGCACCTGCACATGATGTACTTTTTTTGCTCCAAGAGCAAGTGTCTTCGAGGCGTTCCTGGCGGGAACTCTCTGAATCGCGGACGGGATGATCCGGCTTGCTGGATTGGGCAAGCCATGTACATTTGATAAACGTGAGGTGGCTTGCCTCCCGAACTCGAGCGGGGATTATGCCGAGCGTCGGCATGTTTGGCAACTGGGGCTCGGCGAGAGGTTCCACTATCGCTCGTGACCTCGTTCGTGAACCGGAAACAAAGGGATTGTGGTGAAGGTGATTCTGGCCGAAAAGCCTTCCGTGGCGAGAGACTTGGCTTCGTTTTTGAAAGCGTCGAAGCGACACGACGGCTATTTCGAAGGCGGCGGGTACCAGGTCACGTGGGCGTTCGGGCATTTGGTCGAATTGAAAGAGCCGGGCGACTACGATCCGTCGCTGAAACGGTGGACGCTCGAATCGCTGCCGTTTGTTCCTGAAAAGTTTCAACTGCGTCTTCGTGGCGACGACGGGGCCAAGAAACAGTATTCGGTGATCAAACGATTGTTTCGCGATGCGAACTCGTTGATTTGTGCGACGGACGCGGGGCGAGAGGGCGAACTGATCTTTCGCTACATCATGACGCTGACCGCGTGCACCAAAAAACCCGCGGAACGATTGTGGCTCAGTTCGTTGACTCCTTCCGCGATCGCGGCGGCGTTCTCATCGATGCGGCCACTGTCGGACTACGACAATCTTTATGCGGCGGCAAAGTGTCGGAGCCAAGCGGACTGGGTCGTCGGGCTCAATGCGACCCGTAACTACACGGTTCGTTACCGCGGCGGACTAAGCCGTGGGAACTCGGACGACGGAGAATCACCTCGGGTTGCGTCCGGATTACTGTGGAGTCTGGGACGCGTGCAGACTCCGGTGCTCGCGATGATCGTACGCCGCGATGACGAGATCCGAACGTTTCGGCCGGAGCCTTTTTGGGAGTTGCTAACGAAATACCGCGATGTTCAATTCCGACATACCGGAAAGCGGTTCGACAAAGAAGAGGACGCGCAAACACTGCTTCAAACGGCCGCCTCGCATCCGCTTGAAATTCGCAAAATCACGAGCCGGACTGAAAAGTCACAACCACCTCAACTGTATGATTTGACCGAGTTGCAACGGGACATGAACCGTCGATTCGGAATCTCGGCAGCGGACACCTTGGCGGCCGCTCAATCGCTCTACGAAGCAAAGCTGATCACGTACCCGCGGACTGATTCGCGATACATCAGCAAAGACATGCGGAAAGACATTCCGGGTGTGATGAAGCAACTGAGTTCGCTGAAACCGAAGGAGATCGGCAAACTCGACCTGAAGGCGTTGCCGTTCACCGGCCGAATCGTCAACGACGCGAAAGTAACGGATCACCATGCGGTGATTCCGACGGGAGCAAACGCGGGCGTGCTGGCCGATCGGCAACAGAAAGTTTATGACGCGATCGTGGTCCGTTTCATCGCGGCGTTCTATCCGGCATGTGAAAAACAAATCACGACAGTGGATGCGGCGGCGGGCAAGGTCGACTTTCGTGCTCGCGGCGTTCGCGTGGTCGTCCCCGGTTGGACGGAACTGTACCCACGCAAAACGAAACGTGGCGATGACGGTGAGGAACAGCAAACCCTTCCGGACTTTTTTAAAGGCGAAAGCGGGCCACACATGCCTTTCGTCAAAGCCGGCGAAACCTCTCCGCCCAAACACTTCACCGAAAACACACTGCTCGGTGCGATGGACACGGCTGGAAAACTGGTCGACGAAGCGGAACTGCGCGAGGCATTGAAGGAAAAGGGATTGGGAACGCCGGCGACCCGAGCGGCCACGATCGAAACGTTGCTGAACCGAAAATACATCGCTCGCGAGAAAAAGAACATTGTCGCGACCGATTTGGGGCGATATCTCGTTGCGATCGTTCGTGACCGAAACCTAACGTCGCCGGAACTAACGGGCGAATGGGAAGCAAAGCTGAAACAGATCGAAAACGGAAAACTGTCAGCGGACGTTTTCATGCGTGAGATCGAGGATTACACGCGTGGAATCGTTGAGAACAGTGCTTCGGTATCGATCGACCACAGCATCTACGGGCCATGTCCACGTTGCGGCGAACCGGTGATCGCGGGCAAGAAGGCGTTCGGGTGCTCGGGTTGGAAAAAGGGATGTCGGTTTGTGCTTGAACCGACGTACCGCAACGCGGATTTGTCGATGGCCCAGGTTCGCGAACTGCTTCAAATCGGAGCGACGACCACTCCGTTGGTGATCGATGATGGGGCGCCGTTCCTTTTAGGAATGTCCGAAGGAGGCTGCGTTGTCGAAATCCCAGTGCCGACGGGAAATGAGCAGGACGGAGATGACAAAGCGTCGGGATCGAAACGTACAGAAAAGACCGATCGTGGGCAAACAAAAGGAACAGCCAAACGAACGACCACAAAATCGTCCAGCCCCGCATCCGCATCCGCATCCGGAGACAAACCGATCGGCGCCTGTCCGTTGTGTGGCAGTCCCGTGATTGAGCAATCGAAATCGTACAGTTGCAGTCGGTGGCGTGACGGATGCGGGCTGACGATTTGGAAATTGATGTCAGGCAAAAAGATTTCGATGACGAACGTGAAAAAGCTGTTGAAAAAGGGCGAGACTCCCGTCATCAAAGGTTTCAAATCCAAGGCGGGCAAATCGTTCGAGGCGAAGTTAAAACTAGTAGAAGGAAAGGTGCGTTTTGATTTTTGAAGGGACCGGTGGTGTTATTGGTGGAAAGTTACGAAAGCAAGCAGCCGTTTGAGGCACGCATGGCCCCATCGGTGGCGATGCTTTTTGCGTGGCAAAGGATCGACCATCATTCGTGTCTTTGGGATAGAATTGTCGTTCCGTCTTGATTTGCCTCCTACCCTTCCCGCCTCCTCGTCTTCCTATCTCTCCAAATGAAGCGTTTACTCAGTCTTTTCGGCCCGATGCTCGCGTTGTTGATCGTAGTGGTCGTGTTCGCCATCGCGGAATGGATCACGGGGACGGAAGGCAATTTCGCATCGATCTCATCGGCTCGCCTGGTTGGCGTGCAGAGCGTGAAGATTGGGATCGCGGCGTTGGGCATGACGCTGATCATCATCAGTGGCGGCATTGATTTGTCAGCGGGAACGGCGGCGGCGATGTGTGGGTGCGTCGCGGCGGTTTTGTTAGACCATGGCTATTCGATCTATTTCGCGGTGTTTGTCGCGGTGGTGTCGGGTGCCGCGTGCGGATTATTCAACGGGGTGTTGATCGCGTCGTTGCGGTTGGTGCCTTTCATCATCACGTTGGGATCGATGACGATCTTTATGGGGATTGGAAAATTCCTGTGCGATCAAGGAGGCACGATCACACCGCCTCGTGAGACGATTCCGGATTGGTTGCGAGCGATGGTGACGCAGTACCCCGATCCGATGTGGATCCCGTACGCGTACCCGTTGCCGAATTTCGGTTGGGGCGTGTGGTTGGCATTGTTGCTATCGATATTGGTCGCCGTAGGACTGCACAAAACAGTGTTCGGTCGCCATGTCTTTGCGATCGGATCGAGCGAAGCGACGGCGCGACTCTGCGGCGTGCGAGTCACGCAAACGAAGATTCTGGTTTATGTGATCGCAGGTGCGTTGTTCGGGTTGGCGGGGTGTGTCGACATTGCGAGGTTAGAAAAGGGCGACGCCACGGCGGGCATGGGTTTGGAACTCGAGATCATCGCGGCAGTCGTGATCGGCGGTGGGTCGTTGCTCGGTGGACGCGGCAGCATCGTGGGGACGTTATGCGGTGTGGTGATCATGGGTGTCATCAATCTCGGGTGCACGGCATTGGAACTGGAAAACCAAGTTGAAAATATCTTGCTCGGTGTGATCATCATCGGCGCGGTCTACGTGGACCGACTGCGGAGTGTGCGATTCTCGGGAGGCGAGTCATGACGCAAAAGAACCAACGCATCCTCGGTCTTGTTTTTTGGGGCATCGTATTCGCCGGCGGACTGACGTGGATGATCGGCAGCAAGACGGTAGAAAACACGAACTCGATCGAGGGAGTTCAAACAACCGAAAACGCGACCGAAAGCCCCGCGTCGTTAATCCTCGGTTCGTTGTGGACGACTCAAGAAACGTTTGAGATTGCCGATCCAACGGGCGTCGTCCGGGTCGGCGACGTGGTGTTCGCACCCGACCCTCAAAGCAAACCGACGGACCGCAAAGACAGCGAGTCGCCACCCGAGAAACCGACATGGCATGAGGTGGGATACGTCACCTCAGTTCGCAAACCGGTGGAACAGAACGACAATAAAAGCGCTGTCATCGACAAAGCCAATCGACTGACGGTGACCATGTTCGAACCTGACGCGTGGTCGAAAACGGCAACGTTCACGGTGCATCGCAACAGTGGTCGTTTGGAGGACGTGGTCGAGACGTTGGTGCCGCCGGAAAAACGCGAGCAATTGCAACTGAAACTGTCTCTCGCATTTGAGGCTCACGCGAACGCCATCGCACGCGAACTGGTTCCGCTGGTCGTCAAATCGGCGCAAGCGACCGTGCCCCTGATCGAAAGTGCTGTCACCGAATCCATCGCGAACCACGAGGCGGAGATCGACGCCTTGGTCGGTCTATACCGCGAAGAGATCGTGCGTGAGCGGATCGTCCCATTGGTTCGGGAGGAGGTGCTGCCGATCGTTCGTAAACATGGCCAGGAACCTGCCGAATCGATCGGTCGCGAAGTATGGAACCGCGCGTCGCTGTGGCGGTTCGGCTGGCGAGCGATCTATGACAAATCACCGTTGCCCGAGCGAGAACTCGTGGTCGAAGAGTGGCGACGGTTTGTCGACGACGAGGTGGTGCCGATCGTCGAAGACCATCTCGACGAGATTACCTTTGCGGTGGAAAATATCGTGAAGGATCTCGCCGCGAACGACACGCTCCGTGAAGAACTCTCCGAGGTCATTGGCACGATCGCCAATGATCCCGAAGCACGCGAATTGTTGCGGACGATTTTGCGTGAATCGGTCGTGGACAACACACGCATTCGACACGCGTGGAGTCAGGTTTGGTCATCGCCGGAGGCAAAAGCGGGACTTCGCCGGGCGGGCGAGCGAATCGAACCAGTGCTACGTGAGATCGGTGACGAGTTGATGGGCACCCGTCGAGGTGGGATCGAACCGGGGTTTGCGCGACTTTTGCGGAACCAAATTCTGGCGAAAGACCGAACGTGGATCACAATCACACCGGGTGGGGGAGATATGACGGGAGACGAACCGATTCGTTTAACAGAATCTCGTCGATTCATGCCTTACCCGGTGGTGTATGTTGTGCAGAATCATAACTTGTAGTGGGGCGTCGTTTGTGATCACGTTTTACGCTGAAAATTTCCGCCGAAAGAATCCTCCTCTTTAGCCCTCAGACAGCCCGTTGCCACGCAGCCGACTCGGACCGCTCGCCATTGAAACGCCGTTGGGATCCAACCCAACGAGCAAGGACGCGCGCGTCTGGAGAGCGGTGCACGTATCGCTTCGCAAGAGTGTCGCGGTGCGAGTCTTCCATGTCGCGTTCGGCGGGACACTCGAATCGCGTACGCAGTTTGCCGAAGAATGGTCTCGGTTAAAGAAGCTCGACCATCCGGCGATCTGCAAATGCTATGGCGGCGGTTTCGAAGACAGCGAAGCGTATCTGGCGCACGAGTTGATCGAAGGACCGACGCTCACGGATGAGATCGCCAAACGCTGCCGGCTGCCTTGGGAGAGCGTTCTGGATTTTGCCGAACCGATCACCGACGCATTGAATTATCTGCACACACGCGGGATCGTGCACGGACGATTGGGAGCGGACAAGATTATCATCGCGGGACTCAGCCCGGTGCTGGTTGACGTTCGCGGCGAAGACGGCAGCGCTCCGTTTCGTGACGGTCCGTACCATTTCCAACGGCCGCCGTCGCCCGAACAGCTCAAACGTCGTCCACCGGAGGCCCCGGGTCTGCATGACCAAGTCACCGCGCGGAGCGATTTGTACATGCTCGGTGCGTTGCTCTATGAAGCACTCACGGGCGCACCGCCGATCAGCGGTTCGACGATTCAAGAAACGACCGCCAACCTGGAATACCAAACCCCGACATCCGTGGCGTCAACGGTGATGGACACGCCCGTCTGGATGGACCGACTGGTGATGCAGCTGCTGTCGAAAGATCCAGCCGGACGTCCGGTTTCCGCCGAGGCGGTCAAACTGCAACTCGGCGAAGTAAGACGCCGGGCGATGTCGCGAAGTGGTGTCGCCGAACACGCCTCGAGCGGGTTCAGTCCGCTCGCGGTAACCAATCAAGCCGACCGCGAAGAGGCTCGCGTGCTGCTCGGCAAACACGCGTCAACGGAACCTGCGAAACAAGTCATCGACGCAACACCCTGGCACGATAAAGCATGGGTGCTATTGCCGGTACTCGGTTTGTTGTTGGCGATGTTGGTTTGGGTTGCCTGGCCATTGAACGAAGACACAATGCGTCAACGGGCCGAAAAATTGCTCGACGAAGGCACTCGCTCGTCCATGTCGCAAGCCCGAATCAGCTATCTCGAATTGATGGTTCGTCAGTATCCCGAAGGGGAACACGCCGCGTGGGCGTCGGAACAAATCGATCGCGTTGAAATGCTGGAGGCGGAACACGCGTTGACTGTTAAACTGAATCGCAACCTCCCGTTGAAGAACGAAGCCGAACGGTTGTGCGCCGAAGCGATGCGGTTTGAAAAGTTTGGCGACAATGCGACTGCGGTCGACAAGTACCAAAGCCTGATCACGTTGCTCGGTGACGAATCGGACGCCGACAACAGCAAATTCGACGATTACCGGCCGTTGGTGAATTTGGCGAGAAACAAGATCGCTCGGATCTCCGCCGCTGATACCGATCAGAGCGAAGCGGCTCGGATCATTTCGGCCAAGATCGAAGAGGCCGACCAGTTGTATCTGCAAGGTCGCACGATCGCGGCGAAGAAGATTTGGTACTCAATCGTTGAGTTGTACGCCTCCAATGCTGCCGTGGCGCCGTTGGTGAAAACGGCCCAAGATCGACTTGCCGAAACGTCCGCTGGCGGGGCCGCGAGAGCCGACCAACGAGAACCGCTCCAATGAGTGATTCTCGTACAAAAGGATTTGTCATCGCTCCTGGAAATGTCGCCCCGCGGTATCTCCGCGAACGCCTCGAACTCGTCTCCGGTGGCCGCGAGTTAGAACAAAGCCGATGGGCGGTTCTGACCGTGTTGTTCATCGTGACCGGCGCCTTCGGATTGCCGCTGTTATGGCGGAGCGACCGTTTTTCGCGGATTGAGAAGTGTTTCTGGGGCGTGATGGTGACCGTGTACACGGTGGCGTTGTTCTATGGAATGTTCTTAATGGTTCGGTGGAGTGTCGGGGATGCCGTGAAGTAGCCGGATCGGTTATTTTGGGCGACGAAACCGGATTTCACCCGAGTCCCCTCGCCGCGACTACGCCGAGCCTGCCGTCAACGCAGGCATTCGCGAATCACCGTCGCCGCCCGGACGAACACATCCGGTGAAACGTTCCGGCGGCCTGAATCAACGGCGTCGGAATCGAATCACGGCTAAACACATTACCGCAGCAGGATTCCCATGCCGACGACTCAGACACTCGCAGCGAACAAATATCCCGTCACCGTGATCATCGGGTTAGAAGTTCACGTTCAACTGAAAACGCAGACCAAGTTGTTCTGCGGCTGCACGACTCAATTCGGAATGCCCGCCAACAGCCAAGTGTGTCCGGTTTGTTTGGGAATGCCCGGTGCCCTGCCCGTGATGAACCGTGAGGCGATCAAGCTTTCCGTGCGAACCGGGCTAGCGTTGAATTGCGATATTCCGCCGCTGACAAAATGGGACCGCAAACAGTACTTCTATCCCGATTTGCCGAAGGGATATCAGATCAGTCAATTCGATTTGCCGATCTGTGCGGACGGGTTTGTTGAGATCACCGACCCGGCGAACCCGGACGCGATCCGGCGAATCGGAATCATCCGGGCTCACCTCGAAGAAGACGCGGGCAAGAGCATGCACGATGAATCGTCGGGCGTGTCGGATTCCAAGATCGACCTGAACCGATGCGGCACACCGCTGCTCGAGATTGTCAGCCAACCGGACCTCCGTTCGGCCGATGAAGCGAAGGCGTATTTGAGTGAATTAAAATTGCTGCTGACTCACCTCGGGGTCTCCGATTGCGAAATGCAGCAAGGCAGCCTGCGTGTCGATGCGAACGTGAACTTGCACATTGACGTCGACGGCAAGAAGGTGGCAACGCCGATCGTCGAAGTCAAAAACCTGAACAGTTTCCGAAACGTCGGTCGGGCACTCGATTACGAAGTCGAACGTCAACTGATCGCATGGGAAGACACAGGCGAAACAATCGATGACGCTCCGAAGCGAACGTTTGGTTGGGACGATGTCAACGAACGAACGTTTGCTCAACGTGAAAAAGAAGAGTCCGCCGACTACCGATACTTCCCCGACCCGGATTTGTTGCCGGTTCGTTTGCCTCGAGAGTGGGTGGAAGAACTCGGGCAAACGCTCGGTGAGCTTCCCGCTGCAACCCGCACACGTTTGCAGGATCAGTTTGGTTTGAAGACGTACGATTCTGACGTGATCGTCAACCAAGGTCCCGCGGTGATCGAATACTTCGAAACGGCTGCGACGCGCAGTGGCGATGCTCGCAAGACATCGTCGTGGATGCTGCAAGACGTGATGCGAACGATGAAGGAACGCGACCTGAATGCGAAATCGTTTCCGATTCCGGCCGAGCGTCTCGGCGATCTCGTTCATCAGATCGTCGACGGCAAACTCGACAACGCACGCGCCCGAGACGTCTTCGAGTATTTGCTCGAACATGACGACAGCGTCGACGCGGCGCTGGCGGCGCTCGGTATCGAATCGGTAAACGAAGACGATATCGTTGACTTGTGTCGTGAATTGCTCGCCGAGAATCCACAAGTGATCGCCGACGTCCAAGCCGGCAAACAGCAAGCGGTGGGCGCGTTGATCGGCAAGGCACGGGGCAAGAACCCGAACGCCAATCCGAAGGTCGTCCGCCAAACTTTGTTGGACTTGATCGCTCAATCCTAACGATCTGTGAGGCCGTTGGGCTCAACGGATGGTTGTGTATTCTCGCTCGCATAAGCCATCACAACAGAGACAGATGTGACGTGCTCGGCTCATCGTCGACGCCGAGCCGAGCGCGGGCGTTTGGGGAATCGGTGTCGCCGGCGACGCTGTTTCGGCTCGAAATTGGTCCTCAACGCCTTAAAAAGGCACGCTCATTTTACACGTGTTTTTTTGTATCCGCCTTCGGTTTTTCGTGCGATTCAGTGCCCGCATGCCCCAACGGCGAGCCTGCTTTCTGTAATCGCCCCATAAGCGGACAGAGCCACGATCGGTTCAGTTCACCGGATTCGGAAACGCTGCCCACGCCGGAGTTTGCACTCAGTTGACGCTCGGCGGTGAATGGGCAGGAGCGGCGATTTGATTGACACCAGATCGCGGGTCGAGGAGAATCGTTCCACGGATCTCGCGGCAGTTTCAGGAATGCTTCTCGACGACTCCGCAGCAATGAGCTAGCCCCTTTTCGTGCCCATCGCGAACTCGGCATAGCGATCTCGATACGAGTTCTTATATATTTTTACTCAACGTTGCTGCCTGGTTCCTCGGGAGACCACGAATGAATTGGCGGAGTGCAGAAAACTATAAACTGATCGAAGAACTCGAGTGGCCCGATCTTTGGGACGACTACGAGCGAGCGGTGAGTGTCTGTATCGGCGCCCATGACGAGCCTATGAAACGGTTTGGGATCAAGGATGCCGATGGCGGACGCCTTTTACAACAATTGCGGTTGCTCGATCCGAGCGGCGAGTGTTTGTCTCGAATCAAACGCTCGCAAGATTCGCTGCATCGCGCCGAGGGCAAGTTACGTAGCAAGATGGAGCTATTGCCTGACGATTGGCGTTCGGACAAAACGTTCCATCGCATGTTGTGTGTTCTGAACATCCGCGACTGTTCGATCTACAAAGAGATCTGCTCCGCGTTCGACAAGATGCACGTCGACAATCGCTCCCTCGTCGACCTGATCGCTCTCTCTCGAACACGCATGGGTTTTCCCGTCGCACTGAGCCTGGTCGTGAGAGTCGGTACCAAGGAGGCACGCGGAACGCTGCTGAAGATCGCGAAGAATGTCCAGGGCAACGAAGCCAAAACGGCACTCTTGAATGACGCGGCGGTTGCAGTGTCGGTCAAGATCCAAGACCGGCACGTCATCCCGGTCCTGGTGAACCGACTGACGACGGTCTACGCTCGCTCGCAGGAGAACCGAGACGAACAGGCCGCCGCGATCATCGCTGATATTCTCAGCGTTATCGAGAACACCCGCGAAGAACTCGCGCCGAAGTTGCTACAACAACTCTCGGCCCTCGGTTGCAGCGAAAACAAATCCAACCCACAGTTGGGCATCGAGCAATCGATCATCAATCGCGACCTCAGCCCCATCCGGGAAGCGGCCCAGCAAGAACTCCAACGCCGCCGCGTGGCGTCCTAAGTTTTTGAACAGCGATCGCTGTTCGTACTCAGAAGGCGCTGATGAAATCAGGCGCGTCCTACCGCACCGCTGGAATCATGGACACTTTGGCGTGACCATTGAATTGGCACGGCAATCGCACGTTTGCGTCAACTTCGGCCACGCGATGTTGGCGAGCCGTTGACTGCGAACTGTTCTTACGGGAGTGCTAACCGATGCATGCGATTGTTTATGACGACTATGGAGACGCGAGTGTTTTGCACGCCGATGAAATTCCCACACCAGAACGATTGCCGGGACAAATTCTGATTGAAGTCCATGCGAGCAGCGTGAACCCGATCGATTACCGTTTGCGGAGCGGTGAGATGAAAGGGCTGCTACCAGGAGGTTTCCCTCGTGTTCCGGGTTATGACGTCGCTGGGATTGTCGCCGACTGTGCCGACGATGCTCCGTTTCGCGTCGGTGACCGCGTGATGGCTTTTTTGACGACGGCCCGTGGTGGAGCGTGTGCCGACTACGCCGTATGCGCCGTTGACGCCGCCGCGAAGTTGCCTGACGACATGTCGTTTGAACTCGCCGCCGCGATGCCGTTGGCGGGAACGACGGCACTGCAATCACTTCGCGACCACGGACGCATGGAACCGGGCGACCGTGTGCTCGTCAATGGAGCGAGCGGGGGCGTCGGAATGTTCGCGGTGCAGATCGCCAAAGCCTATGGCTGCCATTGTGATGCGGTGGCCAGTGGCGACAATCGCGACTTTTGCATGTCTCTCGGTGCCGACCATTTTTACGACTACGAAAAGGTCGACTTCACCGAATCGAGCGAACGGTGGGACGTGATCTTTGATGCCGCCGGAAAGTCCGGTTTCTGGGACGCTCGCGACGTCATGAATCCAGGCGGTCGTTACGTCTCCACCGAACCCGACGTGAAGGGAATGCTGATGACGGCATTGACGTGGCCGTTCTCGAAATCCGGAACCGTCATGCTCGCACACCCTCGCTCGGATGATTTGAAGGAACTGATTCGGCTCTACGAAGCGGGCAAACTAAAAGTGACCATCGACAGCCGGTTCGCGATCAGCCAGTGCGCCGACGCACACCGCCGGGTCGAGTCAGGCGTCGACCGTGGAAAGGTCATTCTTTCTCGGACCGAACAGTAACGTCTGCGTCAGCGCGAGCGGTCTCGTCCTCGCGATGCGACGTCGTAGGCGTCGGTCGCCGCAGATCGCTCGCGTAGGCAACCCACGCGATCAGAACAAACTGCATCGGTAGGCGGGCGTAGATTAAGAACGCCGGAATGTCGGGATACTGCGACGTGTTCAATGCCATGTGGATATTGGCGGGGAAGACCGCGATCAAGAGTGCGACCAGCCCCCAACCTGCGGGGCGTCGAAGACGCGTCACGAGCACCCCCACTCCGCCGAAGATTTCGAAAAATCCCGACACCGCAACCAGTTTGGAAGGCATAGGAAACGACGGCGGCATGATTCGCAAATAGACCTCGGGGTTGACGAAGTGATTGGCCCCAGCCGCTACAAAGAGCACGGCGAGCAAGCCAAGCGAGAATTTTCGTGCGGTCATGACCATGGTGCGGAGGCGCTTTTGTTGGCGATGCGTTACAATGCGGACGTTCGTCGGGACGGTTGTTCCCACGTTATCTATTATGCCTGTTCTGCCCCTCGCTCATCTGCATGCGTCAACCAAGCATTCTCACACTGCTGCTGTTTCTTGTGACTCTCACCGCGATGGCGGGCGAAACATGTGGTGATCAAATCGTTTTTCGCGGATTGCGTGATGGCAAACTGGTCGGCGAGAAGCGCGTCGTGGATGGCGAGATTCTCGTCGAAGCGGTCGACGGTGGCGTCATGTTACAAGGTGACGACGGGCGGATCTGGTCGATTCAACCGGAGCAAATCACGCACCGAGAAGAGGGCCCACCACCGAAACCGATCGACGCGGACGAAGTCGAACGGAGAATGCTGGCAGAATTACCACGCGGGTTCACGGCGTTCCACACGTCGCACTACGTCATTCTGCATCAAGGGAACACGGAATACGCGAGGGACGTCGGGACCTTGTTCGAGTCGCTGTACCGTGCGTTCTTCACTTATTGGAAAAACCAACGGGTCGCGTTGGACGAACCGAAGTATCCGCTCGTGGCATTGGTTCTCAAGGATCGAAACGAGTTCCTGAAATTTGCGGGCGAGGAGATCGGAGAAACGGCACAAAGCGTCATCGGTTACTACCATCTCGAGAGTAATCGAATGACGACGTACCGGGTCGCGAACATCGAACGAAACATCGCAACGATCATCCACGAGGCGACACATCAGATCGCGTACAACTGCGGATTGCAAACACGGTTTGCGGACAATCCGATGTGGGTCAGCGAAGGGCTCGCGATGTTCTTTGAGTCGCCGGACCTGAGCAACCCGCGTGGATGGCGTGGCGTCGGCCGCGTGAACACGGTCAACCTGCGACGATGGCGACGCTACCAACCACGACGGCCTGACGATTCGCTAGTCACGATGATCGCTGACGACTCTCGATTCCGATCTTCGGCGACGGCGGAAGACGCGTACGGCGAGTCTTGGGCGATGACGTATTTCGCGATCCGAACGATGAAGAACGAATACATCGCTTACTTGCAAGAACTAAGCAACGGCGAGCCACTGCGTGAACGATCCGGTCGCGAAAGGATCGAGATGATCGAATCGGCGTTCGGGATGCCCGTTGATGAACTCGACGACAAATTCGTTAACTACATGACACGCGTCCGCTGAGCGACCTATCGGAATCGAAACACGCCCGCGAGCCCCTCGACGACGCGTCGCCAGATGCTCTGCGGAGGCGTCGAGATGTTCACCCGGCCGCTGCCACCGACCAGCCAAGTTGGCATGCGTCTCGAGTCCGTTTCTGCAGTGGTCGGTCCATCGATCGTAACGGTGACCAAGTACCGCGTTTGCGGAGTCCAACGAGCACGTGCAGCATCGGGGTGATCGCGGCGAATCGAATCGAGTTGCGGGTCAAAGGCTTCTTCGGAAACCTCGCACACCGTTCCCCGAAACCGATCACTCGGTGAAGCGTCCCAGATCACGACCGCGGGTGCTCCCACGTCGATCCGATTTGCCTCTGCGGCGGTCACGGCGATCTCCGCAACCCAAGAATCCTGCGACGCGATACTGAGTAGTTCGGTACCAGATTCAAAATAGCACCGCAGATTTTCCGGGTCCGTCGGCTTCCCCGACCATGACGCCAACCGCACATCCGTTCGCGCTGTCGTCGGCAGGTGCTCGCCATCAGGATCGAGAAACGAAGCATCGAGTTCACTGGTGTCCGAATTTGCGGCTTTCAGGTTCCCGGCTGCGGCGATGATGACACCGGATCGTGGGGCGGTGATCGATAGAGCGGCAATTTTCTTCTTGATCGCGGCGACATCATCATTCAATTGATCGAGCATCTCTTCGGCCGCCGCGAGGTGCTCGGCGGCTTCCGGTACGAGAGCCTGAGACTTGCGCAGCGATTCGATTCGAAAGGTTTGCTGCTCAAGACGCCCCTCGGCATCAATCAGTTTCTGTGCGAAAGAGGGGTTATCTAATCGTGCGAGAAGCTCACCTTTTTCGACGCGTTCGCCCGGCCGCGCAGCCATCTCGACCAGCCCGCCGCCCGATACGACGTACACACGAGTTTCATCGTGTGGCACCATTCGCGATTGAGCAACAACGCTTCGGGGCAACTCGATGAACCCGCAGGCGACGATCGAGCTAACAACGATCGCGGTCATCACTAGGCGAGACATCTTGATTTTTCTTCGCATCGAGGGGTTGGATAGGAATTTTCGCAGCGGAACAAAACCGGCAATCAACATCGTCACGATCGCCATGACGGCCGCGAATTGACCGATGACTTCGAGACCGTGCGGTCGCAGCACGTACCAAATGAAGCCGATGATCGTGAACACTAACAACCACCGATACGCAAACGCCGCGATGGCATAGATCAGCAGCCACGTCGAGCCATCGGCGCGTTCGAGCGTGGGACGATCATCCACAACTCCGAGACAAACGCGTCGCAACAACCCGGTGAGTCGACGATTCGCTCGCGTGCCGAGATTCGGAACATCCGTAAGATCCGAGAGCAGGTAGTAGCCGTCATAACGCAACAACGGGTTGGCGTTGAAGAACAACGTGCTGACCCCGCAAACCGCAATCACGTGCGAAGCCACTGAGTGGACGAGCCCCGCAGCGGTCGACAGCCAAACCCAAACCGCGACGGATGCGATCAGGACTTCCGTCGCGATCCCGGCCAATGCAACTGCTGCTCGCTTCCATCGACTCGCCAGCATCCATGACTGCGACGTGTCGCAGTACAACGCGGGAGTGAACACCAACAACATCGGACCGATCGTTTGACAGCGTGCGCCGAAACGTTCCGAAACGGCAGCGTGCCCAAACTCATGTGCGACTTTCGTCAACCCGATCACAAACGCCAATATCAACGCGTTCTGCATGGTCAGCCACTCCGAGGCCGCCGGCAACTCGCTGACATAGCGTTCACGATGAACGATCATCGCAACCAACGAGACAACCACGAAGCATGCCGCGATGGTGACTCCGACGGTGGACAATAGCGGACGCGAAATCGGATTGATCCACCGCATCACCGGCGCTGGATCAACTCCTGGGAAACGAACGAACAACCACTGCGATGCGACGGAAAGCCAGCGTTTCCGGCGTTCTTCATCGGATCTTTCTAACAACGCCACGCCCTGCCCGACGGACCGCGAGACCGTTAGCCCACTTTCATGAAATCGGAACAGTAATGCGTTGATCTGAGCCGGCGTGACGCGGCGGTTGGGATAGCGAACCTGATATTCGTCACGCAAATCATTGAGCGAACACTCACCGTCGAGACGGCACAGAAGAAAAAACTCGTCCTCTCTCAACCGATGGTATCTCCCCGCAACCGGATCGTGAACGTTCACACTCGCGGTGTGGCGATGCGATACCCGAACGGCTTTCAAACCGACCTGATGCCGAACGCCGAGAGAACGATCCGTGGATGAAGTGGGCCCGTTCACGATCTCAATAACTCACCGGAAACGGAACAGAACATGACGATGCCACCACGCGACGAGACCGTCACTGAGTGAATCGATCAACCGGCGAGGCGGACACACGATCTTTGCGGTCACATCAATATCCCCACGAAATCCGTCTCGTTGCAGCGGGCCATCGGCATCCGATGCGACCGACGCAACCACGTCCACAACGTTCAAGGAATCGGCACGCCGACGGGCTACTCCGCCGATTTGCGAAACGGCCGCGTGATAAGTCTGGGTCGGCTGTGACGCGATCGCGAAACGCACCGGCAAGGAATCGCCCTGATGGTGCAACTTCATGATCTCACCGGCATTGGATTCCTCGAGTTTGAGATCGAGTTCCCATTGTCCGTCCGGTGCAACGAGCGCAAACAAACGATCGCCGCGACTGACAGGGCGCGACCTCAGTTTCTCGTCTAATCGCCACCCGACAACGACGCCCGCGATGGCTGCCCGAATCACGAGCTCTTCCTGCAACGCTTCATTGATCTCGATCCGTCGACCGATCGTACGGATCTCGCTCTCCAATGCCCCCTGCTCAAGTACGCTTTGGGCCACCTCACGTGGGCCGTCTTCGCCGGCCAGTCGCATCGCACGCAGTGAAGCGAGCTTTTCCGTGGCGGTGGCGAGTTGCCCGGCGAGCGATTGCGATTCACGAGCAATTTCGGAGTTTTCTAAACGCACTAAAACGTCGCCCTCCGCGACTTCCTGGCCATCGCGAACAAGAATTTCATCGACGACCCCATCGACCGGCGCGAACACCGCCTGACGTTCGACCGGACGAGCCACCCCCGTCGCCACAACCGTGTGATCGACGCGAATGAACCACGACGCGATGACAAGGCCCGCGACCAGAATCATCATCGCAAACATCCAATTTCGCACCGCCGCGCGAGACAACCCCGCGAGTGGCCGTCGTATCGGGAGAGCAAACACGTCGTCATATCGAAGCGAATTGCCGATCGCCGTTGCAGCTTCCTTTCCGATCTCGATCATCCCAGGCGTGATACCAGTCGGTACGCCGGAGAAGGTTTCCAACAACAAGATCGCCATCGGTGCGTCAGCGTTTTTTCGGTTTGTTGCCATGCCGAAAACGCTCGAGTCAACACTGGCATAGGCAACTTGGCTCGAATCAGACGCCGTCGCCGGATCAAAAATCGGTAGCACCGTGACACTGAGCACGCCAGACTCGTCGAGGTATTCTTCGAGAACATCGACAATTTGCGGTGGCAGGTCGCTTAGGTGACCAGCATGCTCTGCCGGCGTCCGAGTCACCGCCATAGCGTCGTTCTTAGAACTGTCACCGGGCACCTGCCGATTCTTCGGTTCGTGCGGTGGATTATCAACCGGGCATTCGCTCGGCGGAGGAAGAACGATCGGTTCCCCGATAATGGAAACCCGGTCAGCGAGCCGACTCATCGTACGGATCAACGGTGAGCGACGATCGACAACGGAGGAACCGCTGATTGCGGTGACTCGATATTTTCGACGATTTCCACGCCGAGGTCGAGCGATCAAAACCGCCGCGCGATCGCAGAGTAGTAGATGCGGTAACTCGGATGCGATCGTGTACGAGGTCGCGGTTGGGTCGAGCGATCCATGAAACCGACGAAGCGATGCGCGAACACGAACGTTTTGATCGAGACCAGACGAATCCATCAAGGCGGCAGATCGATCGTCCGCCTTTTTCAAATCCACCAGATTTCCCATTGCCGCCGGTGCGACGCGATCATGAGAATCGGTGTCTGTTGCGTCGCCTGCGTGATGGAAACGCGTCGCTCTCGCCGCACTGGAAACAGCCGTTAGCGTTCGCATCGCGGGCAACATCTCGGATGCGTTTCGCGGCCCGGACTCGATAACCAGCAGACTGCACCGGTGAGGAGCCGGAAACAGCTCGGTCGACATGCTGCCGCACACGATCGAATCTGTCCCCGCCATCACCATTCCGCCGGCAACCGGATCGCACGCGATGGTGCTGGACGAAACCGGGGCAACAGACGAATCCAACAGAGCGTGGACGTGATCGCGATCGATGCCTCCAGCGACCCGCTCGTCACGCACCAGCATTCGAGGTTGTGGCCACGGCGAATCGTGAACGGCGACCAACGCGGCCTGCAGGGACTCAACCAGAAAGGCGGCCACGCGTTGCAGGAATTCTTCTCGTCCGCCGGAAACGTCCGCCAAACGCTGCACTTCCGACGCAATGTTAATCGATCCAGCAGCAGCCGCGTCCACTGGCGCGGATTCGGCTCGTTTCGATTCGGGAGACGTGTGACTGGACATGGGCTCCAGGATACACGCGTCGCCCAAAAACTTCGCGAATTGTTTGGCGAAAACACCGAACCAGACAGGGTGGACTCAGCCTAAATCTGACGGTTTTGCGGGTTCATTGCCCCGACGGCATCGCGTTTTGCAATCTTCGCAAGACACTGCGGGCGTCCGGGCGATCGAACTCCCGAATATTCGCCACGGCACCGTCGCTCGATTGGTAAACGGCGTTTGCAAACCAAATCCCGGAATCGGTTCCCGTCAGAATCACCGTTTCGGCTCGGCGAATCATCTCCGTCGTCAGCGGACGCCGCCGCACCGAGATCCCCAACGACGCCGATATTGAAATCAGGTGCCCCTGCGTGATCCCGGGCAGCACTCGATCCTGCGGCGCGAGGAAGATCTCGTTGTCGATGACCAGCCCCAAATTCGCGATCCCCGACTCCGTCCAACTGCCGTCGGTGTCTTTCAGCACTCCGGTCGCGTCTTCAGCCGCCTGACGAGCGGCGCTGTCGGCGAGGAAATAGTGCAAACGACAACGGACTTTCGCCCGTCGCGGCCAACTCGCCTCGTCCGGTTGCACCACATCCGTCAACACGACGGGTTGCCCGTGTTTCATCCGAGAGCGAACCAACTGAGGGTCGATTCGATTGAGATGCACCGCCATCGATGGTCGTGCCCCGACTCGGTCTCCGGGCGTCACCCAAACCGTGATACCGATCTCACCTTCGGAATCGACCAGTTCCGCGTTGCGATCAAATAGTTCCTGGACCCGTTCACTCAGGGCCTCGCAGCTGAGCAGATGATCGTTTGCCGGTGCAATTCTTTCCGCAACACTACGTCCGACCCCGATCAACTCGAGCGTCTGATGCAAACGCGTCCAATGTTCGTCCATCAGAAACGGCTTCCGCGAGTACGTCCGCAATCGCTCGACGGCGGTTACGGATTGGCGAAAGCCGAGATCATCAATGGGCAATCGGATTTGATGATACGGCAACCATCCCTCTTGCCCTATTCGTTCACAAACGAAAAAGGCGTGATGGCTTTCGAAAGCGTTAGGACCCAACGGCGGTGGCTTTTTCATGGGACGCCATCATAGCACGCGGCCGTCTCGCTCCACGTGCCCGATCCCACAATTTCAGAATCGCCGACGTCAACGATACCTCCGACGTTTGGTGATAGATCGAATCGGCGGGCAAGCCTTCGGTCAATCGCCGATGGGCTTTCCCGAGGTTGTGATAGGGAAGACGCGGGAAAAGATGATGCAGCGCGTGATAGCGAGTGCCGATCGGGCCCCATAACTCGGTAAACCATGGACGCTCGGGAAAATTAACACTGTCGAGAAGTTGCTCCTCAAACGTCATTTCGCCACCGTCGTTGTTCCATCGGTGAGCGCCGAGGGTACGAAATTCATTCAACACGAGAATGCCAACACCGACGCTATAGGCGATCAGCCAAAACGGGTCGATCCAGCGGTCACGCATGATGCCGCCTCGGATTAGGAACCAAACGCACCACGCGAAGCACAACGCCTCTTGCATGATGACGATCCGCATCAATTTCGGCGACGCGTCAGGGCGCTCGTAAAAGGGGTCGACCAACATTGTTGACATGTGCCGATGAACGAACGGACGCAAACGTGGGAAAACCCAACACAGCGGACTGATCACGGCGAAACGCAACAGTGCGAGCAACGGTAGAAACAGAGCCTGCACGATGAATCCGACGATCAACCACGGACTGCGATGGCTCAGCGGCAGGTACTCGCCGTCATGATCGGTGCCGTAGTGCTTCCGCCGATGATGGTCGACGTGCGGGTAATAGAGGAACGACGGGACGAGGAAAAAAATCCCGCAGAGTGCGTTCCAAGCGACCCTAAAAAACGTGAATCCGTGTTCGGGCAAATGCACCAATTCGTGGATAAACATCAACGCTCGCATGTACAGCAGCACGGTGACGACATAACTGACACCGATCACCGCGATCACCCAAGGAGCGAACCCGTAGAAATACGGTGCCCAAAACATAGTGTGGAGGGTCAAGTGTCCGAGAATGATGGAGCACAAGAAATCGACCCAATAAATGGTTTGGTTGGGTCGTTGTAAATCCGAGATCAGTGATCGAGCTTCGGAAAACCGAAACGGGTGGCAGCTCGGTGCTTTTTCGGGATGGTTCATCTAATGAGTTCCGAGGTAAGCCGTGTCCAACGGCATTAAGATTCAATCGATCGAAGAGACACGCACCACCGCCAATTGGCCGAATCTCCAAAAAAAATCGACTCACGCGACAATGCACCAAAATAATCAGAATCGCGTCAAGATGAGCGCATGACCACTTCTTTTGGAGGAACACTAGTCGCCATGAGACGGTATTAACGGCTCGACGAGCGAGCTAACCGGAAAACACCGACAAACGCAACGGCGATGTCACGCCCGAATCCGGCCGCTGACAACACTCAGACGCGGAACAGAAGAGGCCGAAGAGTGCAGCGATACGGATCGGAGAAGTGGTGCGAGACCGCCGAGGGAACCGATCCCAATTTCGCGAGATCCAGGATTGGCGGGAGCCGGAAACACGGGCTCCTCAGATGGAAAGGCGTCTTTTCCTGAAGACGGCATCCGTTTTCGACCGGACGCGACGCCAAAATAGCGATGAGCGGACTCGAACCGCTGACCTAAGCCTTATGAAGACTCCGCTCTAACCGACTGAGCTACATCGCCTTGAAGATCACGAAAACGTAACCGAACGTCTCGCGGTCGCAAACCCGAGTGAGCACAAAAATGCCATTCAGGTTCGCCTGCGAAAACAGGTATCGTCTTCGAGAAGGCGGAAACTTACGACAATTCTTCGCATTTGAAAAGACGTCTCTTGGTCGACTTTTCAGATCGGGGGGCAATCCGATTTCGTCACCGGATTTTTCTCTGTGAGATGCCCGCTTGCTGTGTGCCCGGTCGCCGTGAGCCGCCGCGTTAGTGGACGCGGCAAACACCCAGCCAACGCTGTCACGCCCTCGCAGTGATGGCTCGGAATTGTAATCACAGATTCGCCGCGCTTCCCGGATCGGTGGATATGTCGTCGATCCGCCCGTTTATGTATATTCTGCCCCGAAAGCTTCGCGAAAGATTTTGCGACATTTTATCCCTGAAAACGAGGAAAGTTGGTTGCACACCGAACCGGCTAAAGAATCGCCCCAGACATCCGTCACATCGGCCAAGAACCAAACCTCCGGCGGCGTACCAGCGGACGGAAAGGGCGGCGCTGCGACGGGCGCCGTGCACGCCAAAGGAACGGTCACGGCCAAAGGGCGGTTCGGACGCGTCGGTGGAATTCGGATCGCGGGCACCGGATCGTACGTTCCCGAAAATTGTGTCACGAACGAAGACCTCGCGGCACTGGGATGCGACAGCGACTGGATCGTCCGCCGAACGGGAATCCGAGAACGTCGCCACGCCACCCCGGATCAGGCGACCAGCGACATGTGCTATGAAGCCGCCGTGCGATGCTTGCAAAATTCAGGCACGGACGTCGCGGATGTTGACCTGATCCTGGTCGCGACCATCACCCCCGACACGCCGACGCCGTCAACGGCCTGCCAAGTCCAAAGTCGATTGGGGGCCTCGGCTCCCGCGATGGATATCTCGGTTGCGTGCTCGGGGTATACCTTCGCGTTGGTCACCGCGGCACAGTTCATCGCGGCCGGCAACGCAAAGAACGCACTGGTGATTGGTGCGGACTTAATGAGCCGGACGATCGATCCCGAAGACAAAAAAACGTTCCCGCTCTTTGGCGACGCCGCCGCCGCGACACTGGTGACCGCCAGCGACGAGTTCGTGAACTTGGCCGACGAAGAAGACGCCAGCGGAACTGAGACAGTGGCGAAGGACTCGTGCGGCGACGGCATCATCGCCTACCAACTCGGCAGCGAAGGATGCTTCGGCGATTTGCTCTGCGTCCGCGCAGGCGGAAGTCGCCAACCGTTGACTCCGGAAGCGTATGCCGCCGGTGACCAATACATGAGAATGGACGGCCGCGCGGTCTTCAAATGGGCCGTCCGTGTTGTCGACGAAAGTGCCAAAGACGTGATGGCGCACGCGGACGTTTCACCAGACGATCTATCGCTGTTGATACTGCACCAAGCCAACCAACGAATCATCGATTCGGCCGTGTCAGACCTCGGTGTGGACGCCTCGAAAGTGTTCGTTAATCTCGATCGCTTCGGCAACACTTCCGCCGCGAGCATCCCGTTGGCCCTTGATGAAGCCGCCCAGGCGGGTCGCCTCAAACGTGGCGACCTTGTCTTGATGAGTGGCTTTGGTGCCGGGCTCGCTTGGGGAACCTTGATCCTGCGTTGGTAGGCTCGGGTTCGAGTTGATTGATGCCGGGCGACCTGAGAACGCCGGCCCACACTTCAAACGTTGAACCTTGATCGAAACTCCGAAATGGCGTCGATCGCGAGACGCTCGGCTACACGCCTGACGCCGTTATTCGACGTCCACGAACGCTTTGCTAATCTCCGCGACAATTTCTTCGATCGTACGGTGAGACGTCTCGACCCTCAGATCGGCGACTTCACGATAGAGCGGCTCACGCTTTGTCATCACGTCAATGATCTCTTCTGCGACGGGCCGTCCGGTCAATGACGGTCGACGCTCGCGAGTCGTTGCGTCGCCGGAAATTCGGTCCGCGATAATTCGGGGATCCGCGTCCAACCAAACACACCAACCGCTGATGCCGATCGTTTGTCGATTGAGCGGCCGCAAAATCGCACCTCCGCCGAGAGCAATCACGCGTTGAGGTTGAGCGGAGATTTCCTGGAGACATTGCGTTTCCCGGTCACGGAATCCAGCCTCGCCTTCGGATGCAAAGATCTCCGCAATCGTTGCTCCTGCCGTCTGTTCGATCACATGATCGAGGTCGCATACGGGCAGTGCGAGAGATTCACCCAAGAGTTTTGCGGCAGTACTCTTGCCGCACCCTCGATACCCGGTCAAATAGAGATGTGGTCGTTTCATAGTTCGAAACATTAGGCCATCGGATTATTTACGACAACAAGGGCGGTTAGCCAGATGAACGGTAAATTGATTTTGTTCGCGATCGCAGCGGTCGTATTCATTGCAATTGACAGCGTTCTGATGGGCGGAACTGACCGTCACGCTCAATCCGATTCTGGAAACCCTACCACCCACGCCTCACCGCCATCGGTCTCCCTCATCGCAGTCCAAGCCGTAGAAACGGTTGAGCCAGAAGTGCCAAGCGATGCTAGACCGGCAGTTTCCGATGAAGATATCCCCAAGGCCCTACAAGGCGATTTCAAGACCAGCGACATCGCGGCGGCAACCGCATGGGCCGAACAACTGCACCTCGCCGACTGGTTGGGACCGCTCGCTCCGCTGGCACTCTCGCCATTTTTCGGCGTCGCCTGTTTGTCGGGACTTGCACTCTGGGGACCGGACTGGATCACCGACAACGCATTGCTAAACAACTCCGGCCCGCTGTGCAACGTCCCGCTGTTCGTCGTCTTCGCCATCCTGGCGCTGCTGACCAGCCTCCCGCGACTATCCAAAGTGAGCAAACCGTTTGCCCAGGCGATGGATCGCGTGGAGGCCTACGCGGTCGTGATCATTTTGCTGGCCATCAAACTATCCGCCAACTACTCCGGCGGCGTTGACAACAGCATCGATTCAGCGATCGATGAAAGCATCCAGACGGCATCTCTTTCTAGCCCGATCGTTTTTGAAGCCGGCATTGTCAGCTTCACCGCCGAGACACTGCTGATGATCGCGATGGCGATCAATCTGCTGGTGATTAACAGCGTCAAGTTTTTCTTTGAGTTCTTAGTTTGGCTGACCCCATTTCCGACCGTCGATGCGATTTTTGAAATTTGCAACAAAGCGATCTGCGCCGGATTGATGGCGGTGTACGCATTCAGCCCAACACTCGCGACGGCGATCAATCTGTTCGTACTTTTGATCGCGCTTATCATTTTCCGTTGGACGGCACGGCGAGTGCGATTCTACCGAACCATGTTGCTCGATCCCGTGCTCGCTCGCTTGTGGCGATCATACGCAGTGCCCGGCCGAAACGGGCTCGTGGTGTTTCCGCAAGACGCCATCGGCCCGTTCCCCGCCAAGAGTTGCTTGCGGCTGGTGCGTGACGGATCGACTTGGTCGCTCGTGCCCGCGTCATCCTGGTCACCACTTTCCTGGATGCCGATCCCCGGTGGCGGAGGACGCCAAGGCGTGATGCTGTGCGACAAAACCCAGCCACGACTCGCCCCCGGATGGCTAACGCATACGGTCGAAATCCGACTCGCCGACGACGCGCCGGATTCAGACCAACGATGGACTCTCAAGACAAGCCGACGCCACGATCAGCACTTCAACGTCCTCGTCGAAACACTGTGCATCGAGATGGCGGACGAGACTCGCGAAAACGACAACAAAGTCGAGTTCGCCTAGTCGATCAACGGCGGACGGCTTGAGCACGCGGCGATTCGAATGAAGCTCGAACGACCGAACTCAGCCCGGCTTTTACGGCCGGTCGCGGAGTCGCTGCTGCAATAGGTCGACTCGAGCTTTTAGTTGTGCGACGTCCATATCCAATAACTCAGCATCCGTACTGACGGCATCCCCCAACAATCCCTGCAACGTCTGAATCGTCCCCGCCAGCTTCCCCTTCTCCATCCCTTCTTCACGGCCTTTTTCGCGACCTTCTTCACGGCCACGAATCAGCAGGCGGTCGGCGAGTGAACCGGGCTCGAATTGAGTGGGAAACACGCTGGCGACGGTTTGCTTGTATTGTTGATCGTCAATATTCTTGTTGACTGCCATGACATAAACTCCAATCGCCGTGATCCAGTCCTGAAGCTGACCGCTCGCGGCAAAACGGCCGAAAACCTCCAATATCTCATGAAGGTGCAGAATCAAGTCGTTGCTCCGACTGTATTTTAGCAGCCGCAGCGAACTACGCAAAATGGGATCGCCATCGATTTCGTCATCAGGCACTCGGTTGAGATCCAAAAGCGAAAATTCGAAGCTTGCCTGGTAAGGCACCAACGCCTCTGGCCCTTCGATCAGATCCGCCAATTTTCTCGCTGCGGTCCATCCGATCTCGCCATGGTAGATCACCAACGGGATTACAGGCGTCAGCGGCAGGGCTTCGCGTCGACGCTTTTCCCAAATCCGAACGATATACGACAGTAACTGCAGCACCGTCGCTGAATCCGATTGGCTCTTGTGCTCGAACAAAAAGTAAACGTTCGCACGTCGCGATTCATCGCCCGAGATCTGTTCATCCGCACCCTCGGTCGAATCTGCCAACTCAACCGAGAACAACAGATCCGAATACTTCTCTCGCAAATCGGGATCGACAAAACTCCCCGTCTCCACCCGGAGCGTGTCGAGCCTCAACGCCCGTAACGCTTTTGCGTCGAGCTGCGACTCGATCAGACTCCTCGCACTCGGAATGTGCGAAAGTGCAAAATGAAAGAAGTTGTTATGCGGGGTCGGCAGCTGATCCATAATGCAACAGTGTAGCAGCGCCGCATTTGCGGCAATGCAGCGAACCTGGTTATCGCGGTTGCGAAATTGGCTCGCTCTGATCTCGCCATGGCTGAAGCCGACCGATTCGTGCGGCGGGCTCCGCATTCTCGTCCATGGGCGTCTGAGGATGCACCGAACCCGGAAGAGCGTGTCGCGGCGGACGCAGGATTTCTAACAATCCGGTCGTCTGGTGAGAGATCGGTATCGTCACGCTGTGCGCCGGAGCGATCAACCGAGCGAGATTCGTTGCAGGAAGCCATCCCCCTCGCGACAACACGATCGGCTGACCACCTGCGGAAACTACAACATCGGAAGGCAACCACTGTCGCCCCGAAAGCTCGCGACAAACGCCTTCCACTTTCAACTGAGCGGCATAGAGATCGAATCGCAACGCGAGTGCATCGAACGCAAAATCATCTTGGATCGGAACGGTCAACTCACATCCCAAATCTTCCGCGAGCCGGGGAAGTATCGACGCCGACATCCATCCTTCATTAACAATGAGTTGGCCGGCCACGTTCACCGATCCGTCGCGTTCGAGCTGACAACGATCAATCGCAACATCGCCACGTCCGGTAACCCGATGCGGCAACTCCTGAGTCAATTGGGCGAGATCAACGTTTCGAAAATGCCCTGTCGTGCTAATCGACCAAGCGTCCGCGGCAACGCCATCCTGCCGCGATGCAGAGAACGTTCCGTCAAACGTCGCGTCGGCGCCGAGACGGCTCACGAACGGGTAGTAGTCCGCCATCACCGCCAACGGCATTCGCATCTCGCCGGTCTGCAGCGACCATGAAGTCATCGGCGGTGAGACCGAACGATCACGCGTGACTTCGATTTGCACACCCTCGCTGTCGGGTCGTTGCCCAGCGGGGATGCATCGCACCGTCGCCCAAACAACGTCATCTCGCGTCTCCAAGTACGCATCAAAATCCTGCAACGTCTGTGCCGTCGACTGCCCACGCAGCGTGACGTCGTCAGCCGCGATCCGTACGGGGACACGGGTTTGATCCGGCCGACACAGGAAACGATGGTGCACCAACGTGGCGACTTGGTCGAGCGTCTCGACACGAATTTCCGGCTGGCTCAGCCGAATAACGGTGCTGTCACTTTGCGAAATCCAGCACACTGTTCGGACGGTTGCCACCGTGCGGAGCGTTTCGGGGTCGGCCAACCGCACATCGGATAGCCTCCACGTCGACGGATCCGCTCGTTCGAAATCGCCTATTTCAACATGCAGCCCCGTCAGCAAAGCCACGTGATCCTCGAGGGCATGACGGGCTCGGTTGTCATACCAGGGCGTCCACGTGACCAAAATCGCGAACATTGTTAGGACGGTCGGCACGGCGCAGCAGCCAACGAACAGCCATCGAGCGATCGCCCGCGTGGTTCGTTCGTGCATAGCAGGTGCGTCCTGAACGGGAAAAAAATGAGAACGGCTGGTCCGAAAACTACCGAATTTCCCGGTTCGAGCGGAAGTGAAGTCGTCGTGAATTTTGGCGGCGAAACCCGCGTTTTAACGCTGAAAGCTCGTTTTCGACGCATTTGTGCCCGCGTCGACGCTCTCCCGGCCTCAGAATTTCCAGCGATATTCCATCCGAGTCCCGTAGACATTAGGCAAATCGCCCCGCCAGCCGTGCATGACGTCGAAACGCAGCAACGTCGCATTCGAAACCGGAAACTGATAACGAGCCCCCAATCCGAACTGGTCACCGTCGACACCCGGGTTCAGGTTGCCGTGCTCAGTCAGGTACGACGCCTCGATAAGCAATTGCCGGTCGAGTTGGTTGCCGATCAAATCGACGCCAATCGAACCACCCGCGGTGTCAGCCCCGGTCGGATCGAGAGTCGCGAGCCCGTTCAACCCGTCGGTGTCGAAGTTGATCCCGGTATTCCGCAAAATCCCGCCGCTGTTCGCCGCCCGGGCCACCGATTGCGGGCGTCCCCAACCGTAAAAGAAGTTGGCATACGGAACCACGGTAAGCGGTGCCGACGTGATCCAACTGTTTTCGACCAATAACAGTCCGCCATCGGCCGTTCGGTCATCTTTGGCGAGATCCTGGCCACTGTTCACAATCACGCGCACCGAATTGCTGATGCGGTCAAAGTACCGCCGCGTGAAACTAGCCGTCATGTTGTGGTAGCTCTTCGCGGCATTGTTCCGGTCTCGAACGAAAGCGTAACCGGTTTCGATGTAGCCTCCGTAGGCCTCAATGAACCATGCGTTACCGAACGCCTGCGCGGCATGCCCGTCTGTTCCGAAGGCAGCACTGTTGATTTGGTCCACTGCCGCAAAGAAAGTCACATCGTAGTTCGCCCAATTCAGCAACCGACTATGCCGCGCCGGTAACGCGAACGCGGCACCGGTCACCGCGTCTTCCATCCAAATGCCGTTTTGGAACAACAACGGAACGAGTCCAACCGTGAACGGCAACTCCATCGGCGACGATTGATCATGGAAACCGCCCCACATCGCACCAAGGTCACCTTCAAAGAACGCCGTGACGAAGTTCGGGTTGATGACGCTTTGATAATCGATTTCGCCGTCCTTGAGTTGGATGCCGGAGACTTTCCCGGCGCGATCCAGCGGCCCGATGAAGCCATGGAAACGTTCCGTGTCAGTGATCCGCAAATCCATGTCGAGATTCAAACGCGTTGACCAGTTGTCGGTACGTCCGGCGGCATTGCGTCCCGCCGAGATCCCTGTTCGGTAGTCTCCGTACAGATAGAACTGAGGGCGGACCATGTTGTAAGGCCCGAACCAGTCGCGTCCGCGTGGTGTGATTCCGTCGCCATAAAACAACCGCCCCCATTCGATCCATGGTGCCTGCGTCGGCACGGCGGCTTTGGAGTCGTAAATCCATTGAGCCGCGTAAGGGTTGTTGTATTCCGTTCCGCCAGGCAACGGCGTAGCGGAAAAATCGTTGAGCGTGCAATCGAGTTGGCGGGCGATCGGCGACATGCCGGCCGACGCGATAAAATCACGCGGCGACTCTTCCTCCGCAGCCAGATCACCGATCGGCGGCAAACGGCGGGGCAGCCCCACCAAGGTTTCATCGTCGACGTTCGGTGAGTCTTCTGTGGCGGGCGATTCCATGGAGAACAATTCGCTCGATTGTTCCACCTCGTCATTGAAACCTTGCGAAAGAATATCGTCCGCGTCGGTTTCCGCCGCCGGTTCCAACATCGGTAAACGTCGAGGCCGTGCCATCGCGACCTGAGCATGTGGCTCCGATGGCGGATTCGGAACCGGAAGCCCCAACCAATCGGGGTCAGACATGGTTTCCGTGGCACGCAGATCAAACTGCATCCCATTTTTCATTTCAACCTTCGCGACGATCGGCGCCGGCGTCGGCTGCCGGACGAAGTGACCAGGACGCCGGCCAAAATCTCCCGGCGCAGTATTGGGGGCAATCACCGCGGCACGCGCGGTGGTCGGTTGCTGCAGAGAGCCTTCCAACACCGAGTGAGTCGCCGCGAACGCGTCCATCGGCGGCAACGGACGTGGTCGCAAACCTGCCGACGCGAACGAACGCGAGGGCAATTGAGTCGGTAACGGAACGCTTAACCAATCCACGTGCGACGGCGTGAGCGTCGACACCGCGTCGATTTGGGACATATCGATAATTGGGTCGATCGCATTTGCCATTCCGCACGGAACAGCGATCAAGCTCGCGATGATCATTGACCTAAGCAATCGACGGCGGGGTGATACCGTGGGGCGTTTACTGTCGGTTGGGTGATGGTTCAACATAACTATCGAACCTCAAAAGTAATGCTGGATCGGCAGATGTCGATCATGTTCTCGTTCATTCGCCGCATCATGTCCGGTGTCGCACCGACCAACTTCATCAAATACATCGGTTCGGTTCGGCTTCGCACCCGAACGCTGAGTCGATACGTTCCCGGCATGCAGAACGCGGACGCCGGGATCGTGTACTTGGCAATTCGATGGTCGAGCGGCGCGATGCTGTGTGCTTCCATCCGGATCAACGGCGGGTGATTCAAAACACTGACCGGAACCGCTCCGGGACGCAAGAACACGAGTTGATCGAGACTGAAGTTCAGCGGCAACGCGGCCTCGCGGTCCGTTCCGCGAACGTTGTTGATCAAGAACTTCGTTTGCAAATTAAACAAGTTCTTGTCTCGTGGGACGCGGCCTTCCGCCACGTCGACGCTATGCATGTCGGCGAGGTCCGCATTGGAGTCGAGGTAGCCGGTTTCCCAAACTCGTCTGCCGGTCGGATCGATCAAGGCCGCGTTGAGCCACAGTTGCGGCTGAGCCCCGAGTGAACCGGTCGGCAAGTTATGTCCGTCGCTGGCATTGTCGACCCGATAGCCGATCTTCAACGGCCGTCCGAGTTGCGGGGTCGTGTAGAACACCGGATCGCTCACGTGAGCGGCGGACTCGAGCGTCATCGCCGAGACGCCACGTTTGGCGTGCACTTTGGCAAGGTTCTCGTCGATGATCTTTCTCGCATCGATCCGGTCATCGGCTTCCGTCCACGGTTCGGGGAAAACCATTCCGGGTGGAACGTGATCCTCGAACGCTTTCGTGCCCCATCCTGCGCGGTCATCGAACGTCAACCATTGTCGCGGCGAATACTTTTTTGCTTTCGGATGATGCGGGAAAATTCCCGGGTGAGCGATCGAGTAGCCCGGCCCCCAAAACGTATGATTCGAATGCTTCTTCGGTTCCCCGTAGGGTTTGCCGGACAGTTCGGCGACGTGACAATGCTCGTACCCGAGATCCTTACCTGGGACCGCGCCCATGTGGCAATCTTGGCACGTGGCACCGCGTTTCGCCGCCGGACCGGCACGGTATTGTCCGTGCACAACTTCCAACCAAATGCCGGGATGCACGGCAACTTGGTGACAGGAAACACAAATGTCGGTCTTGGTCAGCGGCTCAAAGAAGAACGAACCGTTGTGAATCTTTTGCCCCGGCCCCGTTTGAGAGGCGTCCGTTTTCAGTTTGTGTTTTTTCGCTTCGGCGAGCGCCGCGTAGAGTGCTTGGCCATTGCCCCCGCGTCCTACCGGAGCATGAATGTCGCCGGGTTCAATACGACGGTCACCGTTGCTGCGTCCGTAGTGTTCGTTGATGCGGTGACACGCGATGCATGTGACGCCTTCCCGCGCGACGGCAGGTTGGTCGAGCATGCTGACCGTTCGCGGGATTTCCAATTGCGTCGCGACAGGCGAGTGGCATCGCATGCAAAATGATCCCACGGTCCCCTGCGTCAGTTCCGTCATCGTCTGCTCGAAACGATGAAACATCGGCGAAACCGACGCGTACGCGTGGCTGCTGACGCTCCACTCGTCGTAATGCTTCGGATGACACGCGCGGCAAGATTCAGCCGACGGATAGATATCTTCGGTCCACAATCCGACGTGAGGGTCCGTCGCGTTGTCCTGCTTATCGGCCGACTTCGCATCAGCGGGCTTGATCTTGGTTTTCGCACCGAGCCCTGCGAGAGGATCGACGTCGTCGCTCTTTTGGCCGAGACCGTTGAGTGCATCGCTCCCGCCGAGCAGATCGTTCCCACCGAGGAGATCATCGCCGCTGAGCAAGTCGTTACCGCCGAGAAGATCATCCCCGGATGGCTCGTTGCTTCCGCCGAGCAGGTCGTCGCCGCCTAGCAAATCATCGCCGCCGTGGAGCTCATCGCTCGAACTGCTTAGTAAGTCCTCATCGGAATCTCCACCGACGGGAGTGCTCGCGAACCGCCCCGATGCGCCGAGACGCGTGGGGCGAGCGGGCCCGTTGACGCCGTACGGACCAGTCGCCTCGACCGGCGCCGCCTGCCAGACGAATGCCGTCCCGAGCAGACACAGCACTGCAAACAGAAGTATTCCGCCGAGTTTCATGTGTGGTTGTTTCATGGGAGCGTGCCGGACGATTGCATTTATCTGCGTTTTCGTTGCAATCGCTAGAATCGGACGTGAAGGAGATCTACCTCGACTTGATCGACCCTCCCGAGGGGCTGACCGCAGCACGATCCGAATAGATGGCAGCATCGACCTAACCGTCAAAGTCAACCAAAACGCATCAGCGACCGCGAATGAGCCGGATTGTCCGTTCACTCCCTCCGCAAAACCGCCCGCGAATCGCACGACGTGGCAATGACAAGAACTAGTCGAGACGCGGCCAAAACCCCAAACGCGACTCCGAAATCACCGGCCGCGGTGCCTCACTCGAATTCGGCGGTCGGAGTCACGTATTGCAATTCAAAGGTGTGGAATCCGCGATCACCTAGAAACGCGACGATTGCCGACAACGTGGCGGCTTGATCCGTCGCCCGGTGCACGTGCAGATTGAGAATTCGCTCGCCAGGGTTCAACGCGATTACATCCGTGTCCGCATCCTGATCGGCGTACTCGCGTTCTTCCATGACATCCTCGGCCGTCAGAACATCTCCGCTGACATGTGCGGCAAAATGGTGACTCCGCCGTGATGAGTCGCTCAACCCCAAAAGATTTTGTTCGCCGATCAGATAGTCATCCATGATCGGATATTCGTCCTCCATCATCTCCGAGTCCGCACTCTCATCGAGTTCCTCACCCGCCGCGATACGGGCACGAATATCAATCGAACGCTTTTCCACGTCAGCTTGGTACGCCAATTCATCCTGCTGGTATCGCTGGTACATTCGCCCAACGGTGGCCTGCTCCCCGTCGAGCCCGTCAACAAAGTCAGCGACAAACTGCGTCTGCAAATCTCGAATCTGCGCCGCGAACTCAGCCGCTCTCACCGGGTCATAGTCGTCATCAATCGTGGCGTACTGCTGCTCGTAGAGTCGTTTCCGTTCTTCGAATAACTCGGGTGCCGTCTCGGGCGTGATGCCACTGATCAGCGTCTTGAGCACATTTCGACAATCGATTTGTTGCTGCGTCGGCGCGTCCAGCGGAGACCACGCGGGCAGATACAATCGGTCTCCCGCAACGCTGGGCATCTGGAAGTATTCCTCGGCGACCTGTTTGGCGGTTTCGGGATCCGGTGCGATCGCACGAATTTGAATCGACGAATGATGCATCCCACTGATCACGTGCACAGTCGACTGCCCCAAACGTGGCATCCGCCCGTTGTCACCCTCCACGTCGCCCGCCACATCATCCATACCGTCTCCAACGTTCGGTGATTGTGCGAGTTTCGCGACCCACGTTTCGGCAGGATCGACGGGACGAAACAACTCCCGCATCCGCTCACGAACCGCCTCAAAGTCATCTTCGCCAAACTCGTCGTCGAATTCGTCTTCTAAGAAAACGTCCTCGTCGACCAACAATTCATCTTCCGTTTGGCCATCGTCCTCGATCGGAATCGACGCAAACCAAACGTTTCCAAAACGCACGTGGGTGTACTTTTCCAGATTCTCCGGAGACAACCGTTGCTTGGCCGCTTCCAAATCGACCGCCGAATCAAAACGAGCGACCGCGAGATACGACTCGACGATCGGTTCCGTACCGAGATGAAACCGCGTGTCGTCAACATCCAACGGCACCGAGTGGCTGTCGGCATCGAACATGTCCATGTCAAAGATGCCATCACGAAACAGATCTCGACCAACGAGGATCCCCATCCCGCCGACGATCGCGATCACAAACGCACCGCCATAGACCATCCAAATCGCGAGCGTCGCGGCGATCCCAGGCGGCCGGACGATCAGCGATTCGTACATTTGTACGATGATCCCTGCCTTGTTCGCCGTCGGAGTGGGCGCCAACGGCGTGGCTTGAATCTCATTGTCGAGCAAATGAATCGCGGCGTCGGGAATCTCATCTCGTTCAGGCTGCGGCAGCGGCCGGTCTCGCAATCGACGAATCAATTTGGCAACGCGATACGTCATCGGCAAAGACAACACCAGCGGTATCGCGACGAACAAAATGAACCGGCTTTCAGTGAAGATTGAAAACGCAACCATCGCAACGATTCCGATCACCCGAGCGACGATTTCGAGAATCGGCGACCGACTGAACACCGTCAAATGCATAATCCAACCACCGTCGAGCGGCATGATCGGCAACAAATTGAGTGTGTTGAGCAGCAACGCCATGCCACCAAGTTCCAACATCCAATCCTTTTCCAACGCGATCCCCGCGGTCATCAACGGTAACGAGACAATAATGCCGGGAACCGGTCCGGCGAGGTAAACCATCGCCTTCTTCCAACCGGAAATATTGAAGTGACGCCCACTCACGGCAGCACCGAGAAACGGAATGAAGAACATCTTCACGTTTCGATAACCGAACATCCGCATCGCCACGTAATGCCCGGCCTCGTGAAACAACAACACGACCACCAACATAGAAACCATCCACGGGTCCCACCATGCGACACCGGCTGCGACAAAGACCGCGAGCGACACCAACAGCACGATGAACTTGGTGAAACCGCCCGTTGACTTGTTCTCGATCGCTCGCACCGCGGCAATGAGTTCGGATTTCCTTCCTTGCTCCGGCGTCCAAACCGAACCTGCCTCGAAGAAAGAATCTCCCGCACCACCGTCGCCCGCCCGAGCATCGCGGGCCGACAAAATTGGTGACTCGCCGATCGGATTACCAATCCTTGCGCCGGAGCCGTTCGGTGCGACATCGGCATAGCCCGAAATGCCACTACCCGACACGTCGCGACCGAGCGATGATTCGGTCGACGGTAGCGTTCGCGCCGACACCGCGTCAGAACGCAATCGGATCGTTGGCCGGAGAACAGGACGGATTTCGTTTGAGCGGTTCATGCCCATAAGCTAACCGAGCGTCCCGGCGGATGCCAGCAAATGGCGACGAGGCTCCAATCCCAGTCAACTTTGCCCCCGCTCAACTTTGCAACCTGCCCGAACTTGTGTCGAGAGGCGATGACACTGACGCCCGGGAAAGATTCTTCACAAACCGCGAACGAGAAGGCCGACTGCGGAGCCTGCTACGACTTCGCCGTCCCATCGGCTTGGCTTCCGTAGGGACGCGTGCTGATCACACCCTCACTGGGACTGCTCGCCGTACCGTAAAGCTTACGTGGAATCCGCCCAGCCAACGCTGCGTGTCGGCCCGCCATCACGCCATATTTCATCGCCACTGCCATCCGAACCGGATCGCGAGCGTGAGCGATCGCCGTATTCAACAGCACCCCGTCGGCACCGAGTTCCATTGCGATGGCGACGTCACTGGCGGTTCCAACGCCTGCGTCGATGATCACCGGATAATCCGGGTCGTCTTCCTTGAGGTATTCGAGAATGATCTTCAAACTGTTCGGATTCAAAATCCCTTGGCCGCTGCCGATCGGACTGCCCGCGGGCATCACACTGGCCGCTCCAGCCTTCTTCAGCCGCACCGCCGTGACGGGACAATCGCTCGTGTAGCACAACACGGAGAACCCATCCTCAACGAGTTTCTCGCACGCGAGCACGGTTTCCGCGGGATCAGGCAGCAGCGTTTTGGAATCACCGAGCACTTCGAGCTTCACCCAATCGGCGCCAGAATTACCGAGCGTCCTGAGAATCTCGCGTCCCAAACGGGCCGCCCGGATCGCATCCGCGGCCGTATAGCAACCGGCCGTGTTGGGCAGCAGGGTGTAGCGTTGAGGGTCGATGAAATCGAGAATGTTCTGGCCGTTTTTGTCATACAAACGCTCCCGCCGGACCGCCACGGTGACACACTCGCTGCCCGAGGCGACCAATGAATCTCGCATCTGGTCCATTGAATCGTAACGCCCCGTGCCCACAATCAGGCGACTGTTGAGCGTATGGTTGCCGATACGGAGCAGCGAATCACGGGGTTCCGGAAACGAATCGTCAGCAGTCTCATTCGCGGATGGCTGCGAGGCAGGGGTCGCCATGGACATTGCATTTCTATGGGGCTCGTGGAAACAAACTCAGTCGACCTGAATTGTTGCAGGTCACGCGAAAAGCGGTAGGGTCGGACAACAAACCGCACTCGTTTGGCCCGCCCTCTCGCCGGATACCGGAATTCACCCCGCCGGCCACCCATCTGGCCTGATCACGCCCGTTGCGGCACTTCCGTTGGGAACGTGCCCATCAGATCACGTCCACTGGGTCACGCCCGCACCGCGGTGCAGCTTCATGGATTCGATTTTTCGGTTGGTCGCTCGCAAAATCTCGATTTCAAGATTCCCTAGTTTGAGCAAGTGTCCCGAATCCGGAATCGATCCGGTGTTGTACAGCACCCATCCTGCGATCGTTTCATAATCCTCACTCTCGGGAATGTCCCAGTGGATCCGCTCGTTGAGATCATCGATCATCACCCGCCCATCGACCTCGATCGTGTCGTCGTCAATGATCCGAATGCCGTACTCTTCTTCCTCGTCCGATTCGTCCACGATCTCGCCGACGATTTCTTCGAGTGCGTCTTCGATCGTCACCACACCCGCGGTCTGTTGAAACTCATCCACCACGATCGCCATGTGCGAACGGTTGTGCAAGAACTCACGCAACAAAGCCTCGACGCTGCGGTCTTTCGGCACCGACCACGGTCGACGACACAGCTCCACGATCGGCTGATTCGGCAGACCGTCGGAGACCAAAAACGGCAACAGGTCTTTCACGAACAGAATGCCGACCACGTTATCGATGTTGTCTTCGTAAACCGGATAGCGTGTCCGGCCGCTGGCAATGATTTTTGCAAACGCGTCCTTCCAACTGATCGTCGCATCAATGGCTTCCACGTCGCCCCGGGGAGTCATGATGTGCCCGACGGTATCCTCGTGCAGTTCCATCACGCCTTGGATCATTTCACGCACACCGGGACCGAAGTAGCCTTCGCGTGTTCCCGCCGCAACGATCGTTCGGATTTCGTCTTCGAGTTGTTCTTCGTCTTCGTCCTCCGTTTCCGCTTTGCCCGCCAACCGTCGCGTCACAATCTCCAACACTTCGCCGGGCGCCTGCAACGGCCGCATCGCGATCGACAATGTCAACCAAAACGGCCATGTGTAATAAAGCAACGGCGCGGACGTAAACCGCGTTACCGCAACGGGAACCCACAGGTGCGTGAGCATCATCAACACACCCGCCGCGCTCGCCCACAAAACCAAAGCGTTGACTCCCTCGCCGTAGTGATCCATCACCGCGATCGTTCCGAACATCATGAACAGAACGGTGCCGATCATTCGCAGATAATCGCTTCCCCGAATCGCGGCGTCTTGGTGATCCAACACCGAACCGAACCGATCGCGGTTCTTCTTCACCCGACAATAGACTTCGAACGACCGACCGGCGAATCCGTCCAACAGCTCGACGCCAAGACCGCCGACGCTGCCGATAAGGAATCCGAAAATCGTCCAGGCCACAGCGACCCAGAGAGGCAGTTCAATCATGAAGAAAGAGGGTTAGGGGAGGGAAACATGGAAACAAGAGGACAGAATACGGGTGGACGGGGATACGGGTGGACGAAATTGAGACAGCGTTATTCAAAAAACCTGCAACCTGTCACCTCATCCTCCCAACGCCTTTCTTTCCGCCTCACGCATTTCTTTTCTCGACTCATCATCGGTGTCGTCGAATCCGACCAGATGCAACGTTCCGTGGATGACGTACAGCAGCAACTCCTGTGCGACGGACCATCCCGCATCCGTGGCTTCGTTTTCCGCGGTGTCGATGCTAACGACTAATTCCCCTTCCACCATCGGTGGTTGCAACTCGTAGGGAAAACTGATCACGTCGGTGGGATAATCGTGCTGCAGGAACTCGCGATTGATCTTGTGGATCGTCGCGTCATCGGTGACCCGCACGCCGATCCGGCAATCCGTGCAATTCCCGACTGCAGCCGCCGCACGAACGGCGGCTTCGATTTCGACTCGCCCGAGCGGACGCTCCTCACTCGAATGCCCGCGAACCTGATCGCGAACACGCGAGTCTATCGTTATCTCGATCTCACTCATCAAACCGGTCACGCGGATTGCTGCCCAGGGTATTTGACTCGAGCGTGGTAGATCGCCGTCAGCGACTTCACCAGGCTCTGCCGGACGCGGTGAAGTTGCGAGAACGTCAGCCCGCATTCGTCAAATTGTCCGTCACCGACTTTCTTCTGTGCGATCGAATCGACCAGGTTCGAAATCCGAGCCGGAGTCGGATCCACCAACGTCCGCGACGCACTCTCGACCGTATCGGCCAACATCAACACAGCCGCTTCGAGCGTTTGCGGCTTTGGTCCGGGATACCGGAAATCTTTGTCACTGACGGATTCGCGGTTCGGGTCTTCTTCACTTCGACGGGCCGCCTCGCGATAGAAATACTCCACCAACGTCGTACCGTGGTGCTGCAAGATGAAGTCGATGATCGGACGCGGCAAATGGTGATTGCGTGCCAAGTCAGCACCGTCTTTGACGTGCGCGATAATCACCAGCGTGCTCATCGCGGGCTGCAACGAGTCGTGCTGATTAATCCCGGCACTTTGATTTTCGATGAAGTATTCAGGTTTGAACATTTTGCCGATGTCGTGGAAATACGCTCCCACACGAACCAACAACCCGTTCGCACCGATCGAGTCCGCCGCGGCTTCGGCGATGGACGCGACGTTGATCGAGTGGTTGTAAGTTCCCGGTGCGCGTTGCGCCAAACGTCGCAGCAACGGATGGCTCGCGTCGCCGAGTTCCAACAACGACAGGTCGGTCTGCACGCCAAACGTCTTCTCGACCAACGGCAACAGGCCCGTCATCGCGAGCGACGAAACAACGATACACAAACCCGCCCAACCGGCTTCGCCAACCAATCCGGAGAGCACCCGCTGCAGCGGTCCGCTCAACAGCATCGGTTCGAGCGATTCCCCCGGTGCTCCCGACGACAACGTTTGCCCGGACACGATACCGACACCGATCGTCGTCAACATCGTAATCAGCGCCGACAAAATCCCAACGGTGATCAAGTGCGTGCGACTGCGAATGCGTCCGGTCAAAAGGGCACACGATGTACACGCCGCCGCCATGACGACCAGGTTCGATAAATCCGCACCGAGCAACAACGTCACGCTCAGACTCGCACCGGCCATCACCAACAATGCAAAATCACGACCATAGACAACCGCCGCGGTGATCGACGCGAGCACTAACGGAACCAACTCCGCACGCCAAGCGTCACGCGATGCGTAGTAGCTCAATACGATCGTTGCGACGAGCAGCGTGAGCACCTTCGCGAGTTTCCAGTGATCGGTCACCAGCGTCCGATCGTCGACAAACCAAATGTACGATCCGCAAAGCAAGTACAACGCGATAATCATTCCGGCGAACGCCGCCACGCGAGCGACTCGGTCGAACAAGTGCATGTCATCGACCAACACGGACCATTCGCTCCGGAGCAATTCGAGCTCTCGAATACTGAGAGGTTTCCCCGCGTCGGCGAGTTTGGATTGACCGGCATAGTAAGTCATCTGCACCGTCTCGACGGCGTCGGCCGCTTGGTCGCGTGCCTTCTGACTCATCTCGTCGTCGTACTTCAGCGTTTCATAATTGGGCAATTGGTCGCGTAACCATTTCGCGATCATCTCCGCCGCGATTTGACCTTCATCGGACGGATACCGCGTCCGGAAGTTCTCTTTCAACTTCGTGCGAAGCTCGCCAGCGGCCTCGGCGATCCGCACTTTGCTGAGTTCGACCGGCACCGCCTCGTCGACTTGGTTACCCTGAAAGACGCGGATCATTCGCTGCGACCCTTGCTCGGGCGAGTGCTGCGGGGCCTGCAAAACACCGTTGCGGTACAGCGGCATCATTGCCGATTCCACAACGCTGTCGAGTTCGGTTAGCTCCACATCTTTTGCAAACACTCGTTTGAGCAACGCGAACCGTTCGGCAGGCGACTCGTCATCCGACGCCGTTTCACTGCCCTCGTAAAACTCCGTCAACGCGGCCTGTTCCTTTTCGCCGAGTTGCTCGAAAGACGACGCCCCCAGCACCAGAAACAATCGGTTTCGCAGGGCCGCACGCAATTGCTCGAGTCGCACCGGGGTGTTGCGGTACAACGTTAAAACTTCGCGGCGTTTGCGTTCACGCTGATCGTCCGTCGCAACGCGATCAGGCACCTGGAACGTCACCCGGCTCATCAAATCGCGAGCAGGGATCGCCCCCATGCGATACGAAAACGCCGGTTGCCACGTGCGGCACAACGCCAACAGCGCGACTGCGGCAATGAACGCGATGCCGAAACGGATCGCTAGATTGCCCTTATCGCTCTTGTCCCACCACGTCGCCCATTTGGGTTTCGGGATGCCGAGCGATTCGATGCGTTCTTTGCCCGCACGTTGTGTTTTTGCATTGCTCATGATGATCTCTCGAGCTGGCTCAGTGAGAACCGTCGGTGCTGGAATCCGGACGCCCGTTATGGTCCTCGCGTCGCTCGGACGCTTCATATGCCTCGACAATCGCCTGCACCAATCGGTGCCGAACAATATCGTGTGTTCCCAAACGGATCACACTGACGCCGTCGATCTTGCTGAGTCGGTACAACGCATCGTGCAATCCACTTCGCACGCCACGAGGCAAATCCAACTGGGTTGCGTCGCCGCTAACCACCATCTTGCTCCGTTCACCCATTCGGGTCAGGAACATTTTCATTTGTGCCACCGTCGTGTTCTGCGCCTCATCCAAAATGATGAACGCATCATTCAGCGTGCGGCCACGCATGTACGCCAGCGGAATGATTTCGATCAGATCCTGTTCCATCAACCCACGTGCTTGGTCGTAATCGACCATCTCACCAAGCGCGTCCATCAACGGACGCAAATACGGATTCAGCTTCGCACGCAAGTCACCGGGCAGGAACCCCAGGCTCTCACCGGCTTCGACCGCAGGACGCACCAACACGATCTTGCGAACCTCACCCGCCTTGTAAGCTTCGACCGCCGTCGCGACGGCGAGGTATGTTTTCCCGCAACCGGCCGGACCAGTCGCAAACGTCAGATCATGAGTACGAATCGCGTCGACATACTTGGCTTGGCCAGGCGTCCGCGGAGTAATTTTTCGTCCCGCGTGTTGGATGTTGATCGTCTCGCTGCTCGGCCGCGCAGGCCGCCCGCTTTCGACAACTGCGCCCTCTTCGGTCGCAGCGGTCTCGACGTCGCCGACCGACAACTCGTTTTTCTTCCGCGCGATCACTCGCAACCGCTCCAGGACACGCGCCGCGGCGCCTACCTTAGATTCTTCTCCCGCGACACGGACACGCCCGTCGCGATGGGTGATGTCGACACCGAAAAGACGGCGGAGTTTGCGAACGTGTTGGTCGCGAGGACCGAACAGCATCAGAACTTCGTCCGGCCCTGCCGTCGAAATCGTGGCTTCGCTCATGACGGGCTTCACTGGACAACCACGACGAATGAATAAGGAACGTTGATCAGACGACTCTCATTTCGAGGAAAAGAACAAACTATCACCGGACACGATCCGCGTGAATTCTAAACGACAATGGAAAGACCCGGCATGTTCGATTGAAAGTTAACCGGCATTTTAATGCAACCCGCACACCAGATCATGCCACGGCCGCGAAACATAGAAAAGCTGGCAAAGATGCAAAAATCAGGCTATCCGTCACATCCCAAACGCCACCCAGCCCAGGCAGTAAATTCCCGGAATCTTTCGCCCCACAGGCCCGTTTTACTAGGGATTCCGCCAAATCTCCGACCATCCCACAAATCGCCAAAAGCGGCCCGAGCAACAGTGCCAGCCCCAGCGGCGGTGCCGAATCCGCACCCGAAATCGCCGGAAAAAGAAACGCAATGCAGGCCGCCGCGACCAACGTGGCGACGACCACACCGCCAATCGAACCCTCCCACGTCTTCCCCGGACTCAGCCGCGGGATCAGTTTCCGGCGTCCGATCGACTTTCCGGTGAAGTAAGCCCCCGCGTCGGTGGATTTCGTAATCGCGATCATGCTCAACAACGCCGCCAACCCCCAATTACCCGCTCCGGTCGCCGACACGTCGTCGGCTCCCAACCCTCGCAAAACGACCAACAGGCTCATCGGCAAACCGACATAAGTCGCCGTGAACATGCTCGCGGTGAGCCGCCGGAGAACTCCCGAGGGATCCGAACCGACCGAATAATCTTTCATCTCGTCGAGAAAAAAGATCAACGTCGCGACGATGCCCGCCAACGTGATCCATCCCATCTGCCCGATCGGACAATCCACCGGATAAGGCGACAACGCATTCGGAACCAATGCCGACACGGTGTTCCAAACAACGGGAACGTATGGCGACAACGCGATCAATGCCGTCGCTGCCAAAATCACGCCCCGATGAACCGGGAACCCCGCCCGCAACAACAGCCCACACAGATCCGCGGCGGTCCCGAGTGCAAAGAACAACAACAACGGAAACAGGAACAAACCAGGTGCACCGGAGACCGAAAAGTTCGCGTCAGCATACAGCGACGCAATCGAGACAAAAATCAAAACGCCGCTGGTTCGAAGTCGATCGAGTAGCAAGGAGGAGTGGGGGATTGAAAGGAGTTAGAATGTTTTTGCCTGCTACCAACGAAACCCAATGCTTCGTTCATTTGGCGAACAGGTTCTATTGAAAAAGTAAACAGCGAGATCAGTTCATCGCTCGATCAGACGTCGTCGGAGAACGCGTCGGCTGCATTCATCTACGCTTGAGCCAAAACGGTCAACATTGCGGCGTAGCGGAGACAATGACTCGCCCCGTCGCCGAACTCATGCAATCTCCAGAACCTTTCCACGCGACCGTAGCTACCGTCACCTGACGGCGGACGGTCGACAGTGGACCACGCTCTGGCGAACGTAGCTACCGATTTCATCGAACGCAATGATTGATCGACGCCAAACGCTCACGTCTACCGCGGAGACGCCTGACCGAACGGCGTAAACCGTCCGGTCTCAACTCATGCTTCACGCGGACAACCCGCAACTAGCCAACCAAATCGGTGAGGGCTTGCAAGGCCTTCGTGTAGTCAGGCTCTTGCGTGACTTCCGACACGACTTCTTTGTAGACGACTTTGCCGTCGGCATCGAGAACGACAACCGCGCGGCTGAGCAATTTCAGCTCTTCGATTTCGACGCCGTAGGCTTCGCCGAATTCGTGCGTTTGGTAATCGCTCGCGGTTCGCATCTTGACGTTCTCGGCGCCACAGAAACGGGCTTGCGCGAACGGCAGGTCACGACTGACGGTGACCGCGTTGACCTTGTCACCGAGTTCGCCGAGTTTTTCGTTGAAGGTCTTGGTTTGGACCGCACATGTCGGGGTATCGAGGCTAGGCACGATGCTCAAGATCGTGGGCTTGCCTTTGACGTCGGCCAACGTGAGTTCCTTCAAACCTTCATGTGCGTAGTGCAGTTTGAAATCCGGTGCGGCTTGGCCAATCGCCAGATCGCTGCCGGCCAAGGTCATCGGGTTGCCTTTGAATGTGATCACTCCGCTCTGACTCATCAGAATCGACTCTCGTATACATGGGTTTATTCGAATCAGTCTGAACGAGGGGTTCGTTCAGATAGCCAGAGTATGGCTGTCTGATCGAAGATCGGGAAGCGGGCGGCTGATTCGCCGTAATCGCCCCACGCGAGTCTCGAGACTCGGATGCAACCAACTGAATTTCCTCGATGACGGGTGATCGGCCGTCACGCGAACCAAAGCGTCCGCCATCAACTCGGCGGCCAATTCTCGCGTCATCGGCAGGTCGTGATTCCCTGTCGATGCAGCCTCATCCGCGGCGTCCGATTCGCCCTTGGCGTGCCCTTTCGATCGCCTCGCGTCTCGTGACGCGTCGCAGGCCCGCACCGCGAGACGACAGGCGGTCGCGTCGGCATCGAGTTCCGACAAATGGCTGACCGTTCCCAAAACCACGACGGTAGTGATCAAACCCAACGCACCGCCGATCGCCGCCCCCATCGAGGCGTCGAGCCACTGGTGGTCAATCAACAACGCACTGGACCAACTCGAAACAAACCAAGCCGGCAGAATCGCGGCCATGCGAACGGGCACATGAAAACGCTTCACATGAGCGAGCTCGTGCATCACCACCATCATCCGCTGACCACGCGGCAGTTCGTCGAGTAGGCGGTCCGACAATAACAACAATCGCCCTGGCCGAACGATTCCCGCGACCATCGCGTTGAGCATCCGTCCACCGGTGTTCCATCGTGCGGTCTGCATTCCGAAATATCGGTGCGTGGAAATCCCACAACGCCGCAACCAAGTCTCCAGCTCGGCTTGCTGCTCGGTCCCCACGGATTCCGTCTTTGCAATCCACCGAACCATGTACGGCAACGCGACAGCAACCAAGACCACCCCCGCCGCGATCATTCCCCAAATCCACGTTTCGTAGGTTTCGCCTTCCGCCAATGTGGAGTCGGCGAAGTACAACATTTGAATCTTTCCTGCGATGTCACCAAGCCCCAAGAACAACAACGTCGGCAAGATCAACCATGCCGGGCCGCTTCGCATCATTTGAAACATCGAACCGACATACTTCTTCATCGACTTTTCTTGAATACCGATGATCGCGGCGAACCAGTATTCGGCCGACCAAGTCGCGACGAGTAACGTCATCCCCGGCGCGAGCAGGCCGACGGCTTGCAACGCCATGCTCTCGTCGAGAAGCGGTTGAATCCGCAGCCATGCGGCGAGCGAAAAACCGTAGTGGCACAGCAACGTGATCGGAAGCGCGAACCATCGAAACGTTTCCATCTGCATCCGCAAGAAATCAACCGCTTCGCCGTAGCTCAGTGACCCGCGAACGACCTGACGAGCCAACAGGCGGCCCGCGACATGGGCCAGCAGAACCCATCCGGAAACCATCAAAACGGTAGCCAAAACCGCACGCGACGACGGATCAGGAACCGCCGGAGAGGAACCGCACAGGAGCGAGACAATGACCAGCAAAAAGATGTAGAGCGTCAAGAGTTTTCTCACTCGGTGCGTCACGAAGGAAACCACCACTGACGCGCAATCGGCGAACCGAGAACGAGCCGCACTGGCCGCGTAGCCTCCATGAAAGCCGACAATCCCGCCCCGTGAAGGACTTTTCCAGTAAAAACAACCGGAATCCCGCACCCACAGAACCGTCTGAAACGATCGTAGGGCCCACCCGCCTGCACACCTCCAACTGTTGAAGGCACAGGCCCCTGTGCCTTCCGGCACGCAATCGTTGTATCGGCCCTCCAGGCCTTGCGTTGGCAGTCGCCCATCGTCGACCGGGGGTTAACACCCCCGACAATGGTTGTACCGGCCCTCCGGGCCTAATCATGCTGGACATTCAAACCAGGTCCACAAACCAATCCACCCCACCCAAGCCCGGAGGGCTGACACAACCAATGCCGGGGCCGTTAGGCCCCGGTACCACAGCCAAAACAAAAACAAAGGCCTGGAGGGCCGACACAACTCTGGCTCAGCCCCAAGCCAGAACAATTCATTATGTCAGCCCTTCAAGCCTTGATTCATCGTGGCGAGTCGCCCGGATGTTCCCCATCCAAGCAATGATCGCTAGCCGTTTAACTCTCTCAGTTCGGCAGCCACATCAAACACTTCCCCTTCCTTCATCACCGGCGCAGACGGATTCCCCGGGCAAGTGAAATCAACTTCGATCAGCGGCCGACGGGGAACGGTGCCCCGGATCGCCAGCCGCTTTCGGTCAGCGCAGTCAGCGCGGTATCGAGGTCGGGCAGATAGGGGTGCCATTTGCGTTCCCACTCGAGGCTGACGATTCCCCGATAGTTATTCTCGCTGAGAACGCTCCAGACATCGTCGACCGGAAACTCACCTTGTCCTGGCAAAACATAGCTGTAGGGGTGACGCGACGACGGCACCGAAATGCTGTCTTTGATGTGCACGTGTCGGATCATGAACGCGATCTGCTCCCATGTGTCCTCCGCACTTTCGTTCCCCATCTTCCATGTATGGTGTGTGTCCCAGATCACGTGCACGGGCGAGCCGAATGCATCTTGAAGTTGCAAACACCGCTCGGCACTGCTGAACCCGTCATGAGTTTCCAACGCGATCTGCGTTACCCATTCATGCTTTTCACGCTGCCGCTTCCACCAATGCAAGTTTTGCGTGGCGGCTGCGATGTCGCTCTGCGTGAGCGGCTCGCTCATACTGCCACCACCAAAGACGCGGATGTAAGGGATATCAAGCAGATCGGCCCAACGTGCAAACGCGAGCAGTTCATCCCGAGCTTCGTCGTCCGCTCCGATCAGACTGAAACCGCTGTTCAACGCGATGATGGATTGGCGATGCCGACGAAGAATTCGCTGCGCCGCGCCGGGATCATTGGGGTAAGTCACATCGAGATACTCCGGAAGGTTCAAACAGTCAGCCAGACTGCGGACCTCCAAATGATGGATCCCATGTTTTTCGGCCAACTGGCAAATTGCCGGCAGGTCGAGTTCGTGGCATCCCAGCGTGGAGATACCCCACTTGATTTTAGGTTGCACGGTCATAGGTCCCCAAGTCAATCACATTCATCAGCGGTAGATCGCTGACATAGTATCCAAGGTTCTGCAGAGCCAGTTCGCCACAATCACGGCGACGGTCTGGTGTCGGACCGCCGAGGTGCGGCAGCAGAGTAATGTTGTCCAAACGACGCAGCGGCGAGTCGGCCGGCAGCGGCTCGGTTTCGTAGACGTCCAGCGCGATGTGCAAACCACGCTCGCGACTGGCTCGCACCAATGCCGCTTCATCCACCACCATGCCGCGGCCAAGATTGACGAAGACGGCCTGCTGCGGAAGCAACCGCAGTAAGTCATCGCCGACGAGGTGGTAGTTGTCTGGTTTGCCGGGCGCTAACTCGACCAGCACGTCCGATGTTGAAAATAGATCTTCCAGCGAATCCGCACGACGAATGTTTAACTTCCGATAGGTCTCATCGGGCACGCTGGGTGAATAGGCCGACAACTCCACATTAAACGGCACCAGCAGTCTGGCCAGCTCACGACTGATCGCACCAAGACCATGCAGTCCGACCCGGCGGCCGAACAGACTGAGCGTGTCCGGATGGCGTCCTTGTTTCCATTCTCCCCGCGTCCGCATCGCAACGCTCCAATTACCGACTCGCCGCAACGCGGAGAGGATAAGCAGAAGCGAACATTCGGCCACGGTGTTGCTGACGATCGAACCCCAGTTCGTCACGATCAACCCGCGTTCGATCAATTCACGTGGCACCAACGACCGGACCGAGCCGCAAAGGAAACAGAGATACTTCAGGTGCTCGGCGGCCTCCAGCGGCAGGGGTGGCGTTTCCCACGCACAAACCACGATCTCCGGCCGCTGCTCACGGAGCGAATAATGCCACTGGCCAACCTCCAGCGGAGCGTCCACCCAGACGAGATTGGGGAACATCTCCCGCAACCCGGCCTCAATGTCCGGTGGCATGAATTCGTTCTTCTCTTGCTCGGTCATCAAGACCAGAACAGTCGGCTGAGCTTGGGATGCATTGTTCATTATTATGAATCGTATCGCATCGTTTCAACAAAAGCAATTGAAGTGTAGGCTATATCATGAATATTTTTCTGTTGATTATGAACGGGGGTTCCCGCACGGCATTCGGGAGTGTTGACCATGGCAAAACGGATTTCTCAAAGCCAGATCGCAAAAGAACTGGGCGTTTCTCAATCGCTGGTGTCGCTCGTGCTCAACGGGCGGCGCGAAGGGATTTCAGACAAATCGTATAAGGAGATTTGGCAGGTCGCCGTCGCCAACGGGTACGTGCCGCGTGGCATGCAGCCCGGCCACGCGCCCGAAGCCCGTCGCAATTACGTCGGAATCGTTCAACGCAGCGGCCTGAAACTCTACCAACCCAGCAACACGTTCAGCCATGTCCAGATGGGACTCTTCAAGGTGCTGCAGCAATCTCGCATCAGCACCACGTTTCTCGGTGGAGAAGGCGATCTCGACGAAAAGAAACTGTTCGAACTGCTCGGCCAGCGTGATCCTCTGCAGGGTATCGTGGTGCTCGGCGAGGTGAGCGAACCGTTCCTGAGGGCACTCGGCGTCCTCCGCGTGCCGCTGCTGAGCGTCTACGCGAGTGCTCCCGGGCTGTGCCATTCCGTGACGCCAAACGAAAAGCAGTCTCTCGAGCAATTGGTGGAACATCTTGTGAAACTGGGGCACGAACGGTTCGCGTGGCTGGGCGGCAATTGCCGGCTCGGACGTCACCAAATGCGACTCGGCGCCCTGCGTGAATGCTTGTCCGCTCGCGGAATGAGCCTGAACGAGCGTTTTGTCGTGAGCGTCGAAAAAGGAGATCGCCAAGAAGGGTTCGACTGTGCCGCGGAACTGATGAAACGCGTGGGCGACGACCGCGAGGACGCCCCAACCGCTTGGATCTGTCACAACGGTCTGATGGCCCGCGGGGCACATCAGTTTGCGCTGCTGCACGGTATTCGCATCCCCGACGAAGTCAGCCTCGCCGCCGTCGACCGCTCTCGTGCGTGCACGGAAATTCATCCCGACCTGACCAGCGCCAGCAGTAACCCCGAGGTGATCGGCGAGGAGGCAGCCAAACTGATCTGCAAATCCGAAGAGGTCGGCGAAAACCGAATCTTCGTTGATCTGGTCGTGCCTTCTGAGTTTGCTGCGGGCGAAACAAGCGGCCCGGCTGCGGGATAGCGTCTCCCAGCGCCAGGATGGATCATTTTATGATTTTGCGGCTTGACAATTTCATAACTATGAACCAATGTCCTGATATTTCACGTCGATAACGCACAACGTGCCGATTTCAAGAAAGCAAGGGACCTCTCGATGATGACAAGAGCTAGTGTCGTACTGAGTGTTGTGTTGGCTGGCACCCTTCAAGCCGCGGATGTCACCCCTCCGCCGCAAACGCCTCGTGTCAGTGGAGAGGCCGCGAACGGGCGGAGCGTCGATCGACCGGGCGGCACCGTTCATCTGCACGAAACCTTCGACAGCTTCGAGATCGACAGCGTGCCCAAGTCCCCAGAGCTACAGCGAGTCGACATGGTGACGGTCGTCGATGGTGGCGAACGAGTCGGCTCGGGGAAGGCCGCCCGCTTCAACGATTCAGACCTAAGCCTAGGCGGCGCGATGGAGTACAACGTGGGAACATCCAAACTCGGCAGCATGTATGTTGAGTTTGATGCGTTGAACAACGCCCCGCAAAACGGCGACGGAAAATCAACCGTCATCTTCGGCATCGGCCCGTGGGGCCCAGGCAAAGGTCTGGTGCTCAACGCAAAAGCTCGGCGTGCCTTCGGACTCGAATTGTATCAACAGAAATACCTCAAACTGCGCGTCGGTGATGATGTCGCCGCTGAGACGCGTTATGACGTTACCGCTCCGTTCAACGTCAAGATTTGGGTCAACGATCACGACGCAAACACGCTCTCGTACGCTCGCCCCGACACGGGCGAAACCGTGACGCTCAACCCAGACTCGGTGGTCGTCTGGGTGAACAATTCACTGCTGGGTGAGCTAACGCCGGCGGGATGCCCGATGCATCGTGAGATCACAAAAGGCGACGCGGTGCTTGGCCGCGTCGGGTTCAGTTCGTCGACATCCAAGACAGCCGACTTCCTGATCGACAATCTGCACATCGAAGATCCATCGGGTGAATCAAAACCAGCCGCAATGTTGCCGAACGCGGCGCAAGCCGCAGTGCAAGAGGTCACTCTCGATAGCTTGCCTGGCGCCGAAACGATGGCCTATCGCGAGGGCGAGAATGCCATGAACCTGTTCGTCTACAAACCTGATGGCTGGAAACCCAGCGACCAACGTTCTGCGTTCGTCTATTTCTTTGGCGGCGGCTGGACCAAAGGCACTCCACAGAAGTCGGCGTCGACCGCAGCTTGGGCGGCCAAGAACGGCATGGTAGGAATCGCACCGGACTACCGCACGAAAAACCGCTTCGATACCAGCCCCCATGCTTCCGTCGATGACGGGCGTGCTGCGTTCGGATGGGTCATCGAACACGCGGCCGAACTCGGCATCGACCCGGCACGTGTCGCGGTCGGCGGCACCTCCGCCGGTGGACATGTCGCCATGTGGACTGCCATCGAGAACGCACCTCCCGGATCGGATCCCGCGACGTCGCCGAAGATGAAACCGGCCGCCGTCTTTCTCAGCTCCGCCGTCACCGACACATCACCTGAGACCGGTTACACCCCGTCGCGATTCGGCGACGACGCCACAGCACTTTCACCGGTTCATCAACTCGATGCCAAAATGCCACCGCTGGTGATGTTCCACGCGGCCTTCGACGACTTGGTCCACTACAGCACCGCGGTTGCCCTGCATAACAAACTGCAGTCAACTGGCAACGCATGCGAACTGATCACGGTCCCAGCTGGAGGACATGGTTTTTCCAGCGAGTACCCAGTGTGGAAATTGAAGGTGCGAGCCAAAATGGAAGAGCTGTTTCAACGCGAAGGGTTGCTCCCAGCTATCCGCTGATGATGCCAAGACACCGAGCTGGCTTTAGACGATTGCATCAATCGGGAGACGGCGGGCGACCAAACAATTGCGAGCGTAACGGCACAGGGCCTGTGCCTACTACAGTTGATGACTACGAATGCCCCGGCGGTCATCACACCACCGGCAATCGATGTACCGGCCTTCCAGGCCTTGCTTTTGAAGTGGCACTCAACAAACGGGGGTTAACACCCCCGGCAATGGTTGTACCGGCCCTCCGGGCCTAGTCATGCTGGACACAGAGCCACCTAGCCCACCCCAAGCCATTCCACACAAAGCCCGGAGGGCTGATACAACCAATGCCGGGGCCTTCAAGGCCCCGGTACCAAAGGCAACTTAGAAACAAAGGCCCGAAGGGCCGACACAACTCCCCCGACCAAAACTGCCTGTTAACTTTCGATGATGATAGGCACAGTGCCTGTGCCTTCCCCGGCTGATGAAATGAGACGCGTCACGTGACTGACCACGGCCCAAATCAATTGTCGGAATTTGAGAACCGCAGCGACTCGAACTCGACTTTGGATCGGCCGTTGTTTTGGTTGTAGACGCCTGCCTTGAAGTAGTTGTTCAGACCGTTCCAATACGACACGTCCATGTCGACCTTGGTTTGCCCGTTGATCGCGACAGTCATTCGGCTTTTCTGCACACGGATCTCGACATCAAAAAATCCTTCGGGCCGCGGCCCGAGGTCGACGTTCTTGGTCGCAAAGTTCTTTAGCGATATTGGCTCATTGCCGTTCTCGGGCGTGCGGATGTGGGCCCAAAGATGGTCCTGCTTGTCGCGATAGTCGCTACGGCGAGTAAGGCGGAGCAAAGGTTTGTTCAGCCCCTCGCTGCCGTTCTTCTTATCGTGGATCTGCAGAAAAGTGAACTGTTCGAGCCCCTCGTCTTCAGGCACGAATACGCGTACCCGAGCGATCAAACGCTGGGGAGTTTCAGTGGCGGTGTCCCAATCACCGGTACTCTGACGTAGCTCCGATCGGTTGCTGTCGCCCTCGACGGTGAACGTCATGTATCGCCCGGTCTTGTCGAGAAAGAAATACTCGTTGCTTGCTCCCCGGAAGTCGCCTTGCTTGATCTTCGTCGGCGAACTCGTTGGCGCCTGCAGCTTCGAGTCGTCAAGCACGGAACGAAACTTTTCGAGATCGTACGGCGCATCCTGGCCTTGGACTGGGGCGACTACGGCCGAGAAAAACGCGGCAGCGCACAGCCCCGTGGCTAGACTTCGGGTGAGTGTCATCATGGTCTGTGATTCCTCTTTATCGTGTTTACTTTTCATCAGGGAAACATCCAGCGCGACATTTACGAAAAACGTTCACTCGATTGCTGAAAACATCTGACCATTGACGACTTCCACCAGGGCACGTGCCTTTTGCCTTATAGTCTGTTCATCGTCAGCCCGCCGTCGACATAGACCACTTGACCGGTCGCGTAGGGCATGTCGCCGCGTGCCATGGCGGCGGCCAATTTGCCAATGTCCTCCGGCACTCCCCATCGTTTCTCAACCAGCAACTCGGTGTTGTCGATGAGGTTGTCGTACTTTTGCGTCACGCCCGCGGTCATGTCCGTTTTGATGATGCCGGGACGAATCTCGTAAACCGGAATAGCGAATTCACCGAGACGAGCGGCAAAGAGCGAACTCATCATGCCTAGCCCCGCTTTTGAGATGCAGTAGTCACCGCGGTTAGGCGAGACCACCGTCGCGGAAATCGATCCGATATTGATGATGCACGATTGAAAGGAACCGTCCGCCTTCTTCTGCTCGATCATCCAATTCGCGCAGGCCTGCGTCAGGAAATAGGGCCCTTGCAGATTGATCTTCATGATCCATTCAAAGCTATCTTCGGTTGCCTCGAGAATATCGGCACGCACTTGCGGCGCGACGCCGGCATTGTTGACCAACACATCCAATCGCCCGAAGCGTTCTTCAATGTTCGATAACATCGCGGCGCGATCTTCGGCGGACGACACATCGCCCGAGCAATAGAGAACCTCAGCTCCCATAGCTTCGAGTTTCGCCACCGAGTCCGCGACTTTCGAGGCGTCCGAGCGTCCGCTCAGCACTAAATTGAATCCATCGGCTGCGAGCTTCTCACAAATCCCGAAACCGATGCCCCGGCCACCGCCGGTCACCAATGCGACTTTTTTGCTCATCAAAACAGTTATTGTTAAAAGGTGTGTTTAAGTTGCGACACGGGCGGTAATCCCATGCCAATCGTTTATCCGAAGGAGCTTACGCGAGCTCGGGAACGTCCACCCATTTGCGTTCTTTCCAGCTCTCCATACCGAGCTCGGCCAGTTGAACACCCTTGGCGCCTTCCATCAGCGAATAGCTCCAAGGTTCATCGAGAGCAACGTGCCGAATGAACAACTCCCATTGAATCTTGAACGCGTTGTCGTAATCGATATTGTTCGGCACGTCGTCCCAACCGCCCAAAAAGTCGATCGGCTGTGGGATGTCAGGGTTCCACGTCGGCTTCGGCGTGTTGGCGGCCGACTGAGTCTTCACTTCACGCAGACCGGCAACCGCCGATCCGTTCACTCCGTCAACATGCACGGTTAACAAATCGTCACGTCGAACACGGGTGCACCATGAACTGTTGAACTGCACCATCGTTCCGTCTTCGAGCACGAACATCGCATACGCGGAGTCGTCCGCGGTGCATTGGAACGGCGTTCCGTCTTCGGCGCGGCGTTGGTCGAGGTCGGTTGCCCCGTACGCCACTAAACTGCGAACCGGTCCGAACACATGATCGATCACGTAGCGCCAGTGGCAGAACATGTCAATCATCATGCCCCCGCCGTCTTCAGCGCGATAATTCCATGAGGGGCGTTGGGCGGGCTGGTCGTAATCCATTCCGCTGAAGACCCAATAGCCGAAGTCGCCTTTGACGGAAAGGATTTTTCCGAAGAAGCCGAGCTCCTTGAGCATTTTGATTTTGCGGAATCCGGGCAGCCACAGCTTGTCTTGCACGACGCCGTTTTTCAGCCCCGCCCCCTCAACTAATTTGGCGAGACGAACGGCTTCGCAGGTTTCGACGGCGGTCGGTTTTTCGCAGTAAATCGCCTTGCCAGCTTTCACCGCCATTTCGATGAATCCGGCGCGTTGCAACGTACCGGAGGCATCAAAGAAGATCTCGTGATCGCCGTACTTACCGTCAAGTGCCCCCTGCAGGTCGGTCGTGTACTTGTACGCTTCGCCTCGCGCTTCTTGACCGTATTTTTCGGCGAGGGCTTTGAGTGCGTAGTCACGCCGACCGGTCAAAATAGGGTCAGGCATAATTGTCAGGTCGTTGCTGACCTTAATACCGCCCTGTTTGATGATCGCCGTGATGGAACGAGCCAAATGCTGGTTCGTGCCCATGCGTCCCGTCACGCCGTTCATGACGATTCCGATTCTCTTAATTTCCATCCTGCAATCCAGTTTGGTTGTTGTAAGTTGATGGTGTCATTTGAAACACGACGCTACGAAAGTCGTCAGGCTACCCAGCAATCCAGGCGTGACAGGGAACGCTTGGCGAGTTCGACTGCATCACAGATAGAACTTATAATACGGGTCGTCGTTGGCGAGTCGCTGGATGTAGAGCGCCGTTTCGCGAGCGTGGTAGTCACCCCACATGCACGATTCGCCACATGGCACGGACTGACCTTCCGGGATGTGGTCCCATCCGTTGGGGCGGTGATAGACCGAATGCAGAATAAGGCCCTGGTGCGATGGATCGAGGCTCAGGTATTTGTCGCTGAGCAGGGTCTTCATCACGGTCAGACCGGCCTGCGTGTATTTGGGATCATCGAGGTATTTACCGAGTCGGAGCAGGCCCTGAGCGCCGATGGCCGCCGCCGATGAGTCCACCGGTTCGGCATCGTTAAACGGATCGGATTCACGTTGGTAGACGTCTTCGCCGAGCTTGTGCGTATTGAGCGCCCCGGTGTCCCAATAAGGGATGCCATCGGTCGCCGTGTTTTCAATGTAAAAGTCACACGTCGCCTTGGCCATTTTCACCAGGAACGCTTCGATCGCGTCGCGTCCGCCGAGCGGTTCCAGTTCGGCGTCATCGATCGTCTTCAAAAATTCCAATTGCTCCGGTGCACCGACCATGATCCACGCCAGCCCACGCGTCCACGTCGTGAACGGCGAAAAGCCTTGCTGAGAGTTGGGACAGCGGTAGTTGCCGTCGTTTAGATTAAAGATGCTTTCATGTGCCGTGCGGCCCCACGTGTCGTAGAAGTCACGGCCCTCGCCGTAGTAAACCGCATAGTCGGCGGTCGTTTTGGCGTGCTGAACCAACCGCTCGAGAAGACTGGTCTTCTTATCGTTCTCACCCATGATGGAATGCCCCAACTGGTGCCCCACCGCCAGGACGCGCAGCGAACGGATCGTGTCGGCGAACAGCGAGTGCGGTCCGTTGAACGAATAGATGTACCCGCCCGAAGGCAGATCCGTCCAACGCTTGGCCTGCACGGCGCTAGAAGCCTGCAGCGCCATCACATAGAAATTACGTTCCCATTCGTTTTCGGGAATCCGCCCCTCGTTCATCAGTCGCAGCAAGTTGCCGTAGGTGCTGACATTGTTGAACCCATGATCGTGAACACCGAAATGGGTAATGTGCGGTGCCATCTTCTTGACCGTGTTTCGCTTCCCCATCTCGAGGAAAGTCTCATCGCCGGTCGCATCGAATTGAAGGATTTCCGATCCATACTGGAATCCTTGAGTCCATTCGGTCCACCCGCGAGTGGTGTATTTGCCGGCGACAGTGAAAACAGGCGATCCCTGCGAGTCGTCGTACTCTCGGTTGAGCAGTTCGATTTTCTGCGCGGAAACCGCCCAGAACCGCTCGAGGCTCGGCAGTAAATCGTTGGTCGTCAGGGAAGGATCCGGTTTCATAAATTGCTACCTCATGCAGGGGGTGACGTTTTCCTAGCCCGCAGTTCTATAGAAATGATCTAATGGGCCAATGGACAAGAGCATAGCCGACGGTAGGGGTTTCATTTAACCGCTCTTGCAAATCGCCGGGGGATCGTTTTTGAAAATGTTGGCAAGCACCCTCTTGCCAACCCCTACCTCTACCATCATAATCTAATAATTATTACACGCCAAGGCCCTGCCGGCGTTTTGTATCCTGACGACCACGATTCGGAAGATCACGACATTGCCCGCGATCGACATCCACCCGCGAAATCACAACATGACGTTGACGACGGAACCATCCAATTACGAGCGTTCTCTGGCGATCGCGGAAAAGCTGTTGGCGCCCTTGGTAAAATGCATGAAGCCCGGCGCGGCGTCCATCCCATTGGAAGGCCCGGCCAGCGACCATGGCGAGCTAGCCGATGTGCTCGAATCGTTTGCTCGGCCCTGTTTGCTGGCTTCCCATTGGTTGGCAGCCAAAGGCGGGGGCGGTGAAACGGAGGGGTTCACGCGAGACGAAGTTGCCAAGTGGTTCCGAGAGGGACTGGTTGCGGGAACCGATCCTTCGGCCGATGAATACTGGGGACCGGTTACCAATTACCATCAACACTGCGTCGAAATGGGCGCACTGGTCATCGCACTGGAAATCGCACGCGACCATCTCTGGACTCCGCTTTCCGATACAGACAAGCACCAAGTCCTACGCTGGATGCGAACAGCACGCGGCTGCGGATTTCATCGCAATAACCATCTCTTCTTCGGGGTCTTGCCGCTGAGCTTCATGGTCAGCGAAGGAGCGGGCTCGCCCGGCGACCAAGAGTTGCTGCTGCGTTGGATGGACACTCTCGAGAGCATGTATCTCAAAGACGGTTGGTTTATCGACGGGATGAACGAAACCGTGGACATCTACAACGCGTATGCATGGCACTTCTACGGTCTCTGGTGGGGCAAACTGTACGGCGACATGGATCCGGATCGTGCCCAGCGTTGGCGTGACTATGCGGTTCCGTTCTTGAAAGACTACGTGCATTTCTTTGCGGCGTCCGGCGAGAATGTTCCGTTCGGACGTTCGATGGTCTATCGCTTCAACGCGTCGGCGCCTTTTGGACTGGCACACTACTGCGGCGTTAGCGCGATTGATCCCGGGCTGAGCCGCGCCGTGTTCATGAAGAACGTCGAGTTCTTCGTAAGCCGATTACCGGAAGACCAACCGCTGAGCCTTGGTTGGACGGACGAGTTTCCGTTGATGGCGGAAGTCTATTCGTGTGCAGGCTCGCCGTATTGGGCCGCCAAGGCGTTCTCGCCGCTGTTGATTGACCCGAGCGATCCGTTCTGGACAGCACCTGCACAACCGTTGCCGTCTGAGGGTGACGATTTTGTTCGCCCCATCCCCGCAGCCGGAATGGTTGTCCGCTCAGTCGACGGTGATATCGAATTGCACAACTCCGAGTCAGGGATCAATCCCGGCAACACCCGATTTGGAACGTACAAATGGGGCAAAACGAGTTACCGAACCGGCGTCGGTCTGGAAGTCGAATCGGCGTCCGGTGAGTTTCCGCGTGATGCGGCATTAACGGCCGAATCAGAAGACGGCACCGTCTACGGCCGCCATAGCACGCATATGCTGAAGTGCACCGCAGACGAAAGTGCAATGGTTTATGTGCTGGGTCACAAAGTCGCTCACTTCTCGGTGCAAGTCGAAACGCATGTCTGGTGGAAAGGCGGCTGGCAGTTGCAGTTGCACAGAATCAATGCTCTCCAGCCCGCAAAATTGACGGTCGGCGGGCACAGTTTGCCTGTCAGTACCGACGCCCATGAAAACGGTGCCTATTCGACGAAGCTGCAAAACGTCTGCGGTTGGGAGACATCCGATACCGTTCGCCATGACGGCGCCGATCGCACGCACATCATGTCAGAGTGCAGTGAGTATCCGATCATGACCTGCAACGTTAACGGAGAGGCAACCCTGATTTGTCTTGCCTATTGCGGGAAGGGAACGCCGGGAAATTGGAACACGGTATCGCTCGATGAATCCGGAGTTGTTTTGAAAGCGGACGACGGTTCGGAATGGGAAGTGTCCTTTGAATAGTTCACCGATCCAACTGAAACCGAACTACGCATGGCGAAGCTATTTGGGAGGTTCGCAACTGCGTGCCTTTCGTAAAGAAGAGTCCGGCGACGATGACCATTTCCCTGAGGATTGGCTCGCCTCAACCTCACGGGCACGTAACGGCGACAACCTACAACGTGCAGACGAAGGCGTTTCACATGTGACCGTCGACGGCCGCGATATGGCACTGAACGACCTGATCGCATCGCAGCCGGAATGGTTCTGGGGAAAACAAACGCCTCCCGTGGAGGAATCCGGGCAGATCGGTGTCTTAATCAAACTGCTCGACGCGGGCGTCCGCCTGCATCTGCAAGCACACCCGAATCGCGAGTTTGTAAAGCAACGTTTCGGAGGCAACGCGGGCAAGACCGAGTGTTGGTACATTCTCTCGACCCGTGGCGACGATGCCTATGTCTACCTCGGCTTCCAACATCCGCCGACTCAGCAAGAGTGGGCGAACATGGTGCGTGAGCAAGACCTCAACGGCATGCGTGCCTGTTTTGAAAAGTTTCCTGTCAAACCGGGCGACTGTCTGATGGTGCCCTCGGGGACGCCGCACGCGATCGGCGACGGCATCTTCATGATCGAACTGCAGGAGCCGACCGATTGGGTCGTGCGTTGCGAGTTCAGCGCAGGGGGACACGTCCTCGAACACAACGCACGGTTCATGGGACTGGAACTGGACGACGTGCTGCCTGTCTTTGACTACCGCGAGCATTCGCTCGAGTCGGTCGCTAACACGATGATTCAGGCTCCGCATGTGGTGAGGAAAACCGATGCGTTCACGGAAGAGCGGATCATCGATTCGAAGCATCAAGAGTTTTTCCGTCTGCGGCGTCTATCGGGCTGCGGCGCTGCCAATTTTGCCGGCGGTGAACCGATGGTCTTGATCATGCTGGCCGGCTCGGGAGAGCTGGACGGAGTATCGATTGCTGCCGGTGAAACCTGGTTGCTACCCGGTGCGGCCAACAATTGGAATTGGACAGCAGCTTCCACGCCGCACGTTTCGTCAGAGTCATCCCGCGAAGGTGAATGGTCGTTTTTGCTGGCCCAACCGCCTGTGAGAAGAGTCTCGACTAACTCCGACGCCGAGGCCCACGTCGAGAGCACCGACTGACCCGCTCGACGAAAGTCCAGATGCCCTTCGCTACGTTCCGCTGGTGAGATCATCACAACAGGAAACACTCATGCTCACCATTTACGACTACGTCGTGATCGCTTTCTTTTTCCTGTTCATGCTTTCGCTTGGACCGATCTTCAAGCGATACAGCAAAAACGACAGCGACTTTTTCCGCGGTGGCGGGCAAATGTTGTGGTGGATGGTCGGGGCATCGGCATTCATGACACAGTTCAGCGCGTGGACCTTTACCGGGGCCGCGAGCAAGGCCTATCAAGACGGCACACTCGTCGCGTTGATTTTCTTCGCCAACGCGGTCGGATTTTTCTGCAACTACGTCTGGTTTGCCCCGCGTTTCCGCCGCATGCGAATCGTGTCGCCGATCGAAGCCGTTCGCGAACGATTTGGTGCAGTCAACGAACAGGTCTTTACTTGGCTTCAAATTCCAATGAGTCTGGTCTACGCCGCCATCTGGTTGAACGGACTGGCCGTGTTTTCGACGGCAGTGTTCGGGTTTGATATGACGCAAACAATCTGGGTCGTCGGGATCGTGGTCATTGTGTTGTCGGTGGCTGGTGGTTCATGGGCCATCTGCGCCGGTGACTTCGTGCAGTTGTTGATCTTGATGGCAGTGTCCATCGTGACGGCGTTCATGGTTCTGGGCCACGCCGACATTGGCGGCTTTTCTGGCCTGATCGAAAAGGTGCCAACCCATCACTTCAACTGGACTGAAGTAGCCCGTCCGCAGATCATTTGGTTTTGGATTATTGCAACGTTCGTGAAACAGTTTGTGATCATCAACAACATGCAGGACTCCTATCGCTACCTGGGCGTCAAGGATGAACACCAATCTCGCAAGGCGGCACTACTTGCGTCCGGATTGATGCTGGTCGGCCCGATCATCTGGTTCATCCCGCCGATGGCCGCCCGTGTGCTGAGCCCCGATCTATCGGTTGAATTCCCGATGCTCAAAAACCCTGCCGAAGCCTCCTACATCTTTGCAGCAATGAAAGTGCTGCCGGTGGGAATGATGGGCCTACTCGTTTGCGGCTTATTCGCGGCGACCATTTCATCAATGGACAGTGGGCTCAATCGCAATGCAGGCATCTTCGTTCGAAGTTTCTATCAGCGGGTGCGTCCCAACACTTCACCAACGCATCTTCTTTTAGCCGGACGCGTAGCATCCACCGTGTTCGGTGTGTTGATCATCCTGATTGCGATTTTCATCAGCCAATTAAAGGATTTGGATCTCTTCAATGTGATGCTGTTGTTCAGCGGATTGATTGCCATACCGTACGTGATGCCGTTGTTGTGGGGCATGATTGTCAAGAACACGCCATCCTGGTCTGGTTGGAGCACGGTCCTCATCGGACTGACCGTATCGCTCGTAATCAAGTACTTGATCGACCCCGTGTGGTTCGGCGAAGCGTTCGGGTTCGACGGTGAACTGAGTCCCCGCGAGTTAAATGATTACTTTTACTTCTTCGGCATACTCGCCAACGTGGTAGTTTGCTCCGTCTGGTTCTTGTTCACATCGCTGTTCAACAACATGTCCAGTCCGGAACACCGCGAACGAGTGGACAACTTCTTCACCGCGATGCGGACTCCGATTGACTTTGCAAAAGAAGTCGGTGAAGCCAAAGACCACGTGCAGTCAAAGACCTTGAGCGTTCTTTGCTATATCTACGGAGGCTTTGTCAGCCTGATGGCGTTCGTCCCCAATCTACCGAGCGGGCGCATTGCCTTCCTGTTCTGCGGTGGCCTGATCGGCGGCGTGGGCTTCTTACTTCACCGAGCATCTAGAAAAGGAACCAAACCATTAACGAAAAACTGAACGGAAAACGTGCGTTGGTCACCGCCGGCGTCCAGGGAATCGGATTGGCGATCAGTCGTGCACTCTTAGACGCAGGCTGCAAGGTCGTCGTCCATTATTTTTCATCAGCCGACGCAGCCAATGAACTCAAAGCCGAATACGGTGACCGGGTCGAAGCAATCCAAGCCGATCTAACGGATCCGGCACAGGCGAAACAGATGGTCGAGAACGCGGTCGAAGCGTTGGGAGGACTCGAGATTCTCATCAACAACGCCGGATCGCTAATCGGGCGGCGCGGCCTCGATGAGGTCGACATGGATTTTTGGCAGTCGGTCATCGACGTCAACGTCACCTCGATGATCAACGTGACCAAGTTTGCCGCACCAGCGCTGCGTGAAGCCAACAGCGCAAGTATTGTCAATCTCGCGTCGCTGGCGGGCCGCAAAGGCGGTCATGCCGGATCGCTGGTCTACTCTACCGCCAAAGGCGCGGTACTGACGATGACGCGTGCCTTGTCCAACGAACTCGGCCCCGACGGTATCCGTGTCAACGCACTGGCGCCGGGTCTCATTTTGGAAACAAGCTTTCATAACACCCACACGACGAAGGAATCAGCCGATGCCACCATCGCTCAGATTCCGATCGGACGAGCGGGCAATCCCAACGATGTTGCTCATGCAGCGGTCTTTCTGGCCGAGCAGTTTGACGGTTTCGTAACCGGAGCGACACTTGACATTAACGGTGGAGTTTATTGCGCATGAAGACACTCATCTTAATCGCTGGCCTGTTTACGGCAGCCACGGCACACGCCGTTGAACTGGCCAACTACGAATCCTACAACGGCTTCACTTGCAATTCGGTTCCCCAACTTCCCGCGAACGAGACGCACCCATCGCTCTGGTTCAGTGCGGAGGATGCGGCGGCAATGCGAGGCAAAAAGGATCAGGACGAGCAGGCTTCACGACTTTGGAAACAAGTCGTCGAAAGCGAATATCTGACGATGGATCTCTTGCCGGTTCCGTCTGCAAATGACGAAAAGAATCCGATCCATCAATACTACGGCTTCATGTCCATGATCGCCAAATACAGTGGCTTCATGATTTGGATGACCGACGATGGGGCAGAGAAACAAAAGTGGATTGATCGCACGACCGCATCGTTGCAGCGAGCCTATGACGGACCGATCTATTTGTTTGATCCCAAAAGCAAAGGGGGCCCAACCGACGAGATCTATCTGGGCTCTTGGTTGCAGAACTACGTATCCGCCTACGATTGGGTCCAGCCGTACCTGACGGCCGAACAGGATCACGCGATCCGCCAGCGGCTAATCAAGCAGGCCGATTGGATGGGCAGAAACATCTATCACTGGACCCCACGTCCGCATAACCATCTCTCGAAACCCGCCTGGGGTCTCGGATCGGCAGCACTGGCGTTGTGCGACGAGAAAGACGCCTACAGTTGGCTCGGTGTCGCGTTGGCGGCAGGCAACGACAACACCCGCTACTTTTTTAGTGCCGATGGAATCTACCGCGAGGGCTCTCAATACATGGTCTTCAGTTGGGTGAACTTCCTGCCATTCATGATCCACTACCACAATGTTTCGGGCGTCAATCAATTCGACGAATTTCAGCCGTTGATGGAATGGGGCGTGGGCGTGCGGAACGGTAACGGCTGGCTGCCGAATATTGAAGACTCGTTCATCCGTCCGTTCCCGGCGCACATGGCGGCGTCAATGTACAAGAACAGCCCCACCTTCCTACACAGCTCCGCACCACTCGCCGAAGTGATGATGTGGGCATGGAACACGACCGACATGAAGCCCTTCGATGCCGCGGTCCAGAAAACCGGTTTCAACTACACCGGCGCATCATGGGACTACACACTGCCACTGGACGAATATCTCACCTACGACCCGTCAATCAAATCCACGCCGCCGGATGTCTCGCCGACGATTTTTCTCGACGGCGGCCAAAGCATGTTCCGCAACACTTGGAAGACCAGCGACCCGTCGGGACGTTTCTTGCTGTTCCAGGGCGTGGCGGAGGCGGACAACCACCAGCATGCCGAACACCTCAGCTTTATCATCTCCGCCGAAAATCAAATGATGGCTTGCGACGCCGGATACAGTCGAAAGAGCTATGGCGAAAAGATCCGCACCGAGTGGTACAACCAGGCGGAAGCCCACAACGTTGTCACCTTGAACGGCAAGGCACCCGTCGATGTTGCCGAAAATGTCACGCCAGTGTCTCGCTACCGAATCAACACCAGTTTTTTTGACTTCGAGGAGAAAGAGGCACCGTATCCGGACGGCGGTACGCTGCGCCGCGCGATCGCCTTTCCTGGCGAGTCTTACTTCGTAGTTGCCGACATCGTCAGTTCACCCGTTGCCGCCGAAGCCACCGCGATGCTGCACGGTGGCCGTGCGACAATGGAAGGCGATGGAAGCTACCGCGTGTGGAACTATGTAAACGACGACTACGGTTCGGCCGCCCGAATGCACGCGTGGACGTTCGGTTCGGCAGATGACTTCAAAATCGAAAACGCCGAAGGCGAACTAAGCTATATCAAAGGTGACTACGGCGTTTACCCGTACACGAAAGCCACGGGGACCGGAACCGACCAAGTGATCCTGCAGGTGCTTTATCCGTCAGCGGAAGGCAAAGAGGGACCGAAGGTGTCGTCGGTCAGGAATGGCAATCAGGTGGCGGTAACGGTTCAAGACGGCAACACCACCGACGTCTTCGTGTTGCAGCCCACAGCCGCACCGGCGACTTTCGAAAGCCTCGAAACCGATGCCACGTTTGCTTGGATTCGCAAAGAAAATGGAAGAGTGTCAAAGGTCGCGGTTCGCGAAGCCACAACCCTCAAAGCCAATGGCACCATCTTCCTTCAGTCGGACAAACCGCAGACGGGGGCCCGAGAGCGATAGCGGGCCACTCACAGCCGGAATCGCCTAGTGCATGACTCCCGAAGAGTCCACGTAGGTAGCTCGCACGAAACTTCGACTGGTTCCCAGGCTCTGCCTGGGAACCCACTGACTCGCAGGCTCCCGCCTGCTTTACAGAATGCAAGGCGGGAGCCTCGGGGGCGGAGTTCCCAGGCAGAGCATGGGAACGAGAAGTTCCTATAAATCGCTCTATCGTGCTAAGCTTCCAGCATCACCCAGCGGGAAACTGACACCCACGTCCTCCTGCGTCAGGGGCAGCGACGTAACCGGTCCGGACGCCCCAGAAACTTCGTCTTCGATCGTTACTTCAACTGCTCGAAGCGATCGAAGTGATATTTCGCTTTGGCTTGATCGCCCAGTTGGTCATACATGGCGCCCGCGTTGTAGTGCGCTTTCACATTCGAGCGATCGATTTCAGTGATTCGTTCGAAGTAGCCTGCCGCGGTCCGAAACTTGTTTTCCCCGGCTGCGATCAGCCCCAAATTGAGTAGGGCACTGACATTGTTCGGTTCCATCTCCAAAACGATTTTCAATTCTGCCGACGCCTCGGCTGTTTTCCCCTGGGCCATCAGGACTCCCGCGAGATTCCGGCGCACGTCCGCCGATGCGGGGTCCAACGCGATCGCCTCGGTAAAGCCCGATTCTGCTTTTGCTAAGTCGCCGCGTGCCGCGTGCAACGTGGCCAGATTGGCGTGCGTCTCTGCACGACTGGGATCCAATTCGAGTGCTTTTAAAAAGTACTCTTCGGCCAAATCTAGTTCGCCCTTCATTCCGACAATCGCCCCCATGCCGTTCCATCCTTCCAATTCATCCGCGTTCAATTCGGTGGCTTGCCGGTACAGCATCAACGCGTCATCGAGTTTCGCTTGCCCTTCGTACGCTTTGGCGAGGTTGATAACCGATTCGTAAAACCCCGGCTTGAGCTCGATCGACTGCAACAGATAGCCCTCGGCTTCCTCGAAGTCACCTCGTTTGTTCAGCAAAGCCCCCAAATTGTTGTGAGCCATGAATGAAGTGGGATTCTTTGCGATCGTGTCTCGCCAAAGCACTTCCAGTCCTTCATAGATTTTCCCCTGTTGCCAGGTGATGGCGGCCAGCATCACGATCACCACGCCGGCAATCATTTTGCCAACGAGAGCACCATCATCGAGCATGCGATCCAGGAGCGTCTTCGCGGCGACAACAACCAACACAATCACTCCGATACTGGCGAGATACTGGAAGTGGTCCGCGACAAACGAAAATCGCATCGGATAAACGTCAAAGAAACCCAACGCGGGAAACAACGTCCCCGCAAAGAACAAGACCGCCGCCAGGGGGCCTCGACCGATCCGCGGGATCTTTATCGCAAGCCCGATGGCAAACGCGATCGCGGTAACGGGAAACACAAACTGCCAAATCTGCGCCGTGTCGATGTCCCAGCGGTGATAGGTGAAGACCAGCGGCACCGGCCAAACAAGTTTTCCCGCGTAGAACCAGAGTGCTCGTCCAGCGATCAAGATGCGGTCCAGGAACGACAACTCCCAATCGATCCCCTTCGCACCAACTTGGTGCTTCTCTAACCAAACCGTTAACAATCCGAGCGTGATACCGAGAAAGAAGAACGGAGCCATCTTAATAAAGTCTCCGATCGTCAGCCGTCCGCTTTTCCACCAAACGATCACCAAGAATGCCGCGGGAAACGTCGCCGCAACAGTCTTGCTCAACAACGCACCGACAAAGAGCAACAGTGCAGCACCGTACCAGAGGTATCGACGTTTCGTCTCGGTCGCAGACACGCTTTCATCGTCCCAGCACTTCCATAAACACAGCGCCGAGGACAAATAGAACATCCCGGAAAGCACGTTCTTTCGTTCCGTGATCCAAGCGACCGATTCAACGTGCACGGGATGAACGGCAAAGATCATTGCGATCAACCATGGACACGGCACAGCCAACAGCCTCAGCATTCGCCATAGCAGTAACGCATTGATCGAATGTAGCAGCACGTTCACGATGTGATACCCCATCGGCTGCAAACCCCACAAATGGTTTTCAATCCAAAAGGAAGAATGCACCAGAGGGTAGTACTGCACCGTCGCCGAAGGGTCCAACCAGATATCCCTGAGACCCTTGATTGAATTCAATGTGTCATTCTCAGTGACGTAGTCGTCATCGTCCCAAATGAATCCGCCTTGGATCGCGGGCACGTAGGCCAACAGAGTGATCGCGACAAGGATTGCCGCCCACCTCAACGTCACCCAACGGTTCGCTCGGCAATCATCGAGGCCTTCGACACGGTTACTATTTCCGATGCTTTCTTCATCACGCGTCACTTCGTCGCTATTCATCGGGTTGGTTGCCTCTCATCAATTAGATCGTGGCGTCAGATTGGTGCGGAGTTCAAAACCATTCGTGACCAATTCCTACGAACCGAAACTTCCGCCTACCGCTGTTCTCTATGGTAGCATCGCCAAGCGGCACTTCTCATCCATCACTTCCATTGTGGACCAACCGTGTCCTTGGTCGGGAACGCGGCGCCGCTCGCTCCTGGTTCGTCGCATCCGATTGCCGCGAACGTTGGACGGGTATCTCCATCGATGTCATCCGAAATGTGAGACCTAGCGGATGCTCGAAAGTCTTCGCTTATGCCAGGACGCATCATCCCATTGCTATCCCGCATCCAATTAACCGTGACCTGCCGACATTGGATCGGTTTGTCTTTGGTGTGTGGTGGATTTCGCGAGGCACTCGCGTTGTCAACAAACCGGATGGTTGCTAGCGACGGCCCCGTCCGCATGATCTCTCGATTCGTGGTCGAGAATAGATTGCCACCGATCAAGCAATCTTTGGGATAGATCCGACGGCCAGGTTTTTCGCCCGCTCCGATTTCGAGTGAGGAGTCACAGTCGATCACGGTATTGTGCAGGATTCTTGCATTCTGAACCGGTGCGTAGCCGTTGAGCGGTGAATCTTTGATTCCACAATAAAGCGAGAGTGTCGCACGACTCGACGTCCCCCGTAGCCCTTCGAAGTAATTGTTCCTGACCACGTGATCTTTGCCGATCACGCGAACGCCACCCGTGTTAGGCTTCCCATGTCCCAAGAAAAGGTTCTTTTCGACGAGACACCGGTGACCATGACGTAGCGTGAGCGATCCCGCGCATCGATCAAAAACATTGCGACGATAGATGTTCTCACACGACTTGTTGGAAATGATTTCAACCTCGCCATCACATGATTCGAAGTAGTTTTCCTCAACGATCGTAAATGAATCGGACTCGGATACGTCGCTCGTTCCGACACGAATGGTCTCACCACCGTTTTCACCGAGTTCCGGCCGAGGGCCGAAATGATTGTGATCGATCCGGTGGTGTCCCGCACCTTCGTTGACCCTAACCACCAACGTTGTCCCAAGATTGGATTTGCCGCCCAGGTAACAGTGGTCCACCCGATTGTGTGCTCCGTATATCGCCAGCCAATGCGTTGACAGGCCCTTCGGTTTATACAAGGTCGGTTGATCAAACACACATTCCGTCATCCGGCAGTGCTCTGCCAACGTCTTGCTGTCCGATCTAAATTGGACAGCGTCTTTCACCTCCGTCAGGTCACGAAATACGAAATCCTTGACCACCACGTACTGCCCGGAGAATCGAAAGTTCGAAGCTCCCGTGATGATGGTCTCGCCCGGAGCCAGGGCTCGCACGGTAATCGGTTCCTCTGCCGTACCGGGAAGGTCCGGAAGTTTGATTTCGACATCTTTCCAATCGCCTGACGCGAACGTGATGGTGTCGCCGGCTTTGACGGACTTAGCGACCTCACCAAGTGCATTGACATTTCCGACAAAGTAATCCGTTGCCTTCGCAAAGGACACGGAACACAAGAACGTCGCACTGACCAGAATCGAAGGGAGCTTATTCATCGAGTGAACCAAAGTCGTGTTGTTGGAAAATGAGATCTGCCCGCAGCTATCCCTGATAGCAATAAAAAACTCGGGCCTCCTTGCGGGGGCCCGAGTTCATGTTCTTCACGACAGGTTGTCGAACTCAGATTTCTTCGTCGATGACTTCCTTGTTGGCTTTCGTGCCGAGAGCACCCCACAATCCGTAGAAGCTGGAATAGCCAGGTTTCGACGTGCTTCCCTTCGTACACGCTTTGTTCTGGTTACCCGCCTCGATCGAGTCAGTGATGAACTTGACCGCACCGTCGCCCATCAGCACGTGGACACCGCCTTGGTGACGGCTGCTCGGAGTCATGTATCCGCCCGAATACGCCGAGAGAGTTGGGTCGTTCAATGTCTTGTCCTGGATGTTGTCACTCCCTGCAGGACACATGATCAAGCCAACGGGGGCGTTCGGCGGCAAGACCGTGATCATGCCGGTATAGACCGGATTACCGTCTGCCCAACGATAACCACGACCTGTACCGGAGCCAAAGGTTGAGATCGCCTGCAGAGTAGTGACAGCACCGGTGTCCCAAAATTGTGGGCGATCGGAATCGAGTCCGACATACGTTTTGCTGGGAACATCGTGAGCGTTATCTCGAACGTTCATACCGGTTTTGGGATTCGTACGGGCGTCGTTGTCGCCAAGATCGGTTGTGATCTCGCCTGCCATGATCGTGTTGGCCAGTCCATCGAGGATATCTCGGAACGCGGCCTTTCCGTGAGGAACAAAGACACCGCGACAGGCGGTCCGTGCATAGTTGGCTGTGCCACTACTGATATCCAGTTCGTCTCTTCGCCCACCGTCGCTCGTGCGGCAAGCACTGTCGCCGAGACACGCGGCGTAGTTCGTTCGGCCGAACGAAGGGAGCCCAACACCAGGGTCGCTCGGGCATCGAAACGTCGGAATCTCAGTTGACCACGGTCCGTAGTCCGCGTTTTCAGGAGTCGGTCCCATGGCGGTCCAGGTACCTGCACTGCCATTAGTATTCGGTGCATTCGGATTACTGATCTGCTCCCAGAGAGCCTGACCTTCGACGAACGGTACTAACCCAACCAAGAAACTCAGTTGCTCGTTATTCTTGATCAGACTCGCGTCCCACCAAACTTCAGAACCGGGCAACTTCGAACCGCCTCGGCTAGCGAAACCGCTGGTGCCGCTCTTTTGCGTGGGCAGCTGATTGTAGGCACTGTGATAGTTGTGAATGCCAAGGCCGATTTGCTTGAAATTGTTACTGCAGCTCATCCGGCGAGCTGCTTCTCGAGCGGCTTGAACGGCTGGCAACAGGAGCCCAACCAACACTCCGATAATCGCAATCACAACTAGCAACTCGACTAGCGTAAATCCTTGTCGTCTCGATCTCATCGTTCGGTTCTCTCTGATAAATGAAAAATGAAGAAAATGGTTGGGGACGATCATTGCGACTGATTGATCCAAACAAAACCGTTCCGCCTGACGCCTTTAAAACCAGTCGCTCACGAACACTCACAATGCCGTTGGACACCGCCCGAATTCCGGCCCCGAATCCCGTGGCGACGTCCGTCAGCACTGTGGTTTTGCGACAGGTTGAGCATAAGATATCCCACGGGCGGGTCAACAGATTTTAATGAAGCCTTCAGGCCACCACGAGGACATGCACTCCCTAACACACTCACAGAAAAGGATTTGCAACCGTTAAAATAATTTCATTTTTATTAGCCCGGCCCCGTTTCGGGAGCAAATATCAGGTTTTGAGGACGCAGCATTACCAATTCCGGGAACATGAAACGGCTGCCTCAACGAATCGAATACAGTGCCGTGTGGGGGAAAATCCGACGTGGACTCCGTCGCAAACGAGAGTGCTCGCGGGCAATCTGTTGCTCCCGTCTGAGGATACCGGACGCGATCATACGAGCGTGTGTTTTGATCGCGCCGGCGCAACGTCTAACCGGCCGCGACTGTGTCCGTGGTAACGTTCTTTGCCGAATCACCGACGTCCATTTGGTTTCGAAGCGTCTCGATCGATTCGGTGTCCACGCGGCCGCTGTACCGAATCGTGGCGAATTGCCGGTACCAGGCCGCGGCGTGTTCGTGATCGGAAGAATCGCCGTTGGCCTGCAATCTCGCGGCGAACTGATGCATCGTCTCGTGATGACGGCGGCCCAACCCCGCTCGTTCCCAGCGGCGGTCCATCTGGTCCAGCAACCTTTGGATCGCCTGCACTTTGGGATCCGTCGGTTTCACGTTCGCTCTGCTTCGCCGGCGAAACCAATACCGAAACGTGATCGCAGAAACCAACATCGCGAAACCGACCAAAACCATCGGTCGGATCATGAGGCTCAGGCCCGACCACAGGAATCGGCCGATGCCTCCCGCTCGGATCGACGCGACCAGTTTTAACCACCACGCTTGAACGGCGTCCCAGAACTGTTTCGTTCGTGAAATCTCCATCGACTGCGGCAGGCCGCTGGCCGGGGTCGCCTCGACGAGCACCCAACCCCGCTCGGGATCGTAGGCTTCCGCCCAAGCGTGAGCGTCACGGTTTCTCGCGACCCAGTAATCGCCGATTTCATTTTTCTCGACCGCCACCAAACCGGTCACATACCGACACGGCACGCCAACGGACCGCAATAGCAACGCCGCACCACTCGCGAAAAACTCACAATGCGCCGGCGGTCGCTGGATCAAAAAGTAAGCAATGGGATCAGTGCCGCTGGGAACGTCGATCCCGAATTGGTACTCAAAGTTATCGAGAAAGAAGTTTTCGATCGCCGCAATCTTATCGTTCGTCGTGACGGCTTCACCGACGATCTCTTTCGCCAGCTCAACAATCCTCGGATCGAGCTTATCGGGCAACGCAGTCAGCGTCGTCCAATCACTCGGCTTGAGCATGGGCGATTCGATCGAGTCGACTCCGTCGTTACGCGATCGCCAAGCGACATACCCGGTATCCGGGGGCATCGTTTCGGCGGTAATGATTCGGTGAATGTCGATAGAGACTTTCTCGACCGGCGCTTGCAACCGAGTGACACCCAACGGCGTGAAGAGAACCTCGCGGAACGATTGATTGGGCCAGATATCGAGTTTCGATTTGAAAGACTGGTCCGACTGATTGGATCCGTCCTCGATAAACTCGAACACTTGGTCAGCGTCGTTTGTGTAATCGGAGACATAACCTGTCGGCATCAACTGAGCCGGTTGGCTTTCACGTTGCCACTGCCCCTGTTGATAAAACCCGAATGCCTTACCTCGCAAGTACCCGGGCTGTTGTGGCGAATAGACTCGCAGCGCCACCCGATCGCCCGAACTGCCCTTTTGCCGCGCGACGCTGCCGATTCGTCCGGTACCGGAAAAGCCCGCTGAATCGGGGCGCAAAGATGGATTGATGAACGCGTTCATCGTGTCTTCGATTTGCCTCGCATAACGATACAAACCGCTCGCCGAAACCCAGGCGGCGACCATGCAAATGCCACCGACCACAATGAGCCAACCGACATGACCTCGCGAAAAATGGGCACGGGCATCCCCAACGCTTCGCCGCCGAGACATGTAGAACGCGAGCACCAACATCACCAGCCCGAGCGATATCAGTTGGTAGACCGTTCGCCCCAGGGAATCGACGCGGGTATCACCGATGATGACCACCGCAACAATTGCCAAGATCGGCAGAAAGCTCGGTAGGCCGTCATCTTCGGATCGGACAAAGAACCGAACCACTTGGTAAACCAACAGGTACTCGACAATCAAAGCCGCATCAGGAATCAGAAACCCCTGCACGCCGGCGGACCACGACAACGGCACCAAAGTCCGCTGAATCGCGTACAAGATCACCAGCGTGATCGGCAACCGTTGCGACAACTGAGAAGACAGCAACCGTGTCTTCGTCACCGTAGCGAACACCGCCGCTGCAATGACAATCGTGGAGAACACGGGCGTGAAGAAAAAGTAACCCAACGCACAGGCTTGCAGGATAACCAGCAACGCGGCGACCACCCGTTGAGAATCCCATGAACGAGTCGACAACAGAATGCCCGGTGATGTCGCATGGCTTTCTTGCCGCCCACTTTCACTTGCAGGTTGATTGCTCATAGCGTTTCGATCCCTCCGTCGCGAACTTCCGTAACGCCCACCTGCATCACGTCGGCTTCGTCCAGATCAATCGGTTCGGTTGTTTCGCCGTCACGAACAACGATGATCTTCACCCGGCATCCGCGTTCCATTGCCACGCGAACGAGCTCCCGACGCGATTGATCCCAATCCAGAAACACGCCCACGACGGTTGAGATATTCACTAGCTCATCCGCGAGCGCCGGGGCGACCGTTCCGAACGGATTCTTTCGACATGCGTCCACACCGGCGACGATTTCCAGCACGTTGTCGAAGTGCGCCGTGTGCCGACCGGCACGAAAGACATACAACTCGGGTCCCGCGGCGAAGAGATCGATCAAGTACTCACCCCGCGAGAGCGCATCGGCGATGGACGCGGACATACTGATCGCGGCTTCCAACTCAACGAAACCGTCCGCGGTAGGCTTGCGTCCCGGCGGCACGAACGTGTCGAGCACCAACGCGACGCGGCAGTAATACTCTTCTTGATACTCACGGACGATCGGACGCCCCAACCGGGCCCATGACCGATAGTCAATTCGCCGCGCCGAGTCGCCCGAAACGTATTCGCGATTGCCGATGTACTCGGGCGATTCGCCGATGTTCGACGTCAGGGCAACGCCGCCGGGTTGGTAACGGGCACCGACGGGCAAATCGATCTCGACGAGCGGATGAAAGCTGGGCAGGACGAGCAACGAGCCCTTTTCCGACTCGCTCCGGGCATCGCGAAACAGGTTAAACGGGAACGTGGAAAACGCACGTGGCCGCGGCAAAGGATAGATTCCTCGCCGGCGAGCCCGCATGCGGAGCGACGTCGCGACCGATTCGTTGGCAGGCAATTGTGCGTGAGTGGTTTCGCGATCGAGCATCTCGACGCTGTCGGGCAATCCGAAGAACGCCACGCCGACGTCATACGCGGTCCGCTTGCCGCGATTGGTTACGGTCAAGTTGGTCGTGAACGTCTCGCCCGCAGTCGTCCGGTCAGGCAACTCATAACGAACCGACAATCGAGGCCGGGTTGCAGCCCCTACGAAACGATCGATGAAGAAGAACGCGGTCAAGGCGCAGAACAATTGATAGATCGGCGTCTCCACCGACGCACTGCCGATCATCGCGGCAAAGATCAGACCGGCGCAGATCCATTTGCCGGCCGTCGTGAACCGATACAACCACAGAAAACGCGAGTACCGATACACGAAAGACCATTCCCAATTCATGACGGAACTTTCACCCGTGCAAGAATTTCGGCAACCATCTCGTGAGCCGAAGCCCCACCGTATTTTGCCTTCGGCGTCATGATCAATCGATGCGACAGCACGTATGGCGCGAGCCGTTGCACATCGTCGGGCAATACGAAATCACGCCCCGCAACGAACGCGGCGGCTTGGCTGGCCCGGAACAGCATCAACGAACCGCGAGGACTGACGCCGAGTTTCAACCGCGGCTCGTCTCGCGTTTGTTGAATGATCTCGACGATGTATCGTGAAATGATTTCATCAACACGGATGTTCCGCACTCTCTCTTGAAACTCGATCACGTCGTCTTTCGTGAGCACCGATTCCAAACGTTCGAGCGGATGCGAGAGTGCTTGCGCGTGCAGAATTTTCACTTCGGTGTCGGCATCGGGATAGCCGAGCTCCAACTGAACGAGAAATCGATCGAGCTGAGCTTCCGGTAACGGGTAGGTCCCGTGGAATTCGACCGGGTTCTGTGTTGCCAAGACGAGAAACGGTGTGGGCAAATCGTGTTGCACGCCTTCGATCGTCGCGTGCATTTCGCTCATCGCCTCCAACAACGCCGACTGCGTGCGTGGCGACGCACGGTTGATTTCATCGGCCAACAAGACATGGCAAAAGATCGGCCCCGGGCGAAATCGAAAGGTGCCTTCGCTGGGATTGTAGATCGACGAACCCAAAATATCCGCGGGCAACAAATCGGGCGTGAACTGCACGCGGTGGAATTCCACATCGATCGCTTTCGCGACCGCCTTGGCCAGCGTCGTCTTTCCGACCCCTGGGACGTCCTGCATCAGCACCGATCCGTTGGACAACAGTGCGATGACCAACACCTCGATAATTTCACGGTTGCCTTGGATGATCCCCGAGAGCGAATCGGTTAACGCGGTGATTTTTTCCTGAGCTTGCTGCATCCGGCCCCTTTCCTTTCTTGATGTAGCGTCGTGCGACCCGCGATTCAGTTCACGGTCGTGATCCTCAATTCACCTAGGCTAACCGATACGAGCCCACGTCGGTGGCCCCCAGCGAATTTCACACCCACCACCTGTCTCCTGTCTCCTGTCTCCTCGCCACCCACCGGCCCTACTTGTCTGAGCACGGGTTCGTTACGATTGTGGCTGTCAGCTTGCTGTTCCCTACTCCCTCCCCCCTCCGATGTGTTGATTTCCGCATGACCGCGACCGAATCGGCCACCGCCGCCTCTCACCGTTTCGATTCCATCCCGTTGGCCCCACCGGACGCGATTCTGGGGCTGACCGAAGCTTTTGCTGCCGACACACGCAGCGAAAAAATGAACCTTTCGGTCGGCGTCTACAAAGACGCGTCGGGCGTCACGCCGATCATGAAATGTGTCAAAGCGGCGGAACAGAAACTCATCGAGACGGAAAAGACGAAGGGCTATCTTTCGATCGATGGGCTGCCCGATTATCGCTCCGACGTGCAAAAGCTCGTTTTCGGCGACCGGATCGATGCCGGACGGATTGCGATGGTGCAGGCCCCCGGCGGGACGGGTGCGTTACGCGTGGCCGGCGAATTCCTCGCCCGTCAATGCTCGCCCACTCGCGTGTTCCTGCCCAATCCGACGTGGGCCAACCACAACGCGATCATGCAATCCGCAGGCGTGAACGTCGAATCGTATTCGTACTTGGCCGACGATCGTCGCAGCCTCAACTTTGAGGCGATGTTGAACGACCTGAGCACCAAGACGCGTCCGGGCGACGCGGTGCTGTTGCATGCATGTTGCCACAACCCGACCGGGGTCGACCCAACCGCGGACCAGTGGAAAGAGATCGCTCGCGTGGTCAGCTCCCAAGGTTTGATCCCGTTGTTGGATTTTGCCTACCAAGGATTCGGCGACGGTCTCGAAGCCGATGCGGTCGGCCTGCACACGATGCTCGATGCGTGTGCCGAAGCGATCGTTTGTTCTTCGTACAGCAAAAACTTTGGGCTCTATAGCGAACGGGTCGGTGCCGTAGGCCTAGTCGCCGGCACACCTGCGGCCGCGACCGCGTCGTTGAGCCAATTGAAAGTGATCGTGCGTTCGAACTACAGCAACCCGCCACGACACGGTGGTGCAATCGTGGCAACGGTACTCTCCGACGATGAGCTAACGCAGATGTGGAAGGCCGAACTCGAAGAAATGCGGCTCCGCATCACCCACCTGCGTGAGCAATTCGTTGCGGGCATGGCGAAACAAAGCGGTGCACCGGATTTCTCGTTCTTGCTGAAACAAAAGGGGATGTTCTCGTATAGCGGCCTGACCGCAATGCAAGCCGACGAACTGCGAACCAAACACGGCGTCTACGTCGTCGGCAGCGGTCGCATCAACGTTGCGGGAATGGACGAGAAACGAATGGATTGGTTGTGCAGCGTCGTCGCCGACGTGCTGGCGTAACCCGTTCGACATTGCATCCGTCTCAACCTCGCATTTTTCCCGCGGCCCGGTATCCCAAACGCCGCGGGTGATTTGCGTTGCAGTTGCGGATGATATTTCGTAACAATTGCCCAATAGCGACCAACAGCGTGGTGTTAGCGATGTTCTGCATCTCGATTGGTCGTTGCATGCTACACACGTGTGTGGACTCCGTTATGATTGCGGAGACCGCACGCGAGCAATTGCGGAGACCGCACCGGTAGCAATCGAATACGGGCATACCGAAACAAGACTCACCATTTCGTTCGGCGCACAACACGAAAATGAACGCGGCGATATTGACGAAACCGATCCAATCATCGAACGCGGACCTCATTCCTGTGGCGTCACTCCCCATTCAACGATTCACCGAGGCGGTACGGTTAATCCCGTGCTCGACACGGACCTCGGTCACCATGCCGTGTCTTCTGAACTTCAAGCCGATGGCGAGTCACTAGCCGCCTTCCCCCCCGAATTTCGAACGTCAAAATATGCCTCCTGAACTGCGACGTCTTTTCGTGATCCTCGCCGTGGTGGTCATGGGGATCGCCGTCGTTTGGGCGACCCGCTTTGACTCGATGCCTCCGGCCGACTTCAGCATTCAAAACGGGACCGACCCTAAAACGCTCGACCCGCACCGGGCGACCGGCCAACCCGAAAGCCGTGTGTTGTTCGGCATCTTCTCGGGATTGTTGCAAATGCTGCCCGAAGGCGCCCCTGACCCCGTGACGGGTTTGCAACCGATGTCCCCCCAACCCGCCGTTGCTGAGAGTTACGAAGTATCCGACGACAAACTCACCTACACGTTTCATTTGCGAGACGACGCGGTGTGGTCCGATGGCGTGCCGATCACGTCGGAGGATTTCGTTTGGTCGTGGACCCGAATGCTGCACCCGGCGACGGCCTGCGAATACAACTTTCAATTGTTCAGTGTCCCCTTTGCTGAACAATTCAGTTCTGGACTCGTTGAAGTCGGCGATCGCTGTGAAGTCGAATTGTTCGACCGCCCCAATCCCGATGGAACGACCGAGGCCGATACCGGTGAACTGAATATCCAGAACTTCCCCCGCGGCACGATGCGGTACGGCACGTTACGTGAAATCCGCAAACCGCCTGAACCAGAATTCGCTAACGGTGCCACGGAAGAGGACCGCGAAGAACGCATGCTGAACTGGCAGGAGTCGTGGGTGTTTGTCCTCGACGTCGCGGAAGTCGATGATTCCGGCGAAGTCGACTGGGAAGGACCGACGACACAGCAAACCTTCACCGCCGACCCTAATTCTCCCGTCGCCGATGAGGACACGCAGCGGGTGCACAACGTGCTCGTCGCGTTCTCGAAACTCGGCGGCATCGAGACTCCCGATGACCACACGCTGAGAGTGAACCTGAAAGATCCGCTGCCATACTTCCCGAGTTTGACGGCGTACTATCCGTTGTTCCCGGTACCGCGTCACGTGATCGAAAAACACGGCATGCCGATGTGGACGAAAGCGGAAAACATCGTTTCCAACGGCGCCTACGTCGTCGGAATGCGTCGCTTGCGTGACCGAGTCCGCTTAGTCAAAAACCCACGTTGGTTTGATGCCGACAGCGTCGCGATCGAAACGATCGATGCGCTATCGACCGAGGGACAAAACACGGCGCTGAACATGTACGAGACGGGACAAATCGATTGGGTCACCGACCCGCCCACGGCCCTGATGGAAACGCTGAAACAACGCGACGACTTCTACGCCGCTCCAATGTTGTCGGTGTATTTCTTTCGCATGAACACGACCCGCAAACCGCTCGACGACCCGCGAGTTCGTCGAGCGATCTCGATGGCGATCGACCGACAACAAATCGTCGACCAGGTTGCTAAGGCAGGCCAAGTCCCCGCCTACGCGTTGGTGCCGCCGGGGATCGCGGGCTACGAACCACCGCCAGGGTTCAAACCGGACCTCGCCGAAGCCAAACGGTTGCTCACCGAAGCAGGGTACCCGGGTGGGCGTGGCATTCCAAAAATCACGGTGCTGTACAACACGAGTGAAGGTCACCGAGCGATCGCCGAAGTCGTCCAGCAACAATTGCAAAACAACCTCAACGTGAAGTTAGAATTGCAGAACATGGAATGGGGCAGCTTCCTCGATAAGACCAACCAAATCGATTACGACATCGCACGTGCGGGATGGATCGCCGACTACGCGGACCCAAACACGTTCCTGGATCTTTGGTTGACCGATGGCCCGCAAAACAGCACGGGTTGGTCGAACGCGAAGTTCGATCAATTACTGAAATCCGCCGCTGCGGAGAGCGACGCGGAAACGCGAATGAAACTGCTCGCCGAAGCGGAGGCGATTTGGATTGACGAGATGCCAGTCATCCCGCTGTATTTCTACGTGGGCATCAACATGGTCAAACCGCGAATCAAGGGCTTCTTCCCCAGCCCACAGGATCTGCACCCGTTGCACCTGATGAGCATCGACGAGTCGGCCGGGTCCGATGTCATCGCCAAACGGCAAAGCCAACCTCGAGTCGTCGCGGGCAACGGACTGTTCCCGGGCCTCCCGATTTTGAATGCGGGGCGTCGCGACGAGACCGACGTCACGCGACTGTCAAATGAGTCAGCCCGCAAGGAACCGAGGAACACGCCACGGCGAGTTTCGGTTCCCCTGGCACCACCCAATTCCAGCTCTCACCGCGACCGGCCCAGCGTGTCGATTCGCCACAACGCAGAAAGGGTATCGGCCCAGTGAAAGACATACTCAGTTACACGATCCGGCGATTCGGATGGATGCTGCTCACGGTGTGGGCGGTGTACACGGTCTCGTTCGTGCTGATGCGAGCCGTCCCCGGCAACCCGTTCAGCAGCGAGCGAACGGTGCCTCCGGCGATCGAACGCCAACTCCGGGCACGCTACAACCTCGACGCACCACCGATCGAGCAGTACACCGATTACCTCGTCGGCATCGTCACCCGCGGTGACCTCGGCGTTTCAATCCGGCTCGAGGACTACACGGTCAACGAAGTGCTCGCCGAAGGCTTCCCCGTTTCCGCATCACTCGCGATCCTGGCTCTCGTCTTCGCCCTCTCGCTCGGTGTCACCGCGGGGGTGGTGTCGGCCGTTTATCGAGGATCCGTCGGCGACTTGGCTTTGATGGGAACGGCGGTGCTCGGGATCGCGATACCGAACTTTGTCTTAGCATCGCTGGCGATTCTGTTGTTCGTGTTCATCATCCCGATCTTCCCCGCCGCCGGTTGGGGAACGCTGCGTCAGGTGGCGTTGCCCGCCTTGTGTTTGGGGGCACCCGTCGCGGCGTACATCGCTCGATTGACGCGAGCGGGAATGTTGGAGGTGCTCGGCCGCGAACACGTGCGGACTGCATTCGCAAAAGGCCTTCCAAAGAAAACGGTGATTTTGAAACACGTCCTGCCCGGAGCCCTGTTGCCGGTGGTGTCCTACCTCGGTCCGGCCACGGCGAGCGTCCTGACCGGCTCGCTCGTACTCGAGAAAATCTTTGCGTTACCCGGAATCGGCAGCCACTTCATCTACGCCGCCACCCAACGCGACTACACGCTCGCGATGGGCATGGTGCTGACCTACACAGTGTTGTTGTTCGTCATGAATTCGTTGGTCGACTTATCGTACGCCGTCATTGACCCGCGGGTGAAATTGCAATGAGCGAATCAACTCCTCCCTCCCTTCCGTCACGTCCCGTTGCGGGGCCCGACGAAGCGGCACTGGCGAGAATCCTCCAGGAGTCTCGCGAGATCCGTGGCGTTTCGTTATGGCAAGACGCGTGGCGTCGTTTGCGTCGAAACCGACCGGCGATGGCGTCGCTTTTGTTCCTCGTCACGTTGATGTTGGCTGCGATCTTCACGCCGTTACTGCCGCTGCAGAGCCCCGTCGACAAAGACCTGAACAACCGTCGTTTCCTGCCGCCAAATTTCGACACCGTCGTCATGGGCAGTCGCGACGGTTTGAAATTCGAAGACGGTCGTTTGACATCGCAATTGGCAAAGTATCAAGCCGAGGTGGCGGAGGAACGTGCCGAAATCCTGGCGATCGAAGACGTGTCCAAACGAACCGAACGTCTCGAAGCGTTCGATAATCGAGCCACCGTCGAACACCCGTTCAATCAATTGTGGAATCAACTCGGCCCGGTCGCGTTCACTATGTGCCGCGTGCGAGTGGCAATCTTCGGTGACTGGGCAGTGCCCTCTTTGTTTGGAACCGACAAACTCGGACGCGATCTACTCGCACGTGTGTTTTGGGGTTCGCGAGTTTCGCTCGTTGTCGGAATCGTTGCGACGATCGTCAGTTTGATCATCGGGGTCAGCTACGGTGCAATCGCGGGATATCTCGGAGGCACCGTCGACGCCGTGATGATGCGGATCGTCGACATGCTGTATTCGATCCCGTTCATCTTCGTCGTTATTTTCTTGGTCACGTTCTTGGGCGAAGACAGCGTCAAGAAAATCCTCGATCAGTACGGCATCGAGCAAATCACGATTTTCTACATCATCATCGGTGCGATCTACTGGTTAACAATGTCCCGCGTCGTTCGTGGCCAAGTCCTCTCGTTGCGACATGAACAATTCGTCGAGGCCGCTCGAACCGTTGGGGCATCCCCGGCACGGATCATCTTCCGCCACGTCGTGCCCAACACGCTCGGTGTCGTGATCGTTTATCTGACCCTGACCATTCCCTCGGTGATGTTGTTCGAGGCGTTCTTGTCGTTCCTCGGGCTCGGCGTTTCGCCGCCCGACGTTTCACTCGGACTGTTGCTCAACGACGGCGTCGAAGCTCTCTCGATCGTCAAACTGTTTTGGTGGGTGGTGGTCTTTCCCGGCGCGGCACTCGCGTTAACGTTGTTCGCACTGAACTTCTTGGGCGATGGACTCCGTGACGCCTTGGACCCGAAAATGAAAAACCGATCATGACGCAAACGGATCCTCAAAACACGACGACTGCAACCGAATCGTCTCAAACGAAATCCTCTGACGAGCCGATTCTGCGGGTCAACGATCTGCACGTCAGCTTCAAGACCGACGAGGGCATGGTCCGCGCGGTCCGGGGCGTTTCCTTCGACGTCCGCGCCGGAGAAACCGTTGCGATCGTGGGCGAGAGCGGCAGCGGCAAGAGTGTGACGAACCTCGCGATGATGGGCCTCGTCCCCAAACCGCCGGGAAACATCGACAGCGGGCAGGCGTTCTTCGGCGGCCGCGATTTGCTGTCGATGTCCGATCGCGGCCTGCAAAGCGTCCGCGGCCGACACATCGCGATGATCTTTCAAGACCCGATGACAGCGCTGAACCCGTTGATGACGGTGGAACAGCAACTCACCGAAATGACACGGTTGCACCTCAGTCTGACGCGGCATGATGCTCGCAAGCGGGCGATCGAGATGCTAGGCCTCGTCGGCATCACCGCGCCCGAGAAACGGCTGCGAGATTATCCGCATCAATTCAGCGGCGGGATGCGGCAACGCGTGATGATCGCGATGGCCTTATCGTGCGAACCAGAACTGTTGATCGCCGACGAACCGACAACGGCGCTCGACGTGACGATTCAGGCGCAAATCATGGAACTGCTCGCCGACCTGCAGGCACGCAAGGGAACCGCGATTGTGTTGATCACGCACGATCTCGGCGTCGTCGCTGGCGTGGCCGACCGCGTGTTGGTGATGTACGCCGGACGGATCGTTGAGAAAGCAGACGTCCGATCACTGTTCGCCGCCCCCCAACATCCTTACACGATCGGGTTGCTCGGTTCATTGCCGAACGTTGAATCGAACCGCGACGAACCACTCGCCGCGATCCCCGGTCAACCGCCGGACTTGTCGCAGCCGATCGTCGGTTGTTCGTTCCGTGATCGTTGTGAACATCGGTTCGAGCGTTGCCAAACGGACGATCCGATTCTGACGCCGCGTGAGAGCCTCGGCAGCGAACCGCACCTGGCCGCCTGCCACGCCGACGTCAACACCGGGGAGACGCGTCAATGAATGACACTCAAATGAATTCGACCGACACCCCGCTGCTCAGTGTCCGTGACCTGAAGGTGCACTTTCCGTTTCGACGCGGATCGTTGTTCAACTCTCAAAAAGGGGTCATCCGCGCTGTTGATGGCATTTCGTTCGACATCGCCCGCGGCGAGACGCTCGGACTCGTCGGTGAATCGGGATGCGGAAAATCCACCACCGCACGAGCGATCATCAACCTCGTTTCTCCGACGAGCGGCGACGTGCGCGTCGACGGAGTCTCGATTGCCGGGATGTCCGATGCGGCGATGTTGCCATATCGCCGACGCGTTCAGATGGTTTTCCAAGACCCGTTCGCGTCGCTCAACCCGCGAATGACCGTTGGTGGAATTATTGGCGAACCGCTCGTCGTACACTCGCTCGCACGCGGCCGAGATCGCAAACTCGAAGTCCTCCGTTTGATGGAACTCGTCGGACTCAACCCACGGTTCCTCAACCGATACCCCCACGAATTCAGTGGCGGCCAGCGGCAACGGATCGGAATCGCCCGGGCACTCGCGGTCCAGCCCGATTTGATCCTATGCGACGAACCCGTCTCGGCACTCGATGTTTCCATCCAAGCTCAGATCATCAACCTGTTGATGGATCTGCAACAGAAACTCGGATTGTCCTATCTGTTCATCGCTCACGATCTGGCCATCGTTCGCCACATCGCGACCCGCGTCGGCGTGATGTACCTCGGACGCATCGTCGAATTGGCGAAATCAGAAGACTTGTACGCCGGGCCCAAACATCCTTATACGGAAGCCCTTCTCTCCGCCGTTCCGGTGCCGGATCCCGAAATCGCGTCGAAGCGGCAGCGTATTGTCCTGTCCGGTGAGGTTCCGTCACCCGACGTTTACTATCCCGGATGCGCGTTCGCAGACCGATGCCCGGTGAAGATCGATCGATGCATTACCGATCGTCCCGAACTGCCGCCGAAGAATCACGCAGCGGCGTGCTGGGTCCGTGAAGAAGCCCTCACCGCAAAAAGCGCACAAACCAATTAGGCCGAAGCAACGTTTGCGAAAGCATGTGCCGTCGAACTTGCGATCACGTCTTTTGCTTTGCCGGTATTGGCATGTCCCGGCATCCGAAAATTCAGCCCAAACTTGTTTTGACGCTTGCTCGGACGTGGCCTTTAACGGGCGTTCCTAAAACCTTATAGGCATTTGGTTTGAGGGATCGAAACCACTCCGTCAAAGAATGAACGAACCGGCTTCGCCGGGGCTGAAATCCACTGATCTGCGATTATGATGATCGCTTCTCGTGATTCGTGGCTTTGAGGTGTTTTGTGATTCGATTCGTCTATTTGATTGTCTTGGCGTGCGTTTGTGCAGGTTCGGTTTCCGCTCAACCGCTACCCAATCTCAAACACAGCGACGCTCGCGACCCGTTCCACCCGATCCAAAGCTGGTTACCGACGCCGGGTGTTTACCGCACCGCCTCGGGCGCCCCCGGACCGCTCTACTGGCAACAACGGGCCGACTACGACATCGACATCACACTGAACGATTCCGAACGGAGTCTCTCGGGTGAATGCCGAATCACCTATCACAACGACTCACCTCACACGCTCACCTACGTCTGGTTCCAACTCGACCAGAACCGTTTCCGCAACGATTCGGCCGCCGTGCAAAGCCGCACCGCACCCTCGCTCGGGGGCAGATCGCCATTCAAGTCCGTGCAATCGCTGCTCGCCCAAGAAACATTCGACGGCGGATATAACATCGACTCAGTCACGCTGGCCGAGTCGCCGAAGCGGTCTAGCAAACGATCCGCACGCGAAAGCGAATCGGAACTGCATCACGTGATCGTCGACACGATGATGCGGGTCGATCTGCCCGAACCGTTGCCCGCGGGAGAGTCCACCACGATCGCGATTGCGTATCACTACAACATCGTCGATGCCACCGTGATTCGAGCCCGCGGCGGATACGAATACTTCGACGAAGACGACAACGCGATCTACGAAATTGCTCAATGCTTCCCTCGCGTTGCCGCGTACACCGACTACACCGGTTGGCAGCACGACCAATTCCTCGGCAGTGGTGAGTTCACGTTGGAACTCGGCGACTACAAAGTCAACATCACCGTGCCCGCTGACATGGTCGTCACGGCAACGGGAACGTTGTCCAACCCGCAGGACGTTTTGAAAGAGGAATGGATCGAGCGGCTCGGTTCGATTCACGAAAACACCAAACCCACTTTCATCGTCACACCTGAGGAAGCCAAGGCGAACGAGACGGCGCGTGCTTCCAAATCATCCAAGACCAAGAAACGATCGGGCAAACAGTCCGGCAAATCGGTCGAGACGAAGACATGGGTGTTCAACGCAAAGAACGTCCGTGATTTTGCCTGGGCGGCCAGTCGCAAATTCATCTGGGATGCGATGCCCGTTCAGATCGGTGATCGCACCGTGACCGCGATGTCGTTCTATCCCAACGAAGCCGAACCGCTGTGGAGTCAGTACTCGACCGAGGCAATCGCACACACCCTCGAGGTCTACGGCCGATACACATTCGATTATCCCTACGACGTCGCCATCAGCGTGAACGGTCCGGTCTATGGGATGGAGTATCCGATGATCTGTTTCAACGGACCTCGCCCCGAAGACGACGGATCGTACAGCAAAGCGACGAAGTACGGATTGATCAGTGTGATCATTCACGAGGTCGGCCACAATTTCTTCCCGATGATCGTCAACAGCGACGAACGTCAGTGGACGTGGATGGACGAGGGCCTCAACACGTTCCTGCAATACCTCGCCGAACAAGAATGGGAAGAAGACTATCCATCGAGTCGTGGTCCGGCGGAAAAAATCGTTCCCTACATGCGGGGCGGACGCCAACGACCGATCATGACCGGCAGCGACGAAATTCTGCAATTCGGCGCCAACGCATACGCGAAACCCGCCACGGCACTGAACATTTTGCGAGACACCATCCTTGGTCGCGAACGATTCGATTTCGCGTTTCGGGAATATTGCCGCCGATGGAAATTCAAACGGCCCACGCCCGCCGACTTCTTCCGTTCGATGGAAGACGCCGCCGGAACAAACCTTGATTGGTTCTGGCGAGGATGGTTCTACAGCACCGAACATGTCGACATCGCGATCGATTCAGTGGAACTGTACGTGATTGACAGCGGTGATCCCGATGAAGCTCACGAGCGCAAACGTCGCGAAGACGACACACGGGAAGACACTCCCTCGGATGAACTCAACCGCAATCTGCCCCGACGCATCGAATGGCAGCCCGGCCTGAAAGATTTTTACAATTCCCCGGAATACGACGAAGACAAAGTCGAAGAATCCGATCGCAAGACGTATCAGAAATTCCTCGACCGACTCGACGAAGACGAGCGTGCGTTGCTGCAACGAACGACGCAGTTCTACGTGCTCAAGTTCATCAACAAGGGCGGCCTCGTGATGCCGATTCCGTTGCGGGTCTACTACGCGGATAGCACCCAAGAGCAATTGATGCTGCCGCCGGAAATCTGGCGATACAATTCCAAAGAAGTCAAAAAGCTGCTGCTGACGGAAAAGGAAATCGTGCGGGTCGAAATCGATCCCAAACGCGAAATCGCCGATACCGACACCGCGAACAATCACTGGCCGCCGAAACTCGAACCCACCCGGTTCAAACTGTTCAAGGATGAAAAGAAGAAGAACGCGATGCAAAAGGCACGTGGCGATGATGATGATGACGACGACGAAACCGATTCCGACGAGGATGACTCCGATGACAGGGACGACGCATCAGACAAATCGGAGAAGGACTCCGTCGAGAAGGTTTCCAAAGAAAAGGGAGCCGAATCAGAGACCTCCGATTCCAAATCATCCACTGGCAAAGCATCTGACTCCGAAGCATCCGACTCCGAAGCATCCGATGACAAACCTGCCAAGGAAGAATCTGCTCGCCCCGGCAAGTCAAAGCCCAACCGCAAACGCAAGAGCAGCGCTGCGGACACGAACGCGGGTAAATCCGAATGATCGGGTGCGCGTTCGTCTTACTCTCGAGCATGCTGTTACACCCGGCCGCCGAATCGCTGGCCGAGATCCAGTGGAACGGCGAAACCGGCACGGTGGAAGTCGCTCTGCGTTTGCGAATCACCGACGAACAACAACTGCTGCGAACGGTGTCCTCGCGTGAAACCGATTCGCTCCTCGGCGACGAAGAAGCGTTGGAATCAGCGGCGTTGTCGGTCATCCGCCGCCGCATCGGGTTCGGAAACTTGCGTGACATGAAAACGCCAAAGACGCCTGCTCCCGTCGCTGACCAGTACCATTGGGTTGGCCGCCGCGGCGAAGGTGGACACGCGTGGTGGTTCTTCGAAGTCGCGATGCCCGAGGGGCGACCGACGCATTTGCGATGCACGTTGTTCGAGAAACCTTCGTCGGAACCGCAAAACCGCGGCGCGTCGTCTCACGATCACCTGCACGCGGCCCCCATCAGCACTTTCTTGGTGTTGCCGGATTCTCAACCCGAGACGCGAACCCCAGCAGCCGGCGATGAGTCTTCGAAGGGACCAAAATCGCTGACCGTCACGCCCGATCGTCCGATTTCGGCCATCCAATGGTCCGTGCCAGCGTCGTGATCCCCGGTGGGTCGTTGTTTTCACCGTTAGGAAGTTGGCACGAACGCCAATCCGCCTATACTGGTCTGTTCAAACAGAGGCGGCAAACTGACGCGGTTTGCCCGTCCCTGAATAAAACGCAACGATCTGCCCCATAATCCAACGAAACACGCATGACACTGGCCGACCAATACAGCTCCGATGGCTGTGCCATTTCCTTCGAATTGTTCCCACCGAAGACTGCCGAGGGAATCAATTCGCTGTGTGAGAACGTGGAACGGTTGATGCAGTTCAATCCGAAATACTTCACCTGCACGTACGGGGCGGGCGGATCGAGCCAGCGAACCACGTTGGACGTGCTCGAACGGGTCAAGAAGCTGACGAAATTGCCCGTCGCCTCTCACCTGACCTGCGTCGGATCCAACACCGACCAACTGTGTGAATACTTGCAGCGGGCCACGGACATCGGTGTCGACTACATCGTTGCCCTGCGTGGGGACCCGCCCAAGGGATCGACCGAATTCAGCGTCACCGATGGTGGACTGCGTTACGCCAACGAATTGGTCGATTTGATCCGAGCCAAATTCGGCGATCTCGGAATCGCGGTCGCGGGATACCCCGAAGTTCACCAAGAGGCCGTCGACGCGAAAACGGACCTGGAAAACCTGAAACGGAAAGTCGACGCGGGTGCCGATATCGTCATCACCCAATTGTTCTACGATAACGCGGACTTCTACCGATTCCGCGACGATTGCGTCGCCGCGGGCATCAACGTGCCGATCATTCCGGGCGTGTTGCCGGTCACCAACTTCAAACAGGCACAACGAATTGCCGGAATGTGCAAAGCCGCGATTCCGGCCAGTCTCGAAGCCGAAATGACCCGCGACGATGCCCCCGAGCACCAATTCCGCGTCGGCGTCGAGCACGCTCGCAAGCAAACGATCGACTTGCTGGAAAACGGCGTGCCGGGCATTCATTACTACGTGCTCAACAAATCCGATGCCGCCGTCGAACTGCTCGACGGGCTGCAACTCGCCGGCCAACCGTAGCCGACGGGTGGCTTTCGCGTCTCACCGCGACTCCCCTAAATCGCCTGAGTTCCGATTTTCACGGTAGAAAGGACTCAACCGATCGACCGGGTTGTGCCGATGAAACGGGTGTAGCCATCTCAGAGCACTTGTTCGCCGACGCTGGAGCCATCCGGCCGATCGCGTCAGCGGTGCTCGTGTCGCCTAACGGGAAATACACGTGATTCGTCGATTCGTAATAATGTCCATCGCCTGCGGCGTCATCGCGATTTCCGCGGCAACCTGCTCCACCGCATCGGCTCAAATGCCCGCTCCCGGAATGTCGGGCGGTGCCATGGGAGGCCCCGGTGCTGGATACGGCAACCAACAAGCGTTCGGGCAAGCATGGGGAAGTTCGGCAGCCAACGTCGACTGGAACCGCTTCTATCACTACCCCTACGTTTACTATCCCCAAAACTTCTGGGGACAAGAATATTTCAAGAGCAGCGATAGTCTCTACCATCGCTACCCGACCGAGATGCGAATCCCTGTCTACAATAAGAAGTGGCACAATTACTATCCAAGTAACCGCCGGTTCCACAAGGGACACCACTTCATCCTGGACACATTCTAAACGAGGAGCGAACACGCTCTGAGCCAAACAACTCGTTCGAATTCTGCGGGGCCTCCGCCACGACGCGGCCGGCCCTTTTCTCTACCGCGATTGCTCGCGTCGACGTCAGCCTGCATCTGGTTGATCGACGCCAACGGCTCGTTGGTTTATCTCTCCCCCGAAATGCTCGCGTGGCTCGGGGTTGATGAGAATGTGCCCGAGACCATCGCCGCGGCGATCACACCGGACCCAATCATGTGGACCGGAACGAAACCCGATCGCGGCCACCTCACCCGGCGATTGCACATTCCCGCAACCGATCCGATTAACGGGCAGTCATCCGGACACCCCGCGCATCGACCTGAAACCCGCGTTGTGACCGCGCATTTCGTCAAACTCGCACCAATCGCGAAGGACTCAGACGAGAGCGAATCGCCCGGCGTTCCGCTCGTCTTGGGATGCTTGGGAGAATTTGTCGCCGACGCCGATGTGCCATGGACGCGTTGGTTTGGCGAACAAGGCGTTCGCGAGTCTGCCAAACTCGATGAACAAATCTCCAAATTCCGCGCCCAGCAGAAACGACAAGCCACGATGCTGATCGCGGGCACGTCGTCCACGTCCCGCCAATTCCGCGCCCGTGTCGAACTCGCCTGTCGAATCCGTTGTCACCTTTCGCTCAACGGACCGCTCGGATGTGGCGCCGCCGAACTCGCGTCGATGATCCACCACGCATCGGCACCGGGGGAAGCTCTCGTTTGTCTCGATGCGTCACTGATGGATTCCGAATTGTTGGAAGCCTACGCCTCGCCCGTGATCGCCGAGATTCGCGAAAACTCAGACGTCACCGGCACCCTGTGCCTCGATCGTCTCGACGAAATGCCCACCGACGGTCAAACCCGATTGAGCGAATGGCTCGAGACGTGGCCTCGACGGTTACGCTTGATCGGCATTCGTCACGACGAAGCGACGTCGTCGAATTCCATGATCGAACCGCTCACCGATTTGATGACCGTTTTTCCGATCACCATTCCCTCACTTTCGGCGCGGCGAGATGACCTCGAACTTATCGCATCCGGATTGGTGCGATCGGCGCGATTGTCTCGCGAAACACTCGATCTGCTGCGATCGTATCCGTGGCCGGGACAATGGGAAGAATTGACGTCCGCGATCCGTTTCGCCAACGACATGGCACCGGGCGATCGCATCGGACGCGAACACCTACCGCTCGCGATCCGGTCATACCGGACATCGCAACACGTGTCCGCTCACGTGGTTCAGGACGGCAACGAACTCACCATCGGCCCGCGTCCACCTTCGCCTCGCGATTTCAAGCTCGAGTCACTCGACGCGACCCTCCGCGAATACGAAGACAGCCTCATCGCGCAGGCCATGGAAGCGGCCGATGGCAACAAAGCCGAAGCGGCTCGCCGGTTGGGAATTAGCCGAGCGAGGTTACTGCGCAAACTCAGTGGCGACTCATGACGCCCCCGCCGTTTCAATCGCCTCACGCGAAAGCAAACGTGGCCGGAACATCGCCTGAAACGTCGGCCACCCCGTCCGTCAACTCAGCACCGTCGACGGAGTTGTCCATTTGGTGGGTCGGTTCGACCGACTCGTTGCTGCATCGTGAATTCGTGCGGTGGATCGAGAGCCCCGATTCACCGCGGCGTCCCGAGTCAACATGGAAGCTTACCATCGCCGATGAAGCCACACCGTCGCTGCCTCGCCTGACCGGACACGCCACCGACACTCGTGGATCCATCATCGGCATCGTCATCTGGACGGTTCCCGAAAACGGCATCTCCGATTTACTCAAACGGATCGCCAACGTCTGCCGAATCAAACCGGGATATCGGCACATCACCGCCGGGTTGGTTTCCCCGGCCGAACAACGATTACTCACCGAGGTCGGCGTGACCGCTCACGTGCAACACGCGGGCGAGTGGCCGCGATGTGCGGCCGTGCTAACGTGTCAAAAATAAACGGCAGGCAACTCTTCTCGGATCATCGACCCGAGCAAAGCAAACCTGCCGTTTGATTGAAACGTGTTGGCGAGCCGGATTACTTCGTGAGCTTCAACACGTAAGCGAAATCACATGGTTTCTTCGATGGCATTTTTACCGTCAAACCGGCGTCGGTTCGCGAGTACGAAATCGTCTCGTCACTGCCGAGCATCTCGACCGACTTGATGTCTCCGGGCCAATGCTCCGCCCCCTCGGCCAACGCACGGATGGTGACTTCGCCTGATTCAGGCCACGCCAAAATGGTGGCGTAAACAACACCATTCTTTTGCGTGAAGCGAACATCGTTGGCCGTGAACGGTTTGTCCTTGGACTCCGAAACGTGCCCGGTCGAAACCGTGGTCGGACCTTCGCCGAACGTTTTCCAATACGTAGTGTCGTAGATCGATTCGCCGTTGATCTTCAGCCATCCCCCGATTGCACGCAGGATCGCTTGATCTTCGTCTGGAATCGTTCCGTCGGATCGAGGCCCCACGTTCAACAAGAGACAACCGTTTTTCGAAACGATGTCGATCAAGTCATCGACGAGGCGGTCAGGCGTTTTGTACTTTTGGTTCTCGGTGTAACCCCATGAACTCGAACTGACTGCGGTATCAGTTTGCCAGAACGGGATGCGGATCTCGTCCATCTTCGAACGTTCTTTGTCGAGAACGGCCGCGGTTTCGGGGAACGCATTCCATTTGTAGTTGATGATCCCGATCGGACCGTCGCCTTGGCTCGATTGGTTGTAGTAGTAGGCCGCGAACTTCTGCAGGTGCCCCGAGAATTTGTTGTCTTGGTACTTCGTATCACGGCTGGGCGTGATGCCGAAATCGAACCAGAACAGATCAGGTTGGTACTTATCCACCAATTCACACGATCGGGCCAACCAATCGTCCTTGAACTGGTCATCCTGCGGCGGGAAGAAGTTCTGATAGTCCCACGCATTGTCCTTGAACAGGAACGGCATCGGACGGCCGTACAGATCGGCGTACTGAGGGTCCGCATTGTCGTAGTTCTCGTTGCGAACGTAGAACATCCAGTTGAACGCCCGGTGACTGCTGACGCCGAACTTCAGCCCCTCGCCTCGAATCGCGTTCGACAATTCCGCGATCACATCACGTTTCGGCCCCATCTCCGTCGCGTCCCAACGGGTGTAACTGCAGTCGTACATTGGGAAACCGTCGTGGTGTTCGGCAACGGGCACAACGTACCGGGCTCCCGTTTCCTTGAACAACTTTGCCCACTCGCTCGCGTCGAACTTCTCCGCTTTGAACATCGGGATGAAGTCTTTGTACCCGAACGTCTTTTGCGGCCCGTAGGTTTCGATGTGATGCTCGAAAAAGTTATCACCCCGCCGGCCTTTGTTGATGTACATCTGCCGCGGGTACCACTCACTACCGAACGCCGGAACGCTGTAGGCTCCCCAGTGAATGAAGATGCCGAACTTGGCGTCTTTGTACCACTGTGGGATTTCATACTTCTCGAGTGACGACCATTCCGCTTTGAACGGGCCCGCCTGAGCGACTTGCTCGATCTTCTCGACAGCCGGTGCGACCTTCGGGTGCGGCGCCGTGCGATCGACCGCGGTCGTCGATTGGGCGGGCAGCGATGTGGTGACGAACATCGTCGCCACTGCGGAGAGCGTCAGGGATAAGCGTCGAATCGTTTTCATGATGTGCTACCGAGAAACGAGGGGATTTGGTAGGAACATGCAGAACCACACGGCACCGCCACGTCCATGACGCAGGAGCCGTCGAACCGGAGAGCATTCACTCGTCCGGGGAAATAGAAATCAGGTGGAAGGAATCATTCCCACGCCACAGCGGTTAGGCCGCGGCAGACTCGGACTGCTCAAATCGTGTGAACGTCCGCACTCCGAAAATTGCGATTGCGATGAAGCAAATCATGGGCAGGTAGAACGAATTACGAACGCCGAGTTCGTCGATGAACTTACCTTGCAACAGCGGCAACAACGCACCACCGACAATTGCCATGATCAACCCGGCCGAACCGAGTTTCGCTTCCTCGGCGGGCAGTCCCTTCAGTGCGATCCCGTAAATCGTGGGGAACATCAACGACATACAGGCGGAGATCAAAACGAGGCACGTCAGTCCCGTTTTTCCTTCGAGGAAAATCGCACCGGCGGTGAACGCAATCGCCGCCGCGGCGAGTACGGACAACAATTTGCCAGGGCTGATGTACTTCAACAAAAACGTGCAAACGAACCGGCTAGTCAAGAAGATCACCATCGCGGCAATGTTCCATGTCTGAGCCTCGGCGAGCGACAGGCTCACCAACTCCATCCCGTAGTGAATGATGAACGTCCAACACGTGATCTGAGCACCCACGTAGAACGCTTGCGCGACCACACCTTCACGGTAATGCGGCTTGCTCAGCAAACGACCTATGATTTCACTCATCGGAGCATCGGGATGTTCCGATGCAAACGTTGGCATTTTGGTGACCGCGAACAGACCGAGGAAGCACAACACGACGATTGCGATCACGACGTAAGGAGTGCGAACGACCGCGAGATCGTGCAACTGCATCGTCTTGAACACTTCCGGATCAGAGACCTGCATGTTGGCGAGGCCTTTTCCGACCGCTTCATCGAGCGTTCCGTATTCCTCGGCAAAGTTCGGCAGCCCATCGGGATAATCATTTTCAACGTACGCGACCGCCGCGGGCGTTTTGCTCTCCACGCTCGATCGGAACTCGCCGACCTGCAAATTGGGAGCAATCACCGTGGTGGCGATCACCATCCCGGTCAACGATCCGATGGGGTTAAACGCCTGGGCCAGATTCAATCGCTGCGTTGCCGTTTCCGGTGGTCCCATCGCGAGAATGTACGGGTTGCAACTCGTTTCCAAGAAAGCGAGCCCAAACGTCAACACGTAGAAACCGGCAATGAAGATCCAAAAGTTCTGATTCAAACTCGCCGGGATGCTCAACAACGCACCGATGGCGTACAGAGCGAACCCGACCATGATCGCGCCCTTGTACGAAAACTTGCGGATGAAATAGGCCGCAGGCAAGGCCATCGTGAAATAGCCTCCGTAGAACGCAAACTGAACCAGCGAACTTTGCGTGTTGCTGATTTGGAAGACTTCCTTGAACACCTTCACCAACGGGTTGGTGATATCGTTGGCGAACCCCCACAACGCGAAACAGCATGTCGTCAAGACAAACGCCGCGAAGTATTCCTTGGGGATCACCTCGATGCCACGAGATACGGATCCAGGTGACGCCGTAACACCGTTCGCGTCATCAATCGCGTCCGGCTCTGTTGATTCAATCGACATGAATAACTGCCTTGACCACCCCGGTTTCGGGATCGGTCCATGAGGGGAAGGAAGCGGCAACATCCTCGAACTTCGCATGATGCGTGATCCAAGGTTGAGTATCGATAGTGCCCTTCTCGATCAGTTCAATGATCCGCGTGAAGTCCCGCGAAAGGGCGTTGCGAGATGCCATCAACGTCAATTCACGTCGGTGCATCGCGGGGGCGTGTGGAAAATTGAGGTTTTGCTGCGTGATGCCGACGTAAACCACTCGGCCACCGAACGCGGCGAGTTCCAGCGAACGGGCCATCGAATGATGGTTTCCCGTCGCATCGATCACGACATCGGCACGCTGGTTCGACGTCATCGCATCGAGTTGTTCGATGTCGACATCTTCACCGGTGACCTTCAGAGTATCGTTGACACCCATCTTTTCATGGACGAACTGCAAACGGGTTTCACTGATGTCGGCCACGATCGGCCGTGCACCGGCAACCTTGATAAACTCGAGCGCCGACAATCCGATCGGTCCGGCACCGATCACCAGCACGTTCTCGCCGGATTTTACCGCAGCACGATCGACGGCGTGGCAACCGATGGCGAGCGTTTCGACGAGAGCGGATTGCTCATACGTCAGGTTATTGGCAACATGCAGTTTGCGTGCAGGCAGGATCATCTTTTCAGTCAATCCGCCGTCGCACATCACGCCGAGTGTTTGGTGATGTTCGCAGCAGTTCGTCAATCCGCGACGACACGAATAACACTTCTGACAATTGATGTACGGTTCGACCGAGCACTTGTCGCCAACGACGACGTTCGTCACGCCTTCTCCAACGGCCAAAACCTCAACGCCCAATTCATGACCGGGAATCCGAGGGTAGGAGAAGAACGGAAACTTACCCAAGTATCCGCCAAGGTCCGTTCCACAAACGCCGACGCGATGGATTCGCACGAGTGCTTCCCCCGCCGCCGGTGCCGATGGCTCGGGAATGTCAACGGTCTTCCACGTCTTGGGCTGTTCGAGTTGAAGAGCTTTCATTGTCAGTTGGGTAAGTCAAAGGTTGGAGTACAGGAAAGCGAACTCAGCGAGTCTAGCGAATTGGATTGGTGTCATGTGAACGGTGCCCGCCTCCCGGCGAAACACTGCGACGATTTTGTGGACGCTGCCAAATCGATCTCGAAACGCCGGACCGTCTCTGTTCTCTCCGCCATTGCGGACATGTGCATCTTCAACATCAAACGGAGGCACGACCATTCGCGACCGATCGAGAACCATCCGTTCTCAAGCTGCCCGGCCGCCATTTGTCCGGGCCTCAATTCATGACGGCCGGTCCGCTCCGGCCAAACATGGATTAGTTGTTCTCGGGGAGCCCTTCGGGGTGCCCGATGTTCTTAACCGGTTCGAAAATCTTCAACACGTCCGCCAACAGAGCCTCATCGATCGGCTCGGCGAGCCACTGGGCCCATTTACGGATGTTGTTCGGGTTCGCACTGCCGGCGACGGTGGTCGTCATGTCAGGGTTCGCACACGAGAACTGCAGTGCCAACTGAGCGATGTCGACACCGTTCTTCTCGCAGTGTTCAGCCGCCTTGCGAGCCGCGTCACGAACCTCTTGCGGATCCTTGTGCCAATCCGGCAACGGTGCGTTGGTCAACAAGCGAGCCGCGAACGGACCACCGTTGATCACACCGACACCCTTCGCCTTCAACTCAGGAACCATCTCGTCGGCCAACGTTGTGTTCTGCAGCGTGTACTGGTTGTACGACAAGATGCAGTCCAAGTCCGCCTGTGCCGAGATCTCGCGGAACACCTTCATCGGATACCCACTGATACCGACATAGCGAACCTTGCCCGACTCTTGAATCTTGCGAAGCGCTGGCAACGTTTCGCTCACGATCTGATCCAGTGGCACGAACTCGATGTCATGACAAAGAATGATGTCGAGGTGATCGGTGCCGAGTCGTTGCAGACTGACGTCGACGCTCTCGACGACACGTTTGGCGGAAAAGTCAAACTTGTCGACGTCGTAACGTCCCAACTTGGAACACATCGTGTAGCTGTCGCGAGGCACGTCCTGAAGTGCGATGCCGAGCAACACTTCCGATTTACCGCGTCCGTAGTAGGCCGAGGTATCGATGAAGTTCAAACCGAGATCGAGTGCCGTACGCACGCTTTCGAAAACGTCATCGAGCTGAACGCTGCGAAATTCCGACCCGAGCGACGAGGCTCCGAAACTGAGAATCGGCAATTCGAGATCAGTTTTGCCTAGTTTGCGAGTTTCCATGTCGAGATTCTTAGTGGGGATAAAAGGTTCGAAACAACTCGGTGACGTCAGACGGATCTTCGCGAGCAGAGCAACAATGATAGGTGCCCCTCTTCGCTCAATCGGCGAGGTCCCGAATCGAGAACCGTTGCCGAAGAACCGCTGCGGCATCATCCACGTCGGTGGTGACGCCGCGTGTAACGAACGTCCGATTAGCCGATGAACAACGGCCGCAGGTGACGATCGTAAATATTTTCGGTGACTTGTTTGCCAACGATTTCTTTATTCGTAACGAGCAGATCCGTGTAACGAGACCCGGCCTTCGCGGCAACTTTGAACGAGACGTGCAACAGTTGACGCATGCTCGAATTAAACATCGGGTTGGATTGGACGTGCCGAATCGCCGATGCGAATTCACTGCCGCTGTAACCCTTCACGGTCGCCTCATCAGGAAGCGCGTCGCGATCCACATCGATCACGCTCGCATACGGCGCCGACAATTCGTCAACGTGCTGCAACGCGTAAACATAGATCTCTTTGGCGAGTTCCAAACCGTCACCGCCCGCTTCGGCCAAACCGATCAACTCTTCGAGCCATGTCGTTCCGGCGGTCTTCAGGTGTACGCCGGCACCGGTGCGTTTGAGCGATTCCCGGATGATCGGGTACAAGCTGAATTTGTCACTGCCGCTGTGAACGCTCAGTTTCAAGACTTCTGGCAATCCGTATGCCTTCACCGCGTGATCGATCACCGCGAGGTCATCGTTGAACTCACGTTCGAACTGCTTCAAATCGCCGACATAATCGACGCCTTTGTTGAAACGACCGGTGAACTTCGGTGCGATCGTTTGAACGGACACCTTCTCGTCAGCCAACGCCGCGAGAATGATCAACAACTCAGGTGGCGTTTGCGGCGAGTCCGTTTCGTCCATGGAAACTTCCGCGATCAAACCGTCTTTGCCTTTGACCGATTCGAGGTGCCGATAGATTTCCGACGCCTCTTTCACGGCGAGCAAATACTGTTGTGCGACGCGGCGGACATCGTCCTTCGTCACGTTCAGAGGACTCGACAAACCGGGCAACTCCAACGTGCCGATCAATTCGCCGTGGCGATCGATGAACGCGTCCACTTCGCTGTCCGAAGCCGCTTTGCCGATCGAGTCGGCGACGTCGAGAGTGAAGAAATCGCTACACGCGAGAAACGGCTCGACCGTTGCCAATTGAATGTGGTCCGCGTCGACGTGCCAAGGTTTGTCCCAACCGAGTTCGTCCACGGCAACCTTCGCCGCGTCGTACACGCTCTGTGGCTGCGACCCGACAAACGTGTGCTCGCGGTTGGATTTATTCCAAACCGGAGCCACATCGACACCGTCGGCAGCAAGTTTCTGAAATGCGCGAAGTTGCGCGGCGGCTTGGTGTGCGAATCGATCACCGACGCCGAACGAAAATTTTTCGATGGTAAGCATATATCCTCTTCCCTTTGAATTGAGGAGCCTATTCTTACCCAATCGCTGTCACACTGAATAGCTAGGTCACACATTTGCATGTGCATTCTTAACCTAAACAAGACTCACTGACGGAACCGACGAACGGATATGCCGATCGCGCAAACGGCACCCGATCAACGAGCGTTTTGGGATGCCTCGCCAAACGCCTCCATAGACTTCTGCCCGGTCCAACGAGGACACTTCTCACGCGAGCAAAAGAGCCCGAACTCACACACGGCGTCTTAAGCGATCGCGCCGCGATTCCGGCGAACGGTTCCGTAGGTTTGCGGCAGAAACCGAACGCGATACGGCAATCCTGCACACGATGCAGTTATTGAGGCAGTTACTAAAGACAACGACGTTCGCCAAACCATCGCACACCCTCAGGCGCCGATCGCGACAACAGATAATTCGATAGCAGATATCGCAAATGCGATAGTGAGAAGACTGGCGCGAGAACCAGAATCGCGGCGACACACGGATCGCCGAGTAGGAGGAACGACAAACTCGCTTTCTGCCCGACGTTAGGCCGCAGACCAACCGCTACGGGTTGATGCCTTGGATCAAATCCAACGATAACGTCGCGTCTCGTCCACTGCCTTGAACCTGGCCGAGTCCGATTTGAATTCCGCTCGGGGCGGTGTCGACGTCCGCGGGCAGTGAGACGGGGACTTCTTGTTTGCTGCTTAACAAAAACGTGTTCTGGCCATTGATGCTGGACATTTTACCCACGACCAAGGCACCATCGCCGCCACGCTCTTCGCTCGTTCGGGCGATCCATTCAGGCGTCGATTTCGCAAACGCCACAACCACGCTCACGTCGGACGCGAGTTCACGCAGGACGGGACGCAACTCGGAGACTGATTCCTTGGGTACCGAACCGGCGAGCCCCGAGAGAGATTCGTACGTTTGCTGGATCAACGAAGCCCGTTGAGGATCACTCGCGTCCATCGCTTTAATTTCGGCGAGCGAACCGCTGACCTGGGCGACTTCCGACGCGAGGTCGAACGACGGCAGTTCCGGCATCGATGGTTCAGGTTGTGTAGGTTCCGCAATCTCAGACGCGATCGCCTCCGGTTCTTCAGAGCCGCCCGCGAACAGATCGCTAGAATCGCTGTCCGATTCCGGAAGTTCAGGCATGGCCGGTTCAAACGAATCAGGCAATCCCATCGCTCCGGGTTCGCTGAACGCAGGCGTCTCGGCGGAGGCGATTTCCTCGACTGCCGATGCACTGTCATTAGGCAGCAAATTATCAACGGGCTCTGAATTGTCCACGGGCGAGAAATTGTCAGTCGGTGCGAACGCGTCTTCCGATGCAACTTCGGCAGGTGCCGCGACATCGCCCGGTAACGACATGCCGGGAGTCTCGCCGGTGATCTCACTCAACGCCGCAGCGGCGGGATCGGGAGTGGTCTCGGCTCCCGTCACATCACCGATTTCTTCGCCAATCGGCCGACCGGTGACCGGTTCATCCTCAACGACGCGCGGCTCGAAATTGTCCAGCGGCATTGGAGTATTCGCACGGACCTGCGTTTTAGATCCACCGATTCTTGGCAGAACGTCGCTGATGACGGGGATGTCTTGGCCGAGGAAATGCAGAATCGTGCCGACGATCGGCAACGACAGCGCACCTCCCAGGGCAACACCGAGCATCGTCTTGATCGGTGATCCGCTGCGACGACGCCGGCGAGATGTGACGTCCATCATGATTTCGGCCGGCTTGGTGCCACGTGCGTCGTCTTCATCGACCATGAACGCGGAAAGATCATCCGTATCTTCGCTTTCCATCATTTCGGGAGTCATCGCAGTCGTGGCCGCGAGCGAGTCCGCATCGTCGCTGGAGTCGCCATCGAACCCTTCGACGGAAAGATCCTCTTCGGAAACGATCCCCACGTCGGGCGCGATATCCGACTGCGTGTCCACGGCGGTCTCAAAGCTGACTTCGCCGAGCTCTTCGACGGTTTCCATGTCAGAGAAATCGGAATCTTCGACCGTGGCACTCGACGGGTCGACTTTCATTTCGCTCGGGCTCGGTTCATCAAAATTGACACCCGCCAATCCCATCGCACCTGCTCCCGCTGCTGCCATGGGTGCGACGCCTACTGACGAGGACGCTGCGGATCCAGCCGCTGCCACGGGGCCCATCGCCGACGCCTCCGGAGGGGCGTCCTGCGACCCTGACCAATTGTCGCCATCCCAGTCGCCCGCCAATTCAGCTTCGTCGCCGACGATCACCAGCGCCGGTGGCATCGCCTCACTGATTTCCTTGCCGGACAACGTTTCCAAACACCACGGGCATTTGGCCTGTACCGTCTGAGCGGCGCCGCTCCCGGCTAATAACGCATCAGGTACCCGGACTGATTCGTGACAACGAGGGCACTTCGTAACCAACATGAGCGGAGCCGAGTTTTTGCAGTAAGGCGTGAATGATCAAATAATCCTGCGCATTATAACTGGCCAACGACGAATATTCAGCCCCGCCCCATGAAATGCCAGCGCGAAGCAATTTTAACTCTGAATGAAATCCGCAGCACTTCTCACGGGTTGGTTGCAAACCTTCGCACCGCCAACGCGCCCCTGTAGCTAACCGAGGCCCTCGCTCAGCCCCCCACACCATCACGCCCCAACATCCCCACCACAACCCAACTCCCGCCACCCCACAAAACAAACAGCCACCCCAGGCCCAGCGGGCCGACACAAAAACCACCCACCCCCGTAGGCGACCGAGGCCCTCGGTCAGCCCCCGCACCCATCAAACCCCAACAGCCTCACCCCCAACACCCCCAACTCCCGCCACCCCAAAACCAAAGATCAGGATCAAGATTAAGAGAAAGATTAAGATCAAGAATCACCCCCCAACCAACCGCCCCCAACCAACCGCCCCCAATACCAACCGCCCCCAATACCAGCCACCCCCAGGCCCAGCGGGCCGACACAAAAAACCACCCACCCCCGTAGGCGACCGAGGCCCTCGGTCAGCCCCCGCACACCATCAAGCCCCAACAGCCTCACCCCCAACACCCCCAACTCCCGCCACCCCAAAACCAAAGATCAAGATTAAGAGAAAGACTGAGATCAAGAATCAAACCCCAATCAACCCCCAGCACAAAAACCACTCACCCACCAACCCCACACAACTCTCCCCCCGACAAACCAACAAAAAACTTGCACCTCCCCCGCGAACATGCCACAATCAACCCCTCTGCTGGTATCCGAGGGGCACTTGGACGGGAAGCACACTGCTGTCCCCTGGAAAGTCACCCAAGCGGACGAAGTCCGCAATCTTCGAAACTCGCCCGCTCCCGTCAAACAGCCGCACTCACCGATTAGAAAAAGGTGGATGAGAATAAAGGTGTGCGGTACCAAATAGCTGCAACGGTACCGGCCACATTTTCTTTAGGTTCGTGCAGTCTATGATGACGTGCAGTTCGGACCGAACGAACTTGAGCTTCCGGTCGGTACGATTCACCCATCCGCAAGCGTGGTTGCTGTAATGAAGTCCACGAGGAATCTCCTCTTTTGGTGCGAGGCTAAACGTACCAACGATGAACACTCAACTGGACACTGCGACATCGAATTCGCCACTGACATACGGACCGAACTCGACAACGGAATTACCAAGAACGAAGAGACTACGGTTGTTTTTGGGGTCGACTGGACGGACGATATGGTGATCGCATTTGCGATCGGTCAGGACGTCCTTCTGACGCCGCAGTGTGCGACACAAGTCGACTGTTCGAATATCAATCCAATGCGCCCGAGCGGCGAAGTCGGACGTTTTCAAATGCACAATCCCTCGTCGCCGCCGGGTGATTGGTGGCGTTCTGTTAATTGTTACGCCACGCCCCAGTAACCTATCCATAGAGAACTTCTCATGAAACTTTCACGTCTGCTGATTCTGTCTACCTTCGGTGGACTTGCTAGTTTCTTACTATTGCAGGTGCTGGCAAATCGAATGCCATCCTCGTTCATCGCTGACACAGTCGACAGCTTGGGAATGCTCTACGGAGCGATGATATTTGGGACCGGCCTGTACGCAATTCTTGTCGCGTTCATGAAAGACTTGTGGAATTCACCAGACAGTCGAATGCTAAGCACTCGGTGGATCGTCTTCCTACCATCATTGATCGGCCTGATTGGCGTTGTCCACGGCTACCTTAGGAGCTGTTCGGAAATAACTTCGGGATTTCATGCTGGTAGAACATAGTTGAATTTACCGAGGGTTTCATCACGCTCTGTCGGTTCGTTTTGACG
>NZ_JACHXU010000009.1 GCF_014192335.1 Aporhodopirellula rubra | reverse complement strand
GCTCGGGTCGACGGCGATGCCAGTTGCGAGGATTACTTTGAGGCCAGTGAGTGGAAACCCGCAATGATGGTTGCCACGAAGACGCGGAAGCTTCCCCCGACACCGCCGACGATCGCGGAGTTCATGCTGATCCTGGCAAAGCTAGGAGGCTACCTAAATCAGAAAGGCCAAGGCCCGCCTGGATCAAAAACCATCTGGCGAGGACTGCGGCGAATGGAAGCCTACCGCGAAGCCTACACCGTCTTCGGAACTAGCTAATAAGATGTGGGCTATAAAGAGGGATGAGCCCCAGAAGCGTTAGGACGCAGTTGATCCAAAAGTATTTGTTGGTTCCGAATTGAACGTAGACGGAAGCCGGCGGCAATACGAACGCCAGCAAAAGACGGATAAAGTCCATGATCTGCTTCTTCGTTAGTGAACTCGAATGCGTTCACGTGTATGAGTGAACGCCTGAAACGAAGAAAATCAATGTCGCAACCGGCGTGCCGGCAACCCGGTGGTTTCGAGAACGATGCAGCGATCGTAATAAATACAGCCAGTAAATCGCGTTACTCGCGGCCCAGTCCGAGTTGCCGCAGAAGGCGTGTTTCTCGGTTGAAGTGCCGCACATCATCGGGGTTTTCGACGACAGGCAGCCGAACAGGACGAGCCGAATTTCGGGTTTGCTCATCGTATGCCGCCGAGGCCTGTGATTCGCGGATTGGCGACCAAGTTGACGGATCTTCTATCGGCGACCCGCCGGATGCGGGCGGGGAACCGTCGGGAACCGGTGGGCTGGAAAGTGACGCGGCAACTTCAGACGGTTGGATCGGACTGAGTCGTCCTTCTCGCTTCATCTCGCCATCGTTCAGCATTTCAGTTTCGTCTGACGACGCCACCTGTGACTGCATTGAGTCGCGAATGGTTTGTGCCGACAAGGAATCAATCCATTCGACCAGCGTGCGAACCAACGCGGTCTCGTGTTCCGCGATAGGTGGTTGTTGTTTGGCTCGTGACAACGTTCCGGTTTCCACCTCTTCTCCGTGGCACTGCGTTGCCATGGTGATGAGGGCACTCGAGGATGGACGGTTTGGATCGCAATGCGGCAGGGTTGATTCGAGGTTGGCGATCGATCCGCGCTGCGTGACACGTAACGCACCGCTCGGTGGTAAAACGAGGTTCCAATTCGTGGCAACGGGCGCATCGTCGTGATGGCATCGTGCGCATCGTGAGATGAGAATTGGCTGCACTCTTGCTGTGAATCGATGCAGCGAAGCGGGAGCGGTGGTCGGATTGATCGGCAATTCGGTTCGATGCTGCATCGAATCCAATGCGGGGCGTTCGACCGAGTGGCTGGCCGGTTGGATTTCATTGACCGAGGACGATTCGACGTCGAGGTTCATCACGGCCACGGCGGAGTCTTCATCGAGTGAATCCAATTCGGCCAGCCGGCGCAATCTCGATTCGAGTTGCAGTGCGACGGGATGGTTCGGCGAGGCGGAGTAGATCTGCATCAAGAGCCGTGTCGCTTGATCAGGAATTCGCTGGTCAATGCACCAACGCAGGTCGGAGATCAAAACATTGATTGATGGCAGAGTTCGGCGCCGTTGTGATCGAACACGAGCGTGGTACAGGCTGATCAAGTCATCCTCGACTGCGAGCACTTGATTGGCACGTAAAGTCAATTCGGCTTCGTGCCCACGCCTGACGATCACGGAGGATCCACGCATCCAGACCGTTCCACTTAGGACGCGGTCATTGTTGAGCAGCACGTATTGCGTTTTGTTCGAAGGCACGCCTGTCAGCGGCGAGCCAGCGAGCGGGGCGTCCGCGAGAGTTGGTTGATTTCCCAGCCAGGGCATCAGGACGCACAGGCAAATCAGCAATTGCCAGCAAGAGTTCATGATTTGACGGGGACGTGTGGTTTCGGTTCGATGAAAACGACGCGGGATGACGGCGTGGCGATAATCGCCCCGTTGGTTTTTGGGAGCAGAGGATTCAAGCAACGCGCAGCCGCATATTCGCACCGCAAATGGCGTGAGAGAGGTCTTTTCGGAACGGTAATGGCTAGAGGAATCGCCCATACTTCCATCGGCTATCAAAATGGGCTCGATTCTGTCAAGAGAAGCCGCAAAATCGCTTAACGACTTTTGCCCTTTCGGCCCTTTGCATTGATTTCACAAACTACGCCACATGTTGCGACAATCTAGATATTTCGAACGAGCCTTCGAGCGACGCCCTGCCCCGTGGTTTGGCGGTTTGTGGCCGGGCGTCCATCACTACCGTGCGATTTCCTATCATGCAATTTCATGGTTGGCAGTGGTCGTGCTGTGGGGGGCCGCGTGCTCGGTAGCGTCAGGGCAGGAAGCTCCCTCGGTTGCGATTGGGCGAAACCTTGCCTCGCTGCCGATTCATCACGTCGCGGTCGCGACGCCGTTCCAGGTTGCTGACTCATCGACGTCTCGCACGGGTTCTATTTCGATAGATTCGAAAACACCACTCGAGCTGACGCCACTGACAAACTCCGAGGCCGTCGCCAACGAGTTGGCTCGGGTCAGTGCTGACGAATCGCTCGACCCGATGTTGAAGGATCTCATCGTCACCACGTTGCAGGATCTCACCAAGGTTTTCGCCAATCAGCGTGCGGCAGCCGATGCGGTTGCTGGATTCGAAAAGTCGTTGAAGCAAATCGACAGCGACAAAAAGGCCGCCAAGAAGGAATCCGAGCGAGCGCTCGAAGAACCGTCCGATATCAACGATGAATTTCTCAACATTGATGAGGTCAAGCAAAAGGTCGTCCTTGCCGAATCGCAGTTAGTGGCCGCTCGTGAACGACTGCAGAAAGCGGATGCCGCGATCGCGTCACGTAAGGCTCGGTTGGAGAAATTACCGGGTGAGATCTCTTCGCTTCGTCGTGAAATCGAAACGCTCGAAGCCTCGTCCGTCGGCGAACTCAATGACGATCCCGATGGGAAGTTGAAGCATGTTCGCGAGTCACTATTGGTGGCTCAGCTCGCCACCGCGAAGCAACAGCTCGATGCACTCCTTCGCGAACAAATGTTGCTTGAGGCGCAGGCCGATCTCCTGCCCCTCCAAAGTGCCGCTGAACAACGGAACGTTCGCCAAGCCGAATTAGTCGACGAGCGATGGTCTTCGATCTTGCAGAAGCGAAGACAGAGCCAGATCGAAGATGACCTGAAAGAATACGAACAGGAAATCGCAGCCACGGGGGGCGACGCCGAGTCATCTCAAATCCTCAAGCTCCGAAAGGTTTGGATTGATATCATTAGCGAGACCGATCAGGCCAGCCGGATGTTGGCGAAGGAAAAGATCGAGACCGATAAATGGTCGGAGCGATATGCCGACACACAAGCACTGATCGCGGAGGCCAATCGGACCGGCGAGCGACTGTCCAGCAGCGTGGGGCTGCAGTTGCAGTTACTGAAGAACCGATTGCCATCACTCAGCCAAATCGGCAGTACGATTTCAGCGGTCGATCGGACGATCGAAAAACGACGCGACCTGCAACGACAACTCGAATTAACTCTTCAGGGCATCGACGATTCTGTTGCTGGTGAGTTGCCGATGGAGGTTTTCTCGAATCGGGTGATCCTCGGGAACAACCGGAGTTCGAGCAATTTGCCTGCGACGGAGGTTGAGTTGCTGGTCAAGTTTATCTCTGACCTCGAAACGCACCTGACCAAACTCGCTGAGCGTCGTCGCGAGTTGGAGAGCCTGCGCAAAACCGTCTCTCAACTATCGTCGCTGATCGAATCGCATATCGTTTGGATCCGAAATGAAGCGGTGTTTCGTTTGCGTGATATCCCGTTGGCGTGGCGGTCATTTCGGTGGATCGTCCACCCACGTCATCTGAAGTTGCTGGCCATGCGGTTGTTCGAAGGCTATTGGAACCGCCCCGAATTGATCGTAATTGCGTTTGTTGCCTTGGCGACGATTCTGGGACTGGGGGCACGATTGAGGCGCCGGATTATCGAGCACGGAAAGAAGGCCTCGAGTCGTCAGAATCTTTCGCTTCATCCCACATTTGCGACGTCGTTGTTGTCGTTTGCTTTGATGCTGCCTTTGATCGCGTTGCTGTGGGTTACGGGCGACGCCTTTATGGCATCGGGCGGTGAGGAGCCGCTCGTTCGAGCGATCGTTCAGGCACTGCATCTCGCCGCAATCGTGGCGTTCCCGATTGAGTTACTCCGGCAATGGTTACGTCCCCAGGGGCTCGCGATTGCTCACTTCGGCACCGACGAAGATTCGATTCGTGGCTTGCGCCGCTGGTTACGAATACTCATCGACATCGGGTTGCCGCTGCTCATCGTTTATGTCACGACGGCGCAGCTCGGCCGATACCAACTGACGCAGGCTCTCAGCCGGTTGATGTTTATCTCGGCCATGGTGCTGCTCAGTGTTGTGTTGTGGCGGACGCTCGAGCCAAAGAAAGGGATTTTTTCTGTCGAGATTCGTGAGAACCCTAACGGTTGGTTGGCACGTTTGAGACACATTTGGTTTCTGCCGATCGTTTGGTTGCCGATCGTGTTTGCGATTGTTTCGATCATCGGTTACGGCAGCGCGGCGGAGGTCTTGGTCGAACAACTCTATTACACGTTTTGGCTTTGTGTCGTCGCGTTTTTCATCGGCGGAACAGTGCGGCGATGGTTGCTCACTCAGCGTCGACGACTTGCGTGGGCGGTGCACCGCGAACGATTGGAAGAGGCCGATCGGATCGGTTCGGTCGGAGTCGATGTCGAGCAACCCGCCAGTATGGAAGCGTCTGAGATCAGCGCGCAAACGAGCCGTTTGCTCAGTACCTTCTTGGCGATTGGGACACTGATCGGCGTCGCTTGGATTTGGTCACCGGTTTTGCCCGCGGTCGGCTATCTCGAGTCGATTCAATTATGGACGAGCGTTGATGACAAGAATGAAATTGTTTACATCACGCTCGCGGATGTGGTGAAAACCATTCCGATCGTTGTGCTCACTTGGGCGTCGGTGCGAAACCTGCCGGGATTGATCGAAGGCGTGCTCTTGGAGCGGTTGCCCCTGGAAAAGCCGGTTCGATACGCAATCACAACACTCGGGACCTATGCGTTGATGGCACTCGGGTTCAGTCTGAGTGCGAAGACGCTCGGTTTGCGATGGGACAACATTCAATGGTTGGTTGCGGCTCTCGGCGTCGGTCTCGGTTTTGGGTTGCAGGAGATTTTCGCGAACTTTGTCAGCGGGTTGATCATTCTGTTTGAACAGCCGATCCGTGTCGGCGACGTTGTCACGCTCGGTGACACCACCGGTGTTGTCGCACGGATCCGCATGCGAGCGACCACGATCACTAATTGGGATCGTCAGGAGTTGATCATTCCGAACAAAGATTTGATTACAGGTCGGTTGGTTAACTGGACGTTGACTGACACGACGAACCGTGTGGTGGTTCAGGTCGGGGTCGCGTACGGAAGCGATACCGATCAAGCGTGTGAGTTGCTAAAGAAAATTTGCGGCGAGCACAGTTCGATTTCGGATGACCCTGCACCCAATGTGACGTTTGAAGGTTTCGGTGATTCGACGTTGAACCTTGTGCTGCGGTGTTATCTCGCCGATCTCGACAACCGGTTAGCCGCGATTCATGAGTTGCATACGATGATCAATAAAGAGTTCAACGCCGCAGGGATCGAAATTGCGTTCCCACAGCGTGATCTTCATTTACGATCGATGCCCCAGGAGTTGATGAACGCACTCCTTTCGTCGAAGTCACGAGATGCGTCGGCCTCATCGGGCACGTCAAATGGAGAGGCGACCTGACTTCGGTGCGTCGTTGTTATTCTTCAGTTTCGATGCGTTTAACGGCTTCGATCAATTCCAGCATCGGTTCGGTAAGCAATCGTCCTCGCCGCCACATGAAGACGATTTTGCGTTTACCGAGTTGTTTGCTCAGTGACCTCGTGGCTAACTTTTGGCAGAGGTCTCCCTGTCGACGGCCGGCCAGAATTCCAACCCCGACCCCTGCCGCGACGCAGGCGATGGTGAAAGCACTGTTGTCGGTTTCGATGTGAATGTTGGACACCAACCCTTCGCGATGAAACGCTTGCTCTAACGCGTCGCGTCCGTGGGTGCCAGCGGCGGTCACCACCAAAGGATGTTTGGACAATTCCCGCAAACTGTTCGAACGCGCTTTCGCGTACGGGTGTGATTGGCTGCAAACGGCCAGGAACTCAACCGTGTAGGCCGGTTCGTAGTGAATCGCAGTGGAACTTTGGTGGAGTCCAGGTTCGAGCGTTAGTGCGATGTCGGCTTCATCGGCGAGCAACAGTTCTAATGCGCGTCGCTCGTTGCCCTGGCGGATGGCGAGCCGGTTGGGGTGTTGTTCGTGAAATTGAGCGAGTGGTTCGGCAAGGTCTTCGATCATCATCCGGACGCCCGACACCAAGCGAATCGTTTGCTTGCTCGGTTCGCGACTCATTCGTTCGAATGTGGATTCGAGCTGAACGAGAATGCCGTCAATCTCTTCGTAGAGTTGTTGTGCCGCGGCGGTCGGCCGGACTTGTCGTCCGACACGGTGGAACAGTTCTACCTCATACAACTTTTCGAGCGCGTGAATGTGCTGCCAAATCGAAGGTACGGAGAGGTCCGTGACGCGGGCCGCCGCAGCGTAGCCACCTTGCTGGATTACATGTCGAAACGTGTGCAAATGAGCGATGTTAATCGCGGAGGAGCGGAGAGCAGATTCGACAGAAACATTCATTTCGGATTCCTGAATGATCGTTAAGGAATATTTAATTGTACCGAGCGAACGAGCCAGTACAATCATCGCCGAAGCTGACTGTCGTTGTTGCTTTTTGGGGATTCGGAACCCCCTAAAGGCTACCATGGCGATAACCCGAACGCCATTCTCTTATCTGTCTTTGATGAATCCTGTTGCCCCCACATCCCAGCGATTCTGGCTTGTTTTCCTTGTGTTTTTGCACACGGTAAATACGTACATGGATCGCGTTTGCATCTCTGCGGCGAAGGGCCCGATGCAGGATGAGATCTCGGGTTTGGACGACCAGATGATGGGTTACGTCTTTGGTATTTTTGCTATCGGCTATGCGTTGTTTCAAATCCCCGCTGGCTGGTTTAGTGACCGCGTTGGTCCGCGATTGGGGCTGACGATTGTCGTCGCGATTTGGAGCATTTTCACTGCCATGACTGGGGCGGTGTACACGGCGATCAGTTTGTTGGTTGTGCGTTTTCTGTTCGGTGTGGGCGAAGCGGGCGCTTATCCCGGTGCGACCCGCGCGATGTACAGTTGGCTGCCCGCGAAAGAACGCGGTTTAGGACAAGGGATCTTTCATTCGGGGGCACGCATCGGGGCGGCGTTGTCGTTGGTTTTGATGCCGATGCTGATCTCCGCAATCGGTTGGCGGATGACCTTTGTTGCTAACGCTGCGGTGGGTTTGTTGTGGGGAGGAATCTGGTGGTGGTGGTACCGCGATGATCCCGCGAAGCATTCGAAAGTCAACGCGGCCGAGTTGGAATTGATCCAGCGTGGGATCGCCGAAGAAGCTGCGACGGAATCCAAGGTCCCCTACGTCCAGGTCGTCACGTCGTTAAACGTTTTGTTGGCGATGTTCCAGTACGCGGCGAGTAACATTACGTTCTTTATCAGCATCACATGGTTGCAACCTTATCTGGTGGAAACGTATGGCAGCGAGTATGCGTACTTGGCTTCCCTGCCGTTGCTGTGCGGCGCCGTGGCGTTGTGGCTGTCGGGTTATGCGGTGACGTATTTGCACAAACTTGACATGCCGGTGATGTCACGCCGTTTACCAGCGATGATGGGTTTTGCTCTCGGGGCGATCGGGCTTTTGCTATGCACGCAGGTCACGGAATCGACGAGCGTGTGGATGTTCATCTTCTTCTTTTCCATGGGAACATTTGGCGTTGAGATGACGCTTAGCCCGAGTTGGGCGTTTTGCATGGACATTGGTGGGTCGCGTTCGGGCGCGGTATCGGCCGCGATGAACATGGTCGGTAACATGGGCGCCGCGGTCAGTGCAGTGGCGTTTCCATTCTTTGTTGCCAACGTGACCGTCCCCGGGATTGCCGAAACGACGGGGACCGCGAATTCGTTTTTTCTTTTCGCGGCGGTGATGAACCTTTTAGCGTTGGGTGCGTGGTTGTTAATGAACCCGCGGCGTGAGCTGAAAGAGATTTCCTCATCGGCATTGAAGATTCGCCTTGGGGCATTCTTGGCGATGTTTTTGTTGGTGATGGCTGCGCTGCTCTACACCAAATTTGTCTACGAACCAAAGCGTGAGGCACGGGAAGGGACAGGGCATGGCGGTGTGTCTTGTTTGTTGGACACAAAATGTTTGCTCGATGCGAAATTCGAGGGGCACGGATTCTGTGGCGGCTTTCATTCCATGCCCGAGGCCGCAAGTAATGTGGGTTCAACGCGTATCGAACGGGGCGCGTTGGTATGAAAAAACTCAAAGGAGTCGCTGTCGGTGCGGGCTACTTTAGTCAATTTCATTTTGATGCTTGGGGGCGTCTTCCCGAGGTCGAGTTGTCGGCTATTTGTGATGTGAACGCGGAGGCTGCTCAGGAAGCGTCGGGCAAATACGGCATCGAGAAAACGTATGCCGACGTCGGCGAGATGCTGGACCAAGAAGCACCGGATTTCATTGACATCATTACGCGTCCCGATTCGCACCTCGCGTTGGTTTCCGAGGCTGCGAAACGTGGTATTGCGGTGATCTGTCAGAAGGCGCTCGCGCCGTCGATCGACGAAGCCAAAGAGATTGTTCGCGTTGCGGAATCGGCATCAGTGCCCTTGATGGTGCACGAGAACTTTCGCTTTCAACCATGGTATCGAGAAATTCGTCGCCAAATCGAAGACGGCGCGATCGGCGATCAATTGTTCTCAGTCGCGTTTGAGTGTCGGATGGGCGACGGTTGGCAGTCGGATGCGTATTTGGCTCGCCAGCCGTACTTCCGAGAAATGCCTCGGCTGTTGATCTTTGAGACTGGTGTTCACTTCGTTGACACGTTCCGTTTCCTCGCGGGAGAGATCGATGGGGTGTTCGCAAACCTGACCAAACACAATCCCGACATTGCGGGTGAAGATTCGGGAACGGTGTTGTTTGAGTTTGCGTCCGGTGCCAATGGGATTTGGCAGGGGAACCGATACAACGAGCCGACGTCGGCTGACGCGCGTTTTACGTTTGGTGAAGCCGTTGTCGATGGCAGCGGTGGGACGTTGCGACTCTATGGCAACGGGCAACTCACGGTTCAGCCGCTGGGGCAACCGGAACGTGACATCGAATATGCGTGTCATCGGCGTGGGTTCGCGGGCGATTGTGTGTTCGCAACGCAACGGCATTTCGTCGACAGCCTTCTCGCGGGAACGGCGATGGAAACGAGCGGGCGTGAGTACTTGAAGTCGTTGGCGGTGGTCGATGCGATCTATGATTCGTCGCGATCCAAGTTGCCGGTGAGAGGATTGGCGGGGGATTCAAAATGAGAGTGATCGATCTAAGTCTGACGGTCGACGGTGAGATGCCCGGCGTGAGCATTTCTGTCGCCAAACGGCTCGAAGTGGAAGGTTGGAACGCGACAACATTGAGTCTTTATTCCCATTGCGGTACGCACATGGATGCGCCCCGACATTTCTTGAGCGACGGTGCGACTCTGGATCAACAGGACCTGTCCGTCTGTGTTGGTGATGCGATCGTTATCAATCTCGCCCCGGCGGCACCGAAACAGTTAATCAGCGTTGCCGATCTCGGAACTCATGCGGAATCGATTAGTGCGGGATCACGGTTGTTGTTTCGAACGGATTGGCACAAACGGTATGGCACACCCGAGTATCGAAACGAGTTGCCGCGAATTTCGATGGAACTGGCGGATTGGTTAGTTGATCGCCGGGTAGCAATGATCGGAGTCGAGCCACCCTCGGTCGCCGACGTGAACAATGCCGTTGAACTCACCGCCGTCCATCAAACACTGTTTCGCGGAAACGTTTTGATTGTCGAGGGGCTCGCGAATTTGGACCAACTCACACGAACCAGCGTGGAGTTTATCGCGCTGCCGATGAAAGTAGGCGGCGGTGACGGTTCGCCGGTCCGGGCGATAGCGATTGAGCGATAAGTGCAACTAATAATCTACCATGTCAGAAAAAAATTTAGAACGAAATGCTGTGCTGGGTTGCATCGCAGATGATGTGACCGGAGCGACCGACCTGGCCAATAATTTGGTTCAGGGCGGCATGCGCGTCGTTCAGGTTCTCGGTGCGCCTGATGCCAAAACGTTGGCGCGGCTTTCCGAAGCCGATGCGATTGTGGTCGCGTTGAAGACACGCTCGATTCTGGCACAGGATGCGATCTCGCAGTCGTTAAAATCATTGAATGCGTTGCGTGAAATCGGGGTTGCTCGTTTCTATTTCAAGTACTGTTCGACGTTTGATTCCACAGAGCATGGCAATATCGGTCCGGTTTCCGAAGCGTTGATGGACGCACTCGGTGTTGAACAAACGGTGTTCTGCCCCGCGTTTCCTCGGGCAGGCCGAACGGTGTATCACGGTCACTTGTTTGTCGGCGATTCGTTGCTCAATGAGTCGGGGATGCAGAGTCATCCGATTAACCCAATGACGGACGCGAACCTGATTCGTTTTCTCGCCAAACAAACGTCACGCGGGATCGGGTTGGTTTCTTACGATGACATTCGTCCCGGCGTCTCCTCGGTTGAAGAGCGTCTGTCACGTCTGCGCCGCGATGGCGTTTCGATGGTGGTGACGGACACTTGCAGTGATGAGAATCTCGCGACACTCGCGTCGGCATGTGCGTCGATGCCGTTGGTGACCGGCGGATCGGGATTGGCTCATTTCCTTCCCGATGCGTATCGGAAATGTGGACTGCTGCGATCGGGAACCTTTGCACCGGAGATCCCGAGCGTGAAGGGGCGTAGTTTGATTGTCGCGGGAAGTTGTTCAAAGGCGACGACCGCACAAGTCAAATACATGCAGGAGAAGTGTCCTTGTTATGCCGTCGACGTGGCCGCGGTGATGGAAGACGACGCGGCAGAACTGGAGAAAATCGTTCAGTGGGCCGGGCAAGTCGATGTGTCTCAGCCTGTTTTGATCGCGTCGAGTGCCGCGCCAGACAAGATCGCGGAAATGCAAAGTCGATTTGGTGCGATGGAAGTTGCGCTTGCGATCGAGAACTTCTTGGCGGCAACGACAGTCCGGTTGGTCTCGGATCTCGGGTTCAATCGTTTGGTACTCGCCGGTGGCGAGACATCGGGAGCGATTGTTCGAGAACTTTCGATAGGAGCTTTGAAGATCGGTCCAGAGATATGCACCGGAGTTCCATGGACGGAGTCGCTCGATGGTGAGCGTCCGTTGGCGTTAGTGCTGAAGTCGGGCAATTTCGGCGGAGTGGGCTTTTTTGAATCCGCATTGGAGATGCTGAAATGAGCGAACGCGAGTTGAGAGAGCGAATCGCGACGCAGGGGCAGTCGCTGTTTGACCGCGGTTTGACGGCGGGAAGTTCAGGCAACATTAGTGTTCGTTTGCCTGACGGGATGTTGATCACGCCTACGAACAGTTGTCTCGGACGTCTCGATCCCGATCGGATCACGAAGATTGACAACGTCGGGAATGTGGTCGCTGGCGACAAGCCTTCCAAAGAGGCGTTTTTGCATCACAGCATGTATCAGTCACGTCCGGGCGAGCAGGCGATTGTGCACTTGCATTCAACGCACTCAGTGGCCGTTTCCTGTCTTGCCAATATTGACGAGCAAAATGTCTTGCCGCCGATCACCGCGTATTACGTCATGCGAGTCGGCACGTTGCCGCTCGTGCCGTATTTTCCTCCCGGTGATATGAAGCTCGCCGAAGCGGTTGAGCGGGCGGCGAAATTGTCACACGCCGTGCTGCTGTCGAATCACGGTCCGGTGGTCGCCGGAGGCTCGTTGGAGAGTGCGGTCAATGCCACCGAGGAACTCGAAGAGACCGCGAAACTGTTCTTGTTGCTGCGTCACGAAACGACGCGATTCCTCACTCCGCAGCAGGTCAGTGATTTAGCCAAATGAGATTTCGAAACGTCATCGATCCGATTTCAGAGCCAGCCATGTTTTGTCTAGTTAAACCTTGCGAGTGGTCGGCGTACGCCTGTCCGGCCATTTATTCGGAGTGCTGTCCATGTTCGTAGTTACTGTCACCTTTGAGGTTCATGCCGATTACCTCGACGCATTCCGTGTCGCCATGAAAGCGCAAGCCGAGAACTCTCTTGAGAAAGAAGAGGCGTGCAAGCAGTTTGATGTTTGTTACGACGAGGACCGACCGCAGGCCTGTTTTCTGTACGAAAAGTACGACGACGCAGCGGCGTTTGCGGCGCACAAACAAACCGATCACTTCCATGAGTTTGACGCGACCGTTGGTCCCATACTCGTTAGTAAATCCGTTCAAACCTGGCACAGCCAAGAATAGACTCATCTCACTTTTATCGATTGAATCCAATGAAAGACTATCGAATCGCGTTATTGCCCGGTGACGGCATCGGCCCCGAATGCATGAGTGCGACCCGCACCGTTCTGGATCGCATTATTGCCGAGACGCCTGGACTTAACCTTCAAATGACTTCCCACCGTGCGGGGGCGGAGTTGTACCGGGATACCGGCGAGACGTTGCCTGATGAAGTTCTGGCGGACTGCGTCGCGTCGGATGCGGTGCTTCTTTCGGCGATCGGTCTGCCGGACGTTCGCTACCCGGACGGCACCGAAGTGCAGCCCACGATGATGGTGGGGTTGCGGCGGGCTCTCGACGTTCATTCCGCCGTACGGCCGGTGAAATTGTATCCGGGCGCGCCGTGCGTGCTCCGCGATACCGGACCGGGGATTGACTTTGTCATCATTCGCGAGAATCTCGAAGGGTTGTTCGCGTCCTTTGGTGGCGGGGCGAAGGTCGGAAATGAAGTCGCGACAGATACTCTGGTAGTGACACGGCGTGGAACATCACGCGTCGCTGACTTCGCATTTCGATTGGCCCAGCGTCGCAACGGTCGGCCGAGCGACGGAAAGAAGATGGTGACCTGTGTCGATAAAGCGAACGTGTTCCGGTCGCTCGCGTTCTTCCGCGAAGTGTTCTTTGATGTTGCGAAGAAGCATCCTGACATCAGCAGCGATGCGGTTTACGTCGATGCGATGAGTTTGTACTTGGTTCAAAACCCATGGGACTTCGACGTGCTCGTGATGGAGAACCAGTTCGGCGACATCCTTTCTGACTTGGGCGCCGGTTTGGTCGGCGGACTTGGACTGGGCCCATCGGGCGAAATTGGTGACGAACACGGCTTGTTCCAACCTTCGCACGGTACCGCACCGCAACTCGCGGGCAAGAACGTTGCGAATCCGATGGCGACGATGTTGTCGGCGGCCATGATGCTCGATTGGTTGGGCGACCAACACAACGATCCGGTTGCGATCGACGCTGCGGCGCGTCTTGAAATGGCGGTCGCGAAAGTGCTCGAAGACGCGAGCGTGCGAACGCGAGACATCGGTGGCACCTCGTCAACGAGCGACGTTGCCGATGCGGTCGCAGACGCGATCGGTTGTACGAAAAGTTGTGCCGCTTCGGCGTGATTTCGCGTTAATGATGATCCCCCCAAACCATCCCACCTCTGAGTAATACCATGACCGTTGACGCTCTTGTTCCCTTGATTCGTGTGATCCTTTTGGCGGCTTTGTTGATGCCCGGATGGCAGGCAACGCATGCGCAAACCGCGGTAGCGGTTGCCTCCGATGCAAGCTCCGAAATGCACCTTGAAATGCCTGCGACGATGTTCGCCGAAGGTTCCAATAACGGTTATTACTTGGATCGAGGGAAGTGGTTGGCGATCAATCCGTCTCAACGGAAAAAGGCGACCGTATCTCGTACGTTTCCCTATCCCACCGGGCTCTATCACGTCACGCTAAAAACGGTCGGTGAGAATGACGGCAAGTCGACCTATTCGGTTGCCGCGGATGATGAAAAACTCGCCGAGTTTACGAACTCGCTAAGCGATTCAACTTACGAGGAAGGCACTGCTTTCCATCACACGTGGGAAAACGTTCGCGTTACCGAAGGGGCGATCATCCAAGTCGGTTCGTCCGTGGGCAGCAGCGACGGTAAGGAATTCAGCCGTGCTCGATGGAGTGCAGTCGTGTTCACTCCGGCCGACGATGCAACTCGCGAATTGGCGATGCCAGTCGTCAAAGAACAGGCCGCACAGAAGAAGGTTGCCTCTCGCGCAAAGAACAGCGGTGCCCACACCGCCGCGAGGGCACCGACCGTTCCGGTCAGTAACCAACCTCTACAAATGCCGCGTGGTGTTGACGGAGACGGATCGGTGAACGTCGGCGGGGAACTGAAAACATGGCACAAGATCGTCCTCGATCTCCAGGGGCCGTACGCTCACGAAAAGGACAACGCTCCCAACCCGTTCACCGACTACCGGATGACGGTAACGTTCACGCATGATGACGGAACTCAATATGTGATTCCGGGCTTCTTCGCCGCTGATGGTGACGCCGCTAATTCTCACGCGGAGTCTGGCCAGGTTTGGCGCGCGTTGTTTGCCGCGGATCGTCCCGGTCAGTGGACATATCAGGTGTCCATGGTCAGCGGTAACGATGTGGCAATCGATACCAAAGCCCCTGCGAATTCGATGTCAGCGTATGACGGGAAATCAGGAACGATTACTGTTGTGCCGTCCGACAAAACGGGGCGTGATTTGCGATCTCGAGGTCGACTGAATTATGTCGGCAAGCACTATCTGCAGTTCGCGGGTTCGGGTGAGTATTTTCTGAAAGTTGGCGCTGACGCGCCCGAAACATTGCTCGCCTTTGCCGACTTCGATAACACCATCGCGGGTAATCCGAAGAAGGCACCCCTGAAGACTTGGCAAGCTCACGTTAAGGATTGGCAAAGCGGAGATCCCACTTGGGCTGATGGCAAAGGGAAGGGATTGATCGGCGCGATCAGTTATCTTTCGGGCAAGGGCTGCAATGCGTTCTCATTTTTGACCTATAACGCGGGTGGTGATGGCGACAACGTTTGGCCGTTCATCCAGCGTGAAGACAAAATGCACTACGACTGCAGCAAGCTCGACCAATGGTCGATGGTTTTCGATCATGGAACCGCACGAGGCATGTATCTTCATTTTAAGATGCAAGAAACCGAAAACGACGATCACAAAAAAGGCAAAGGAGACGGATTCGTTCCGACCAGTTTGGACGGGGGAGACCTCGGGCCACAACGAAAACTTTACTGTCGCGAGTTGGTTGCCCGGTTTGGCCATGGTTTGGCGTTGAACTGGAACATCGGAGAGGAGAATACTCAATCGACCGCGCAGCAAATCGCGATGATCGATCAAATCGCCGAGCTCGATGCGTATGATCATCCGATCGTGATTCATACCTATCCCAATCAGCAGGACCTTGTCTACAAACCGTTGCTCGGAGACCGCTCGCAACTGACGGGGGCTTCGTTGCAGAACAGCAGTTTGGAAACCACGCACGAGCAAACGTTCAAGTGGGTGAAGGCGTCCGAGGAAGCGGACAAACCATGGGTGGTCGCGTTTGATGAATCTGGGTCTGCCGCACATGCTCAGTGTCCCGATCTGGGATACAAAGGTTTTGACGGACGCGACAAATCCGGAAAGATGACCTACACCCAACACAAGGTGCGCAAGCAAACGTTGTGGGGGAACTTGATGGCGGGTGGCGCGGGGTGTGAGTACTACTTCGGGTATTCGTATGTCGAGAACGATATCGTGTGCGAAGATTGGCGAAGTCGCGATCAGAGTTGGGACTATTGCCGGATCGCGATTGGGTTTTTCCACGACAATCAAATCCCGTTTTGGGAAATGAAGAACTTCGATGATCTCGTCGGGAATCCCAAACGTGGCGTGTCGAAGTTCTGCTTTGCCAAACCCAACGAGGTTTATTTGGTGTACTTGCCTGATGGTGGAACGACGGAATTGGACCTCTCGGACGCGACCGGTCGCTACTCGGTTCAGTGGTTCAACCCTCGCTCGGGAGGAACTTTGGCAGCGGGTTCTGTCTCGACGGTCGAAGGTGGTGCTGGCGTTTCGTTGGGGACCGCACCGGAGACTCCCGAGGAAGACTGGTTGGTCGTGCTGCGAAAAAGATAGCAGTTCGCAGTAGACAAAGGGACACGCGTTGGTGTCCCCTTGTTGCTGAGAACCGTGCGATTGACAGTTGGTATCGGTTCTCCGGTCAGGCGCTCCTTCGTATTGAGGGGCCCCCGCGGTAGGGTGGGTTCAGGCGGGGAGCTCAGTCCCGGTGGAATCGCTGATTCAGGGGCGAGTTTGGTCTCGGGAGCAAAATCGGGACACGGATGAAAAAACAGGAACTGAAGCGAAGAGCGGGTTCGGAGTCGTCGGCGGTTTCACCTCCTTCTACATCGTCAGAACCCATAGCAACGCGGCGATTGCAAGCAGAATCCACGCTGTCCACCGCCATATTGCGGGCAATCCGGTGCCGCGGCGTCCGGCTGAGTCGGGGAATTCACGTTGCAGGAATTCGTCGTAGTCTTCGTCGTCCCAATCGCTTGCATCCTGCCATTCTTCCTCCTCTTTTTCGTCCATTCGGTTTGCCTTTGATCGAATGAGGGTGTCCGTCTGAGCCGTGACGGAATCGGGATTGTCCCCGGCGGGGTGATGCCATCGGGGGCGAGGTCGATTATTCTATCGATATTGTCTGGCCAACGCAGGCTCATGTCCCCGTAACCAAGATCAACCGCCGTCCCGATTGAACATCGGTGTGTTGACGTATCAACCGATTCAATTCAAAGGTACCCCGATGAAATATATGTCCGAGCGGATAAGCGACGTGTTGCCCGGTTGGAGCATGAAAAGTTTGTTGGTGGTCTTGGTGGTTGGCATCGTTTCGAGCGGTGCGATTTTCAGTGAATCGGCGTTTGCCCAAGACGACGCGGCGGCCGAATTTGGTGCCGATCCAGAACCCGCACCGCCCGTTGTGCCGGACGCTCCTGCCCCTGGAGCCGCCGACAATGGGGGTGGCGATGACGCGGGAGGCTCCGCGCCCAACCAATCGCTGCTCGGATGGTTTATCAAGTCGCTCGGCATTCCTTACTTGATCGTGTTTATGGCATTGTCGGTAACGTTGGTGTCACTGTTCGTCATGAACATGCTCGCGGCCCGTCGGGATACGCTCTGTCCACTCGATCTGATTGAGGAGTTCGGTCAGCGTCTCGATGAGAATGACAACCAGGGTGCGTACGATTTGGCGAAGAGCGACGAGTCCGTTCTCGGCCAAGTGCTCGCCGCCGGATTGTCAAAGATTTCTCGCGGCTATCCCAAGGCACTCGAGGGAATGCAAGAAGTCGGCGAAGAGGAGAGCATGAAGCTCGAACACCGTCTGAGTTACATGGCGTTGATCGGCAACCTGAGCCCAATGATCGGACTGTTCGGTACCGTTCAAGGGATGATCGCATCGTTTGACGTGATTGCCAACGGTGGATCGACGCCGAAACCGTCGGATTTGGCGGCCGGGATCTCGACGGCTTTGTTCACCACCCTCGTCGGTCTGTTTATCGCGATTCCCGCGATCGCGGCGTACAACATTTTGCGAAACCGCGTCGCCCGGTTGTTGCTCGAAGTCGGTGTGGAGAGCGAAAACTTGATGAGCCGATTTGAAGACACCACACCCAAGGCCGGGGGCCGCTAATCATGCGTGTCAAACGACAAAAGGTGGACATGGCCGAAGGGGACATGACACCGATGATTGATATGACGTTTCAGTTGATCGCGTTCTTTATGGTGTTGATCAACTTTGCCCAAACCGAGGCAAACGATCACGTCGTGCTGCCCAACAGCAAATTGGTCAAACCGCCCGAAGCTCCGTTGGTATTCCCGATCGTGTTGCACGTCGCGGCCGACGGTCGGGTTTATTTGGGCGGGGACGACTACACCGCCGAGACGCTCCGGATTGGTCTCGATCGCGAGTTGGCCGTGATTCGCGGTGAAGGCAAAAAGCCCGCGGATGCGAACGTGGTGATCCGGGGACACAAGGATTGTGCGGCCGGGGAGATACAAGAAGTCGTGCGGGTCTGTCAGGACTCGCAGCTCGTTAATTTTGCCCTCCGCGTGAAAGAGGATCGCTCATGAAAATTCGTAACCCGCAATCGGGCGAGAAGAATGAGCTGAACATGACGAGCATGATCGATATCGTGTTCCTGCTCCTGATCTTCTTTGTCATGACCTTCAAAATCGTCGAGATGGAAGGCGATTTTAGTGTCAAAATGCCGTTGGCCGGATCCTCCAACAGCACCGTGGATCCGACCGAATTGCCGCTGAAATTACGATTGCGTTCGGACGACACCGGCACTCTCGTTGGCATGGAACTCAACGATATCCAAATGGGCAACGGTCCCGAAGCATTTGACAAACTCCGTGGAACCATCATCGGACAAATCGGTTCGTCGGCGCCCGTCGCGGAAGAAGCCGGGGAGGGGCCCGAGGTCGAAATCGATACCGACTACAACTTGCGGTACGAGTACGTTATTCGGGCGATCACGGCGGTCAGTGGTTACAAGGACGGGGATCAGGTGGTTAAATTGATTGAGAAAATCAAATTCGCCAAACCGCGACGGTAACCCGATCTTGATCCTGTTGTTGGACAACTACGACTCTTTCGTTCACAACGTCGCCCGCTATCTCCGGCTCGCGGGGAAAGCCACCCGTGTGATCCGCAGCGATGCGATCACGGCCGCCCAGTGTTATCAGTTGCAGCCCGAGGCCATCATTCTTTCGCCAGGGCCCAATCGCCCTGAACAGGCAGGGTGTTGTCTCGATGTGGTGCGGTCTCTCGCTGGAGAAATTCCCCTTTTGGGGATCTGTTTGGGGCATCAGGCGATCGCCTCTGCTTACGGCGGTGTGGTCACTGTGTCGCCGCCCGCACACGCGGTCGCGTCCTCGATCCAGCACGATTCGACAGGAGTGTTTGTGGGACTGCCGTGTCCGATGACGGTCGGGCGTTATCACTCCCTATGCGTCGATGCGACGTCATTGCCCGGTTCGCTCGAGATCACGGCGTGGACATCGACCGAGGACGGAAATGTCGATCAATCTGATTCGATCGTGATGGGGATTTCGGACCACGCTCGCTGTGTCCATGGGGTTCAGTTCCATCCCGAATCGTTGCTCACGCAGCACGGGCATGACTTGATTCATAACTTCTTTACCTTGGTCGATCGTCACCATGATCGGGCTCGCCACGTGCGTGGTGCCACGTTCGGATCGGGACGACCGGTGGTATGGATGTCCGAATCCGTCTTTCCGACATCGAGCCCCGATGACGATGAAATTGAGGGAGCCGGCGCGAGCGGAGTGTCGGGGGCGGGCGAATTGTCGGCCACCGGCGAAGGTGAGTCAGCCTCCTACCGAACGGCTCCTTTCCCGACACTGTCGATCGCCGCATCGCGCAAACTTTCGGCGCGGCAGTCGTCGTCTGCTGATTCGGTTCCGCCGCCGACGCCACTGGCGAACGACAACGGGGCCGTGTCATGATTCTCGAATCAATTGTCACGACGGTGAGTCCCGAAGGACGCGTGAACATCGCGCCGATGGGGCCGATCGTTCAGGAATCGAGTGGTGAAGAAAACCTGCCCACGTTTTTGCTTCGCCCGTATGAAGGATCGCGAACGTGTCGAAATCTGCTCGCGTCCGGAAACGCTGTCGTTCACGTGACCGATGACGTGTTGCTGCTGGCACGCAGCGCGATCGGTGATGTGCAGCCCAATGGGCTCGTTTGCCCTGCCGAGGACGCTGGCGCGGGGTATGTTCGTTTAATCGATTGTCATCGTTGGTTCGCGATCAAAGTGATCGATCGTGGAGGTGAGCCACCTCGGCACGAGTTGACTGCGCGATGTGTTGCGGAGGGAACGGTGCGTCCCTTTTTCGGGTTCAACCGTGCGAAACATGCGGTGATCGAAGCGGCGATTTTGGCCACGCGAATCGGATTGATCGATCCTGAGCAGATTCGTGACGAGTTGAAACGATTGCGTGTCCCCGTTGAAAAGACAGCGGGGCCCGATGAGCAAACCGCCTTCGATCTCGTGACGTCATTTATTCGCGAACGCCTACTCGTTACGAACGAGAGTTCGGTATGAAACGGGTGCGGATCACGACCGGTGCCCGATTGCATTTCGGCTTGCTCGACATCGCCTCTCCGTTTGGTGGATGTGGTGTGATGATTGACCGGCCCGCGACCGTGGTGGAGGCTCACCCGTCGTCCGAGTTCGCGTATTCGCAGGTCGACTCGTCGGTGGATCATCGTGACCGGGCGATCGCGATTGCTGGGCGAATTGCGGAACGCATCAAACCTGGTAGGTCGTTGCCGCCCGTTCACGTCGAGGTGCAAAGCCTTGCTCCGGCGCATTCCGGATTGGGCAGCGGGACTCAATTGTCGTTGGCGATCTCCGAAGCGATCCTGCACGCCTATCCTGCGATACCTGGAGACGACTCGGATTTACGTTTGTCTTCGGACGTGGCGGAGAGCGATCCGGCGGTGGGGCAGGAGTTGAATCTGGGGTCAGAGTTGAATGGGACGCCAGTGTTAAATCGTGAATTGTGGTTGCGAGGCGCCGATCGGGGGCGACGATCCGCGGTGGGGACACACGGTTATCTTTCGGGCGGATTCATCGTCGAGGGATTGGAGGCGGATCGCAGCGGGGTGACGCCGAATCCGCTGGACATGCGTCTTGAAATGCCTTCTCAGTGGCGAGTGGCCATTTTGTTCCCCAAGGTACCGTTGTCGTCGGATGCATCGGTGTCGGGAGAACAGGAGCAGGCTCGTTTTGAATCGCTCTCGCCGGTGGCACCGGATCGCCGAGATCATCTTGCCAAATTGTTAACCGACACCCTCGTGCCGGCAATCAAAGACGGGGATTTTGACCGCTTCTGTTCAGCGGCGACCCGGTACAATCGTCTCAGCGGAGAATTGTTCGCGGACGTTCAGGGAGGAGCCTACAACGGAGAGGCAACGACCCGTCTGATCGATCAATTGCTGGACGCCGGATTTGCGGGCGTGGGACAAAGTAGTTGGGGGCCGGGCGTGTTCGTTTGGCACCGAGACGAGGAATCCGCGAAACGTTTTCAGAGGACCTGGTCGAGTCCTCAGTACCATATTTTGGTGGCGCGACCGAAAGACGACGGGCGGTGCGTGAGAGCCCTTCCGGACGAGCCCGCCTAGCAAAAGGACGGTTAAAACGTCTTCCCACCGCCCGGATGCCCCCGTTGTGATCCGGCCCCATGTTCTAAAGTCACCCAACAAGCGTTATTGTTGGATCAAATTGGTCGCTGCCCCGTCCTCGTTCTAGATGTCCCAACGTGTCTGATACTGCTGATTTACGATACCGCCGCGTGATTTTGAAGCTGAGTGGCGAGAGTTTGGCTGAGTCCGGAAAACGCGGAATCAGTGGTGCCGAAATGGCCACGATTTCGAATCAAATCAAACTCGCCCACGAATCCGGTTGCCAAATTGCCATCGTCAACGGTGGCGGGAATATCTTGCGAGGAGCCCAGTTTTCAGGGGCCAACGCAACCGTCGGTGAGGCCACGGCCCACTACATGGGCATGCTCGCAACGGTGATCAATTCGCTCGCGTTGCAAGATGCTCTCGAGGCAATCGGGTTGCCTACGCGTGTGATGAGCGCATTGCCGGTTGACAAAGTGGCTGAGAAATTCATTCGTCGGCGGGCCATCCGGCATCTCGAAAAAGGACGTGTCGTGATCCTTTCGGGTGGGATCGGTTGCCCGTTCGTCACCACGGACACTGCCGCCGCGCAACGGGCGCTGGAAATCGACGCCGACGTGATTTTGAAGGCCACGCGGGTTGACGGTGTGTACAGTGATGATCCGGAAATCAATCCACACGCGGTGCTCTACGATCAGCTCAGTTACCAAGAGGTGACCACTAAGAAATTGCGTGTCATGGACGCCACCGCGATCGCTCTCTGCAGCGAGCATCGCAAGCCGATTTTGGTCTTTAACTTCAAACGAGATGGCAACATCGTGCGAGCCGTTCGGGGTGAAACCGTTGGAACATGGATTGGCGATCCGAACGATTCACAAACTAATTAACCTGGATTCCCACCTAGCAGGAGACATTTGATATGACCAGTGACGAAATTCTGATGGATGCCGAGGAGCGGATGGAAAAAGCCGTGTCGGTTTTGTCAAACAACTTGGCAGGCATTCGTACCGGACGTGCGAACCCAGGATTGGTTGATTCGATCAAGGTGGAGGTTTACGGTTCGTTCACGCCGTTGAAGCAATTGGCCTCTATCGGTACGCCCGAACCACAACAAATCTTGATTCGCCCCTACGATGCAGGGACAATCAAAGAGATCGAGAAGGCGATCGTAGCGGGCGATCTCGGTTTGAACCCGCAAAACGACGGTCGAGTGATCCGGCTAAACGTTCCGCCGTTGTCGACCGAAGTCCGTAAGAAAATGGTCAGTCGTATCAAGGAACTCAGCGAAGAGGCTAAGGTTTCGATTCGAAACATTCGCCGGGATGCCAATAAAGCGGCTGATCAATCCGAAAAAGACAATGAACTGACTGAGGATGATCGCGATCGTTGCAAAGAACAGGTTCAAGAGTTGACGAAGAAGTTTGAGTCGACCGTGAACGATTCCGCGAAGGCGCGCGAAGCCGAAGTCCTGGAGGCTTAAATATCGTGCCGCAGATGGTGCATTGCCCGCAGTGCAAGACTGCCGTCGGAGTTTCTGATGATGCAGGCGGCAGTCGCGTTGGCTGCCCGCATTGCGGTCAAGCTTTCATCGTACCTGGTTTCGAGGGCGGAACCGGGTATGACACTGGCGGTCGTGATAACGAAACCGGCAGCGGCAAAACGCGGGCTCCCAAGGTTGACGATGACGACGATGATTGGCTGAACCTGGCACCTTCGACGCCAAGGCCATCGGCGACATCACCTCGCAAGCCGGCCGCACCAACGGATGTTCCATCTCCGCAGTCGACGAGCGGGAGCGAGGATGACGATTGGGGGCTCGATCTGCCCGCCTTGCAGCCCGTGAAGCCTCGGCCTGCCGCAGCCGATCCGGTTCTGCCTGATCATTCAGTATGGCCTGACGAAGATGATGAGCCCGCAACCGCGGATGAGGACATCGCCGCGACGTTTGACGAACGTCCTGCTGGCAAGAACTCAGATGGCGACGAAATCCAGTATCAGAAAGAGTATCGGGTCCGTTGCCCAAGTTGCGGGACGCAAACGAACGTGACGGCCGCTCAAGCGGGGAAGAAGGTTCGGTGTCGGGATTGCTTCACCATGGTGATGGTTCCGCGACCGCCGCGTGTTCCGCGAAAAGCGAAGATTGATATGGAGGCGGCGCCATCATTTCAGTTCTCCGAGTCGACTCAAAACGTCGAAAATCGGCCGGCGGACCCGTTCCGTAAATCTGCCAGCGAACTGCTCGAAGCGGCGTCGAAGATCGAAGAAGATGAACCCAAGCCGGATCTGGATGTTCCAAAGATTCGTGATTGGGCCACGTCGGTATTTGGGATCTTTCTGCAAATCGGCGTGATGGCTCACTGGTTGATCCTTTCGACGATGGCTTCCGCGGTTGCGTTTGTGGCCCTCGCGATTGATTCGCCGATGTTAGTGGTCGGTCTTTTCGCGGCCGGTGGATTCTTCGCCGCAGTCGTGCTGGCGTGCGGTTTTGCGATTATGCAATCGATCGCCAATGAGGAAGAAAGTGTCACTGAGTGGCCGGTCACGTTGGAACCGACCGAATGGATCACGCCGCTGATCTTCTGTTTTGCGGCGGCGGGGCTCTCTTACGGTCCGGGATGGTTCATCGGATACATGACTTTTGGAAACAGTCTGACGACGGTTTGCTTTTCGATGATCTCGACGTTCCTGATCTTTCCGTTTGTCTTGCTCTCGATGCTCGACATGCAAAACATTTTTGTCCCTTTTTCGCCCGACGTGGGACGCAGCGTGACGCGTTGCGAGGAAGCCTGGGGCGGATTTTACTTTTCGTCCGGGATCGTTTTCTTTATTACGTTTCTGATCTTTGCCGCCTCGAGCATGTTCGCGCCACCGGCGGCAGCGGTACTGGGGATTTTTACCGCCGTTTCAGCAGTGTTTATCTACTTTGCGATGCTCGGACGGCTCGCGTTGTCGATCGGTCACAGCGTGAACGCGGAGGCCAAGGCAAACGACATCCAACAACAGCGTGAGCGTGAACGCGAGCAGAAGAAAAACCAATAGAGTATTTCTGTTTTCTATCGCCAACGTCGCGAGACGGTGGACCACGTTCGGGCAGTCGTTTGTGCCTATCCAAAACCTACGTCATTGGCAGAGATAATCTCGAAGCTCAAACGACAAGTTTTGACTGGGTTTTCGCGATTTGAAATTCCGCGATCGTGCCGCTGTTGAAGACGAGATAATCTGATTCGATACCGTCGGAAAAAATCACGCCGCCTTCCGTCATAAGGCTTTCCAGTCGCAACGGGATTCCGTCACGGATTTCGCCCATCACCATTTCGACTTGGCTGCTCCGGCTGAGAAAGGGTTCGCGAACGACCCAGCACAACGCGTCGGTATCCCAAGGAATCTTCGGCGGTGAAATAGACTGATGGCCGAGAGTTCGCCCCACGCCGCACGTCATGTGATACACGCTGCTGAGCCATCCGGTGGATCCAGCACCGGTCGAGACGATCACACCGCTCGAGGAATGTGTTTCGCTCTGATTGCCCGAATATAGGATGTATCGTGACGACACATGCGATGAGCGGCCGATGAAGAAATCGTTGAAGGCGAGCATCGATTGACCATCGGAGAGCGTTACGTCGCCCAGGGTCACGCGGCGAACCGACGATCTGCCCGCGAGCGTTTGGCGAACGATCTTGCGAATGTCATCGACCTGGAACGGCAACAGGACTCCGTCGAAACGGTTAGGCATGGGATTCACGCCGATGATGGGGATGTCGCCGGCATACTTCGCCGTGTTGGCGACGAGGCCATCGGGGCCAACGACGACGACCGCCTCGGTCATTCCAAAGTAAAAGTTTGAGATGTAATTTCGGGGAACCGGAACGACGGGGTATCCCAGTCCTTCGAGGTCACCGCGGATGCGTTTTACCGCGGCGGCGTAGTGTTGGTCTTCGTCAATGTATTCTTCGAAGTCTGCGTCGGCATCCACGACCGCAGCGGCGGAGGCGTTTTCACTGAGGTAGGTGGATCTCGCAGATTGGATTCGAAAGCGGGCCGAGCCTTTGGTGCCGAACTTCGCCAGCAAGCCCGCCAAACGCGTCGGCGTCGTGACCAACGCGATGTTGGGAGACATCTTTGTGCCCATGACGGCTACTCCGATTTGCGGCGACGCGAGCCGTTTTGGGTGTTCGATCCGTCGGTCGTGGTATCACCCATGAGGTCTCGTAGCAGGTCCGGCGAAATGTCGAGTCGTCCAATTTTTTGGGCGTTCTCAGCGAGTTCTCCGAACGCCATCGCGATCAACTGTTTCGCGTCGGTCGACTCGGAACTCGCAGCAATCGTTTTCCAGTCCACGACACTCATCGCGTCAAAGGTTTGGCGAAGTGTTTCGGCGCGGGCCGACGCGAGTGTTTTCTCGTTGGCCGCCTGTTGTCGTACCAACTCCTCTCGGCCTAATTCGATCGCAACGTCTGCGGCGAGTTCGGCTTCTCGAACTTCACGTTGTTTCTCTTGAGTGATGCGTTCGTTTTGCAGTTCGCGTTCACGAATTTCTTGTTCCGCGGCAATCGCTGACTTGCGGCGTTCGTGGACGGCCAAGTCGGCTTTCTGCAACGTGGCTTCGCGAGTTTCGGCTTGCAACGCCGATTCCATTTCTGGCGTCGGTTTGATTTGCAGCAGCACGACCGACTCGATTTCCAAACCGAGGTCTCGCGGGATCGTCGCTTTGGAGGCAAACGTTTGAAGACGGTCAGTCAGGTCCGGTCCGGCGGTCAACATCTCCGTGATGCTGCGTTGACGTGAGAACTCATTCGCTTCCACTTGGAGCATGCGAACTAACCGATCGCGGATCGAATCAGGATCGTCGGACTGATAGCGTCCCCGAGCGTCAATCGAAAAGTCGAGCTTCTTGGCGAGTTGTTGTGGGTCGGCGACGCGGTAGGTCATGTTGCCCTGGATCGTCACGTCCTGGAAATCGGAGGTCTGCTGTTCGAAAACAAATGGTAGATCCTCGCTCGCCAAATTGACACGCACGATGATCGAGTTGAACGTCCAGTAGAACATCGAAATTCCGGCGCCGTGCCGACGAATTTGCCCGTTGCGAAATCGCATCAGGTAGGTCGTTGGAGTCGACTTCAGGTAGCGGAGGCCGATCATGGGGAAAATCCAATCGCGTAGACAAGGCGGCTCTTATGAGTGAGCCCCCCGATTGTAGTCGGTCGCGGACCGCGATGTCTTGTGGAAATTGCGACGTCGAGCGGCAGGCGTTCGCATTGGTCATTTTCGTGTCGACAACGCGTCGGTCACGCTAGTAAATCGGCAGCGATCGGCACCAATTCATCAGACCTTCACGGTCCATGTCACCGGTGGTTTGGACCGGGCAACCGAGACGACCGAGCGTTTCGGTCCATGATGGCAGTTCGTCATTGGGTGGTGATGAGACGAGCACCCGGAGCAATCGCATGGGGGCGTCACGTCGCAACCGAACGGCGGGCGGTTTGGTGTTTGCGGGGATCGCAACACCGCTGTACAAGTTGTCCGTCGATAGCGACACTGCCAGTGCCATCGAATCTCCGGGACCGGATGCCTTCGTCTGTTCAGCGGTTTGCCCCGACAGCACGCCCACGCCGATCACGGACACCGCGTGAGGGTCAGCACCGGAGCGTTTGATCGCGGCGGTGGTGAGTTTGCTGACGGCGTCAATTTCGGAGAGTTGCCATCGCTCTTCATCTTCGCTCGCGATCAAGCAGATGGCCACGCGGGTTTGTCGGGCAACGTTCTTCCAGCGTTTTATCTCTTCTTCCAGATCACGCTGTGAAGGAGGCAAGAGACAAATCGCGAGTGCCGTCGGTGCAACCGGTGTTTCTTCGTCCGTGTTGACCTCCGCGTCCGTCTCCAGAGGCGGGTGCCACAGCAAGGCCTCGTTTACGATATCGGGTAGGCGGAGCGTTGTGGACGTCCATGTTTCCTCTTTAGCCAGCGAGTCGGCTTCCTTTTGCATCATTTCGTCGAGGTGCAACTGATCCAGCGGGCCGGCCCACGATGCCGGAGTGATCTCTTTGCTCAACGTCGTATCGGATTCACGTTCGATCGCGAGCCGAATCGGCGTTGCGGGATCCGCCGACCATAGGCGTTGCCTCAACGCCGACTCATCTTCGATCGGGGTGTCGTCGAGTGAGTTCAATTTGTCGCCGACTTTCAAAACGCCGTCGGCCGGCGACTGCGGCAAGATGGATGTGATGCGTCCACCGTCTGACGTGATGCCGATGTATTGGGGGCGAAGGGGTTCGATCGTTTCAGCGAGCGTGGCGACCGTGGTTTGCGACTTGCCGTCGCGTTCGTACTCAATCGTGACTTCTTCTCCGGAGTCAAATCGTCCCAACGCGAGCTTCACTTCTTGGCGTCGGCGAACGACACGGCCTCCGACTTTCAACAATTTATCGCCGGCTTGCAAACCCGCTTTGTCCGCGGGGGACCGTTTGCGTACTGCGGCCAGGTTTGTGCCGGGCGCGTACGGATCCGATCCGCCGACGACCAGACCGAGAAGTCCGGAGCGAATCGTTTCTCCGTTGCGGAGTCGTTCGAGTTTCTCGGCGATCACGTCGGCCGGGATGGCGAACGCGATTCCCGAGTCATACCATTCCGTCGGGTCTTCGGCACCGTTTTCACCAACCGCGGGAATTAAAACACCGATCAAATGACCGCGTAGATCCAGCAATGGGCCGCCGTAGAAAACCGGTGAGATGCGGACGTCACTTTGAACCGCAGTTCCGTCGAGTCGATCGACCGCTGATAACACACCGGTGCTGATCATGGGGACATTCGATTCACCATAACGTGCGATCGCAAGCAACGTCGCGCCGATCGGAGGCATCGATGTTGCGTTTCCTGAGGCATCGAGTGGCTCTAACGAGATCGGCTGCAGTTCGGTGTCCTTGGGATCGATTTTGAGCAGCGTCAACTCACGGTGTTCGTCTTCGGCGACCACGCGCGCGGGAAAACGTTCGCCGGTTCCGAGTGTCACGATGATGCTCGCGGAGGCTCCTCGCGTTACCCACGATGAGGCGAGTACGTATCCTTCACGATCGATCACCAGCCCCGAGGTCGGCGCGTCTTGACGGACCTCGCCATCGGACTGCAACGCACCGATGACCTCAATACCGACGACCGAAGGGAGAGCCTCGTCGGCCACGCTACGGACACGTTCGGAAACCGCTCGTTGGTAACGCTGCGACTCCGAATATGTGTCTTGCGCAGTCACACGATCGATCGCGACGTGACCGAGCAGAGCACATGCAAACGTGAGCGACAGGAGGACCTTGCGATAGATCATGGGCGGATTGCCAATTCGAGAATTTCGTTTTCGCGTTGAATCGTCAACGTCACGTTGTCACGGCGGTCGATGCGGCGGAGTTGTTCGCGAAACGCGCGTTGATGTGCCACTCGCCGACCATTAACCAGCAGCACCAAATCATCCGGCCGCACGTCGGCGCGCGAGGCGGGACCGTCGGCCGCAATCGTGTCGACGTAAACGGGTGTCGTTTCCAGCACATCTGGGATTAATTTGAAACCCAGCGTTTCGGAGTTGTGAGATTTATCGCGACTGAGCATCGGGTCGTCATCGACGGGCGACACGGTTTTGCGTCCCGCGATGATGTCTCCGATTGGAGCCCGGAGTACATCGGCGGGGATGGCGTAGTTCAACCAAACGCCGGTCTTCCGGTCACGGAGTTCTTTGCCGAGCATGCCGACGAGGTTACCGTCGAGGTCGACAAGGGCTCCCCCGGCGGCGCCCGGATTATTAGCAACGAGATCCAGCAACCAGACTTCGCCACGGTAGGAGGTTTGAAAGGTGCCGCGTCGAGCGTCGAGTTTGCTGCGGGCGGCGATGCGTCCTTGGAGAACACTCGCCGGTTCGTTGCCCGTGGCGATATTGAACAGGTTGCTGACCGCCAAGACGGGATCGCCCCATCGGGCAACGGGCGCGTCTGCGCCGGAAGGAACTTCGAAGTACGGCAGATCAGAACCGTCGAGTTTCAAGACGGCGAGTTCCAAGGCCGGTTCGAATCCAACGATCTTGCTCTCAAATCGTCGTCCGTCACCAAGGATGACGATTGGATCGACATCGAGCACACTGCTCCACGCGGTCGCCACATGACCCGCAGGCGACACGATGAAACCGCTTTGATACGCATCGAGGCCGCCGACGCCGCCGGCGCCGTAAATTTTGACAACGCGATCTTGAACCTGTGAACTTGACCGGGCGAGCGAGGGTTGCGCGGTCGCCGGTTCCATGACCATTCCGATCATCAATGCCGCGAGGAACAACATCCAAAAGTGTCTGCGGAGTCGGTGTCGTGATCTATTCGTTGGCGGCATCATTCGCTTTGTCCTGTTCCGGTTTTGGTGTCCCGTCAGTTTCGATCGCGGTCCACGATTCGAGATTCAGCGTGACCAATGGATCCACGCCAAAACGCAGGTGCAGTACTTTGGGATTGCTGACGGTGGTGATGTCGTCGTCGGTTTGCTGGCCGGCCGAGGAATCCCATGAAAGATTCTTTGAATCGGTGTCGAGCAGCCATTGCGGCGGATCAATCCAAAGCTCCGCAGGATCGCCGTCGCGATCGGCGAACGATTCGATTACCTCAAGTCTCCCATTGTCGGGATCTTGGAAAAATCGCGATTCGATCCCGCCGTGAATTGCGACGGTGGTGTCACGTAGTGGCGATCGCCCGAACAGCGGGGCGGTTCCCCAACTGTACGTGTCGCCGAATCGGTCGGGCCCGTTGGTGAGCATCCGCTGCAGCGAACGCATTCCCGCCAGCAAGCTTCCCGCTGCACCGGAGTCGATCGACTGGACGTAAGCGTCTGGGTTTGCCAGTCGCTCACGTCGTGACCCGATCGACAACTCGCAAGTGTCTTCGCGAATGATCATCTCGAACAACTTGGGCTTCGTTTCCCCGGCGATTGTTGCTTGGCCAGTGATTTTCCATCCATTTTCTGAGGAGGGCAGTTGTGCGTACTGGCTTCTCAATCGCTCGATGAATTTGGTCTGTTGTTGTTGGTTGTAGAAGTAGTTCGCAAAACCTTTTCGTTCTTCGATGCGTTTGGCAGCGGCCAAGGGAACCGGTTCTCTCGAGGCATCCTTGGGGCGGTTTTTCGCGTCAGGGGCTTCCTCTTCATCGTCGGACTCGTCGTTGCGAGGCTCTTCCGCATCGGGGGCGTCGGAATCGGGAGTCTCTTCGGAATCGGGAGTCTCTTCGGAATCGGGAGTCTCTTCGGAATCCTCGGAGGGTGGTTTTTGAGGTGCGGGTGGCGGTGGTGGCAATGCCGACTTCATCTTCTCGAGCAATTCGTCACCGCGGTGGACGCTCGCCAAACGGACGACCGTATGAACGACGCGTCCGTCCTGTCGAAAGCTTAGCGGAACCCGCCACTGAGCCGGAAAAGTCGCTAAGAGGTTTTGCACGTCGTTGGCCGTTTGCACGACACGGTTGTCAATCTCCAGAATCTCGTCGCCATAGCGCAGTCCGCGTCGGTACGCGTCGCTGGATTGCAGGATGTTCGTCACCCGCACGCTGCCGTCGTCTTCAGTACCAACGGTTGCACCGAGCGTCGCGTGGTCGAGGATTCGGCCACTGTGCAGCGAACCCAAGAAATTTTGTGCCTGATCACCCGAAATGGCGTAGCCCACACCGACGTTGACTCGCCCTCGCTTTTCAAACGAGGCCCGCCCGATGATGCCGATCAAGTCACTGTGGGCGTCGTAGAGCGGTCCACCGGAGTTGCCCGGATTGATCGATGCGTCGGTTTGGAAACAGTTGCCGTATTCCAACAACGTCCCCGATGGGTACTGATATCGCTGTGTGCCACTAATGATTCCCGCGGTCACGGTGGGCTGCAGATTGGTGGCTAACAAGAACGGGTTACCAATCGCAAAACAAGCATCGCCGATCCGCACGCTGCGGCTGGAGACGAAATCGGCGGTCGGGAAATCATCACGACCGAGTAATTGAATGAGCGCCAAGTCGCCGACGGGGTCGATCCCCACGATGACAGCGTCGTACACGTTGCCGTCGCTGAGCCCGCAACGCATATAGGTGCCCGCAGGGCTGCTGACGTGAAAATTCGTCAGTGCAAAACCGTCTGACGTGATCAGCACGCCGGACCCACCGCCGGCTCCCCCTGGAACGAAAACACAAACCGTCGACTTCATCGCTTTGGCAATCGCGTCGGTCCGCTGTTTTTCAACCTGCCAAACTATGTCCGCATCGTTGGCCGCGGTTTGCACGTTGGACGTTGTCGCCACCTCCTCCGCCATGATTGACGGGCAATGCGCGAGGGCACCGCAGAACACACCTGCGAACAAGAACAGGCCTGTGAGCAGAGGCATTGCCGCGGGCGTTCGATTTCGATTCATGACGAGTTTCATTTCAAGAGTCGTCCGGAGAACCACTCGACCGTCCCACCCAATGTTCCGCTGATGTCGCCGAGCGAGGTGTTGGCCGAGGTCGTGTTGGTCGTTGACTTAGGATCGTCCGGTTTTGGCAAGGGAGTCGCTTTTAACGAAAGTTGTCTGGCGTTTGCGAGCGGCAGTTCAAGGCCGAGCGATTGTCTGTCCTGCAACACGCCGGTCCACTGAATGGAGCCATCGAGCAGCACTTCAAGACGCACCGCCATGAACTGATTCACCTCATTGCCACGTCGAGCGGCAATGATCAGCTTTTGATATCCCTCGGGAACGCGAAACGTGATTTGGCCGGGAGCGTTGACGCGAATCGTGCCCTCTTCCGTTTCCGGTGAGAACCACTGTTCCATGTCCGACGACAGTGCTGATCGAGTCGAGCCACTCGATTGCGTCCCGAACGACGCTGATGCGATTTCGGCTTCCGAAAGAGGAAGGATCCCTCCGGCGTACTGCAGCATCAAAATTTGGTTGAGTGGGATGTCGTGTCTGATCGATCCTGGCAACTGAATTTCAATGTCGTTCTCGCCGGACGCAAATCGAATCGATTCCGCCGCCCAGACCGAACCCGATGTGTCCGTGATTTGAATCGGAGTCGATGGCGTTTTCTTGTTTTGCGTGGACAGCAAAACGCCTTCGAGTTTCGCGACCGGGGCGTTGATTTCGTTGCCCCGCATTTCAAATCGAACCGACTCGCGACTGATTCCGATGACGGTACCGTCAATTGAATCGAGTGACTTTTCGTTGCGACGCACCGCGAGGCGATCGGCTCGACGAGCTTCTTCTACCCATCCCAACCATGTCGGGTCGGTTGATGTGTTGCCGGTTCGGAACCGCACCCATCGCAGTTCCTCGACGGGAAGCTCGATCGGCGATTGTCGTGCTGGTGTGACGGTGACGGTTTGGTCCGTCCAGACGACGCCCGTGATGCTCAGCAGTGATCCGCCGGACAGTTGGACCTTCATCGGGAGTTGCGGGAGAACCGTTGGGTCGAAACGAAGCTGTGACAGCTCCTCGGCGGCCAGACTCACCACCTCGTTGCCGCGATCGAGACTCACGCCGCGGTCATCGATCGATACCAGTTCACCCTGCACGTTTTCACCGCCGGAGGTGATCACGGTCACCTCGGTTGGCGATTGGGCGGAGGATTTCGATGCGATTGCGAGTGTTAGCATGGAAATGACGGACCATGCTGCCATTTGACGCAGGAACGTTTTGTTCACTAAGTTCAGGGCGTTTGGGGGCGATCGCCTAGGCATCATCTTCCTTTTGATTATTCGTCAACGACTCGAGCAAGCGGGGACAACCCGCCTCGAGCATATCGAGCACTTGTTCGAATCCTGCATCGCCGCCGTAGTACGGATCGGGAACCTCTTCGGGCCATCCATCGTCGAGAAATTCCGAAAATAGGCGAACGTGCGAGACCTCGGTGGAGGCGATCGAACGCAGACGCCGCACGTTGGCGTGGTCCATCGCGACTACCAAATCATAACTACCGGCGGCTAAATCGTTTGCGTTGACGTGGCGTCCACGGGAATCCAGCGAAAAACCACGTGCGGCGGCGGCTTTTCGCATCCTCGCGTCGGGGCGTTCCCCGACATGATAAGCCTCGGTTGCGGCCGATTCGATCTGAATGTCCTGCTGGGAGGATTTCGCCACCGAACGCATCACCGCTTCTGCGGCAGGGGAGCGGCAAATGTTCCCCATACACACAAATAAAACACTTGATTTTTTCATCTTATGCGCCAACGATCGTGCTACCTTGGACGTCCTACTCGAGGCCCTTCTCGAGCCGCCCGATCATCCCACGTTAGCTCGCGACTTGCCAGCCTCCCTGGTGGGAAGTAGACTGCCGGGGTGGCCATGGGATGTGGCTGTGGGGGATTAATGTTGCGTTAATCAGCGTGTAAGGGCTAGAATCTTCCTGAACCAACGGATTTACCGCTTCGGTGAGCGGTTGAAAGGAGAGATCTCATTATGTCGATCAAGTTCACTCAGTCGTGTCCAACCTGCGGTAGACGCATTGATATCCGAGCATCGCTGCTGGGGTGTACTGTTGCATGCCAACACTGTGGCGCGGAGTTTACCGCCAACGCAAACGAGGAGTCCCGGATGGGCCCTGAGCGGAATCAAGACCTGCTCGATCGGGTTGAGAAGGCTCTCCGGCGTGCAGAAGAGGCCTCCATGGTGCCCGCCAACGCAGAGATCGCTCCCTAGCGTTGTCTGGTAGCTTTAAACGGATCGCGATAGCGATCGGTTTTCCGGCTCGAATTGGACGAGTCGGCCGCTCAGTGGGGCAACCCACCCACTATCTGTGTTCCTTTTTATTCGGTGGCCGCCACGCACTCAGCGACCGCGTCCCACACGGGATTCTTCTTTCCCGGTTCGGGGGAATTGAAAAACTCCCAGTGCGAGCAATCCACGTAGATAATGTCGGACACGCCTGGGATCTTTGCCTGTTCGACCGACACCACGCCGTCGCCCTCGCCTGAGCACACCGCGTCGAATTGGTTGACCATTCGAGAGAGTCTCGCTTCGAGCAATCCGCCGGTGCCTCTTCGCCGCTCGGCATTCAATTGTTCCCGCACCGACTGCAGAGTAGATTCGTCGAGCGGACAGCCTGTTCCGATGATTGTCGTATAGCGAACGCCCTCGCATAACGGACGTGACGCAAGAGTCGTCAAGAACGGTGATCCCGGACGCAGATCACCTGCACTCGGAGTCGTCGATCGATCGGTCAGCAAACCCAGCATCGTGTCGGTGGTGAATTGCCCGTTGACCAACAGGTCAGGCAGCGGTGTCACCTCCGCCCAATCGGATCCTCCGTGCGGCGTGCCCACGGTGATCAAATGGCTGATCGTGGGAGACGTCAGTTCAGGATTTTCGACCCACTCCCGAGCGACCAAGCCGCCCATCGAGTGGCCGACCAACGCTAAGCGTACAGACGGATCCATCGCAAACTGTTGCTTCACCAACGCGGCAACTTTTCGGGCGGATGTCGCGACGGAGACATGGTCGTCGTAATGAATGCATCCGGTTCGCAACCCTTCTTCACGAAAGTGGTCACGAATCGCTTGAAATGACTCCGTTGTTCCATGGAAACCATGAATGAACAACACAACGATCGGGTTCGGCGTCGCGGTCGGTTCATCGAGTTCGATGGTTGGTTCGAATTCGGGGCGTTCGGTCTTCAAAAATTTCAAGTCGCATTTCAAACGCAGCATGTGCGATCCGTCAGTGTCCTTCTCGATCGATAAATTTCCGTGGCCCTGCAGTCCTGCGTTGGCACCCGCGATCAGCGCGTGTGTCGAGAATCGATTTAAGTCGACGACAATATCGGGCAGTAGGGTTTCGAGCGGTTGTTGGTCCGATGTTGGTTTGCCGGTGCGTAGCAGGAGCACGAACTCGCGAAGGCGTACCTTCCCGTCCGCGTCGGCTTTCAAAACCATGTCGACGTCGTCGTCGCCCCAAACGATCGAGGATTGATTCGGGGTGAGGTTAGCGTCCTCAGCAGTGGTGTTCCGGATTGCCGTAGGCAACGTGGAAACGCATAGCAAGAACAGCACGATGCCGGTTCGCTGCACGACGCGGCCAAAAGTGGGGACACGGCCGTCACGGCCAATGGGTAGAGGACGCATGGCGATTCGAATTGGTGAGAGGACGAGCAAGCGAGGCAACGGGATTCCGATCCGTTGCAGTGGTGCCCTCAGTTTACCGGTTCACGCGAGTCCAGACGACCGGAATGGGCAAATCGGCATTGTCCGTTCCGGTCGGTTCGTGATTTTTGCTTACAGAAGATTGACGGGGTCGATATCGATCAAGTACTCGATCTCTTCCTTGGGATCGGTTTTAAAGTCAGCCAACGCGCGGCGGATGACCTCACCAACGACAGCCGACTCGGTCGCTTGCAGCAACAGGTGAAAACGATATTTTCCTCGTAATCGAACGATTGGTGGCGGCGCGGGGCCGAGGATGCGGACTTCACTTTTGAGGAGGTCGCGAGCGGATTCGAGTCGTGTGAGAATGGAGTCCGCCACGTCCTCCGTTTTCTCCTCTACTGGTCCGCGGATGATGATTCGCGCGACGCTTCCCAGAGGTGGGTAGTTGAACTTGCGTCGGTTCACCATTTCCTCTTCGACGAATTTGAAATAGTCATGGCGTGACGCGGCTTGGATCGCTGGGTGCTCCGGTGTAAAGGTTTGTACAATCACGCGTCCGCCACGATCGCCTCGTCCGGTCCGTCCGGCAACCTGGGTGACGAGTTGGAAGGTGCGTTCGGCGGCTCGGAAATCGGGAAAGTGAAGAGCCGAGTCCGCGTTGATCACACCGACCAGCAACACGTTGGGAAAGTCGAGGCCTTTGGCGATCATTTGCGTGCCCAGCAAAATGTCGATCTCGCCACTGCGGAATTCCGATAGCACGCGTTGATGGCTGCCAGGACGCTTCATCGTGTCACCGTCCATCCGCGCGATCTTGGCATCGGGGAATTTTGCTTTCGCTTCCACCTCGAGTTTCTGGGTTCCCAAGCCCCCGTACCGGATCCCGTCAAACCGGCACGCCGGGCACCAGGGTGGAGTGCCGATTGTGTAGTCGCAGTAGTGACACATGGCTTTGCCGCCGTCACGGTGGTGAGTCAACGGCATGTCGCAGTCAGGGCACGCGACCACATGGCCGCACGCCGGACACTGGATCGTCGTCGCAAAACCGCGGCGGTTGAGCAACAGGATTGCCTGTCCCTTTTCACGGAGAGTTTCATCAACGGCTTGTTTGAGCGGACGACTGATCGCGCCGCCTCCCGCCCGATCGTCACGCACGCGAAGGTCGACGAGTTGCACATCGGGCATCGGTCGTCCCGCCACACGGTCCGGCATTGAGATCAACTCGGCGTGGCCGCTTTGCGTCGCATGCCACGCCTCCATCGATGGAGTCGCCGATCCGAGCAATAGAGGCACGCCCAAGGACATTGCTCGTGCGTGGGCCACTTTGCGGGCATGGTAGCGAGGTTGGGAGTCTTGTTTGAACGACGTGTCGTGCTCTTCATCGAGCACGATCAATCCGAGATTGGGCAACGGTGCGAAGACGGCACTGCGGGGACCGATCACGACTTGAACCTCGCCACGACGAATCCGCTGCCATTGGAAGTGACGCTCGGACGGCGACATCTGCGAATGCAGCACGGCGACGGCGGGAAAGCGGCTTTCGAAACGCCCTCGGGTTTGCGGGGTGAGGCTGATTTCGGGGACCATCACGATCGCCGATCCGGCTTGCGAAACGACGTGTTCGATGGCACGGATGTAGACCTCCGTTTTGCCGCTGCCGGTCACCCCGTGCAGCAGCAACGTGCGTCCGCGTCCGCTGTCGACTGCGGCCGTGATTCGCTCCAGTGCAGCGGTTTGTTGTTCGGTGAGTTCGTGCGTGCGTTCGGCTTCTCCGTCGTTGGTCTGCGCCAAAATGCGAATGCCCGAATGCATCTCACGGCGGACTTCCGGAACGATCAGGTTTTTCTTTTTGAGTCGCCGGATCGGATCTTCGGTGCACTTTGCCGCCACCGCTAATTCCGCCGACGTCATTGGGCGGTTTGAGGAGACCAGGAACCGCATGACCGCTTGTTGCTTCGCGGGCAGTTTCTCGATTTCGGCATCGGTTACCTGTTTGGCCGGTGTGAAGTACGTCGTCTGTTTGGTTCCGGCCGCGGTACGCACGCTCGAGGGAATTAACGTGTCGAACACCTGACCGGCAGGCACCTGGTAGTAATGGCTCATCCACATCACCAACCGGACCAGCGACGCGTCACACAAAGGTGATTCGTCGATGCACTCGGCAACGTCGCGGAGTTTGCGGTGAACGGCTTTGCCTTCTTTCACCGCAACGCACCATCCAGGTGTCGGCTTTTTGCGATGCCCGAGAGGCACGCCCACTCGCATGCCGGGTTTGAGTTCCTCGCGAAGTGAATCGGGAATGCGGTAGTCGTAGGGGCCGTGCGGGGATCGTGAAAACACGATCGATGCCAGCAACACGTCATCTTCGACGGCTAATTCCCAAGGCGGCGGATTGGTTTCAAACAACTCTGTCTGCGCCGCTTCTCCGGATCCCTGTTGGTCCTCGGTCAGATGCTCGCCGCCGAAAAGTTGTTGGACGCCCAAATGTTTGCCCCCGGTCAGATCGGCTGCTCTGTCCGGTTCATCACTTTGTCCCGGTTCATCACATTTTCGATGTGAAACGGGCTGAGCCGACACGTCACGCGGTTCGGGTGAATCTGACCAAAGGGCTTTGGCTCGCGCAGGATTGGTGCTTTTTCGCGGGTCCGTCTTCGATGACGGTGCGTCGCTTCGGTTTTCCCCGGTGTCACGGCGCATCTCGTCACGGCGTATCTCATCCCGCGGCGGATCGTTCTCAGTCGAGTCGTGGGGTTCGTGGGCGGGCGGCGGCGGGGACACAGGGAATCCGGGCGTGGGGTTTGCCGAGGACGGCGTCGGATTGGAAGCCGAGGACGGCGTGGAGACGGGAGCCGAGGGCGAGAGGACGATCGGTGCTCCTTGCAGATCATCCGGGAGGATTGGAAGTGAATCAAGCGTCGACATGGCCGAACCCTACGATTGAGTGGGATTGTTGCGAAAACCGCAAAATTCACTATCGATGTCGTCCAGGACACGTTTGGTCAAACGGGGAGAAAAAGTCGCGAGATTTCATGGGTTGCCAGAAACCCCCGTCACCGACCATACTTCGGGGCCGTTTTTGAAAAATTCCACTCCTCCTATTTCCACTACGCCTGCATTTCGATGGCAAAAAGCAAGAAAAAAGCTGAGACCGTTTTCCTCGTCTGCGAAGAAACCGGACATTACAACTACACCCTTCGTCGCAAACCGGGTGGCGAAAAGCTGCGATTGAAGAAGTACAACCCGCACGTGCGCAAACACACCTGGCACCTCGAAAAGAAAAAATAGGCCCATTGGGCTGCTTCTCCCTCCGACGCCTCCACGCACCCGCGAAACGCTCGCGTTTCCTGAGTCTCTGCGTGTGATGGCGTAAGTGAGGGATTTTTTTTGAGTTCCGAACCTTTTTGAACGAGCAACAAGGCATCAAGGATGAAGCGGCAATGGCGAATCACTCCCCACGACGCTCCCCTGGTCGAGCAGTTGATTCGTTCATCGGGGCTTTCACCGGTCGTCGCCCAATTGCTGGTCAGTCGTGGGGTCTATTCCACTGAAGACGCTTCGGCCTTCCTGGAAACCAAACTGACCAACCTCCGCGACCCGCAAGAGTTGCCCGGCGTTCCCAAAGCGACGGCCATTCTGATCGAGGCGATCGAATCCAAGACGCCGGTTGTGATCTATGGCGATTACGACGCCGATGGCATGACGGGCGCGGCCATCATGGTCAACGCGTTGCGGTTGCTCGGTGCCGACGTCAGCTACTACGTGCCCAACCGGCTCGAGGAAGGATACGGTCTGAACGAGGACGCGATTCGCACCTTGGTCACCCGTGGAAAGAAACTCATCGTTTCGGTCGATTGTGGCATCGCAAGTGTTGGTTGTGCGAAATTATGCCGCGAACTCGATGTCACACTGATCATCACCGACCACCATCAAATCGGCGACGATCTCCCGGATGCCGAGGCGATCGTGCACCCACGATTGCCGGGGACGAATTACCCGTTCGGTGAACTCTGCGGTGCTGGCGTGGCGTTCAAATTGGCGTGGTCGTTGTGTCAGGCCAAATGCGGCCAGAAAAAAGTCACGCCGCCCATGAAACGACTGCTGATGCAGTCCTTGTCGTTGGCAGCGATTGGAACGATCGCCGATGTCGTGCCGTTGGTCGATGAAAATCGAGTGCTGGTCAATCACGGATTGAAGGCGTTGAAAGCCAATCCGTTGCCGGGGCTGTTGGAGTTGATGAAGCGAACAAAACTCGACCAGGTTTCCGAACTGACCACCGAGAGCGTTTCGTTCACACTCGCCCCACGGCTCAACGCGGCCGGACGCCTCGGGCAAGCACAACTCGGCATCGAGTTGATGACCATTGACGCCGGCGAGCGAGCGGTGATGTTGGCCGAATACATCGACGGCCTCAACGCGACGCGTGACACGCTGCAGCGAAGCGTTCAGTTGGCGGCTCAGAAACAGATCAAAGAAGAGTTCGATGGCGAAAACGACTCTGCCTTGGTGCTCAATGGGATCGGTTGGCATGCAGGGGTGATTGGCGTGGTCGCGGGACGGCTCGCCGAAAAATATGCCAAACCGGTGATCATCATTTCGATGGACCAGGCAGGTAAGAATGACGCAGTCGGATCGGGACGCGTTGGCGGTACCGGTGTGAACCTGTTTGAAGCGTTGAAGGACTGTGAGAATCGCCTGGTCCGTTTCGGTGGCCACCCGGCCGCGGGCGGTTTGACAATCCGCGAATCCGAAATCGAAGCCTTCCGAGGTGACTTCTGTGAAGCAGTTGCCAAGCAGTGGGCCGATCAGTCTATCGAACCCGCGATTCAGATCGACGCCGAGGCGCCGCTCGGGCAACTCAATCTTCATATCATGAAGCAAATCGAAACGATGGCTCCCTTCGGGGCGGGCAATCCTCGTCCAGTGTTGATGGGCAGGGGCATCGAACTCGCCGAGCCCGCCAAGAAGATGGGTAGCAGCGAACGTCACCTGTCGGTGCGATTGAAACAAGGCAGCAAAGTGATTCGCGGCGTTGCGTTCGGTGCCGCCGATTGGTGTGACCCACTAAACGATTGTGCCGGACCGATTGAGATCGCTTATCGACCGGTGATCAATGAGTTCCGTGGTTACAAGAGCGTCGAGATTCACATCGTCGATTGGCGTGAGCAATCGGTCGCTGAACCGGTCGCATCCTAGCGTCCGCTGACCAATGATTTGTTGCCGACAATCGACGCATAGCGATGCGACGACTCAAGTCACTCGGAAGTGCCGAGCCATCAATCGCGACGGCAAGATCAACGCGAAAATCAAAACGGCGATCTTGGCACCGACACCTAGCATCGTGATGGCAGCAGCAATCGGGATGATCGCCAGCAATCCCGCACGAATCGTTCCTTGGATCCGATCCGGTGATGGATTGACCGTCGCTGAGCGTGCTCGTAATAGCGTGGTGGCGAGCATGAGCAGAATCGCGGCAGGAAATATCACGACCGGATCGACACGCCAGGCCGTCATCCACGTTGGACCTTCGCCATCGGAGCCGATTCCCGCGAATCGAGGTGCCCACGCCAGCAGCATGGCGCCTACCGCCATTGCGACTAGCCCGATGGGGAGGTGGATCGTGCGATCGCCGATCGACTCACGGCGTCCGAACGTTGTCAGGCCGGCAATGTAGGTGCCCATTCCGAGTGCAAACGCGAGCACCACGACGGAGATGCCGGGAATGATTTGAGGCCCCAGTGCAACGACTTGTTTTCCGGCGAGTTGTTCGCTCCCAATTCCAACCGCGATGGACGCGCTCGCTGACGTGGCTCCGAGCAGAAAACTCAGTGTGCGGCACATCCCCATCAAAACCGGTGCGATGGGTTTTCGTTTCAACGGACCGTCATAAAGGAACACACATAATGCCAGCGCGGCTGCGACGATTGCCGGCAACCATCCCAGGTTCGCGTTGCTCCATATCCCGATCGCGATCGTAGGGACGATGCCAAAAAGCAGAAGTCCCCATCCGGAGATTTTTGCGGTGCGGAGTGAGATTGCTCCGGTGACGAGTGGACCTTCCCGGCCGTTCTCTCGGTCGAGTGGAAGATCAAAAACGTCATTGAGAATCATGCCCGCCCAGTACAGCGAAATCGCGGACACGAGCGTTGCGGCGAGGACGATCCAGACCGAGTTTCCTCCGTCAGCGAAGCCGCTGAGGTTGAGTTGGCCGGTGTACCAGCCACTGCCTCCGAGGACGAGAAGGAATGCCGCAGATACATCTGCAATCACAGTGAAAACATTGGGCAGACGGACCAGGGTTGCCCACGATTTCCAATTGGCTTTGTTCATCTGCGAAGCATTCGACTTTGACGCTCGGTGATATGGATTCCATAACGAGCCAAGTAGCGATCGGTGTCGTTGGTGAAGTTCACCGCCATGTCTTGGTTCTCGAAACGGAACCGACCGATCGGAGGAGACGATATCGGGCGAATCGAATACAGCTCGATCAGGCTGATCAAGTGTCCTTTCTGCATCGCCGCGACCGCGTTCCCGTTTGAACCGTTTGACGTCGTTGGCGCTTCTGGGCTCGTTGGTAGCCCATGGGAATCCGCAGCTAGAGTATTGTCAACCGTGTCACTGTTGGTATCCGTGGCGTCTTCATTTGGGGCTGCTTGAGGTTTGCTCGGATCGGTCCAGAACTCAATCCGCAACGGCAGGCCCTGTCCGAAATCGTTTTCCGGAGATGCGTTCTTGGCAATCGCCACGACGACTTGAGTCGGACAGAGTTCAGGCCAATCTTTCGTGCCAAACTGTTCGAGCCGTGCGGCACGGACGTCGGCACGCATGGTTCCCCGGACAATCCAAACGTCGCGTTCTTCCAGGCGACCGGAAACGACGTGCAGGTCATGATCGGCAGCGATGGATTCGAGCATCTCTGTCCATCCGCCTACTCGCACGCTCGGCGGCAGGTGATCGACGAGATGATCGACCACGTGATCTGGCTCAGGAGGCTCCTCTCGGTGGACGGGAGTGTTCATTGTTTGGTTGGTTCCGCCGTGCACCCATTGGTCGAGCCGGCCGACGTCAACGCGTTGCAGCGAAACGTCCTGGCCAATTTGTTCTCGCGTCCAGGCGAGCCGGCCGTCGCTAATTTGTTGCAACGTGTGTTTGCCGTCGCCGTCGTGCATCGCGACTTGCATGTTGAACCACCCGCTGCCATCGCCGGCTTGTTCGTAGGTTCCGACGCCGATCACCTCGCGGCCGCCCACCCAAACCCGTTGTCGAAATTTGGCATCAAAAGCGGGACCGAGTGCGATTTGCTCGATCACCCGGGCGAGCAGACGTCTCGCCGGGTCAGTCTCGGCTGCTGCACTGGAATTTATTTTGGCCGGGGGAGCGACCGATTGAGCGACAGCGGGAGAAATCGTCGCGACGCAGTGGAATCCGGTTCCGACCAGCCAAAACAGGGACGAAATCGCGATCTTTCCCAGGATTTCACGCATTTGGAGGTCCGCTCGAACGCTCCGATGAGGGCAACAACAGTCGTGCGGGTCAATCTTCATGTGCGGGTTATGACGATTTTATCAAAGATTCGAGGCCTGACGTGCCGATGCAACCTCGTAGCGATGGGTCCGTTTGTGGATTCAGAGCGTCAGCGGCGTGCGGATCGTAAAGATCCCGGGCCGTCGAAGTCCATCCCATTCGATCACGATTCGTCACCATGACGGATTAACACCTGTTCGACTTTTGGCCAGTGATTCCAACGCGAATCTCCCCGAATCCTCGAACGCAGCGACCCATGACGGGGGAAAAGATGAAACGAATCGTCACTCATTTGGCGCTAACGGCGACCATGGCGATGATCGCCACCGGGTGTGTGCCGGTTCGCCATAACATGCCACCGGAGCAGCGCATGATGCAGCCCGGACCTGGCGTCGGTGGACCTGGCCCCGGCGTCCTCGGAGCGCCACCTTACCGTCCGATGATGGGCGCCTCGGCGGCCGATCCATCGGCATCCGGTTTGGCAGTAACAGAAAACAAGAACGTTGGCGGCAGCACGTCGATCAGCGATCTGGCAACAGGCGACAGCAATCCTGAGATTTCGTTGGTCGGTTATGACCAAGTCGAAGCCCAGACTGCTGGATTCCGCAAATTGCTACAAGGTGGTTCCAGCACAGCCGATTGCGGTTGCGGCGGACACGGCGACTCGTCAAGTTGCGGCAGTGGCGGACAAGTCATTCCACCGGGTGGTGGCGTGATGATGATGTCGGGCATGCCTGGCATGATCAGTACTGCACAGGTCACCTTCGGCAGCCCTGACGGTATGCATGTTCGCTATGACGTTAGCGGATCAGGCATGTTCGACAGCGAGCCACTCGTGGTTCCTGCTCGTCAGAACTTTCCTCAAGGTGGGCTGTATCGTCTGAAGTTGACCAACATTCCTAGCCGTCCAGGCGTGGAACTGTACCCAACCGTGGAACTCGCTTATGCGAACCCACGCACCGGGGCATACCTCGCTCACAACTCGGTCCCGTTGCAATTCAGCGAAGAAGATTTTGACCAAGTCTTGACGGGTAACTTCGTCACCAAAGTCATCTACCTTCCAGATCCCGAGTTTCAAGGTCCTGCCATCGCCGGCATCGACACGCTCGTCAGCACCCGACTCGATCCGGGCATCGACCCGATCGTCGAAGCGGACCGACGTGGTAGCATCCTCGCGATCATCCGTCTCGGTGACAAAGACATTGAAATGGCGGGAGCAGGAATGGCCGGCCTGATGGGCGGCAATATGATGGGCCCACCGATCACCGGATTGCCTTCACCGTTCGCACCTGCCATGACCGACGGTTGTGGTACACCGACCGGACCTGGTGCAGGCAAAGTCGGGGCTCCACCAAGCCTGCCAGGCATGATCGCCGGCGTCAACGCACCGCAATACGGTATGCCTTACACCGGCACGCCGATCGGATTGCCTGGACCGCCTCACATTCCACTGGGTTCACCGGCTGGTTTGAAGAGTCACACGATTCGTAATCACACTCACATGCACATGCCTCGACCGGTTGAAGACGTCCGCATCGACGTCCGTCAGCAACCCGGCATGAGCTATCCAAACCCGGTTAGCCGCATCCGAGTGACCGAACAGAACATCCATCCTGGTGTTCCTAACGCCCGGCCTGCCTACGATCGCACGAGCGAGCGGGTTTACTAATCGAGGCTGATCACAGCCGAGCGAAGCGGGCTGAATCAGTCCGCTTCGCTTGCGTTATCGCAAGGACGTTGTTCGACCGAGTTCGAACAGCTTTAACATAAAACATCCGTCGGTTTTCGTTAGTCAAGAAAGGATCAGGCGATGATAAGACGCTTACTCTTACTGCTCTTGATCGCGTGTTGTGTTTCTAACATCGCTACGGCTGCCGATCCGTCGGACTATCTTTCTCGCGGTACGGGGCATCCGCTCTTCACCGGAGACATGCCCGCCGGCGTCATCGCATCGACTCGCCAAGCGATGGGATATCAACAGCCGCCGCAGACCTATTATCAACCGGTCGAATTTCACGGACCAGAGGGCGTGCGTTTTTCGCTCGCCCAGTATGGCTCGTTCGGCGAAGGTGAATCGGATTTGATGGCTGGTCTCATGATCGGTCAAGTCTATCGCTTCCGTGTCAGCGGTATTCCTCGTGCAGAGGGTGCGGAGCTGTATCCGACGATCGAAATGGTCGACCGAACCTATCCTCCACCGGGGCTCGCAACCACTTACCCGATCCCGGTTAATCTCGACGAAGACGACATCAACGCCGCACTCGAAGGGCGATTGGTCACGCGAGTGATCTACCTCGAAGATCCTCAAACAGCGACGCCGTTGCCCGAGGGCCCCAACGGGCCAATCGCAATCGACGTCCCCGAGTATCAAGATCCGTTGGAACTGGCTGATTTACGTGGACGCACCGTTGCCATCTTACGCATCGGATCGTTGGCTCCTCCGCGGGCCGAAGTATTGAAAGCTCAGTTCTTTTTTGGTCACCCTTCCTGGGCTCCCATTTTCAAGCCAAATCCATGATGCCACTCGCTGAGAATTCGCAACGCGTCCGGGTCACGGATGCCCCGATCGTCTTCGCCATGACACTGCTGAGCGTAATCGCGGTTACCAGCGGTTGTGCCGGATTGCCACTAGGCGGATCCCGCAATCAACCGGCCGATTTGCCCGCGACCACTGCGGCTACCCCGCAAACATCGACCGCGTTGCTCGAACCGGTCGCAACATTAGCACCGGGAGTCGCCACCGCGTCAGTCGCACCGTCGCGGCAAACGATGTCTGCATCCGTTGCAAAACCTGCATCGACCAAAGTCAACGCGAATATCAGCCAAGTCGGTTTCCGTCGATCATCGACGCACGTGGGCGACGACAATTGCGATCCGAATGCGTGTGGATGTTCTTTTGGTCCGTGTGCTGATTCGCAATGTGGTGGTGGTTGTGTCTCGTGCAATCAGCGTCCTCATGGCTACGCGATGCCCGCAATGGTGCCGCAGCCATGGATCTATGATCCGCAAGAATTCCTATGCGACGGTGGTGATCAGAATCCCGATGCTGTTTTGACGATCGATGATCGTATTATCGGCTTACAACCCGAAGATACGGTGACGCACTACACGACCGAAAACGGCGATATCGAATTTGCCGCTTCCAACCGAGTGTGTGTTTACTCTCCACGCTTCGGAAACGTTCGCCGAATCACCGGCGCGATCCAAGGTGACGGGGCGATTGGTGTTTCCGGTGTGATCCGTCCGGTTGGACCGGCGGGGGTGAACTACGATTTGCCGGGACTGGTTGTCCGGGATTCGGTGGAGGTCGACCATGCCGAATTCACACGTCGGATCGACTCGATGCGTGATCGCAATCGTGGCGTTCGGATCGAACGAGTGCAACAATTGCATCTCGCGTCGGATGTGCTGACCGTGTTGGCCGGGATTCAAAATATCAGTATTTCTGAACTCGACGAATCGCTACTCGCGTTGCTCGAACGACACGCTGTCGCCGCCAATATTTGGACCGTGGACGAAAGCGTCGAGGTGGAAATTCAAGACTTGGCTCCGCCCGTGTTGACGCGTGATCAGAAAGTCGACTCCTTGGTGGTTTATGACTTCCCCGACGCGGGACGTTTGAACCTGATCAAGATTGCCGACAAACAGCACGCTGCGATCGGCGATACCGTGACGTTCGCACTGCGACTCCAAAACGTCGGCGATTCGGCCGTGTCAGGTGTCGTCGTGACGGACAACTTGACGACGCGACTCGAGTACGTTGCCGACAGTCAAACCGCGTCGATCGATGCCGACTTTGAAACCAAGGTCAACAGCGCATCTTCATCGCAACTGATCTGGCGTCTGAAAGAGACGCTCGCGGTCGGCGACAGCGTCACGATTGAGTTCAAGTGCCGTATTCGATGATCTTGTTCATGCAGTCCGGCGAAGCAAACGCTTCGCCGGAAGTCCAGAGATGAACGGAGCAAACTCAATCCTCGCCGGTCTTTCTGAAGATGATCACGACTACACTGAGGCCGCGTTTCCTAGGGAGCCGGCTTCGTATGAGGCTGGTCAATTTCCGCAAGATTGAATCGCGTGCTGACGATCGAATGCTTGTCTGCACCAGGCCGGTACTTAATGTAGGTGGTTGCGACGATCGTGCCGTCATTCAATTGCTCGACACCCGGGTATCCACAGTCATTGCCCGCGTGGCTGTGCAACAGCTTCACCCGGCATTGTCCGGGTTGGCCGTTCTTGATGTCTGCGTAAGTGCCGACCCACGCGACGAAATGCCCTCTTGTTTTGCTGCCTGGAGCTTGATCGCGAAACGCGATGACCCAACGACCATCGGGTGTGTGTACGCCAATGTGTCGGTCACCGGTGAGCCCTCAGGGCGTGTCGTTAGGTGTGCTCCATGTTTCGCCTTCGTCGCGAGAAAACATCACGAGGCTCCGGCCCGTATGTGTGGTTTTTCTCATCAGACAGCACAATTCGGATCCGTCGGGTGAACGAAAAACAAAGGGTTCACAAGGGTTTTTACCATCCACCGCAGCGACGACTTTCGGCGTCGACCACGTGAATCCTCCGTCCGATGTGAACGTTTGCATCACGCTCATGATTCGTGACTGGGTCAACGCTCCGGCTTCGGTGCGGTTGCCGCCTCATACTTTTCGATTCACGACCGCCGGACGGATCGCCTGCTCGCCTCGCCAGTTCGTTGCGTCGGCACCGGGATGATGCAGGAACGTGAATAGATCATTGAGATGGTTTTCCAAAAACTTCGCGAAGCGTTCATTGGCAGCATGCTTCTCTGGGTGACCAACCAATTTCCACATCTTCATCGTCAATCGGCCCGCCATCACCTTCATCCCATGTGCCGTCATCTCATCGGACCGAAAACGGTTGCGATACTCGAAGCCTGCGAGCAGCAAGTCTTTCACACCACGCGGAAACGCCAACGCACCACCGGTTCCGATTTCGATCAACGAATCACATCGCGGAAGCAGGTGCGCGAAGCACTGCTGATGAGTCGCCGAGGTGAACTTGTCGTACACCGCCCAGCCGTCGTGCCCGAAGATTCCCGACCAGTCGATACCTAGCAGTCTTTCTGCGGGGCCAATGCTTCTGGTTGCATCCACTTCGTAACACGTCGTATTGAGTCCGACGAACGCATGAAGCCAAGCCCCACGCCCATTAACTCGCCAACCCGTTTCATCTCCGACCACCTGAGGCGATGGTGCTTGCCGTGATCTTAACCGCTTTTACGCCCTGGCTTTTTCGGATCGGCTTTGCGTTTCTTGCGAAACGGAGCCGCTTGGCGTTTGCCTTTGCGCTCAACTTTCTCAAGACGTGCCGTGAGCAACTCGACTTGCTTGATCAGCATGTCGATGATCGCCTGCTGCTTCTCAAGCAGCGGCTTGCAATCCGGGCAATCGGTGGTGATCTTGGGCACATCCATTACCCGCGAATTGTGGTCGATTCAGGCCGAATTCACCAACACCAGTTTTTCGCTGGGTAAACAAGTACGTCCCAATGTTCATCACGGCGTTACTCGAGCGGCTTCCCTGGTGAGTCGTTGCCGCGTGAACCGATCGATGTGCCACCCTCATTTATGCTCGAGCGTTGTCGCGCAGCCAGCAGAAGGAGGGTACTGCAAAGATTGCTTAAAACTGTGCGGCGTGATTGCATGAAAATGCCCTCCACATGCTTGAAGCATCGGAGGGCATTCGCGAGTCATTTCATGGAGCCGGTTTGCTCAATTAGAACTCACCCTGGATGACTTCTTTCGAAGCACGAGTCCCCAAAGATCCCCACAAACCGTAGGGGCTTGCTTTTCCGGGTTCGCGTGCAATTGCAGACCCGCCGGTTGTGGTGAATCCCGCAGACTGGTCACCCGCTTCAATGGAATCGGTAATGAACTTGACCGCTCCGTCTGCCATCAGGACGTGAGCACCGCCTTGGTGCCGGCTGCCGGCGGACGTCATCATTTCGTTCGAATCGCGTCCTCCCGAATGGCGTGCAAGGTTCACGCTGTTCGGGGGCGCCGCAGTAAAGAATGCCGTGTAGACCGGACGGGCATCGGCCCAACGGTATCCGCGTGCTTCCGTCGCACCACCATTGACGTTGCGAGCATCAAGGAGGAACTGTGGTCTTGCGGGGTCTCTGACATAATCCAATGCCCATTTCGGACCGTAGCCGTCAACGACGTATTCCCAGTTTCCATAAACAATGTCCGCGCTCACTTCTCGTGCACCAAGGCTCGAGTTAATTTCACCGGCGGCAATGGTGTTGGCGAGCCCATCGAGGATGTCACGGAACTTGGTAGTGTTACGGGTCCAGAAGGCACCACGGTTTGTCCCACGGCAAAATGCACTGATGTTGCTTTCAGAGACGTCAGTAGGCTTGCTGCCGGAACGCGAGCGATTATTGGCGTCCCATTTCGGCAGCGCCGAGGTACCACCGTCCCAATCCAAATAGCCAGCTTGGTTTCGTCCGCCCGAGTGCGCCATCCATGGGTTGTCACCCAAGCAGGCGGCGTAGTTCGTTCGGCCTAGTGCGGGTAATCCTCGGCCCGGATCGCTGGGACAGCGAAATGTTGGGATGTCAGACGCCCAAGGGTCGAACGCAATTTGCCAAGGCGAAGGACCCATTCCTTGCCGGTAGATCGATCCCGTCGAGTCGGCACCGTTGACGATTTGTTCCCAAATCGCTTGTTGTTCCACAAACGGCGTGAGGCCGACCAAGTAACTGAGGCAATTTGACGCGTTGTCGTTGCCGATCGTTGATCCCGTACCCTGCTGGGGCAATTGGTTGAAGGCAGAGTGGTAATTGTGAATTCCCAAGCCGATTTGCTTGAAATTGTTGCTGCAACTCATGCGGCGTGCGGCTTCGCGTGCGGCTTGCACCGCAGGAAGCAGCAGTCCGACCAGCACGCCGATGATTGCAATCACGACGAGCAGTTCCACCAATGTGAAACCTTTTAACTTCCGACCTACTCGCTCAATGCGGATTCTATTCATTTCTAATACCTAATATGAAAAACCAGAGAAAATCTTAAAACAAGAAATCTAAAGGGTCGCAGTCCTGAAGGGACGAACCGCTCAGGCCTGCAACGAAGCGGGCTCATTGAATAGCCGAGTCCAGCCTTTCTTTTGCTTCACAGCAGACGACGCGAGGCTCACTCGTCCGGGCCACCCTCATCTGCTTCGTCTCCACGCGCGTATCGTGCATCGATTTCAGCTTGGAGATCCTGTATTTCGGTGTCGCTCAAACCCTCTGTCGCAACGACAGGCTCATTCGAACCGCCGCAGCCCACAGTGGACAAAAGGGGAGCTAAAAGAGTCAAAACGCAGAGCACGCGAAAACGATTGTTCATGGAGGGTTCCTACAACGGTGAAAAATTCGAAAGTGAAAGGGGACACCCCCGGTTTAAAGCGAAACCCGTGGGGTCTGCAGAAATCTTCAACCGCTAAATGGGGATAGGGGTGAATACCTAAACACAAAATTATTTCTTTTCGAAGGAATTAAACGTCCGTCTTAAAGCGGGCACGGGCGTCTTGTTCGTTTCGCCAAAACAGTATGTTTTTCGTCTCCTTTGGCCGACCAAATGCAATAGCTCTCAGACGACGCAAAGCTAAACTGAGGTGGTTCGGGCAGTGTACGGACGACGCCTGTTTGGAAGGTTTGCCTCTAACTCTTTTTCAGGCGTGTGAGCACCCAGGCTGCTCTGTCGTGTTGGGTGTTGGACAACGACGGCGTCACTGGAACAACGATGACATTGCAAACTCCGGTGTCTGGCTCATTGCCGCTCGATCTAAGAAGTGATCCGTTGTTCATCGCGGATCAGGAGTGGCAACAGCAACGTGACACGTCGAGTTCCATAGAGACTAATTTCCAGTCTTTGGGTCGCTTCCATCGCTCCTGAACCGTCGCGATTTTGCGACACGTTGCGTGTCCGTGGACTCGGTATCAGGCCGTCTTTGTTGCTTCACAAACCGCCGCATTTGGCAACTTCCTGATCCGTTTAGGACAACAGCGTCCGCAGCGTGGACGATGAGCCTTCCGTTGACGTCATTTGCGATCGAGCGATCGCGGTAGGACTGGTCGCACTGACGAGACGAGTTCGTGCTTGGCCGAAGCCTCGTTTTGGCGTTTCCGAGATCGTTACGAGACAGTAATGATTGGGCTTCTACTTGGACTCGGTCTCGCGTCAGGGGCGCCAAGCGTCAGTCCGTTTCGATACGGGCAGCTGAGCTAACGTGAGTGTTCTTCATGCCGAAGGAGTTCTGTCGGTTGCAGGCAACACAACTGAGCACGAGACGGGGGTATGTCTCCGTCCTTGCAGTGTTGAGACTATTCACTCGGGCCGGTAACTCTTGTCGGTTGTTAAGAGAAACTGGTCCATGGTGAAGCCGTCTTCTCGCATCGAAAATTCGACCATTTTCTTGCCGGCTGCATCGATGTCGAGGTAGATTTCCATCGGGACACCGCAGTGTTGTTTTTCGGTTCGTTGGGCACACTGCCATCGCCATGTGTTCTTTCCTTGGCACCACTGCATTCGCTGGCCGTGCTCAGGCCACTGGCCATCGATTCCGACATGAATCCCGTTGTCTTCGCTGCCCGTCGAGAACGCCCGCACCCACACGTAGTAGCGTCCCGGGGTTTGGAACTCGACCGGATAACTGATCACGGCCATTTTGCCCGCCTCCGGGCTGAAGTTTTCACCGCGGATTAGTTTGTCGGCGTGGGTGACGCGAGTATCTGGGAGGAGTCGAATGTAGGCTCCGTTGCTCGCACCTTCGGCAGCCTGTTTGCGTAGATCGGCTTCGGCGACCGGCGGGGATCCGTCTTTGGTCGGGATGACATGCCAACGCCGTACGTCATCGTCACGCTGTGCCGTAAAACTCTCCGCCTCGACGATAATCGGATTCGCGTTTGTCTCGCTTGAAACCTCGTCCGCACGGGCTGGCGTCACACCAACGAACGCGATCGTGAGACATCCAAACAGGCCTGTCAATTTCCGCCACCTACTCATCATGCATCCCTTGTTAGAATCATCGTTGACTTAATCACCGGCATCGGTGATCGGCCAACATGGTAACCCAACAGGTTTCACGAATCACGCGTATTGAGAAGATTCGGGAACGCGATGTGATAGTCCGAAACCGGCGAGTTCGACTCGCCTAGAAAGTTGATCAGCGACCGTCGAATCAGCGACCAGCTAAAGCCATGGTCACGTGTTTGACGCATGTCGGAGACGTCTACGAAGGTGACGATTGTTTTTCATGTTTGAGTCGGTGCCAGAACCCGAACAGGACCGCACCTCCATAGATTACCAGTAGCGAAACCACCGTCGGAAAGGCGGCGGGTTGGTTGGCGTCGTTCGCTTTGTCGGCGATCGCTGTATAGGCCGCAGCCAGTGCGCCCGCTACGGATATTCCCATCGCCAAGTTCCAGATCCAGCGACGAATGCCAGTGGGAAGATCGTCGCCTAAGATGCGTTTGCTATTCATCATCAAAAAGAACGTGATGTAGGCAATCGGCAACAGCATCATGCCAAACGTACTGGCGAAGATGGCCAACCAAAATTTGGCACCGCCCGACCACAACCAAACCCAACTTGCTCCGCTGAGACCCGCGACCAGCACCCCTGCGACGAATGGCAATGTGCCTTCTGGGGAGCCGACCATTTCACGAAACGCATAGCCGTTAATCAGCATGAGAATGATAATGGATGAGAAACCCATCCCGAAAACGCCAAGCCCAAAGACAAGCTTTGCGTTGGTGTCGCCGAGCAACGGTGCCAGCGTCTGTGACAGTTGAAACGCGTCTCGTTTGACCAACGCCGCAGCAACGCGTTTTTCTTCTGTTGGTAATGCCGCCACGAGTGCCAGTTTGGTTCGCTCATCGGTTTGCTGGGACTCGTCAGCCAGAGCGGTTTCGACGCGCGACAGGAGAGCGGGTTTTATTGCGTCGAAAATGGGTGATGTTTGCATCTGCTCCAATTCGCTCGACGCGAGTTTGTCGTCAATTCGATTGTGGAAGGAGGCGGAAGCGGCGATCACCACGCAGCTTGTCACAAGGACAAATGGGATTGCCATGCCGGTCGCGAGATCGAACCGGGCGAGACCGCGAAACGGTTTGTCCCAACCCCGAGCGATCATGGAGTAGGGCAATAGGAATGTCATGTTGATTCCGACCGCCGTTGCTGCTGCTGCAATCATCACGGTGCGTTGACTCGCTACCAATCGCTCCGTCCAAAACGCACTCGCGTCCGGTGACATGCGATCGACAACATCGCGCAGTTCACCGGTGGGCATGCGCCACTGGCTGAGATCAGGAATCAAACCGGTCAGTGTCAAACGCAGGTCAATCTGTCCTTGGGAGATCAGCAAGACTGCCACGCCGAAGAAGCAGACGACGACCATCGCAATGAGAGATTTCAGGAAGTGATCGAAAAACTTGGCTGCTTTGCCCTGCCGAACGTTCAGCAATACGATCCATCCGGCGGCCGAGAAAATGCACGCCGTCACGAGCGATTTGGCGACCACGCTATCGCCTAGGCCTGTTCCTCCACCCAGTGTCGCGAGGTTTTTATCTAACGCGTCGTAACACAGACTGTACTGAGGCATGCACCAGATCATGTTGGCCATTGCGGTTGCGATCAACCATCCCCATCCGAGCGCCGGATTGATTTCTTTGTTGATGGCGTCAAACGGACGCCGGCCTGTCGACAACGTCACGTAACTGATCGCCGACAGCATGACGACACCCATCGTGATCGCAACGATTTGTAACCACAGCAAACTCGTCCCACCGAGCACACCCAAAAACAGCGACCCCGCGAGAGAGCCACCGCCGAGTGTGGTCGCACTTTGTAACCATCCCGGCCCCGAGAGTTTGACGTAGGCCGACATTGTCTTGCCGTCGGCCTGGGCCTGTAAAAGCAGCGCTCGGTCGGAACGAACCGTGTCGCTCATGTCTTGATTGGCGGCTACCGCGTGACGCGTGGGTGTCGAGTCTCCACTCGTTGACTCAGGTGATGTGCAACAATCGCCCGACGGATCGGATAGGGATGGCATGTTGTCCGCTTTGAATGGCGATCACGAAAAGGATTGACGTTTGGACGCCATGGGGAAACGAGTTTGCTCGCGTCCCCAATCGAATGAGACGAAGGAGGTCTACAGCTTTCCTTTGCTGTATTGCTGGTATCGTTGGGCAACGTTACCGGTCGATGCATCTCCTTCGTGAACCAAAATGCCGACCCGTTGATCGTAGCCTTCTCCTTTGGCGATCGTGAATGTCGCATTGTGATACCCCGTTGCACCACGTGGTCCCCAAGTTCCGTAGTCACGGATCAGCCAAAGATGAGGAGGATTCTTGCTGGGGTGGATCATGCACGCGATGCCTTCTGCGTCGTCGGATCCCGATAACGGGGCCGAGTAGTCAGCCCAATAGGCCAGTTGATCGTGCGTGCCCGACTCGTTGATTCCGCCTTCGCTGTTGACGATTTTTCCGCCGCCTTTTTTGACATTGAATTGGTCATTCATGCGGATGTAAGGGATCGCGTAGTGCGCGGTGTCACGTTTAATGGTCACGTTGCCGTACGTTGCCCGCAATTCAAACGAAAAGTCGAAGAAGTACTCACCGTTTGGAAATGCCACCACTCGATAGTGACGCAGTTCGTCGAGCAGTGGGATGTCACCGTTCATCCATGTCAACTTTTCGTCGAAGCTCGCTGTGTCACCTTGGACTTTTAGATTTTCAAACTCGACATGGGCAACTCGGCTTTTATATGGAGCGATCGGCCAAGGGGATTTGGCTTTGTCGGTGACACCGGAGTAGACCGCCATGTAAAGACCGACCGGTTCGGGCTGTCCCTCGAGTTGGACTCGCTCGTCGGCCACCCAGAAAGATCGGTGGTGCGGATGGTCGCGGGAGATCTTTGCGGTCATCGGACGGCCGCTGACGCTGTTGAACGGATCGAAGTGTGGGAGATCCACCGATGGACCGTAGCGATAGACGAAAGCGGTTTTTCCATCAACTTGTAACGTCAGTGAACCGGCATCGTCGTCGATCACGACTGAAACGCGATCGACATTCGGTTGATCAACATCGGTGGCGTTGGCGGACGTGAGGCCAGACGTCACTAACAACGCTGTCATCAAGACTAGCGGGACGCGAACGGATTGGAACATTGGGATTCTCTTAGCGAACAGATTGGATTACGGGTGGGGGCGTTACACATGTTCTCGCCGGAGCGATGTCATTAAACGTCAGGCAACTCAAAGCCTTTTCGGATTCGACGGGTCAGCATCGCGTTGGCTTCGGGATCGTTGACGAAGGTTTCTTGATCGGGATCCCATTGAAGGTTGCGTCCCAAGAGCCGACCGATATTGAGCAGGTGACAAACCGTCGCACTGCGGTGCCCGTTTTCGACGTCTGCGATCGGGCGTTTGCCGGAAATGCAACAGTCGAGCCAATTGCCGATATGGCTTTCGTTTTGTCGAGGATGTTCGGAGAGGAGTTCTTTCGCTAGGTCGGATGGATTCGAAGTCAGACGGCCTCGAAACACTTCCATCTTTCCTCTCTCGCCGACAAAGATTCCTCCGCCGCGGTTGCCTCGATCCAATCGAACGGTCAATCCATCGGCGTAGCGGAAACTAAGGCGTGGTTGCGAGCAAATCGCCTTTCCTCGATCCATCGATTCGGCGCGGTGGTAGGTTGGCAATTTGAGTGCAGGGCCGTCGACCAGGATCTCGGTGGGGCCCGTTTGGTCACGTCCGAGGGCCCATTGAATTTGGTCGAAACCGTGAGTGCCCCATCCCGTCATTTCACCACCGCTGTATGGTCGGAACGACAGCCATCCGGGATTGCCTCGAGGAATGTAGAGGTCTTTGTTGTAGGGGACCAACTCGTTTGGTCCGCACCACATGTTCCAATCGAGTCCCGCGGGAACACGTTCAGCCGGAAGGTCGCACAGCCACGGGCTTTCGTAGTTTGCCGCGTAGACTTCTTTGATGTTTCCCAGACCGCCGTTGCGGATGAATTCGCAGCCGATGAAATTCTCGCGTTGCGATCGCTGTTGCGATCCGACTTGAAACGTGATCCCCGTTCGGCGTGCGGCTTTCACCATCAACCGACCTTCGGGAATGGTCAACGTGAGCGGCTTTTCCGCGTAAACGTGTTTGCCAGCCAGAGCCGCAGCGATGCAGATATTGGCCCGCCAATGTTCTGGTGTGGCGGTGGTAATTGCATCCACATCGTCGCGGTCGAGCACGCGACGGTAGTCTTGGTAGACGTCTTTGGCGCCGGTGGCTTTTGCGATGGCCTCACCGCGCGGTTGATTGACGTCGCAAACGCAAACGACTTCCGTTCGGGGGTCGTTCGCCGCCCGCCCGAAAACGCTGCTGCCTTGGCGTCCGACGCCGATGCTCGCGATGCGAATCCGATCGTTTGCACCCGGTCGATTGCCGTTGGCAAGTGCCGACCCTGGAATGATTGTCGGAAAACCGATTCCGGCTGCGGACGCAGCCATGGACTTTTGAAGGAAACCGCGTCGTGTTACTCGAGATTGGGGGGAACTCGCTTGGGTTGGCATCGCACTATTCCATCACAGTTTGGGGAGAGAGGTGATCGCTGCTTTCGTTGATGATCGAACTGAGATGCTCGATGCTTCGTTCGGCTTGGTCCAAGGTGCCGCACTCAACGCTGAGTACGATGTCTTGCGGGACCGAGCGACAGGTGTCGATGATTCGTTTCCAATCGATGACGCCATCGCCGCAGGCACAACCGACAGCAGTTCCCATCACTTTTCCGCGTTCGGCATCGGATTGTTCGACAGAAATGTCTTTGGCGTGGATGTGGATCACGCGATCTTTGATCCTTTCGAGCCACTCGTGAGGGTCTTCGCCACCGAGATAGGCGTTGCCGGTGTCGAAGTTGGCACCCAGGTTGGGTGAATCGACCAAATTCAGGCAGCGATCATAAAGGTCTGGTTTGAGTGAATAGGTTTGATGCATTTCAAAACCGATGTTGATGCCGCGACGCTCGCAAACTTTGAGAGCCTCCATAAGGGAATAGCGGATCAAGACGAAATCTTCCTCCATCGTCGTCCAGGGTTGTTTGTGCCCCTCGTGCGTGTTGATGATGGGGGCCCCCGCTTCGGCAGCGAACCGAGCCGCTTGCTTTAGATATTCGACCGCGATCTCGGGCTTGGACGCTTGGCTGTGCGACGATAAGGCCGAAAGTTTGAGGTTGTATTTTTCGACTTCGTCCCGGATTCGGAACGGATCATCCAGCATCGAGACGCTGTGAAAGTATCTCGCTTCGCTGAGCAGTTCTCTGCCCCAATGGACCATCGGTTCGATGTATTCGTATCCCAGTTCGGCGGCGAACTGCACGCCCCATTCGAACGATTTGTGCGACGTCCGTACGGCTTCGAGGTTGAGACCAATTCCGACTTTACCCATGACAGGTTTATCCTTCTCAGTGCTGCGTGCGATGACTTCGGTGACTCGAATAAGAGTCTAGTGATGAGCGGGCTCGACACCACTGGCATATGTTGTCAAAATAATGGTAGATATTTGTCTCTGTTGGGTGCGGCCGACGACGTCGTAATCGCATCCCGCGGAAGGTCGATCCGAGTTCTCGTTGGTTGCCATGGCAGACCCCAAACAGATTCTCCTTCTCGTCGAGACATCACGCGTATTTGGACGCGATGTGATTCAGGGGATCTCTCGATACGCGAAGGAGCGTGCGAACTGGCTATTCCATTTTGAGGACCGCGGAATCAATGAAGGGTTGCCCCCTTCGTTAGACAATTGGCACGGCGACGGAATCATCGCACGCAGTCCCACGCGTCCTCTCGCTAAAGCGATTGGGGAGTTGCAGTGTCCCGTCGTTGAACTCCTCGGCGACGGCAAGGTGCAGTCGGCAGAGGTTCGCACCGACGAGAAGCGGACGGCCGAGCTCGCCGTCGATCACCTTTTGAAGCAAGGATTCGAGCACCTTGCGTTTTACTCGTTCGCGAATTCTTGGTGGTCGGACGCGCGTCGAGACGCGTTCGCGGAGACGACGGAGATTCGAGGTTGCTCGTTCAATATTTTCCCCGGTGCATTCAAAGGTAGTAATCTTCCGTACCCGACATGGCGTCAGACTTTCGAAAAGCCGCTCGTTCAGTGGATCGACCGTTTGCCGAAACCGGTTGGGATATGGGCGGTTGGCGATTCGCAGGCGATTCGGGTTCTCGAGGCGTGCCGCAGTCTGAATCTACGTGTCCCCGCGGAGGTTGGCATTCTCGGCACCGCCAATGAGGATGTCGTGTGCAGTATGCTTTCACCATCGTTGTCGAGTATCGACCTAAACGCGATCGAAGTCGGATACAAGGCTGCGGCGCTGCTCGATGCGAAGATGCGAAAAAACGAAGCGAAGTCCAAGCGTTCGCGGCGCTGCTCCAAGGTCAAGACAACACCCGTGTTCGTTCCACCCTCGGGCGTCATCATGCGAGAGTCTACCAACCGCATGGCCGTCATTGATCCGGAAATTGACGAAGCCATCAAGATCATCGAACGTAGCGCCATTTACGGTTTGACCGTGGATCAGTTGGCGGAGGAATTGCTGTTGTCTCGTAGTACACTTGAGAGAAGATTTCGTCAGTACTTTAAGTGTTCACCGTCGCAAGAAATCAATCACATTCGAGTGGAGCGTGCGAAAGGATTCTTGCGCGAGACCGCTTGGCCGATAAAACTGATCTCTGAGAAAACGGGGTTCGATCTACCCGAGAACTTCGTACGTTATTTCAAACGTTTGGTCGGCGAAACACCGCGGCAATACCGTATGCGATTTTATGGTGGCGACGCGTCGAAGTAGCGAGTCACTCAACGTGAGGAGTGGCCGCTAAATACTACTCTTCGATCGTTTGCGATGCGCGGATTGCCTCTTTGAGTCGCTGTTTCGCATCGCTGCTGAGATTGATGTCGCTCGGTGGTTTCCGACGACTCGTTCTCGCAATGGTTTCCAGTTGCGTTTTAAGTGTAGGGCAAACACGGCATGCGATCAGGTGCCCGCGCAGAGCCAAACGTTCGTGCCACAGCAGTTTTCGGTCTAGCGAATCCGACATCAATATCGATGCCTGTCCGCATTTCAGCGTCAGGATCATCCACAGTCGGTTTGATAGGCTAGGCACGTTAGGATTCTTCTCCGAACCAGTTTACGTTCAAGCAATCGCGAATCGCTAGGCGACAACGGTGCAATCGCATCGAAAGGTTCGTCGCTGACAGACCCAGGATTTCACAGATTTCTTTGGGAGTTTGATGATTCACTTCTCGAAGTATAAACACTTCGGCCAGCCTATTTGGCAACTTTTCGACGCAGGCATCTAAGGTGGCTCGAAATTCTTTGTCTTCGCAAATGGTTGCCGGATCGTCTTTCCAACTTCGCTCGGTGGCCGCATTGAGAGCGTTTTTCTCCTGCTGTTCCTGGCGAGATTCCTGCCGAGAGGTGGTGCGGAAATGATCGGCAATCTTCCGCCGCAGGATCGCAAAAAGCCAAGTCGAAACCGTCGATTCGTTTCGGAATTGTTTTTGACCTGTTACGGCTGCGACAAACGTTTCCTGCACGAGATCTTCGGCGAGTGACTGCTCGCCCGTCTTGGCAATCGCGTATCGAAAGAGGGCGTCTCCATAGCGATCCACCCATGATTCGACGCGGCAATGATCCACCGGTTTCGGTGTGGGCGCGATCGGTCGGTTGGGACGGTTGGAAGAAATAATTCGATTCTTTCGAAATGGACTGTGAATTTTGGAAGGCACACGCGACCAACTCTCCCGCGGCCACAGTGAACTCTCTCCGCATGTGCGTTGGGTTGATGGCGTTTGAGCCGTGGATTCCGCCACCCTCACCTTTCATTTTCATAGTCTAGTCTTCCGCAGGTGTCACCGATGCGTTCCCAATTTTTCTGCTCCCACACTTCGAAAACGCGAACGAATCCGCGATCTAGCTCTCGCCGATTGGGGCGTAGTCGTTTATTGAAATTGGAATCGCTCGAGCGACGGCAATTGTTGGCTGCCGAGGTGTTGCAGGTGACGATTGAGAACCTTGCGGTTGAGGGCGGTTTGGGGGCGACACCGGTTTGGATTGGCGCTCATGACGGTACGTTTGACATCGGAACCCTTGGCGAGTCAGCCGCTGGATTTGGCGGATTGCAGGAAATTGCTGAGGGAGGTGACGTCTCAGTGCTGCGAAGTCGCTTTGCGAGTGAAAGCAGTGGCGACGATGATGTTGTCACCGCGCCGGACGGATTTGCGGGAGCTCCCGTGTTTGAACCCGGCGAATCGGTGACGCAGAACTTCACCGTCAGTGACACGACAGCGTCACCGTATTTCAGCTTTGCGTCCATGGTGATTCCGTCCAACGATGCCTTCATTGGCAATCTGAATTCTCAAGCGTACCGGTTGTTCGATGATGCGGGCAATTTCCGTGGCACACAAACCATTGTGGTGTACGGCGATCAGATTTGGGACGCGGGAACAGAGGTCAATGACCCAGCCGGTGGTCCCGCATTTGTTCCTGGAGCAGGTGCACGCGCTGATGAAAACGGAGTGATCACGGCGCATCTCGGTCTGGATGATTTTGTCGGTGTCGATATTGCATCTGGCGGTACGCTCGGACGTGCCTTCGAGGCTCAAACGCCGATCGCACGCATCACGATTTCACAAGCCAGTCAGCCCAGTAATCCGATTGACACGTCGGCGCCGACGGCAGTTCTTCAGGCCACGGATCTGAACCAGCGTGCGGACTTTCACGAAGTCGAAGTTGTTTACCGAGACCCTTCGGGTGTGGATCTTTCGAGCATCACGACGGGTGATTTGCGAGTGACCGGACCGCTGCTAACGCAGCTCGATGTTGTGTCGGTGACAACGGACGCACCCGTCGGAGCGGTTGCTGGATTCGCGCCGACAGAGGTCACCGCGACGTATCGATTGTCGCCATCGATCGTGACGTCGTCAGGCATGTTCACGTCACTCGACAACGGAACGTACACGGTTGTATTGCTCGATGGAGAAGTCAATGATCCGTTTGCTCATTCCGCCGCAGGTGAAAACTTGGGCGACTTTACCGTCCATGTTCCGGTGCGTCTCAACGTGACGTTCGAAAGCCTTGGGGATGCAGGTGGTTTGGGGCAAACGCCGGTTTGGATCGCGGCACACGATGGCCGATTTGAAATTGCGCGTGCGGGAGGCTCGGCGGCAAACTTTGGCGGTCTCGAAGAACTCGCCGAAGACGGTGACCTCAGTGTGTTGGTCAATCGATTCATCAATGAAAGCAGCGGGAACGGAGCGACCATCACGGCACCCGGTGGCTTCGTGGGAGCACCGGTTTTTGAGCCGGGGGAAGTGTTTTCTCAATCGCTTGATGTCGATGATCCTGCATCGAGCCGCTTCTTTAGCTACGCGAGCATGGTGATCCCGTCCAACGATGCGTTCATCGCAAATCTCGATCCGCGAGCGATCGAATTGTTTGATGCATTTGGGCAATTCACTGGCACGCGAACGATCACCCTCTATGGGCAAGACATCTGGGACGCGGGGACGGAAACGAACGGCCCAGGTCTGGGCGCGGCGTTCAGCACCGAGGGAGGAGTGTCGGTCGACGAAGGCGGTGTCATACGGCGTCACGTTGGTCTCGACGATTTTGTGGGGACTGGATTGCCGACCGGTGAATCGTTGGGAACCGCATTTTCGAGTATGACTCCGATCGGTCGTATTACGATCACGATGGCCGATTCGCCTGCGTCTGCGATTGATCACCGGGGGCCACGGGCGACTGCGGACGCACCTTCATTGATCGGCGGTTCTCAACCGACGCACCAGGTTCGTGTGACGTACAGCGATGGGTCAGGAGTGGATGTCAATAGTCTCGATGTGAATGACATTCAGATCACCTCGGCCGATGGACGGGAGTTACAAGTCGTGGGCGTGACAACGAGTCCCGTCGGTAGTGAATCGAGTCACAACGTGACGGCAGTTTACGAGGTCGCTCCGGTCGATGGTGATGGGTTCACGCCACAAGACAACGGTTTGTACTTCATCAGTTTGAATGACGCAGAGGTCGGTGATACGCTCGGCAATGAGTCGCCGATCACCGCGATCGGTTCGTTTGAGGTTCGTGTCGCGGTTGAACTCGACGTCACCATTGAGAACCTGTCGAGTGACGGCGGATTGGCGCAAACACCCTTCTGGATTGGAGTTCACGAGGGTAACTTTGAGGTCGGACGAGCCGGTGCGTCTGCTGCTGATTTTGAAGGACTCGAGGCAATCGCGGAGGAGGGAAACGTTGACGGGTTGGTGGCACGTTTTGCGTCGCAGTCCGATGGTGCGGGAGCGGTGGTTGCCGCGCCGGGCGGATTCGCCGGGGCTCCCGTTTTTGAACCCGGCGAAATTGCGACCCAAACCGTTCAGGTTTTCGATACCGATGCGAATCGCTTCTTCAGTTTTGCGAGCATGGTGATACCGTCAAACGACGCCTTCCTCGCTAATCTAAACCCACAGCAATATGAGCTGTTTGATGTCAACGGTTTCTTCAACGGTCCGCGTACCATCACGATTTATGGTCGCGACATTTGGGACGCAGGGACGGAGGTCAACAGTGTGGGGGCGGGGGCCGCGTTCTCGACACTGCCGGGGGATGGTGTCGATGAAAATGGCGTGATCCGTCGTCATGGAGGATTAGATGCGTTTGTTGGCACGCCGATTGCCAGCGGCGGCAATTTGGAATCGGCGTTCACGTCGCTGACTCCGATTGCTCGGATCACGATCGGATTGGCGGGAACGGGTGGCGGCGTCGTTGATCTCGAAGGACCCGTTGCGGCAGCTTCCGTCATGGATGTCGATGTTGCGGGAACCAATTCTCAAACGATCACGGTTACCTACAACGATCCCGCCGGAATCGATCTGACGACGATAGGTGTCGATGATATCAACGTGACGGGGCCGCGAGGTGAGGAGCTTCGAGTTGTTGATGTTGAGTTCGATGCTGCCAATGGGACAACGCCTCAATCGGTGGTCGCGACGTATACCATTACCACTCATGACGACGAGTTTACCGCTCGAAACAATGGACGTTATGTCGTTGCGATCAATTCGGATTCTGTTCGAGATACGTTTGGACAAGGTCGGCGTGGAGAAGTCATTGGCGCGTTTGGCGTTGACGTCGGCGTTCGATTGGAGGTCAGTATTGAGTCGTTGTCGCCGCTCGGTGGACTGAGTCAAACACCGTTCTGGGTTGGATTCCACGAAGGAAGTTTTGAGATCGCTCGCGGTGGCCGCAGTGCGTCGGAATTTCCAGGACTCGAACAGATTGCCGAGACCGGCGACGTCAGTGAACTGGTTAATCGATTCCAAAGCGAGACCAGTGGCACCGGTGCTGTGCTGGCGGCACCGGGTGGCTTTGCCGGCGCACCGGTGATTGAACCCGGTGAAACCACCAGCCAAATCATCGAGGTCACCGATTCGAACGACAATCGTTTCTTCAGCTTCGCCAGCATGGTGATTCCGTCGAACGACGCTTTCGTCGCCAACCTCAACCCGGCTGCCTATGAATTGTTCGACATTAACGGCAACTTCAAAGGTGCCCGTCAGATCACAATTTACGGCCGCGATGTGTACGATGCCGGAACCGAGGTTAACAACGCCGTCGGTGGCGGTGCCGCATTTTCACCGGGCAGTGGTGATGGTGTGGATGAAGGCGGTGTAGTCCATGCTCACACCGGATTGGATGAGTTCATCGGAACCGACTTGCCAACGGGGGCGACACTCGCGTCGGCGTTCGGAGCCCTCACACCGCTGGCGACGATCACAATCTCTCTGCACGATCCCGAAGCTGAGGTTTGCTCGGGTGTGGATGCGGCGTGTTCTGTTAGAAGCGTCAGTCTGCAAAACTCGCAAACGGTCAGTGACGTGAACCGAGATGGGTTCGTTTCATCTCTTGACGCATTGCTGGTGATTAACTTCCTCAACGAGTTCGGAAGTCGCTCGACCATCAGCGATGAGGCTCAGCGATTTGGATTTGATTTGGACGTCGGTGGGGACACCCAGGTCACGGAACTTGACGCGTTGATCGTCATCAATGAACTCAATCGGCGAAGTGCCGCCGCGGAACCGTTGGGGCGAGATGTCAACGAGAGCGGAGCGTCGATAAACGAAACATTTGATGTTGCGATCAGTCAGTTAACCCGGCCGAATGCAGCGGCGACTTCGTTCGGTGACGACGAAATCGAATCCGCAATCAGTCAACTGTTTTAGAGCATTTTTTAAACGATGTACCCGATGTCGCTGGAGTTCGTGAGGCTGAATTCAGGCGACATCCAGTTGCTGTGTACGGGCACGTCCATCCTTTGAGATGCTCTCATTGTTCGTCAGTAACAAATGTTGTTGTCCTGGGGATGTGTCTGTTCCAGCCATCCATGCCAGCACGACACGCCAGCGAATGGCGATGTTGTTGGCGATGATATGCTGGCTATGACAATCCGGTGATACCGATTGGTGCGTCAGCTCAAAATCGGTTCGATTACCTCGCCATGGACGTCCGTCAGTCGGAACCGTCGCCCTTGATACTTGTAGGTTAATCGTTCGTGGTCGATGCCGAGCAGGTGCAGGATCGTGGCGTTGAAATCGTGAACGTGTACTCCGTTTTCCACGACGTTGTATCCGAACTCATCCGTTGCTCCAAAGGTCATTCCGGGTTTGACTCCACCGCCTGCAATCCACGTGGTGAAGCAGCGTGGATGGTGGTCGCGACCGTAGTTGTCCGGTGTCATGACACCTTGCGAATACGAGGTTCGTCCGAATTCGCCGCCCCAAATCACCAACGTGTCGTCTAGCATACCGCGTTGTTTGAGATCCTTGATCAAGGCCGCTGACGCTTGGTCAGTTTCCTGAGCTTGTCCTTTGATTCCTTTTGGCAGGTTGGAATGCTGGTCCCATCCCTGGTGGTAAAGTTGGATGAATCGCACGTCACGTTCGGCCAATCGTCGAGCCAGCAAGCAGTTGGCGGCAAACGTGCCAGGGGTGCGAGCGTCGGCACCGTAGGATTCAAATGTTGATTCGGGTTCGTCTGAAAAATCCGTTACACTCGGAACGCTTGCTTGCATCCGAAACGCCATCTCGTATTGTGCGATGCGAGATTCAATTTCGGGATCGAGTTCGTTTTGATACTGATGCTGATTCAGTTTATTGATCGCATCGAGTTGTGATCGACGATGAGGCCGGGTGATGCCTGACGGGTTCGAAAGGTAGAGAACCGGATCGTTTCCGCCGCGGAACTGCACTCCCTGATACTTCGAGTCCAGGAAACCGTTTCCCCACAACCGCGAATAAAGAGGTTGACCACCCTGCCCTGCCGAGACGAGAACGATGAATGCGGGAAGGTCTTCGTTTTCGCTGCCCAGGCCGTACGACAACCATGAACCGAGAGACGGCCGACCGGCAATTTGCGACCCGGTTTGAAACATCGTGATCGCGGGGTCGTGATTGATCGCTTCGGTGTTCATCGATTTGATGAAACAAACATCGTCGACGATTTCGCGGTGGTAAGGCAGCAGGTCGCTCAACCACGCACCGGATTGCCCGTGCTGAGAGAACTTGAAATGCGATCCCGCGAGCGGCAGCGACGATTGGTTCACCGACATGCCGGTGAGTCGTTGTTCGCCACGCACCGCGGGCGGCAGTTCTTCACCATTCATCTTGTTGAGAATGGGTTTGTAATCGAACAGGTCCTGTTGCGCCGGGCCTCCCGATTGAAACAGGTAGATTACCCGTTTGGCTTTGGGGGCGAAGTGCGTGCCGGACATCGCCGACGGAGTGTTGGCGGCGGGAGTCGGCGAGGCCAATCCTTCTCGCCCCATCAGCGATGCTAACGCGGCGCTGCCGAGGGTTGTGCATCCGTTGCGGATGAAAATGCGGCGGTTCGCCGCCAGCGGATTGCTGCTGTGTTGGTTCAGTTGTATGGTCATGTCAGGCCGCCCTTATCGTTTCCAAATGGTTGCGTCGAGGTTCAAGATGGTTTGGCAAACCGCAGTGGTGGCTGCGAGTTCGACAGGGTCGAGGTCGGCGTCCGGTTTGGATTCACCGAGACCGATGAACTCAACCGCAGCGGCACGGTTGTTCGTGAAATAGTCCCGCTCGTTCGCCATTTGGTCCATCAGGATCTTCAATTCGTTGGTTTCTGGATGACGTCCGGTCAATCGAACGAACGCTTCGCTGATACGTGCACTGTCGTCACTGGTCGGTAGGACCGCTGTAGCCAATGCACGTGCGGCTTCCACGAACTGTACGTCGTTGAGCAACACGAGGGCCTGCAACGGTGTGTTGGTGCGTGAGCGTTTGACGGCGCAGACTTCACGACTGCCCGAGTCGAACGTCAGCATGTTGGGCAGCGGAGCGGTGCGTTTCCAAACCGAGTACAACGAGCGACGGTACAACGCCTTGCCCACCGATTGCTGATAAGGAGGTGACATGCCGTTGGATTCACGCCAGAGGTCTTCGCCGGGTTGGTACGGCGATACCGGTGGTCCGCCTCGGGTGAGGTTGATCAGCCCGGAGCTGGCCAAAGCGACATCGCGGATTTGTTCCGCCGCCAAACGGTGTGCGGGGCCGCGTGCGAGCAGACGATTCGTCGGATCGATTTCGTTCTTCTCCGGCGTGATGGCTGAACTTTGACGATACGTTGCCGACATGACGATGTTGCGGCACAACCGTTTGACGTTCCATCCGCTGTCGATGAAATCGCGGGCGAGCCAATCGAGTAGCTCGGGGTGTGTCGGCAGATCGCCTTGCAAGCCAAAGTTCTCGGGCGTGTGGACCAGCGGTTCGGAAAAGAAGTTTGCCCAAAAGCGGTTCACCGCAACGCGTCCGGTCAGCGGGTGTCGCGAATCGGTCACCCATTTTGCTAACCCGAGTCGGTTGTTGGGGGCGTCCTCGGGAAACGTGAGCGGCAGTCCTGACAGGACCGAACGCTGGACACGGGTTTGATCGTTCTTAGGCGCGTCGTATTGGCCGCGGGCGAGCAAGTGCGTTTCGCGAGGCTGTTCGGTTTCCTCCATAATCGGAACTTCGTCCATCACTTCTTCCGCCATCACGAGCGAATGCCGCGCTTCGTTGAGCGCGTCCCATGCGGCACGTGCCGGGGGATCGATCGCGGAGATGTAGGTCGACTCCGATACCGGCACGGATTTTCCGCTGGCGAGGGACTGCAGTTCGTCTGGAGTCAATACTCGCGTGTAGAGACGGATGTCGTCGATCAAACCGCCAGCGAGACCGCGGGCTCGAAAACGTTGTCCGATCACGAATTCACCACCATGGTCCACTTTCACATTCGCAGATTTCTTGATTTTGTCTCGCAGGACGATGGTTTCGAGAGGGACGCCGTTTAGGAACAGTTGCAGTCCGGAGGCCGTCGATGAGCCGTCATAGGTTGCAGTGATCTGGTGCCATTGATCGACAGGAATCGGATCCTTCGAACGGACACCGATGGCATTGCCCGGCCACACGCGATACATCCGCGATTCCAAGTAACCGTCGACGAGTGTCAGATCCCACCCGTTGTATCCGCAGTCCGTACCACGTGTGTGGTGAGCGATCAAACTGCGGTCGGCAACACGTCGTGTTTCTCGTAGTGTCACGACGAATGAAAAAGGCGTCCAACGATCCAAAGGCTCGATGCCCAAGGTTGTGACGCCGCGTTCGCCATCGAGCGACAACGCACGTCGCGGCAAATCGACGGGTTTGTCTTGCGTTTCGGGACGATCATCAGCGGACATCGGATCGAGACGCGCGATCGTGGAGTCGGTCACTGCGACCAAATCAGGCATCGGTGTCCATGCCCGGTCGGACTCCGACGGATGATAGATTTTCTTCAGCGTGTTGTCGAAGTTGCGATCAAATGACAACGCGAGTCGCAAATCGGGGATCGATGTCGACGTCGTTGTTTGCTGATGCTGTTGTTCTTTCCAGGTTAAGTAGCGAGCTTTCGCGTGTTCGCGTTCTGCTGCGTATTTCTGTTGTGCGTCGTCCAGTCGTTGGCGAGCTTCGTCCAAGGCGGCTTGCTGTTCGTCGGTAGGCAGCAGCAACGAGGGGGCGGGAACCTTTTCGGTGCGATCGTAAACGCCACTTTCGTCAATCGAGTTGAAGTAGCCCGACAGCGAATAGAAGTCCTTCATCGGAATCGGGTCGTACTTGTGATCGTGACACCGACAACACTCCAACGTCAGGCCGAGCACCGCAGTTCCGAATGTGTGAACGCGATCGGCAACGTTCTCGAGTCGCCATTCTTCGAACACCGCACCACCCTCATTGTTGAGGCGATGGATTCGATTAAACGCGGTCGCTAAACGTTGGTCGCGGGTTGGGTTCTCCAGCAGGTCGCCGGCCAACTGCCAAGTAAGAAAATCGTTGTAGGGAAGGTTGTCGTTGAACGCTCTGACGACCCAGTCGCGGTAGGGCCACTGCGTGTTCAGTTTGTCGGATTGGTATCCGTAGGAGTCGGCGTATCTCGCGGCATCGAGCCATGCGACCGCCATGTGCTCGCCGAAGGCCGGCGATGCGAGCAATTCCGATACGGCGACACCGTAGGCGTTTTCGCCTAACTGTTCGATCGCCTTCTCGAACCGCGTGATTTGTGCGGGAGTGGGAGGCAAGCCGGTCAGATCCAGAGCGACACGGCGAAGCCAAATCAGCGGTGCCGCCTCGGGTGCAGGACTCAAGCCCGCTTCGTCCATTTTCTCGTTGACAAAACAGTCGATCGGTTGGCGACACCATTCCGGTTTACTGGGGACAGGGATCTCGACCTTTTCGGGAAGCGGTTTGAAGGACCAGTGCCCGTCGTATTGGGCTCCTTCTTCAATCCATTTTGCGATTGTCTGCTTGTCTTCGTCGGTAAGAGCCAAATTTGATTCGGGCGGTGGCATCAATACGTCCGGATCCTCGCTCGTCATTCGTTCAAGGATCTCGCCCGATTCGATCGCATCGATGGCCTCGTCGCGGATGTCCAGACGTAATCCGGACTCACGGTTTTCCTCATCAGGCCCGTGGCAGAAATAGCATTTGTCCGAAAGGATCGGACGAACATCTCGGTTGAAATCGACGTCCTCGCCGTTGACCGGTAGCCGACCGAACATCACGACGGCGAGCCCGAGGGCGAGTGGGATAGATAGCTGACGGTCTTTCAATGTCTTTGCTCCACGCAACAATGATCGCGTTCAATAATGGTTCGTTGAGGCGGCATTATCGACGAAGAGAAACGTGTTGTCTTGCATCAACGCGGAATGGCTGTGTATATTAGACGCATGAAAGATGCCGAAGTGCAAAAGCGTTTTTTTGATCAGCTCGATGATTTCGGACAATTGAACCAGTTGTTCGAGTTGTTGCCGGGTGTGTCGTTTTTCGTCAAAGATCGCCGGGGCCGATTCATCGCGTTGAATCGCCGAGGGTGCGAATATTGCGGTGTGTCGTCGGAAGAGCAGGCGATCGGAAGCACCGATCTAGACTTTTTTCCGAAGCAGCGGGCCGAAGAGTATCGCGCCGACGACGAAGCGGTGATGCGATCGGGCGAGCCACTCGTCAATCGGATCGAGAGTGCGCCGGAATCGGAAGGGTCGCCACGGTTGGTGATGACGAGCAAGATCCCACTGCGAAACCGTCGCGGGGTGGTGATCGGAATCGCTGGGTTCTCGCGTCAGATCGAACAGTTGCGTGAGCAATCGGCCGACGCGGATGCCTTTTCGCTGGTCGTCAATCACTTGCACCTGCATTACGACGAAGCGTTAACGACATCGCAGCTCGCCGAGATGGCAGGGCTATCGGTTAGCCAATTCGAACGACGGTTTCGTCACGCGTTTGGATCGTCGCCACGTCAATACTTGCTTCGCGTTCGGATCGAAAATGCGGCACGCATGTTGGTCGAAACCGAACAAACAATTTCTCAGATCGCGCATGCGTGTGGCTTTTTCGACCATGCCCATTTCAGCCGCAGCTTTCGCAGGATCATGAACACGTCACCATCGGAACATCGTCAACGCCACCGCGGCAAGTGAAGCGGCGTCACTCTTCCGCGAAGATCGCAGAACCACCACGCGGCGACGTCCGGGGAGTCGTCGCCGCGTGATGGTTTCGTGATGCGATGTTCTCTCGTGGTTTCGAGTTGTTTTCAAAAAACGTTCCCGATGTCGCCTGACTTCGGAGGTCCGAAATTTGGCGACATCCCGCTACTGTGCGACAGGCACGTCATCGTTTGAGATGCTCTAGCCCGCCGCCTGGTAGTAGCCGGGATCGTCGATGTCATCACCGTTGAAGTCACCCGCGATCGGTTGTGAATCGCCTGCGGGTCGAGGCACTCGAATCTGTTTGTCGTTTCCGGTGATCCGGTGATCGCCATCGGTATCGATAATCCAGAGGTCTCCTCGCACGACACCGATTTCATCGATCCCGTCGCCGTTGAAATCGCCGACGATCGGTTCGTCACCGGGCATGCCGAAGTTCTTGGGACGGTCTTTGCTCGTCCAACGGCCATCGCCGTCTTCGTCGAGCATCCATTGGCCGCTTCGGAAGACACCGATTTGGTCGATACCGTCACCGTTCCAGTCCCCCGCCAGTGGCGTGTCGACCTGTTCTCCGTACTGGAAAACGTGGTCCACGGCATCGGCGAGCCATTCACCGTCTTCGCCACGCATCAACAAACGTTGTTGTTTCTCTTCTTCGGTGAGGTCGCGGTGGACGAGGTCTTCGCGTCGGAGTTGGCGCCGGCGTTGGTTTGCCGGATCGGGCAAACCGGGGTCTTGGCGGATTCGTTTGGCGTCGTTTTGCCAACGTCGTCCGAAGATGCCGACATCGTCTTTGCCGTCGCCGTCCCAGTCACCGACGACCGGACGGTCCAATTCGGTGCCCAAACGAACCCACAAGTCACCGGCGTCCCATTGTCCGTCACCGTTGAGGTCGACGAACCATTGCCCGTTGATGAACAGGACCGCTTCGTCGACACCGTCGCCGTCGAAGTCGCCCGTCAGCGCGGTGGCATCGGCGTGTCCGAGTTTAATCGATTGGTCGTCGTTCTGGCTCGACAAGCTACGCGTGGATGCCGACAGGGCTTGCGTGCCGCTCGCCATGATCTGCCAACGTCCTTTTGACAGATCCACTTCGAGCAGCACGTCAGGCAGTTTGCCGACGGATCGGTTTGCGGCATCCTGAGCACCGCGGTAGGTCGCTTGTTGAATCTGCAAACGCCCATCGCTCGACGCCATCATCGCAGACTCTGCGCCTTGGCCGCGTGGGAATCCGCCGTTGATCACGCTCAGGTGCCAACTGACTTCCCATTCGTCGTCAGCCAACATTGGTGGTGTGATGTCGTACGGTTGCCAGTAGGCTTCGACGGGGACGACCGGATCGAACGTCTCGATCGGTGCCAGCGGATTGACGGGATCGCTCGGGGTTTCGTAGGACCAAGGCGGAACAACGGGCGGTTCTTCGATCACGATCTCACTAAAGTTGTTACTGACACTCGTTTGGCCAGGATCAACTTGGATGTTAAAGATCGCATCGAATTTCGGATCACCGCCCTCGGCGAGGTTCGAGATAATCGTGTTCAGACTGCTGGGGTCGGAGAAGTCGGCGAGGTTGATCGCCAGGCCACCGGTCGTGCCCGCCGTATCGAGTGAGTCGGTGAAGCCGCTGGGTTGGGTTTGATAGACCGAGTACACGATTCGAGGACGCAGTCCAACGAATTCGTAGTATCCGTTTTCGTCCGTGGTAACACGAATCACGTTGGAGGACGAACCGCCGAGTTGATCATTGGCAGGATCGATTGGAACGCCGAAGACGTCACGCAATTCCAGAGTGACACCACCGAGTCGCGTGTCATCGCTGGTCAGCTCTCCGTCGCGATAATCACGGAGGTCCGCCGGATCCGGGGCTTCGCTGAGAACGAGTGCGTCACCGTCTTGGAAGACGAAACCCGAGATCGTTACCGGTGGGACTTCGGGGAAATTGTATTCTGTTCCTTCGTCGCCACCGGCAACATCAATTTCGCCGATCAAGTCGAACTGCAGCAGACGCCCGCCCAAGGTTCCGATGGTTTGTCCACCATGGAAATATCCATCAGGTTGATACTCTTTGACTTGGTATCGACCGGGACGTAGACCGGTGAATTCGTAGCATCCGTTGGCGTCGGTTTGCGTTGTCGCGATGACGTTGCCTGATTCATCTCTGAGTTCGATGATGACGCCAGGAATCGGTGATTCGTTATCATCGAACTCTTGGTCGAGGTCGAGGTTGCTCCAAACCTTTCCGGAGATAGACGCCGGAGGCAGTTCACAGAAGTCGTAGCGTGTTAGAGATTGGCCTGATGCTAATGCGATCTGTGAGATCACATCGGCTACCGAGTCGTCTCCACCACCGCTGCCGGCGACTTGGCCACCGTGGAAGTAACCTTCGGGTTGAGTCTCACGAACCGTGTAGACGCCCTTTGCCAAATTGCCAAAGCTGTAACTGCCGTCGCTCGCGGTGGTGGTGGACGAAACGAAACGTCCGGCTTCGTCGTAGAGTTCGATGCGAACGCCGCCGAGTCCGATCTCGTCGGGATCTTGGAAGCAATCGCCATCGTTGTCGACGTATACCACTCCTGAGATCTCCGACGGAAGGAGTTCGCAGAAATCGTAGTTAGTCAGCGTTTCGCCCCATCCGATCGGGATGGCGGAGATCCGGTCCGCGAGTGAATCGTCACCGCCCTTGCTGCCGGCGACTTGACCGCCATGGAAGTATCCCGCCGGTTGCGTTTCGCGGATTTGATATTCGCCCGCTCGCAAGTTCGTGAAGGAGTATTTGCCCTCGGCATCGGTTGTGGTGGTGGCGATCACAGTACCCGAATCGTCGATCAACTCGATCAGAACCCCTGCCAGCCCTTCTTCGCCGCTGTCTCGGAAGCAATCTTCGTCGCGGTCGACGTACACAACGCCTGAAATTTCCGAAGGGAGAACTTCGCAGAAGTTATAGTTGGTGAGCGTTTCGCCCCAACCGACCGGGATCGCCGAGATGCGATCGGCCAGCGAATCGTTTCCGCCTTTGCTACCGGCGACTTGCCCACCGTGGAAGTATCCTTCGGGCTGTGTTTCGCGAACGAGGTACTCGCCGGCACGCAGATTGGTGAAGGAGTATTCGCCGTTGGCGTCAGTGGTCGTGGTCGCGATCACGTTGCCGCTGTCATCGACCAATTCAATCAGAACGCCTGCCAATCCCTCTTCGCCGCTGTCGCGAACGCAGTCGTTATCGCGGTCAACGTAGACGACGCCCGAAATTTCAGCCGGCAGGACTTCGCAGAAGTTATAGTTGGTGAGCGTTTCGCCCCATCCGACCGGAATGGCGGAAATGCGATCTTCGAGCGAGTCATTGCCTCCCTTGCTCCCTGCGGTTTGGCCGCCGTGGAAGTATCCCACGGGCTGAGTCTCGCGGACGAGATATTCTCCGGCGCGAAGGTTGGTAAACGAGTACTCGCCCAGTGCGTTGGTTGTCGTCGTCGCGATCACGGCGCCCGAGGGATCGATCAATTCGATCAGCACGCCTTCGATACCTTCTTCACCCGTATCGCGGAAACAATCGGCGTCTCGGTCGACATACACAACGCCCGATAATTCAGCCGGCGGACGTTCGCAAAAGTCATAGTCCGTCGCGTCTTGGCCTGAACCGAGCGTGACGTTTTCGATGCGGTTGGTGCCGTTAACAAGGCCGCCGACCGAGCCGGCCGTTGCGCCGCCTTCGAAGTAGCCTGCGGGTTGTTGTTCGACGACGCTGTACGTTCCGGGTAACAAATTGTCGAAACGATAGACGCCCAAAGCGTCCGTTTGCGTTGTCGCGACGGTTTTGCCGGTGGAGTCCTTGAGTTCAATCACGACACCCGCGAGTGTCATTTCGTTGGGGTCGAGTTCACAGTCTTCGTCAAGATCGACGTGCACGCGACCGCTGATGGACGCGACTTGCCTTTCGCCGAAATCGTAATTGGCGCCGTGCAAACCTTGTCGCAACACGATGTCGACCAACGAGTCATTGTCGTTACCGAGGCTACCGGACCGGGTGCCACCGATCGAACCCACGCTGTCTTTGCCGTCGATGTATCCAGCGGGTTGAGTTTCGACGACCGTGTAGGTGTCCGGCGGGAGTTTGTCGAAGAGGTATTGCCCCTGCGAATTCGTTTGCGTCGTCGCGATGACGGTTCCGGTTGAGTCGACGAGATCCAAGGACACGTTGCCGATGGCTTCTTCACCGGAGTCTCTCACGCCATCGTTGTCACGATCGTGGTAGACCTGTCCCGCGATCGACCCCGGAGCGGCTTCGCAGAAGTTGTAGGATTCGCCGTAACCACCCGATGGCAGTTGGACGTGGCTGATCCTTCCACCGTCAACCGCCGACCCGATCGAGACGAGCACACTGGAAGCCAACGTGCGAATGTCACCAGGGTGGGCACCGCCATCGATCAAACCCTCCGGTGTGATTTCGACAACGCTGTAGATGCCAGCGTGCAGATCTTGGAAACGATAACCGCCATCGGCGCCGGTGTAGGTCGTTGCGATCGTCTTGCCGCTTTCATCGATCAGCCGAATTTCGACACCCGTCAACGGAGTACTGTCTCCATCGTCGTGATCGCCGTCGCAGTCTTCTCCCGGAGCGGCGAGATAGACGAATCCGCCGATCGAACCGAGAGGCAATTCACCGAAGTTATAGTTGATACCGGCGTCACCACCGTTGAGTAACACGTTGACGATCTCGTCGCCTGGGTTGATTGCCGAACCGACAGTTTGACCCGAAACTGTACCGGCGGCATCTTTCCCGTCATCCAAATCAGTCGGTTGATCGACTTCGACGATGCGATATCGTCCTGGCATGATGTCGTTAAACGAATACGACCCATCGGCTTTCGTCGTTGTGGTCAACGTTGCCTGGGGGGAAATGGTGTCGATCGGTTCGAGCCGAACTAGGATTCCACCCAACCCGATTTCGCCAGCATCCTTGGTTCCCGAGTCGTTGTCGTCGCGATAGACAAATCCACTGATCGAGGCGGGACGTGGGGTTTGCGTGACGCTCGCCACGGCCGCAGCAGACCGGTTCGGCAGACTTTCCGCGTCGTCACTTTCGTCGGGCGGCAGGTTCAGACCGAAGTCGGTTTTGGGGTCGCCGTAGTCGTTGAGGAAAATGGAATCGGCGGACGCCTCGTAGTAGTTCGGTGCTTCGAAGACGGCTTCGAGAATCGAGTCCTGAAACTCCTGGCCGGACGTGATCACGTCGAGACGTTGATTGAACTGTTCGAGATCGGCCAGGTTCCGCAACACTTCATCGACGTCGATCGTAAAGATCAAACGGTCGCCGGCTTGGAAGTCGGTCGGTCGCAAGATTAACTCTTGGCCACCGTCGGCAACCTCGACTTCGACGGTCTCCGTTTGGCCTGGAACGAGTTCGAATCCGTGGTAGCCGTTCTTACCGCGGCCGCCCGCCTCGGTGTCGTAAATAGGATCACCGACACTAATTCCGTCACCGTCTTTGTCCGTGCGGATCCGCAGTTCCGTCAACTGCGTTCCCGGGGCACCACCGGTGAACGAAACGATAAACCGGTCACCTGCCGAATCGCTGCCGACGTCGGCTTCCAGGTAATCCGTCTCGAGATAGACGACCCCGATATGAATCGGGTCGGCCGTCATCATGCGGCGTTCCTCGAGTGATTCGACACGCATATGACGCGAGTGGACGGACGTCCGCGAGGACGAGGACGCGATCAAATTGCTGAGGTGTCCGCGACGTGTGCGCACGCAAGACTCCGCAGGATCGAGCATTCGCGATCGCTTGCCGCTGGCTAAACCCAGACCGCTACAAAAATTTTCGATGTGTTTCCAAATCACGCCGGGCACCTCCCTGTGCCGCAGATTTCTCTACCGAGGTGTTGGGGTCAGATTGCCGTTGTCTAAATCGTTTCCAAGAGCAATCTTGCTTTCGGGACTCGCCATCCGTGCCAAGTCCCAACGCCTCAGCGTTGCGTCAAATCCGCCAGAAATCAGGGTTCCGTTGCTAACAACCAATGTGGAAATCGAGCCCACATGGCCGGTCAACGTTGCGATCGTGAATAGACGCTGATCGTCGTCGTTCACACGCACTAAATGAATTTCATCGTCGCTGCCCGCGGTCGCCAGTAGATGGCTGTCCACTATGGCCAGCGAAAACAGACGTCCCGACGTGAGCCGTTGTTGCGATAACAATGCGAGCCGACCGGTGTCGAACCGAATCAGTTCGCCGTCTTCTGCAACGCTCACCAGAACGTTGGAGTTGGGCATGAATGCGATGTCGCGGATGCGGGCCGAATGCAGGCGTTTTTCGGTGAGCGTCTTTCCGGTGGCGGGATCAAACAGATGCACGTGGCCGTCACGGCCCGCGACCGCGAGAATGCGCCCGTCGTCGCGATACGCACAGCAGCGAAGGTCGACACAATCGCAGCGCAGTTTGGGCATCGTCGCGGCAGCTTTTCCGATTAAAAAGACCTGCGAATCAAATCCGACTGCGGCAATTTGTTTGCCCGAACCTGCAAACCGCACGCACGCCAACGCGGGGGCGGAATCAATTTCCTGCAAAACTGCAAACTCTCGGCGACGGTCCCAAAGGATCATCTGGCCGTCGTTGCCAGCTGAAACCAAGCGGTTTCCGGACGAGTCGAACGCCAGCGTGCGGATCCAGTCAAAATGACCCGGGTTGGACGACTTTTGCGATCCGCCTTCACCCAACACGTGCACCACGCCGAACGTTTCGGCATTCAAAATTCGAATCACATGATCGTCGCCGGCCACTGCGAGAAACTCGCCACGCGGGTCCACTGCGATCGCCGTGACGACGACCCGCTCGACTTCGCTATCGACGGGGGAGAGCCTGAATACTCGCGAGACAATAGGCGTGCCGTCGGTGTGGCTGCCGCCTGCGGTTTGAATGATCGACGGACCTTCCGCTCCGGCCGGGCGGCAGACGCCCGATGCGGTCGCCAACATGGCAACCCCAAGCGTCAACGCTCGTCGGCGTTGGACCACGGTTATTGAACTGTCTTTCATGACTCCCCCCGGATTCAATGTGACGCAGCGCGCGAGTAAATGCGCTCCAGTCGTTGTGATCGGCATCTGCGACCATCATCATGAATCCAAAACGACGCCTCAGGCTAAAGCGAACGAAGGCGTTTCACGGTGAAACTGATCCTTGCCCGAGATTCGCAGGCCTCGCGGACGTTTCTCTATCCGTTGAGAACGCCATCGGCGATGACGCGTCCGATCTCCAGTGACGCGGTGGCGGCGGGGCTCGGCGCGTTGAGCACATGAGAAATTCGACCGTCGATCTGAATCTGGAAATCATCAACGAGGTCACCACGGGCGGTGACAGCTTGCGCACGTACTCCCGCCCGGCAGCGTACGACGTGTTCGCTCTGAATTTCCGGAATCAATTTTTGTAAGGCCGCGACAAAGGCGGACTTCGAAAGCGACCGCCAGACCTCACCGGCGCCCATCTTCCAGTGTTTGAACGCCATCCGCTGAAAACCACCGTACGTCAGAGCCTCAAAAAGTTCGCCGGGACGGATCGTCGTCCAGTCATAACCCTCGCGGGCCAGAGCCAGAACCGCGTTCGGACCACACTCGACACCGCCGTCGATCATTCGCGTGAAGTGCACACCTAGGAACGGAAACTTCGGATCGGGGACCGGATAGATTAGATGTCTGCAAAGATGCCGGTATTCCGATCGGAGTTCGTAGTATTCACCACGAAAAGGGACAATGCGCGCGACCGGATTGCCACCTGCTAAACGCACGAGATGATCGCTGTAGAGACCCGCGCAATTGATGATGCGACCGGCGGTGATGTGGTCACGATTGCTTTTTAGAATGACCTGTCGTGCTTGTCGCTCGATTTGCGCGACCCGAAAGTTGAAACGCACTTCGTGGCCGGATTCTCGCAACCGAGTGACCAGCCTTTCACAGACGGATTCGTAGTTGACGATCCCTGCCTCGGGAACGTGGATCGCGGCGACGCCACGGGCATGAGGTTCGATCTCCCTCAATTGCTGGGAATCAATCTTATGGCAATCGACTCCGTTTGCGTGGCCCCGTTGGAGGATCGCGTCAAGTCGTGGGATTTCGAAATCGTCGGTGGCAACGATGACTTTGCCGCAGATTTCAAACGGCACGGCATGTTCCTGGCAGAACTCTTGCATTGCCCGTTTCCCTGTCCGACACGTGGTCGCCTTGAGGGAACCGGGTTTGTAATAGATGCCCGTGTGCAACACACCCGAGTTGCGACCGGACTGATGCTTTGCCGGCGCAGGTTCCTTCTCGACGACGATCAGGTTGGCATCGGGGCTCTTTTGTGAGATCGCGTAGGCTGTGGCCAAGCCGACGATGCCGCCTCCGATGATGCAGATGTCAGGCATTCGCGGGGGCTTCGGTTGCGGGGGCTTCGGTTCATGGGCCGTCGGGAAGACACGTTGAAACGACCAGCGTCAAAATCGGTTCTCGTTGAAGAGCAACGATGACTTTATAGCCAGCCGTGTTCGCGGTACCACAACGCCGTTTGATTAAGGCGAGTTTGTAAGTCGCTGGTCAGACGCAAATCGCCGGCTCGTTGCAGTTTTCCGGGATCGCAGGCCCAACCGGTCGCGATCGCTTCGCGTGACTTGTCGACGCCGAGGATATGCGGCCTGCGTCGCAGGTAACTCATGCCTTGGTTGATCAACGCGGTTGCTCGAACGATCCGCGGTGGGACTTGAATGCATCGCACTTTCGTTTTTCCGATCGCACGGCCGATCATCTTTCCCAACTCCGCGTACGTCACCGTCGTCGGGTCACTGACAAAGTAGACTCCTTGCCCGTATTCGCTCGACGGAGTTCGGTGTTGTTCGTCGAGGCTGCCCGTCCGTGGCGAGCAACGTTCGCCATGGCAGGCAACCGTCACGAGGGTTTGAGCGAGATCCTCGACGTGAATCACTGAAAACAATGTCGGCCACCAACCGGGAACCAAATGAACGCTCATGGAGGAAATCATTCGGAACATTTCGAACCCGTCTCGGTCGCCGGGGCCAATCACGATCGGTGGTCGGACGATGCTGATGGGAATGCGGTCGGCGAACGCGGTAATCGCCCGCTCGCCCGCGAGTTTGCTGCGACCGTAGTTCGATACCGGCGACGTGGGGTCTGTTTCTCGGCGAACCCGGTAACGTCCGAGACGGTAGGGTTGTGGAACGTCCTCGCCAGGTTGCAGTTTGACCAACGGACCGCCGGCCGCGAGTGATGACACCGCGACGAGCGTCGGAGGCGTTTTCAAATCGGCACACGCTTGGGCCAGCAACCGTGACCCGGTTTCATTGACGTCCCACAACGTCTGTTTGCGCAGTGCCTTGGTAACCCCCGCGAGGTGAAAGACTGCATCGGTTCCGGCGACGGCTTTACGAAGAGACGCGAGATCAGAAAGTGAGCCCTCGGCAAACTCGAACCCATCGGATTCGAACGGTGATCGATCAGAGGTTGGGCGTACCAGGCACCGCACATCCCATCCGCTCTGATGCAAATAGCGTGCGAGGTGTTGACCGATGAACCCACTCGCGCCGGTTATCAATGCCTTTTTTGTCATGACTCTCTCTCGTCACCGCTTTCGTTGGTCGTTGATGTGACGTTCCAATGATTTCAACCTCGATAAAAATCAATCCAGTGAACCTTGAGTTTTTCCGGAGCGTTCGAGATCAGTGCGGCGGGCACTTGTATTTCGATAACGCCCTTCTTCAGCGGAATCTCCGTGGCAAGGTTTCCGTCTTGATCAACCAATTTGATGTTCAACCAATACGGACTTTTTGAGTCTAGTGGTTTGTCTTCCTCGTTCCCTTTCCACGTCCGGATCAACGGAACGCCACTGCTCGATACGGACGCGTGAAGCGTGGTCGCACCGTCGCTGATTCGAAATCCTTCGAGTCCTTTGAGGTGTAGGTGGATGGCAATCTTCTCGGGCCACGAATCCGCTTCCCTTTGGATCACCGCCTGCCCGATTCCTCGCGGGCTACGGATTGAAAAACAGGTGCGTTTTTCTTCCGTAACTACTTTTACCGTATCTTCGGGATGATGGACCGTGATCGAAAACGTGTGCGAATGATTGTCCGCTGCGGTCAATACGGGGTCGCATACCAAGTGCGTGAACAGCAGAACGGTCGCCATGAAAATTGTTTTGTGCAAACGCATGGCAACCTTCCGCTCACTTCTTTGTGGAAACAGTTCGGTTCATCGTACTCTGAAAATAGAGCTTTGAAATTCCTTATCGACCTAACATTTTGTCGCAGTGAGGAAACCACGGTCTCCGGTTGTATCTCGGTAGGGATGCAGCTCAAAACCGTGAGGACGAAGAAAATCGCCATATTCGGAAACGCTGTAACACTTGCCCTGGGTGATATTCATCAATAACGAGGAATATTCGGCGACAGGCAATGGACCCGTCTTTTCGGCGTTGATGATCGCCCCGTGAATGATGATCAGGCCACCCACGGGGAGCGCCTCGCGCGCTTTGTTCACAATCTGTTGAGCCTCCGCGACGTCCCAGTCGTGCAGCAAGTTGGAGAGCAGCACCACATCGACGTCCGTCGGCCACGGATCGCGAAACATGTCCGCCGAATGCACGTGAACCTGATCGCTGAGCCCCAGGCGATCGATTTCTTTTCTCGCGATTTCGTCGACCGGGGATTGTTCCAGCACGGTCGCGCGAAGGTGCGGATGCCGCGTGACCATCGTTGAACTGTAGATGCCTGAACCACCGCCGACATCGAGCATGTGTTGATGTCCGGCGATTTGATCCGAAACCGCTGCTGCGAGTTTTTGACCGAACGCGATACCACGGCAATTCATTAGGTCCGTAAAACTGCGTGCGAACGTCTCGTCCTTCATCGACTCGTGCCAATCAGCACCGTCGGATTTGGCTTGCCAGTTTGCAGGTTTGCCTGTCCTCAAGATCGAGACGAAATCCTTTCGCACCGGAGAGTCGGCGATCGGTTGGTAGTAGGGTCCCAAGAACCACTGGCTATCGGAGGTAAGGAATTCGCGACCGACGGACGTCAGCACGATCCCGCCGTCGGATTCGTTCGCGATAAACCCACTCGCCCGGCACAATGTCAGCAGCACATCAGCCGGACGTGTCTGCCATTCGAAATGGGAACAGAGATTGTCAAACGAGATTCCCGCGTGTTGGTCGATGAAACTGAAAAAGTCGAATTCGAGAATCGCGGCACCGATCAGATCAGCCGCATATTGACGATCTCGGTATCGCAAAATCACAGCAGGGTCGGACGACGGAGTTTGCATCAAATCAACGGTGGACATTCAGTGTTGCCTTTGAGGTGGGGACGCGATTGCTCGCGTTTTGCGGGGGGCGTCACGAATCGAAACCCTCGAATTGGTTGTGATCGCAAACGGATTTGGGGCGGGGACACCCTGCTCATTACGAGGGTGCTGATTTTTTGACTAGTCGCGAAAGGACTCGATCAGGTCGGCGAGGCGTTTGGGGTCGGCGCCTTCGACTTGATCGAGGTTGCGCAGGATCTCGATCGATTCGACGCGGTGGCCGGGAGTTGCTTTGGTCGAGATCGCCTGAAAAACCGCTTTGGCGGCTTGGCCCTCGGGTGACGACACGTTGAGCTGGAAAGGGGCGAGCGCGTGTGCGACGCTGAGCGGGAGTTCTTCAAACGTGTAGGGATAATCGCGTTTGTTGCGATACAGCGTGATTTGCTCGGCGCTAGATTGCTTCACCAAAAATGTCATCGATTCGGTCAGATTGACTTCGTTACCGGCGACCAAGTCTGCCATCGCTCGTTGAATCGCACCTCGATAGAACGTAGCGAGATCAGCGAATTGGAAAAGGGTCTCGGCGCTTTGTTTTTGAGCGTCCGTGACCGCTTTCGCTTCGGCGGTTTCGGCGAGTGATTTCATGGTGTCCCACGCGCCGTTCTTGATCGCATCACGCGATGCGGTGACGGCAGCCTCTCCCGCGGCGATTTGTTCGGCAGTGGGCGGTTGAGGTGAATCGGGCGTGCTGTTGGCCGGAGGGACCGGGGTCGGCGTCGGAGCGGGCGTCGTGACCATCGGGGGCTCGGCTGTCATCGGCGGAGTACCCATCGATGGATTCGTCATCGTATCCATCGACGGAGGCTGATCGGGCGACGACATGTTTGGCATCGAACCGGGCGAGGTACCGGTAGGCGGCGTCGGCATCTCGAAATCGGATGGCATCCATGAACCCACGTTTGGGGAATCGGGCCGGACGCGAGGTGGTGTCGGCATGATCCCGTCGCTGGCTACTGAGCGTGGCGGGGCGCTTTGTGATGGTCTGGAGTTTGCGCTGTCGGTTCCCGGTTTGATTGCAAACCCGTCGTTGTTCTTGACAACGACAATGCCGCCGCCACGGAGGAAAACGTACGCAAAGCCGCCAACGATGGCAGTGAGAAGGACCAGCACGATCGTTCCGAAAATCAGTCCGCCGGTGGATCGTCGGCGTCTCACGGGGCGTCGGGTCGCGATTTGAGGCCCCGACGACCGAATGGGGGTGAGGGGCGGTGCCGAGTTCGCCACCGTGGGTGGACCGGATTGGTCCTGAACGGGAGTGGGGGCTGAGAAGATTTGTTCTCCGACCGAGGGCGCATCAGGCAACGCCGGCGATTGGGAAGCCGCCGAAGGTGGAGGGGCTGACGCTGGTCCCGGTGGAGATTTCTTGGCCGTCGGCAGGAGTGCCGCGAGCGGGTCGACAACGCTCGATGAGTCAGGTTCGGGATCGTTGATGATTCCGTACTGCGCGTCGAGAGCGGTTTTCTGCGCCGGATCGCTTAATACTTTCTGTGCGGCTTGAACCGCCCGAGCGGCTTTCGTCCAGACCTCAGGGGAGGCCGACGGTTTTGCCTGCTTGAGAGAGCGAACCCGTTTTTCGATCGCCGACCGGATCAACTCATGATCCGCTTCACCCAATTCGAGCCCAAAAACCTGGTAGGCGTTGGGCTGGGTGACGTCGGCTGGCAAGCCCAGAAGATCGTGGACTGAGGGACCGGGCATCGCGATACAACTCGAAAGCGTCGATTCGTGAAGGATGAACAAGAGACCCGAATTTAATCGAATCGACGCATCTCAGTGGCCCGTCGCAGATTTATTTCTTGCGATGACGAATCTTTGCCCGCATTCGTCGTTTCTTTCTTCCCACTTTGCGACGGCCTTTTCCAGTTCTCTTAGTACCCACCTAGTTCATTCTCCTCGTCGATTTTTCTGTATTTTAGATTGCGAGGAGTTACGGCCTCCCCAACATGCAAGGCACGTAAGCGTAGCAGAACACGTTTTTCAGGCAAGGTGGAAAGCGGAAGGGGACGTTCTCGCCTAATTACCAGAGACATTCCACGGCAGATCGATCTGGCCGGCCCGCCAATGTGAGAGGAACTCAGGTAGGCTCGGGAGGACATTGGACGCCTGAGCGATGTCGTCGGGCGTCATCCAATGGATTTCAGCGACTTCTTCCGGATTCGCCACCGGTTCAGCCTCGTCGTTGATGTTCGCGATCCACCATGCGAGTTGCGTTCCCCATGGCGTGACGCTGCGGTGGCACAAGCGAACGGGTTCGACATCGACGAGGATTTCTTCCTGCATCTCACGAATCAGGGCCTCTTCCTCGGATTCACCCGCTTCGATTCCACCACCGGGCAGACACAGTTTGCCGGGGGCGTTGACGGTCAGTGATCGACGAATGATCAGTAATCGGTCTTGACGAAACATCACGCCAATCACACCGCGTTTGCGATTTCGGCGTCGTGAGGAAGACGATGGTGGGGAGTATGACATGAACGAACTTCTATCAATCCTAGGATGAGATGAGCAACCCGAATCCGTGGGCCCCCACATGGCAGATGAGCAAAATTTCGAAATTTCGTCAAGAAATCGTTTGTGGCAGGTCGATGCAACAGGTGTCGTTAAAGTTTGCCTAAGCCTCCATGTCTGAGCAACCGGCAATTCCGCCCTCCACTGACATCCCCAGTCGCAAGCAAGGTCCGATTCATGCAACCTGCCAAATCGTCCAGCGCGGCCAACCCGAGTGCTTCCGTGAAACATCGCAGCCATAGAAATGTTGTTACGACGATGCTGCCGCAGTTGTTGTGCGTGGGACTCGCGATATTGCCGATGGGTTTGACGGGATGTTCGATGTTCCCCGGGGCGGCGATCAAGATGCCAGCGTTGACCGCGTTGGGTACCGGTGCGGCACCTTCCGCATCCGTACAGCAAGAAAACTATGTACCCGTCGGCGTCAATGCTTCACTGCCATCGAGCACGTTTACCCAAGAGGTCTACCAAAGCGTTCGCAACGCGAAGGCCAACAACTCGATCGTTCTACAGATTCTCGACGATGATGTGCCGATTCGAGTCTTGCCGTTGCCTAATGGCGAAAGCGGTGCCGGGCAAAGTGTTTTCGTCAGCACATTGTTGGAACAAACCGGCGTGATGAGGAAACTCGGCAAAGTTCAAGCGGCGTTGTATCGCCCATCGCCGAGTAGTTTCGAAGGCGTCCGGATGGATGTGCTCTTCGTCGACCGGGCTCCTGATCAAATTCGTCCTGAGTCCGATTATTCGCTACGTCCCGGTGACCGGTTGGTCATTGCGAAAGACACGCGGATGGGAATGGACAGTCTGATCGACATGGTTCTCGATCGATAATCTTCATACGGATTGGCTCCGTTGAGAAAAGCCTTTCACGCGCGGTTATCGTTCACGACTGCCATACCAGGCTACTGTTCGTAGGCGGACCCGACTGAAACCATTTCGCTGTTACGGGACTCTTCGGCGAACGCGTTCACGATACGTCGCGGAACCCAGACCGAGAGCACGATCGCGGCGGCGACGGAGCATCCGACGCCGACCATCTTTGCGATCCCGAACCCGTCTTCACTGGTCGCAGCGGCACCGCAACAAACCCACAGCCATTGTGGGATCGATGCCATGATCGCGGCACAGGCGTACGGCGTTTGCCGGGCCGACGCGGCGCCCATGGTGTAGCTGATAATGGTCGTGGGAATTGGGGTTAAGCGGACCGCCAAATGGAATCCGAATCCTCCTTCGCGGGCCATTTTGCGAATCTGCATCAGCAAACGTTGAGTTTGCAAACCTTTGTTTGACGACGCCTTTTGACCGATTTCGGCAGACGCATCGATTTCGAAGAATGGTGCCTGCCAAGAAATCGGATCAGATCGTTGTTGTCGTTTGGCTCGGCGACTCGGCAGAGTCCATTGTCCGATGTGGTAATTCACCATCGCCGACACGAGTGCCGTTGTGGTCAAAATCCAGGCACCGTCGAACATCCCAAACAGACCACCGGCGGCCAATGAGATGAAGGTCTTAGGAACAAAGAAACACATCAGTCCCGTCCCCAAAATCACAAACCCGATGGGGCCGGCACCCTGGGAGGATTCAAGCAGTTGTCTGGCCGTCGTGAGCGAACTGCCCGTGGCTAACCAGGCCAGTGCGGATAACAGGATTGCGATCGGAATGAGCCGCCGTCGTTGCAGCAGGAGTGCGTTCATCCTAGCCGGTCGAGAGGTGCGGTACTGTCGCCGAACTTATCTGCCGATGCTCCCATTTGCTGCATCATCCACAGATAAAGGTTGCAGAGCGGCGTGCCATTCTTGTAGCGAATGTGTCGTCCGGATCGGATGCGTCCGCCTCCACCACCGGCCAACAATATCGGCAAGTCGTCATGGTTGTGGCGATCGCCGTCACTGATCCCGCTGCCGTAGACAATCATGCAATGGTCGAGCAGCGTGCCTTCACCTTCGGGGATTTGTTTCAGCTTTCTCAGCAGGTACTCAAATCGGTCGAGATGGAACCGGTTGATCTTTGCAATGCCGTGCTGCTTGTCGGCGCTTTTGCCGTGATGCGAAAGTTCATGGTGTCCGTCGTTGACTTCGATTTCTTTATACGACCGATTGCTGCCCGCGTTAGTAAACATGAACGAGAGGATCCGAGTGCTATCGGTTTGATAGGCAAGTGCGATCATATCCATCATCAATTCACTGTGTTTGGATAGTTCGCGAGGCACGCCGAGCGGTCGGGGAAAATCGGGGACGCCTTCTTCGGTCATGCCGAGTTTTTCAGCTCCGGCAATCCGTTTCTCAATGTCGCGGACAGAATACAGGTATTCATCGAGTTTCCGGCGGTCAACGATGGGAAGGTGTGCGTGCAATCGTTTCGCGTCGGCTTCGACAAAGTCGAGAATGGACTTGCGATGTTTTTCGCGTTCGCTGCGTGCCCGTCGTGTTTCCTTTTCAGTTTGACCTCCGAAGAGTCGATCGAATACCGCCCGCGGATCGTGCTCTTTGGCCATCGGATTGGTCGGTCCACGCCATGACATGTTCGACGCGTATGCACAACTGTAGCCGGAATCGCAATTGCCGGCCTGGCTACTCGTTTCGAGTCCTAGTTCGAGTGATGAGAATCGAGTCGCATCGCCGACCTGCATTGCCGTTGCCTGGTCTACCGAGACGCCGTTTTCGATGTCGGCGCCGTTGGTTTTTCGCGGATGAGCGCCCGTCAAAAACGCCGCCACGCTGCGGGCATGGTCACCTCCGCCGTCACCGTGTGCTCGGGCTCCGTCGAGCGTTAACCCGGAGAGCACATTGATGTCGTTTCGGTGGTCGGCAATTCGGGCCAGTGTTTCGGTCATGGCGTACGACGCACCGTCTTCCTTCGGCGTCCAGTCAGGCATGTGCATGCCATTGGGGACATAGAAGAATCCCATTCGGATCGGAGACGATGTTTCGCGATGCGAGGCCGCGAGAAGTCGAGTGGGGTGCATCGCATCGAGCATCGGCAGAGCAACGGATGTCCCCAATCCGCGGAGAACGGTTCGTCGTGAAAGAGTGATTGCCATCGGATCGTTCTCGGTTTTGCGTTGATCGGGGGGGAGCATCACGGAGGAGGAGTGTTCCGTGACGCCGCGACAAAACGTGCCATCGGTCCCTCCAAGATACACTCCGAGACGATGGTGCCGGGATGAATTCTATGGGTTTGTGTTGTTGCGAAGAGCCCATGACTACCGCGTTGGGCCGACTTTTTCCGTTTCGTGGCGATATTCAGGTCGCAGGGCGAGGAGGCGATCGAGTTCGAGGTCTTCGAGTTTCAACCCGTGGACGGCCACGATCCTGGCGATGTCAGCGATCGCGGAAACGCCCAGCTTTCGTCCGATCGACGCTTTGTGTTGTTCCACGGTTCGGGGGCTGCGGTAGAGTCGCCGGGCCGTTTCGGGGACGCTGTATCCGTGACCTAGCAGAACGAGGATTTCCAATTCTCGTTTGGTGAGCGTTGACAATGGGCCGAGGTCGAGGAAATGACTCATGACATGGTTGTCTTTCGGTTCGTCGGTCATCTGCGCGTCGCGTCGTGTCATGACGGCGACGTAACGCGCGTCAGAGTCAAAGGTGAGCGGCATGATCGTCGAGGCCATTCGGCGACCGTGATACAAATGATCAACCCGGAGAGGTTGCCGCGTTTGCAGCACTTCACCGATCCACTGCATGCGTTCCTCGACAAATTCAAATTCGAAGATATCTCCAAGGAGTTTGTTTCGAAAATTGACCGCCGGATCGACACCAAACAGGGTTGGTGTGTTTGCGTTGTAGTCCACGATTTCGCCGTCGCTCGATACGATTGCCAGCCCGATGTCTGGATCTTGATCGAGCAGGGTAATGAAATCGATATCGCTCAGTTCAGGACGTGACACGTCGCTAGATCCTCTCGTTATTGATGAGATTGTTTTGCTGGATCGACTTCGGTCCGGCGAGTATCTCAGCATGAAGGCGGCAGGTGGGTATCGGCTGATTCAGAGCGTGCAATTATTAAGCCGAATCAAAGTGCAGCGAGAGTCTTGCGGGCGGCATCAATCGTTTCATCAATGATCGCTTCGTCATGCAGTCGGCTGAAGAACAACGCTTCGAATTGGCTGCATGGCATGTAAACGCCCTGGCCGATGAGTCCCCAGAAGTAACGCCCGAATGCTTCGCGATCGCATCGGTCAGCCTCATCCCAGCACGTGACCGGATCTGGGTTGAAGAACAGCGTCATCATGCTGCCCACACGAGCGACTGTGTGTGGGATGCCAGCGTCGGAGGCGGCCGACGCGAGTCCGGTGGCGAGGCGTTCGCCCATACGTTCGAGGGCTTCGTATGGTGGGGCCTTCTTCAGTATGTCGAGCGTTGCCGAACCGGCAGCGACGGCCACCGGGTTCCCGCTCAGCGTTCCGGCTTGGAAAACTTTACCCGTCGGGAGCACTTGGTCCATGATGTCGCGCTGTCCGCCGTAGGCTCCCAGTGGCATGCCGCCGCCGACAATTTTGCCGAGCGTGGTCATGTCCGGGGTGATCCCAAAACGTTCTTGTGCTCCACCCATTGCGACGCGAAAACCGGTCATGACTTCGTCAAAAATCAGGATCGAACCATGCCGTGTGGTCAAGTCTCGCATGGATTGCAAAAACTCCATCGTCGGGGTCACACAGCCCATGTTGCCGACAACCGGCTCGAGGATCACGGCGGCAATTTCGCTGCCATGTTGGGCGAAAACGTTCTCGAGACCGGAAACGTCGTTGTACGACAACACGATCGTGTCGGCGGCGGCACCGGGAGTCACGCCCGGGGAGTCGGGTGCCCCGAGTGTTGCCGCGGCGCTACCCGCCGCGACCAAAAGCGCGTCGACATGACCGTGGTAGTTGCCCGCAAACTTAATGACTTTGTTTCGTCCCGTTGCTCCGCGGGCGACACGCAACGCACTCATGGTGGCTTCGGTGCCGCTGTTGACCAGCCGAACCTTCTCGATACTCGGCACCGCGTCGATGATTTGCTCGGCGAGTCGTGATTCCGCTTCGGTGGGGGCTCCGTAACTGGTTCCCCGCGTCGCCGCCTGCGTGATCGCCTCGATGACTTCCGGTTGGGCATGGCCGAGGATCATCGGTCCCCATGATCCGATGTAGTCGATGTAGCGATTTCCATCGAGGTCGAAGAGGTAAGGGCCTTCGGCGTGTGAAATGAAAAGTGGCGAGCCGCCGACGGCTCCGAACGCGCGGGCGGGTGAGTTCACGCCGCCGGGCATCAATTTTGTCGCCCGTTCAAACGCGGCGTGGCTGAGAGGATGGGTGTCGGAGGCGTTAGTCGAGGTAAGCATGTGAATTGAGAATCAGTGGGGATGGGCGAGATGATCGAGAGGTGGTCGAGTTGCAAGTTGGTTTCGGAAGGACCGTTGTTCCAAGACGGAATTTTCGATGCGATGTTTGCCGGTTCCCAGTGGCCGCGGCCGCGTTGTGTCTTCGTTCCTTCGCAATCGTCTGGGCCAACGGGCCGTCGTCTAGGCCAATAGGCCGGTTCACGCTCTGGCTGTCGCCGCGGTTGTCGCTCGGGTCGGCTCGGGCCTGTGTGTCTGTGGGGCTGAACCCGTTTTGTTGAGGGAACCTGATTCGGCGTCATCAATTGGGCGTCTCGGCGCGACGGTTGAGTGGATTCGCGAAACGGTCTGTGTGCGTGGGTTCCCTATTGTTCCGTTTCTCATCGCCCTGACTACCCACGGGAGGATGTCCTCCGTCGGCGGGGTGATTTGTGGTGAACACGCGAACCGGTGCTGGACTTTGCGGGTTAGGTGAGGTTTTTGCTTTCCGGTGTGTTTCTGTTTTGGGTGGAATTTGCGTAATTCGCAGGCTTTTCTTGTTCGGTGGACTGTTTCGATTGGCCTGGATTTGAGGATTCTCCGGGTTTTGCCGGTTTTGCCTTAATAATCCGGATGAGATTCGACGATATCACTGGTGAGCCGGTGATTCTCGGCCGACGGCAGTCTTTTTCCTAGAGACGCGACGGCTTCATCGAGAATCACCCTTTGCCCCCCAATTTCCATCTTGATGGGTGACGAAAGTGTCGCAACGTCTTAACACACCATGTCGAATTCCTCTCGTGACGATCGCGTTAATTGCGGTCGTTTGCTTGAGCCAACCCGTCCGAGCCCAATCGAACGCAGGCGGGGTTGAACAATCCGCTCGTGCATCTTGGCAGCCGGTCCGAGACCTTTCCCAGCGGACGTCGAAAGCTCGACCGACCGCGGCGGAGGTGCAGTTGGTCGACTATGAAGCGGCTACCGCGACACCTCGGAAAGTCAAACCATCTCAACAATCCAAATCACGGGTCCGCCCGGTGTCGAGCACCTCGGTGCTGGAACCGATTGTCACGCAAGAGAGCGTGCCGATGGACGGCCAAGTCTATCTCGAGCCCGTACACGATTACGGCTGCGACTCGATCCCGATGGGATCATGTGGTTGTGGCGACATCGGTTGTGACGGCGTCTGTGGCATGTCCATGGGTGGTTGCGACGGCATCGGTTGCTCGACCGGGCAGTGCTGCAACGGCGACCCGATGTGCGGTGAATATCGCGACTGCGACAGCCTCCGACCCTGCATCACATTGTGCTGGCCTCAGGACGGATGGTTCTCTGCTGAATACTTGATGTGGTGGCAGGACGGAATGAATCTTCCGCCGTTGGCATCGACGGGGCGTTTGTCCGATCGCACACCGCTGGAAAACGGCACCGTGCTTTATGGAAACGACGAAGTCCTGACGGACAACTTCGACGGCATGCGGTTCGACTTCGGATTCTGGTTCGACAACTGCCACACATGGGGCATCGGAGCCGGTGCTTTTGGACTGGACCGTGAGACCGACAGTTTCTCCGGTGGTGCTCAGAACGGCACTCTCGTTCGTCCGATCATCACGGTTCTCGACGACCCGGACTCCGATCTCGACGAATTGACCGAAGCGGTTGCATTGGTCCACGACACGACACGAGGACACACGGGCACATTGAACATCGACGTCGACAGTGAATTGAGCGGGTGGGACATCTACCTGCGTCACTTCCGAATCGCCAGCCAAGGTTGCACTCACGTTGGGCCGTGTTCCTGCCCGACCCGTTGGTGCTCACGATCCGAACACCGAGTCGGTTTCCGTTCGGTGGAACTCGACGAAGGCATCGGTATCGACAGCAACGTACTGGTTGATCAAGGAACCAACGCACCTTTGACGTTTGCCTTGAATGAATCGTTCCGCACTCGTAACCAGTTCAATGGTATTGATTTCGGATGGTTCCATACTCGCTCGATCGACTACTGGAACTTCGACATCGGTCTTCGATTGGCCGTCGGTAACACTCGCCAACGAGTCGCCATTGACGGTTCGACGATCGTCAATGGCACCGCACCGGCCGTGCAAGGTGGACTGCTGGCATTGAATTCAAACATCGGCACCTACGAGCGAGATGAGTTCTCGGTGTTGCCGGAACTGAACATGAAGCTCGGTTATCAGCTCACTGATCAACTGCGTGCCACGTTCGGATACACGTTCCTGTACATGTCCAACGTGGTTCGTCCCGGCGATCAAATCGAACGGATTATCGACCAGGCTCAAGTTCCTAACTCGAACGCCGCTACGCCGACCGGTGTCTTCCCACGCTTCGCGTTTGACAACACCGACTACTGGGCCCAAGGGCTCAGCTTTGGACTCGATTATCGCTGGTAAGGCGTAACGATCAGGATGAATCGTCCGAGGTAAAGCCTAACGGCTGTCGCGGACGAAACGAAACAGCCGATTGAACCGAATGTGCAGATTCTGCATCGACAACGTCGATTTGGTTCACCAAGGACAACCTAAGTGCCATCGTGAAACTTAGGCGTCCATGGCAGCGTCCAACGGGACAGGTTCGCCGGAGCGGTCCTTTCTCAGCCGACACGATATCGCGATTGGCGTTCCCGAGCGAATGAATCGCCGGCAACACCCCCCACAGACAAACCACTAGCCCACGAAGGTAGTGAAACGATGATTTGGCAACGCATGATCGACCGTTTTTCCGGTCAAAAGACTCGACGCAACGAACGTTCAGCGACACGACGTGGCAAGAACGCCCGGCGTCTCAAGCTCGAGTCGTTGCAGAAACGCGAATTGCTGGCAAGCGATTTGGGGGCGATCAGCGGTGTAGCTTTCATTGACGCCGACGGTGACAACACGGTCGATGTCGGCGAAACGTTGTTGCAAAACGTGGACGTTAACCTTTATCTCGATGATGGCTCGACGCCCGGTGAAGTCGACGGCACCGACACGCTCGTGGGAACACTCACCACGGGAGCCGATGGTGCGTATCGTTTTACAAATCTCGATGGTGAAGACACCGTTGCTAACGACGATGCGACAGAAGACGCCGGACTAGCGAATCCGTTCGTTACGACCGATGGGATGTATGTGCTTGAATTCATTGCCGGCGCCGGTGGTGTCCAGGATTCCAGCGGCACTCCGATTAGCGGCGTTGTTTTATCTGATGACATTAGTGTTCAGGTTACCGATGACAACGGTGTCACGGCCGTAACGATCGATAATTTTCTGACCGCCCAACCGTCGCAGCCGATTACGGAAACCTTAGTCGGTTCGACCACGACGAGCAGCCCAGGTGCCATGAGCACGAGCGGCGGTATTTTGGGCGACGAACGTGACGTCGAAATCTTCATCGACAACGCCACCAGTGGCAGTGCCAGTTTTGAAGTCGTGACGGGATCCAATCAACTCGTCCTCTCAAACGGCGGTGACGTCGAGGGGACCTTGTTGGTCCAATATGATGGCGTGGATTCCGACGGCGGCGGTTTGGTACTCGATCACACCGGACTAGGCAGCGTCGATCTCACCGACGGTGACTCAGAGAGCGGGTTGCAGATCGCCATTCGCAGCGACACGGTCATTACCAGTGGCCTTATCGTGACCGTTTACACCGACGCGTCAAACTCTTCGTCGGCCACCATCGACCTGCCCGATAACTTCGCCGCGGGTACGCCTTTGGAACTGTTCATCGCGTTTGATGACTTTGTCACCGCGACCGGTACCGGAGCGGACTTCACCAACGTTGGTGCTGTGGAAGCATTCGTCGACGGTGTCAATAGCAACGGCGGTGCCGGTGCTCCAGGACTGGACTTCTTCCTGTCGATTCTCGATTCACGTCGAAGCAACGAGAATGTCGTTAACTCGGCGGCGATGGTGCCGTTGACGCTCGGCGGTGATGTCTTCATCGACAACGGTGGCGGCACCGATCAAGCCGAACAGGACAACGGTTTGCAGGATGCCGGTGAGGGACTCTTCCAAGCCGCGGCTATCGATCCGATCGAGATCGAACTGTATGACACCGATCCAAGCGACGGTTTGCAAACACCGATCGCGACCACAACCGTCAACCCACTCGGTGGCGCGGATATCGGTTCCTACTCGTTCACGACACTGACCAGTGGTGACGACCTTGGTCCGGGAACCTACTACGTGATGATTCCCGCGAGCGAATTCGCGACGGGGCAGCCTCTCGAAGGACACATTGGCAGCTCGATCGATACGCCCGCCGGTGATACCGACGACGATGCAGGCAACGATAACGACGGCGTCTGGGTCGATGGTGTTGGATTCATCAGCGGTTCGATCACCTTGACGATTGGCGGCGAACCGACCGGCGGCAATGAAAACACAACGGTCGACTTCGGTGTGTTGCCGACGACGGACCTGCGAATTGACAAAACAATCAGTGGCACGAGCAACCTGACGCTCGGCGGGACGGCTGTCTTTACCGTAACGGTTATCAACCTCGGCGAAACGGACGCGACGGATGTCACGGTCAGTGACACGATTCCCGAAGGTCTTGCGTTTGTCAGTGTTGTCGACAGCGGATCGAGCACGGTCGCAACGACGACCACCACCAACGGAAGTGGGCGTCCTGTTCATACCTTTACGGTAGGCAACCTTGCTGCGGGAGCAAGCGTCACCTACACCGTCAACACGACGATTGATTCCAGTTTGACGGCCGATCCGGTCAACGAAATCAGCGTCACCGGATACCAAGTCGAAGTTGATGCGGATTCCAACCTGGCCGACCGCGCTTCGGGCGACCCGCTCGATGGTGCACTCGCAAACAATACCGCGATCGAAGTCGCCGACGTGCCTCTGGCGGAATTGACGATCACCAAGACGGACGGGATCGATTCACCGGACACCGTGATCGCTGGTGACGAATTGACGTACACCGTCACGGTTACCAACGTCAGCACGGATGCTGCGACCAACGTTGTCGCCCTGGATACCCTGCCGACCGGCGTTACTTTCGTCGCCGGTTCGGGAACGTTCACCACGGGCAGCGGAACGGTGGAACTCGTCAGCGGTGGTGCCGATGACGGCAAAGTCCGCATCACGTTCGGTGACATGCCGGGCTCTGAAGTGGAAGTGGTGACGTTCCGAGTATTGGTCGATGCCGCATTCCAGGATGCCGATTCACCGTTGTCTAACTCGATTACCGCGACGGCCGATAACGCGGCCGACGTCACCGCGACAGATGACACGCCCGTCGAGCGTGAAGTCGACGTGACGGTTGCCAAAACGGTGATTTCGACTCGCACACCGGATGATCGTACCGACGGGGATGACGCCGACGACATTATCGATACTACGGCACCGTTTGATGTGTTCGCGGGTGGATTTGTTACCTATCAAATCGTTGCGACGAACTCGGGAACATCGGAAGCTCGCGGTGTGACAGTGACCGATACGCTCGACGCGGGCCTGTCATTGGTCGCCGGTAGTTTCGACGCGTTGACCAGTGGTGCGACGATCGCATCGACCTCCGGACAAACGATCACATTCAATGTGCCGGATTTGGCACCAGGTGAATCCCGAACGTTTACGTTCGAAGTCGCAATCGGAAGTGATCAGTTCAGCCCGCTCGACAACAACGTGGAGATTGCCACGACCGACACCGAGCCGACCGGACATGCGGTCAACACCGGCAGCGTTCAAATCGATCCGGCTCCACGTGTGGACTTGATTCTGGAAAAGACCGCGAACGTTGCAACAGTCGTTCCCGGCCAAGACCAAGTGGTCTACACGTTCACCGTCAGCCATGACGACGACAGTATTTCTGACGCGGTGAACGTCGATGTTACTGACACACTGCCGGCCAACTTGACGGGAGTGAGTGTGGTGGCCGCAGGGGCCAGCAACACGAACTTCTTCAACACCACAACACGTCAAATTTTGGTTGAGTACGCATCGATCCCGGTCGGGGAGACACGGACCTTTACTGTCACCGCCGACGTTGATAATTCGGCGACTGGTGACATCATCAACACCGCGTCCGTTGCCGTTCCTGGTGTGACCGAACTCGATACCACGAACAACGACGACTCCGTCACGATCACGGCGACGCCCGAGTTCGATGTTACGATTACCAAGTCGACCAACGGCACCGGCACGGTCGGACCGCTCGATACGGTAACGTTCACGTTGGTGGTTTCGCACGATACCAATGACGATGGAACCGAAGCCGACAACGGGCTCAGTCCTTCGTTGGCGACCGGCATCGTTGTCACCGATGTTTTGCCAACCGGATTAACTTTCGTCTCCGCGACTGCGGCTGGATCGGCGGTGACACCGACCAGTACGACTAACGGAAACATCGTGTTCCCGTCCTTCGATCTCGCACCAGGGTCGACTCGGACGATCACGATCACCGCTTCGGTCGACGATGACGCGTCGGGAGCGTTGAGCAATACCGTGAGTTTGGTAGCGGATGCCGACGAAACGCAAACGGACAACAACTCGGCCTCGTCGAGCGTGACCGTGGTTCCCGAAGCGGACGTTTACGTTACGAAAACGGTTAATGCGGCGACGGCTCAGGTCGGCAGCGAACTGACTTACACCGTCACCGTGTTCAACGACGGTCCGTCACCTGCCGAAGGTGTCACCGTCGTCGACACCTTGCCAGCGGGAGTGACCTTTGTCAGCGGTACTGGTCCAAACGGTGCCCTCACCGCAACCAACGGCGTGATCACCGTGACTCCGCTCAACAACGCGGCGATGGCATCAGGCGATTCGTTCCAGTTCACGATTATCGCCTCGGTTAACACCGGTGTGACGGCCGATCAAGTCAACTCGGTGACCGTGTCGACCACGACGCAGGAAATCACGAACGACAAGACGAACACCGCCACCGCAACGACCGCAATCGATCAGGCAATCAATGAACTCTCGGGAACGATCTTCCGAGACTTCAACAATGACGGAATCCAGAACGGTTCGGATAACGGCCTCGAAGGGATCGAGTTGTTGCTGACCGGTGGAGACCTCGGGACCGAGGGCCGGCGAGCGACGACGGATGAAAACGGATTCTATGAATTCGATGCTCTGATCGCGGGCGACTACCAAGTCCAACGGCTCGATCTTCCTTCGTTCTACAACGACGGACTCGAGCAAGACGGAACGGGGGCGACGCCTGCAGATTCCGGTGACTCGATTGACGTCACCGTCGGTGGCACCGCACCTGCGGAGGTCCTCGAAAACAATTTTGCTCTGGTGCCTTACCTGAGCTACAAGCTGTGCATCATTTGATGCACTGAATTTCGACGAACATCTCAATTGTTCACGATTCGCTAGGGAGCCGGTGAAGCAAGCGAATCGCGGATGAAATGGGTCGGGGGGCCCGAGGTGTTCGATGAGAATGCGGAGCGTGTGAATTCAATTCGCCGCCCTGCAAATCAAGCTCGGTCTTTCGGGGGGAAGACCGGGCTTTTTTTGTTTTCGTTTCGGTCCTCGACAGAGGCTCGCAATAAGGCAAACATGGGCGCCGTGCGTCGGCCTCCGGTCGGACGCTTTTTTGCTGATTAGGCTCTCGTCCTCGCTCCATTTTGCTGCCAGAGGCACCCGGATTTGAAAACGAACAAAGAACACAACGCGACGGTTGAATCCTGGACGCTCGACGATGCCGCGGCGCAATACGGCATCGAACGTTGGGGCGACGGCTATTTCTCGATTTCACCCGATGGCACGGTGTTGGTCACGCCCGACCCGGGACACCCGCATTCGGTCGATCTGAAATCGTTGGTTGATCGATTGATTGATCGTGGATTGGAATTACCGATCTTGATCCGATTCAATGGCATCCTTCGTGACCGACTGCGGCGGATCGACCGCTGTTTTCGCAAAGCGATTACGGACCATGGATACGGAAATCAGTACCGGTGCGTGTTCCCGATCAAGGTGAACCAACAACGTGAGGTCGTGCAGCAGATCGTCAGCGAAGGTTCCCAACTCGGGTTCGGTATCGAAGCGGGCAGCAAACCCGAATTGCTCGCCGCCGTCGCGATGGGGAACAATGGTCTCCCGATCGTGTGCAACGGTTTTAAAGACGAGGAATTCATCCGTTTGGCCCTGCATGCCCAGCGTCTCGGACGAACCGTGATGCCGGTCGTTGAAAAGGTCAGCGAGTTGGATTTGATTTTGCGAGTTGCCAAGGAGGTCGGCGTTCGCCCGACATTTGGCATCCGCGTCAAACTCGCCACGCGAGGCAGTGGGCGTTGGCAAGCCAGCGGTGGGTACCGCAGCAAGTTTGGATTGACCGTCGCCGAAGTGCTCACGCAACTCGATCGTCTCATTGAGATCGATATGGGTGACTGTTTCCAGTTGTTGCATTTTCATGTCGGCAGTCAAATCGGAAACATCCGCCAATTGAAATCGGCGATATTGGAAGCCGCACGGATCTACGCTGATCTGAAGAAACGTGGCGCCGCGATGGGCTATCTCGACGTCGGTGGCGGACTCGGTGTCGACTACGACGGTTCTCAGTCGGACAACGAATCGAGTATGAACTACACGATTCAGGAGTACGCAAATGACGTCGTATATCACGTTCAAAGCGTCTGCGACGAAGCCGAAGTGCCACATCCGCAGTTGATCTCCGAAAGCGGTCGAGCGATCACGGCGCAGCACAGCGTGCTCGTGATGGAAACGCTCGGGGTGACATCGCAGGGCGAATCGGATCTGCCTGATTGGGCGCGGGTTCCTGCCGAGGAAGAGCTCGTGACGTCAAACGACGAAAACGAATTCGGCGATGACAATAATCTCGGTGAAGACCGGCTCAGCGAAGAGGTACGCAGTCGCCAACTGCGAAACGACGCACCCGAAGGTCCGCCTGAGGATTTCGAGCAACCGGTTCACGACCTGTGGGAACAATACAAACACATGTCGCCCTCCAACATGCTCGAAACATTCCACGACGCGCAAGTCGCGTTGGATTTGTGCATGAATTTGTTCAGTGGTGGGTACCTGCCGCTCGAGCAACGTGTGGCGGCGGAAACGTTGTATTTTGCGATCTGCCACCGGGCGCGCGAATTCGCGACCGCGCTCGACGAAATTCCCGAGGATTTGTCGGGGCTCGATCGCATGTTGTCGGACATTTATTTTGCGAATTTCTCGCTCTTTCAATCGATGCCGGATTCGTGGGCAATCGATCAGTTGTTTCCGATCATGCCGATTCATCGTTTGAACGAACGTCCAACACGGCATGCCGTGCTCGGGGACATCACGTGCGACAGCGACGGGAAGATCGATTCATTTGTCGGTGACGGCCAGCGAACCGAGACCCTGATGTTGCATCCGCTTCGTGCCGGCGAGCCCTATCAACTCGCCGTGTTCATGGTCGGTGCCTACCAGGAAATTCTCGGCGACCTTCACAACCTGTTCGGCGACACTCATGCTGTGCACATCGAACTCGACGGGGAAATCACCAAGATCCGTTCGATCGTGAAAGGTGATACCGTTTCCGAAGTGCTCGGCTACGTTCAGTACGAAGACCGCGAGTTAGTCGAAGCGATTCAGGATGCGGTCGAAGTCGCGGTCGACGATGGGCGAATCAATCATCAGCAGGCTGGCAATACCGTTGCCGCGTATGAACGCGCTCTGGCTGGATATACGTACCTGACTTCGCGTCGCACGGCCTCATCGAACGACAACCCTGAGTCGATTTCGCCGCAATCGGATGTCTCAAACACTCCATTAGAATCCACGAAACCCTCCACAACAAATCATGTCTGAAGAACACGTTCTGGTCGTGCCGGCCGACCTCATCACATCGATCGGACACCTTGAAGGCTTTGAGGTGGACGTGGATCGATTTCTCGTTCCGATTCTGGCCAGCGATCAGTTGTCTTATCGTCCGCGAGCAGCGATGGAATTGGATCCGAGTTTCAAACAACTGATTCCCTACGTGGTGATGCAGTGGACCGACCCGGCCGATGATTTGGTGCGAGTCTTCACGTACACACGCGGCGGTGGTTCGGGAGAAACGAGGCTGCACGCCAAACGCAGCATCGGTGTCGGCGGGCACATCAGCCGCGAGGATGCCGATGGCGATGAGGATCCGTACGTGACCGGAATGCGGCGCGAGTTGGATGAAGAGGTCACGATCCTGAGCGATTACACCGATGACCGGGAAGGCGTTCTGTATGACCCGAGTAACGAAGTCGGACGCGTGCACCTGGGCGTGATCCACCGCTTTACGCTCGAGCAACCCAACGTGACGAGTAACGAACCGGAGCTCGCCGAAGGTGAATTCTTGACCCTCGCGGAGCTGCGAGACAGCTACGATCGGTTGGAAACATGGAGCCAGCTTTGCCTGGACGCGTTATTTTCCGAAGCCTGATCCGTTTTCCGAATCCTGAGCAATCGTCCTCTGCGGCCAACACGGCCGCGATGAAACTCGCCCGGAGTTCCCCCTGATTGGATCGATGGTGGGGGGCGTGGGGAGATATCGGAATAACCGGTTGAGCGGAATGGTAGGCCGCGCGTGGGCGTGTGCGGCGAAGCAATCTCCGAACTCGGATGACTTCCGAGTTTTCTCCTATTGCAAAATCAGAGTTTAGGTTAGACTCCCTCGCACGAAAGAGCCGTCGAAGATTCACAGAACTTCGATCCGATCCTTCCGCACGTCTTTGGCCACCGGCCAGCTCGCTCTCAGTGAGTCATCGAGGACACGCGGATTTTTCATGATTCACGGGCTCATTTACGCGACAAGTCTTTAACGGTTCCCGTCTCGCAATCACCTTTGTGGGCAAATGAGCCATCCTACGGGCGTGATTTTCTTATCACTTGCCTTGGAAGAGAAAGCAGCGTCGCGATCTGTGTTGCGTCGCATCGGTCCTGTATCCGGTGCGTTCGTTCGCCACGCCATCCTTCCGACCTAAACTACGCCCCAGCCGACCGGTTTCGTGATTCGGTTTTTGGGGTTGATCTGCGCATTGAAAGCTAACATGTCGAGCCAATTTCCAAACTCTGAGAACGCCGTTTTGTCTGAACAGAATTCACCCAACGAATCACTCCTCGTCACCGAACAGGAGCAGTTCGTTGCTGAACACGACCAATTTGAAGAATCGTCCGTGCAACCCGCACTGGTAACTCACGACGCCCTTTTGGCGTGCTACACCCAAGACACGACCGTGGAGTGTCTCGCGGTCCCGTCGGATGTCGAAAGCGAAGTCATCTGCTCCGCACCCGTCGCCGAACTCGAAGAAGAAGTCGTGACACAACCGGTCGCTGCTGAACCGATTGTTGCTGAGCCTGTTGCTGTTGAGCCTGTTGCTGTTGAGCCTGTTGCTGTTGAGCCTGTTGCTGTTGAGCCTGTTGCTGTTGAGCCTGTGGTGGCGGAATCGAATCAAGAGCCCGTCGACGTTGCTGAATTAGCCTCTGCTGAGTCGGTAGCGACCGAACCAGTGGTGAACGAAGCCGTCGCCATTGAACCGGTTGCAGTTGAGCCGACTGATGTTGAACCGGTCGTTGCTGAGGCTGCTGCCCCAGAACCGGTTGAGCCTGAAGCCACCGCGGTAGAATCGGTCGCTAGCCCGTCGTCTGTTGAAGAGCCTGTTGCCGAGCAACCGACTGCCGAACAAGTGACTGCCGAGCAGCCGATCGCTGAACGAGCCACCGTTCAACAGCCTGCCGTAGAAGAACCGGTCGTTGCTGAACCAGTCGTTGCGGAAGCCGTTGCTGAAGAAGTCGTTGCGGAAGTACCTGTCGAGGAAGAAGACAAGGGCTTTGCCGCGTTCCCTCTTCGTCCCGAAGTGCTCGAAGCGGTCGTGAAGTCCGGCTACGACACGCCGACCGCGATTCAGGCCGAGATTATCCCTTACATGCTCGACGGCCGAGACGTTTTGGCTCAGTCGCAGACTGGGACCGGCAAGACCGCCGCGTTCGCATTGCCGATCCTCACGACGATCGACACCAGCAAGTATCACCCGCAGGTTTTGGTGCTGGCTCCAACGCGTGAACTGGCGATTCAGGTCGCTCGATCGTTTTCGACGTACGGTGCCAAGGTTCCTGGTTTTGCCGTCGCCGCGATCTACGGTGGGCAGGATTATGAGCCCCAACTCAAACAACTCCGCCGTGGCGTTCAAGTTGTTGTCGGGACGCCGGGGCGTGTGATCGATCACGTCAATCGCGGCACGTTGGATCTCGGCAAACTCGATTGCTTGGTTCTCGACGAAGCCGATGAGATGCTCAACATGGGCTTCCTGGAAGACGTTGAGTTCGTTCTCGAAAAGACACCAGTGACTCGTCAAGTCGCCCTTTTCTCAGCGACGCTGCCGCCACCGATTCGGAACATCGCTGACGAGTATCTCAACGATCCGGCACGGATCACGATCAAAAAGAAAACGGCGACCGCCGACTCGATCCGTCAACGTGCCCTCTTCGTTTCGCCACGTGACAAGATTGACGCACTTGTGCGTTTGCTCGAAGTCGAGGAAACCGATGGTGTGATCGTCTTTACCAAGACCAAAGATGCCACGATCAGTGTCGCCGAGAGCCTCACGCGAGAAGGTTTGTCCGCGGTGGCCTTGAACGGTGACATGCCGCAAAAGGTTCGCGAGCGGACCATCAGCCAACTTAAGAACGGCAAGCTCGATATCTTGGTCGCAACGGATGTTGCCGCTCGCGGTCTCGACGTGCCACGGATCAGTCACGTCTTCAACTTTGATTTGCCTCACGACACCGAGTCGTACATCCACCGCGTTGGACGTACCGGACGTGCGGGCCGCGATGGCGAAGCGATCATTTTCTTGACCAACGCGCAGCGTACGAAGTTGCGGCACATCGAACGTGCCACGAAGCAGCCGATTGAAATCGTCGGCATTCCGACCGCAAAAGAAATCAACGCGATGCGGGTCAAGCGATTCGGGCAGCAGATCACCGACACGACGGCGGAAAAGGATTTGACTCTGTTCAAAGAGTTGATCTCGAACTACGCCGAAGAAACCGGCAAACCTCTCGAAATGATCGCAGCCGCTCTTGCGGAGATCTCCCTGCAAGGGCGTCCGTTCATGATGAAAGATCGGCCGGCGGCGCGTTCGGAAGATCGCGGCGGACGTTTCGATCGCGGGGATCACTTCGGCGGCAGTGACCGGGGCGGAGCCCACGGCCGCGGCAACAAACCGAACCGTCAACTCGGTCCACCACGCGAAGGCATGGTTCGTTACCGTATCGAAGTCGGCTGGCAAGACGGTGTGAAGCCGGGCAATATCGTCGGTGCGGTCGCGAACGAAGCCGGTATCGAAGGGCAATACATTGGTCCGATCAACATTCGCGACGAGTTCAGCACGATCGATTTGCCGGAAGGCATGCCGTCGGACATCTATCAAAAACTTCGCAAGACCTGGGTGTCGGGCAAGCGTTTGAACCTCGAGGTGTCACGCGACACTGATTTTGAGGGCGATTCACGTGGTGGCGGCTATCAGCGTGGTGGCAACCGCAGCGGTGGCGGGTTCCGGCCTAAGAATGGCAAACGCGGCGCTCACGCCGGTCCAAAGCGGACTTTTTCCGGTAAACCCAAGAAGAACAAACGCAAAGCGAAACCATAAGCCTGCGTTTTGGGCAAAGCTCAGGGCGATTGAACTTCGGTTCACGCCCCGCGACCAAGCGGCGTCACGAGTCGTTTGGTTTCACCGGAAGTCTTGGTGCTGACGAAACGCCGTCGCTTCTCTGCGATCGGCATGAAACCGTAGTCAGTATGAAGCCGTGATCGGTATTAAGAAGTCACTCGTGCGATGAAGTATCCGAGCACGAGGGCCGCAACAAAGAGTGCGGAGATAATCGTTCCCATCAACAACGGATCCATCGGAGCTCGTTGGTTTTGGGATGGGCGACGGAGCTGAGTGTCGCTGTCGATAATCGGATGGTTGTCGCGTCGCTTGCGTTGAGACGGGTCACGGAAACCTGACTCGACTTCTAGATCGAGCAAGCTGCCCGCTGATGAATCCGATGGAATGCCCATCGATTGAACTTTCACTAACCGTCCGCTGCTGCTGGCGAGTTGGTCTTGTTCGCGAATCAATTTCGACCGACTGCTGGCGAGCGTTTCGTCGTTTTTTCCGGTGACGGTGTCGTGCTGCACGTTGTCTCGCGAGATGCCGCCCGAGCTACTGTCGTTAAAGCTCAGCGACGACAACGGTGCGACATCAGCGGGTGCGTCACCCAATCCGATGCGAACCGGTTGTCCTTTGGGAACGCGTGCGGCGAACTTCTCGAAGACCTCGGCGACCTCTCTCGCAGATTGATAGCGATACGCGGGATCTTTCTGAAGCATCTTGACGCACATGCCCTCGAGTTCGCCGGGGCAATCCGGCCGAAGTTCTCGGATCGATCGTGGCATTTCGTTTTGATGCTTGATGATCCGTTGTGCTAACGTTCCGTCGGAGAACGGTGGGCGTCCGGTTAGCAGGTAATACAGCGTGCAACCGAGACCGTAGATGTCGACGCGGTGGTCGACTTTGTGGCTGTTTAGGGCTTGTTCGGGCGCCAGGTAATCGGCGGTTCCGAGGACGTTTTCGTTGTTGGCGACTGTCAGGGAGTGCTCTTCCTCAGACGCCATGAGTGCGAGACCCATGTCGAGGAGTCGAACGCGTCCGTCTTGATCGATCAACAGGTTGGCGGGTTTGACGTCACGGTGAATGACGCCACGTTGGTGTGCGTGTTCGAGTCCGCGTGCGGCTTGGGCGATCAGGTCGGCGGAGTTGGAAAAGTCCAGGGGGCCGTCGCGGCGAACGAGCATTTGCAAATCGATGCCGTCGACGTATTCCATTACAATAAAGTGGGTGTCACCTTCATTGTCGATGTCATGCGCCAGCACAATGTTTGGGTGATTGAGCGACGCGATCGCTTGCGCTTCGAGTTTGAATCGTGCCAAATAGGAGGCGTCATGAACCCGTTTCTTTGGTAGGACTTTGATCGCCCGTTTGTCGTGCAAGCCGACATGCTCGGCCAGGTACACGCTGCTCATTCCGCCGGTGCCGATGTGGCCGAGCAGTTTGTATTTGCCAAGAAAGAATCCGCGGTACTTACCGGCAAAGATCTTTTCGATGTGCCATTCGGTCAGCAATCCCGCCCGTATGAACGCGGTGGCCAATTTCCGAGGGTTGGAGGGCAGTTTTCCGCCGCACTTGTCATATACCTTCTTCAAGAAACGCTCTTGCGTGTTCTCATCGATCAGATTGCTCTTAGCAACCATCGATACGAAGCGTTCTGAGGTAATGGATGACATGGAGAGGTCGACCGTGATCCCGCCCGGAGAATTGTTGCGGCAGCCGACCGAGATTTGAGCGTTGCTGCCAATAGAGGCAGTCTAGCTAAACCCGTTTAGGCTGGAGCCACTTTTTAATCGTTTTAATAGTATCTTTCTAGTCGAATGAACCGTCTACGACCTCATTATCTGCCCCAAAGGCGGGGTTAAGGTGCGTTGCGCAGTTCATTAAGAATACCACACCGCTCGATCGGACACCGCAAGAACCGTTCCACGCCACGATTTTCCGCGTGCGATCTGCGTTCGAGTGTACTCAAAAATCACCCCTCTGCCTTCGGTTATTCGCACAAACATGTCGCAAAAACGAAACTTTCTTGCGCTCGGGGTGATGGCAAAATACTGGGATCCCGGTCGAGTGAAGACTCGGCTCGCGATGTCTCTAAGCTCGTCGGAAGAACGTACGCCATCGTTGCTGGCTGAGGTCGCGAGAAAGCTCAATTTGGGTGAATCCACCGATGCGATGAATTTGGCCGCGATGATCCATCAGCGGTTCGTTTGTCACCTGCTCTGCCAACTGTCTGGTGCCGGCGACCAACGGCAGCTCGTGGCGACGCCGCCTGAGCGACTCAGGCGGTTCGAGGCGACTCTTGCGGAGCGTTCGATTTCGAATTGGGAGGTGATCGACCAGGGGGGCGGAGATTTAGGAGATCGCATGAAGTCCTGGTTTGCCGGGCTGCTTTTCCCGGTTCCCCGTTCGAGGGCGATCGCCGGTGAACCATTGAGTGAGATTAGCGATGCGAGTGAGACGGCGGATCGATATCGAGGCCGCTCGTGCGTGTTGATCGGCGCGGATTGCCCGTTGCTTTCGCATGCGGATATTGAAAACGCGTGGGCGCAGCTACAGCAAAATGATGTGGTGATCGGTCCCGCGTTTGACGGTGGCTATTATTTGATCGGGGTGCGAAGGAGTGGGGCGGATCGGGATCCTCTGATGTCGTCCCCGGTCACCGAGACGACTCTCGCTGGGTTGTTCGATGGGATCGCCTGGAGTACCGAGACGGTGTTCGAGCAGACGTTGACTGCGGCGAATGAACGGGGGCTCTCGGTCGCGGTGCTCGAACGGCGTCACGACGTGGATACGGCCGCGGATTTGAATCGGCTCGTCGAAACGATCCAACGCCAATATCCGCATGGGCACCCTCTGTTTCAGAATTCGATCCCTTGAATCGCCCACGCCAGGGACGGGGTGGGAGGTATCCAATCCAGCCAAATGCGACTCAAATAACGGTTCCCCAGCCCTCGCCGTAGAACGACCATGAACCCCGATCCATCTAGCCGTCCCGCCAAAACACTTCCGTCAGTTGAAAACAATCGCGAAATCGCCATTGTCGGTGGCGGCATCATCGGCATGTCGATCGCCTGGGAGCTCGCTCGCCGTGGGCAATCGGTTGTTCTGCTTGAACGTCGCAGTGCCGGGAGCGAAGACACGTCGGCCGTCGAGGACAACACGCAAACCAACCGGCCCGCATCGTGGACCGCGAGTGGAATTTTGCCACCTGCCAACTTTGAACGCGCGACCGATCCGCTCGATCGATTGCGTGGTTACAGTCACCAGTTATGGCCCCAATGGGCGCACCAACTCGGCGAGCTCACCGGGATCGATGTCGGCCTGATGCGATGCGGCGGATACTATCTCACCGAAACCGTTGGCGAGGCCGCCGCGATGGGAGGCATGACAGCGTACTGGAAAGAACTCGATATCGAGTGCGAGGCGTTGAACCGCGTTGAAGTCGGTGAGCGTTTGCCCCAGTTGTCTCAGTGGATCAAAGACAATCCTTGGATGAAGCAACGTCCCGATCTCGCCGCATGGTGGGTTCCCGACGAACATCAAATTCGCCCCTCACGCGTGCTCAAAGCACTTCACGCGGCATGTGTTCAAACCGGGGTTCGGTTTGTCTATGACACCCTGGTGACGGCCGTCGAAGAATCCGGTCAGCAGGTCACCATCGGAACCGACTCGAATTGGCAGCACCAAAACATCCTCGCCGATCGTGTGGTGTTGTGCGGTGGTGCCGCAACAGGTTACATCACGCCGACGGCCAAGCTAGAAAACGCATTGATTCCCGTCCGCGGTCAGATCCTGTTGTTGCACAGCGACCGGTTTAACGCTCCTGCGGTGCTCAACATTGGCAACCGGTACCTCGTCTTCCGCGGCGACGGGCACGTACTCGTTGGCTCGTGCGAAGAGGAGGCTGGGTTTGCCCAGCACACGACCGCGGAAGTGATCGATCACCTTCGTCAATTTGCCGGGCACGTGTGCTCGGATCTCGCCGATGCACCGGAGATTCAACGGTGGGCGGGATTGCGGCCGATGACGTTTGACGGTTTCCCGTTGATCGGACGTCAACCTGACAGCCAGCGTGTTTATGTCGCCTCGGGACACTATCGCAGCGGGATTCACTTCGCACCCGCAACGGCAACCGCGATGGCAGACTTGATCGAACAAAAAACAACTTTCATGGACATGTCGCCTTTCTCTGTCGGCAAGCAACAAGAACACCACTCCACTCAATCATGAACATGCAACCAGACGATTTCCTGCCCGCCACTCTTGATCCGCCTGGCACGATTGCGGTCATTGGAACAACACCGATCGGGATTGAAGCCGCCCTGTACGGCCGCTACTTAGGATACGATGTCACCTTGCTCGCCGGCGCGGACGTATGGGCGAAACGTGCCAGCACCAAGACGGAACGTCATCGCATCGGTCCAACGTTTCAAAACGATTGGTTTGCGCGTCATTGGCTCGACGGTAAAACGATCGACGAGCGTTGGAACGATCCGCTTCCGATGCTTCCCGACCGCAGCATGTCTTCGCTCGCAATTTCAGCGATCGCGGCCCAGCGGGAAGATGCCCCTGCTGCGTTGCCGGTAACGATGAAGGAGTGGATCGAAGACGGTTTGCAATCAGTCGTTGCGACGGATCTTTTGCGCGGGCGAGTCTATCCCGGCACGTTTGTCGACTCCGTCGCGTTGGCTCCGGTGCTCGCCGATGACGAGTCGTCCGACGAAGCGGGGGACGATCTCGATGACGATATCCCGCCGGACTTCTTGCTGTCGCTCCGCGGCAAACCGATTGGGGACGAAGGCGACGGCAACGCGGAGGCCGGACAGCTGCGATGTGAATGTGTGATTGTTGCTGATTTGCCTTCGGACTTTTGCCAGCTCGAGTTTGATCTGCTTACGGATTACTTCTTCCGAGTCCAATCGTCAGATCTTCCTGATGCTGCAGAAGAATTGCGTGCGGGCTGGAAGCAAATCGCAGGAATCTACGCGGGATTGGCTGGGCGTGCCGATCTCGATCTGTATCGTCCGCAGCGAGTTTAAAGCGTCGTTGGGGCGTAGTCTGGATGCGGCCCGGATTGAAGAAAAACACTCGTCTTGTTGACGAAACGGCTCCGTGTGCTATCGTGATAGCACACTGGTGCTTCGGGCTCAGACGATGCAGTATCGCTTGTGCGTGATCGCATCGTGCGGTCGGCTGCTTTTGCGATGGATGTATGTCTTCGCGAGATCACGGTCGTCGAGCGCCCGGTGGAGTCGAACCGTCTACGGGAATTGGCGACGCATGTTTTTTTCGATCGACCCCAACAGCGTGATTCCGATCTACGAACAGATTGTTCGGCAGGTCAAATTCGCGATCGCCGATGGGACGCTCGCGGGCGGGCAGATGTTGCCGAGCGTGCGTCAGCTTTCTCGCGACATTGCTCTGAATCCCAACACGATCGCTCGTGCGTACCGTGAATTGCAAACGCAGCAGATTCTGAAGCCGCTGCGTGGTCGAGGGATGGTCGTCCGTCGTGACGCGATTGAATCGTGTTTGGATGCCCGCAACGAAATCGTGGCGGCGAACGTCCGAGCGACGTTGTCGGATGCGTTTTCGGGCGGAATGTCGACTGTCCAGCTACGCGAAATTTTCGAGAGAGCGTTACTCGATTTGCAACCGGCGACCGGTCACGCTGACTCGTCGCCTCTTCCTTCAGGTGGAGAGAACAACGATGGCTGAGATCGATGCGGATGCAGGTATGTACCAAAGCGATGCACCGGAAAAGAGCGGTGCCCTCGGTACGGCGATCGATGTAAAAGAGGTTACGAAGCGGTTTCGCAACACGTTGGCCCTCGACCAAATTGATGTATCGGTGCCAAAGGGGAAAGTGTTCGCATTGCTCGGCGAAAATGGTGCTGGCAAGACGACGTTGATTCGTATTCTGACGGGTTATCTTCGACCCGATCGCGGTGTTGCGAGGGTGCTTGATCATGATTGTGTCGCGCAGTCGGAATTGATTCGCCGGCGGATTGGGTACGTTTCTGATTCGCCGGCGATGTATGAATGGATGTCTGCGTCGGAAATTGGATGGTTCACCAGCGCGTTTTACGATGATGCGTTTCCGCGGCGTTATTCGGAACTCATTAACGAATTTGAGGTTCCCGTCGGAACCAAGCTCTCTGCGTTGAGTAAAGGGCAACGTGCGAAAGTCGCCTTGGCACTCGCGATTGCTCACGATCCTGAACTATTGATTTTGGATGAACCGACCAGTGGGCTCGATCCGATGGTGCGCCGTCAGTTTCTCGAGTCGATGGTCGATCGCGCGGCTGCGGGGCGTACGGTTTTGTTGAGCAGTCATCAAATCAACGAGGTCGAGCGTGTTGCGGATGTCGTCGCCATTCTTCACGCCGGGAAGCTTCGATTGGTCCAGCCCTTGGACACCCTCAAGCATCACACACGGATCGTCACCGCGACACTGGATGACGCTCATGTGTATTGCAGGCCACCGCGCGGTGATGTGCTCAGTGAGACAATCAGCGGACGCCAGCGAAGATGGGTGATCAACGGTTTGCCCGATGACTGGCGAAACGATTTCGGTGAAGAAGGAGGGGTTCGTAGTGTTGATGAGGTCGTGCCGTCGTTAGAAGAAATCTTTATCGCGGTTTGTGCGAGTAAGCCTCGCAAACCGGACCACGCGGTGTCCTTCATGCGTGAACACCAACTGGAGTCAACTCGATGAATGACTCCGCGACTGACGTCAAGTCGAGCCCATTCGAATCGATCCGCCCACTACGGCATCTGTTGTGGAAAGATCTACGATTGCTGCGGTCGCTGTTGCTCGCGGCGTTGATCGGCCCGCTCGCGGTGGCCACATTGCTCTGTTTGATTCGATGGATATGGGAAGGTAGCTCAACTGATCTCGATGGTTCCTTTGCAACGCTCTTGTTTTTGCCCGGACTCGTCACGCTCGGTGCGGCACCGACCTTAGTCGGGACCGAAAACGAAGAACGTACGTTTGATTGGATGCGCCGATTACCGACGCCGTGGTGGTTCGTTGTTAGTTCAAAGATGATCGCGGGATTGCTGCTGGTCCTGGCGTCGATTGTTTGGACCGGGGTGATATTCGTTTGCTGTTCTTTCTTTCTCGATTTGGAGATGGGATCGCGGTCGAAGGACGTGAATGCGGGTTGGGTGGTCTTTGTCGGCTTTTGTCTATTGGGATATGTCAACCTCGTCGTTCTCACGTGCGGATTTCTCACCGCGTTCTTGATTCGCAACTCGCTCGCTTCGGCAATCGCAATCATTCCCTTCGCGATCGCATGGTTGGTTTGTGTAAGTTTGTACGCAAGTTGGATGAATCCAGGCAGCACCGGTCGTTTGTTCGATCCTCAGACTTCCGTAGGGGAGCAGGCAGTCTTTGCCATGGCTCCACTGTTCGCGCACCTGGTCGTTATCGGTGTGGTGCTTTGGTTGGCAAGACGACGTCTGGTGGGACCGAGCGATGAACCTTGGCGGTTCTTTTCGTGGTCGACCGATGTCCGTCCGGTGGCGTTGAAGATGGGAGTGGCGGAAAGGCCATCGGTCGTTCGTGCTCTGGTTTGGCAACACGTGCAGCAGAATCGTTGGTTGCTGCAGTTGTCGTTGCTGACGATGTGCACCGCTTTGTTGGCAATCGTGATGATGAATCGGCGTTCCGAGATGCATGGACTTATTACCTTCCCGGTTTTGATTTTGCTACAGATGACGCTCGGGGTGAGCGTTTTTCATGGTGACAACCGGATGCCGCGACGGTACTTCTTCGCTGATCGCGGCTTGTCACCTGCACTGATCTGGTGGACACGGATGCTGGTTCCGGCGAGCGTGTCGGTTGTTCTGTCGGTGGTTTGGGTGGTCGTATCGATCGTATTGGGTTTCGAAGCGGAATACTTGAGTCACTGGGGAGTCAGTTTGCTGGCGATCTATGCGTTGTGTTTTTTAGTTGGTGCGTCGACTGGACAATGGGTAAGGCGCGGCGTCATGGCGTACTTTGCGACACCGGGCGTAGCCTACTTTGCAATCGTTTTGGCAGCGTTGGCGACGGCACCGCTGCCGCATGGGCTGCAAACAATGAGTGTGATGTCCGTCGCAGTCGTGATCTCGCTGTTAGCGCTGCTCGGTTCGACGTGGCATCTCACGCTTCTGACGCTTCGTGGTAGGGAGCGATGGGGTTTGTGGTTGCCGGCATGGGGTTGGATCAGTCTGCCGATTGTCGTGATCGCAATCACCTCGGTATCTGCACGATTGCTGGAGATGACCGTCTTGCTCGGCGATAGCGGAGGTTGAGTCCGCGGGGGCGAAAGCTGCGGTCGATCTACTCGGTCTACCCTCTCAGCAGGATTGGTATGGGGTTTGCTGAGTATTTCGTTTGCCCATTGGGGCGTTCGCTTCTGCGGACGACGTTGGGTTACTAAAACAGATACTCTTTTGAAGGAAATTTCATGTCTACCGCAACACAGTCACAGTTCAAACGCGATATCCTTAATTCGGAACCTAACGAAAAAGTTACCGCGTTGTTGCAGCAGAACCTCGTCAATCTCGTCGATTTGGCGTTGTTGATGAAGCAGGCCCACTGGAACGTCGTAGGGACCAATTTCCGAAGTATCCACTTGCAGCTCGACGAAATTATCGAGACCACCCGCGACGCGAGTGACGAGATCGCCGAACGCATTGCGACGCTTGGTGTGTCGGCAGACGGCCGTTCAGAGACGGTCGCCAGCGAAAGTGAGCTCGAGGTCTATCCGGGCGGTTTTCAAGACGTTCCCAAGACGATCAAACTGGTTGCCGATGCGATCAAATCCACGATCGAAACTTTGCGAGCTTCCATCGAGAAGCTTGGCGATTTAGATCCCGTTTCCGAAGACCTGTGCATCGGAATTACTGCGCCGATGGAAAAACACCTCTGGATGTTGCAGGCTCAAGAAGTCTAACGCTCGCGTACGGCGATGCGGGGCATCAAGTGCCAGAGGTTTTTGTTTTGAGGTCCGATAGGATGCGGTCGGCGACCCTCAGTCCGCTGTTCATCGCCCCCTGGATACTCGGCGTCTCGCAGTGATCACCGGCAATGAATACGCTCGTCGGAGATAAGTTGTCGGTGTGTTTTGCGAGGATTCGCTCTTCGTCAAGAACGTTGTCCATGCTCAGCACCGGAAGCGCGTAGGGCACACGGTAGGTGCGCACTAACTGCCAAGTGCGCACTTCGTGGCCAAACCATTTTTCAAGGTGATCGCGGACGCGTTTTTCGATTTCCGCATCGTCGGTGCCGTGGGATGGCTCACTTGCTTCGTCGACACTAACCGAAATCAGTGCCTTTCCGGCGGGGGCATAGGTTCTCGCGATATCGCTTAACACAACGGCAGATTGAACAGGCGCGTCCTCGTCACCACGCAGCATTAAGAGCCGTCGTGGGTCAGGTGAATCGTTGGCCGCGAAATAGAGATTGGTTGTTCCTGACCATTTTGTTGTTAGTTCAGGCCGGTTTAACAATCGTGCTGCCGCGTCGCTCGGGGTGGCCACGACAACTCGTTCGCAATCGATCGCGCCGTCGCTCATCACGACACGGTTTCTGGGGTGGTGTCCACTTTCGGTGGCGGGCAACTCCTCAAGGCTAACAACTGATGATTGCAGGCGAAGCGTGCCACGTGGGAGTGAGTCTGCGAGTTGACGCGGGATCGCTGCCATGCCATCGGCTGGAATTGCAATTTCACCCGCTGCAAACATGCGAAACACAAATTCGAGCATCCTGCTTGATGTCGATAATGTTTCGTCCAGAAAGACACCACCGAGGAACGGGCGAAAGAACTCGTTGATGAACTTCTCGCTGAATCCGTCCTCCCGCAATCGTTGTTCCGTGGACTTTTGGGGCCGGTTGTAGACGTCTTGGAGTGTACCCTTGCTACTGGCGCGGCGCAGTGCGGCAATTCGCAACTTGTCACCCAATGTACCGACTGGATTGGATGCCGTAGCGACGGTGTTGAACGGACGTCTCCAGGGATCACTCAGCAGGCGGAACTGGCCTTCTTGACGGATCAGTGCGCCAGGTTCGAACGGGCACAGTCTTAGCGAAGAGTAGTCGAGCAGTTCACGGCATGCGGGATAACTCGTTAGGAGAACTTGGAATCCATGATCGAGAGTGAAGCCGTCAACCTGGTCGGTGCGAACCCGACCACCGACGCGGTCGGTTGCTTCAATGATTACGCAAGGCTGTCCGGCATTGGCGAGTCGTTTGGCGCAGGCGAGACCAGCGAGTCCCGCTCCGATGATGACTGTTTGGGTGGATTCCATTGGCCTGATTGCGCGATATGGTCAAGAAAAGATGAGTAGGGGACAACTGAATAGCGGAGGCTAGATCACTTTATAGCCACGTTCAGTCAATTTGGAGGTCAGGGTTCGCTTCGGCCCATAGTCACCATGAACCAACCGGATTTCGCCGACCGGCTCTTTGGTTTCTTCGACGAAACGAATCAAGTCACTCTGGTCGCCGTGAGCCGAGTAGCCGGTGAGTTGGTGCACGTCCGCTTTGATGGTGTATTTTCGGCCGTCTAGTCGTACCCAATCGCTGCCCCTGGCGATGTAATTGCCTGGGGTTCCACCGGCCTGGTATCCGGCGAACACGATATCGGTGCGGGGATCGCCTATAAATCGTTTGAGGTAATTCATCACGCGTCCACCGGTGCACATGCCACTGCCTGCGATGACGATTGCGGGCAATTCGTGTTTGTCGACGTAGTTGAGTGTTTCCTTGTGTTCGGTGTGACTGCCGACGGTGGTTAGGTTTTCGAACACCAATGGTTGATCGTCGGTTTGCAGGATCGTTTGGGCTTCCTCACCCCAGTGGTCTTGCATTTCTTTGTAGAGCGATGTGAACCGCGACGCCAACGGCGAGTCAACGATCACGTCGATTTGCTTCATCAATGTGTGGTGTTCGGTTTCCTGAACGCGTTCAAAGATTCCGTTGAGTTCATAAAGCAACGCTTGCGTTCGACCGAGTGAGAATGCGGGAATGATCGTGACCCCGCGATCCTCCAGGGTTCGGCGGATGATTTTTTCGAGTTCGGCTTGTCGATCGATCTTGGGCGGATGCAATTTGTCGCCGTAGGTGCTCTCGAGTATGAGCAGGTCGGCTTTCTCCGGACTGACGGGCGGGTTGAGTAACGGGTTCGTCCCGGCGCCGATGTCTCCGCTGAACACGACGCGTTTCCCATCGGGAAGTTCGACTTCAAAGATAGTCGAGCCGAGGACGTGTCCGGCGGGCAGCAAACGTACCTTGGGGCCACCGGGAATCTCTTGCCAAACATGGTAGGGCAGCGGCCGAAGCAGCTTTCTAATCTGATGGTTGAATTTCGCGATCAAGCGTTTCGACCGAGTGAATCCGATTTTGAGCGCGTCCTCCATCACCATCGGTAGCAGTTTGGCGGTCGGTTCGCTGCAGTAGATTGGTTGTTCGAATCCGGCGGCCAACAGATACGGTAAACGGCCGACATGATCGATATGCACGTGAGTCAACAAAAGACTCTTGATCCCTTTCAGGGAGAATTCGATCTCCGGGTTGGGATGCTTCTTGGCATCGCTACCTTGAAAGATGCCGCAATCGACCAACAAGCTGGAACGTCCGTTGTTCCACGAAAGCTGATGGCAAGAACCGGTGACACCGTCGTAAGCGCCGTGATGAGTGAGCATTGAATAGGTCTAAGAGGAGGATCGGAGATTGGGGGATGACCGCGATCGCGTCCGGGAATCCGGATGAGAAGTTTACCATGCCCGGTTGCCCGCCACAGTCGTCGTGCCGTGCACGTTACCGCAAGGGCGGTTTTCTCAGAATGACGATTTCTGCGGTAACGAATGCTCGTGTGCCTGCGGGGTTGGAGTTCGGTATGTGGTGATGCCCGAACGCGAAAATTTCCAGCACCTGGATCCTTGATGCGTGGGTGACCAAAGGTGTCCAAGGGCTGTCCGATAGTTTGGTTGTCCCGGCAACTTACTCTCTCAAGGAATGATTCAATGGCTAAGTTTTACGTTCAATCTGGTACTTTTCGTCGTGTCGTCGCAGCTGATTCGTCTCGCAAGGCGGCTTTGTGGGCTGTTCACGAAGTGATGCAGCAAATTCTGCCAACGGAGGAGGATGATTGTGATTCGAATGTAACGCCCGCTGCAGATGGCCTCGGAAATGATGAATCGGTTCAGAAGATGACGGTTTTATCGGGGGTGGTGCGGGTCAATGAAAGAGGGTTTGATCGGGATGACGCGAATGAGATGTCGACGATGGAGGTCGTTGGGGAATGGAATCAAATGGCGATGACGCTGGAGCGTTTGCAGCAAATGCTCGATGGTTCTCGTTCTAACCGTGAAACGCAACGCGAACGCATTGCGGGCGCGATTCCGGCGACAAAACGTTTTTCCGACGATCAATTCTCAGATGATTTGGCGGCCTAGCGTGGCTCAAGCGAACGGCTAACTTCCGATGTTGATGCCTTCAGACCGACGTGAGCTCGGTCTGCCGCAAAATCCTCCGGACTAGGCGAGCTGTCGTAATCCGTATGATCGGAATAATCGGAACAGAGGGTGGTCCACCCCCTGAATGATGAGGGATCGGGAAGGCCTTTGGTGAGGTGGTGATTATGCTCGGATACAGATTTATCCGCGCGTCTCCATTGTCGAATGAACATGTCCCCACGTTCAGAGCATCGTCGTCCTCGTCGTCACTCCCGTTCCGAAATCCGTCGCGATGTCGGATTGGCGTCCACCAAACGTTCGCCGCGTATAGAATCACTCGAAAGCCGAGTGGTGATGGCGGCGGGAATTGATATCGATATCACAATCGATGGCCGTGGTACGGAAAACTCACCGGGTCCCTCTGTTGCTCCTGGTACTTATGAGCAATGGGACTTTGCGGTGACCAATACAGGCGATCGACCGATCGTCGAATTGACTCTCCGTAATGACGGAGGGGCGCCGTTTCAGCCGGCCGATGATGTTGTTCCTGAACATGTTGTCGACGAAAGCGTGAGCGTCGCTGCCACGGGAGAGTTGTTAGCGACTTTTGACGATCAAAAAATTTCGAAGATGGTGGTCGACCCGATCCGGCCACGCGTCTACATGACGTCCGCGGACGAAGACGAGGTTCTCGTTCTCGATACCTCATCGTTAGAGATCATTGAGACAATTCAGATCAACTCACAGCCGCATGGATTGGGTTTGTCACCCGATGCACAGCGATTGTATGTGACGAGCTATGACGTCGGAGACAAAAACGGATCGGTCGTGGAGATCGATCTCGAAAGCGGAAATCAAAAAACGATCACAATCACCGGCCAGCCAATCGATGTTAAAGTCGGCCACCATGACAGACTGTACGTTCTGACAAACTCTCAGTTGCAAACCATTGATCGCGTGCTCGGGAATGAAGTCGCTACGCCAATCGAAACAGGGTTTGAAAACGGGGAATTGGCGATTAATCCGCAACGTGATCGGTTGTACGTCGCTCGTATCGGAACGGGCGTTGCCTCGTTGTCGCAGTATTCCATTTCGGCGCCGACGCCTGCCGTTCTATGGCAAAGCACGCCAGGGACAGCCATTGGCAGTAATGGACAGGACCTCGCGATCAGTCATGACGGAAGCTTCGTTTCTTATGCGGCAGGCAACGGTCAGGGCGGTTACCGAATTGCCAAATTCCAAACCGATACGATGCAGCCGATTGGCTTTTTCGAAACCGGCATGTTCCCTCGCGAAGTGTCGTTCAGTTCCGATGACGCGGTGGCCTATACCGTCAGTAGATCGGGAATCATTAACACCTGGGACACCACAACCTTCGCCGACTCAGGAAGCATGAGTGTCCAGGGGGAAGCGAGAGAACTGATCGTCGATACGAGTGGTCAGGATTTGATCGCCGCGTTTGACGATGAATTGCGAGTCTATTCGACCGGTCGATCCGCTCCGTTGAACATTGGCGACGTGGATGCCAATGGTGTGATGGATCCCGGGGAAACGTGGCACTTCCGAGCAGACGGTTTGGTCAAAGACGGATTGGTGCAAACGACGACGGAAGTCAGGGCCGTTGATGCGAGAGGTGAACTGGTAATTGAATCAGTCGATAGTCATTACTTCGGCCGGTTTGTCGCTGTGGAAATGTCGACACAACTCATCGGCCGAACGACGGACTCGACCGGTTTATATCAGGTCCAGCTTGATGAGGTGTTGGTTTGGCAACAATCAATCGCGAACGTGGGTGCACGTGGATTGACGAACCTTGAGTTAACCTGGGGCGACGCCGACTCGAGCGAAACGTTGGTGGACGTGATGGATTCATATGTCAGTGGAGACTCCGACGCGGATGGGATTTTTGATGCCGATGAAACGTGGGTCTTTGAACACAGCGAAGTTGCCCACGCTGGCGAGCATCGCCGGGAATGGCTGTTTGATGCCGACTCCTATGTCGATGTCAGCGAGCCGCCCACACCGAGTCTTTCCATTTCAGCGTCTTCTTCGAGCGTTTACTTTGGTGTGGAAGCAGCGGTCAGTTTGACGGTACTTCTCAATCAGCAATCTCTCTCTGATAGCGTTGCTGTTGAAATCGACGTCAACCAACCGATGGTGTGGACCTACGAGGTTCGCAGTGCGGGGAACTCGCCTTTGTCAGGGGTGATGGTCGTAGATGACGCGGGGACCGAAGATCCATCCGACGACGTTACTGCGACATTGTCGGGAGGCGACACGAATAACAACGGCGAATTGGATCTCGATGAAACGTGGGTCTTTACTTATGACGATGAGGGCGATCTCGGGTTGTTCCTCCGCGGCGCGTCGGTAACCGCAACGGATCCGGCGGGAGGAGTGGTAGCCGATACGCAGGAAGCACTTTACGTTGGAGTTGGTGCGCAAGCGAGCGTTGAGCTTCACTTGCTCGACCTAACCGGGAATCCGTTGGATGGATCGACGGAGGAAACGGCGATCCGCGCCGGCGACGAATATCAAATTCAAATGGTTATCGCGAACACGGGAACTCTACCGTTGGCGGCGCCGGAGTGGGCAGACGGCGGCGGTGGGTTTGAAAATGCGTCACCGACTCGCATCAGCCCTGACGCGAACAACGACGGAATTCTCTCTGTCGGTGAAACATGGGAATACCGTTCTCAAGTGCTGGTTGCCGGGGATGGATCGGTGCTGCATCAGATCGTTGCAACGAACCAAGCTGTTACCGGATCGGGGACACCTTTGGCGCAGCCGCCTATCACCAGCGAATCCGAAATCCACTACTTCGGCGTGAACGCGGTTGTGGAAACCGTCGTTGCGGGAAGCGGGCAGCGTGTGACGTTGGGGGATGAGAATTTGTTCCTTTCGGGCACCTCTGTACAATGGACATATGAGGTAACGAACGCTGGAAACGTGCCCGTGACGGACGTGAGTGTCCGTGTGGATGTGCCATCTGAACCGTCGTCTTCAGTGGTTTCCGTTTCATTGCCGCCGACGACCGAAACGGGGCTGAGTCCTCGCGGTTCGGTAATGGCTGAGTTTGCAGGTTTTTCGGTGCAGGAGATGGTTGCCCATCCGACGTTGCCCTACATGTTTGTGAGCGTGACGAATCAAGATCGCGTGGTTGTGATCAATACGCTCACTCTATCGATCGAGGCCTCAGTGGAGACGGGCCGTGGACCATCCGGGATGGCTTTGTCGCCGGACGGCAGCCGTTTGTATGTTGCCAATTCACAGACGCAGAATATCGGCGTGATTGATGTCGAAACCTTTGAGTCGTTGCCCGGCATCAGCATCGCTCAAATACCTCGCGATGTTGAAGTGGGTGCGGACGGGCGACTGTTCGTGCTAGGTCATTTAAATCTGATGCAACTCAGTCCGGTGACGGGTGAGGCGATCGGTGAAACGTTGCCTGTGTCGGTATCGGGTGGCGAGATCAAGATCAGTCCAGATCGCACCCGTTTGTACTACGCCGATGCCAATTCGACGCCTGCTTCGTTGTACCAAATTGATATCAGTTCCACGCCCGCCCGTGTGGTTTGGCAGAGCGAAGAGAACGTCGATTTGAGCGGCAGCAATGGACAGAGTCTTGCGTTGAGCCCTGACGGCCAGTTAATCGCCTATGCCACTGCAGTTTCCTCGAAAGTGAGGGCAGGTGAAACGCTTCCCGAAGGGATCCGCATCGTCACTCGGAATGCGTCGGACATGTCGGTTGCGGGACTCTTTGTGCTTCCGAATCCACCTGGTTCGTTCGCTCAGGAAATCACGTTTTCGCCGGACGGTCGGTTTGTCTACACGACGTCCGAGTCCGGAACCGTGTCCGTCTTTGGGGCGGCGACGTACAGTCAGACCGGGACAATCAATACCAGTGGTTTGGCGTCGGAGATGACCATCGACGCGAGCGGTCGATTCTTGTTTGCGGCGATGGGTGATCGATTGACGGTGCTTTCGACGGGACGGGCCACGGCGACGTTAAACCAAGGGGACACCAATGTAAATCACCAACTGGATCCTGGTGAGACATGGGTTTATGGAACGACCAGTGTCGTCTCCGACGGACGCCATGTCAAAAACGTCGTCGTCACCGGCACTGACACGTTTGACGGGGCAATTTCAGACACGGCGTTTCAGCGTTACGACGGTGCGCAGCGAGTCGATGTTAACCCGATGGTTGCGGGGGCGAGTCTCGGGGGAGTCACGGGACTCGCTGATTCTCTCATGCTGTCAGACGACCGTTTTGAAGTCGTCAATGGACGACTGCGACTGAAATCCGATCAGCACGTGACGATCGACGATGACGAGGCGGTCGTGTTCCTGCGCAGCGGTCCTGAAGATTCGGACATCGAAAAAATCTTCGTGCTGGATGTGTCCGCGGTGCCAGCGTGGCAGAACACGAGTTCGGTTCACGATGTTAACGATGACGGCTATGTCACAGCACTTGACGCGTTGATGATTATCAATCGTCTCGCGACCAGTTCGGACACGGAATTGGGGGTGCGGCAGAGTGATGTTAACGTCTTCTACGACACCAACGGCGACGGTCATGTCACTGCGGTCGACGCCCTTCGTGTCATCAATTCGCTCAACGTGTCGCAGGTGGCGCCGACATCGGAGCCGAGCAATCCAGATCGCGATAATGCGTGGGATTGGCAGGCAGATAAAACGCAAAGAGCGATTGCAGATTTGCAATCGCTCGATGTGTATTTCGCGTTATCGTCGCAGGGGAAAGATTAAGGCGTCGGCAGTTCGACGAGTTGTTTGTCTTTCGCCATTTGCCGGATGTCCTCGGTGATCTTCATCGAGCAGTATTTAGGCCCACACATACTGCAGAAATGAGCGCTCTTGAACGTGTCCTGAGGCAGGGTCTCGTCGTGATATCGCTGGGCGGTTTCGGGATCGAGTGCCAAGCGGAATTGTTCTTTCCAGTCGAACGCGAATCGTGCTCGTGAAAGAGCGTCATCGCGGTCTTGAGCACCGACGCGTTTGCGCGCGACGTCGGCGGTGTGTGCGGCAATCTTGTAGGCGATGCAGCCTTGCTTGACGTCTTCTTCGTTAGGCAACCCGAGGTGTTCCTTCGGAGTGACGTAGCACAGCATCGCGGCACCGTGCATGCCCGCGTTGGCGGCACCGATGCAACTGGTGATGTGGTCGTACCCGGGCGCGATGTCGGTCACGAGAGGGCCGAGCACGTAGAACGGGGCACCGTCGCAAACTTCGATTTGTCGTTCGATGTTCATTTGGATTTGGTCCAAAGGAATGTGGCCTGGCCCTTCGACCATAACCTGTGTTCCTTTTTCCCAACCGCGACGTGTGCAATCGCCGAGGACATCGAGTTCCGCAAACTGTGCCGCGTCCGAGGCATCCGCGATACTGCCGGGTCGCAGGCCGTCGCCGAGTGACCACGTCACGTCGTACTCACGCATGATGTCGCAGAGGTCATCGAACGCTTCGAGGAGTGGGTTCTGTTTGTTGTGCGCCATCATCCATTTGGCGATCAGCGATCCACCGCGGCTGACGATGCCGGTGACGCGGTTGACGGTCAGGTGCAAGTGTTCCAGTTTGACACCGACGTGAATCGTCATGTAGTCGACGCCCTGTTTGGCCTGATGCTCGACCATGTCGAGGAAGTGCTGGGCCGTCATGTCTTCGATGTTTCCACCGAGTTCTTCGAGCATTTGATAGATCGGCACGGTTCCGATCGGCACGGGGCTCTTGTCGATGATTTGACGACGGATGTTGTCGATGTCTTTACCGGTCGACAAATCCATCACGGTGTCGGCACCGAAGTGAACAGCGGTGTGCAGTTTGTCGAGTTCTTCCCCGACGTTGCTGGTGACGGCACTGTTGCCGATATTGGCGTTGATCTTGCACTTTGCTGCAATGCCGATCGCCATCGGTTCGAGTGCACCGGCGGCATGGACCTTGTTAGCAGGGATGACCATCCGGCCGGCCGCGACTTCGTCACGGATCAATTCCGGCGTGAGCGACTCACGCTGGGCAACGAATTCCATTTCAGGAGTGATTTCACCCGCACGGGCGGCCAGGATTTGGGTCATGGTTGTCGAACTCAGGTTCAAGGAAACGAACGAAACGTACGTCTTTATACGGCAGTAGGTCGGGATCGAGTAGTCCGGCGATCTCGCGGGGAGATCAATCTTCTTCGAGGGCCACGATTTTTTGAAGTCGTCGGGCGTGTCGTTCTTCGGGGGTGTAGCGGGCGGACAAGAACGATTTGATGATCTCGAACGCCAATTCGCTACCGATGATCCGACCTCCGATGCAGAGCACATTCATGTCGTCGTGTTCGACACCCTGATGTGCCGAGTACGTGTCGTGACAAATTGCCGCTCGGATGCCAGTAATTTTGTTTGCCGCAACGCTGACACCGACACCACTGCCGCAAATCAGCAGCCCACGGTCGGCTTGGCCGCTGTTGATTTTTTCGGCCACTTCCACGGCAAAATCCGGGTAGTCGCTCGGGGACGCGTCGTGCGTTCCGCAATCAATCAGTTCGATGACCAATTCCGAGAAATGTTTGGTGACCAGTTCTTTGAGCGGGAAACCGGCGTGGTCCCCTCCAACGGCCAAACGTAATGGTAGCTCGCGGTCTGACATGAATTTCGTGGGAAATACGAGTGATGAATGGGCGGAAGGAGGGGCGAATCAACGCGAAGCGTCACGCAGTGGAACGCCATTTCGATTGATGGGGCCCCCGATGAAAGGGAGTGCCAAACGCTAGCGAAACGTGTGGAGACACGTTCGGTCTCGTGCGAAGGGGCGTTTTTGAGGGGACCACTTTCACGAAATCGACGACTGGCGAGGCACCCGAAAGATAGCCGTAGGAGAGGCGATTCGGTAGGTGCTGCGTTTCCCGTTGTTGGCGATCAGGTTTCAGGTTGCCTGGAGCAACAAATCGTCCAATCGCCGCGAGCGTGTGGCGTCAATCTGGTTTAGATGCCGTCGAGGTCATCGTCGTCGTCATCATCCCGATCGGGATGCAACGGATCATCGGGGTCGAAGAACAGATCGGCGAGGCCGAGCGGCACGGCATCGCCGCCGAGCGTTCGGCTACGACGTTCGGCTAACAATTCGAGATCAACTGCTTCTTCGCCCAAGCATTTTTCGAGGGCTTCTTGCCAGGCGTCGTCATGAGCGACCGGATGATCGGGATCCTGTGCCATCCGTTTGATCGCGAAACGCAAAAGATTGATGCCATCACGAGGCGAGAAATCGAGTTTCAATTCATGTGAATGCTGCAGGAAATCGACCGTCAACGCCAGCATTTCGGGCTCGGCGAACGGCAGATGGTACTGCAGAATCGCCATTTCGTCCTGTTTGTTCGGGAATCCGACCTGCAGTGTCGGTTGCAGGCGGCTGAGAATGTAGTCGGGAATCTCGAACGTCGATTCGTCTTGGTTCATTGTCACCGCGGCGCGGAATTGACGCGATGCCGGAATCGTGATGCCCGCAACGATGGATTCCACATAGCGACGATTGTCCAGCAGCGGAGCGAGCGAGGCCCAGGACTTTTCGTTCATCCGGTTGCCTTCGTCGAGCACGCAGACACCGCCGCGAATCATCGCGCTGACCAATGGCGAGGCGTGATAAGAGATTTCGCCGCCTCGGCTGAGCACGGGCGTGATCAACAGGTCCTCGGGACGCGTGTCGGCGGTGCACTGGTAGATGTAGAGCGGCAATTTTTGTTGCTTTGCCGCTGCAATCGCGAGCTGCGTTTTGCCCACACCGGGAGAACCCAACAAACGCGGCGTCAACGGCAGGTCCGTGTCGTCGACCGTGATCCAGCACGCGAGCAGTTGTTTGAGGATTTCGCTTTGACCGATCCAGTCGCCGGGCGACTCATAGGGATGCGCTAGCTTCAGTTCGACACCTTCGATGGTGACGACCGAGTCATCGGCGGATGCCTGCGATTGCGGTTGGGACGATTCAGAGGAACTCATTCGGAATCCGTGAGGAGGGAGCGTTCAGGTTCAGCGGGTCAAGTCTGAGGCATTGATGGCTTCTTTGCCACGCCCCAGTTCAGCCTGCTCTTGGCGCGCCGCGCTGAGAATCGGCCCGATGTATTGGTGCAGTGGATGGTCGGAAAAATGGTCGACGCGAAATCGACGCAACCCTTTCAGGAAGCCACGCCAACGGTCCCGGCGTTTCATCAACATCCCGAGATGACCGAGATTTCCGTTGCGGTCAATGTATACCTCGGTACCGCAATGACGGTATCCCATCCAGGCCGGCGGGACGCGAGTGACGATGTCGTTGTTGTTTACAAATCGAAAGTGATCGAGTTTAACGAAATTGATGTACCGTTTGTCACCTACTCGAGGACTGCCGTAGGTGAACAACGCGCTGGGGGTCGTTTTAATGTGTGACAAAAAGCAGCGGCCTGCACAAATCGTCGCCATCGCACCACCGAGGGAGTGCCCGCAAAACCACGTCGGCTGTTCGTTGCCGATGAGTGCGGTTTCGAGCATCGGCCATAAATCGTCGACTTCGGTTTTGAAACCACGGTGCACCTTGCCCGCCGTTTCCGCCAAGACCGCCGCCGCGTTGGCATCCGCCCGAATGTCGTTCCATTCGTTCGGTTCGGTGCCTCGACACGCGATCACACAATCATGGTCGTTTCGAAAACGGTAAGCCTGGGATCCGTCGTGGTCGAAAAACGTTACGTCCGGAAATCCCACGAATTCTGCCGCAGCGGTCGCTTCACGCTCATCGTTGTAAGAAACCATGGCGAGTTCGGCGAACAGCAATGCCCGCTGCAAAAACGTCATCTCCGCGATCGGCCCGCTGGCGCGACTGTGAACGATGACCGGCACTTCGTTCTTGTCGTGAACGATCCCCGAGGGTTGCTGCAGGTCACCCACGGGGCTCTGCTCAGGCGCCATACCGGATTGTTCATTGCCGGTTTGGGAGGCGATGTTCGTTTCTGGATCGCTCATGGGGTTCACTCCTTCGAGGGCATCGGCGCAAACGCGTGAGCCCCTATTGTGTCACACAATCTGGCGCAGGGGGATGGGCCTCGACATCGCCATCGGTTGGCACCGGTGTGCCTCCTGACGAGGAACGTGCTGCGCCGCGGAGCACCCGCTCGTACGCATCCACCATCGCGTCCCAGCCGAATTGGTCGCAGACCTCGGGAGCCGAATTTGCCAATCGCCCACGCAGTGCCGCGTCCGAAAGCAAGGTTCGCAGGCCATCGAGAAGCGGGCCCGCTTCGTTGTCGACCAACCAGGCATTTTCTCCGTGTCGAATTACCGACCGTACCCCGCCACCGGCGTCGACGGCCAACACCGCGAGACCGCCCGCCATCGCTTCCAACATCGCGGAAGGGAACCCCTCGTAAAGGCTCGGCAGAACGAACACGTCTGACTCCGCCAAATGGGGCCACACCGAGTCCACCCAGCCGCAAAATTCGATTCGAGATTCAATCCCATGTTCCTCCGCGAATGATCGTAGACGCTCCATTTCGCTGCCGTCGCCAAGAATTTTCAAACGCCAATCCGTCGAATTACCAGACTCGTTGAGAGTCGCCAACGCCGAGAGCAATCGGTCGACACCTTTCTCCGGTTCGAGACGTCCGATCGCGATCAACCGAACCGACGAGCGGTTGCCGATCGGTGGAGTCACCGGACGACGATGCGATGCCAACCGCATGTCAGAGTAATGATGGGGCGGCGCTTCGACCGCCGAGGGGATCACGATCGGCTGAACGTGCATTCGCGATTGCAATGTTGTCGCCACCTCGTCGCTCAGCCCGATCACCGCATCGGCTTTTGGGTACATGCGATCACGGAGCCATTCGCGAGCGGCCCCGAGTGATTGTTGAGCCGGATCGCTGCGTTCACTTAGCACGATCGGCACGGGACGCCGCATGCACCGGGTCGACAACATCACCAGCAAATTGGTCGAGTCACAGAAAGACAAGACAACGTCGTAGCCTCCCACGATGATTGCCGCGCGAAGACGCTTCAGACGCGTCGGCAGAGAGACGCGGTGGTCGGTCGTCGAGAGTACATCGAGGGGATGCCATTTCACCAAATCGCTAAGCGGATGTCGCTGACGTTGACCATTGTCCAGCGTGATCAGATCGACGTCGTGGTGACGCATCGCCAAACGGGAGGCTAGCCCCGCCATTACGCGTTCGGCACCGCCTCCGTCGAGCGAGTGGATCACACACGCGATCTTCATCGGAACGCTGTCCTGTGAGATCACGTTTTCGTCGTGTGCGGGCAATTTCCGTCTCGATTCGTGAAAAGAACTACTCAAGTTACCAATTGTTTTCGTTGCAAGGTTTTTAAGGCGAGACTAACGTGGAGTCTGCACGGGGGTGCGTCGTTGAACCATGCGATCACAGACTCGTTTTTGAACCGAAACCCACCCCTTCCTCCGGTTTCACCACGACCCGCGGAAACCCCGCCGGGGCCCGAGGCCGAACGGAAATTACCTCGCCGCCAGCGGGGGAAAGCAGATTTTTCACTATGTTGCGAATGCTCGCCCTTGTCGCCGCGGTTTGTTTCGCCGGATTGATGGACAACCGTAGCGTGCATGCACAAGGTTTTGGCGCCTATGGGTTCCAAGCCTACGGATTCTACCAGCCCTACGGTGTTCAGTATCGTTCGCGGGTCGGCACACCGCCCTATTTCGCGTTGAACCCACCGGTTTACTACGGGACTCGCCACTTCCGTCCATACGGAATCAGCCCGTTTGCGGCGCCTCCGCAAGTCTCCGCACCGGCCAGTTATCAAGGCCAAGCCGGACCGTCGGGGCTGCGTTCACGCACTTACCAAGGTCCGGTCAGCAACCCGTTCATCTGCCGCTCGGCGAGCTTTGATGCTCCCGTGAAAGCAGGCCCAGTTGTCGAAAACAACTGGAACGAAGCAGACACTTTGGCAACCGCGAAAACATTCGAGCCGGGCAAGATCCGATCGAACCCGTTTGTCGACGTCGAAACGCATTTCGCTAGCCGTTAGGCGAAACGCTGATTTGCGAGTAAAACGGGGGAGACCCCGTTTTACTCGCATTTCTTTTTCACGCTGAATTGCTTCCACATGTTCTTCGACGGCGAAGCTTTCTTCTGCGTTGAGGCGTTTACGACATCGAGTGCGTCGCACCGATGACCAACGATAAAACGCTTCCGCTGATCCTCTTTCCCGGCCTCGCCGCGGACGCGAATATCTTCGTACCGCAAAAGATCGCGTTCCCGCAACTCATCGTTCCGCCGTGGCCGACGCCGGTTTCAAATGAGACCCTCGATGCATACGCCGGACGCATCGCCGAGGACTTGCGTGTTCATGGTCCGTGTGTCGTTGGGGGCGCTTCGTTCGGCGGCATGATGGCATTGCACGTTGCCCAGCACTTGGATGCTCGCGCGGTGCTCTTGATCGGCAGTATCGCATCGCCCGACGAACTGCCGCTGTACGGGCGAATGGCTCGGCCGTTGAAGACGCTCGTCGGCTGGTTGCCGATCCGTATGTTGCAGTGGCTCGCGGCGCCGCTGGCGATAACGTTGTTCCGCCGTATCGCTCCGTTTTCGTGGGGGCTCGTTCAGCAATTTCGTGGTTCCGATCCGGCCGTCTTCAAATGGTCACTCGCTCGGATTCTCGATTGGCGTCATCAGCCGGAGTTCGATTGCCCGGTTTTCACATCCACGGCGATCGTGATTGGACGCTGCCGATTCGGTACACTCAACCCGACACGGTCGTCAAAGGCGGCGGCCACGTGATCTCGTTGACGCATCCCTCCGAAGTCAACGCGTTCACTCGAGACGTGATCGATCAAATCAGCAAGACGCAGGCCACGTGACCTGCGTTCAATGGAGCAGCCATGGGACTCGATGCGGTTGAGATTTTGATGGATGTCGAGGATCACTTCGGCATCACGATTCGCAGCACCGAGTCCGAACGCGTCCGTACGGTCGGCGATCTGGTGGCCGTGATCCAGAAACGGATCGATGCAACGCGTTCTGCAGTTTGCCCTTCTCTGGCGTCTTTTTTTAATCTTCGTCGACGTGTCCGAGAAATTGCCGCTGACGATGGTTTGCGCATTCGAACCCGCACTCGTGTTGTGGACGTCTTGAATCCATCCCAGCGAAGACAGCTTTGGAGCTGGCTCGGAGACCTTCAAGACGCATCGCCACGTGCGCTGCGTCGTCCACCGTGGCTGAGGAAACTGCTGGTCGTCGCAGTGTTGTTGCTGTTCCTTTTCGCCATGTGGTCGGCATTCACCGTAAACACGGATATCTTGCCACTGGCGGCCATGGGATCGTGGTTTCTGCATTCGGCAACGGTCGGGTTTCGGCAAGTACCGCCGGACGGATTATCAACGTTTGGTGCCCTGGCACGCTACGCAACTCAAACCGAATTTGCGACCAAACACTTGAATCTCAACACCGCCGAGGATGTGTTGGCGGAATTACGCCCGGTTTTGGTTGACGCACTCGGAGTCGACGCTTCCGAGATCGTTCTCACCGCACGGTTCATCGAGGATCTCGGGATGGATTGATCGGCGGGAAACACTACGCGCGTCTGCACGTTCTTTGCTTCCGGCTGTGGCGGTATTCAACAGGAGACGTGCATCCGGTACTCACCGGAATGTCTCGATTTGCAGAAGCCGACCCTCTATCGCGTATCAATTTCTAAATCGCTCGAGCGATTAATTGTCGCTGCTTTTTTGAGCTTCGTTGAATCGCTGCTTCAATATCTCAATGATGGGTTGGAGCAGATCGTTAGAGCCGCTGAACCCGTTCGCCTTCAACGCGGATTGTAGTTTTTCGAACCGTTGGATTGCGGTTTCGATATCCGCAACATGTGCGGCGTATAGACGTCCGGTAAACGCAAGCATTGGATAGCTGTATCCGATCGAGTGGTGCTCGCTGCCCTCAAGCATTGAATCCAGTTTTTGAAGGTGCTTGTCGACGGCCGTGAGCACGAGGTTGAGTGCGTTGGGTTCGTCTTTGACCAATCCGTCCAGCGTCGCGATCTGCTCATCCAATCCGAAATGCCAACGGAATCCGGGATGGGTGATTAGGGCGACGACGAACTCGTTGGGGAAAGGGAGGCGTCCTTCGCGGCGCATTTCCAATGCTGCCATCAAGATATTCGGGTCGATCGCCCAATCCGGCGGTGCGGGGTATCCTCCCATGCCGCCCATCATTCCGAAGGTGTTTTGAGTTGGTGAGACCATGTCCTCGCCTGTTACTGGGTCAACCGGTCTCGCTTCGTACTCCGCGACTGCGGTTCGCACTGCGTCCACAACATGTTTCGCGATCCATGCCGGAGGATCGATGTTGCTCTTGCTGGCGGTAATCAAATCAATAGCGGTGTCCCACGCTGCTTTTCGCGACGCGATCGCGTCGTATTCACCAGACGATAAAATCGACCCGGTACGACTGGCTCGCTTGCGGACATGCTTATCTAGTGACTCGAATGAGGAGCCGAGATGATCCAAGAGGTTGCGAAGTTGCCGTGCACCAGTGTCTGTTTTTGCCAAGTTTGCGATGTATTGGCTCGCTGATTTTTTCCGTTCGTCGTAGTACGTTCCGTTGTAAACACCATCCATGTATTTCTCCAACACCATGATCGCGGCGATTTTCGCTTTGTCATTCCCGCTTGCTAATTGACGGTCAATTTCAATGAGTCCAGGTTCGGGGAGGTAGAACGGAAAGACTTCCGTCAGGTAACCCATGAACCGTTCCGGGTTGGATGAGGATCCGCCGGAACCTTCCAATCGATTGTCGGGAGTTTCGTCAACATACCGGGTGCCGTACTCATTTCCCAATTGCAAGGTCACCTTGGCTGCCTCGGCACGTTGCGGTTCACCTCGAGAAAGCAACTCGACCGCTCGCATCGCTTGTCCAATCGCTTCGATTTGTTGTTCACGCTGGAAGACATCCATCCAGTGCTGGAAGTTCTTGCCGAGATACAATCGTTCGGGTTTGGTTTCCGCAACTGCTGGTTTGGTGCCGACGGCGTCCGGTTCGGTTGCATCGTCGGGTATGACTTCGACTTGGGTTTCCTTTCCGTCTGTCGTCACGACAACATTGCCGTGATCGGCACGGATTTGAATCACAACCGTCGCGAGCAGCATTACTGCGGCTAGCAAGCCGAACGCTCGAAAGCCACCCGCGAGCGACTTGCCGCCGCGACTGCGTGGTGGGGTGTTGTCGTTCGCAGACATCACTGCGATCGAACGTGGTGCTGGTGCGTCATCGTCATCCGCCGGTTGGGTTGATTCTGCGCGGCGAATCAGTGCCTTCAAGTTTGCTTCGCTAGTCCACGCTTGGATTTTGTCAGCCACACGGTCTGCACTGGGGCGGTGTTTGGAATGGCGACTCATCATCGCATCGACCAAGGCACTCAGTTGTTGATCCACATCGGGATGTACAGTCGCGAGTGGCGGTGGTGACTCACTCGTGATCGCGAGCACCCGCGTTGCAATTCCGCCATCACTGGAGAACGGCCAGCGACCGCTGATCAGCCGGTAAAGTGTGGCTCCGAGTGAATAAACATCTGCAGAGGCGTCGACCCGCCGACTGTCCATTAACTGTTCCGGCGACATTGCGGGCAGCGTTCCCATCAGGTGCCCCACCGTCGTCAATCGGTCATCACACGATAGCGGGTCGTCACCGGCCAAGACCAAGCCGAGATCCAGTAACTTCACCGTGCCACTGCGCGTCAGCATCAGATTGGATGGTTTGATGTCGCGATGGATGAGACCCGAACCGTGGACGTGGGCGAGCGCCAGCGAGGTTTGCCGGATCACCTCGCAGGCATCAGGAACCGCCAGCTTGCCGACTGCACGCATGACCCGGGCGAGATCGAGTCCGTCTAAATATTCCATGACGAGATAGTGCCATCCCGCCTCCGTTCCCGCGTCGTTAGCGCGAACGATTCCCGGATGTTCGAGCGAGGCGACTGCCGCCATCTCACGTTCAAAGCGTTCTAGCCAACCGGGCTGAGCAACACGAGCGGGCGGTAATAGCTTGATAGCACAGCGACGTTTGAGCCGAACATGCTCGGCGAGACAAACGGTTCCCATTCCGCCCCGACCGAGATTACCGAGAATGCGGTAGGGGCCGAGTTGTTGCAGTGGCAACGATTCGTCTCCCTGTGACGCGGTCGTGTTGACGGTTGGTTTCGCGACGAGTAATCGATGGATCGCGAACTGGCAGGCGGACTCGTTCTCGAGGGGATCAGGATCCTTTGAAAAATTGAGCGACTGGGGCGATTCGCTGATTTCCTCGATCGAGGCTTGGCAGCGGCTGCAGCGATCGACATGTTCACTCGCGGATTCAAACGCATCGGCATCGAGTTGGCCCTCGAGCAGCTTTTTCAGTTCGGTCGTGCTCAGGCATTGAGAGGTAGTCGCGATCATCGGTGACATGTTCCTGTGGGAAAAAGCGGGTTGTCCGATGACACAACGGTGAGATTGGACAGCCCGAGATCACTCAAATCCACGCATTTCCTCTCGCAATCTCTGGAGTACCCGAGCCCTCGCTTTGTAGACCGTCCACCGACTGACATTCATTTCGTCGGCCACGTCACCAGGGTCACAGCCGTCGATGGCCGTTCGCCAAAACATTTGCCACGTGCGCGGCTGAATCGACGTCCGCAGCACCTCGAGCATGCGAATTCGCACCGACTGGATATCTTCGGCAATTTCACTGGGAGGATCGGCGTCGTTGAAATGTAATTGCTCGGTCGCAATCTCCTCGATCGATTGGTTTCCCTGAGCGGGCTCTCGGGCCTCGGCCCGCTGGCGGTCGCGAAGTTTGTGTTTCGCGATCGTCCAAAGCCAACCTCGAAACGTCGCCCCGGTACGTTCCATGTCGAATCGTGCGAGCGATTTGGAAGCCGAAAGGAATGTTTCCTGCATCACATCAGCGGCGTCAGCGGACTGGACTCCACATCGACGGATCCACCTGTAGACGATCGGTCCGTAAACCTGGACCAACATTCGCCACCCTTCATCGTTGCCGTCTCGGGCACGATCGAGCAACGACCGGTGAGTTGAGGGTTCGTCGCGAGTTTGCGGGCTCATGTTGGCGGCCCTGCCTCTGCCGCGCCGGCTGCGTTGGAATGAAACGGATGTGCCGTTATAGCCTAACGTGCCGTCTCATCAGGGGCCAGAATTTTGGGAGCGAACGTCACGGCGATTCAGGCTTCCGGGCAGATAGGAAGCCGAGACGTGACAGGGTTTGGGGAGACCTTCACTATTCAACTATGCCAAGTCGATCGGTTCACGATCGTGTGCGTTCGAACATGCGAAAAGGCGTCCGGGCTCAACCTTCGGCGGTTCGGTGCCAGCGTTTGGGGAGCGTGATCGCGTAGAGGACGATGATGGTTCCGATCGCGAGCATTGCCCACGGGAACTTTTCACCGGGTTGCCACGTTTTTGTCGTGGGCGCAGGGGTGGCACTGGGGTCAACAAAATTGACCGCGGTGGACTCCGCTGCTGCATACACGCTCGCTGAGTCGATGAACATCGTTTCAACACCGACAACGATGACCATGATTCCGATTGCTAAAAATAGACTTCGCCACATCGCTCCGAACTCCCGCTATCTGAAAAGACGCCTGCGATGAAGTATCGGAATGGGACGTGAGGTGACTTGCTGGAATTCTTGCTCGCCCGCATGACCGCGCAAAACGGCACAACAGACGGGCTTTGCAGAGGCGTTGGATTACCCTCGATGTTGATCAGCGATAGCGTTGGTCGGCGATTCGAAATTCGTAACCGTCTTCGGTGGCAACGCATTGAAACACAGTCCTGGCGATTTCTGTCTCGGATTCATGCCCCGCCATGACAGCGAACTCGAGTTCCGCGTCAGCGAGCTGTTGTTCGAGCCGTGCCGGAATGAAACGGATCATGTGTCGATCGGTTAGTTTCACCCCTGCGGCTTCCAGTAAAACCGATTCGTGCTTCATCAATGGGCTCGGGGTCTTCCACATGAAGTACAGGCGTTTCTCGTCACTTGTATCAACGACTCGCCTGCTCTTCGGTTGTGTCGACAGCTCGTTGACAATATCGACTCCTTGGATGCCGCCACCGACGACACCGAGTTCGATGCCGAAGAAGTCGAGTTGAGCGGCATAGGTGCTCAAATCTGCGGCGGAGAAATTCAATTGCCAGCGGTTGAACCGGGGGATCACATCGACGCCGTTTTCGCTACCAGGATCGGGGCCTCCACGCCGGGCACCCCTGCCAAGGTTTTGTGAATCGCCTAGCCCCATTGCGCCTTCGAACGAGGCCGCCGTTTGGGTAGCGGCGTCGGTTACGGCTACCAAAGTCGCGTCAAGAGTCGGTTCCTGTAACGCTGGATATTCATCGCGCGAGGGTTCGTCAAAGCCGTTGGTCAATCCATTTTCGGTCCCTTGAACCCATGCGGTGCGAGTGGGACGAGAGTGTTTGATCTCTTCTTGTGACGCCCAGCGATTGAGTGTCCACAAAAGAAACAATGCCGAAACGATAACGCCCAAAAACAGAATGAGCGTCAAATAGAAGCTCGATACCTTTTCGAATCGACTCGTCCGCATGTCAATGTCGAGCGCAGACGGGCTTTTATTAACGACATCATCCGGCGCGGTTTCAGCAGTGGTTGTCATCAAGCGACCTAAAAGGCACGAGAAAGACGCTCTCAGCGAGATGCCGGGAGCGGCGGCAGGAAAGATAATAGCCGAGTATAGCAGTCTTCACCGCGTCATTGCATAAGGAATTGCACTTAGGCAGGCACGCCTGGCCAACTGACTCGGACCGTTTAGTCGGACCTTTGGACTCCCAGAGGTCTCGTCTCACCGACTCGCCAGGTGCGAAACACCGACCGATGCCGAGTGTTTTTTGGGGACGCTGCTTTGCGAGTGTGAATGGCGAGAGCCTCATCAACCGCATGATCGTTACAACCCAAATCTGTAGGCTCGGACCCCGATGAGTCTGTGTCACATCAGTGCGATTAACCGACATGACTGCGATCACGTCCCAAAATTAGATGATCGCATGTATCTTTCGCCTGCGGCTGTATTTCTTCATCATTCACGCCTGTATGTCCTCCGCCGCTGAACCTCAACAGATCGTTCCTATGATTGGAGCGAATCGCACCTCACGCGAATTTCGCGTTGATTCGCTTGCCGTCGGCATGTTGGTGATGCTCGCCATGACCGTGGTTGGACGCGGGATCGGATTTGTTCGCGGGATGGCGTTTTGTCGCCTGATGGACGACACCGACGTTGGACGTTGGTCGATGGCGTTTGGATTCATCACCCTGATTACTCCGGTCATGTTATTTGGCATTCCGGGAGTGCTTCCAAAATTCACAGAACATTTCCGGTTGAAGGGGCAGTTGCAACCTTTCGTTCGCCGGATTGCGATCGGAACCCTCGTCTGCACCGGAGTGTTTGTTGCCGCGATGGCTCTCCTTCCGGAGTGGTTCGGTTGGGTGATCTTTCTACAGAGTCAATCCGCGTCATTGGTTTACGCGATGGCCGCCGCGGTTGTGGGCATGATTGTCTATAACTTTGCATCGGATCTGAACGCGTCCTTGCGCCAGGTGCGAGTCGTCTCGATGATGCAGTTTGTGCACGGCGTCGGATTTACCGTGCTGAGTTTGGCATGGTTGGTCAACGGCGGCGGGTTTACCGGATTGATCTTGGTCTTCGCGGTTGCTTGCTTGCTCGCGACGTTGCCGGGAGTCTGGTCGTTGGCAAAAAATTGGAAAGCTGCGACCGGTGTGTCGGAGACTCCAGAAATCGCTGGAATTGCGAACGAAACCGACGACAAAATAAGTCTCGGGCGGATGGTTCGCCGCTTGGCACCGTATGCGGCAGCGTTGTGGATGACCAATCTGATCGGAAACCTCTTTGAGTTGTCCGATCGTTATATGATTTTGCACTTTTTGCCACTGCCACCCGATGCGTTGGCATCGGGATCCGCGGATTCGATTCGCGAGACCATGGGCCAGGCCGCCGTGGGACAGTACCACTCAGGACGCATCGTTCCGATGATGTTATTGAGTGTCGGGACGATGATCGCGGGCGTATTGATGCCTTATTTGTCCGCCGATTGGGAGGCAAAGAAACTCGACTCCGTACGTGCGAGAATCGGAGACGCGTTGCTCGCAGTGTCGTTGGTTTTTACCGTCGGCGGGGCCTTCGCAATCCTGATCGGACCGTGGATGTTCGATGTGTTGTTGCAAGGACGGTATAGCGACGGGTTGAACTTGATGCCGCTCGCGCTTTGTTTTTGTACTTGGTCTGCCCTCGTCATGGTCGGGCAATGCTACTTGCTGACCGCCGAGAAAGGCCGTGCGGTTGCTTTGGCGATGTTCGTCGGGTTGATTGCGAACCTCGTGCTCAATGCGATTTTGCTGCCACGTTTCGGATTGATGGGGGCCGTCGTGGCCACCTTGCTCGCTCACGGAGTAGTGATGGTCTGTGTGTGGAGTGCGATGGTGTTCTTTGGTTATCCGATCGGATCCAAGACCGTGATGTTGTCGCTATTGCCGTTCACGTTACTGGCATCGCCTTGGGTTGCGATTCTTCTGGCCTGTGCGATCGGTTGGTCGCAATGGAAAAAACCTGCCTCTCGCGAGCGTTTGATCGAATTGATGCCGTCACGTATTCGCGGTCGCTTCAGTTGACGTTGATTTTTTGAAACATGTGATGACATTTTTGACCGAGCGTGTTTTCCGACCTAAATATGAGTGTAGTCGAAACGCCACCGACGCCTCGGAAACACCACATGAACAACACCGCACGTCTGTTACTCGTCGATGACGATTTTCATCTTGCCACATCGCTCGGGCAATGGCTCGTCGAAGTCGGATACGATGCCGAAGTCGCGAGCGATCTTCAGCAAGCTCGAGCTCATCTGAGCGGGCGTCCGTTCGACCTGATTATCACTGATTTGCGTCTCGGCGGCGAAGACGGTTTCGATCTGATTCGATATGCGGCAAAGCATCATCCCGAGACTGCGGTGCTGGTCATGACCGGTTATGCAACGCCGGATACGGCAGTCGAAGCCGTTCGTGCGGGAGCATTTGATTTGCTGACGAAGCCAGTCATCGACGATGAGTTGATGCTGGCAATCGACCGAGCGATCAATCATCACAAAGTCGAGCAGGAAAACGAAGCTCTTCGCAAGCAACTCGATCGTCGCAGTGGGTTGGAGAGCATCCTCAGCCATGATTACCGGATGATGAAAATCTTCGATGTGATCGATAGCGTGGCCGACGCCCGCGCGTCAATTTTGATCACGGGAGAGAACGGTACCGGGAAAAGCATGATCGCTCGAGCGATTCATCATCGCAGTTCACGTCGCGGCGGCCCGTTCGTCGAAGTCGCGTGTGGTGCGTTGCCGGACACGTTGTTAGAAAGTGAATTGTTCGGGCATGTGGCGGGAGCCTACACCGGCGCCAACACCGACCGCGTCGGGAAATTTGAATTGGCCGACGGGGGAACCCTGTTCCTTGATGAGATCGGGACTGCGACGCCCGCGATGCAAGTCAAATTGCTTCGCGTGCTTCAAGAGTTTGAATTCGAACCGCTCGGTGGAACCGAGACTCGCAAAGTGGACACTCGTGTGATTTTGGCGACGAATCAGGATCTCGAAAGTGGCGTCGCCGACGGAAGTTTCCGGCAAGATTTGTATTACCGAATTAACGTCGTTAATATCGTTTTGCCGTCGCTTCGTGAGCGACCCGGGGATATTCCGTTGTTGGCGGATCACTTCATTCGCGAGGCCGCCGAAGCCGCGTCGCGGGATGTCGAAGCGTTCGATCATGAGGCGATGGCGGCATTGCAGGCGTATCATTGGCCGGGCAACGTTCGGCAACTCGAGAATGTGGTCGAACGGGCTGTGCTGTTGGGCAGCGACCGAGTACTCGGTCTCCAAGACCTGCCACCTGAAGTTCTAGGGGTGACGAAACAGGACAACCGTGAGATCGGATTTTCAACCTCCAACCGCGCAGCCGCGCCGGGGCAATCGATGCCTCCGGTCGCCAGCGGTACCGTGGGGCGAAGTTTGCGAGAAGCACTCGAAGCTCCCGAACGGGAAATTATTCTTAATTCCCTGCGACGTCACGCCTGGAACCGTGCCGCCACGGCAGATGAATTGGAAATCAATCGCACGACGTTGTACAAGAAAATGAAACGCCTCGGTCTCGATGACCCTCGATTGCAATACGCTATGTGAACGGGGTAGGCTAAGCCGTACGATAAGTCTGCCGACGTGATCGGTTAGACGAGAGCCAACGCATCGACGTTGGCATCCTCACCAGCAACGGCAGATTCGATGACAGGCATTGTGGTAACGGGTGGCAGCAGCGGAATTGGTCGCGCGATCGCGATCCGATTGGCCGAGGACGTTGCCCGACGAAGCCTCGAGGATTCGGCGCAGGTGTTGGTACACTATCGCCGCAATCGTAACGGTGCCCTCGAAACCGCCGATGAGATTAAACGTCTCGGCGTTGAATGCGACGTTATGGCTGCGGATTTGAGCAAACCGGACGACGTGCACCGATTCGCGGATGACGCGATCGAACGCCTCGGGGTGATTTCGACGTGGGTGAACAACGCGGGCGTCGATGTTTTGACCGGCGAGGCCGCATCGTGGTCGTTTGATCAGAAGCTGCGAATGCTGCTCGATGTGGACGTCTGCGGCACGATTGCAATGTCACGCATCATCGGGCCCGCAATGGCAGAACAGGTAATGTCGCGTGAAGTCGCGTCGTCGATGATCTTCATCGGATGGGATCAAGCACCCGAGGGGATGGAGGGTGATGCGGGAATGATGTTCGGTCCCGTGAAAGCGGCGGTGATGGCGTTTGCTAATAGCCTCGCGCAAACTTTGGCACCACGCGTTCGCGTCAATACCGTGGCCCCCGGTTGGATCCAAACCGCATGGGGCGAAACAACGAGCCCGTATTGGAATGCACGTGCTCAGAATCAGTCGTTGATGCAACGATGGGGGCGTCCCGAAGATATCGCAGAAGCGGTCGCGTACTTAGCATGTCCCAACGCTGGGTTCGTCACCGGACAAACCATCAACGTTAACGGCGGGTGGAACCGGAAGTTCGAAGGCCAGCACGACGGTTAGTTGGAAATCGCTTCGTCGCGTGCGGCTCGCCACGCTGTGTTTGTGTCCCGCGGAATCTGCGTTACCCGTCGACTCATTTTGGAAACCGAGCCTCGGCGAGACTCGATTACGTGTGAGGACGGGGTTTAGGATAGCAGCGTTCTGATTTCGTGGCGGCGGTGCTCAGACGCTCATTTGGACCAATTCGCGGGCGCTGGCGTTCGCGTTGGCCGTGATCGCTTTTTGTTCCAGTTCTTCGTCGACGAGGTTGTAGAACACGTCGCGTTGCCGGGCTTCAAAACCGTGCTCCTCGATTGCTTCGCGGATTTGTTGCAGCGACAGGTAGTGAACCGTGCCCGCTTCGGCGACCACGTTCTCCTCGATCATCAGGCTGCCCATGTCGTTTGCACCGAACATCAACGCCATTTGGCCGATCTTCAGACCCTGGGTGACCCAACTACTCTGCAGATTGGGAATGTTGTCGAGATACAGACGTGAGACGGCGAGCATTTTCAGGTATTCGAACGATCCCGTTTTCGGAACGTCACTCATCTCGGTGTTTTCGGGTTGGAACGTCCAGCAAATGAACGCGGTGAACCCACCCGTGTCGTCTTGCACCTCTCGGAGGCGTCGAAGGTGTTCGACTCGTTCGGCGACGGTTTCGACGTGACCGAACATCATCGTTGCCGAGCTGACGCCACCGAGTTCATGCCACGCACGCATGACGCCGAGCCAGTCATCCGTCATGACTTTGCCGCGGGTGATTTCTCCACGCACGCGGTCATTCAGAATCTCCGCACCGCCACCAGGGATGCTGCCCAGCCCGGCCGCTTTCAATCGAGTGAGGACTTCGTTAATTGAAAGACGATTGACTTTGGTGAAGTGATGCAGTTCCGGAGGGGAGAACCCGTGTATGTTGATTTGTGGGAACTTTGTTTTGATATCCGTGAGCATCTCCTCGTACCAATCGAGTTTGTACTTCGGATGCAAACCGCCCTGCAGCAAAATTTGGTTGCCGCCGAGATCAACGGTCTCTTGGATTTTCTGTAGCAACACTTCACGCGGTAAGACGTATCCCTCGTCGCTCTTAGGGCCGCGGTAGAACGCGCAGAAGTCACACACCGCCGTACATACGTTGGTGTAGTTGATGTTCCGGTCGATGTTGTAGGTTCGGTATGGCTCGGGGTGTTTTTGCCGCGAGACCGTTTCGGCGGCGGCACCGATTGCAGCGAGGTCATGCGATTGCAGCAACGTGATGGCGTCGGCGTCACTCAATCGCTGGCCGTCGACAACACGGTCGAGAATCGAGCGGACGGAAGATGTGGTACTGGCAACAGGAGCGTTCATGATGCGTCAGGATGTTCTGGCACGGAGGGAAGACAAAGGTGTCAGGCGTTCGGATTTGAAGCCGTCGGCAAGGGTGGGACCAAGCCGATCGCTTCCGCTTTTTTGCGAAAAAGACTCAAGCCGGCCCGTTCGCCGGGGCCTAAATGAAAGTGAAGGTTTTCGGCAAAATATCGATGCAGGTCTTCGTTTGTCAGGCCCTGATCGGCAGCTTCGCGGATGGCGATCGATTCAAAACACTGAGCACCATCGTCACGGCTGGCGTTCAAGGCAAGATCGATGCGTTTGAGTTGATCTGAATTCTCGACCACTTCACGCCGCGCGACCCACATCGCGAACACGAACGGGAGTTCAGTCCAGCGGCACCAACGATCGCCGAGGTCCCAGATCTCTTTGTAGGTTCCACGAGGCGGATGCATTGCCCGGTCGCCGATCATCAGCACCGCGTCCGCGTCGAGCTCGGCAGCGTCGGATCCGATCGGGAACGGCACCGTTTGGGGCCGAATTCCATGCATTTCCGACAACAGGACTTGAGCCATCGCGGCGCTGGTCCGGCTGCCTTCATCGAGTGCGAGAGTACGAATTTCAGGCATCGGCACGCGGCTGAGCAGCCGAACGCTCCAGACCGGTCCGCGGCACGCGATCGCGGCGTCGGACACGATCGCGTAGTTGGATTGGTTGCGAAAGTACTCCACGCTCGGAATCAGCGCGACGTCCAAATCACCGCTCGCGAGATCCGCCGCCAATCGTGAGGGCAGATCCAATCGCAATGTGCCCCAATCCGTTAACCGCTGTTCGAGAGTCTCGACCAGTGGTTTGGTGTTGAGATAGGAAACGGCACCGAAGCGGAGCATTGGAATTCGCTGGGAATGCAGGTGAGTGGAGGATTCGAAATCGAGATCGTATTAAGAGAGGCGACGTTAGAACCTGCGATCGACTGAGAAGTCGGCGATGCGGATCAACGACTCGAGTGCTGGGGAGGGGGCGAGTGACTCGATTGCGGCGATCGCGCTGCGGCGATACCGGTCGGCGACGTCGCGAGTGTATTCGCCGGCGTCGCTCTTTCTCAATAACGGAGCAATCAACCGCATGCGTTCTTGCGGCGCGGCGCGGAGAGCGTCGACGGCTTGGGAGGCGATCAAGGTGTTCTCATGTCGAAGCAAACGAATCAGAGGCAGCGTGATCTTGCCTTGTGCCAGATCGGTGCCGAGAGTTTTGCCGACTTGATCGCCGTCGCCCCACAAATCCAGAAAATCGTCCGCGATCTGAAACGCGATCCCGAGATCGTTGCCGTAGACACCCAGGGCGTTCACCAGTGATTCATCGCCATCGCTCAATTGGGCTCCCAATCGGCAAGAGACGCTGGTCAGTTCGGCAGTTTTGCCTCGAATGATTTCGAGGTAGGTCTCTTCATCGATGTCGAGCCAATCGCGACCGAGAATTTGACGCAGTTCTCCCTCGCAGACTCGTTGGGCGGCTCGGCCGACCCAGCGGCAGGCGAGTGTCGAAGACAACGTCGCGGCGAGATAGAAGCTTTGTGCGAACAAGTAGTCGCCCAACAGGATGCTGGTGTCATCGTTCCAACGAGCGTTAATCGTCGGCACGTGGCGGCGTGTGTCCGCTTTGTCGAGGACGTCGTCGTGAACTAGGGTCGCGGTGTGAACCATTTCGACGACCGTTGCCATCACAATGTGGTCTTCGCCGATCGCGTCTGATTCATCCGCAGTCGGATCGGCGGACTTTGCGAGCTCACGCGACGTCGCCAACGCGGACAGCAATAGCAACGCGGGACGCAATCGTTTTCCACCCAACTGAGTTCCGTGGCGGAGGACGGGAACGAGGGCTTCGTATTGGGATTGCAATTCGAGATGCAATCGGGCGTCGACGTCGACCAGGTGTTTTGCGATAGGGCCATAGACGCGGGCCATCGCCTCGGCGGCCCGGTTGGGCGATGGGATCGACGAAGGTGCCGCTTTTTCACCGTTGCGAGCGATCCCCGCGGACGACGAAGAGGAATCCGCCATGGCAGCCTCAGGCGAACACGCGGAAGCAGTAGTCGATGGGTCCATTAAACGTTTGGCCGTGGAAAGAAAGCGATGAAGGTGAAAAACTGACGCCGACTGCTTTTGAGAAGGCTCTCGGGTTTTTGAGAATGCTCTCGTGGGTGGTGGATGATGAGCGAGGTGTCATTCATCCGTGACGATCCGCCGATGGGAATGCCACGACCGGTATCGGGGATACCATCGACCGGCCGTTCTTAGAACCGATTTCCCGCACGGTTGGGCAACTCGATGTCGCTCATTGTCGGGAAAAAACGCCGGATCTGCCGCCTGCTTTCGATTCCAGCTTGGTCTCGACGATCACCATCGTGCGGTCGACGCTTTTGAGCATGTCATAGACCGTCAGCGTGGCCACAGAGGCCGCCGTCATCGCTTCCATTTCCACGCCGGTTTTGTACGTCGTCCGAACCGTCGCGACGCATCGTAGCGTTTCCGAGGCCCCATCGGCAGGGTCAATGGCCGGCGATTCGTCCAGGGGGCCCCATTGGAAATCCACCGATACCCCCTCGATAGGGATGGCGTGACAGAGCGGGATCAGAGTCGAAGTCCACTTCGTCGCCCCGATCGCGGCGAGCCGGGCGACGGAAAGGACATCTCCTTTCCGGCCGGTTCCTGTTCGCACCAATTCGGCTGCCTCGGGATTCATGCGAATCATCGACGACGCAACCGCGACGCGAGCGGTGACAGGTTTGGCGGTGATGTCGACCATGTGGGCTTGGCCGGCATCATCGAAATGGGTCGAGCCCACGGAATCAGATTGGCTCATGCAATCCAACCTTTTCGTGAAAAAAATATGAATTAAGACGGTTGGGGGATCTCGAGGGGGGGAACCCATCCCGGTTTGAGACCGTCCTAACGGTACCGGGAATTTTTTTTTGGCTGAGATCGATTGCTCTTGACTCGTGATTAACGGTGATTGGCGGCTCGATTGGCTGATACTGGTTATTCGTGCTGAATCACATTAAAGAGTTACCCCGGTTTTTCTCGACACTAAGCCTTGGAAGGACACTTTCCCTTTTGCTTCGGTTTCTGGCCTGGCGGAGGTGCCTCGCGGCTTCGGTCGAGAGTCATCAACTTGCAGGCTTACTAAACTATCGAAGCGAGGGGCGAAGGTCGACGGACACCCAGGGGGGAATTCTGGGAAACGTGTTCGGGCTCATCACCATTGCCACTGATTCAACGGGACTTCGGTTCAGGGATCAAAGTGCCGAAGGGGAGAGTGCGACCGCGGTCGATGAGCGATCTGACAAGACCGTTCCATTGAGAGAAGACGGATTGCCGACATTCATTTCGAACCCACGTTCGATGCGAGTGACAGTGAAGCCGACTCTCAAATAGGAACGATCGTTTTGTCATGACGCGATAAGCGGCATCTATTTTTTTCCCCCGAACATTCACGTACCCGCGTGGATGATCCAACTAATAATTACTTTTATCAACCGCGAGGATCCCACTTCGGCAACGCGTTCAGCAGGATGCGAGCCGGCTGGCCCAGACCCAGCGTTTTGAAAATTGTTTCGTCGAATCCGTTGCGACCCACCGCAATATTACCGATTCAACACGAGGCGATTCGACGAACGACCAAGGGCCATCGAGGAAATGGTTACCGACGCACCATTTTCTCAAGGGATGATTCAACGAGGCGTTTGGAGAACCTAGAATGAAGGTCTTCACAACTGGTCAGGTCGCAAAGATCTGTAAAGTTGCTCCGAGAACCGTTAGCAAATGGTTTGATTCGGGGCGTTTAAAAGGCTACCGGATTCCTGGATCGCAAGATCGACGGATTCCGCGAGAATATCTGATCAAATTCCTGAAAGAGCACGGCATGCCGCTGGGCGACCTGGAAGACGAAGCGATGGCGAAATGCCTGATCGTCGCCCAGGATCAGGTGTTGATCGAAAACTTGAAGCGAGAATTGCCACCTGAGAAATCGTTCAAAGTCGCAGTTGCGGCCAGCGGTTTCGAAGCCGGTATTCAAGCTGAGAGCTTTAACCCGGATTGCATTATCGTGGACTTCTCGATCGGCAAGATCGAAGCAGTTCAGATTTGCCAGAACCTCCGGAAGAATATCGATTTCACTGATATCGTCCTGATCGCGTTGCTGCCCGATGACGGCCAACCGATGAGCTTCGATCGAAGCAGTATCAACGAAACGTTCAAGAAACCATTCGACGCGCACTTGCTCGCCGAACGTTTGCGAACTCTCGTCGGTGCAAAGAAAGAGTTGGTGTAAACCACCGACGAAATCCTCGCCTCGCTCAAAAACGCCACTGACGCTTGCCCGCTCGCGTCTGTGGCGTTTTTTTCGTTTTGAGGTCAACTTTTGGGCCTTGCACCCATCGATTGTCAATCGTTCTGTCCAAGAACGATTTTGTGCGAGATCGATCCGGCGGGGGCGGTGAGTTGTTCGTAATTTGTTGTTAGCCTGTTCGCTCTATTGAGGCATGCGTCCGATCGTGGCGTTGAGGCCTGCAACTTCGACATTCGCAAACGACAAACCACCCATGACCCAAGACAACCAATCCAACCGAATCGCACGTCTCGCATCAACGATGGCCGATCTCGAGATCGATGCGCTTCTCGTTAACAGTGAAATCAACGTCCGCTACCTCAGCGGATTCACCGGCGACAGCACTTGGTTGTTGGTCCGTCCGGACGCCTCCGCGACGCTCTTGTCCGACGGACGCTATGAGATCCAACTCGCGCAAGAATGCCCGGATTTGCCCGTCGCGATTCGACCGCCGAGTCAGAAGATGGGCGGACTGCTCGCCGAGGTCGTTTCGTCGATGCCGAACGTGAAAAGCATCGGATTCGAAGCCGATCATGTTCACGTTTCGATGTTGAGAGATTTGGAAAGTCGATTGTCGGACGTGACGTGGGTGGAAACCTCTTCGCGTGTCGAACAACTCCGCGCGATCAAGGATGCCGACGAAATTGCAACCATCCGCCGGGCCGTCTCGGTCGCTCAGCAGGCCTTCACGAAGGTGACTGCGAATTTTTCACCTAAAAAAACTGAGTGTGAAATCTACTACGAACTCGAGGCTGAGATGCGTCGCCTCGGAGCCGAGGGGGTTTCGTTTCACCCGATCATCGGTGCCGAGCCCAACGGGGCTTTGCCTCACTATACCCCTGGCAATATCCCGCTCGGTGATTGCCGGACGCTGCTGATGGATTGGGGCGCGAAGGTGGACGGGTATTGCAGCGATTTGACCCGCACGCTGCATCGTCCCGGCTCAACGTCGCCAACCTCGGATCGTTTCGCAGCGGCTTATGAAGCGGTGTTGGAGGCTCAGTTGGCGGCAATCGCTGCCATTCATGATGGAGTCGATGCGGTGGCCGTGGACACGGCGGCACGCGCTGTGCTGGCAAAAGCGGGACTCGGTGAGGCGTTCAATCACGGCCTGGGGCATGGTTTCGGATTGCAAATTCACGAGGATCCACGGATGGGACCGTCCTCCACCGAAACACTGAAATCGGGAATGGTTGTGACGGTCGAGCCGGGCGTTTATTTCGCCAATGAGTTTGGAATTCGCATCGAAGACGACCTGTTGGTCACCGACACCGGATGTGAGGTCCTCAGCGACCTTCCCAAGGGTCTCGATGATTGCCCGCTCGTGATGTAAAACAACGCGTCACCCACACACGAACTTCAAAATCACGTTTGTAACTCAGGCCTTTCGCATGACTGCTGATTCGCCCAAAAGCGGCTCCACCTCCAAGAGCGATCGCTCAAAATCCAATCGTTCCGGCGATGTTTTTGATATTGATCGCATCCGCCAAATCGTTGAGCTGATGGAGCAACACGAATTGAGCGAAGTGGATTTGCAGCAATCCGACGACCGAATCCGGTTGACCCGTGGCGGATCGCAGCCCGCGGTCGCTGCACCCGCCGCCTACGCTCCGGCTCCAGCAGCCCCTGCTCCGGCCGCGCCATCGGCCCCACCTGCGGCTGCCGCAGGCGGAGCCGCCGCCGCACCACCGGCAGGAACGATCACCATCAATTCGCCAATGGTCGGGACGTTCTACGCCCGAGCGAACCCGGAAGCTCCGGCGTTTGTCAAAGTCGGTGATTCGGTCAGCGAAGACACCGTGGTTTGCATCGTCGAAGCCATGAAAGTGTTCAACGAAATTCCGGCCGAATGCAGCGGTAAGATCGTTGAGGTGCTGGTCAGCGATCAGGAGCCCGTCGATTTTGGTAAACCGCTCTTCCGCATCCAAACCGGTGGCTAAGCGATGTTTCAACGTATCCTGATCGCCAACCGAGGCGAAATCGCCCTGCGAATCATTCGTGCTTGTCGTGAGATGGGTATCGAATCTGTCGCGGTTTACAGCCAAGCCGATGCGGACTCGATGCATGTCCGTCTGGCCGACCGTGCTTTATGCGTCGGGACCACTCGCAGTTCCGACAGCTATCTGAAGATCGACCAAATCATTGCCGCCGCCGAAGTCGCGGGCGTTGATGCGATTCACCCGGGCTACGGATTCCTCGCCGAGAACGCTCAGTTCAACGAGATGTGTCGCAGCAGCGGTTTTGAATTCATCGGCCCCTCGCCTACCGCGATGGAAAAGCTCGGTGATAAGAACACCGCCCGTTCGATGGCCGTCGCTCAGAACGTTCCTGTCGTGCCAGGCAGTGACGGACTGATTGCCGATTTCGAACGTGCGGCCGAAGTCGCCCGGGAAATCGGTTTCCCTGTCCTAATCAAAGCCACCGCGGGTGGTGGCGGTAAAGGGATGCGTGTCGCCGAAACCGAAGACGTTTTGGTCAGCCAGCTCGAAGCGGCCCGTAACGAGGCGATCGCAGCGTTCGGAAATGGCGGCGTGTATCTGGAAAAATTCGTCCAGCAGCCTCGCCACATCGAAGTCCAGGTAATCGCCGACACGCACGGCAACGTGTGTCACCTTTTCGAACGTGACTGCAGTGTCCAGCGTCGTCACCAGAAGCTCGTCGAAGAGGCCCCGAGCCCCGACCTGCCTCAAGAACGCCGCGAAGCGATTTGTGATGCCGCTGTTCGCATGATCAAAGGGGCCGACTACGCAGGTGCGGGAACGGTCGAGTTTATCGTCGACAAGGATTACAACTTTTACTTCATCGAAGTCAACGCGCGGATCCAAGTCGAGCATCCGGTTTCCGAAATGGTTACCGGCGTCGACCTGATCCAAGAGCAGATCCGCGTTGCGGCGGGAGAAAAGCTGTCGTTCCAGCAGTCAGACCTGACCTGCAGCGGCGTTGCGATCGAGTGCCGTATCAACGCGGAAGATCCGACGAAGAATTTCCAGCCGTGTCCCGGCAAAATTCAATCGATGTTCGCCCCGGGCGGACTGGGCGTCCGATTCGATTCCCATGTGACGACGGGATACACCGTTCCGCCGTACTACGATTCGATGATCGGCAAGTTGATTGTTCATCGTCCGACGCGTGAAATGGCAATCGCGACGATGCTTCGGGCCCTCAAGGAACTTCAAATCGAAGGCATTTCGACGACGGTTCCGTTCCACGAGTGGATCTTGAAGGACGAGGCGTTCCTCGGTGGAAGTATCGACACTAAATATGTCGACCGCGCCTACAAGGGCCAATCGTAAACGCCAGGCATAGTCGCGTGCCGATTCGTCGTGATCGGCATTCGGCACCGCAGGCAACCGGCGACATCGTTTGCTATCTGTAGCCAATTCGAACTGTAGCCACCGTCACCAGACGGTGGAGCGAGCTTTCGCAAGCCCAGCCACGGTGAACGGGCACGTCATCATTTGAAACGTGTTGGTCTTCACGCCCGCCGCCTCGTCCGTAGCAGCGGCGTCAATCGTCTGCCGGTGCACCGTCTTTGAGCACGAACTTCGCCTTCAGGCGTGCGACCTCCATCGCCAAATCGGCTCCCACCACGCTGTCGAGCACTTCGCGAAAGTCCTTGTATGCATCGGGGGCTTCGTCTCGCGGGTACACCCGGCAGTTACTGACAATGTCGTGATCAAGCAGGTCTTGATCGATTGTCGTTTGCGAAAGGTTTTTCTTTGCTTTCGTGCGACTCATCTGTCGGCCCGCGCCGTGGTTGACGCTGAAGGCGGACAATGCTGCGCCTGGACGAGCAACCATCACGCTCGACCCGTCGCGTGGGTTGCCGGGCAACAGGATCGGGTGTCCCGTGTGTTCGAACTCGGTGCCGACGAGTTGTGAGTGGCCTGCCGGTAAGGCTCGCGTGGCTCCTTTGCGATGTACCCATTGCGTTTGTCCGTCGATGGGTTCGCGACGGACAATATTGTGACTGATGAAGTAGATCAATTCACCGCGAATGCCGGGGAACACATCTCGGAATGACTCCAGTACCAAGGCATTGATCAGCAGGTGATTCACCGTGGCAAAATTAGCCCCCATCGCCATGTCGCTGAGGTACAGTCGTCCTTCGGGCGAATCGGCCTCGGCGTAAACGAGTTGCGGGTCGCCGGCAGGGAAAGCGAGACCTTGTTTTTGGAAGCTTGATTTCAAAGCACGGAATTGCCCCATCGCGAGATCGTGGCCGAATCCGCGGGAGCCGCAGTGCGAAAGAAACGCAACATGGTTGTGTCGCAAACCGATCTGCTCTGCGATCTGTCGGGCGTGCGGATCTTGAGACACCTGGACTACCTCGGCTTCACCGAAGTGGTTGCCGCCGCCGTAGCTGCCCAGTTGCCGGTACTTGCTCTCGATTCGATTGAGCTTGTCCCTGTCTCGTCCCATCCACTCCAATCTCGCCGCAAGGGAATCGGAAGTCCCGTCGGCGGCAGTGTGGTAGGCGTCTTCGCATCGATCAGCCCACGCTTTGGGGATCCCAAGTTTCTTCAGGACCATTTTGGACGCGCCTTCGGTGGCAACGCGAAAGCCGAGCGAACCGTCCACGCTGCGAGCCTTTGGGACATGGCGTTGTCCGCGTCCGGCGCCAGTCGGAACGCGTTTGGCGATTGCTTTGATCAGTTTCCGGCGAACGGTATGTTCCTCAATCGCATCGGCAGGGAGATCCGTTTGCAGCAAGCTCATCGAGCATTTGATATCGACGCCTACAGGACCGGGGTAAACGTGCGTCGGCGATACCATCACACAGCCCACCGGCGCGCCGTAGCCGACATGCGCGTCCGGGTTGAGCACAACGCGAGAGACGCCAGGTGCGAGTCGGCTGTTGATTGCCTGTTGGTATGTTTGCGGCCCAAACGATTCACGAATCGACTCGGTCCCAATCACGGTGATCGGACTCATCGAATCACCTACAGACAACGTAGCCGTTGCCGGCCCGGTGACATCGAGCATTTGATGAGTCGTGTCCATGGGAGCGATTATCTGGAAGTTGAATCGGGGACGAGTCTGTCGTTTGGGAATTCGAAGCTTTGCAACAGCAATTCTCGCTCGCATCGTGCTCGTCGTGCGGCCTGCCATTTAGGTCGGGGCTTAATGCACACGCGTCGCGGGAGGATGTCCCTATGACAGAAGCAGTACGAAGGAGGTTCGCGGCGAATCGATGTTTCGGCTGGAGATCAGCTTTTCTAAGTAGGACTTCGAATGAATCCTTGTCGCCGAATCGGTGACAAATTCGGCTTTTTCGACGCCGCAAATGGCTGTGAATCGGTCTGCTTTGGTGCTGAGCTTCTTCTCGGTAGCTCGTCGCCTTTAGCTTCTCATTTGAGGAAGCAGACGCTGGCTTCAGCGGAACGCTGTTACTGAGCCAAGCGGATGCCGCTAAATTGCCAGCGGGCGTCGGGTGGGAAGAAGTTTCGGTAGCTCAATCGAATGTGGTCCGACGATGTTGCGCAGGAGCCGCCCCGGAGCACGAATTGGTTGCACATGAACTTCCCGTTGTACTCACCGAGGGCACCTGCAACGGGTCGGTATCCTGGGTATGGCATGTATTGGCTCGCCGTCCATTCCCAAACGTTCCCGAGGAAATCGCTGTCGCCGGTCACGCGAGGGTGAATGGCACTGCCCGACTGCATGAGTTTATCACAGAAAACATCGCCGATTGCGTTGCCCGACGCGGCGTGTTCCCATTCGAATTCGGTCGGTAATCGCTTGCCGCTCCACCGTGCAAACGCGTCGGCTTCGAAGTAGCTCACATGACAAACGGGTTCGTCCAGGTGGAGCGGGCGAACGCCCGAAAGTGTGAACTGCTGCCAGTTTCCGTCTTGCGATATCCAGTAAAGCGGTGCGTCCCAAGCATGCTGATTGACTGCGTCCCATCCCATCGACAGCCAGTGTTCAGGTTGTCGGTAACCGCCGTCGTCGATGAAATCCAAGTATTCACGGTTGGTCACGCACCGTGACGCGATCTTGTGAGGGTGAATGAGTTCACGGTGTCGTGGGCTTTCGTTGTCATAGGCGAAACCGTTGCCGTCATGCCCGACCTCGACGATGGTTTCATCCGAGGAATTCCATTGCAGCGGCGGTGCGTTCGTTGCGTCAACCGGAGCGACGCCATCGGCGATGTAAGTCGGTTGCAATGGGTTAGATGCCAGCACGTGTTTGATGTCGGTGAGCATCAGTTCCTGGTGTTGTTGTTCGTGATTGAGGCCGAGTTCGATCACGGACAGTTGTGCGTCGCTCAGGGTGTCCGAATCAATGAGTTCGCTCACCAGGTTGTCAACGTGTTGTCGGTATTGAAGCGTTTCATCTAGTCCCGGGCGAGAAAGATGCCCTCGTCGGTGGCGAGGAAATGGCTGCCCGACAGAGTTGTAATACGAGTTGAAGAGGCGTTCGAAACTGGTGTTGAAGGGGTGGTATCCGGGGCGTTCTTTCAGTAGGAAAGTTTCGAAAAACCAAGTCGTGTGGGCCAGGTGCCAGCGGGTTGGGCTGACGTCGGGCATCGTTTGCATGGCGCAGTCTTCGGGTGACAGAGGCTCTGCAATTTGGGTGCTAAGGTCGCGAACGCATTTGTATCGATCGAGGGTCGAATCCATCAACGAGGGTGTTTTTGCGTTGTTCGATACCGCGGGTGTTCTTTGCGACGAGCGGACGTCAGTTGCCATGTTTCGATTCCAAATAGTTCACAGCGAACCAGTCACGAGGATCCGTCCAAACATTCTTGGTTGTCAGGCCGGCGGAAGCGGCCATGTTGGCGAATCCTTCTTGTGTGTACTTGTGAGAGTATTCTGTGTGAATTAGCTCACCTTTTGAGAAGTGAAATTCTTGACCCGCGATACGTGCAGTCTGATCGGTTTTGCTCTCGATTGAGATTTCAATTCGCCCTTTGGATGCATTGTAGATCGCATGGTGACTGAACTGATCGACGATCAAGTTGCCGTTCGCTTCGCGGTTGATTCGGTGTAGCAGGTTTAGGTTGAAGGCCGCCGTGACGCCCTGTGAATCGTTGTAGGCGGCGTGCAGAACATCATGGTCTTTTTGCAGGTCGAACCCGATCAACAGCCCGGCCTCGTTGCCAGCGAGTTTGGCGATGTTCTTGAGTAGTTTTACTGCGTCGTGCGGTTCTAGGTTACCGATCGTCGATCCGGGAAAGTAGACACACACCTTTTCGGTGGCCAGTGAGGACGGCAATTCGATGGGTTGGGTGAAGTCAGCGACGATTGGTTGAATGTTGAGGCCGGGATGCTCGCGTCTCAGTTTGTCGGCGGTTTCGAGGAGATGACCACGTGAGATGTCGACGGGAAGGTAGGCGGTTGGTTCACGCAAATGATCCAGCAGCACGCGAGTTTTTTGGCTGCTGCCGCTGCCCAGTTCAACGAGTGCCGCATTGGGGCCGATCTGCTCGGCCATCGCGTCGGCGTAACGATGCATGATCGCCAGTTCGGTGCGCGTCGGATAGTACTCAGGTAGTTCGCAGATATTGTCGAACAGTTGAGACCCACGACGATCGTAAAGATGTTTGCAGTGCAGGCGTTTGCGCTGCTGTGAAAGGCCTTCGATGACATCAGTTGCGAACGGTGTTCGAACATCAGGCGTGGTGGCGTATTGATTGGCGTGCTTGACGGGCGTGTCTGTCGTTAACGCGGCGGATTCCCGCGGCCGAGTAATAGCAGGCAAGAAGGTCATGGCAACTCAACAGAGGATGGATTGGGGATGAGTGGCACAACATCAGCAAATCATGTGCCCAGCGAAAAGACGGTCACGGCGAGGTGTCTCGCTGCGGGCAGCATCCGGTGGTGTCAAGGCAGTGGGGGCTGAGGTTGCAAGGTGTCGCGCGTGGTGTGTGTGTGGCGCACGTGGTGTATGGCGGGGAATGTACGGGGATTGATTGGTGAAACGGTAGTAAGCTTCGGCTAGGCCATTGCGATGTTGTCGCACGACGCCACCGCGGGACGAAAAGGGGCGAGAGAGCGTAATCAAGTTTTAGCGTATCGAACACGCGTACGCGCTGTTTCCTCAAACGCATGAAGATTCGATTAGGCTCCGGCCAGTGCGGTTGGTCAACGTGCTTCCGGTCGTTTGCTAATTCATCGGTTGAACGATGCGCGGGGTGGTGTGTGTCGGTGCTGATTGTGCCGAGGCGCACGCGATCTGAAACCGAGAGCAATTTTTATAAAGACGTAGCCGATTTCGTCAGGCTTCAGGGGGCTGAATTTTGGCGAGTGAAGCTACCGCGGTCGGGCGCACTATCGTTTGAAATGCTTTGATGTTTTCAGTGACGCCGTCTTGTTGTCAGCGCAAGACCGTGTCGCGAGGAGTCATCCGCTCGGTGGTCCGCTGTCAGGCCAAACGCTGCGAGGCGAGGTGTTGGCCCGGTCGTCGTGTTCGCATGAGGTGATCTCACGCGATAGCCCGGTGGAAATCACGCCGTGATCGCATGGCGGGAGTGCTTCGGCAGTCACGCAGCGAGCGTTAGCCGTCGACGTTAGTCGTGCCGGTAATCTTGTCGCTGTACATCGCGAGTTTTCCGAGCACCTGGTCGATGGCATGGGGAGTCACGCCGTGTGATTGCAGGGCTGACGTGAAGTGACCGACGAACTGAGAGAAGTGTTGCCGGGTGATGCCTCGTCCTTTATGGACGCGGGTCAGGTCGGCGCCGGTGTAAGCAATGTCGCCGGATGTGATCGACGCCATGAACTCGGTCTGCATTCGCACGAGCGTGTCCATTTCGACACCTTCGAAGAAATGGCTGAGGTCTTTATCGGCGAGGACGCGAACGTACATTTCGTCAACGACTCGCCGTAGCCCTTCGGTTCCGCCGAGTTGGGTCAGGAGATCAGGTTCCGCTTCGCTCATCGAATGATTCTCAAACAGTGCATCTAGTAGTGCCACGCCCGTCGGGCGTGGCGATCAATGAGTTTCCGCCGTTGGTTGCCACGTCGCGGAAGCAGGAGTTCCCTCGATTGGTGGTGTCATCCAATTGCAGCCTCGTGGTAGGTCACAGCTTCATTTTAGGGTAACGGAACTCGTCAAGAATTTCCGTGGTCTGGTTGTTTACCGAATTTCTTGATGATATTCGGTGCGGCCTTCACCCTCGTTCTCTGCTGTCACGCAGCACTGGCTCCAATCCGATCCGATTAGATCATCGGAGTCGGTTCGTAAGGGATGTCTTCGATGAGGTCCATCGGCAACGGTGCGACGGTCAGGCCGGCTTCTTTGCAGATCGCATCGATCGCTTCTTGAGCCTTCTGCACGAGGAATTCGCGAGTTTGGCCTTTGTACTGCAGCGTCGACGCGGTTGGGCTGATCGGTCCTGCGAAGTCACCTTCATCGAGGTGCTTGACCACTTTGACGTGATCGAGCGGGCCGTTGAGTTCAGGCAGGATGCGGTCGTGCGTGGTGGCGGCACTTGGTTCGATGTCTTCAGGAATCGATCCCAAACGCACGGCGACAATTTTATCGCCTGGGATTTCGCTGAATTGATCCATGGCACCTTCGCCGACAACCCAGTCCCAAGTGTCGATGAGGTATCCAACGTTTGGAATCGCGTCGACGAGGGCGCGGAAGGTCTCGACTTTCGAGATGAATGGGAACTGTTTGCCTTCAGTGTGCTCTTTGCCGGCACGGAATCCGACGCCGAGTTTGATGTCACGTGATCCGAGGACGTCTGCGATTTGGCCGATTCGATTGCGTTGAACTTCGAAAAATTCGTTGAACGGCAATCGGTCGGTTGCTGCAGGAACGCGGATGAGGGCGCGGTCCACTTCGAGTTGTTGAGCGATTTCGCTGAGCGGGTGCAGTGTTGCCACGCTCGCTGCGAACGCATCGTCGTCGGCATCAAGATTGAGTGCCAGCGTGAAGGTTCCGATGCGAATGTCCGCTGCCTTCAGGTATTTCGAAGCGTCTTCGAATGAGGAGCGTTGTGATCGACGAAGCATGTCGTGCATGTCGATATCCATGCCGCGGAAGGCATAGGTCAGCGCCAATTCGATGAGTTCACTTTGGCGACCGTTGATACCGAGGGCTTGAGGACAAAAATTCTTAAACACGTCGTAGAGTTCCTTGCAAATTGATTATGGATCGTTACTGGTTTTCTATAAATCGGATCGGGATTTTAGCGTCGTCGGCCTCGAGAGCCGTTCGACGAGTTGCCGCGTCCGCCACCGCTTCCACCGCCTCGTGGGCTGCCGCCTCCTCCTCCGCGTCGACCGCTGAGGTTTTTGTCGACCATGGTGTTAACGATGGTGTTCCATGTGGGGAAGTCTTGTCCCGCGGCGCCGCTGTCGGAGCGGGAGTCACGATCTCGCGAATCGCGATCTCGGCCACGGCCTCTGCCGCCTCGGCGAGAACGCTCGCGTCCACCGCCTTCGTCGTCGCGCGAGCGATCTTTCGATTCGGCGCGTCCCCGTCGAATCACTTCGACTTCTTCGTCATCTTCGAGGTCATCGTCGAATGCCGAGCGAGGGAGGTCGTCAGATGGCTTTTTCGCTCGCGCGGTCGTCTCTGCATCGCTCGATTCGGACGCGCCGGAGCCGCGTCGTCCTCGGCGTCGACCGCCACGTCGCGACCGACGTCCGGCGCGAGGGCCATCGTCATCCTCGTTTTCGCTGCGAGTTGACGAGCGTGGGCTGTTGGATTCTGAGCCGAAGTCATCCGCAGGGCTGTCGTCGGAGTCAAAGTCGTCGAATAGGTCGGCTGCGAATCCGTCATCGCCGTCTTCATCGTCGATTGCCGGTCCGCGATTTCGTGCAGCAGGTTGGCTGGCGTTTTCGCGTTCACCGCGACGAGGTTCGCCGCGTCGTCCGCCTCGACCACGTCGGGATCGACGAGGTGAGTCGTTGGAGTCCGATTCGGCGTCCTTTTCCTTCGGTTCGGACGATTCTTTCGCAACGACGGTTGCGCCAAAGTCGTCCTCTTCGTCGCGTCCGCGGCCACGTCCTCGGCTGCGACCGCTTCGGCCGCGGTCTTCGGAGGCTTTCTCGTCGTCGCGCGGGCCTCCCCGGCGGGAGCGTCCTCGCGAACGTGATCGGGAGTCGTCATCGTCGGATTTCTCAACGCGGCCGCGTGGGCGGTCGGCTGATTCTTCGTCGGCCGGAGTGTCGACGACGTCGCTTTCGGACATGCGTTGTCGTTGACCGCGGCGTCCGCGACGGCGTGAATTTGGTGCGGTGCGAGGTGACTCGTCGCGATCGCCTTCGGATGAACGTTCTTCACGCGAAGCAGGGCGACGTGCCTCCACTTCGTTGGTTTCTTCTTCGTCGGCAACGTTGTCGTCGTCGACGAAACCGAACACCTCGTCCTCTTGAGCGTCATCATCATCGTCTGGCGAGACGACTCCGAGGCCGTCGGCAAAACTCGATCCGCCCGATCGCCGCGACGGGCGACTTGAACCACGAGATCCACCGCGGGAGTCGTCTGGTTCACGCCGTGAGCGTGATTCAGACCGGCGTCCGGCGCTGAGTTGGGATTCACGTTCGGAAATATCGGCTTCGGCGGAACCGAAACCGGCGGTTTCGGCTTTGGCCGGCGTGGCGGCTTTCGCCGGGGCAGCAACCGGTTCGTCATCGGGCAGTCCGAATCCGGGCAATTTCGGCGGCGGTTGGACCGCGGTCAGAGCTTCGAGCACGTCGACGTCTGATTTTGTTTCCGCAGCAGGCTCGTCAGATTCGGTCGAGGACACCGAGTGCGATGAACGCAGGCTCGAGCGGCTGGACTCATTGGATTCGGTGCTGGCGGGCTCGACGTCGTCGACTTTGGCTTGCTCGGTGGTGGTTTCTTCAGCAGTTTCATTTTTCACTGCTGGGGACGCTTCTTGAGGCTCGTCCGGAGTGGTTTCGACCGGTTCCGGGGGACGTGGTGTACCCAGGAGGCTGGCGAGAATGTTCCAATTATCGGGCATGGGGATAGAAAATCCGATTGGAATCGGCGGGAGAATCCACCGCCGATCAGTTGTATGAGGTTGTTTCCTCGTAGGTATACCCTGTGGAGCGTTATCTCCCAAGGGTGAATGTCCTAACGAATCTTGTATCAATGTCTCTGTTGCGGCTCAGGTCGGCTTGAGGCACGCCCACCTATCATGCCGATGGACGTGTTCGGTTCTCGAAAGATATGAGAATTTTAGCGGCGTCTTTTTTTACCGAATCGACATTTTCGTTTCCACGCAAACCGTGAATTTGCGAGGTGAAGCTGAACTCTATCGACTTCCGGGCTCCGGCGTGAAAAATCAAGCGATTGACAACGCACCGGTCTCTGCCCAATCTTGGTCGCGACGATCGGCAATCGTGCCGGTGTCAGATGAGAGGCAACGCAATGCGCACAGGTATACCTGTGTTCACATGCCGCGGCGGTGTCCGTGGACTCTCAAAACACTGATTGAAAGGTGTCTGCCGAAGGCGTCCCCACACCAGGCTTCTGGTTTTACGTCGTCGGTTGGGTGTTTTTCATTTGATCAGTGGTTTCGATCCTCGTTGGAATGGACCTTATGAACCGAGCCAAGCTCGATTCGATTCGTGGAGCCGGCCCGGCAATTTTGCCGAGCGTGCTGAATTGCGATTTTGGCAATCTGATGGCCGAGGTCGATCGGCTGCGCGAGGCGGGCACTGAAATCCTTCATCTCGATGTGATGGATGGCCACTTCGTTCCTAATCTCACGTTCGGCATGCCGATCGTCGAAGGCCTGCGGCGACACACGGATATGCCGCTGGACGTTCATTTGATGATCAGCGATCCGGTGACGTACGCCAAACCGATGGTGGATGCGGGCGCTGACATGCTGACATTTCACGTCGAAGCGGTGAAAGATCCCGTCGAGGTGGCTGGCAAAGTTCGCGACCTCGGTGTGGGCGTTGGCGTTGCGATCAACCCCGGCACGCCACTGAGCGAACTCGATGTGTGTCTGGACAGCGTCGACATGGTTTTGGTGATGAGTGTGGAAGCGGGCTTTGGCGGCCAAACGTTCAACCCGGTCGCGATCGATCGGATTCGTGAACTGCGCTCACGCTACCCTGAGCTTTTGTTGGAAATCGATGGCGGAATCAATCTCTCCACCATCGGTGCGGCTCGCGAAGCCGGTTGCGATTTGTTTGTTGTCGGATCGGCGATCATTTCGAGCGACGATTACACCGTTGCGGTTTCGGAATTGAACGACGCGATGATGTCTGCAAACGGAGGTTCACGGTGATCTCTCTTCGATCTGCAGCACGATCGCGTGTGATTTTGATTCGCCCGGGCGCAACGACATTTGATGAACAGGGCCGCATGAAGGGTTCGCTGGACATGCCGCTGTGCGAGCGTGGTCGCGAACAAGTAGAAAACCTTGCCGAAGAATTGGCGGGAATTCGCCTCGACGCTGTCTATCACGCACCCTGCGAATCCGCGGGTGAAACGGCTGCCGTTCTCGTCGAAGGCCGCGATCTGCGTCCGAAGATGATTGACGGTTTTCGCAACATCGATCATGGCCTGTGGCATGGCAAACTGATTGACGAGATTCGTCGAAACCAACCTCGGCTCTACCGAAGTGGTGCGGAGAATCCGGAAACGGTCTGCCCACCGGGAGGCGAGTCGCTCGACGTTGCGGCCACCCGTGTGATGAAAGCGATCAATCGTGTGCTGCGTAAGAGCCGCAACCAAGTCGTGGCGTTCGTGATTCCGGATCCGATGGCGAGCCTCGTTGCTGCCCATCTGAACGACGAAGCGATGCCGGATATCTGGAAGGTTGAGACCGACGCGGGCAGTTGGCAGTTGATCGAAGCGGATTGCTGAGCGGGCAGTCGTTTCGACATCAGTTACGAGATCGTATCACTCGGCGGGGATACCCCTCCCGGTACAGCATCATCAAGCAAAACGCGACTCATACCATGAGTCGCGTTGCATCAGCTCCGCGGGAACTACTCGAGGTGCACTTCTTCGACCTGAGGAAGGTCGTCGAGTGATTCCAGCCCTAGTAAAACGAGTAGCCGCTCAGCGGGATAGAATTTCGAGACCAGTTTGGGTTTAGGCCTTTTCTTGCTCGGTTTTGCAGGGGCGTCAATTGACTCGGGGGCGTCGGATGTCTCTGACGCGTCGGATGTTCCGCCCGCTTCGTCCGGATCGATCGTCGCTACGGCCGGTGGTTTGGGTTTGGCCGGTTCTTCTTCCGGTTCACGGCGCATTTCGATCAAGCGTCGACGGACCATTTGGTTTAGCAACGGGCCGCTGTCGCGCCCGCGTTTGTCGGTGCATTCGACGGCGGTGATCCCCGGTTGATAGGCGACGAGCGAGAGCACTTCGATCGCCCCTTGGCTGAGCCTCGTTTCACGGACCTTGCCGGTAAAGACGTGGCGGATCGACTCGACCTCGGGGGCCACGATCAGGCGATAGCCTGAATCATCTTGTGCGATGCGGATCCCCTGTCGGTGAGTTCGGTAGGACTCGTTGAGCGTGTCGATCGTTTCGATCACTTCTTCTGGGGTCATCCCACGCATGATCGATGCCAATCGTGCTGCCGTGATTCCATGTCCGTTGGGATGTCCCACAAACAGCGCGGCTTCGATAATCGCTTCGGGAGTGGCGGCGCTTTCGGGTTCGTCTTCCGATGTCGTTGCCTCTGTTTCAACATCATCATCAGGGGCTTCGGACGGATCCGATTCCGGTTCGCTCTGATCGACCGCTTGAGCCGCGATCAGTTGTTCACGTTGAAGGACTTCGCCGGTCTGAATCGCTTCGCTACCGTCGTCGGAATCTGATTTCGCAACAATATGTTTGTAGGCCGCACCGAGTTCCTCGAGCGAGAATGCGTCCTCGTCATCTTCGAAGTCGTCTTCCGGTTCGTATTCGTCCTCGGGTTCGTTCACGAATGCGTGTTCAACGTCGTCGTCGGGCTCATCATTGGACTCGGACCCATCATCAGAATCGGGTGCGGTGTTTTCCGGTGCCGTTTGGTCCGCGTGCTCCACGTCCGCCGTTTCATCGTGGAGATCATCACTGTTGAGTTCTTCGTCGTCGCGAGGTTCACTTTGTTTGTCGGTCACGATGCCCCGCCTCCGGTCGAGCCTTGTTGTGACGATTCCCAGTCTGATCGGAGTTGTTTCATGCCCCGGTGGAGCAGTCCCGCGACGGCTCCGGTTGTCTTTCCGAGCGCTTCAGCGACTTCGGCTAATTTGAGGCCTTCGAGATAATGCAGTTCGATCGCTTGTCGCTGTCCGTCGGGCAGGCGTTCGACCGCGGCAGCGAGGGCGGTGACGTTTTCGCCGACAATCGCAACTTGGCTCGGTGTTGCTTGGTCAGCGGCCAGCAGTCCCTCGAGTCGCATGGACGATTGCGCGAGTTTTTGCTCCATGGACCGCTCTCGCCGGACGTCGCGTTTGTCACGATGGAGGTCTCGATCGAGATGGCAGATTTGCCGGACGAGAATCTGTCGCAGCCACGCTCTCAGTTCCGCTTCGGTCCCGCCGCGGAATTGGTCGATCGCTCCGACGGCTTGCAGCATGGCCTGTTGGACGATGTCGGACGCCCCGATTTTGGCCCGATAGGCGGCACGCATGTGAGTCCGAGCGAGCATTCTCAAATAGGGCTCGTATTTGGCGATCCATTGTGGGTCGGACATGTCTGCGGCTGGGGGGCCGCTCGCCGATTTATCGGGACGGTTGGTTGCGGTGGGCTGGTCCGACGAGGATTCCGGCATCATTCTGGCACTCAAATACATGGCAATTTACGCAGTTTTCTCAAGTGAGAACGCCGCGCGGCAGCGAACTGAACTACCACCGATGGGTTCTCGACCGCTACAGTGAACTCAGCAGATCGCACTTGTTTGAGAGATAGCTCGACGGAATCCACGATGGCACGTGAAGCAATTTACCAACAATCCGACCCCGAACGGCGCGGCAATGCGCTTGACTCGCAAAATCCCTCCGGGGGCGAGACGAATGCAAAACGTCCGCCTGGGAAGCCACCGGGTGCGCCACCCGCGACCGCCAGCGGCGACGAATCACGTCCACGCGCGGAAGTTGACGTCAAGCTGCGTCCCCGCCGGATGGACGAAATGGTCGGCCAACGCGATGTGATCGAACGGTTGAAAATCGCGATCGACGCCGCTCAATCGCGTGGCGAACCGCTCGGACATATCCTTTTCGACGGGCCGCCCGGTCTCGGCAAGACGACATTCGCGACCGTCATCCCGGCGGAAATGAACACCACCGTGCAAATGGCCAACGGTGCCGGACTGCGAGCTCCGAAGGACCTGCTGCCCTACCTGACAAACGTTTCGGAGGGCTCGGTGTTGTTTATTGACGAAATTCACCGTGTTCCCAAAGCGGTCGAAGAATACCTCTACACCGCGATGGAGGACTATCGCATCGACGTTGTTCTCGGCGACGGTGTGAACGCCCGGACCCTCAATCTCGAGCTGAAGCCTTTCACGCTTATCGGCGCGACCACGCGAGCGGGGATGTTGAGCGCGCCGCTGCGTGATCGATTCCAAATTCGCGAGCATCTCGGTTGGTACACCCGCGAAGAGTTGTCCGAGATCGTTCACCGCAACGCGAAGAAGTTGTCAATCAAAGTCGACGATCCATCGGCCGCCGTCATCGCGGCGAGGTCTCGCAGCACGCCGCGGTTAGCGAACAATCGATTGCTTTGGGTTCGTGATTACGCCCAAAGCAAAGCCGGCGGAAAAGTTGATCAGGAGATCACGCGTGCGGCGCTAGACATGATTGGGATCGATGCGCTCGGCCTCGATAAACAGGATCGCAATTATCTCGACACTCTGATGCGAGTCTTTTTGGGCGGTCCCGCTGGTCTCGACGCGATCGCTCATACGATGAACGTCAGTGGCGATACGCTCGAAGACGAAGTCGAACCGTTCCTGTTGCGTAGCGAGTTGCTGGTCCGCACCCGTCGTGGCCGATTGGCGACGCCTGGCGCGTATGAGCACATGCGCCGCCCAATGCCTGACTGATCTGGGTGTCTCGCTGCACCGGCGGGGATTCCGTTTCGGCATCGAGAAGAATTGGTGTTCCTTTTCGAAGGAAACGGCGTGCTGTGATTCGCGATGCCGTTTGGGATTCGCAGCGGCGAGTGTCATTGGCCGTCGCAGCGCGGGCGGTTCAGCCGATCGCAGCTTTTTGAAGTTCGGTCAGTTCGCGAATGCCTTTCTTGGCGAGGCTGAGCATGCGGGCGAGTTGTTCATCGTCGAACGTCGCTTCTTCGCCGGTGCCCTGGATTTCAATGAATCGGCCATCACCGGTCATGATAACGTTCATGTCCACATCGGCGGCGGAGTCGAGGACGTAGTCGAGGTCCAACACGACATCGTCGTTGAGTACTCCCACGCTGACGGCCGCGACGCTGCGTGGCAACACATCGGCGACAACGACCGGTTTCGCTTCTGGATCGGGATCGGGGTTGGCTGCGAGTTCAGCGACGGCGAGCGAAAGTGCGATGAAGCCACCCGTAATGGACGCCGTTCGGGTTCCCCCGTCGGCCTGCAGGACATCACAATCAACGGTAATGGAGCGTTCGCCGAGGGCTTCCAAGTCGACGACGGCACGCAGGCTGCGGCCAATCAGTCGTTGGATTTCGGTCGTGCGGCCGTCAACTTTTCCGCCGCGTTCGCGTCGTTTCCGCGGGCTCGTGCTGCCGGGGAGCATGTTGTATTCCGCCGTCACCCATCCCTTGCCGCGTCCGACCATCCAAGGTGGAACGTTGCGCTCGATCGATGCGGTGCACAACACGATCGTCTTTCCGCTGCGATACAGGACGCTGGCGGGATTCGATTCCAAGTAGCCACACTCGATTTGCACCTCACGCATCGTGTCGTGGGGGCGGTCGGAAGTGTTGGCGGGGACGGCGCTACTCATGTGGGGAATCGTTTTCTTAAAGAGGGTCAGGCGTGATGAAATGAATGTTCGGTGTGTCGTTTGTGTGGAGCAGGAGCCGCGGTTCGCGATGGTTGCGATTACTGACGCAGGGCGTTGCGGGCTCGGTGCAAGCGCTCGGTGACATCATCGAGCGAATCGCCAACGGCAGACATGTGTCCCATTTTTCGTCCGGGCCGGGCGGCGTGTTTTCCATAGAGATGCAGCGAGACTCCGTCGACGGCGAGTGCGGCCTGCCAATTCGGTGGGGCACCATTTTCGCCCCAAAGATCGCCCAATAAGTTGATCATTCCGGCTGCCGGTGCGATCAAATCAGTGTTTCCCAAAGGCAGCCCGCAGATGGCACGGACGTGCTGTTCGAATTGACTCGTGTGGCAGGCCTCGATGGTGACGTGTCCCGAGTTATGAGGCCGCGGTGCGACTTCGTTGATGTAAATCTTTTGTTCGCCGTCAATGTTTTGGATGAACATCTCAACGCACAACAGGCCGACCACATCGAGGCAGCGGGTCGCTTCGATCGCGATCTCTCGTGCTCGGTTTTCCGTTTCGGGTGTGATGTTGGCCGGGAGAGTGGTTAGGTCGAGAATGTGATTGCGGTGATCATTCTCGAAGACAGGGAACGTGGTGGATTTGCCGTCGGCACGTCGAGCCACGACGACGGAAACTTCCCGTTCGAAATGGATCATTGCTTCGGCGATCCAGTCGCCACCGCCCTGCCAATCGACAGCCTCGGCTTCGTCGGCGCTGCTGAGGCGATGTTGGCCTTTTCCGTCGTAACCGCTTCGCTGCGTTTTGACGATGATCGGCCATCCGAATTCTTTGGCCGCCTCGCAGGCCTGCTCGGCGTTGGCGACCGGCATGAACGGAGTGACCGGCAGCCCGGCGTCACGCAGCGTCGACTTTTCGAGCAAGCGATCTTGGGCGGTCGCGAGCACCGAGGCATCCGGAAAAGTGGGCGCGTGACGCCCGCAAGCAGCGATCGTTTCGGCGGGAATGTTTTCGAACTCGAGCGTGATCACGTCGCACCGATCGGCGAAAATTTCGATCGCGGAATGATCTTCGAGCGGGCCGCAAACCGTGAAGGTGGCAACGTCCGCGGCAGGTTCGTCACTGCTGCCGCAGAACACGCCAACGCGGTATCCGAGTTTCGCCGCAGCGATGGCGAACATGCGGCCGAGTTGACCGCCACCGACCATTCCGATCGTGGATCCGGGCAGGATCGGGGCAAGAGTCGAATTCATATCGCGTGGGCCTTCCTTCAAAACGTGACTTCAATACGGGGCGAGTGGAGTGGTGAGAACGCAGTTCGTCAGACGTCGCTGAGGTCCGCACCCGCGATCACGTCATCGTGCTGCTTTTGCACGAACGCTTCGACGCGGCTCGCCAGTTCTTCATCCGACATGGCGAGCATGCGGGCGGCCAGAATCCCCGCGTTCTTCGCCCCCGCCTTGCCGATCGACATCGTCGCGACAGGGATACCGCCGGGCATTTGGACGATCGAAAGAAGCGAGTCGAGTCCCTGCAAGGCTCGACTCTGAATCGGCACCCCGATCACCGGAAGGATCGTTTCGGAGGCGACCATGCCTGGCAGGTGGGCCGCACCGCCCGCTCCCGCGATGATGATTCGCAAACCACGACTGCGGGCGGACTGAGCGTACTCAAACATTCGCTGTGGCGTGCGGTGGGCGGATACCACGGATTTTTCAAACGGGACTTGAAGCTGAGATAACATCTCGCAGGCCGCAGACATGGTGTCCCAATCATTGCGACTGCCCATAATGACGCCCACCAAGGCTTGACTCGTTGAGGATGCCGAAGAGGGGGACGTGGCGTTCAAATTCGTGGTGTCGTTTGAATTCACGGGCGATTGTGTCTGGTGAGAGGATGAGCGGTGGGCGTTCACGACTCGCTCGCGTTCGCCCTCGGCATGGGGTTATAACCGAGACGGGCGTTGATCGAAATCAGCCCCCCACGTTTCAAATATCAGTTTCGGATTGAGGAAGACGGGTAAAACTTTGACGCAACCTCACTGGCTGGGCAACCATTTCGACGAAGATGACGAACCGGGGCGGGTGCGTTTGATGCACCACGACGCGAGATGGCGGCAGGAGTTTGAGCAAACTCGCAGCAGTATTCTGCAGTGCTGTGAGGGACGTGTCGTCGCCGTCGAACACATCGGGTCGACCGCGATCAGTGGGCTGATCGCTCGGCCAGTGGTCGATGCCGTGGCTGTCGTCGCCGATCCCGTCGACTTGGATGAATCCGCGGCGTTGATTGAAGGTCTGAACTTTCTCGCCGTCGAAACGCCATCGTGGGCACCCAGCGGCGGCGGGCGGCGGATCACGCTGCACAAGCCCCGTCACGGCGAAGTCACGCACCAGGTCTACGCGGTCACCCAAGGGGCACCGTTGCTGCAACAGACCATGCGGTTGCGAGATTATCTTCGTTCGGCTCCGGAAGCGGCAATCGAATTCGAAGAAGCCAAGGTGAAGGCGTGGCAAGATTGTCAGGGCGATCCCGACGGCTACGCGGAATCGATGGCGGTGGTCTTCTCGCAGCTAGACCTCTCATGACGCGTGATTGCTGATCGCGAAAGATGCCGTTTGTGTGGCCGCTCGGTAACGTGCGGCGAAGGTTTGGATGCAAAAGCGATGCGTTTCTCGCAACGGTGATGGGTTCCGATTCCCGGCCTCTCACTCGACCTCGATTTCACCCTTCGCGTTATTCTTTGCTTCTCGCTCCAGCTTGGCGGCGGCTTCTTTAATCGCCGCTTCGTTCTTTTTCTCCGCTTCGGCTTGGGCGACCGCTTCGGCGGCTTCGCGTTCCGCTTTTTCGGCCGCGACCGGGTCGGAGATGTAAGGCTTTTCGTTTCGGTAGCGCGTCAGCATTTTTTCGGCGAACGTCTTAACGTCGGCCGGAGCGATCTCGACGACTTTCTCTTGCCATCCTACGGCGTCCTTGAATTGACCCGCTGCGGCGTAGGCGGCCGCGAGCGCCGACAGGTCTCCGATATTTCCATAGGCATTGATTTCGCATGCCTTTTCGGCGGATTCGATTGCGGCTGTTGGGTTGCGTTGCGATTCGTCTTCGGCCGTCGCTAACAGCCAGGCGCGGTTTTGATGAGCGAGCGCGTAGTTCGGGGCCAACTCGATCGCACGGTCGTAATCCTCCAACGCGGCCTCCGCTTTGCCGAGTTGGTAGCGGTTGTAGCCGCGGTTGTTCCAGGCGACCGGATCCTCATCGTTGAGTTCCAAGGCTGCTGAGAAATCGGCCGCGGCGGCAGCAAATTCTTGTTGTTGGAATCGGATGTAGCCGCGTCCCATGATCGCCGCGACGTCTTCTGCGTTGGCGTCGACAATCATGTCGAAGTCCTTGATGGCTTTGTCATACTGGCCGGCAGCCTTGTACGCGATCGCCCGTTGACGCAGGAGTGCTGCGTTGTTTTTGCGAACTTCGAGGGCCGTCGTGTAGTCAGCGATCGCTTTTTCGTATTCGCCTTGTCCCATGTGCACGGCCGCTCGATTGATCATCGGCGTGATGTCGTCGGGGTCAATCTTCAGTGCCGTGTCGTAGTCTTCGATTGCCGCGGCGTGTTCACCGCGCGCCGCCATGAACAACCCTCGGCTGCTGTAGGCGTGGGCCGCCTTGTAACCTTTGTCGATCGCCGTGTTGAAATCCTCGAGGGCTTCGTCTTGCTTTCCGAGAGCCCACCAGGCCGAGGCTCGGAGCGTGTAATAGCGACCCTCGTTAGGGAATTCTTTGATCAATTCGGTGTAGATTCCCGTCGATTCGGCTAGTTCTACCGCGTTGACTTTGTCGACCGCACCGCGTGTCCCGTCGTGAGTCACGATGACGTAGTCGTCGCCCCGGTCTTCCACCACCGTCAGCAAATCGCCCTTGGAAATGACGTCGACGACTTCCTCGCCGGTGGCGAATTTCATCTCAACGCGAGCCACCACGGGCTGCCCGGGACCGGCGGCAAAACTGGTCGCAGCGGCGATGCTCAACGAAATCGTCGTGACGAGGCAGAGGCCGAATTCGAAAAGCGACCGGGCGTCTCGATTCCCAAAATATAAACCTGCTGTTGAGCGGAAAGGGACACTAGTCATCTGTTTACCTTCGGGCGGGATCGCGGAAGAGTTTTTGGGAAAGACTCGGCACGAATTGGAACCGTTTGCAGATGTCTTTTGAAGTCCGGAGGGCGGGGAAACCGCTGGGATTTTTAACCTTCTCTTGAGCCTGAATCCGAATCCTCGGTCGCGTGAGGGACTGCGGGGGCTGGGAGGTTTTTCCGCATAGTGAGATTTGTCAGGATTCTGACGATTGCAATAGCCTGGGTAAGACGCGACACTTTTGTCGGTTAGCTGTTTTGCGCAGAAAATACCGGTTGGAAGATTGAATGGGCGAATGTTCAGTTTAGTCTGTCACCTGACGGGTGGTGTGCGCAGTTGGCTCTATATCTCGTTTTGATCTCTAAGTCTCGCCGTTTCGGCTTTAATGAACTCTCTTTGAGGAACACAGCAGTGAATTCAATGTCCCGCTTCTTGGGTATCGCAACTGCGATGCTCGCTTCCTACGCGACGACCGCGGCGGCCCGATGCCAACCCTGTGGTGGTTGCTCGGATCCGTGCGGCACCTCGCCAACCGTTGTCAGCAGTGGCTGCGGCGGAGCGGTAGGTTGTGGCCAAGGCTATGTCGTCCCATCGGTTAGCAGTTACAGCGTCAACGCCAGCTACGGACCCTCGGTCTCGGTCAGCAGCGTTCCCGCGCCGGAAACACTTTGCGAGCCCACCACGGCGTACCGCGTCGTGATGAAGCCGACCTACGTCACCGAAACACGTCCGGTCACCGTCCAGGAAACTCGCCCGGAAACGCGATTCCGCACCAAAACCATCTACAAGACGGTTCCCGTTACCGAAGAAAAATACCGTACCACGGTAACGAACGTTCCTAAGACCGATACCAAAACCATCACTTACACGGTTCTGGTTCCCAACAAGAGCGAAAAGACCGTCGACGTGACCGAAACCGTCCCGCAGTGGTCGGAAGTGCCTGAAGAGTACACCGTTCGCGTGCCGAGCCTCGTCGACGTTCCTGAAGAATACACCGTGAAAGTGCCACGTCTCCGCGACGAAACCTTCACATACACCGTCAACGTTCCTTACCCCGTTACCACGCAAAAGACACGTACGGTCGTCAACGCCGTGCCCGTTACCAAATCGCGAACGATCCAAATCGACGTTCCAACGACCGAAATGAAAACGGTCACCAAAGACTACGGCCACTGGGAAGAGCAAGTCATCGAAGTCCCTGCCGCACCTGTCGCGACCAACGTCGTTTACAGCAGCGGTTGTGGTTCGTCTGCTAGCTACGGCAGCGGATGCGGCGTCAGCCACAGTCGCGGTTGTGGTTGCGGTTGCCGTTCAGCCTGTGGTGGATGTGCGAAGGTTTCGTCTTGTGGCGGATGCGGTGGCGGCAGTTACGGCGGATGCGGCGGCAGCGTGAGCTATTCGGCTCCCGCCGTGGCAACCAGTTGTGCCCCAACAACGACTACCACGACCAAACGCGTTTGGGTCCCGAACGTGACGACCGAAACGATCGCCGTCACGAGCAGCACGAAACAATCGCAAGTCGTTAACTACACCGTTTACGAACAGCAGTCGACGCAAGTTCCTTACGAATGCACCACGATTGCCTATCGTCCGGAAACTCGTACCGGTACCAAGCAAGTCGTCGACTACGTCGATGAATCACGCACCCGGACTCGTAAAGTCGTTCAGTACAACGAAGAAACTCGCACTCGTATGCGAAAGACTTTGACGTACAACACGGTCACGAAAACCGAAACGATCCCTTACGTCACCTACTCGACCGAAGAGCGTACGAAGGAAATCAGCTACACGTACAACGTGCCTGAGTACTCTGTCGAGCCTTATCAAACGACACGCTACGAGCGAGTCGCCGAAGAGCAAGTCGAAGAGTACGTCGTCAACGTTCCTCACACCGTGATCAAAGAGCAAACCGTCCAAGTTTGCAAAATGGTTCCAACCTTGGTCGAAGAAACCATTCACCCATGTCGCAGCGGTGCCTCGACCGGCATCATCAGCGGCGGAGTGATCAGCACGGGACCATCGATCATGCAGGGCGGCGGATGCGGCGCACCTGTCTACTCGACTCCTGTGATGGCTGCCCCTGTTCTCAACAGCGGCTGTGGCGGTTGCGGTGCTCCCGTGAGTGCCTCGCCTTGTCACGGATGCTAATGACGACCTGACACTGTTCCATCGGATCGCGTTTTGCCGGCTTGAGTGAGATCGGGCGACGCGTCCGCTGAACGATTCATCGAAACCGCCGCTGCCTTCGGGTTGCGGCGGTTTTTTTAATGCCATGCTGCCTCGGCACACACCGCCATAATCAGGTTCGTTAAACTGAAAATCGGTTCGGGGGCATCAAACCCGCCGTTCGCTTCTCACTCTCCACCGGATGAAATGATGACACGATCTCTTACCGCGTTCACCGCAGGTGTGTTTGCCGCCGCGCTAACGCTCTTCTTACCTTTGGAATTGGCTCCTTCGGCGTCGGCTCAAGAGACCGCCGCTCCGGCCTCCTCGCTCAGCCGCTACGTTCCTGATGACGCTTTGGCTGCAGTCGTTTTGTCGCCGGCGAGTTGGTTTAACAACCCGATGGTGGAGATGTTTCCCGTCGAGGTGTTGCGGGTGCAAATGATTGAAGGGATGGGGATCGATCCGTTCGATGTCAGCGAGATCAAATTGGTGATCTCGCTCAATCCACAGACGATGCAACCGGAGTTCGGTGCGATCACTCAGTTCACCGATAAGATCAACTTCGCGCGATTGCGTGAATCCATCGATGCCTCTCCGGATGAGGTACCAATCGGCGATCATACCGCCTACGAGATTGAGGGCCCGCCCGGAACAGTCATTTCTATGATCAACGCGAGGACGTTGTATGTCGGGATGGCAGGCTACCTTCAAGGGATGCTCGATTCCGACAACGGTGCCGGCGAACTCCCGATGTTGTTGCGAACAATGTCGCATTCATCTGGACTGACTATCGCGGTGGTGACCGAGCAGGTTCGTCCCATTCTCAGTGGGGTCGCGATGCAGAATGCGAACGAACTCGCCCCGGACCTGCAACCACTCGCTCAAATTCCTGGCCTCACCGAGGCGATCAAAATTCACGCCGACTTCACCGATGATTCGGGCAATCTGCGAATTGCGTTGATGGGAACCGATGAGGTTGCCGCGCAGCGCATCGAATCAATTTTGATCGACTCGATTATGGCCGCCCGAGTGCTCGCTATCGCCGAGATCAATCGCAATTTGGCCTCGACTGATCAATCCAACGCGATGCGTCAGGCGACCGATCGATACGCCAACCGAATGGCCGACATGATCACGCAATCTTTAAAACCGAAACTGCAAGGTGACGAAGTCGCGATCGAGCTGGAATCGGAAGTCGGCATCGCGACGACCGGAGTTTTAGTCGGTCTGTTGCTCCCAGCCGTGCAGGCAGCTCGCGAAGCCGCCCGAAGGATGAGTGGTTCGAACAACCTCAAACAGGTCTTGTTGGCGTTTCACAATTACCATGCGGCGTATCGACAGTTGCCTCCTTCAGCGATCACCGACGACGACGGTAAGCCGTTATTGAGTTGGCGAGTCGCGCTCCTGCCATTCCTCGAAGAACAAGAGTTGTATCAACAGTTTCACCTCGATGAACCTTGGGATAGCGAGCACAATCTTCCGTTATCAAAGAAGTTGCCCGCCGTTTATGAGGCACCCGGCGTGCCTCTTCCGCCTGGGATGACGATTGTTCAAGGCGTTGTCGGCGACGACATGGGAATGCGTCCTCTGAAGAAAACCGCGTTTCGTGATTTCCTCGATGGGTTGAGCAATTCGATTCTTGTCGTCGAGGTCAATCCAGATGCCGCCGTCGTGTGGTCGAAACCTGAGGACATTGAAATCGATCTCGAAAACCCGATGCGAAATTTGGGCAATGCTCGAGAGGGCGGCTTTCACGTGGCGCTCGCCGACGGTGCGATCCGATTTGTAACCCGCAGCACCGATCCTGAGCTGTTCAAAAAGCTGCTCACCCGAGCAGGCAAAGAAGTGATCAATGACCCAGAGTGGTAGTCATCGTTGAGGATCACGATCGTCTGTCGCACGTGAACCGGTCGGAACGGCTCACTGCGGCGACATCGTGGTACACACGTAAAATTCGATGCTGATCTACTAATCGGCACGCGATATGCCTTTACGGCTCGTCAATGAGAAAGTGACTTGGATCCCTTGATCGGAAAATGTGAGCGAATTTGCGGCTTTTTATGTCACGAATGCCGCCCGTTTTCCGCTACTAAGTTATGGATCAGTACCTTACATCTTCATTCAAGTGACGAGTCGAGAGATGGATACTTCAAGTGAAAGCAATAATCGCGCAAATCGCAGTCTGAATCGGATCAATTCCATGATTCGCGTCCACGAACGGCTCGGTGCCTACGCGGCCCGTTTGCAAGTGACGGTCGAGAACACCGCGATTATCTTGCGTGGCACGCTGCCCAATCAAGAATTGCGAAGCGAATTGGTCCCGACGATCCGCCGCGCCGGTGTGCTTTGGCAGGTCAAAAACCGCGTCGACGTAGCCGCCTCGTGAGAGGCTTGCCCGATCCGGACCAGCGTTACACCGGTACGTGATCGGGATAGGCTCGCGATTGGAATAGGTTCCAGATAGGAATAAGTTCGCGACCGAGACAGGCGTCGTGCGGTCACTCCCGAGTGCCGCTACTGCACCGCAGCGGCGAGTGCCTGTTTCTTCTTCTCTTGCTCGCTCATTTGTGCCGCGACTGCATCGTGAGCTTGTTTGGCCTGCTCGAACGCTTTCTTGGCGGTCTCCACTTCGCCGCGTTTCTGAGCGATCTGCTCTTCAGCGGGTTTCACCTTGGTCGTCAATTCCGAGGTGCGTGTCTTTTCCGCTTCGGCCTGAGCGATTCGGTTGACCGCGTCACGTCGGGCTTGTGCGATTTGGGTTAAATGGTTCGCAAGGTTAGCTTCCGCTGCGGCGACCGATTCGATCTTCGCTGCGTCAGGAGCGTCGCCGAGAGACAAGCGTGTCGCAATCACGGCGTCATGCAGGTCGCGGGATGTCGTGACCATGCCGGGCAGTTTTGCGTTCAGTTGTGTTGCCTGTTCGCGGAGAGACTGTTCTTTCGCCTGGCTCTGTTGGATCTCGGCAACGACAGCCTTGTGAGCCGCATCGGCTTCGGCGAGCGATTTTTCGGCGGCGTCGAGTTTCGCTTTGAAATCCTGTTGTGATTTCGCCAACGGCTCGAGTTGCGTGCGGATCGACGCGAGTGTTTGCTCAACCGCTTTGAGTCGTTCCGCCGCGGGTGGCGGATTGGCGGCTAACGGTTTGGTGGCGGCTGGATCGGCGATCGAGGTCAGTTGGACTGTGCCCGTCCAATCGCCATAAACCACGTGGCTCGAATCGTGTGTGATCGCCGCTTCGAGTACCGCATCGGACATTGGCGGGAACTCCTGAATCTTGTTTCCCGATGGATCCCACAACCGGACTCTGTGATCTTTCGATGCGGTAACGAGTTGCCCTTTATGGTCGAACCGAACCGCCATCACAGCACCGCCGCCAACGTTAATCGATTTAATCGCTTTGCCTGCGATCATGTCCCAAAGCTTGACCGTGCCGTCGTCACTGGCGCTGGCCAGAACGTTGGAGTCGTCACGCCACGAAAGAGAATTCACGGCACCTTTGTGATCGGTCAGATCGAGGAATTGCCGGCCCGTGTCGGCTTCCCAGACGACGAGCCCACCGCTGCGATCAGCCGACGCGACTAGTACGCCATCGGGGCTGAAGGCGACCGAGTAGATCCAGTCGGTGTGTTTCTTGAGATCGAACAGCAGCGAGCCGTCGGTCGCGTCGAAGATCCGCAGCATTTTTTGCGGGCCACCCAATGCAATCCGCGAAAGTTTGTCATTGCAATCGGCGTCGAACACGACATCGTACTCGTCACCCACGGTAGCGACGCGGGTTCCCTTTTCGATTTCGTAAACCGCCGCGATCCCGCGCACGCTGTGTTCGCCGCCACCGGCGATGAGGTATCGGCCATCGCGACTGAATCGCAACGATTGTGCGATCCCTTCGTCGAATGGAAGGATGCCGAGTAGTTCGGCCGTTTCGGCGTGGTACAGCACGATCTGTTTTTGTCCGGCGACCGCAATCAATGGTGCCCAGGGGCTGACGCCGATGGCCGTCACGGCGGAGGCGCGTTCGGTCGCGACGGGGACCTTCTGTGGCAGCGCGGCGGGCATCGGTGGTGGTCCGTCTGGCTTTCCGGTCGACGGGGCTGCAAACGCCAACGCGTTTTTCTTTTTCGCTTTCGCCTTGCTGCCGGAGTTCTCGAGCACGCCGCCTTCGATCCACGCTTTCAGAATCGCGAGTTGTTCCGCGGCGATCTTGGGTTGCTCGGGAGGCATCACGGGCGTGTCGTCATGGTTGACGAGTTGCCACAACCGGCTGGCGTCGATGTCGCCATCGTCATAGACGACCTCACCACTGCCACCGCCTTCCATCAACGCCGCGTAGGAGTCGATCGCCAATCCGCCACGCTTGTCGCTTTGGTTGTGACAGGTCATGCAGTGTTGACGGAAAATCGGTTTGACGTCGTCTTCGTACGTCACTTTTGCGGGCGCGCCGTCGGTGGTTTTTGCGTCCGCCGCCATCACGCCCGTGGAGCAAAGACCAAACGTCGTGGCCGCGAGCAATCGAAAGAAATTCATGTTGTTTGACTCAGTGATTGAATACAAATTCGCGACCGTTGAGCACGGCCCAAAACACGTCTTCGAACACTTGCTGAGCGTTCGCGTCTTTTTCGGCGAGCATCGTGTGAACTGCTTCGCGTTCTTCTGGATCAGGCATCCGACTCAGTGAGCGGAGGTAGATCCGATCGAGGACTTGATCGTGCTCGAGCTTTTCCTGTTCGATCCATTTATTGATGACTTTCCCCGCCGTGATCTTTTGCGAAACCGTTGCCCCGTTGAGTAAGTGCAACGCTTGTGAAAGCGAGGGATCGGTTGTGGCTTCGCAATCGCAAACGGTTGTCCGTGGCGATCGACCGAACGTGTTTAAGAAGTAGTTCGAGACCGCTCCGTCCGCGATCTGGACCGCACGACTTCCCAGGGGAAGGCCAGTGAATTTTTCGTCCGATTCGGTGACTTGGCAGATGCAGTCGAGCAGGCTTTCCGCAGGAATCCGGCGGATGACCGCGTGGGCGTAATTTCGCGTGTCGTGAGCATTGGTTTCGTTGGTTTGGCAGCTCCGTGCGTAGGCACGGCTGACACAAATGTCTCGCACCAATTTGCGGAAGTCGTAGTTGTATTCGATCAGCTTTTTACCGAGCTTTTCCAACAGTTCAGGGTTGGTCGCCGGATTGCTGACACGAACATCGTCGACTTGATCGACGATACCCACACCCATGTAGTGTGCCCAAACTCGGTTCGCGATGCTCGTTGCGAAGTACGGGTTTTCGGGCGAAACCAGCCAGTCGGCCAGCACTTCGCGTCGATCCTTTCCACGCGTTTCCGGTGTCGGGCCGCCGAGTAGTTTCGGAGCCACGTTTTGGTTGGTGACGGGATGTTTCGTTTCGCCACCGAACTGGTTGAAGACGATCTGTTCGCGATAGTCTTCGGCCTGTTTGCGGCCTACTTGGGCAAAGAATGCGGCGAAGCCGTAGTAGTCATCCATTGTCCATCGATCGAACGGATGGTTATGACATTGGGCGCACTGAGTCCGGATGCCCATGAACACCTGAGCGACATTCTCAGACGTTTTAAGAGTGTCGCGTTCGATCTGGTAGAAGTTCGTTGCTGGTTCGCCGAACGTGCCACCGGTGCTCGTTAAAAGATCGTGCACCATTTGGTTGATCGGGACGTTGCGAGCGAATTGGTCAATCAGCCAATTCGCGTAAAGCAACGCGGACTTCTTGCTGACCGTGTTGTCGCTCTTGATCATCAGCAGTTGAGCGAACTTCATCGCCCAAATTTCACTGAATTCTTTACGGCTGAGTAGTTGATCGACCAGTGCCTCGCGTTTGTCGGGTGCCGTGTCCGCCGTGAACCGGAGGACTTCTTCGTCGGTCGGCAGCAATCCCGTGACGTCAATCGTCAATCGGCGGATAAACTCTTCGTCCGTGCATGGGCCACTCGGAAGAATCCGGAGTTGTTGCAGCTTTTTGTCGACGAGTTCATCGACGTAATTGCTCGGTTGCGAAGGCGGCGGTGTGTACTCAAGGTTCGCCGGCAGGGTGAGGATTTGGCTGCCGACGGTGTGCGTGTCAAACCTCGCCATCACAAACGCTTCGCCTCGCGAGTGCGCCGTCACCACGCCATCCTGTTCGATCGAAGCGACGGATGAATTGTTGGTCGAAAACGCCGCCAAGCGACTGAGGTCGCGGGTGGTTCCGTCGGCGTAGGTCGCGACGGCTACCATACGCTGCACCGCCGCATCGCCTTCGAGCACGGCTTGTTTCGGATAGATTTCAACTGACGTGACCGCCGGTGGTTGTGCGTCGGCAGGATCGTTCTTAGCACCCGATTGCAACCATCGATGCAACGTCGCGTAATAGTCGCTGTCGACATCGAATAGTTTTCCACCGGTGTGTGGAACCGCGCCGATCGCTTTCTTCAGAAACAGGCTCTCGGCGGGCAATGCTATGTTGATCCGGCGAACGCCGATCTCGCGGGTGATCCGTTGGTAATCGCCTTGCGGGTCAAAGCCGAACAGGCTGAGGCGAAATCCATCCTTCCCGCGTGCCGCACCGTGGCAGGAACCCGTGTTGCAGCCCGAACGGGTTAGCACCGGCATCACGTCTTTGGCGAAACTGATCGGTGGATTGGCTGCAGCGTTTTCAACTTTGACCGGGACGCGAACCAAGCCGCCTTCGTATCGTCCCGCCAAGACAGTTTCACCGTCGGCGAGCGGACGCAAAATGTGACCGTCGATCTTCGCCATCGCTGGATTCTCAACCGTCCATCGGACCCGGTCGGAAATGTCGAGCGTCACACCATCGTCGCGTCGCAACACGGCGATGAAGGATTGGAAATCGGCGCCGGAATTGAGTGAAATCGTCTCTGGGTAGACGTCCATCTGGATCGTCTTGCGCGGGTCCGGTTTCGAAACGGACGCGTCGGGTGAGGCCGCCGAGGCGGTACGCGAGAGAACGACGCAGGCGACCAACGTGGCCAAGTACAGCAACGCTAGGTTGACGTTTTGACTGCGGGAGCCCGCAAAATGGTTTCCGTGCACATACGAACTCGCAGCGCGACTGTGTCGGTTGACGACACGGCTAGATCGAATCATGAGGATTCCTTTTCTTGGCGAAGCTGTTCGAGTCGGCTGAGTGGTTTCGGAGGGGCATCGGTCTTTGGTTGAGGCGGAGCAGCCTTCTTCTCTGGTTCAGCCGCTGGCGTCTTCTTGACGACCGGTTTGTCGATGCGGATCTCTCCGGTGCCGTTGGTTTGGATCATCGTTTCACCGTCTCGACTGATTCGTGTCTGGACATTGAGTGTTTTGTGCAGGCCGGTCTTGGCATCAGCGGCGATCTTCAATGGGAAGGTGACCGTCGTGCTTTCGAGCGTTACCTTTTGGGATGCCGCGTCGCACGTCACTCCGTTGGGAAGGCCGACGAGCTGGACTTCCATTTCCCCTTTGATGTCACGAATCTTTTCCATCGTGATCGACAATGGAGTTTCGCTACCCGTTTCGGCGGCAGCCCGTGGGAATTTGAAGTCGAAAACGGAGTCTTCAACGTCGAGCATGATCGGTGCCGTTGCAACCGTTTGGGTGCCGAGCTTCGTGCCGTAGCTGACCTGCATCACCATCGGCCATGTCCCCATCGCTGCGTTTTGGTTGGCGGTGATTGGGATGTGGACTTCGGTTTGACCTTTGTCGATCTTTCGGCTGTTGTTCACACCGACGCCCGGTGGGTTGTAGAGCGTCTTGAGGTAAACCGCATTTTCGAAACCCTCGTTGCGTTCGATGCGAACGACCAATTCTTTGCTACCACGTCGGAGCACCGGAGTTTTCGGTTGTACGAGTTCGATCGTAAACGGCATCGCATCGCAAACCGCCATGACCGCCTTCGGCGTCGAATGTTCCAACATGGCACGTCGGTTCTGACCGAGAACGATTTTATGATATTGCTGCAAATCCGCTGAAACGACTTCATCGCCCCGTTTGCCTTCGCCCAGGATGTCGAAGAAGGCCCCAGTGATTTTTGCGTCCGCCGCCGCGGTGAACACGACCGGGATTTCAACCCGACCGGCGGGGATGGGGAACGTTTGAGCGGTAACACCCTCCGGCAAACCTTCCAACGCGAGTGAGATCTCTTCGTTGAATTGATCTCGTTTGACTTGCACCATCATCGCGCCGTTGCCGCCGACGGGAACCGGGACAATCATCGCTTCGTCGCGACGCAGTTCTTTCAGATCGATGCTGAAGCTCGGTTCGAGCCGACTGACCTCGATTAAGTAATTGTGCAGTGGGCTGCCACCACGCAGGTGATCGTAAATGCGAATCGTGTGTTTCGAATCGCTGGCGGCAGTAAAGTCAAAGAAGCCATCAAGCTTTCCACCGCTGTCGTCACTGCTTTTGATTGTTTTGCCATTGTCGTCAAACACGTTCATGACGCCATCGAGAGGCGAACGGAGCGTCTCGCGTGCGTAGAGTTTGACGAGATACTTTTCGCCCTTCTTGCAATTAAACGCAAAGCAATCGAAATCACCTGGTTCGCCAATGACGCCGCATAACAAAGCTGGAACGGTGCATTCGGGAGCGTTGCGGTGATCGTTGTTGGGTTCAACCTCGGTCACGATCGGAAGATTGCCGACGCGGATCCAGTTCGGCGATGGCGAGATCCCAGAGGCATCCTCAGTGATCACCGGGTATGGCTGAGTCGGTGACGCGGCACTGTTCTTTGCCGTGATTAAATCGGTCGGCAATTGCACCGTAGCGTCTGTGATGGTTCCGTCGATATCAATCAATTTCGCCTTGAGCACTTCGCCCTGGACTCCGCCTGACGGAATCACCGTGGTCGGCCTTGGGAAAGAACCGACATGCAACCGATAGCGGCAGATGTTGCGTTGGCCGAGGAACGAGCTGTCTCGGACGAGGATCGTGTATTGGCCGTCTTCTTCCGGTGTGTAGGAACAAACACCGTCTTGTTGGAACAGCATCGAATCATCGCTGACCGCGACTTCGAATCGCTTTTCGTCGAGGATGGCGATGTAGGGATCGAGGATGTCGCGGTTGTTCAGGCTCCATCGATGGCGGATTCCTTCAATTTCGACTGTTAGTTTTTGGCCCGCCTTGAGCGAAACGCGATAGCAGTCGACGTCTTCGCGGTCCACGTTTCCTTCAACGGTATGATTCATCGCAATTTCTTGCGGCGATGCAAAGTCGTTGTTCGGCTCGACCTCGTCGACCGTCGGCATGGTGCCCACGCTGAGAAATCTTAGGTTCGTTGCACCGCTCGCGGTGACGACCCGAAACGAATACATGCCTGGCGAAAGCGTCGCTTCGGTTTTGACCTTCAGTTCGACCGATTTGTTGTCGATCGGTTTGCACTCAAGAACTTCGATGCCCGGTTGGTCGAACAAGACTTCACGTGCATCGGAGAGTCGGTCGCCATGCAGGACAACGGTTGCTTCTCCGCCACGCGTTACACCGAGAGGTTGGTGATAGGTGACGATCGGAAACGCCGCCATCGCGGGAGAAAACAACCCGAGTGAAAATGCGGCGGCCAATAGTGTGGCAGTAGCGACGGGACGCTGAAGCAAGGGACGCCGAAACAAGAGGCCGAGGGAGATCATTCGCATCTGAGATACTCCTGCTTAGCTGATGATGTTTTGGATGATCTTGCCGCCGTCGACGATTTCGATCGGTCGGGCACCGGGGGCCATGAGTTCTTTGTCCGCGACGATTCCCAGCAGGTGGTACATCGTCGTTGCCAAGTCAGCGGGCGAAACCGGATCTGATTCAGGTTCCGTCGCGGTTGCGTCGGACGCCCCGTGGATCATGCCGCCTTTGACGCCGCCACCAGCCAACATGACGCTGAATACCTTCGGCCAGTGATCGCGACCTGCGTCGTTGTTGATTTTCGGCGTCCGTCCGAATTCGCTGCTGACCATGACCAGCGTTTCGTCCAACATCCCGCGTTCGCTCAAGTCTTCGAGCAATACCGAGAGGCCCTGATCGAAAGCGGGCATTTGGCCGTTAATGCCGCCGGTGATGTTGTTGTGCATGTCCCAGCTGCCGTATGTCAGCGTCACCAGGCGTGACCCGGCTTCGACTAACCGCCGTGCCATCAACATTCTCGCACCCGCTTGATTGCGACCATAGCGGTCACGCATCTTGCCGTCTTCCTTCGTGAGATCGAACGCTTCCTTCGCGGCGGGCGTGTCGAGCAAGTCGTAGGCACGCTCGTAAAACGTGTTCATCGCGCCGATGTTGTCCGCGGCCGTCATTGAGACGAACCGTTGGTTGATCTTTTCGAGTGCCGCTTTGCGACGAACGAAACGTTCGGCGTCGACGCCACTGGCGAGATTCAAGTCGCGAACTTGGAAGTCGTCACGTGCCGGATCGGCACCCAACGCGAATCCGCCATAACTACTCGGCAGATAACCCGTTCCCGCGAATTCGTTGGGGACATTCGGGATACAGATGTAGGCCGGTAAGTTATTGCGTGGCCCGTATTCGTGGCTGACCACCGCACCGAAACTCGGGTACTGCAATGCCGGGCTCGGTTTGTAGCCCGTGAACATATTGTGTGTTCCCCGTTCATGGGCTGCTTCACCGTGCGTCATCGAACGGATGACACAGTACTTATCCGCTTGGTTGGCCAACTTGGGCATCGAATTGCAGATCACCTCACCGGTGTTGGTCTTCGTCGTGCCGAGTTCGCCGCGGTATTCAAGAGGGCTGTAAGGTTTGGGGTCCCATGATTCCTGCTGCGCCATCCCGCCAGGCAAATAGATATGGATGACACTTTTTGCTCGCGCCTTGATGAACTCGTATTGTTTGAGTTCAGCGGCCGCTCGCCGCATTAGAAAATCCGGTAGTGAAAGGCCTAGCCCACCGGCGGCACCAGCCATTAAAAAACCGCGACGTCCAAACAGGCCCGAGCGGGTCAATGGATTTCCTTGACACATCATCGTTGTCGGCTCCTAACAAGAGCGAAGGGAAGTCTCCATCCCCACCGTGCAATCCGGATCGGTACCGGGGTAATGGGAGGTCGAGACTCGAGGTGGGAAATTTGTTAAAGCTCTCGCAACGCGTCTTCGCGAGGCTTGTTCGCAGGCGTGAGTAACAAATTGGTGAGGCGGGGGCTCGGAACAGATGCAAACGGTTGTTTGCAAATTTCCGGGCGGAAGGTGGGATTGTTTGGCGGATGTCCGTGGCTGTGAAGTCTACGGATCCGCCAAAGGTGTCTTATGGTAACAAAGTTGACCCGACTGTCAAATCTTGCCACACCTGCTTGGGGGCCGGTTGTGTCAGTGGGGTTAACCCGGTTTTGACGGCAATTCGTCGCAGTCTGAACGCGGTTTGTGCTCGGATGTACCGATCCGTTAATGCTTTTTTCACATTAAGTTTCACTCTTGACCTCGGTTCCGTGATCGTTCCGAGCAATTCTCACCGTTTCCCGCTGTCGGCTCGTCTGTATTTTCAGCTTGGCTGTCTTTTTTGCTCGTTTGGGATGGCCCTTCTGCGGTGCTCCTAAGGGTTGGCCCGCGAGAGCGGGGTTCGCGGAGTCGCACCGGCGTGCGGAACGCGGGCGAGCCGTCCTGTATTGCTAAGTTATCGCGACTCTTGACGTTATCGCGCATGATTAGTAAGCTTCTCGCATTAGCCGATCTAACGATCGCGGCTCGCAGTATCAGTCATTTTAATACGGTGCCATTTGCAGCTACGAACCCTCGAACTTTTCTGTCACGTCGCCGACCAGCGGAGCTTTTCCAAAGCTGCCGCCGCTGGTGGCGTTACTCAAAGTGCCGTCAGTCAATCGATCGGGCACCTCGAGGAATCATTGGAAACGACCCTCATTGATCGTTCCAAACGTCCACTGAAGTTGACCGAGGCGGGGCAGATCTATCTCAATGGCGTTCGGGAAATCGTCCGCCAGTACAAAGAGCTCGAAGACCGCGTGCATCAGCACGGTCGTCGGCTGATCGACACCGTCACGGTGGGGGCCGTGTATTCGGTCGGGCTGAGTTACATGCCCGAGGCGAAACAGGCGTTTGAGCAAAATCACCGCGACGTTCGCATTCGAACCGAGTTCGGATCGAGTCAGCGGGTGGTCGAGATGGTTTTGAGCAACGAAGTCGACTTTGGATTGGTGAGCTTCCCTCGGGCGACAAAAGCCCTTGGAGCGATCCCGTGGCAGTCGGAGCCAATGCGTTTGGTGTGTTCTGCCGAGCACCCGTTTGCGAACGAGACTGAGATCACAGCATCACGTCTCGAAGGGATCGAAATGATCGGTTTCGTGAAGGGGTTGGTGCTCCGTCAAGCGATCGATCAATGTCTGAAGTCGGCCGGCGTGACCGTTTTGACTTCGATGGAATTTGACAATTGCGATTCCATCGTGCGTGCGATTCAGGCCAACCGAGGCGTCGGGATTGTTCCCGAGGCGGCCGTGCGGCGCGAGACCGCCACGGGCAGCCTCAGGGTCGTTGCGTGTCCCGAAATTCAGATGGTACGCCCGTTGGGTATCATTTTCCGCAAGCGTGGTAAGCTTAGCCGCGCCGCAACCGAATTCGGCTCACTGTTATTGGGCCGCGAGATGGAGCATGACCTGCTCAGTAAGACGGAGGCCGCCAAGGCCGACCGCGAAAAAAGCGAGTCCAGGGATCGGGCCGTGTCCGTGCTGATTTAGGACGGAGATCAGCCGCCTTATCGATTAATCGTTTTCACTCCTCACTGTATACAAACGACGATGACCAAATTCAACCGATTTCATTTGCCGCCCGCTCAAGGCCTCTATGATCCAGAAATGGAAAAAGACGCCTGTGGTGTCGGTTTCGTCGCTCATATCAAGGGTGCTCCCAGCCATCAGATCGTGATCGATGCTGACACGATTTTGCAAAACATGGATCACCGTGGTGCGTGTGGTTGTGAACCCAACACCGGTGACGGCTCAGGTATCATGTGTGGTTTGCCGCACAAGTTCCTTCGGAAGGTCGCTAAGGCGGACCTCGGTGTCGATTTGCCCGAAGCGGGTAAGTTCGCTGCCGGTTTGATTTTCTTGCCACCGGACGAAGCCGAGCGAAAGATCTGCAAAGACACGATGGAGAAGCTGATCGTCGATGCCGGTCAGACTTTGATCGGATGGCGTGACGTTCCTCAAGAAACCGATGCCGCAGACGTCGGTCCGACCGCTCGTCGCAGCGAACCCGTGATCGAGCAGCTCTTCGTTGCGGCCGCCGATGGCATCTCCGAAGAGGAATTCGAACGTCGTTTATACCTGATCCGCAAGCAAGCGTCGCATCAACTCCGTGGCAGCGAAACGCTCGAGCAAGCGCTCGTGTTTTATGTCTGCTCGTTGTCGACCAAGGTCATCATCTACAAGGGCATGCTCACGCCCGCGCAGGTCATGCCCTATTTCCCCGATCTCCGAGATGACGATTTCGAGACGCATCTCGCGATGGTCCACAGCCGGTTTTCGACCAACACGTTCCCGAGTTGGGACCGTGCTCAACCGCTGCGGTTCATGAGTCACAACGGTGAAATCAACACGCTCCGTGGCAACCGAAACTGGATGCGTGCCCGTGAAGGCATGGCCGAAAGCGAAATCTACGGCGAAGAGCTGAAGAAGCTGTTCCCCGTGATCGAACCTCACCTGAGCGATTCGGGAACGTTCGACAACGTGCTCGAGTTCCTGTTGATGAACGGCCGCACCTTGCAAGAGGCCATCATGATGATGGTCCCCGAAGCTTGGCAAAAGCATCAAACGATGCCGGAAGAGAAGCGTGCTTTCTATGAGTACTTCAGTTGCCTGATGGAACCATGGGACGGCCCGGCGTCGATCGTGTTCACCGATGGAAAATACATCGGAGCCACGTTGGACCGCAACGGTCTGCGTCCGAGTCGTTATTACATCACGCACGATGATCGTGTGATCATGGCGAGCGAAGTCGGCGTGCTGCCGGTGGATCCTTCGATCGTTCGTGAGAAAGGTCGATTGCAGCCAGGCAAAATGTTCTTGATCGATTTCGAGGAAGGACGTTTGATCCCGGATGAGGAGCTCAAGCGTACCTTTGCGAGCCGGATGCCTTATGGCAAATGGTTGAAAGAACAACGTATCCGCTTGGCCGATTTGCATCCCGAGCAAGAACCGCACGGCTTCGACGGCGAAACGCTGCTCTCACGCATGCAAGCGTTCGGATATACCGCCGAAACGATGAACTTCATGCTCCGTCCGCTCGTCGAGCAGTTGCGTGACCCGGTCGGTTCGATGGGCAATGACTCGGCGTTGGCATGTCTGTCGGACAAGCCACGGATGATTTACGACTACTTCAAGCAACTCTTTGCACAGGTGACCAACCCCGCGATCGACTCGATCCGCGAAGAGGTGATCATGTCGTTGGAATGCTATATCGGTCCCGAGCAGAACCTGCTCGCCGCTACCGATCAGCATTGTCATCGTTTGCTTGTCGATCACCCGATTCTGACCAACGAAGAGATCGCCGCGCTCAAGCATATCAACCACAAAGGTTGGAACAGTCGCACGATCGATATCACGTTCGATCGCAGTGAAGGCAAAGCCGGCGTCCAGAAAACACTGGATCGAATCTGTGCCGAAGCCGAAGCGGCGTGTGATGACGGGATCGAGTTGGTTATTTTGAGTGACCGCGAAATCGCTCACGGTCGCGTTCCAGTTAGCATGTTGCTCGCCACCGGTGCGGTGCACCATCACTTGGTTGCACAGGCGAAACGAACCCGTGTCGGATTGGTTCTCGAAACCGGTGAAGCTCGCGAAGTTCATCATCACTGTTTGCTGATCGGTTACGGTGCCGACGCGATCAACCCCTACCTCGCGTTCGAGGCCCTCTGGCAAGCTCACCGTGATGGGTTGTTGCCCGCCGCGCTCGATGACGACAAGATCGTTGCCGCTTACCGCAAGGGCGTCGGCAAAGGCATGCTCAAGGTGATGGCCAAGATGGGCATCAGTACCCTGCAAAGTTACAAGGGTGCACAGATCTTCGAAGCATTGGGGCTTCGTGATGAAATCATCGAACGATGCTTCGTCGGAACGGCGAGTCGTATCCAAGGTGTGTCGTTCGACATCCTTGCCGAAGAGACTCTGCGACGACATGAGCTGGGTTACCCAACCAAAGCCGATGACAAGCTGCCTTCGTTGCCAAACCTCGGTGAATTTCATTGGCGTGCCGAAGGCGAGAAACACGCGTGGAGCCCACAGGCGATTTCGAGCCTGCAGGTTGCCGCACGCAATAACAACGAAGACGCCTATTGGAAGTTTGCTCACGCGATCAACGAAGACAATCGCACCCGCTGCACGCTCCGAGGTTTGCTCGGATTCAAAGAAGGCGTTGCCGGTCCGTCATTGCCTCTCGACGAAGTGCAAAGTGCAAAAGAAATCGTCAAGCGTTTTTGCACTGGTGCGATGAGCCTCGGCAGTATCAGTGCCGAATCACACGAGTCACTCGCAATCGCAATGAACCGACTCGGCGGGAAAAGCAATACCGGTGAAGGCGGCGAAGATCCGGTTCGGTTCAAGCCACTGGAGAACGGTGATTCCAAGCGATCGTCAATTAAGCAGATCGCGTCGGGGCGTTTCGGTGTCACGATCGAATACCTCACCAACGCGGACGAGTTGCAGATCAAGGTCTCGCAGGGTGCAAAGCCTGGTGAAGGCGGTGAGTTGCCTGGTAAGAAGGTGGACGATTACATCGCAGGGATTCGTTACAGCACCCCGGGTGTGGGCTTGATCAGTCCTCCGCCGCACCACGACATTTACTCGATCGAGGATCTCGCGCAGTTAATTCACGACCTCAAGAACAGCAACCCCGCCGCCCGAGTCAGCGTGAAGCTGGTCAGCGAAGTGGGCGTCGGTGTGATTGCATCGGGTGTTGCTAAAGCACACGCAGACCACATTCTGATCTCCGGTGATACCGGTGGTACAGGTGCATCGCCGCTGACGAGTATCAAGCACGCCGGATTGCCGTGGGAACTCGGGATTGCGGAGACGCATCAAGTGCTCGTGTTGAACGATCTGCGTAGCCGTGTGGTCTTGCAAACCGATGGTGGTCTCAAGACCGGTCGCGACGTTGTCATCGCCGCATTGTTGGGTGCCGAAGAGTTCGGTTTCTCGACTGCTCCGTTGATCACGCTCGGTTGCATCATGATGCGGAAGTGTCACCTGAATACATGCCCCGTCGGAATTGCGACTCAAGATCCAGAATTGCGGAAGATGTTCACAGGGAAACCGGAACACGTCGTCAATTACCTGTTCATGGTCGCCGAGGATGCCCGTCGTTTGATGGCGAAGCTGGGCTTCCGAACGATCGATGAAATGGTCGGACGCAGCGAAGTGTTGATGACCGATGACGCGATCAAGCACTGGAAGAGCGACGGATTGGACCTGACCCAGGTGCTGCACCCGGCGAACAAACCACACGAAGATGTCGGCGTGATTTGCTCGCGTGCTCAGGATCACGGTTTGGAGAAATCACTCGACATGACGAAGTTGCTCGGTGAAGCCCGCAACGCGATCGACACCGGTGAACCGGTCCGCATCACATCGCCGATCATCAACATCAACCGTACCGTCGGAACGATCTTGTCCCATGAGATCGCGAAGGTTCATGGTCAACAAGGACTTCCTGATGATACCGTGCATATCGACCTGACCGGTTCGGCAGGACAAAGTCTGGGAGCCTTCTTGGCTCACGGTGTCACGATCGAACTCGAAGGTGATGCCAACGACTATGTCGGTAAAGGTCTCTCGGGCGGGCGGATCGTTGTTTATCCGCCGCGTGAAAAAACGTTCTCGGCAGTGGACAACATCATTGTCGGCAACGTGTGCCTGTACGGTGCGACTAGCGGCGAAGTGTTCTTCAGCGGACGTGCGGCCGAGCGATTCTGTGTTCGCAACAGTGGTGCCAACGCGGTTGTCGAAGGCGTTGGAGATCACGGTTGTGAGTACATGACAGGTGGTCGTGTTGTCGTTCTCGGTTGGACCGGCAGGAACTTTGCCGCAGGCATGTCCGGCGGGATCGCATACGTGTGGGACCGTGATGGTGACTTCAATCTGAACTGCAACCTCGCAACCGTTGAACTCGAGAAGATCGAAGCCGGTGAAGAGGAAGCCATGGTGAAGGAGATGATTCGACGTCACCAAGAGTTCACCTCCAGTGAAGTTGCCGGTGAAGCACTTGCAGACTGGGATAAGTTCCTGAGCCAGTGTGTCAAGGTCATGCCGACCGACTACAAACGCGTTCTGCTTGAGAACGCCGAGAAGCAAAAAGCCGCCGCTGTTGCTGTAAACGCGTAGGTTTGTATCTCCCTTTTATTAACCGCCCGTGACGATTCGTCATGGGCGCCGCGGGGCCGGTAATCGCTCGCCCCACTCAGCCCCCAGCCTCCCCCGTCATCATCCAGGATCATTACTATGGGTAAGCCCACCGGATTCAAAGAGTTCGATCGCGAAAAAGTGCCATGGCGTTTGCCAGTCGTCCGTATCAACGATTACGACGAGATTTACACCGAGCATAAAACGGAACAACTGAAGACTCAGGGCGCCCGTTGCATGGATTGCGGTGTTCCGTTCTGCCAATCGGCGAGCGGTTGCCCGATCGATAATTTGATCCCCGAGTGGAATGACTTGGTCTACAACAACCGCTGGAAGGAAGCCATCGAGCGGTTGCACAAGACGAACAACTTCCCTGAATTCACCGGTCGGACCTGCCCCGCACCGTGCGAAGGCGCGTGCGTGTTGGGGATCACCAATCCACCGGTGACGATCAAGAACATCGAGAACGCGATTGTTGATCGTGCATGGGAAGAAGGTTGGATCAAACCCGAACCGCCGAAAGAGCGAACCGGCAAGAAGGTCGCGATCGTCGGTAGTGGACCCGCGGGATTGTCGGCTGCCGATCAGCTTAACAAAGCCGGTCACTTGGTCACCGTGTTTGAACGTGCCGACCGCATCGGTGGGTTGCTGCAGTACGGCATCCCAAACATGAAGTTGTCGAAGAAGGCCGTGCAGCGACGTGTCGACAAGATGACCGCCGAAGGAATCGAATTCCGCACCGGCGTGAACATCGGTAAAGACATCTCACCGGAAGATCTACGCAAGGATTATGACGCCGTCCTGTTGGCATGTGGCGCAACAAAACCGCGTGATTTGCCGATCGAAGGCCGCGACGCCAAAGGCGTTCATTTCGCGATGGAATTCCTGACCGCGAACACGCAAAAGAGCGTGCACGGGGACAGCTTGAACGGTCGCTTTATCAGTGCCGAAGGCAAAGACGTGATCGTCATCGGCGGTGGTGATACCGGTACCGACTGCATCGGAACGAGTCTCCGGCACGGCTGCCGTTCGGTGGTCAACTTTGAATTGTTACCGAAGCCTCCTGAGGCTCGCGGTGCGGATAATCCATGGCCAGAATGGCCTCGGATCTTCCGTGTCGATTACGGTCACGAAGAAGCGGAAGCGAAGTTCGGCAAGGACCCTCGCGAATACCAAATCTTGAGCAAGAAGTTCTTGACCGATGATGCGGGCAAACTCAAAGGCATCCAAACCGTCGCCGTCGAATGGACGAAGAACGACGAGGGTGGATGGCAGATGAGTGAGGTCGAAGGCAGCGAGAAAGAATGGCCGGCGCAATTGATCTTGCTCGCCATGGGTTTCCTGGGACCAGAGCAATACGTCGCTGAATCAATCGGTTTGGAAACAGACGGTCGAAGCAACTTCCAAGCCGAGCATGGCAAGTTTGCGACGAACATCGAAGGAGTCTTCGCGGCAGGTGACTGTCGTCGTGGTCAAAGCCTCGTCGTTTGGGCGATTAACGAAGGTCGCGGTGCTGCTCGTGCGATCGACGTGTTCCTCGAAGGGTCGAGTTGCCTTCCGGCACCCGGTTTGACCCTCGGGACGTCACTCGCTGGCGTTTAAAGCCGACGCTGTTATCGATGTGGTATGAGATTCACTCGTTTGTCCGGGATGCCCTTGGGTGTTCCGGACAAACGATGTTTCCTGTTTGTGCCGCTTCTGAATTCCGCTTGATCGATTCGTCGCGTCCTCACTCGGCTCGGCGGGTTTTCTGCAACGCGTTTCCGTTTGCATTTCGTGCCGCCCATGAATCTTGATCACCGCGCCTTGCTCAGCGGAAATAAGACCGGACCCGTTGCGGCCTCTGCGCGTCTTTCATTGCGGGCGGCGAGTGTGCTCTATGGTGTCGCCGCGCGAGTCCGTCGCTATCAGTACGACGCGGGACGCAAAGCGATTGAACATGCCGACGTGCCGGTTGTCAGCGTTGGGAATTTGACCACCGGCGGAACAGGGAAAACACCGATCGTCTGCGATCTTTGCATTCGATTACGTGGTCTCGGAATTCGCGTCGCGATCATCAGTCGCGGCTATGGGGCCGGAGAATCGGGCGTCAACGACGAGGCCATGGAATTGGCAGAGCGATTGCCCGACGTTCCTCATGTGCAGCATCCTGACCGTGTGGAAGCGGCTCGCATCGCGGTGGACGAACTCGAGGCGGAGGTGCTGGTGATGGACGACGGTTTCCAGCACCGTCGACTGCACCGTGACCTCGATCTCGTCGTTGTTGATGCGACTTGCCCGTTTGGTTTCGGTTACCTTCTGCCCCGTGGGTACCTGCGAGAGCCTGTCAGCAGCCTGCGTCGTGCGGACGCCGTGATTGTCACGCGGTCTGATCAAGTAGACGAGTCGACGCGGAGTGCAATCCGCGATCGGATCAGAGACTACATCGGACAACGCCCGCTGATCGAAACAACCCACCGACCTGCGAGTATCGTGATGGACCGAGGCCGCACTGAGTCGATCCAGTCGCTCGCCGGTCGACGTGTCGCTCTGGTGTCTGCAATCGGCAACCCCGACGCGTTCGAACAAACGATTCGCGATTGTGGAGCGACCGTTGTCGGGCATCGGAGGTTACCGGACCACGATCCGTACGAGCGGGAAGCACGCCAGGAGTTACAGCGATGGGTCACCGAACTGAACGCGAACAATGTTCCTGAATTGATTCTGTGTACTCACAAAGACGCGGTCAAACTCGACGTGGATCAAATCGCGGGCGTCACGCTCGGTTACCTGCAAATCGATCTCGCCTACACGGCCAACGAAGACGTTCTGCAAGGGCTCATTTCGGATCTGGTATCGCAGGCGTCTTAGAACGCGCCGGTGGCTCTGTTTCTCCACCTGTCATCCGAAGGTAGCCAATCGCCAGGGGCAGCATCGCGAGCGGTGTGGTGATGATTTGGCCGACGTAGAACAACAGTGATCCGGCGGTTGCGAGCACAAAGTAGACCGTGACTAGGGACAGCGTGAGCTTGCGGTGACGCATCGCGAGACGGGCACCCCAGGACAGGCTCGTCATTAAGTCTGCGCGACCGTCCGAGATAACGAACACTGCCGGCCACAGCAGCCATTGCAGCACGAATACTGCGGCAATGAGCACTGAGCCAACGCTCAGCGTGCCGACCCAAATCGCCGTCTGCGGGGCCATGGTGAACGAGAGACCCACGATCGCAATGATTCCTATGCCGAACAGGGCACCCATTGAGATGCCTACGATGAGAAAGAGTCCTGACAGCCGAAGTACCGACCAAAAGGGCACTCGCAGCGACGCCATCACGTTCGCCAACACGCCTCGGCCTTGAGGTGATTTGCCGTGCCGTGTGATCGCGAGCGTCAAACGGACGAGCACGATCATGCAATAGGCGGAAACGGGAGTAGCCAAGACGCTGACCAAAACCGTGCCGGCGAGTGTGGCTGTGATCGCACCGGAGTCGGCGGTGCCGCTGGTCAATTGACGCCATCCTCCGACCAACGCATCGATTGGAAATCCGATTGTTGCAAACCAAACTAAGTTCACAACAATCGATGTCATCAACAACAGTAACCAGTGCTTATGCAAGCAAGCGATGGCACTAACAAACAGCGAATCCAGCGATGTGTCTACGTCGAGAGACCGCATCACCGAAAGGTGAGGTGCCGCTTGATTGAGCAGGCGTTGCGAGGTGCGATCGGCCGCCGTCGATTCGAACGCAGCGTCACAGGCACCACATCTAATCGCGACGGAGTCCGCCGGGCGGCCGATTTCGAGAACGGCGTAGCACTGGGGGCAAACCGTCCGAGATTGCGAAGAGATCATCGGTGGGGATCCTGGATGCAGTGCTGGTTAGTTTTCGGTCGGCGACGGACGAACAGACGGTAAACGGTAAATCGCGTACGTGGCGTTGCGTTCGTCCCCAATTGGGTAGACCTGCACGAGCGGAAGATGTGGCCCAACGACCCGGCGATCAACCACCATCCAATCAACACCGTACTTCGATCGGAACTCTCTCAGACGATCGTATCGAATCGTGACACGCATCGTCGAAAGTTCCACGGGATAGACTTCGATAAAACGGCGAGCCCATTTACGAAGATGCTCGACGTCCTGCGGGATGTCTTTCCAATTGACCACTTCGGCGCGATGAGAATACCACTTGAACGATTGCTGATGGCGTGGAGTTAACAGAATCGCATCATTCGATGTGTTCGCTCGGACAAACCGGCAGACGTCGATCCAATCCGACATGGTGCGACGTTGCTCCCAGTAGGCGGCGTTGCTATGCAACCCCAGCAATCGGTTGCTGTGTGAAATCGGCACGTTGTCGTAGATCCGTTGCCATGTCGAGCGGCCCACACACCACGTTGCCGCGGCGAGCACCATGAGGCTGGCGACACGAGCCATTCCCGTTGAGTTCCAATGAATCGACTCTCGCAGACGTTTTCCGATCGATGTGGGAGTCGCGCTCTCGCAATGTCGTGCGAGTCCCGACAGCACACCCGCAACGCTGCATGCGAGGGCCAACGGAGTGATCGCGTCGGCGAGCCGAAACCAATAGAACCTCAGTAACTTCGCGCCCCAGTCCGGTGCAAGGGCTGGTACCGTTCCGACGATTAAACCGCACAGGCTGATCGTGAGGGCTCCCACGAAGAAAGCTGCCATCGCGGCAATCCGCCGACGTCGACGAGGGACGGCCAGACGCCAATCAGCTCTCAGTAGCGTTATCGTGAGGAGCGTCAGTAGCGCGTGACGAACGTACCAGTCCAGATGAAAAGCGGATGGCAGCAGGTGGTGCGAAATTCGAAAATACGCGTATACCCTTGCCGCCGACGTCGCTTCAGCGGAAGTGGCCCCCGCGGACATCGCTGCGGCTGGCAAAAGCCCGACCAAGGAGATTGCACCTCCGGCGAATAACGCGGGCGTGAAAAAACGTTGGGGAGTGTCCCGATTGCGAGGGCGAATTCGCTCGAGATAAACAAACGCGATTCCGCCGGCGACGACGGACCAACCACCTGTCAGTACGTGGAACGCCGCGGCGCTGCCAAAGTACAACCAAACGCCATTCCAGTTGCGTCGCAGAAGTTCGGAGAGTCCAAACAGGACGAGTCCGTAGGCGGGAACCTTGGCTTCGATCCCTCCGACAACCCACTCACCGGCGAGGTTACCTTCTTGAATTCCTGCGATCCAAATGATCGAAATGATCAGGGTATAAAAAGGGGGCAGACGCAGTTCGCGACACAGCCGTGTTACGCCCGCTGCCAAAAAGCCCCATCCGATCAGGCGTCCGATCCAGGCGGTCGTCGAAAGCGAAAAGAACAGCGTCGGCCAACCGAAGACCCAGTAGTACAGCCAATGTGCTTTTCCGGAGGCAACGAATAAATCATTGGCGCACCAACTCGGATCCCAAAAGTTCTTCGCCTTGGCGAGATAGTGGGCTTCGTTGACGCCCGGTGGTGCGTCGCCCGCGTAAACAAAGAACAACCCGACGAGCACCGCCCAGCCAATCCATCGCTCGGGATGCTTCCTCATGGCGTCGACTCGACCAATTCAGAGGCCAATCGAATGGCGGCGATGAGGCTTTTCTCCGAGGCCATTGATTTCCATGCGAGGTCCATCGCCGTGCCGTGATCGACGCTTGTTCGCACGATCGGCAAACCGAGTGTCACGTTGACCGCGTCATCAAACGAAAGAGCTTTCAAGGGGATCAGCCCCTGGTCGTGATACAGGCAAACGTAGACGTCGATGCGGTCACGCATGACGGGCGTGAATGCGGTGTCCGGGGGTAGCGGGCCGAGCACATCCCATCCGCCTCGGCGGGCCGTTTCGATTGCGGGGGCGACGATGCGTTCTTCTTCACCGTGACTGAACATGCCGTGCTCACCGGCGTGTGGGTTCAGCCCGCAGACGCCGATCCGTGGTGGCAACAGGCTGCCTCGGCGGCGGTTGCGACGCTGCATCGCTCTGCCCGCCATTTCGATCGTGTGGGCGAGAGATTCCGAATTCAGCATTCCAGGCACATCGGCCAGGGGGACATGAATCGTTTCCAGAACGCATGCAATCGTTTCACTGGCCAGCATCATGCGCACGTCGATGGGACCCGTTCCGTTTGCCTCGCCGACACGATGAGCGAGTAGTTCCGTGTGACCGGGGAAGGGAATGCCGGCTTGCATCCATGCTTCCTTTTGAATCGGTCCGGTGACAACCGCGTCGACTGTGCCTGCAATGGCCGCATCGATTGCCACGCACATGGTTTCATAAGAAGCGCGGCCGGTTTCAGCCGAGTAGAACCCCGGCGTCACGGTTTCGGCTTCTAAATGACCGACATCAACGATGCAACCTTCGGAATCCGATGGGAGATCAACAATTTGCGAAAGAGTGATCGTCTCGGGGAGTGGGATGCGACAAGTTTTGGCGACACGCGCGAACAGTCGAGCGTCTCCCATCAACAACGGGATGCCTGCTTCTCGGACTGCGGGGTGTTGCCAAACACGCAAGGCCAATTCGGGGCCGACGCCACCGCTATCGCCCATCGTGATCGCTAGCTTGGGGACCGACTCACTCATGCTCAGGTTTAATTTCTTCAATAATTTTTTTAGCCCGTTTGGCATCCCGCTCGAACACTTTCACTTGCACCCAACCCGGTGCTTCGGCACGAAAACCGGCAGTAAAGCCTCCGACAGAGATCGCCCGGATTCCCTCGTCGGCCAGAATATTCACTAAGACGCCCGCAGAGATCTCGTTGGCACGCTCCGCGACGGTCACTAAATTGGCATCGTCGAGCTGTTCGTCGTTGTCATCGGCGGGCATGTTCATCGTTGAGTTCTTTTGAGTTCTAATTTTCAAACCGAGATTGTTGTGCTCACCCATGCGGGCGAGCGACACGATACAATACCAGTACCATGAACGAACCCACCATCATTCTGTCGGGAACCGATCCCGATTTGCCGAAGGATGTGCCTCGCGGGCTAAAACGATACACGGGGCCGCGAGAAATGGCGCGGGGAGGTACCGGAGTCTTGCAGTCCGCGTTCGACCCGGTGACGGGACGTACGGTCGCAATCAAGAAGCTGCTGCCCGAAACAAAATTCGACCGTCGTGAACGGCGTCGACTGTTGCGGGAAGCCCGTGTGACGGCTCAATTGCAGCATCCTAACACGGTCCCAGTATACGACATCGGCGAAGATGACATCGATGGTGTCTACTTCGTCATGAAAAGGATTTCAGGCGAGAACCTTTTCGAAATCTTGAAACGGATCGCTCGTGGCGACGAACAGGCGATCGAGGCGTTCCCGATTTCACGCCGGATCGAAATTGTCGGGGCGGCATGCCAGGCATTGGCCTATGCCCACGCTCGAGGCGTGATCCACCGCGATGTGAAACCCGAGAACATCTGGGTTGGGAACTTTGGTGAGGTGATTTTGCTCGATTGGGGTGTCGCCAAAGTATGGGGACATGCCGACGATAACGAGCCGATCCGTGAAAGCTCGCTCGAACTGCGACCGGAAATCGACACGCCGCAACTGCAAACCCTGACCGGCGGTGGGCAACGACCGGGCACGCCGTTGTACATGTCGCCCGAACAAATCGTCGGCAACCGGACGATTGACGAACGGACGGATATTTTCAGCGTCGGTGTCGTCTTGTACGAAGTCATGGCGATTCGTGAACCGTTTCGAGGCAAAACGATCGACGAAACGTTCGAAAACATCCGGCATCGTGAGATCGAACCGCCGAGTGAGAGGTCGCCCCAGTACAATATCCCCAAAGCGATTGATGACATCGTGGCACGAGCGCTTCAAAAGCGTCCTGAAAAGCGATATCAGTCAATGCGGGATTTGCTCGCGGATCTTCGGGAACTGATTTGATCGCGTATGGAAGACAGCCGACCCACTACCCGTGCGGGGCTGTTGGGGCGGTCGGTTCGGCCGCCTCACCTGGTATCCGTACCACCGTTGCGGGGACCGAATGCCTGATCGTCGAAGGCGATAGTGCTGCGAAATCAGTCGACCAAGTTCGTGACGATCGTTTTCAATCGATCCTCGCGCTGCAAGGCAAACCGCTCAATGCACTCAAGGCGGGACGTGAGGCGGTATCGAAAAACGAAGTCTTCACACGAATCTTTGAAACGCTACTCGGTTTCCGCCCGGCCGATGCTCAGGGTGCGGACGACGCAAGGTCGAAGTTGGCGTCGTCGCAGCAGTGCGTCTATGAACGCATCATTCTGTTGATGGATCCTGATGCCGACGGCATCCACTGTGGTGTTCTGATGATGGCTTTCTTTCGAAAGTTTTCTCCCGACTTGATTCGATCGGGACGCGTGCATGTGGTCCGTCCACCGATGTTTGTGTTCCGTTTGCCCGGCGATGTTGAGCGTGATCCCTCACAGTGGCCTGTCGCATCGAGTCCCGAGCACGCTAATGGGATTGAAGAGACGCTGCGGAGACACGGCGTCACTGGTTTTCAGAAAATTCGCCACCGCGGTTTGGGCAGTCTCGACACACCGCTTCTGCGAGACACCTGCGTTGATCCCGAGTCACGCCGACAATCCAGCCTGACGATCGAAGAGGTCGATAGTGCCATTGCCATGTTCGGCGGTTGAGTTCAACAACCCGTCACCTCGCGTAACGGAATCGTCTCGCGAGATCATGCATTCGCGTTCGACGTTTTGTCTGGGACGGCCTCCGCGGACAGGATTCTGTCCGCGGAGGCGTAACGGCTGCACTACAGCATCGGTGGCGGTGGTTCCGGATCTGGTTCGGGTTCCGGATCCGGTGCCGGAGGATCGGGGGTAGGTGTCGGTTCCGGATCGGGAGTGGGTTCCGGATCGGGAGTCGGTTCGGGATCAGGCGTTGGTTCCGGCTCTGGCTCGGGTTCCGGTGGTGGCGGAGGGGGTGTTGGCATCGATTGGCTCATCACCATTGCCGACCGTTCGGTGAGCAGTGTGCAACGTCCCACCACCGAACCGGTGAAGTGTTTCGGTGTGATCCAGCTATTTCCGGTCGCCGGGATCGCGACTTCAACTTTGACCTGAGTGGTTGCCTCGGTGATCGTTGCGGGAGTGACCGTGACGACCGCATTTTTAACACCGATCTTCGAAAGGTGATCGTCAACTCGGGCTTCGATATCCGATGTGTTGGCGCCGGTGATGATCCCGACGCGGGCGCCGAGGTAGGCGGAGTAGTCTGCCGAATGACGCAGCATCGACATTCGAGACATCTCGATGCTGCTGATGATGACGGCAAATAGAACGACCGACACGATTGCCATTTCAACGGCGGCTGCACCGACACGATTGCCCATGCGTGAATTCCCCACGTTGCAATCAGATCGGCGACGATTTATTGAGAGTGGGATCATGGTCATTGTGTCATGAGTGATGGGAGTCGCCGAGCAATGTCTTCAAACGCGGTAGTGAGTTGAGTCGCGTCGACCGCGTGGAAGTGCAGCCCGCCACAATTCTCGGCGAGGTTCTTCATCCGATTCTGTCCGGCCTCGTTGCTGAAGGTGATCGTGAAAAGGGTGACACCTGCATTTTTTAGACTCCATGAAACCGATTCGGGGCTCGTTCCCGTATTGTGGATCCCATCGGTCAGCAGAATCATCACCTTGACCGCATAGGGCCGGGCGACGGAGGCGTCGGTGATCGCGGCGAGGCCTTCTTGCAGTCCTTTTCCGATGGCGGTTCCCCCGCCATTGAACTGGCCGGTGTGCTGCCCCAAGCCGTCGAGAATGTGTTGATAATCGAAGGTTAGAATTTGTTCGGTTGAGGTGGTGTCGGAATAGGTCGACACCGATAGCTTTTCTTTCTGAGGTGACGCTTCGAGATAGTTTTTGAATGATTGGACCGACGCGATCACATCGAGCCAACGAGAGTTCGGTGGTGCCGGGTCGCCGAACCACCAATCGGCAGGCGCTGCGGCGGGAGTTGTGTAGGGATCGGCGACCTCGTCGCTGGCGAATGCCATCGAGCCACTTCGGTCGAGTACCAAGGCAACGTCCATCGTGCTCTGCGTACTTACCGCGGTGCGGTGAGGCCGGATTTGCAAGTCGACGCCCATCGTGGGAAAGACCGGCGAGAATATTGGCGTGGTGGCGTTGCGAAGATTGTTGGTCGTCAATCGCACGGCATTGCCTTCCTCCTCGCCGGATACCGGTGTGAAGTCATAGCCGGTCGACATGGATGTACGTAAGCTCGATCCAAATTCGAGATCTGACGCCACAATCGGTATCGTTTTGCCTGAAACGGGGTTTCGTGCCGCCGCGTCTTGAGCGGCCAGCAACGCGGCATTTTCATCGCCGCTCTGAATGTAGGCACGCCCCGCTGCCTGCACCGCCGCGTCGGTCGTTATCTGAACATCCGCATGCACGGCTTCAACGTAGGCGATGTTGATCGCGTAGGATGAAAGCATGAATAGCACGGGAAGCAACACGACCAGCAAAACAGTCACCGAGCCGGCGCGTGCTTGTCGCGGCAAAAGTGCGATGGGATTGGTAGATGGCATTAGTGTCTCAAGTGGGGCTGGGCTCGAGGTTTTCGGGGCGAACGTCTTTTCAGTCGCAGCATGCGTTCGACGTGGATGACGAACGGGACAACGATTATGGCTTCTGTAACGTGACGGATTCGTTGAGCACGAAGGAGTCGATCATCCAGGCACCGGTGAGTGAATTGGCGGTAAACGGCGCCGCAACACTGACTTGAAACCAGTCTCCCGATTCGAGGCTTGAGGGATCCGATGGCGTCATCTCTATCGTTGTCTCTTCGATCGATTGATCGGTACACAGCGTGGTACATTGCCAATCCACGTTCTCCGCTCCCGCATCCGGCAAGACCCCGACACGGGCGCCTTCGTACGCAATCATCTTGAGCTTTTGACGAAGGCGGATGACGGTACACATCTCCATCGTGCCCATCGCAACGAACAGTACAACGGGCAGTCCGACGGCGAGTTCGGTTACGGCAATTCCGCGTCGGGCACGACGGCAGTGTGAACGATTGGCTTGGGCAGGGCGGTAACGATTCTCGCGTCGCTGCGTGAACCGATGCAGGAAGGAAGTGGTGCGTGCGAACATCCGCAAACTCGGTAGGTAATCAGGTGTTCGGAATAGGTTGCAATCTGAACTTGATGTAAGTGGCGACCATCGCCATCGGCGCAGCACGCCGGAGGAGAGACTCGATCAAGCCTAGGTCATCAACATTCACGACGACGTCCGTTGCCGCGATAGAAACCTGCTGCAGAAGACAGGTGAACGTCCGGATAGACAACCTGTAACGATTGGCAGGGAAGAGATTCCCAGATTTGCCACGCTGCTAGGGCGACCCATCGTCGCGAGGGTGGCGGTGGCGACGCCACGGTCGGGTTTCAAAGGTGAGAGAGTCGGCTCTCGGCACGTTGCGGGAGTTGCTGAATTATGCTGGCACGGGGCAAAGAGATGCACAGCGTCGCGGCCAGACGGGACAGCCGCGTTGGCGGCTAGGGAGACGCCGTTTTGTTGTCTGACGCCGTATCGTTCAATTCCTCACAACGGTGGGGAATCGGTTGTTGGTGCAGTTCGGCGAGGGCATTCGCGGCGGCACGCTGTTCGGCGTCCTTTTTGTTGTTTCCCCACGCCGGCGGGAACGCTCTCTGGTCGACGACCGCGCCGATTAAGAAGGTCTTGCGATGATCGGGGCCGCTCTCGCGAATCAGTTTATAGACCGGCGTCGATGAGAGTTCACGCTGTGCGTACTGTTGCAGTACAGACTTATGGTTACCCGATCCTTGTGTGTCGACGGCCAAACGGACTTCTTCGGCGAGCCATTGCTTCAATCGATCGCGAACGATTTCGGCACCGCCATCGAGATACAGTGCTGCGATCACAGATTCAAACACGTCGCTGACCAACGAACGTGGGTAGCTGCGGTTACGTGTGACACCACGTCCTACGATAAGACATTCGTCCAACCCGAGTTGGGTTGCCGTTCGACCGCAGGCCCGGCGACTGACAACGGCGGATTTGATCTTCGTCAAATCCCCTTCGCTGTATTCGGGATACTCTTCAAACAACCACTGGCAGACGGTCATCCCCAATACGGCGTCGCCGAGGAATTCCAAACGCTCGTTACTCGATAGCCGATTGGCCGCGCCCGAAGCGTGAGTTAATGCGGCTTTAAGAAGCGATTGGTCATTGAATTCGTAGTCCAGAATTTCCTGGCAACGTTTCAGTTTCGCGTCCGAGTCCGCATAAGGCTGGTCGGCAGCCGAAGCGTCGACGAGGTGGATCGAACCCGGGTGTTTGGTGCGTTGGTCGGCCACAAATTGTCCCGGTCCCGCGAGGTCTGAGTCAGACGTCGGTGGGTGCGAAACGGTAGGGGCGGTCTTAGCATCCGAAGATGCCGGGTCAGAATCGGAAGAGGGCAAGGGAAAACCATGGGTAGATTGAAGAGACGAAATTTCATCCGCCAAGCTTCAGTCCCGCGCCGGTGGCCGAATCAATGTTTTCGGCCACCGGTGAGTGACTGCGTCATGTTGTCCAGAATAGTCGAGGATACGTCACCCCGCCAGAGCGTTGTCGCGCCCGTCTCGGTGTTATGATTGGACGCTCGGCTGGACACAGCACCCTTCACCAGTATTCAATAATATCGTCACTTGGCGGACATTTCTCCTCCGCTCTTTCACGCCTACTCTGTTGAGCCGCGAATGCCTGTTCAGACTGGATTCATCCGACCGCTTTTCTGCTCGCTCCGAATCTTCAACATCGGTCGTTTGACCGGACTCCTGCGACGAGGCTGTTTGCGATTGTCCTCACTTTGCTGTTCACCGCCCTCCCAAAGAGTGGGTGACGAGTCGAGTGCCGGTTCGGATGACCGGCATCTGCCACGACCGCGCACGAAGCAAACCGCTGCTCAACGTCGGCGTCTTCCGCGGACGTTTGCAACGGCATGGGTGGTGATCTGGTCGCTGGCCATTGCGGGGGGACTTGCAACTCCGGGGGATTCCGCCGAACCGAGTGAATTGTCCGCACTGACGGCAAACGTCCGCGCCAACGACGACCTCCGCGCCTCGATGATTGAGGATTTGAAATTTCTGACCAGCGAGGAACTGAAAGGACGGAGCAGCGTCGATCCAACGATCTTCCAAGCCGCTGAATACCTGAGTGAGCGTTTCCACGCGATGGGGCTTGAGACCAACGTTTTCGACGAATCAGCGCTCCAGACGGTAGAGATCTCCGTCGGTCCCAAGGTCACGTCGACGGAGGAAAACTACCTTCGAATCGCAGCATCCGGGCGGCCCGTTAGCACGGATGAACCGAAGGCCGCGGCCGATGAGACGTCGTCGGTTGATTTTCGTCTCCAACGCGACTTTACCCCATTGGCCGTTGGTGCCAGTTCGGGCACGGCTCAGGGCGACTTGGTTTGGGTGGGTTACGGGATCCGTGCTCCCGAACACCGCTACGACGACTATGAGGGTGTCGACGTTAAGGGGAAGGTCGTCATGATGCTGCGAAAAGAACCCGGGGTGAGCGATCCCACCAGTCCTTTCGACGGAATCGAAAATTCGCGGCACGCCTACTTCGATACCAAAGTCAGTACGGCGATCGATCAGGGGGCTGCGGCAGTCCTCATCGTCAATGATCCCGATAGTATTGAACGGATGGTTCATGATGTTCGGGAACGTCGTGACGCCGAACAAAAACGATTGGCCAAAATCCAGGAACGCTGGCACGCGTTGCCCGAAGATGCAGTCAACTCTCGCGAAAAGTTGAGCAGCCAGATCGCCCGGATCGAAGCGATGCTCGGTGAAATAGGGGGGCAAATCGAAGTCGCCCGGCGTGGGCTGCTCAACATCGGCGGCGCCGGATTGAGCCCCCGAGGCGGTGTCGAAAAGATCGTCGATCCCGCGACCGGGGAGACAACCACCCGTCCACCGATTCCCGTCTTAAGCATCTCGCGAGAATTGGCGGGACGTTGGATGCCCACACCGATCGAACAGATCGAAGCCGAAATCGATTCCAATTACCAGCCACGCAGTTTTCCGTTGTCGGGCGCCAATGTGCGACTCGGTGTGGAGATTTCACCGTCGAAGGTGCCGAGCCCCAACGTCGTCGCGGTGTTGCCCGGTCGTGGCGCGCTCGCGGAGGAAACCCTCGTGATTGGCGCCCATTTCGATCATGTCGGTATGGGAGAGTTCGGATCGCTGGCGCCAGATACCATCGCAATCCATAACGGTGCCGACGATAACGCCAGCGGCACGTCGGCGTTGTTGCGAGTGGCCGGCGAATTGTCACAGGCTTTGTCGGGGCCGCAGCGACCCGCCAATCATCGACGTATCGTGTTCATCGCGTTCACGGGGGAAGAACGCGGGCTGTTGGGCAGCAAGCACTATGTGCAGCATCCTCGCTATCCGCTTTCGTCGACGGTGGCCATGATCAACATGGACATGGTCGGGCGCCTCAATGACAACGAATTGACCGTCTATGGAACGGGTTCGGCGGCGAGTTTTCCCGGACTGCTCGAGCAGGCCAACCAAACGACACGTTTTCGCATTGTCGAGGTGCCCAGCGGATACGGGCCGAGCGATCATGCGTCGTTCTACGAGGCAGGGATTCCGGTGCTATTTTTCTTTACCGGGTTGCATGCGGACTATCACCGTCCAAGCGATGATTTTGACAAACTAAACCTGGACGGTATGGATCGAATAACCGATATGATCTCTCAGGTCAGCGAGCGATTGGCGACAGTGCCTGAGCGTCCGGTTTACGTGAAGACAGAAGCAAACGTCCAAATCCGTCGGCAATTGACGGTCGTCATGGGGGTGACACTGTCTCAGCAACCGTCCGAGGTGGTACTCTCGTCAATTCTCGCATCTGGCCCGGCTCAAGAGGGTGGTTTGCTCGCTGGAGATCGAGTGGTCAAGGTAGGTAAAACACCCATCTCCACTATCGAGCAGTTCATGGATCAATTGCGTCTCCGAGCGCCTGGTGATCAATTGCCATTGATTGTTCGTCGAGGAGACGAGGAGCTGCAGTTGAAGATCAAGTTACGTCCTCGATAGGTGGATTTCCCTGGGAAATCGCTTTCGAAGACTTTGGAAATATTTTTTGGCAGGGCGAAAAACGGCACAGATCAGTCTTGCCCGATTCGCCCTCGAGTGACACAATTCGAGACCACATTGGCATGGCGTGCGTTTTACCGACGCAGATTGACGTCATTCCTTTCGGAGACGTTTGATTATCGGCGTAGGACGCTGACTTTGATTAAACGACTACACGGTTTTGAAATTCGCATTCACCACGCAAGGAGTAGCGGACGTGCGACTATCTGTTCTTTCGGCCTTAGCCCTGGCCATCACCACCCTCACCGTTCTCGCCCCGACCGCCGCGTCCGCTCAAGATAGTGGACACCGGATCGCCGTGGTGGATGTTGCCTACATCTTCAAGAACAACGAAGGGATCAAATCCCAAGTCAAACAGGTTGAGGAAAACCTCAAGTCGTTTGACGCTGAGCTGCAAGGCAAGCGAAACGAGCTGAAGGCAGCCGCCGAAAAACTCAAGACGTACCAACCCGGTTCGCCTGAGTACACCGCTCAAGAAGAGCGTGTCGCATCGATGGAATCCAAACTCCGTCTCGACATGGCTCGCAAACGCAAAGAACTCGCTGATCGCGAAGCCAAAATCTACTACGACAACTATCAGCACATCGCTGCCGGTGTCAAAGTTCTGGCCCAGCACTACAAGATCAACTTGGTGCTTCGTTACAACAGCGAAGACATGGACCTCGAAAAAGGTGAGTCCGTCATTCGTGGCGTCATGAAGAACATCGTCTATCACGACGAAGCTCTCGACATGACACCCGGCGTGATGCAGTACCTCGACAAGGTTCTCGTTGCAGGCAAAGCAGGCGCTGCACGTCAGTAGTTCATTCGCTTCGATCGCTGATTCGGCGATTGAGCATGACCAAGTTACGGCAACGGCATGAGGCCGTTGTCGTTGATGTGTTCACCGACATATCAAATTGTTAAATCGGTTCGTCGCATCGTCGAACCTAGTTAATCGTGGAGCGGGGTGCCACCTGAAGTGGCGGTCCCTGGCGCGGCAAGGAGGCCCACGCCGTGATCGGATATCGAAACGAACATACCATTGCGTCGACCTGCATGGTCGCCGGCCGCGGGTACTGGAGCGGACAATCTGTCAGCCTCCGTTTTCTACCTGCTTCGGCTGGCACCGGCATCGTCTTTGTACGCACCGATTTGCCCGGACACCCCCAATGCCCGGCCCGCATTGAGTTTGCCGACAGTGTCCAGTTCCGGACGAATTTGCAAAACGGCGACGCGAGTTTCGCCATGGTCGAACACATCATGGCCGCGCTCGCGGGACTCGAAATCGATAACTGCGTTGTCGAAGCCGACGCCGAAGAGATGCCTGGACTCGATGGCAGTAGCCAAGAGTGCGTTCGCGTTCTGCAGTCCGCAGGGTTGGTCATCCAAGCTGCGTTGAAGCAGCAGTTGGTGATCGAGCAACCGCTACGCGTTCGCCAAGGCGACGCCAGTATCGAAGTCTTTCCGTGTGACGGCAATCGTTCCCACTACGGATACCGGCTCGACTACGGACCCGACAGTGTCGTCTCGAGCCAAGCATTCCGGTTTGATTTGACGCCTCGCCAATTCACGCGGCAAGTTGCCGCAGCAAGAACATTCGTGACCCTCGAGCAAGCACAGCAACTGCGAGCCAACGGTGTCGCACAGCACGTTTCGAACCAGGAATTGCTGGTGATCGGTCCTGACGGGCCCGTCGAGAATGCATTCCGATTTCGCAACGAATGCGCCCGACATAAGACACTCGACCTCATTGGTGATCTTTCACTCGTGGGCGTCGATTTGATAGGACAGTTTGTGTCCGAGCGTGGAGGGCATCGCCTCAACGGAATGCTCGCTCAGGAACTCGCACAAATGGTCGCCCAAAACGCGAACCCGATTCAACTCGCCGATCAACGCGAGTCGACCCCGAACATTCGTCGTGTCGCTTAAGACACATCAAAACACACTAATAATCCCGCCTCGAATGATAGCTCTTTCACTAAGGACTCCCCGATGAGTGTCGTGATCGCTCCCACCGCCGTGGTCGACCCCAAAGCCAAATTGGGAAAAGACGTTCGCGTCGGTCATTTTTGCGTGATCGGACCCGATGTCACCATTGGTGACCGTTGCCGTATCGAAGACCATGTGACCGTCACCGGTGTCACTCGGTTGGGCAACGACAATCAGGTGTTCTCGCACTGCTCTATCGGATCGCATCCGCAGGACGTGAGCTATCGTGCCACTCCGACCCGCGTCGAAATCGGCGACGGCAACGTCTTCCGCGAACAGGTCACGATCAATCGTGCGAGTGAGAAGGAAGACGGCGTCACTCGCGTCGGCAATCAGAACTATCTGATGACCGGAACGCACATCGCACACGATTGCAACATCGGAAACCGGATCGTGATGGCGAACAATTGCATGATCGCTGGTCACGCACACGTTCACGACGACGTAACGATCGCGGGCGGTGCCGGGATCCATCAATTTGTTTCCGTCGGAACGCTCGCGTTTGTTGGTGCGATGAGCCGCATCCTGCAAGACGTTCCTCCTTACGTGATTATCGAGGGATACGACGCCAAGCCACGGTGCATCAACACCGTCGGGCTGAAACGACACGACTACACCGAAGACGACATCGCGGTGCTGACGCAGGCGTTCCGCTTGTTGTACCGCCAACGCATCGGTATCGAGCCTTCTCGCGTTGAGATGTTCAAAACGGGACCGATTCGTCCCGTACTCCGACACTTGTTTGATTGTTTAGAAACCACATGTGGTGGTCGGGCCGGACGAGGCCGGGACCGCCGAAAGAAAGCAGCATGAGCCGTGAACTACGCGTCGCCGTTATCGGCGGCGGACATCTCGGACGAATCCACGCAAAATTACTCACCCAGGTCGACGGCGCTACGTTGACCGCGGTCTGCGATCCGGATCTGCAGGCGGCCGAAGCGATCGCCGCAACGCATCATTCGGACGACTCGCCGGTTGCCGCTCACGCAAACTATCGTGACGCGATCGACTCCTTCGACGCCGCCGTGATTGCGGCGCCAACGCAGTGTCATGCTGACATCGCGACGGCTCTCATCAAAGCCGGTAAGCACCTCTTTGTTGAAAAACCTCTCACCCACGAATCCGACGATGCGCGCCGGTTGGCGTTGCAGGCCTCAACTCGCGGCCTCGTCCTGCAAGTTGGGCACGTCGAACGATTCAACCCCGCGTTCACCGCGTTGGAAGAATTCGGTGTGGACGTAAAATACGTCGAAGCCACTCGGGCATCGCGATTTCCGGGGCGTTGCCTCGATGTCGGTGTCGTGATGGATTTGATGATTCATGATCTGGATTTGGTTCTGTCCCTGACGAGTGCTCCCGTCCGGTCGATCGCCGCGAGCGGCATATCGGTCGTTTCGAATCATGAAGATATCGCTGAAGCTCGTTTGGAATTCGAGTGCGGGTTGGTCGCCAACCTTAAAGCTTCTCGAGTGAGCCCGCTGCCGGCGCGAGATATGGTTCTCTACAGTCCTGCGGGTTTTGCTCAAATCGATTTCGGTAAACCCGCTTTGGCTACCGTTCGTGCGAGCGATTCGTTGACCAGACGCGAGTTCGACCTCGGTACCGATACCGACAACCCGTTGAAGTATGCCGACACGCTTTTCGCAGAGCACCTGCAATGCGAAGTTCGTGAACTCGAGCCGCGAAACGCGATCCTCGACGAGCTGCACGATTTTGTTATCAGTGTTCAGTGTGGTGGCGTGCCCGTTGTCGACGGATCCGCCGGTGCACGTGCCGTCGCCGTTGCGGAATCGATTCTACAAGCGATCGATCAACGTGCCTGGTACGCGTTCCCAAACCAAGACGAAGTCGGGGCCAATGCCATTCCTCGTCGCCGTATCGAACAAGACCGCGCCACACGTCGCGCTGCGTAGTCTATCTTGCGATCGATCGTTACGGTCCAGTTTCGCAGCGGATCGCGTAGGCGATCGTTGCGTCTGCGGGAATGAATCGGTCCTCCTTTTCGGAGGAGTGGCCGCTGCCGCGTGCGGAGATCACGGTACGTTAGGGCATAACTGTATTCCCGGTTCGCTGCATCTCTCAACCTGCGGTCTGTCTAAACCCTCGTTTCGCGCGAGTCTCCCAGCTAACAGATGAAAACGGTTTTGTCATCAACGCTGATCGCGTAATGTGTCGATCGCAATCAACGCATTGCTCTCGCGCTGAAACCACGGGCTCAAATATAGAAACGATGCCAAGAAAAAAAACGTCTGCGCAACCAGCCCGCCCCAACTCGGCAAAACGACCCAATCCTGCAAAACGGTCCGGCCAGGCAAAACGTCCCGGTGCGACAAAGCATCCCGACCCGGATCCCAATCTGCCGCTGCCGCAGCAAACACTCGTCGTTGGTCCAGGGCCAAGCGACCGCACCGTGTGTTTGCCGTCGGGTGATGTCGTCGCTGTTCCGGATGCTTGGTCGCTGTTGCCGCCTGGTGACGCAGGGGTGACACGACGAGTGAAGGCCGCCGGTCCGACGTGGACCATGAAGGAGCGGAAAGGACGCCGCGAGTTTTCCAAAGGCTTGTGGGCGGATGCCGCGCAAATCCACTCCGCGAAAGAGGCAATGGAGTCGACTCGCAGTACCCCGCAGTACGCGAAAGCAAAAGCCGCCGCGAAGGTGCGACGCGAGGAAAAGCAGGAAGAGTATGTGGAAGACTTCCACGCGGCCGTGGTCGCATTCTTGAATTTTCATTCCGACTACGCAGCGATCGGAAAACGGTTAGCGTCCGCAGTCACCGAGCATGCAACGCCCGTGGGCAGTGGCACAGTCGCGAGAACTCAGCGCATTCCGATTGAACGTCGCGCCGAATCTGCAGTGATCGCGTGGATGCGGCACCAAACAACCGCCTACGACAACATGGCGATCGCTCGCGTGAAAGGTGAACGACGCGAGGTCCGCCGGCAACTCGCCGCGCAGTCACGCAAACTGCTCGAGAAGTATCGCAGCGGTGCGGCAAACGCGATGCAGTTTTGCCCGCTCGCAAAAGCATTGCGTTCTTAAAGATGATGCCGTGTCATCGAGTGTTCAGGCTCGAACGGGCCGATTTGAGTGGCTCAACGTTTTGGTTCGGCGAAACACTCACGCGTCAGAACTTTCGCGTCACCGCGATCCGTTTCCGGTCCAGATCCACTTCGAGCACTTTCACTTTCACCACATCGCCAACTGAAACAATTTCATTCGGATCGCTGACGAAGGTGTTGGCCAATTGTGAGATGTGAATCAGGCCATCTTGGTGAACGCCGAGATCGATGAACGCGCCGAAGTGTGTGACGTTCGTGATCACGCCTTCGAGCACCATGCCGATGGCGAGGTCTTCCATCGAGTTGACCGAAGAATCAAATTGCGCGACCTTGAATTCGCTACGCGGGTCGCGTCCCGGTTTGGCGAGTTCGGCAATGATGTCCTGGACCGTCGGCAGACCGAAGCGGCTGTCGACGAACTGTTCCGGTTTTAGTTTCTGACTCAGGGTCGAATTGCCGACCAACGTTTTCGCATCCGCTTTCAATTCTTTCGCCATGCGGCCGACAACAGAGTAGCTTTCGGGGTGGACGGCGGAGTTGTCCAGCGGTTCTTTGCCGCCTCGGATCCTCAGGAACCCTGCGGCTTGCTCAAACGCTTTCTTGCCGAGCTTGGGAACTTTCGTCAGTTCCATGCGGCTTTCGAAACGTCCGTTGGCGTCTCGGTAGAGCACAATGTTCTCGGCGAGCTTCGGGCCGATGCCAGCGACGTGTGCCAGTAAGGGGACACTCGCCATGTTTAGGTCGACTCCGACCCGGTTGACACACGATTCCACAGTGCGATCGAGGCACTTGCGTAGTTGCGTCTGGTTGACGTCGTGCTGGTACTGTCCAACGCCAATTGACTTTGGGTCGGTTTTGACTAATTCGGCGAGCGGATCTTGCAGGCGACGAGCGATACTGATGGCGCCGCGAACCGTGATGTCGAGATCCGGGAATTCCTTGCCCCCCAATTCGCTGGCCGAGTAGATCGAGGCTCCCGACTCACTGACCATGACCTTGGTCACGTCGAGTTTGTGTTCCGCGATCAACTCCCCGACGAAGGAATCGGTCTCCCTCGACGCGGTGCCGTTCCCAATCGCAATCAGTTCGACGTTGTGTTTTTTGATCAACGCCAACAAACTCTTCCCCGCTCCCGCGACATCACTCTTGGGCGGCGTCGGGTAAATTGTAGTGTTGGCTAGGAATTTGCCCGTTCCGTCGACCACCGCGACTTTGCATCCGGTTCGGAAACCTGGGTCGATCCCGATCGTCGTTCGCGGGCCTGCCGGTGCCGCCATCAACAATTCGTGCAGGTTTTTACCGAACACGCTGATCGCTTCTTCGTCGGCCCGTTCTTTCAACATCTGCAGTACCGTTGATTGAGTTGCCGGTTGGAGCAGTCGATTGAAACACTCTTCTGCCGCGGTATGCAGTTCGCGATTGAATTCGAACGAAGGGTTCTTGATGAACCTGGACTTCACGTGCGAGATCGCTCGGTCCTCTTCCATTGCGAGGCCCACTTTAAGTACGCCTTCGGATTCGCCGCGCAACATCGCGAGCAATCGGTGTCCGGGGATTCGTGCCGCGGATTCTTGACGGTCCATGTACTGTTCGAACTTGGCCGCTTCGTCTTTCTTGCCTCGTTTCACCTGGGACGTGATTTGTCCGAACTTGGAACCTTTCTCCACCATCCACTGACGCACCTCCGCGTCCTCGCTCCATTGTTCGGCGATGATATCGATGGCGCCCGCAATCGCGGTTTCGGTATCGGGAACGTCGAGTTCTTTGTTGACAAAGGATTCGAGAATCGCTTGCTTTGATCGATCGAGTTTGGATTGACTCAGCAGCACATCGGCGAGCGGTTGCAGGCCGCGTTCGCGAGCGATCGTCGCGCGGGTGCGGCGTTTGGGTTTGTAAGGTAAGTAGATCGCTTCGAGTGATCGAAGATCCGTGCAGGCTTCAATCTGTCGTCGCAATAGGTCGGTCAGTAGGCCCTGTTCCTCGATCGTTTTCAGCACAGTTGCTTTTCGTGCCGCGAGGGCGGTCGCTTTTTCCAATCCGTCTTCGATCGCACGCAACGCGATCTCGTCAAGGCCGCCGGTCACCTCTTTACGATAGCGAGCGATAAACGGAATTGTGTTGCCTGCCGCGAGTAGTTCCACCACAGCGGTCACTTGCTTGACGGGTAAGTTCAACTCGCGCGAGATGGCGTCAATGATCTGGGGATCAGTGGCGTTAGGGGTAGCCATAATTTAACGTTTTCGTTGTTGAGCTTGTTGGAAATGATGTCGAACCAATCGGCCGCTAATTGTTGTTTTGGTTAGCAATTCGTTTGCAATCGTTTTGATCGCTTCGACGTGAGCGGCGTCACTGAGGATATGTTCCGTTTTTGACAACATGCGGCGTTGTAACGTTTCGTGTTGTCGCGGCGAGGCCGCACGGGTGCATAGCAAGTTTGCGACGTCCTTCAGGTCACGGGCGGCACCGCGTTGGCAATATCGTCCGGTCAGTTGGGCCTCGGCTACCATGCCGGCCAACAAGATCAACACGTCGTCTTCGAGTCGGTCGTGCGAACCTTTCGAACCGCCTTTTTTGATTTCGCAATGCCCCAATCTCGCGGCACCGAATTGCGGTTTGCCTGGCGCGATACTGACTTTGTGGATGGTTCGTCCGAGAGAAACGGCCATCACGGCATGGCCCGCCTCATGGTGTGCCGTCGAAATCAACTCGTTGCGATGGGCGATCGACTCCGTACCTTCCGTTTCGGAAGGCGGATCGCCGTCGTTGATTGGAGAAGATTCGGATTGGGGATCGGTCATGGTGTCAATTATTGAACCCGATCGGAACATTCTACGCTATGGATGGATTTTGTCGTTCATTGAGTTCCCGATGACTCGCCGCACTGAGGTGCGTTCGCATTGACTGCCAACATCGCCGCAACAATCGCGATCGTTGGCGCGTCTCAATTGTTGAGACGGGAATAACTCGGCCAAAGTGAGCCATGTTATGCGCTGTCATCGACGTAGGCGGTTTTCGACAAACAACATTCGCACGAGGGGTAGTTGCCTCGTATTGACTTGGTAAACTCGTGCTCGCTCACCCGCTGAGTCCGAATCTTGGATTCGTGTGCCGACTGGTGATGCACAGATCTTTTTCATCTCGAACGTCTCCTTGCTGCCTCGACCCGTTGGCATTTTTTCGGGCGGGGTGTGCGCAAATGAATCCGCCCATGACCGATTCTTCCGCATCCGCATCGCACGAGCCAGCGGTAACCGACAGTCTCGCAAAGACTCCGCTCGACCAATGGCACCGCCGCATGGGCGGGAAAATGGTTCCCTTCGCGGGTTATGAGATGCCGATCCAGTACGCGACTCCCGAATCCACCGGCAGTGCGGATGTTGACGGAGCGTCAACTGGCGTCGCGAAACCGGTCGGAGGCATTGTTGCTGAGCATCACGCGTGTCGAAACAAAGCCGCCCTGTTTGATGTTTCGCACATGGGCCGTTTGCGATTCGATGGCGATGGTGCCGCGGAATTCCTGGACCATATCCTGACGCGTCGTGTGACCGATCTGCCCGTCGGCGGAGTGCGATACTCGATGGTGTGCAACGCCGAAGGCGGAGTGCTCGACGATGTTCTTGTCTCGCATCTCGAGACGCCTTCGGAACGCCGGTTTCATCTGTTGGTCGTCAACGCGTCCAACCGTGCGAAGATTCTAAAGTGGATTGAACCTCACCTCGCGGATTTTCCCACCGTCACCATGTCCGACCGGACCGAATTGACTGCGATGATTGCGGTCCAAGGCCCGTTGGCGATGGAGGTTTGTAAAAAACTGTTTTCGTTCGATCCGTCACGACTAAAAAACTATCAGGCTCGGATCACGGATCAATTCGCGAAACCCGTCATCGTCAGCCGTACCGGGTACACCGGCGAAGACGGATTGGAACTCATCGTTCGTGCCGAAGAGGCCACGCGAGTTTGGGAAAACATTCTGTTGGCGGGGCGTGACGCAGGCTTCACCGCCGCCGGGCTCGGTGCACGCGATACCTTGCGAATGGAAGCCGGGATGCCTCTCTATGGTCATGAGCTCGACGAAACGGTCGATCCGATTTCGGCCGGTTTGAACTTCGCTGTTAATTTGCCCAACCGTCAATTCATCGGCAGCGAAGCGTTGCAGCAGATTAAGCAGCAAGGTCCCGCTCGCGTCCGCATCGGTTTGCTTCCCGAAGGGAAACGTCCCGCTCGTGAAGGTTGTGGTGTGCTCGATCAAAACGGAGAAAAGATCGGTGAGATCACCAGTGGTGGGCCATCGCCGACGCTGGGAGTGCCGATCGCCATGGCAATGGTCGACGCCAAGCATGCCGGTGATTCAGAATTCCAGGTCGACATCCGCGGGCGGACAACGGTCGCGAAGCCGACTAAATTGCCGTTCTATCGACGAGCTGTTTCTTAGGTCGCTCGGTTTCGACGCCTGAACGTTGCCGCTCTTCTGGAGTAGAATATCCGGCGCGTCGAGCTTTCATTATTTGTCTTGTTCCCCTCGAGAGAGAATCCATGTCACGCGACACCACCAAACTGCGATACGCCGAAACTCATGAATGGGTCGATGTCACCCAAGACGACGGAATCGCAACCATCGGCATTTCGAAATTCGCAATCGAAGCGTTGAACGATCTCGTTTACATGGACCTTCCCGAAGTCGGCCGGACTCTCAAGGTCGGTGACGAGTTTGGCGAAGTCGAATCCGTCAAAGCGGTCAGCCCTCTGTACAGTCCCGTGTCAGGTGAAGTTGTCGAGGTTCATTCGGACTTGCCCGACAATCTCGAAGGCCTCAACGACGATCCTTACGATTTTGGTTGGATCGTTAAAGTCAAACTGGATGGCGATTTGCCCGACACGTTGATGGATTACGCCGCGTACGAAAAACAGTGTTCGGAAGCAGGCTAAATCAAGTTGCTGACTCTGTTTGCTAACGACGGGCATGACCCCGTCGTGATCGTTCGGCCTGACCTCTCTCAATGCGATTCGTTGCATCACGCATGTGGGTTGGCCACGCGATGACTCAAGCCGCTTCTCCGACACGTGGCCGGCTGTTGCCGTTCGCGTTGCACGATGCTGCCGCGAATATGGCAACCGACGAGGCGATCGCCGAAGCGGTCGCCCTGAAGGATGTTGCTCCGACGCTGCGGTTTTACGGATGGTCCCGACCCACGTTGTCGTTGGGGTATTTTCAATCTCTCAACGATGCCACGCCTTGGTCCGATCCGACCGGTTGTGTCGCATCCAAAGCAGATGGCACGTTGAGTGGTATCGTTGACGATGGCCGTGTGGACATTGTTCGTCGCTCAACCGGCGGCGGAGCAATTCTGCATCATTTTGAATTGACGTATTCGTTGTCGCTGCCGCTCAGTGATACCGGACCCGGTGCACGCGAATGTGTTTATCAAACCGTGCATCAGTGCGTGATCGAATCGTTGGCCGATGTCGGCGTCGCCGCGATGCCCTATCGAGATACCACTGCTGCGGCAGAGAAACTGTCGCGTGACGCCGTTTCGGATTCAAACACAGGGCTGCGTTCCAAACGCGATGAACCGTTCCTTTGTTTTCAACGGCGAACGGACGAAGATCTGATTTGCGGCGGATATAAAATCGCCGGCAGTGCCCAGCGTCGGGTTCGCGGCGGTGTTCTGCAGCACGGCAGTTTGCTGCTTCGCGTGTCTCGGCACGCACCTTCGTTACCCGGAATCAACGAGTTGTCGTCCGTCGCGATCGAGCCGCACGAAATCGAAGCGTCCATCGCCGCAAAGGTCGGCACCGCAATGGGGATCGATTGGCAATCGGGCGATCTCACCGACAGTGAACTGACCGCGAGTAAACGAATCCGTCAGCAACGCTATGCCGCTGCTGAATGGACCGGGCGACGCTGAGCGACGTGTGGGAAACGGATCGTTGCCGGGGCCGCCGTTAGCCGTTCGGACCGTAGAAAGCGAATCGACATTTCGATCGCTTCGGGAGCCGAAATCAATGCTTGGTGCGTGGTCGGCAACGTGGCATGGTCTTGTTCGCCCGATAAGTGCGTGGCTTCGGGGGCAACGACAAAATCCTGCTCCGCCGCAATCACGCCCACCGGCATGAGTTGTAACGGCGGGAGTCGACGTACGTAGCTGTCCGGAGATTCCGATAGTTCACGCAGTTGTGGGAACCACGGTGCAAATGGCCCTAACGGAATGCGTGTCAGTTTCGATCCCGCGTTCGGCGGCGCCATCATCACGATGCGGCCGCACTTCGGTGAGAAGCGTGTTTCTAACTGCGACTCATGAATCGCCGCGCGAGCGATGACGCTGCCCATGCTGTGCGTGACGAAGTGGATCCGTGAAATTTTGGTGCATTCCGCCAGTTCGTGAAGATCGCGACTGAGCCGGTGAGCATGCTCGATCAACGAGCCACGCAAGCTCGCGTAGTCCCAGTGCCGCCACCGGAAACCCGCCTGGCGCAGCGAATCACCCACACGCTCCATGCTGCCGCGGCCGGCAAGGAAGCCAGGGATAGTCAGTACCATCTCATGGGAGGCGATATTCGGCGCGCGGGGAACCACGCTAACGTTAGATGAAAACGCAGCCATGGAAGCGTTATCGACACGCCAATCGGAAAACTTTGACAAAACCGATTTCCGCCCGGGGGGCGTGCTGCCGCTCCACGGTGCGATAACTTTGGTACGCCTGCTATCGCGATGGTCGAGCGGGAATGCCGCTTACTCGCAGAGCACGCCCATGCGGTCGCCGACCCGCCCGTAGAGTTCTCGCTGATTCTGGGAATTCTCGATCAGGTCGCGATCAAAACGGATGCGACCGGGTTCGAAAATCGTGATCGTGGAGGAACCGCCAAAGCGGAAATACCCCTTCTCCGCACCCTTCTCGACGGGCTGTCCGTCCGCATAGGTTTGGCAAATGCTACCCACACACGTCGCACCGATTTCCAGCAGCAAAATATTCCCAAACTTCTCCGTTCTTAACTCAGTGACGCATCGTTTGTTCGTCGCGAGAATTTGAATGTTCTGGCAAAGCGCGATCGGGTTTACTGAGTACAACGGCCCGTTGATCAGTTTCGTTGGTCCCGGAACTCCGGCGGCGGGAAAGTGAAAACGGTGATAATCGACTGGGCACAATCGTGACAGCAGCAGGCTGCCCGCGGCGTATCGATTTGTTAGCGAGTGATCGTCGAGCAAAGTGTCCAGATCGAACATTTCGCCCTTCACGAACAATCCATCACACTGAGACAAGTCGGGCACACACAGGTGGCGACCATCGGCGGGAAAAACCACCGAATTTGGATTCGAATCGATCGGGCGAGCGTCCGGTTTGAGTTCGCGATAAAAGAACTCGTTGAAGTTTGCAAACTCATCGACATCACGCACAAATTCCGACGAGTCTAGTTCGTACTCTTGGATAAAAGGTGCGATCTTTTCACGCGTTGACGGACGATCCATTCGCCATCCGTACCAATGCGAAAACGCGGCACGCTTCACCAACGCGTTTAGCGAAATCTTTCCCGCGATCGTTCCGTACGTCCAACGCAACGCCTTGTCTCCGTACACCTTCTCGGTGCGAGTTTCCTTGGCGTATCGGTCGTAATAAAGGATTTCATCCATGGACGCATCTGTGTCAGCGATGAGTAGTATTCGGCACGCGGGGTGTGGACTGAGTCGATATCACCTCCGCCAAACGACGAATGCAAGTTGAATCGCATGGGGGCACATCGGATTCTCTTGCTGGCGAGGCGGGCATGTCGATCAACCATCCACACGCTCTGCATTGTGGCAGACACTCAGGAAAGGCAACAGCACCGGGTGTCCTCAAAGCGGCGCAGAGAGAGAACGCGGTGCAGCCGCCGCATTCATCGTTGAACGGGCTGTTGGATTGTTCTGAGGCTAGAGATATGCCGCCAGTGGTCCGCCGCGTGCCGCCCGGGCGTCGACCTTCGCCAATGTTTCGCGGTCCTCAATCAATGGCGGCGCGTGGTGAGGTTTCACGCGTGCGTCAATCAGCAGCGGACCCCGGCATCCCCAGTGTTTGTCCAGGACAAATTCATCCACACCGCAAATGTCTGTTGCGGGGTTACTGCGGGTGAACGTCAGCCACAACCAATTGTTTGCGTTCGCGGATGCAAAGTCCGCATCATCGCAAATCGTGATTAGCGGAAACGATTTAGCGGCTTCATGTGAAGATAATGCACTTGCGAGTTCGTTTGCTTCGTGGGCTCCTGCGTCTGCGCTGTATTTCGGCGCCCCAATCGCGAGCACACCGGGCATCACCACCCGAGCATTTTCGAAACCGTGCGGGAGCGATAAATCCGTCGGCACTTCATGCGGAAGCTCGCGACACGCCGAACCGCGCGCGGCGATCACGACTTTCGATCCTTGGTTCAACCCCGTGCCGGAGTAATCCAGCGTGTCGATCGTGGTCCGCGTGTGAAAGTGAAGGTCTCGACGCCAATCGACACGTTCCAGAATGTGGCGGATGAATCGCTCGACGTCATGGATTTTGAGTTTGTTTTCAGGGTCGTCGGTAATCCATAAGTACTTCGCGAGCGACAATTGCCCGTTGCCCAAGATCGCGTTGGCTTGTGTGAGCAACTCTTGAGGTTCAGCCGCGTCGAGGGTCGGCATGTATCGTTCGCTGCCGATCGCCAACAACAATGGGTGGACCCCTGCTGCATCGACCGCATGCACGGCTTTGACTCCCGGAATCACGCTCGGGATAATCGGGTCGGTCAGCTCATGGATTAATTGTCCGAATGTCGTGTCCTCTTGAGGAGGTCGACCGACCACGGTGAACGGCCACACCGCGTCGTCACGGTGCCAAACCTTTTCGACCCGCATGAACGGAAACGGGTGTTCGAGCGAGTAGTAACCGAGATGGTCTCCGAACGGACCTTCGGGCATCGTCGCGGTTGGGTCAATCCGACCGACGATCGCGAAGTCCGCATCCGCATAGACCGGCGCGTGATCCCCACGGATCATGCGAGTCCGGCGTCCCGCCAGCGCCCCGGCGAATGTCAGTTCAGTCAGACCTTCGGGGAGCGGCATCACCGCCGCCAGGCTCATCGCAGGAGAGCCGCCCGCCGTGATCGCGACTCGCAGTTCTTCACCGCGGTCCATTGCGGTTCGGTGATGCACTCCAATGCCACGATGGATTTGGTAGTGGAGGCCGACTTGTGATTGAGGATCGTATTGGTTGCCTGATAATTGCACCCGGTACATGCCGAGGTTCACTCGCATCAGGTTGTCCGGTGCCAACGGATCGGCGCTGAGCACCTGGGGCAGTGTCACGAACGCACCGCCGTCGTCAGGCCAGCATTTTAACTGCGGCAGGTCGGAAAGGGGGCACGCATTCGCCATCACCGGACCGCGGCGGACCCTTCGCGGCAACATGGTCATCGCGGTCAATGGCACGCCCGCGTACCGCACCGGATGTTTCGGCAACGCCGACGGATCTAGCTTGATTTCGATCAGGCGGCGGACCGATTCGAGCGTATCGCGAAACAGATAGCGGGCTTGCTCGAGCGACGCGAACAGGTTCGACGCCATCGGAAAACGGCAGCCACGAACGTTCGAAAACAACAGTCCCGGCCCGCCGTTTGCGTACACCCGGCGCTGGATTTCCGCGATCTCCAAATGCGGGTCGACCTCATCAGTGACCTCGATTAAACGTTGGCCACGACGGAGGTCTTCGACAACTTCTCGGGTACTGCGATGTTTCAACGGGCCGGCTTTGGATGATGGGGACTACTCGCACGCCAAAATCATAACCGGCCGTCAACGAACCCGTCATCTCGTAGAGAAGTGTCAGTCGCCCTATTGGCAAAGAATTACAGCGAACGGAAGTGAATGTCTTTAAACTCCGCCCACATCGGTTTGCCTGCGTGCAGTTGCAAGCCGAGGACCCCATCGAGACGGGCTTGCTCAGGCGAATCGGTGAAATCGAGAATCAACCGACCGTTGAGATAGTGCTGGACGTTACGACCCTTGGCAACGATTCGGACATCGTTCCAATCGTCCAGGCGAAACAACTCTTTAAACTCTTCAGGCGTGATCAATGTCTCCAGGACTTTTTTCTTGTCACCTTCCTGGACTGCCTTTTCGCCGACCAGGCAGATGCGTCCGCGGTTGAGGCGTTCGCCATAGATGAACCCAGAGATGTTGGGGAAACCTTCTTCGTTGCGAACTTCGTGCTGGTAACCCTTGAGCGACCATTTGTTCGGTGCGTTGGCTGCCGTGTTGTGTTCGGACCGATATTGGATGCCGGAGTTGTTGGTCGCGTTGCAGCGAAACGACAACGTCAATTCGAAATCAGCAGTATTCCCGTCCTGCCAGATCAGAAACGTGTTCCCCTTGGCCGCATTTTCAGGCGTGGTTTCGCCGTGAATGACGCCGTCGCGAACTGACCATAGTCGTGGGTCACCGCTCCATCCCTCGAGGTTTTCGCCATTGAAGATGGTCTTCATTTGCGAATCGGTAGACGCCGCGGGCGAATCCGCCCAACTCGGGACACTGGCACAAAGGATCAACAAAGTGGCAAGGGAAGCTTCACGAATCATCGACGACTCCAGCAAACGATTGAGGTAGGATTTTGAAAGGTGAGGGCGGTGCAGAGGTTGCGCACCGGCGGGATGTCACGGTTATCGTAACACGTCGCGGCTACGGATCGGCCGGGAGCCACGAGCGTATCGTAGTCCCCGCCGCTCAAGTTACTAGTCCGTTGGGACCCACGCAATCATCCACCGCCGCCGGGGTTTCACTCGGTCCACCTCCGCATGAATTGGGTGGCCAATCGGTGGCGTGCTGTTTCTTTTTTGTCGTTCTTCATTAACCGCTGGTCAGGTGTTCGTCCGTCTGGCTCGGCGACGCGAGTCGGATGATCTCAATATCAGAGAGCCGCACGACCGCAGTTTCGAGATATATGCCGAGATGCCCGCGTGAAAACCGGTGGTCCGCGAGGGAAAGGACAACGCGTCCGTCAATAGACAATTCGATGTAACTGCCGAATGCGATCAGAGTCACGTCCGCTCGGCCGCGAGACTTGCCATGCCAAAATCCCGACTGCAACGAGTCGAACTGCATCATGTGTTCACCGCTGCTCTGGTCGTCGGTGCCCCATCCGCGAAGCTGCGCCACGCCTTTGTAGAGATCGAGTGACAAGTAGTACCCATCCCGCGTTTCCGGATCGATTCGAAACACCAATCCGCACTTGCCGAGTCCCTGCAAACACAGATTCGCGGAAAACCGAAAGTGTTCCATCTCGCCGTCAAACACGAACGCTTGGAAACCACTCTCGCAGGCGACTTCCAGTTGACGGTCACCAAGCAGGCAATGGTCTCCGGCGTCATCAAGATCTTCGATCAGGCCGTGAACGCAGTCGGCATCGATTGACTCGCGTGCGTAGGCTTCAATCCCTTCAAAGGTGACCGCTCGCAGCAGCCCGTCTTTGGAACGGCACAAGCGTTTCGGCGGCGGCATGATATTGTTGGAAAGGCGGTCGGCCGTACTCATCGAATAGAAATTCCACAACAGCCATCCTTTGTCGTCGCGGCAAACGCGGCCTGCGTAGTTGCCCTGTGCCAGCAACACGTTGTCGTGATAGCTCTGCCATCGATCACGCAGGTGATCCGAATGCCAATACCGAATCTTGGCGTCTTCACGAATGCTGCCGATGAGGTAGTGATCTTCGTCAAAGCAAATCAGATTGGGGACTTCGATGTCGTCGTACAGACGCGGGTGGTGAAGCGGCGGCATCGCTTCGAAGTGATTCGGCTCGACCTCCTTCATCAACGCCACGCAGCCGCGGCGAACGATCGGGCCGTGATTAACCCGAGCCGATGCCATTAACCATCCGTCTTTACCGTCGTGGTAGTAATACGGGTCTCGAAAACTGATCCACTGACGTCCTTCGTCGAGTGAGGCCTCGTAATACGCGGGATCGGGTTGCAGTGGGAAGCAACTGTTCTCGTCGAACGGAGCGTCCTCGGCAGGCGTCACTTGGGAGCGGCTGAGCTCCAGTGCCTCTTTGACTCGTTGTGGATCGTTTGGGCCGCGACGGTCGACCCAGTGGACCGGCGATTTGTGCCAATGCATCAGGTCGTCGCTGACCGCCATGCCGATCCGTTGGTAGTTGCCTTGGTCGCGCCGCGACAATCCCGTGTAGAACATCCGCCACCGTCCCGATTGGTGCGGATCCGGCGACACGTGCATTGTCCACAGCATCAAATCGTCCCAACTGCCGGGGTCGCCGATGAAGAGGGCATTTCGGACTCGCCGCCAATTCAACGCGTCCGTGCTCACCGCGTGGGCGATAAAGTCGTGATTGGGAAGGACCAAATGAAAGAGGTGGTACAGCCCATCGTGGTAGAGCACATCGACATCGCCGATCGCCTTCCGGCTGCCGTCAGTTTCCGAAAACATGTTTTGCTCGAATCATCGCAATGAATAGATTGACGTGAAAATAGTAGGGCGTCCGTCGAGCCCCGGCCGCAATCAGATTACTCGCCCGAGAGTCGCTTTTGAGATTCCCCCGACTCGGCTGGACTTGCGAGGCAGAGTCACGGTAGAGTGAAAGCCTCTGGGCTAGGCAATTTAGGTCAAGCCCGGCATCACTGATTTAACTGCTTGCTCACTCGAAAGGACGCACCGCGTGTTTGTTGCCGCCTCGACTCTATGTTGGCCCGATCTGGAACTTCAGGCTGCGATCGAGCTGCTTCAGGATCTCGACTTCACCGCCGTCGAAATCGCCGTCCAGGAATCCATCGGACCCGCAAAACCCAGCGAAATACTGGTCGATGAGGACCGCGCGATTCAACTCCTCCGATACACACACCGGATGGATATCAGCGGATACCGCCTCGAACTCGCCAGCACCGGCGACGAGCACTACGAACAATTCCACATGATGTGCCGAATCGCAAAGGCCACCAAAGTGGTGAATATTTCGGTGCCGTCCGCGGAAAAGGGAACCCCGTTCAACGAAGAAGTCGAACACCTGAAAAAACTCGTCGCGATCGCCGAAGGCGAAGGTGTGCGTTTGAGTGTGCGATGCATGCTCGGATGCCTCAGCGAAGACCCCGATACGCTGCTCGTGCTGTGTAACAATATCGACGGGCTCGGCATCTCGCTCGACCCCAGCGTCGCGTTGATCGCCTCGGCCGAAAACCCCGCCGTGGCCAAAGCGATGGCCGTCGGCAAAGGTTTCGATCAGTTGCTCAAATTTGTCACCAACGTGCAATTGCGTGACACCAGCAAAGACAAATTCCAAGTCAGCGTCGGGCAAGGCGAAATCGATTATGGAAAAATCGTCACCCAGTTGGAACGCGAGAAATATAATCGTGCTTTGACCGTCGACATGGTGCCGATGGATGATCACGACCATCGTGTCGAGCTTCGCAAACTGCGTCGCCTGCTCGAATCTTTGATTTAGCACTCCGGTGAACCTCAACACGCCCCAGCCGAACAACGCTTCCCTCCCCCGCGACGCTTCTCTCCCCCACGGTGTCGTTGCCGGGAACCGTCGCACGGGGGCGAGGAGCAACCGGCTCGAAGCGTCTCAGGTAGCCGGAGAATTGCAGGTCGGCAAAGAATTCCAGACCGCCGAGCACCCGACAAAACAGTCGGGGAACACGCCCGCACGCGATTCGGCTGTGACAGCCGAAAATGGTCCCGCAAACGCGTCAGCAGGCCGCCCGCTGAGTCAGCTGAAACGTGCTTCAACGGATCAAACGGTGGAGCGTCTTGCGGTACAAATGGCCGAGACTCTCGCCGAACGTTTGCAGCGGATCGAGGACTCCACGACGTCCGACTCGCTTGATTGGAACATGACCCCGCAGCTCGCCTACGGACGACACCGAGGTCCCTCGCGTTTGAAATCCAGACGTGCCGCAGTGGCGGTGGGGATATTTTACGATCCCCAACACGGCTGGATTTTTCCGTTGACCCGGCGTCCCAACACCCTGCGGCATCACGGGGGACAGATCTGTTTTCCTGGTGGACGCATCGAACGTGGCGAAACTCCCGCCGAAGCGGCGCTTCGCGAATTCGAAGAAGAACTCGGCCTTCCTGCCGACGTGCACCGGGTGTGCGGCAATTTGCCACTGCAGTTTGTCTACGCCAGCGACAACGAGGTAACCCCAGTGGTTTGCGTCCTGCGCCTGCCCGACCAGCCTTGGAATCCAGATCCCGGCGAAGTCGACGAAGTGATCCATTTGCCGTTGGCGGCCGTCCTCGAGCAATCGCGGGTTCGTCTCATGTGGCACCGAAGGTCAGTCCACGCCGCGTCGAATCCTGCCTTAGAAGTCGCCCAAATTCGGTTCAGTGCCCCCGCGTTTGAATACCAATCGCTCCGGATCTGGGGGGCCACTGCGGTGATCCTGGATCAGTTGGCCCAGTGTTTGCTGCCACGTCGGGCTCGTCTCGATCGGCCTCCGACCCTGCCAACTTGGCTGGCCGAGACGCTTCCGTCGGCGGACGCCTCTGGTGTGCGAACATTGAGACGGTAAATTGTGTCTTCTGAGACCTCGGCTCGGAATCACATGCGTGGACTCGGAACGACATCTTTGTGAACCACGTTTGACATCACTGGACAATTCTCTCCAACTCTCAACTACATCTACAGGATCCAATCATGGCGTCAGAAGCCGTAAAAGAATTCACCGATGCAAATTTCGACTCCGAAGTCCTCAGCAGCGATTCGGCTGTCCTCGTCGACTTTTGGGCCCCTTGGTGCGGCCCTTGCCGTCAGATCGCTCCGATGATCGACGAATTGGCTGACGAAAACCCCGGTGTGTCGATCGGCAAAGTCAACATCGACGAGAACCCAGGCGTCGCGCAAAAGTTCGGCATCAACAGCATCCCAACGCTGTTGTTGTTCAAGAACGGCGAAGTCTCCGAAAGTTTCGTCGGGATTCGCCCGAAGGCTGCCCTCCAGCAAGCGATCTCGTCGGTCTGATTCGAAATTTTCGTGCGAGGGAATTCAAGCTCTGGCATGAAAGTGTCGAATAGACGGTTATCACCGAGATTGAGACGATGAAGGAAAAAAACGGGGCAACCCGGTCTTCCTAAACGGAACAATTTCTGCAAAGTTTGTCGTTGACCCAAACGTTCTCTTCGAAAACGTTTTTCTCACACGAGACTTCTCCCAACCGGAGGAGGGTCAACGGTTCAGGAAGGCGACGTGGCCAAGTGGCTAAGGCGAAGGATTGCAAATCCTTTATTCGTGGGTTCGAATCCCACCGTCGCCTCTTTCAAATAGGCGGGTTTTCTTTATTGCCGAAACACCTCCGGGTGACTTGCCGAGTTCTGGCAGCGCGGCGTTTTCTTCGAAGCGCAAAACGGTAAATACCGTTTTGGGTTTTAACGGCAAAGCGTTACCGTGCCCAAACTCTCTCGAGCTGTCCCAAAGCACCGAAAGCACTGGCCTTCCGGACCAGCCCTGGTGACCCTCAGCGACCGCGATTTCTACCTCGGCCCCCCATGGATCGAAAACTTCGATTCAGGAATCTGATCGGCGCGCTGCCGAGTATCGGACGGGCGGCCGCCAAATGCCGTTTTCAGACGTCGTCGCGACCTGCGTCTGAAATTTCTCGGCCACGCCGAAATCCATCAAGCGAAAAACGGCGTCACGGTGACTGAACCGCAGGCGGGGAGCCCAGTGGATCGCACCTGCGGCAATCAAGGAGAAAACATCGCGGCCGTTGACGGCGTGTTGGCGGAGCAGTGCCGCGTCGCTGCTCCCTCTCGCCAATTCGACTACAGCAAATTGCAGCCATCGAAAGCCGCTCGCACGTCACTCTTGTCTGCGCGGGCGACTGTGTTTTCGAGCATGAATCAACCGAATCAGGAACCGATAAACGAGGCTCGGGCACTTGGCATCAATTCAAGAATGACACCACTTTTTTAAATTCACAGCTAGCGAATCGTTGCTTCAAGGACACCACCGGACCAATCGGTTTGCAATTCGACTTCAATACGGAGGTGGTCAATCGTCGTCGTTGGAAATCGGATGGTATTGAATTGGTCAATCTCGGTGGGGCCCGAAGATTGTTCAGGGATCGGAATCCACTCATCGCCCGACGACTGCAGGACTCGCCACTGGGTCGGAACGCGGCAATGCCGATGGATGCGTCGCTCGTCCCACCAGTAAACACTCACTTCGCTAATCTCCGCGGGCTCGGCGAAGTCACACTGAATCCATTCCAAGGTGCCACGATGGTCCCACCAGGTGAAACGAGGGATCGTCTCGTCGTCGGATCCGTTTGTCTCTGCTTGATCAAAGATTGCTTGGACGGTGCCGTCGCCGTTGAACGAAGCCGTCCAGTTGCCACGGCTCGCGATCGTCGGCACCGTCGGTTCTGTTGCCATCAAGAGTGAGGTCGGCAACCAAACCTTCCGTGCGGTTGCTGCTCGATTGGAGTGAGCGAAAAAGGGGATGGCGGTCAGGTTGACGTGATCGATCGTGTTGGACGACTTCTGCGGTTGGTAAAGTTTGTCATCAGGATTGCGAGGCTTTCGTCGATGTGCGGGAACGACAATCGTCTGCACGCCATCGAACAGGTCTGGCCGGTCCACGACCTGAACGTCGTTGAAGTTCGTGACAAAGGCGGCATCAAGTTGACTGGAATTGTCAATGTCTTCAAAGCAGAAGACGATCGGGCCTTTCTGGAAGGCGACCTGGCCCGCAGCGGCTTGAACCCGAGGGTTCGCGGTCAACGCAGTGACTGGCATTGGCAGGTTGAGTGTGATCACATCGCCTGCGTTCCATTTCCTAGAGACGACCGCGTATCCATGGTTGACCGTCGGTGACGCCAGCGGTTGGCCATTGAGTCGAAGTGTCACGCCGGAGCACCAGCCAGGGATTCGCAGTTTCAGCGTCGTTTCTGCTACCAGTTCCGGTTCGGGATCGATCCTGATTTGAATGTTCTCACCGAACGGATAGTCCGTGGACTGAGTCACATCGATCTTTCCCTCTGCCGTGTGCAGGGTTGCGTGACTACCGATAAATAGATTGACATAAATCGCATCGTCAGACTCAGAGTAGATGTGCTGAGGGAGAGCTCCCATCAGTTTGAGAAACATGGGCGGACAGCAGGGGCAAGGATGCCAGTCCCACCGTTCCGCGTGACTCGACGAAGTCAGCGGACTCTCATAGAGATACTGGTTGCCTCGCAAAGAAACCCCTGAAAGTGCGGCGTTGTACAAGGTTCGTTCGAATTCATCGATATACCTACCTTGGGCGGATGCTCGGTGCATGTTGAGGTGAAAGAAACCCGCGCCGACGGCAGCACAGATCTCTTGATACCCGTCGTGAGGCAACTCAAAATCGGCTCCGAACTTCTCGTCGTGCTTGATCGCACCGACGCCCCCGGTGAGATACATGCGGCGCTCGGTCATATTTCGCCACAATCTCTCTGCGACTTCATAATACGGTTCGGCTGGACGTTCCGTGGCAATCGCAGCGAGTCCCACGCACAGCAAGGTTGCTCGCACTGCGTGACCACTAATCTTTTGCTGCTCGAAAACGGGGACGCCATCTTGTGCGTACTCGCCGAGTGATTCGCGTCCCTGGAAGTGACCACGGCCCTGAACCATGAATTCCGCAAGTGCCAGTAGTTTTTCGACATCGATTCCTGCGGCGATTTGCTCCGCTAAATCAGCTTCTTGTTTCAGAAGTCCATAAAGCTTGATGAGCGCTTCTTCGGGCAACGCGTGCCCCGGAACAACATTCATTTTGGGTGCTGGCCCAAACAGATTGGCCATGTGATCTGCGAGGCGGACCGCGACCTCCAGCAAGTTCCTTTTTCCCGTGGCGCGATAGTAGTGCACCGCAGTTTCGAACATGCAACCTGCGTTATAAATGTCATGTTGCAAACGCAGGTCGCCACCGTTGCGTCCCCAGCGTTGGTTGGGGCTTTCTAATTGTGTGTAGGTGCTGAGAAAGCAATGCGGGTCAGCTTTGGCGGCAGTGCAAATCAAGTCGACGTATCCATCGATGCGCTGCTGGAGTGCTGCGTCCGGATGGCTTATGAGAAAATCACTCGCACCGCGAATCACCTCTAAGACCAAACCATCAAACCAGGGTTCACCTTCATGCGTTCCTCCACGTCCCTCAATGATCTTTCTGAAGTTGCGAAACGCACCATCACGTTCGAATTTGTCGAGGCAGTCAACAATGGTGACCGTTTGCCAAACCTGCCTCTTAGGTGACCAGAATGCGTCGTCGACCGAAACCCGGTTGAGCGGTACTGGCAACGCGCCGGTTTGGGCACTTGCTGGCGTAGCAACCAATGCAATCAGAAACAGTGCCAGTAGGATCGGCAGTGACCGAATCAGATCCGGCGAGCAGGTTTTTCGTTGGAGTGTATTCCACTTGTCGGGGAGAACTGCCGAGAATGAACTGCGGGTTGCCCGGGATGAATTGAGAGTTGGCTGTAGCATGATGAAAGCGATGTGGTCCTAGAGTTATGTAAGCTTAGATTGCGTATTTCGGTTGGCAGAACGTGGGCCAGCAAATTTGATAAACAGCAAAGTTCCAAGTGGTTGTTTAGCAATGCATCACACAACCACCATCAACATTGATCGTCTGACCGGTGACCTCTTTGGTCCGGTCGGAAGAAAGAAAAACGATCATGGAGGCGACGTCATCGCACGTCTGCCAGCGTCCTAGTGGGATCACGCTCTTTATCTTTTGCTCCGCCCAATCTTCGTAAGAGAGTTGGTGCTTCGGCGGCGTGCGGTCAAACCATGCTTGCCAGACAGAGCGGTTCAGTGGTGTCTTGACCATGCCGGGGCAGACTGAGTTGACGCGCACGTTGTAGGGTGCCAAGTCTTTCGCCATGCATTGGGCAAAATTAATGTTGGCGGCTTTGCTAGCGCTGTAGGGCGGGTCGGTCTGCGAGCCAATCTGGCCGGCAATGGACGCAAGGAATACAAAGGTGCCAAAGCGTTGATTGAGTAGCGGCGGCGTCAACGCATGGGCCACGTTTGCCATTCCGAGGACGTTCACCTCAATTGTCCGCTGCCAATCACGCGGAGCGAGTTCCGTAAACGGAAACCCAAACTTTCCAGAACCAATTGCCGCGCAGTGCACCACATGGTTGATGCTTCCATGTGTGGCCAGGCAAGCGTCGGTCGCCTGCTCAACTCGGTCGCAATCGACAATGTCGACGATCTGTGTCGTGACTCTCGCTCCCAAGGTTCGCAACTCTTGAGCGATCCCCTCTACACCGGGTGAGACATCCCAGAGTTCAACCGAACAGCCCTCATCACAGAACAGCCGAGCTGTAGCCAAGCCGATACCGCTGGCACCTCCAGTGATTAATGCGGAGTGCCCACTCAATCGTAAATCCATGTTTGAACTCCTTTACCAGGCTGTGAAACCACCGTCTAAAGACAAAGTCGCCCCGGTGAAGAATGTGGCCGAATCGCTAGCGAGGAAAGTCACAAACTTTCCCACTTCCTCGGCCGTTGCAATGCGACCGATAGGATGCTGGTTGCGTAATTCATCAATGAAACCCGCGGGGTCTTTGGTTTGTCGAGCAGATTCTTCTAGGATCGGGGTTGCGACCGTGCCGAGTGCGAGCGTGTTGACGCGAATGCCTTGTCCCGCGTATTCAATGGCCATTTGACGAGTGATCTGATGCACCGCACCTTTGGAAGCTGCGTACGCACCCTGGCCCCGGATGCCCACGAGTCCCGAGATCGATCCGGAATTTAAGATCAATCCGTTTCCCTGTCGGATCATGACGGGGATGACTTGCCGAGCTGCTTGGAAAAGTGCTTTGACGTTTGTGTCCATAATCCGATCCCATTCGTCTTCAGAATGTTCGTGAATGGGTTTGACGGCACTGGTGCCTGCATTGTTGAACAATAAGTCAATCTTTCCAAACCGTTGCATGGCCGCCGATGTAAATCGTTCTGCTGTTTGGGTTCTTGCGACATCTCCCTGAATGTAAGTCACGCGTCCCGTTTCGCCATCGCAATGAGATTGCAGTTTCGGTGGGCAGTGCTCCGCGATATCCACCGCGATCACTCCAGCGATCCCTGATTCCAAGAACTGCAAGACCGTTGCGAGCCCAATACCGCCCGCTGCCCCTGTTACGATTGCAACTTTGTTGTGAAGTCGTATGTCCATCGATAGGTTCTACTTTTACTGCAAAGGGTTGCGGGTCAATGAGTCAATGCGATGCTAGCTGCCTGTTGGTTTCAAAGCGGGCTTTTCGACCCGCGTCAGCAGCGTTTCACAACCTCGCTTTTGTGGAGCAAACGAAGTCTCTTGGGGGTAACGACTGCCGAAGATCAACAGGCTGTAAAAGACGCCGTTCTCATTTGACGCTAATGGTGGTGAATGAGAACGGTTTTAGCTCAACGTTGGCCGAACACTCGGGATGTTGAAGCGGTACTTGCGTTGTTTCGGGGCGAACCGAGCCAGGGTTGCGGGCCGTGTTGCCTGCATCCAGGGAAGCCGCTAGTGAAACAATTTCGGCAGCCTGGTTTTGTGGATTCATCCCGTCGATATGCAGAGAAACTGTCTGCGAATGAGCGCTTCGGTTGACCAATTGAATGACAACCGTATCGGTCTTTTCATTGCCGGTGGCAACGATGTCCAGTGTGTCCGGGGGATCGTTGCCGTTGGTCGCGGTTGCGTTGGACTTTAACAGCCATGGCTGGTATGCCTCGGAGATCATTTGGGTCACATAGCCAGGTGGCTGTAACCAAACCTTGGACTGATTGAGAAAAAGGAGACCTTGATCCCAGCCGTTGTCGTTTTGTCCGTCAGGCTGCAAGCAGTTCGCGGACAATGCCATCGGGACTCGGCCATCTCGCATGATCCGACCAATCATCTCGGCGTTACTCAACGCGCGACGGTGTCGGTGATTGTTTGCGTTGAATTCGAAGACGACGACCCGATGTGCGGCGCCGTCAGCTAATTTTTCCAGAGCATCGACAAAAGTGAAAAACGCATTCATGGAATTGGTAGGTTCAGGACCATCGGTCCACATGTGAACGTCGAACCAAACTTCTGTCCCGAGCTCTCTGGCAAGCTGAAGGATTTGCTGGTGCGTTTTGAGCGAGTGGATTCCGCCCGCTGCACCGGAGATTGAGTAGAGATCAAGGATCGGTTCGTCATATTGAAAGTCACCGACGATGAGAATCAGGTTCGGGTCTCGATTCCACAACGCTCTAGCAATCGGCTCGAAGCGTTCCCAGTAGGCTTGGTCGACAGACTCTTCGTTGCCGAGTTGGAGATATCTGATTCCATAGGCTGATGCGTGACCGTCTGCCACTCTCTTAGCTCCCCAAGAAGAGTTTTCACTTCCATTGGCGTATTCGAGGAAGTCGACCATGTCCTGTGGTGATTCATCGATACTAAAACAGGGGACTCCTTGAAATCCTGTTGCGTCGCAAAGGTTGAGGAAATCGATAATCCCCCAGCCATTGGTTGAGAAGTCATACCAATGGCCGTCATAGGGTTGCCGAAAATCACGCGGCCCGATCATGTTTTTCCACCGATAATTGGGCGGGTTGTCGACCATCGAGCCGCCGTAACGCAAGACCGTGATTCCCTGGTCCATCAGTCCTTCGACCACATCGCGGCGAACGGGCAGTTCCTGGTAGCGTCCCCAGGATCCCGGTTGCAAAAATGCGTATCCCACCTCGACTTGTCCAGGTTGGGTGAGTCGCACGACAAAACGCCCTTGCTCGGTCTCGCCGTCTGGAGTGATCTCAAAATCGTGAACTTGCCATTCTTGGCTTGGCCCCGTCGTCAATGTCGTTTCCGCTAAACAAGCATTGCGCTCAGAATCCTCTAACGACACCATGATTTCTGTTGCCTTCGCAGTGCGCAACCATAGGCGGGCTTCATACGGTTTTGACTTGCGAAAGTGCATGCCGCGACGATTGAGGCCGCGGTTCGCGATGCCGACGTAACCGGATCCTTGAACAAACGAGACACGCTGACTTTGATTGCCAATAAACGGATCCGTGGAGACGAGATCGAAATTCCCAACCGCCGTGGGTGCACTGAGTGCATCCCACATTCCGCTGACTTCGAGGCTTGTATCTCTTCTCGTAAATTCGACCGTTTGTTCTTTTTCGCCGTTGATGATTTTGAGATCGCGGTACTCTGTCGCCTTATGCCATTGCCGCAGTCCAACGTTTCCGGTGGGCAGCGGATTCGGATCGTGGACTTCTGCGATGCGTTCGCCGTTGACAAAGACTACAAAGTGATCTTCCTTGAGTTGCACACGCAGGCGACACCATTGATTTGTCGGAACCGAGACCGGTTGGTGCGCAAGCAGTTCGAAGTTTCGGTCGTGTCGGCCGACGACTAAGCGGTCATTCCTGCTGTCGAGCGAGATTTCATAGCCGGCAAAATTGTCTGCTCCTACCTTCGCGTGATTGGTAGCGACAAGCAGACCACCGTTGCCTTCCCTGTCGTCGGCAAATCTGACTTCGACACTGACTTCGCCCCGATGAATGGATGGCCCATCGCAAATCAACTTGGGGCCATCTCCTGGTGAACCGACCAACACGCCTCCGGTCGTCAACTGCCATTGACCTCCGTAACCGCTGAAGCCCTGTAGCGGACTCACGTCGCCCGGTTCTTGAAAGCTTTCGCCAAAAATCATTTGGCTGTAGATCCCCCCGTAGATCTCGTGATTGACATCTTCGATGCATGCCCCTGTTAACCAGGGTGACACCGATTTCAACCGTTGCTGGGCATCCACGTGCAGCACGACATCTTGTGAGAATCCTTCGGCGCACGTCGTAATCAAAATCGCCGCGACTAAATATCCAATCAAAGGTCGGTGTGGGAGTAGCATCTTCGTTCTTCGGGAGTTGCAGGGGGATGTGCGAACTTGAGGCTAGAGATTCTGGATTGGATGTCACTCCATGACCATGAGAACGTTGTGTCTCGCATGAGTTTTTTTGTCACACGGGAAAGTTGGAGATTGACCTGCCCAGGCACCAAGAGCAAGCTATTGCAGGAGCTTTAAGGCCGCATCCGGAAATGCCCTTGCTCCGTCAGCTGTCTGTAGCGTGCCGGCAGGAGAGTTTTTGCGTCAGATGCCACAGGGGGTTCCCATGGTGAAACGGAAGCTTCGAGTGGCCCTGTTGGTGGAGACCGCGACAACCTACGGCCGCGAGATTTTGGAGGGCATTGCTCGATACCAGAGCACCCGAGCCCGCTGGTCGACCTTCACTGATGAGCGAGAACTCGGTGCGGCGCCACCGAAGTGGCTGCTCGATCGAGATTGGGATGGGGTTATCTGCCGGACAACGACTCCGGAGTTGGCGGCTCAGATTTTGGCGAAACAGATTCCCACGGTCGATCTAAATGACCTCTACGATGATTTGGGACTGCCACGCATCCAATCTGATATGCGAGCCATTGGACGCCTTGCAGCCGCACATTTATACGAACGCGGATTTCGCAATTTTGCGTTCTGTGGATTCCACCACGAGACTTGGTCGGATCAACGCTGCGAAGGATTTCGGAATCATTTGTTGGACCTTGGTTTTGATGCAGCGGTCTACCGGTCGGTGTGGCGTGGCAAGTCCGCGCCGATTTGGGACGTTGACCAGAGGCAGTTAACCGACTGGTTACAGTCTCTTCCCAAACCACTTGGACTGATGGCGTGCAACGATGTGCGTGGACAGCAGATTTTGAATGCATGCCTGGCATCGGAGATCTATGTCCCGGAGCAAGTGGCTGTGATCGGAGTCGACAATAATCAGCTGTTGTGCAGTTTCAGTGATCCACCACTTTCCAGTGTTCGGCCCAATCCACAGCGTATCGGGTTTGAATCTGCGGAGTTGTTGGATCGTCTCATGTCAGGACAAACCTGTTCGGAACAACTCCGGCTAATCGAACCCATCGAAGTTGTCGTGCGGGCGTCGACTGATGCGCTTGGGATTGATGATGACCTGGTTGTCGAAGCGATTGTTCTGATCCGAGATTTAGCTTGTCTGGGAATTTCGGTACAAGACTTAGTCAAACGGCTTGGCGTCTCACGAAGCACATTGGAACGGAGGTTTCGGCAGGTCGTTGGTCATAGTCCCCAGCAGGAAATCCGCGTTACCCAATTGCGGCGAATCAAAACGCTACTCCGCACCACCGAATTGCCACTTGCGGAAATAGCCAGCCTGACCGGATTTGAACATACCGAATACATGACGGTCTTCTTCAAACGGCTGACGGGAATTCCTCCCAATACGTTCCGTCAAGAATTGAATTAGAGATGGTCATCATTGACGAATGGTGTGCGCCGATCTCTCCGGTTGCACGTTGTCGCTCTGCGTACGTATTCGGTTTGGATTTCTGGGTTGACCAAATTCTGAAGGTCTTTGCCTCCGCGTTTGAACCTACGAGCGTTGTCAAGAAACGTCGCTGAGTGTTGGAGGCTGAGTTCGGTTGAGTCCAGCTACGGTGAACGGGCACATCATCGCTGGAAATGCTGTAGCCGAGTTGGCTCTCGCGTAGACGATTTCGGTTTTCGCGTGTGGGCTGAGTGCGGTTTCATAGCAGAGTATCCATTCAGCGAGTGGGAGAAAACGGCGACATCGCTGACGACATATATCCGGCGGAAATCGGAGAGTCGCGTACGGTTACAAAATTGGCTGTTTGCCCAATTGGTTAGAGGGGCGATCGGTTGATCGTTGTTGTTCTCATCGGCTCATTTTTGGTGGACCCCATGCAGCGATCGGGACCGTCGTAGGGGGCTAAATTTTCGAGGCGACTTCAACGGGTTTCATTGATCGGCATGGTTGTGCTCCGATTGCCCGTTTCGATGGTTCTATCCTCGATCACGGTGAGGTTCTTACGCTTTTCGCCGGTCAGCAACTGTCTCCCCACGGTTTTTCCGGGTTCGCGCTCCCACTCCAAAGTTCGTTTGCGTTTTTCATCCGAAAGTGCCATCGCTTCTTTCGTTGCTGACCTGAATGGATCCTGAATGCCGAGATACGGCGTTTTTTAGAATCAACCGTCATGCAAATCACGAGCGGCGAGGTGGGATCCAGTGTCCAAATTAGGCGAATCGGGGCTTTCACTGTTTTTCGAAAACGCTACAATTCCCGGCTCAAAAGAGGACGCGTCGTGGTTTCAGCCTGCAGGGAGCAGATCACAACTCCCCGATTAAAAGGTTCGGATCCGACCGCCGACTCTTGTGATCCCCCACCGATTGACCAATCGATGGGGAGATTGCAAAATTGGTGATTCGCGACGAGAGAGCGGCCCACGGGTATCTTTCTCAACTGCGCGAAAACACCAATGTGGCTTCCACCACAACCGCCCCTATAGCTCAGTTGGTAGAGCAAATGACTCTTAATCATTGGGTCCTAGGTTCGAGTCCTAGTGGGGGCATCTAGAGGTAAGACATTCAAAGCCGATGCAAGACAAACCCAGTTATTTACGGGTTTTTCTGAATCGGCTTTTTTCTTTGGCCCGGAATGTCTGCCATTGTCCTGCACCGTCGGTGGTGGATTTTGTGGTGTTTTTTGTGGTTCCAGCTCAGCTGCCTTTTCTTCGTCATCCATAACGTGATGGGAGGCTGATTTCGGTTCTGCTACGGTCGCCGTCGCCGCACTCGGCATCTTGACGCCTTCGATGACAGCTCGGTCGAAGCTCGTCTGCATCGTCATGGCGTAGTGCTTGTTCGCTACGTCTGGAGAATTGCCAAGCCAGCTGGTTACGTCTTTGGCGGGGTAGTTCCCAAGCCATCTCAACCTGTTGCGCACACTCAAGATGTCTTTGAACCCGCAGAATGCACGATGAAGCGAATTGGTCCCTATGAGGTGATTCGAGAACTCGGCCACGGTGCGTTCGGTCGCGTCTATCTGGCAAGAAATACCGAATCAAGCGATCCCGTTGCGATCAAGATCGCCCACCACGCCAACGACCGAAGAGTGCTTGCCGAGGGACGTTCGTTGATTCAACTTAATCATCCTGGAATTGTTTCCATGCTTGAGGTAGGCAGCGACGGCGATCTTCATTACTTGGTATCTGAATACACAACCGGTCCCAATCTCGAGACCGCGTTGCAGTCACCGTCGTTCGATTGGATTCAATCGGTCAGGATCGTAATCGCCGTCGCGGAGGCACTGTCACACGCCCATGCTCATCGTGTGATCCGCCGGGATATCAAGCCAGCCAATATCATCTTGGTAGAGCCCGATCGACCGGTATTGGTCGACTTTGATCTGGCGGTCGACGAAACCTCGGGGGCTGAAAATTTGAAAGGGGACTTTGCCGGAACGCTGGCCTACATGTCGCCCGAGCAAGTTATCGGCGAAGGGCATCGGCTCGACGGAAGAACGGATATCTATTCGCTTGGCGTCGTCCTGTATCGAATGCTGACAGGTCGATTGCCTTTTCACTGCGACGACGCTGCCGAACTGAAACGTCAGATCCGTGAGGACGATCCACAGCCACCGCGGCAACTGGTGCCGAATCTGCCGATGGATTTGGACAGCATTTGCGTGCAAACGCTGTCCAAGGACTATCCCGATCGACAAACCACCGCCGGAGACCTAGCAACTCAATTGCGAGGCTTGCTGGGGACAGTGAGGTGGCCTGGGTTTCGGGGGCCACGTGAGTCCTTAAACTGAAAGGAACTCAAGGATCCCCAGATGCCACGAAAGACCAAGCCTTGAGCTAGTCCTGAACGACGTACCTACTGGAGCAGATACGGGCGAGTTGGCTGCGGACGCAGTTCGTCGTTACTGGTATCGAATGGGACAGTCACGCTACTCTGGGGGCGGGGGGATTTTAGCACTGGCTGATTGTGGTGGCAGCAACGGATACCGAGTTCCACTGTATCGAGAACGACTTCATCGAGTGGCCCAGCTGCTGGGCATTCCAATCCGAGTCGCTCACCTCCCGCCGTACTGCAGCAAATACAATCCGATTGATCACCGCCTGTTCTGTCATCTGACACAGGCGATCAGCGGTCGCTTGGTCGAGTCACTTTCCTGGATGCAGTTGCTGTTCTCCAAAGTCAGCACGCGAACCGGACTCCGAGTCATTTGCGAATTAGCTCGCAAAACTTATCAAACCGGCATCAAAACAGCAGCCGAATTTCGTCAAAACGAACCGACAGAGCGTGATGAAACTCTCGGTCAATTCAACTATTGCTACCAGCATGAAATCCCGAAGTTATTTCCGAACAGCTCCTTAGCCTCGTGGCGAACCGTCCAGTGGGTCACACCGATCTGATGGGCGATCGCTCGCATGCTGACGTTGTCTTTGGTGAGGAGGTTGCGAATCTGGTTGATCTTTTCTTCGGAGATCCTGCGGCGTTTGGGGCCGGTGCTATGGGACTGATCGGTTATCGAGTTGGTTTCATCAGACGGACATCGTACAGGCCACCTGCAAGCCACTTGGTAGCGATGAACTTCACGGTCAGCGTATGGTCTTTTGCATCCGCAAACGCCATTGCCGGAATTGGATACCTTATCGAAATGAACTTTCCAGGTTGGTCGCCGGTTAATTCTTGCGACGCAATCTTGGTTCCACCGGCAAAGATGTCAAATGCCCGACCGCTATCACCGCCCCAGTAGGTTACCTCCAGTTCCGCTGCTTTTTCACCGCGAGTGTTCAACGTGTACTGTATTATGGATCCATGCCGCCATTTACGGCCTTCGTGCATTCCGGTTTCGGTGTCCTCACCTTTGAAATCATGCTCCACTTCCGGTTGCTGTTCACCAATTGTGATTTGATCGATTGTGGCGGCTTCGCGAGTCGCACGCGTTCGATCTTCTTCTGCACGTTGCTCCTTCAATGCTGACATTTTTTCGGGCGACGTGAGTTCAAAATACATCTGGTATCGCTGCTCATGCAGACTGAGAAACGGCTTCAGCGAGATCCCGCCCGGCGAGTCCGGAGACACGACGTCTTTAACACGAAAATGCAGCGGTTTGCCCGAAGGATCCCGCACAACGTGACGGGGAAGTTCTTGGTCCGTCGCGAAGAATACTGGTACTTCATCGAGCGGAACCATCGGCCCGTTTGCCACATGGCCCATCCGAGCTCCATCGGCAAACGAACCGGGCAAGTCCTTTGTTCCGGTCGGGCTCGCCAACACAATCGGGCCATGCAACAACGCTACCCAATCGGATCCGTCCGGGAGACGCTCGACGCGGGTGTGCATCGGCAATTCGACCTCCACGACATCTCCCTGTTTCCACAAGCGACGCACTGCGGCATACGACGAAGGCGTCGATTCCACGGCGACAGGTTGGCCGTTGACTTTGACGGTCAGTTGTCGCGTCTTGACCCACTCGGGATGTCGAAGATAGAGCGTCAGCTCCTGAGGTTGTTTCAGCTTCATTTCTAGCCGTGTCACCGATTCGTACGGAAACGCTGTCTGTTGACGAATTGCGAAACGGTCATTCACTTGCAGTTCGGAAGCAATGAACAGATTCACATAAACGCCGTCGTTCGCTTTTGCGTAGATGAACTGCCCGTAGCGACCGGGGTTTTCCATTCCAGTGCCGACACAACACCAGAAACAGTTCTCGGGCTGCGAATAAACGCGGTAATGTTGAGGACGGATCGGCGTGAAGTAAACGTAGCCCGGCTTATCAAGATTGATCGCCGAGATGATGTGGTTGAAGAACGCTCGCTCGTAGAAGTCGGCATAGACAGCCTTCGGGTCGGCCGTGAATAGCTGCTCCGTCAGACGCAGCATGTTGTATGTGTTGCAGGTCTCCGGACCTTCCCGGTCCTTCAGCAATTCGATGAAATTGTCGGACGGGTGAAAATGTTCTCGTACGCTGTTGCCACCGAACGCCACACATCGGTTCTTTGATACCGTGTCCCAGAAGAAGCGGGCTCCGTCATGTTCCCGCGGATCGCCGATCAGCGCGGCGATGCGTTCCATGCCGATGATTTTAGGGATTTGCGTATTCGCATGCAGACCGGTCAGCCGGTCTTGGTGAGCTATCAGCGGATCGAAGACCGCCCGATGGTTGAATCGTGCGGCAGTCTTCAAGTATTTTTTATCACCGGTGATGGAATAGATATCAGCCATCACTTCATTCATTCCGCCGTACTCGTTGTTGAGCATGCTTTGCATCTGGTCGTCAGACAGATCGGCGGTGACGCGGACACACCAGTCACCGAGACGCACCAGCAACTTGCGTCCTTTTTCCTTGTTCGCAACAAGATAAGCGTCACGTAGACCAGCAAACGATTTGTGAACGTTGTACCAGGGGACCCATTTGTTCCAGACCGCACCTGTATCACCCGCTGCCACCTTCGTCCACAATTCTCGACTTCCCGGCACCCCACCGATATAGCCGCCGCCATCGGCGTTCTGGCAACGTTCCAATTCATCGAGCATGTAGTCCAAACGACGGTTTAGCTCCCCATCGCTGGTGTCGGCACCGGCAGCCACCATCAATGACAGGGCGGATAAGTAGTGACCGCCCGTGTGCCCATCAAGCCCGCTACTCTCCCAATTGCCATAGGATTCCGCTTTCGGCTCGAGGCCTGCCTCGCGAAGAAACGGAGCCAGCAATCGATCGGGTTCAAGGGCGAGCAAATACTCTCGATTCGCGTTCACCGCAGCACTGAGTTGGCTTTCACTGAGCAAGCGAACCGCGGAGAGCGGAAACAGTTCCGCGGGTTGTGTCGGGGCAACCGCAAAATGCTGGCGAGTATCCTGCGCATGCGCCAGCGAAGCCAAACTCGCGATCATCAATCCCATTATCCATTTCGCCATCATGCATGTCTCTCGTTTTCGTTTCACGGAAATCGTTTTTCGAAGTTGATTTCACCAGAAATCCACTCTTCACTTTGCCTTCACGGCGACGGATGTGATGGAGAGGAATCGGACCGGATTAATGTCTCGATGACCGCGTGGTAGGCGGGTTTGGGATTGAGATCGCGGTCGAACAGAAGCGGGTGATTCGTACGTTGCCAGGGCCATTCGTTCAGCCAACTCTGGCCATCGTGGAGATTCCAAAAAGTGACCCGCACGACCACATCCGAATAGTGTTCGATTACGTCGAACAGCTTGGCGTATTGTTCAGCCTGCCTTTCTAGTACATCCGGCGGGCTATGGTGGGGATAGGGATTCGATGCCGCCAATTCCGCTCGGTGCACTCCGTCATCGGCATACCATCGGGCTCGAGTAACCACGTCCATGTCAAGCTCCGAAAAGATGACCTTGACGCCGATTTGGCGCATCGCGATGAGTGCCGCCTCGATTCCCTCGTAGGGGATCTTTCCGTACTCGTAGTGAGCTTGCAGGCCAATCGCGTCGATGGGGCCGCCTTGGGCTTTGACAGACTTAACGAGACGAACCAGTTTCTTCAATTTGCCGGGTTGGGTGCAGTTGTAATCGTTGTAAACCAGCAATGCGTCAGGGTCAGCCTCGCGCGCGTATTGGAAGGCTTTCACGATGAATTCCTCGCCCGTAATACGCGACCACTCGATGTCTCGCAGGTATTCGTCGTCCGAATCCGCGAGTGCTTCGTTGACGACATCCCACATGTCGATCCGGCCTCGGTAGCGTCCAACCACGTTGGCAATGTGCGTCTTGAGCCGGCTCAGTACAAGATCCTTTGATGCCTCTTGATTCCCATCTCGAAAGAACCACGCCGGGGTCGTCCCCGGTCGCGACCAGACCAAGCAGTGCCCAGCGACTTCAAGCTCATTGGCTTCGGCGATGTCCATCAGCGCGTCAGCATTGGCAAAGTCGAACTCGCCCTCTGAAGCTTGGACGACATTCGGTTTCATGCTGTTCTCGGGCGTCAGTATTTGGAAATTTCGCTTGATCAAAGCAAGGTCATCTGAGCGGCGCAAGACATCGAAATCGGTGCCGACGCCGATTTTGAATCTTCCTCCCACCGCCTTTTTCAGTGACGAATGGTGCTGCGTTGATTGTCGACCGCTCACCCGAAAGCGATTGAAGTCGACCGATCCACCAGTGTTTTTGGTGGCGAAGTTGAACAGTGCGAAGCGGTAGCCCATGAAGTGTGGCAGCGTATAAACCATTTGGACTGGATCGCCGATTTTGGTCCACTGTTTCGCATCGAGACTGAAGAAAAAGTACGCTTTATCCTCGCCGTCTCTGAAATCACAGTGCACCTTAAAGAACACGGTTTCTTGAGTCAGAGGGATGCATTCGTGTTCCACCGGCGAGTCGCTCTCCGTACTGACCATCACGATTGATTTCTTGCTTTGTCCTTCGGCTTTGACGCCGACAAAGCCGTACTTTCGTTGCAGCACGGCCAGTCCGGTGACGTCACCGTCTTGCATGTTGGCTACATCAATGGTCGTTGTCGCAGTACTTACGGGGCCGAAGGTTCGTTGCGTGAGTGTGTTACGCGCATGCAGAAGGTCCGTCGTGGTCTGGCCCGTGGTTAAACGCAGCCAACCTGGACGGTCGGTTACCGACCAATGTTCATGGTCCGGGTTATGGTTCCACTGCCACTGAAGAGGAAGTTCGGGTTCGTCCGGCTTTCTTTCAAATTCATCGGACGCCACGATCGCTGAGACACTGTCGCTGTTGATGGGGATTGGCAGGTGGTCTGGGAGTTTGCCTTCATCGCCCAGGACGGGCCAACCGTCTCGCCATTTCATTGGCACGAGATACGGGGTCCGACCAACCGCGCCGTGGTCCTGAAACATCATCGCGTACCAGTCACCTTGCGGCGAATCGATCAACCCACCTTGAGCAACCCCGCGGTCTTGCAGGATCACTCGGCCTTCGTAAGGGCCCGTGATCTGATCGGCCCGGTGAATGATTTGCGTACGCATCCCATCGCGAGGCCAGGTGATATTCATGACATAGTACTTTCCATTGATCTTCCTCAGTTGCGAACCCTCGGCCGCCAATCCGACATTCGGGCCAGCCACATGACTGGCGTTGGGAATGATGATTTGGTCCACGCCGCCGGGCTTGATTGCCGAAGCATCCGCTGTCAACTCGACAAGCTTTAGATCACCACCACCGTAAACCATGTAGACGCGTCCGTCGTCGTCGAAGAACAGCGAGTGGTCATGTAATGCCGGCGAGAAAGAGTGTTCCCGCCAGGGGCCGTTTTCGATGTCTTCCGTCACGAAGACGTGCGTTTTGCCAGTCGTCGCGGAGAACGTGGATGCATAGAACTTTCCGTTGTGATAGTTCAGACTGCTCGCCCATGAACCTGCTCCGTATGCGTCTTGACCGTTTTTCAACGTCAGGGCATCGTTTTCCGCAAGCGTGTCGTAGGCATATCCGACGAGTTGCCAGCTTACGAGATCCTGGGACTTCATGATCGGCAGTCCAGGACTCATGTGCATCGTCGTGCTACTCATATAGTAGCAATCGTCGACGCGGATTACCGCTACGTCTGGTACATCGGCCCAGATGATTGGATTCTTCGCGGGCTGCGCGGACGCGGCGACATTCGCTAGAACGCAGGCACACACACAGACTAAACGGATCAACTGATATTTGTTCATGATCTGTCCTTCTTGTACGGGGACGACAAGTGACTCAACTACTCTGCACTCTTGCTATCTTGCGGTGCCCTGACTGCTTTGCGGTGTAAGGCGATACAGCCCCGCACCATGTAACGGCAATTCACGACTGAAACGGTCTTTAAACATTCCCAAGTTCTTGCCCGACCAAAGGTCGTGGACCGTCACGTTGCCGCTGATCCCAAGGTCTGCGAGATTTACCGACACGTCACTTTGATCCGTGATCTCTTGTTCGCCACGGTCGACCAATACGCCGAACACCACCGAGCCATTGCGGGACACTACACCCTTCGTCGTGAAAGTTTCATAGCCTTCGGGTAACTCATAGATGATGGTCGAATCCGCATGAGTGCCGATGCCGGTCACCGATTCACCGTTCACTAACAGCGGTTGATCTTCGCACGTTCGATTCACGCGAGGCGAACCCCAACCGGAGTCAGCATGCGTCCATTTGAGGCTTGTTAGACTGCGTTCGCCTTGCGGCCCACGCAATACCGGATTGACCCAAACGGCATGGTCATGCTCAAAGCCGTTGCCTCCATTTTTGACGAACAGCACCAACCTCTTTCCGCCCTTGACGGAAACACTGATCTCCTGTGAGTTGCCTTCGCCAGCAATGACCGGGCTTGCGTAGTCCGCAAACGCAAAGTCAGTGTTGTCACCGGAGCTTTGGGCGTTGAACAAAGCCACATATTGATCGCCGCTATTGAGCACATCAGCTGCCCAGACAATCAGGTTGTTTTTGCGAGATACTTGCCGGTTGTTGGTGCTAGCTTGATTCACCGAGATCACTTCACGATTCGTCAAAAGGCCGAGAGTGAAGTCATCAAGCTTGGTCATATCGCCTCCAAAAATCAGTGGCGAGCGGGCGATGCTCCACAAACTCATCAACGTGACTTGCTCGTCAGGCGTGAATTTGGTCGGGCGACCGAAATCCACTATTCCGATCGGAATCATATCCGCATCCGGCCATGCACCGGGGTGGCGATACGGTTGCCACGCATGCACGCGTTCAAACATTTCGCGCAGCAATCCCCAGCGATCCCAAAAGTCATCAGTGATTCGCCATAAATTGGCATGGTTCATCACATGCTCGCCAGACGACAGCGGAGTCGCGCCAGGGGAAAGACTCAGTACGATCGGACGGTCGGTTTTGTCGATGGCTTTGCGCAGCGCCTCGATCTCGGCTTTTTGAACATTGTCATAAGGTCGCGAGATGTCATCGCACTTGATGTAGTCCACACCCCAAGAGGCATACATGCTGACGATCGAATCGTAGTAGGCTTGGCCTTCGGGTTTAGTGGCGTCCACGCCATACATATCCGGGTTCCACGGGCAGGTGGAGCTGGTGAGAGCAATGTCCTTGGCTCGCAGGTCCGTGCCCAGCACCGGCGTGTTCTGCTTGACCGCTTGCTTGGGTATCCCTCGCATAATGTGGATGCCAAATCGCAGTCCTTTAGAATGCACATAGTCCGCCAGAAGCTTGAATCCCAAGTCACCGGTTGCAGACGGAAATCGATTCACTGCGGGAGTTAAACGCCCATATTCATCCATGCTGAGGTTGTAAATCGCGTTCACATCGTAGTGGTGGCTATTGGCAGTTGGTTGATACCACTGAATGTCCACGGTGAAGACATCGTATCCCGATGGCAGCAAATACTCCGCCATCGCATCGACCTGCGCCTTCGCTTGCGCTTCGGTAATCGAAGTGCCAAAGGTGTCCCAACTGTTCCAACCCATCGGCGGTGTCGGAGCAAATTGCCAATGACTGGGCGTTGTTTGAGCCATGGCTGGCAACGCACACAGACTGGAAAGCAGCAATGAGCGAGCAATGACGAGAAGGTGAATAGTTGTCATAGGAGTTTCGGGCAGTCCATCAATTTTTGATTTTGGGTGGTGGACGAGGCAACGAATCACCATCCTCAAAAAGAGGCGAGTGACTCCTCGCGTCATCCACTAGAGAGGTTTGGCAATGCTGCCTGACAGCGGCGAAACGACGCATGTTGGAGTACCGACTTTAGCCGGCCGCTGTCGGACCTGTGAACGCAATACCATTTCAATTAAAGCGTTGCCGGTACGCGGATGATCTCGACAGCGAACGCCGGGACTTTGTGCGTCATTTCGGGACCAGCGGGGATCGTGCTTTCCAAGGGGACAACATTCGTCGGCTGATCAAACGTGTTCGTGGCATCCTTGGCACCCGATAGCGAGATGAGTTTTGCTTCGGAAGCAACCTTGCGGGCACCGGCAAGCTTGATGCGTGCGTCGACCGGAACCGCATTCGGATTGACAATTTTTAGAATCACTTCTCCCGCCCGATGATCGTAGCTGGAGGAAATGCTAACGCCAGCTTGCTTGATTTCGTACTCGTGAATCAAGTCTCCATCGAGATAGCAGCGAATCTTTCCGGGGGTCAGTTCGACCTTCATGTCGTACCACCGGTCATTCACGATCGAGCCCTCGACGCTGGGCATCGTCCCATTTCCTTCCGAAAAGTTCTCTAAGCCGTGACGTGTGTTGTTCCAACCCGCCACATTCCACCAATACCCACCGTCGCCATTTTCGTCCGCACCAAATCGAATCAGGAAGCCTTCTGACCCGCCTGTTTTGCGAGCGCGAACTTCAATCGTCACGTTTTCCGCTGACAACGATTCATTGTTGATGCTCATTGCCGGAGTGGCCTGACCGTCTGACTGGATGTAGTGCCCGTCTTGTGTCGAATACTCGCCGCCGGTCACCTTCCAATTCGCCATATCGGATTCACGACCATTCACCGTGAACTTGTCGACTTCAATTGTCGTGTTCCAGGAGCCGATACCAACGTGACCGGAAACCGTTGGTGCATGAGTCGATTCTTTTACGTCCACGTGACTGCGCAGATAAACGTCACCTTTGTTTTGTCCGTAGAGTTTTTGCACGAAGTAATTTGTTGTGCGAATGACATTGCGTTTGTCGAAATAGATGAGGTCCGGGTTCCACTGAGAATGATTCTTGTGACCGAACAGCGGTGCATAACAGGTCATGTCTACGAGATCTGCGTTGCGTTCGATGCCATTGAGAAACACCGCCTCCGACAATGCGGAATAGAGCGTGTTCCTGCGATCGGTATCGTGGGCTGCATACTCGCCTACGAAAATTAGCGGCTTGTTGCGATCGAAATCGTCAAACCGATCTTCGTTCGCAATGAACCAATTTGGTGGCATGTAGTAATGCTCGTCCGAACTGTAGACCTTGTCTCGCGTCATCAGGTCATAGATCGGAATTTCCGGGCCAAGCCCCGAAGTGCCGATTATCTTGATGTCCGGATAGGCTTCACGTATCGCCTTTGAGAACAGTGGGAAACGTTGCCGCATGTCCGGAGTGTCGTGTTCCTCGTTGCCCAAGCAGATGTGTTTTAGGTTGAACGGTTCCGGGTGGCCCATTGATGCACGCACCTTGCCCCATGTGCTGCTTACCGGGCCATTGGCAAATTCGATCAAATCGATCGCGTCTTGAATGTGCGGTCCCAGTTCGTCGATCGGGACAAACTCGGTACACCGAAAACCACACCCGACCCCGATGGGAACAACCGGCAGCGCTGCCATGTTGAGGTCTTCGCAAAGTTGAAAGTACTCGAAATAGCCGAGGCCATAAGTTTGGTGGTACCCCCACAGATTCCAATTCGGTTTTCGCTCTGCAACGTCACCAACGCTGTCCTTCCAGCGATAGATATTGTCTAATCCGCTGCCATGCACGATGCATCCGCCCGGAAATCGCAAGAACTTGGGATTCAGGTCTGCTAACGCTTGCACCAAGTCTTTTCGCAGTCCATTGCGACGTCCGTTGAACGTGTCCTGCGGAAATAGCGAAACCATGTCCAGGTCCAACGTGCCTTTGCCTTCGGTCGTCACGGTCAAGGAAGCATTGTCCGTTGTTTTGGTTGCGATGATCACTCCCTCGAATTTCTTCCAGGTTCCATCGGCACCATCTAGCACGACACGACCACAATCGAACTCGTTGCCTGTTTCGAATTGAATGGTCAGCTTGGAGTCGCCCGTCCAATCGTTCAGCCGAGCGTAGACCGAGACGTTGTAGCGTGCACCTTCGTCAAGATGGATGCCGTCAAATCCGCTGTTGCGAACGCCGACAATATCGCTTTGATCAACTTGCAATTGCAGGTAGTGGCGGTTGTTCTCATTGAGCGGATTGGTGTTGATGACGGACATTTTGGCACGACCACCCGATCGCGAAACACTGTTCCACGCGTACAACGGATGGAAACCAGTGCCCCGGTGAGTTTCTTCCAGAGAAAAGTATTCGAAGGAGCGATTCTGGATCAGTTCCGCATACAGCCCGCCATCGGCTGCATAGTTGATGTCCTCGAAAAACAATCCATACAGATGCGGACTCAAGCTCACGGTTGATTGGTCGCAGTCGATCCGAATCTCGGCCGACTCATTTGCGGATGCCTTGCCGGTGCAAGCAAAGCAGGTGAGGATTGCAGGCAACAACAGGGCGACGAAAGATGCGAAGTCGCGCCTCCCTTGTCGGAGAGCACTCACTGCGGTTGTGCTTTTGAAATCGGGTTGTTGATTCATGAAACAACTCATCAGGTGGAAGGGCAGGTAGTTGGACAACGCCACGTTCTTTGAAAGTGACACGATCAGGAGACCCGATGCGTCAGCTTTGAGGGGCTGAACTCTCGCTGGGGCATGCGATTTTTTGAGCTTCCCAAAAACTTGTCGGCGTGTTGGCTGAGTGAACGATGGCCCACTTTGTTCCGTTAAAGGCTACGGATGTATGGTCCTCCGCCTGACGTTTGAGATCAATCCAATTCCACGCATAAAAATGTCGAGATCGCGCAGCTCCGGTTTGCATGCAATTCAATTCAAACAACATCGGACTGTGCCTAGACGATTAGTTGGTCAGTGCAGTCGGTATTGACAAGGTGCAGGCACCTGCGGATCGAGGGCCAGAGAATCCGTTCAGGCAGCTCTGACATCTAAAACGTAATTAAGCGATTGGTGTGAAAAATGGCGGAGACACAGCCTGGGATTCTCCCCCGATCCAGATCCATGAGTTATGAAAGCTCATCAGTCAAGATTAGGGAAAGGGCTTTCGGTCAAAATGCGAAAGGGACACTCCCCCCGAGCAGATCGTCAATAAGTTGTTAGATGCCGATGCGATGTGGGCCGCTGGCAAGACAGTCGGCAAGCGAAAGCGAAACGGGGCTTAAGGATCGAGAAAGCCGTGAAGGCAACTCGAACTCAAACGTTACGCCACAGGAGTTTGGGATTTCGCCCGTGTCATGCGAGCCTCGCTCCTGTAGTTAAAACGGCCAACGTGCTGCCAGTGAAACGCCAATCGGACGCACATTCACTTGCGTGCTTTTGATGAGGTGGTCGCGGACGTGGCCACGGATGACGTCGCAATTGGTTTTTTCCGTTCGGACGATTGAGAATGGAAAAGGAGTCTTCCGCAAGCGAATCGGTTTGGTGATGTCTCCTCGTCGGTCGCCGCCGACGAAAAGTTGCAGAGGTACGAGCATCAAGTTCTTATCGATGGGTGATCCTTTTTTTCAGCGGTTGTCGGCACGCTCTTAACTGATGCTTCGATGCTAATTGTTGTTCCATAAGAAGCGATTGCCTTTGGCGGGGTGCGATGTTTGGGTGGTGTCGCCGTAACGTACTGCCAGCGGTGTCCCGTTGAGCGAACGGATAGAAGCGTTTGTCAGTTTTCCGTCTGCCCAGGCGATGTCGACTTCAAATCCGCCGCGTGCGCGTAGACCCTGAATTGATCCGTTGGGCCAAGCCGGAGGAAGGGCGGGCAGGAGATGCAGCAGTTGACTTCCATCGTCCGTGCTCAGGTGGCTTTGCAACAGCATTTCAGCGATACCGGCTGCGGCCCCAAAATTGGCGTCGATCTGATAGACGCTTCCCTGGTTGAGCAGGTTGGTGGTGAAGCGTGGTAGAACGTGACCGCGGAGAACGTCGTGGGCATGATCACCGTCACCCAAGCGAGCCCACAGGCATACACGCCATCCACCCGGCCATCCGCCGCTATCGCCGCGTTGGATCAGTGAAGTATGGGCCGCGCGAAATAAATCTGGCGTGTCTCGCGAATTGATCTGACTGCTCGGAAACAGTCCATACATGTGCGAAACGTGGCTGTGTTGGTCGTTAGGATTGTCCCAGTCTTCGAGCCATTCTTGCAGTTGTCCGGTGCGTCCGATTTGCATCGGCTGCAGGCGCGAACGCATGCCGGACACTCGCGTGCGGAACGCGTCGTCGGTCTTCAATATTTCCGACGCATCGATGCAATTCGCGAACAGATCACTCAGGACTTGAAGGTCCATGGTCGGTCCCGCACAAAGTGACGTGCCACTGCGTCCGACGCTGAGTCCATCTTTCGTTCCGCCACCGTGACTGTGCTCGGGCGAGATCGATGGCGACGTGATTAGATAGCCGTCTTCGTTTTCAACGAGGGTGTCTAAGAAGAACTCGGTCGCCCCTTTGATGATCGGATACGAGCGTTTTAGAAACTCGATGTCGCCCGTGTAACGGTAGTGTTCCCAAAGATGTTGGCACAGCCACGCGCCGCCAGTTGGCCAGATGCCCCATTGTGCACCGTCAACCGGGGCGGTTCCTCGCCAAAGGTCCGTGTTGTGATGAGTGACCCACCCGTCGGCCTCGTAATGGATTTTGGCTGTACGCCGGCCCGGTTCTTGCAGCTCGTCGATCATCCGCAGTAGCGGTTCATGACAATCGCTGAGATTGCAGACCTCGGCGATCCAATAAATCATCTGGATGTTAATGTTGATCGTGTACTTGCTTCCCCAAGGCGGATTGATTTCGTTGTTCCAGATGCCTTGCAGGTTGAGCGGTTGAGTCCCTGGACGCGATCCCGAAATCATCAAATAGCGAGCAAACTGAAATGCTTGCTCCGCCAAACGGGGATCGTTCTGACCATCCTTTGCTCGTTGGATTCGTTCCGCGGTCGGCAGGTTTTCGTCGGCTTCGTTGCCGCCGAGATTGATCGCGACGCGGCCGAATAGTTTGGAGTAGTCATCGACGTGTTGCTGGTAAAGCTGCTCGTAGGGAGTGTCGCCAATGCTCGCGATGGTATCTTCGGCTCGTTGCACCGCGTCGGCACCTATGTCTCGGTAATTGACGTAGCTCGTCGCCGCTGCATAGACGATTGTCACGGCGTCGGCATCGCGAACCGAGATGCGGTCGTCCTGTGTCGCAGCAGTTCCTCCATCGGACGTGACTCTCGCCTTCGCGGCGAACTTCAAGCCTGCGTTTTCCCAGGGGCCGATCAATGATCGTGATCCACTGCCGCGTTTGTCTGGATTTCGAAACACTTCGCCAGTCATGAGCAGTCCGTTGACGCCACTGAGCCGAGACTGATGCTGATGTGGGCTCGTCATCGACAAATCAAAGTCGATTCGTCCCGGTTTATCGCATGCAAGATGCATGACAATCGCTTGATCGGGATTTGATGCGAAGACCGTCCGCGTAAAACGTGCGTCGCCGATACGGTAGGTAACCGTGCTCACCGCATTTTGCATGTCGAGTTCGCAGCGGTAGTCGTTCGGCGATTGCGCGTACGGGAAGTCAAGAAACAGATCACCGAGCGGCATGTAAGCGTGTTGGTACTTGGGAATGCCCAACATGTTCTGTGCCACGTCTTCGGCTTTGGCATACTCGCCTTGGTTGAGAAGTTTTCGCACGGTGGCGAGGTGCGAGTATGCTTCCGGATTGTCGTACGAGTGTGGGCCACCGCTCCACAGCGTGTCTTCGTTGAGTTGCAAGCGTTCTTGTTGGACCCCGCCGTAGACCATCGCTCCGAGTCGTCCGTTCCCGATCGGCAGTGCTTCCATCCATTCCGAGGCGGGTTGGGTGTACCAGAGTGTCAGGGCGTCATCGGCGTCCGCGTGCAAGGAAAGGGAAGCAGTTTGAATGCTCAGCAGAAGCAAACATATTTGCCATCGTGATGACAACCATCCGAAGCCAGGTTTCCTGTTGAGTCCGCATCTGCGGCGGGATATCACAGCAGCGTCGTTTAATCGATTCATCAAGGCACCCGTGTCTTCTCAAGAATCCGGCTTCTCGCCAAAGATTATTTGTAAAGGGATTATTTCTTAACGCCTTAATTGGATGGCTGTTTGAATCAGAGCCTCCGTGTGCGTCTTCTAAAAAGCTTAGCGGAACGGCGCGAGATGCTGTGCGTTCGGCATCGCCGTTTCGCAGGCATGGTTTCGGGGCCGGTCACATGGCTGCACGCAACAGCGTATGGGGCCATCTGGAACGTAGCTTTGACGCGGTCTGGCTGACGAATCCGGCGTTTGGAGGAACATCCATCTTGACGTGCGTAATTAAATGTGTACCTTTTGGTGTAGATAAAGGGACGGCGCTTTCCGTGGCGGTTGAAATGTCCCTGTCATGATTTTTTACGGAGTTGTCCGCGCATGTTGAGTGAAAAAACGATCCGGATTGTCGAGGGCATTAGGGGCCGGGTGGTGGGAGACGCCGTGACCCTCACGCGTCGGTTCCATGAATGGGGGCTCGAGACGAATTCAAAGCCGATGGTGTTTTTCTATCCAGCGTGCCAACGCACCGGTGATCAACGGAAGGCGATTCCGGGAGCGATCGATGTTTGGCCCGCTCCTTTCGACACCCCGGCCGTGATGACGACGGTGGGCGAGTTTGCCCAATCGGCTGAAGTGGGAACGGTCGGCGGTGACCAAGTCATCGATGGTGCTTTGCTTCCAGGCAATTGCGATGACTCGGGATTCGTAACAACTGAATCGACCCGCGAATGGATACTGTTTGCCGACAGGCTTCCTCTGAGTGTTTACGTTTTTACACGCTTCCTATAAATGAATTTTGACATGCTTACATTTGATCCCGATCAAACCGTCGGTGACTTCGTTCGTCAGAAGCCCGCCCGCGCACGTGTCTTTGAATCACTCAAGATTGATTACTGCTGTGGCGGCAAAATTTCACTTGCCCGCGCATGTGAAAAACGTGGCATCAACCTCGATGTGGTGTTGGAGGCGATCTCGCAAAACGACGCCCAAGCCGATGCCAGTACGTTGGTTGACGTCGATAAGATGAAACTGACCGAGCTCGCCGACCACATCGAAGCGACCCACCACGCATATCTGCGTGAAGAGTTGCCACGCCTCGATTTCATGACCGAAAAGGTATCGCGGGTCCATGGAGATAAGGACAAACGGCTATTCCGGATGCGGGAGGCATTTGTGTCGCTCAAAGCGGAGCTCGAACCGCACATGATGAAAGAGGAGAAAATCCTTTTTCCGATCGTGCGTCAGTTAGAAGCGTCCAGCGAGCGACAACAAAACCACTGCAGCAGCATCGCCAATCCGATTCGCCAAATGGAACATGAACACGATCATGCGAGCAATGCACTGGCGATCCTGAATGAGTCCACCGACGGTTACACGCCTCCCGAATGGGCGTGCAACACCTATCGGGCCATGCTCGATTCGTTGGCCAAGTTCGAAGCCGACATGCATCAGCACATTCATAAGGAAAACAACGTGCTGTTTCCGAAAGCAATCCAGTTCGAACACGCATCGTGATGGCACACACAGTGTGCGCGATCTGGTCGTTGGCGTGTGACTGAATTCTGGCAGATGCAGCTACCGTGAACGAGCACATTCTCTTTTGAGTTGCTCTCGAAGTTGATGTCATTCTCTATTCCCGAAGGAAAAAAAATGTTTCGCTATCTCACTCTCATTCAGTTCACCGACCAAGGTGCTCGCAACGTCGATAAGTCGCTGCAACGTGCGACCGATTTTGGCAAGTCCGTCAGTGACGCTGGCGGCAAGCTTGTTTCGCAGGTTTGGACCGTTGGCCAGTACGATGGTTGCGTTGTGTTTGAAACGCCGGACGAAGCAACCGGTTCCGCGTTGCTGGTTAAGCTCGCCAAGGACGGCAACGTTCGCACGCAAACGATGCGATGCTACGACAACGAAGAATTTGCTGACATCTTGAAGGTGGTCTCATGAACGAACAGTCCACGAGCTACGTTGATCTCGCAGCCGAAGTCATAATCCAAGAGGGTGGCACGATTAGCAAGACACTCTATCAAGACAATTCCCTGAAAGTTGTCTTGTTTGGATTTGATGCGGGTCAAGAACTGTCTGAGCACACGGCGGCGGTCCCGGCCGTCCTACAGTTTCTCGACGGTGATGCAACGGTGACGTTGGGTGAGAAGACTGTTGAAGCTGCGGCGAACACGTTCATTCACATGGCTGCGAATTTGTCGCACAGCATTACGGCGAAACAGCCCACCAAGATGCTGTTGCTGTTACTCAAGAGTGCCAAGGCTGATGGTTAAGCAGAGGAGCGGTGAGGCGGCGCCGCGCGGGGCGTGGGGAGGCGAAGATGAACGACGATGCAGAGTTGTCTTTTCTCTGCGTCCCCGCGTTGTCTTGGCTTTGCGTCAACTTCTTGTTGTTCTTTTCACGATCAGTAATGCGGCAACATCGATCGCCCAAGACTGGACCGGCTTTCGTGGCGATGGTAGCGGGATTACCAGGGCGGATCTACCGACATGGTGGTCGCCGGAGGAAGGAATTGCCTGGCAAGCCGGTATCCCAGGATACGGGCAATCATCGCCCGTAGTGTGGGATAATCACGTCTACGTGACCAGCAGCGAAGGTCCGTTCCAGCACGATTGCCAAGTGCACGCATTTGACTTGCAGAGCGGCAATAAGCTTTGGACGTCGCACATCGACGCGACCACGAAGGTTGAGAACTATTTTCGCAACAGTCGTGCCGCTCCGACGTGTTGTGTCGATGCAGACGGTGTGTACTCGTTCTTCGCCAGCGGTGATGTGACGGCGATGTCGCATGACGGTTTGGTGCGGTGGACCACTCCGGTCATCAAAACCTACGGCGAAGTTGATAACGAACGGGGCGTCGCCAGTTCGCTCGCTCAAACCGACGACCACCTCTTTGTTCTGGTTGATCATCACGGGCCTTCGTACTTGCTCGCGATCAACAAACATGACGGCGAGATTGCGTGGAAGGCTGATCGCGGCGACCGAGTTCCGTCTTGGTCTTCGCCTGTCTCTGCCAGATTGGGTGGACGCGATATCATTATCACTAGTTCTTCCGATACGGTTGATGCCTACGATGCGGAAACCGGCGAATCGCTATGGCAACTCGATGGTTTGCAAGGCAACCATATCCCATCGGCGAGCATCGTGGGCGACGAGGTCTTCGTTGGTTCAACGACGATGTACGGCGGTGCGACGGATGAAGACGCGACCGCCGGATCGAATTGTTGTATCAGGCTAACAAGCACCGACGGTAAACCCGGCTACGAAGTTCGCTGGGGTGCCGAGCGTGCGAACTCGTATTACTCAACGCCGCTCGCTTTCGCGGGCTATGTTTACTATGTCAACAAAGTCGGCGTGTTGTACTGCATCGATCAGGCAACCGGTGAACAGCGATTTGCCAAACGGATCGGTAATCCGTGCTGGGCGTCTGCGATTGCCGTTACGCGGACCGACGGGGAGCAGTTCGTTTACTTTGTAACGAAGAATGGATTCACGATCATCTTGCAACCGGGTGATGAGTATGACCCAATCGCTCGCAACCAGCTTTATGATGCCAGTGCGATGATGGATGCACGCGAAGCAGCCGAGAAACAGCGAAGGGCCAACGCGGTGCCGGCCGATCAAATGGCTCCCAAGACGGGGCCTGAAAAAGTGTTTGCTGGCATGCCAGAGAGCCAACTGCACCAAATGTTTTTGTACGGCGATCCGATGGTTTACGGCGTAGCTGTGGCTGGCGATTGCCTGCTAATTCGCACCGGACAACACCTGTTTTGTGTCGGTGAATAATCATTGGCGAGCGACGCTAGGCTCACTTCAATCTTTAGGAACTCAAATAGTCATTCATCACGCGAGTCCAGCGGAAGTCTTCACCGGTAATCGCTCGGCTGCGATATTGGCGATGCCAAAACGCACGCGTTGTTCAAGACCAGGGCGATTCGTTTAGTGATGCTCACCGGTAAGAAATCGCCACGCATAAGCGATGCCATGCCCTCCGTGGAAAGTTGGTCCGCGAAATCGGTGTGCCAACCGCTGTGTTCGCCCAACGCATGCGCGATCACCATCACCATGTCCGCGTTGTCGGAGTCACCATGGCGACAATGCTGCGTGCGTTCATCCAGGCAACCAACGTGTCGCCAGGCAAAACAGGTATAGCGGTAGCTCGAAAGTTTGGGCAATCGACGAAAGGACTGTTCAGCGAGCGGGTTAGCCAACGCTCTGTAATTCTCTGCTGAGAATTCGACTTGCGAGCCACGCAAACGTTGTTCCAATTTGGTTGCTTGCTTTTGAGGGGGAGGGCATTTTTGCGGCTGTTGTTTTTTGAGCTAGTTCGCAGCCCCGTCCCGGACGGCGAGAAGCGACCCTGCAGAGATCGCTGTTGTCTTTCCCTGTGGTACGAACGGTCGAGAAATTTTCCTTGTCAAATGCACTCGCGACAGTGGGGAATCGGAAGCAAAGTCGCTGGAGTCCTTTGAGGTGGGAATGTAGGAAACATCCCATTATCCGCGACGGTTCTAAAAACTCTGCTCCGCATGATTACTGCGTTACACTGAGTAGACCGTCAGTATGGGTTCGTCCGCGGCATTCCAGATGATGACGTGCCCGATCACTGTCGCTGAATGTCGTCCGAATTGAGTTCCCTCCCAACGTCTGGCGACATCACTACATCTTTTTGAAGCATGATCCAGCGAGTATGTAATGCGTTTCTGGTTTGTTGTGTTTGCCTTTTATGGCATGGCCTCTGTTTCCGTCCAAGCGATGCCGGCGATTCGTGTCTCTGACGACGGTGAGCATTTTGTGCTCGAAGGTTCCGGTGAACGGTTTGTTGTTTGGGGGGTGAACTACGATCACAACACCGCGGGGGAGTTGCTCGATGAGTATTGGATCGAGCGATGGGATGAAGTGGTTGAAGATTTCTCCGAAATCAAGCAGCTCGGTGCCAACTGCGTTCGCATTCACTTACAAGTTGGGAAATTTGTCGAGGCTCCCGGTCGTGTCAACCAGGCGGCCTTGGATCAACTTGCTGAATTGCTCAAACTCGCTGAGCGTGAAGGCTTGTATCTCGATATCACCGGATTGGCGTGTTACCACAAATCCAACGTGCCTGGTTGGTATGATCAGCAAAGCGAAGAAGAGCGGTGGAAGACGCAAGCGTTCTTTTGGGAAGCGGTTGCGAGCGTATGCCGCGATAGTCCTGCGGTGTTCTGCTATGACTTGATGAACGAACCGATTCTCGCGGGCAGGCAACCCGAGACCGATTGGCTGGGCGGTGAACTGGGCGGTAAGTTTTTCGTGCAGCGATTGACGTTGGATTTGGCTGGGCGGTCACGATCAGATGTTGCGAAAGCTTGGGTCGATCAAATGGTTGATGCCATTCGCAATCATGACGATCGACACCTGATTACTGTCGGGGTGATCCCGTGGGTGTTTGCGTTCGGTGGTGGTAAGCCATTGTTTTATTCGCCGGAGGTTAGCGAGCGGCTTGATTTCGTGTCTGTACATTTCTATCCCGAAAAGGAGCAAGTCGCCAAAGCGATCATTGCGCTTAAGGCTTACGACATTGGCAAGCCGCTGGTGGTTGAAGAGATGTTTCCGATGAAGTGTTCGGAGCGAGAGTTGGTTGAGTTTGTCCGAGCATCAAAAAGTATTGCGGACGGATGGATCAGTTTTTATTGGGGATCGACGGCGAGGCAGTTGCGTGAGACGGAAGATGCAACCATTGCCCACGCCATCACCGCATCCTGGCTCGATCAGTTCAAAGCGATGGCTGAGGAGATGAAGTCAGTTCGGGGAAAATGACAGAGAGGGAACGCGGGGCAAATGCGATGTGGCGTTACTCCGCTGCCAAGAAAAGCTTGCAATTACGCTTGCCTCAGGAGGTGTTTGCAATCAACCTAATCGCTAGCGGGGGAGGAGTTTGAGTCATGCACGCTCACAGCATCCCGCAATGCGACGCTCAAGGTGGGGCGGTACGACAGCAATTCTCGAATCTACCCTGGAAGGAAGGTCATGTCCTCTCGACTCGCAGCTTTTTTTGTGGCCATCGTGATCGCGACCGCCACGACATGCACGATCGATTCTCACGCGGCCGAGAAGGATAGCGATGGCTATCTGCCCCTGTTCAATGGCAAAGATTTGACGGGATGGGAGACGACAGGGACTTGGGTCGTTGAAGACGGCGGTGTCTTGGCGCTGAAGCCGAAGCCTGGAAAGAGAGGGATCTTCAGCTACCGGTTATTTCTTTGGACGAAGTGGACATTCCGAGACTTCAAGCTCGATTTTGAGTTCAAACTCGCCGAGGGCGGCGATAGCAGCGTGTTTTTGCGCTCGCAGTCTCTTGGTGGATTCATTGAGATTGAGCTGACTGATTCTTACGGGAAGCAGGGGCCTCTGACGACAGACGATTGTGGCGCCGTGCAAAAGGTCTCGCCTCCTAGCAAAAATATGGCGAAGCCAGCGGGCGAGTGGAACCGAATGGTGATCGCGTGCAAGGGGAACTTGTTGCAGGTGGAGTTGAATGGCGAACAGGTCATCAATCTGGATTATGACGAGTTGGGAAAATCTGTCCCGGCGTCTGGGAAGATCGGGTTGCAGGATTGGGGGCATCCTGCTTGGTTTCGCAACATTCGAATTAAGAAACTCTAGTTGTCGATGGATGCGTCAATGCGGTTTGCATCGCGCCGATTAACGGTCGCGGCGGTCGATAATGTATCGCAGTCATCCCGACGCGGGTGCCATCGCATCGGTGGCGAATTGATTCACGATGATGCGAGAGTTGTTGGGCTTCCTTTGGTCTCGTGATCAGTTGCCTGGCTGGCTTGCGTTGGCATTCGTTCCGTCGTCTGCGAAAGCCACGGTGTGTATTTGCGAAATCGATGCGAGATAATCACGCGTCGAACCGTGCAAGCTGCTTCATAAAGGGGACAGGCGTTGTTGTGGCGTATCAGGGCAGGGCCCTTGGTGCTTTCTATTGCGACAGCTCTGCTCTTTTTGGGGAGCGTGTTCACATCGCCCGTCTGCTTCGCCCCCATCATGTGGTTTGTCTTGGCCCCCGGCGATGTTTTATGTGTAGGTTGACCGTCGAGATAGCAGCGAAAGTTTTTGGAGAAAATTTAAAACTAGGTGTTTAGATCTTGTAATTCGGGGGGGGGGGCTTTGCGCCGAAGGTGATTGCAAGAAGCCCTTTTGAAATTAGATGGTGGCATGAAAAGGTGTGTGTCCCCCTTGGAGGGATCGTGCAACATGGTGTTGCGTGATAAATGAGCGTTGTGTGCTGGTTAAATAAGCAGCTTGAATTTCAGTAAACCCTAGTTTTGATCCAATGGGCAATCGCTAGCCGTTATTAAGTTGGCCCGCTGTTTGCCTATAGAGAGGATGTGATGAAGCTTTAACCAGGCTTCGATATTCGAACTCCCATTCTCCCCATCTGGAAAATTTGAACGATGCCTAGCATGTATGCCTCTGTGGCTTGTGAACCTACCGGTGCCACAGGTAGTCAAAATCCGACGAACGACATTCGAATCCGTCGTGGCTTTACACTTGTAGAGCTCCTCGTTGTGATTGCCATCATCGGTGTGCTCGTCGGATTGCTTTTGCCTGCTGTCCAAGCCGCGCGTGAGGCGGCTCGTCGAATGAGCTGTAGTAACAATGTGAAACAGCTCGGCCTAGCACTTCACAATTACCACTCTGCCTACCAGCAGTTGCCGCGTCAGCTTGGCGGTACGAACGGCCATTTCGACAAGGGCTCATCCGGGGGGAATAACCTCCGACGATACGCTCCCGGAAACAACGGCGGAGAGCTCTCGGCCTTGGTGGGGCTCACTCCCTTCTTCGAACAGCAAGCGTTGTGGGAACAAATTTCTAACCCATATCAAGTGAGCGAGGGTACGGGGGCCGGAAACATCTATCAGCCGATGGGGCCATGGCCCAACCGGACGCTGATCGAATCGGTAAATGGCCAGAGCGGTCTGTATGACCCTTGGGTCACTGAAATCCCAACATTGCGTTGCCCGAGCGATCCGTTCGTTGGTCTCCCCGCCCAAGGGCGTTCCAACTATGGCGTCTGTTTCGGCGATTCGATCGATCAGACAATCGGCAATATGTACCACCCTTACAACGGTTCGTTTTACGCGACCGCAACGACCATCCAAAAAGTGCAGGCTGCGACTCGCGGTATGTTCCAGCCTGAGATTGACAATAAATTCCGTGACGTGCTGGATGGTTTGTCTAACACGATCGCGATGGGTGAGTTCGTTACCGACAACGGCGACAATGACAAGCGAACCGTTGGAGTGAAGGGCGTTAGCGTCAAGCAGGCTGGTGGAGTGTTGGGCTGTCAATCGTACACCGATCCGGAACGTCCTCGTTATTGGGCTGACAGCACAACGATTCTCAACGCCGGTAATGTGGAGTGGAGACGAGGAATGCGGTGGGCGTCAGGCTATGCGATCTTCACCGGTATGTTCACCATTCTGCCGCCTAACCGTGAGATCTGTTACTCGTCTGGTTTCGTTCAAGGCGATGGTATCCTTACCCCAAGCAGTAACCACCAAGGCGGTTGCCATGTCTTGATGGGCGATGGTGCCGTGCGTTTCATCAGCGATTCGATCGACTCGGGTGATCTCAATCGAGCCATGGTTGCAATCAGCAGCGTGAATGGTGATTCGGCTCTCTCCGTTCCTGGCGCTGCAAGCCCATATGGTGTTTGGGGTGCTCTCGGGACTCGCGGAAGTCGCGAAGTGATCTCCGAAGAGTTCTAGTCTCTCGACCACTTGAGTCGGACGTTGGCTTCTCTCAAGCGTCGTTTCGTGACTTGCGTGTTTTCTAACTAAACGTGTCAGTCGGCAATGCTCGGCTGGCACGGCTTTTACTCAACTAAAAAGTTTTCATCGAATGAAATATTTCGTTTTCGCCTCTCTTATTCTCGTCGCGTCCCTCAGCATGACTGGCTGCCAGGAAAGTCAACCCGAAGTCGCTTATGACTCCACGGATGTCGAACAATTCTTGGATGCACACCCAGAGTTGAAAGAGGAACAACCTCTGATTGAGCCTTCTAGCGACGACTAGTCAGAGTTGGTGATCTCGCGGAACACCGCGATTACACCGGTCGGCGTCCATGCAGGAGTTCTTGGACGTTCGCCAAGGTTGCAGCCTACAGACGATCTAATCTCAGACTGCCGTCAACACGCAATGGAGAATGCGATTTGACGGCACTTTTCGTTTACTGAGGCCCGTCGTTCTTGCGTGGCGGTTTGACATAGTCGACCATTTGCTCCGCAAATGGTTAGATTGTTGGAGTCTATTTGCGGTGCAAATGAGCGGCTATGTTTTGCGATGGTTGGTGATTTTGATAAGCGTCATGCGTACGCTACCCAACCGCGAAATGCGAAGCCGGCGTAGAAAAGACTCACGTCGGAGAAGCCTGCGTCCCGCAAGGTGGCTTCATCTTGCTCGGGTGAGAGGATCGTCAATCGTGATGCGATGGCTGTGCGAGCTGCTTGTGCTTTTTCAGGGTCGGTACCGCAGGCGACGGTGAAGGCGGCATATCGTGATAGCCACGTTTCCCGTTCTCGTTCGCCTTCGGGAGTGCTCAGGTGAGCCATCACAAATGGTGAACCTGGTTTCAAGCGGCGGTGAACTTCGTCGATCGTGCCTTGTCGCTCTTCGGGGGCGACGAAGTGCATGGTCAAAACGCAAGTCGCTGCATCGAACGGACCGGCGGGAGCATCATGGATATAGCCATGATGTAATTGAACGCGTGGGGAGTGTGTGGCGAGAGTCTGCTCGGCCAGTTTCAGCATCTCGGCCGCGGGATCCACACCGTCGAACGACCATGTCGGCTGGGCCTGCGCAAACGTTTTCAGTTCGAGTCCTCCACCCGCGCCCAATACCAGCACCCGTCCGTTGCTCGGTACGCGTTCTTCTAACAGCAATGTGGTCATGCGGAGCAACGCCGCGTAACCGGGCACAATGCGCGGAGGTCCTTCGGCATATCGTGCGACCGCATCGGGATCGGAGAAGGGGGATTCTGAGCTTGGGTTCGTCATGGCGTTGGATTCTGAAGGCGCGGAACTCGATACACGCCACGGAAAGCAGTTTGCTCGGTGGAGTCGTGGTTATTTTTCGATCAACTTATGTTTGCAGGGTGGCCAGTTTGCAGTTTGAAAATGTAAGCAAAGCTGGAAGCGGTTGGTGTGCCGTCATCGTTGAAGTCGTGGTTGTCTAAGCAATGTGTCTCAGCGCGGCCGTGCGTTTCTTCTCGTGTCGTGTGTAGGATGTGAACCGGAGGTCAAGCAAGCGGCCGGTGAAGAGGCGGATGCGAGAAGCCGAATCGTTCGATCCCGAGGGAGGCTCTCATGCCGGGCAACGCACCAGTTCGCGTAGTTGGGCGGCTTGGATTGCGGGTGAGACCAGGTGTGTGTCGACATGGGTTTTTCCCTGGTGAATCAATTTGTTTCGCAGTGCATCGTCCGTCATGACGGAAGAGATCGCATTGGTCCAGCCGCCGAAATCAGTTTCGGGCGCTAGGAGGAGTCCGCCGTTGCCCACGGATTCGGGAAGGCCGCCGATGGCACGGGCGATGACGGGGAGGCCGAAGATTTGAGCTTCGGTCACTACTCGTCCCCAGGCTTCTTCCCAATCGCTCGGGACGATGAGACACCGGGCATCCTGGAACGCATCACGTATGTCCGCGACGGTGGTATGGAATTCAGCGTTCGGGAGCGTTTCGAGTTCGGCTTGCACGGCGGTGTGAGCTTCGGGGCACAGAGGCCACGATTCCTGGATGCGAAACACAAATTGCGGAAGTCGGCGTATCAGTTCCAGTGTCAGTGCCCAACCTTTTCGCGGATCAGGATTGATGAATAGGATCTTTTCACCCTGGCTAGGTACCTCCTGCGTGATCGGTTTCTCGCGGGTGAAGCAAGGACGTGCGACGCAAGGTTGGATTACCATTGCGGGAAGGTTGAAGGCTTCGCGAAAGCGGGTTGCGGTGAATGTGGAATTGGCGATGTAGGTCGCGTTGGTCGGAAAAGGCGGCGGCGTTGAATGCTGAGTTTGTGCTTGGAACTCCACGTCTCTGAGCGAGACAACCGTTCGGTAATCCGCAGCCAGTATCGCGGCGACATCGCGAGTCAGGCCGGCATCAACGACCACTACGTCAGGGGCAAACCACGCGAGCCAGCGACGGAGGGCCACCGCCCATGCATCCCACCCCGTATCCTCCAACCGTCGAAAACGCCATTGGTCGATGCCGTCGTGCTGATGATGCAGTGGAGCGTTCGGTCTCAAATACCGAATGAGTGTGTGACGGCACGATTGGGCCACGACCTCTTGCATCTCTTGCATACAGGCAATCGCTACTGTGTCACCCGCGGATTTCAACGCTCGGCAAATCGCGAGTACCGACATTTGGGCACCACCGGTGCGTTCGGGTGGGAAGCCGAGTGTGGAAACGAAAGCCCATCTCATCGGTTTAGCCAAAGTTGTTGCCACCAGGATCGCAAACTTGCGCTCAGTCGGTCTCGGCTCGGTCGCGTACGATTCCAGATGCCGTGTCGCGGTGAGCGAAAACATGGACGGGAGTCGTGTGGCGGTGGCAGTTCGGGATCCGGTGGGTGGTGAAACTCGGCCACTAGGTAGCGAGCGGGCGATTCGCTGACGGCTTTCAATCCGTGAGCGGTTCCGGCCGGATGGAATAGGATCGCGGGAGCGTGAACATGTTTCCCCAGGGTTTCGATCGTGCCTTCGAGAAGGACAATGCCGACGTCGTATTCATCTTCATGGGCGGGGTAGCCGCTGCCGCACTCGACCGTGCTGGCGTGCAGGTGTAAGTGCGGAAGGCAGGTGGTGGGGCCTTCTTCGATCAGCTGTGAAGCAAAGCCACGGCCCGTCGCTGGAAACAAATCGTGAAGACTCCATGGTCTTTGACGAATCAACGTTGCGGTTGTTTTTGGGCCCCATGCGGGACGAGCATTCCAACGCAACATCATGTATTGTGCCGGTTCAGTAGCGTCCGCCGGACAGGAGATGGTGTGGCAGGTGTATGACGGGTAGTAAGCGAAATTTCCAGCGGCGACGCGAATGGCCTGTGGTGACGGATCGTCCGGATCAGTCGCGTAGTGCAACTCCGCTTCACCGGCCAGCACGAGCAAGAGTTCTTCGTCGGAGTGGCGTTGCAGGTCGTGCGGAAATTCGCCGGGGGTGAGCGTCGAGGCGTGCGCACTGATCTTTCGCAAAATTTGTGTGTGGCCTTCGAAGTTGAGCGTCGGTTGCCAGCCGCCTCCCGGGGCGACTGCTAACGGCGGATCCCAACTGTGGACTTGTGGCGGCAGGTGCGAAAGGCTGATCGAGGGATCCCACATCGACGGAGGGCTGGCCGGTGGAGGTGAGACCACACGATTACCGGCTTGAAGTGCGATTTCGGAATCGCCGCTGATGCACAATACGGGCGGCGGCACGTTGTCGTTGAAGCGGAAGGGCCAATCGAGCTGCGACCAATCGGGTTGGCGGATGCGAAATTTTGCTCGAGCAAACTGCAACAGTAACGCGACGCGGGTACCATCGGAGCGTGTGTTGAGTGAGCCGTGCCAAGTCCCACCGGCGAACATCAACATGGCACCGTCCCAGGCGTCGGGAGTGCTGAGGGCGGCCTCTCCGCCGCAACGCGATCGAGCCAATTGCAGAATAGCATCACTCGTTCGTGAGTCACGGGCCAATCCGGACGCGGCCTCCTGAACGGAAACGCCCACGCGATGCGATCCATCAACAAAGCTCAGCGAAGAGGATCGGGACGTTGCCTCCAACCCAATCCAAACACTGATCGCATCCGTCTCGTTCGCATCCCATACCTCGATGTCCGAGTGCCACGGATGTGCTTGCCCGGGTTTGCGAGTCACCACGGAACTGCCCCATAGGACGATGTGCTCGCCGAGCAGCGGTTGGATGTGCTGCAGAATCAAATCTGAACTTGCCAGATCCCAGATCCATCGATCTCTTGTGGCGAGGTCCTTTGACCACGCGGCGTCGGGTTTGAGATTCAACGTCTGAACGTGCGCGGCCATCGTCGCGGCTTGCGCCGCCGTCAAGCACTCAATTGGATCAGCCCAACCTCGAGACTGCAGCCTGCTCTGTGTAGGATTTCGAAGGACTTCGTTCAACACTAGTTTGGAACCGGTAGTAAAAAGGGGCAGGCGTATTCGGATCGTTTGCCGGTGTCGTGCGCTTTCTTATTTCAATGAATGAAGACTCGCATCGGTGGGATTGCGAACCGCAGTTGATGTTTCGTCGCGAGCGGGCTGTTGATTTGTTCAGAAGTTGATTCGTGATTGCGTCATGTTCAGCACGATACGCAAACGAGGGGAACAACGAGAGCCCTCAACTTCGCAGCGGGCTAGTCAATCAACAGTTCGAGAATCATCTGGTCTCTTCTTTGTTTCGAGTGCTGAAATAGCGAGAGGTTTCCGCCGGTCTTGTCTACGGTCCTCATTCGCACCGGTAGTTTGCCACTGACATCGGGGAGCCATTCTGCTCGCTCGTTGTTTTAAACGAGTGGTGGTTTTTTGGCGAGTGCTTAGACCGCGAAAGATATTGCATCACGCTGCCCATATTCGCACATGCGTTGTCAGGGTGCACGCATCGTGTCCATGTTCGATGCGTTATTTAGCGGGGATTTTGATTTGGCATTGCATCTGCTTCGTCGTTTCGCGTGATCAATTCTTAACAACCATTAAACGTAATGAGGTGAAGTGATGTCGGTTGAACTCAGCGAAATTCAAGAAGGCAACTATCTGGAAATTCAAGTGACGGGAAAACTGGACAGAGCAGCCTATGAACTGTTTTTGCCTTCGGTGGAGCGCCAGATCGAAGTGTGCGGTAAGATCCGGATCCTCTTCGCGATGCACGATTTCCACGGATGGGATGCCGGGGCGATGTGGCAAGACATCAAGTTTGACGTCAAGCATTTTAATGACATCGAACGGTTGGCGATTGTCGGCGAGAAGAAATGGGAACGAGGAATGGCGGTGTTCTGCAAACCATTCACGACCGCCAAAATTCGCTACTTCGACGTTAGCGAAATCGACCAAGCTCGCGATTGGTTGGCGGAATAGCCATGTCTGCCAACCCAAGGCATGTCCATCCGGTTTACGATCTCCTGCCCATCGAGATCGATGGTTTTGAGTCTCTGGCCGAGTTGGCGTTGGATCTGCGGTCGTCGTGGAATCACGCGACCGATGTGGTTTGGCGGGGATTGGATGAAGAACTTTGGGAGATCACCCACAATCCTTGGGTGGTGCTGCAAACGGTCTCGCGTCAGCGAATCGAACATGTCCTCGATGATGCCGAGTTTCGGTCGAAAGTCGATGAGCTATTAAACGCGAGGCGGGAAACGGCCGAGCAACCGGCATGGTTCCAACAAACACACGCCGAATCACCGCTGAAGTGTGCGGCGTACTTTTGCATGGAGTACATGCTCAGCGACGCGTTACCGATTTATTCCGGAGGGCTGGGGAATGTTGCGGGCGATCAACTGAAGGCGGCCAGTGATTTGGGCGTGCCCGTAGTCGCGGTTGGATTGCTGTATCAACAAGGCTACTTTCGACAAGCCATTGATGCGGCGGGACAACAACAAGCCCTCTATCCGTATAACGATCCCGGGCAATTGCCGATCCGTCCGCTTCGTGACGCGGATGGAGAATGGTTGCGACTGAAAATTAGCCTGCCCGGTTACTCGGTTTGGTTGCGTGCGTGGCAGGTTCAGGTCGGTCGTGTGAACTTGTATTTGCTCGACAGCAACGACGCGGGGAATTTTCCGGAACATCGAGGAATCACCAGCGAACTGTACGGCGGTGGACCGGATTTGCGTTTGAAGCAAGAGATGATTCTCGGCATCGGCGGTTGGCGATTGCTGGAGGAATTGGGCATTGTTCCGGACGTGTGTCATTTGAACGAAGGCCACGCCGCGTTTGCGGTGCTAGAACGCGCCAGTTGTTTCATGGAGACATCGGGACAGCCATTCGACGTGGCGTTGACCGTGACGCGTGCGGGAAATCTGTTCACGACGCACACGGCGGTGGAAGCGGGGTTTGATCGTTTTGCACCGGATCTGATCGAGCTGTATCTGAGGCGATATGCGCAGGAAAGGCTCGGCATTTCTGTTCGCGATCTATTGGCCCTCGGGCGGCGAAACCCGGACGATGATTCGGAACCGTTCAACATGGCCTATTTGGCGATCCGTGGCAGCGGTAGCGTCAACGGTGTCAGCCGTTTGCACGGCCAAGTCAGCCGCCGCATCTTCGAGCCGTTGTTTCGGAACTGGCCAGAATGGGAAGTGCCGGTGGGGCATGTGACCAATGGCGTGCACATGCCGAGTTGGGATTCCGCGGCGGCTGACGATATCTGGACACACTTGTGCGGGAAGGACCGATGGCTCGGGACGAGTGAAACGTTGGAGTGCGATATTTGCCAGGTTTCGGACGAACAACTGTGGCAATTCCGGGTGGATTCCACGCACGCGCTGGTCGACTACGCACGGCACCGTCTATCACGTCAGCTCGCCGGTTCGGGATCATCCCCTGAAGAAGTCGAAGAGGCCAAGCACCTGTTTGATCCGAACACGTTGACACTCGGCTTTGCTGTCGTTTTGCGACGTACAAACGTCCAAACTTGTTACTGGATGACCCTGATCGTCTCTTGCGTTTGTTGACGAACACGGAACGTCCGGTGCAGTTGATCATTGCCGGAAAGGCTCACCCGGCGGATAGAGCCGGGCAAGACTTAATTCGCCAGTGGATTGACTTCATCCGGCATCCCGTCGCTCGACGGCACGTGATCTTCCTGAGCGATTACGACATGTCGTTGACCGAACATCTTGTTCAAGGTTCCGACGTTTGGGTCAACACGCCCCGGCGTCCCTGGGAAGCGAGCGGTACCAGCGGTATGAAGGTGTTGGTCAACGGCGGCATCAACTTGTCGGAACTCGATGGTTGGTGGGCCGAGGCATACACGCCCGAAGTCGGTTGGGCGATCGGCGACGGGCAAGAGCACGGCGATGATCCGGCATGGGATGCCAACGAAGCCGAGCAACTCTACAACGTGCTCGAGAACGAAGTCGTGCCCGAGTTTTACGATCGCAATGAACAAGGCATTCCGACGAAATGGTTGGCACGGATGCGGGCCAGCATGTCACGACTGACGCCGCAGTATTCCGCCGCTCGCACCGTTCGTGAATATACCGAGCAGCATTACCTGCCTGCCGCCATCGCCTTTCATAATCGATCCACGCTCGGCGGTACGGTGGGAACCAATATTGTCCACTGGGAACGGGCGCTGCGAGAGAAGTGGAGTTCGCTGGCGTTTGGGGAGCTGCGAATCAGCTCGAATAGCGACGGACATCACTTCGAAATTGACGTGTATTTGGACGGGCTCGATCCGAACTCTGTACGAGTCGAACTGTATGCCGACGGTGTCAACGGCGAGTCGCCTGTTCGGCAAGAGATGAACCGATTCGACGCGTCAAAGAGCTCCGAACCGGATTGGGCGACCTATCAGGTGACCGTGACGGCCATGCGTCCCGTGGCTGACTTCACACCGCGTATCGTTCCGAAACACGAATCTGTCAACGTGCCACTCGAACTCGACCTGATTCGGTGGCAACGGTGAGTGTTTCGATTTGACCAGTTTCTGCGAAAGTCGAGTCGACTGACTGCGGGCGAATTGTGGCGGTCGCTGATGTGTACGACGCACTGGCATCCTAACGCGTTTGCAAGGATGGGTTCTCGTTCCACGCCTTTTCTTCAATGCGATATTCCACGAGTCCTTGGAGTCCTTTGTTGTCTACGCCGTTCATGTTACGGTTTTCGATTTGGCGATTTCATATTTGGGTGGATCGCCGGTATCGGCACACATCTCGTTGATCTCTTTTTTCAAAGCGATGATCTGCATTTCATGCCCGATTGCGATTCGATTGAATGCTTCGAGTTCTTTCAGCCTCGCTTGCAGCGATTCGCTGGTAGCCTTTTCGTGTTCGCTGATTTCTTCCAATTCTCGTTTGGCTTTTTCGAGCGAGTCGACGTGAGCGGCGAGTTGTTCTTCGATTTGCTTGCGTTCAGTGATATCGATTTTGACCGCAACGTAGTTGGCGACCTTGCCGTCATCGTCGAATACCGCCGTGATCGAGGTGTCTTCCCAGAACAATTCACCGGATCGACGGCGATTGCAAATTTCACCTCGCCATACTTTTCCGTCGAGAAGTGTTCGCCACATCGATCCGTAGAAATCAGGAGGATGAACACCTGATTTCAGTATGCGAGGACTCCTGCCGATCGCTTCGGCGCTGGAGTAACCGGTGACTTCTTCAAATTGTGGGTTTACGAATTCGATTCGTGCTTTGGAGTCGGTAATAATCACCGAAGCGGGGCTTTGCTCGATTGCCCGACGGAATGTCCGCATCTTTGCGGGGAATGGTTCCGTCATCACCAGATTGTCTGTCGGTACCGTCTGCGTCGTCATCGCCGCTGCGGCGGAGTCAATTGCATTCGTATCCGTTGCTTGGCGATGTGACTCAACCAATGCGCCGGTATGACCGTTTGAAGCGATAGGAGAAAGGTCATTGAACAATGGCTGATGCGCCGGCGGTTGCGGCACGATTCCGTATGACTGGTTCGCCGCGTGAGACATCGCGGCGTCTTGCGTTCGGTACGCGACGATCGAAACAACTCCCACGAGGATTAACACCGAAAGCGGCAAGTAAGAGACGCGTTCGGTTTGCGAGAATACCGGCAAGAAAGGCGGAGTGGATGACAACGTCGCGTCCAATGTTGTCACGGTGGTGTTATCGACTCGCGCATTGCTCGTGCTGGTTTGCAACGTGGTACGCACCAGAAAAAGTAACGAACTCACTAGCACGAGACCGGTGAAGAGTCGTCGATTGATCATGAAAAAGCTGCTTCGCAAAAACATGGATGGATACATGGATTGGCCCTTTTAGCGGCTGAGCCATTTGGGATATCGTGCGATCGGCAGCGATGCGTATGCCGCCGGCGGCGTATTTGGAGCGGATGCCGAACGCATGAATTGATGTCTCGGTTGAAAGCATGTGCCGGTTATTGGTCGTTGCATGTGGCGAAACGTCAACGCCGCCAACGATTGCGAGTTTGATGATCTGTTGCCGAGTTTCATCGGTGTGCCCCTTATCGATGCCCGTTGTTCTGTGCCCGTTTTGATTCACTGAAAAAACACCCCCTTGAATGGCGGTTGTGCTCTTCAGGTATCAATAACTAGCTCCCCGCAAATCAACAAACGCTAGAAATAGTGCCGGAATAGGGAAACCCTTATGTGCCAGTGCGCCGAATTTGACCGATCCTTACGCATACAGCCGACCTACCAGCGTACCGACATAACCCAGTCGTCGGACGTCCGATTCGCTTGGGGCAAGCGGGTCGGGCTGGTGGGCTGGCTTCGGGATTTGGGCCTTCGATTTCGGGCCGCTGGTGGGCGAGCCCGACATTTCATACGATCGCTATAGTCGTACCTCAACAGCAGGCGATGCTCGGCCGAATTCAACCGAGCGGATCTTTGGTACCTCTAGTAGTATCTATGACATGAACTCGCAGATTCAATCAATTGTCTACGTCGTGGACGACGATGACGTTGTCCTCCGGGGCGTCGTGCGGTGTCTCGAACAAGTCGGGCATCACGTAATTTCGTTTCGATCGGCGGAAGACTTTCTCGATCAGTATCAGGATGATCACGTCGGATGCTTGGTACTCGATCTGTGCCTTACCGGTATGAGCGGACATCGGCTTCAGGAGGAACTGCGGGAACGGGATATCCGCATCCCGATTCTTTTCATGTCCGGGCACGCCAGCATTCAAGACGCGACCCAGAGTTTTCGAATGGGCGCGGTCGACTTCCTTGAAAAACCGCTCGATATTGAATGCTTGAAACATCGTGTTGCCGCTGCGATTGAGAAAGACCGAAATCGACGAGTGAAGAAACGCAGGCTCGACGAAATTGGACGTCTGATAGACGGTCTGACGGATCGGGAAAAGGAAATCATGCGATTGGTCGTTGACGGGATGGCGACCAAAAAAATCGCTTATCAGCTCGACATCTCACCGAAGACTGTGGAAGTGCACCGCAGTAACATCACCAAACGCATGTGCGTTGAATCGGTCGCTCAGCTCGTGGGAATGGTGACGGAATACCGTTTGGCCAACGATTCCTAAATCGATCCGTAGGCTTGCAAATGAGCGTGCGATGTTGATGTGTTCGTGCTTAATCTGAACCGCTGGTTGGAAGCCACTCGGCCAGACGGTAGGATCTGGGATGGTTCATCCCGTTTCTGCAATTCACTGATTCTGTGTTCACTGATTGCAACGGGATCCGATCGTCTCGGGAGCAGAGGCGGTACTTTCCACGCTTGATCCGTTATCGATCAGATTGACAACTTTTCGCAACGGGGGCGGAGTTCTGGGCAAACTGAATTTGATTGAGTGGTGTGGCAATGACAAGCGAACACGCCTCATCGGCCGGACATTTACGAACCGAGCAGATGCGTGCCGAAATAGAAGTGCTGCGCACTCGTTTGGCAGAAAAAGAGCGAATCATCCAGTCGCTCGGTCGGCAGGCGGTCGATGGCAACACGGTGACCGGAGCCGACGTATCGGGGGTGGTCAGTGAGGGTGTGGAAGCGTCCATCATCACCCAATCTCAAAACCAAGAGCATTACCAATCGCTCTTTGAGAATTCCCCAGTGCCGTTATGGGAAGAGGACTTTTCCGAAGTCAAGGCGTACATCATGGGGCTCGTCGCAGATGGGATCGCCGATTTCAGGTCATACTTTGAGATCAATCCGAGCGAGGTTGTTGCGTGTGCCCAATTGATAAAGGTAACTGATGTCAACGTTGCGGCATTGCGACTGTTTGAGGCGAATTCCAAAGAGGAATTGCTGGCCAATTTGAGCTCGACATTCACTGAGGCATCTTACAAAGCTGTTCGAGAGCGATTGATCGCCATCGCCAATGGGCAGTTCGTTTTTGAATGCGAGGCAATGGCGAAGACACTTCGCGGTCACGATATCGACATTTACGTGAAATGTGCTGTTGTCCCAGGGTATGGAGACTCATTGCGAAAGGTGTATCTCACGACATGGGATATCACGGAGCAGAAAAAGGCTGAAAAACGGCTTGTCGAAAGTGAAGAAAAATTCAGGGGGCTCTATGAACAGTCGCCACTGGCGATTCAGTTATACGATTTGCGTGGTTGTCTGCTCTCGGCAAATCAAAAGACATTGGATCTGTTTGGAGTCGACGACACGAGTCAGCTCGATGGTTTCAATTTTTGGGATGATCCCAATCTGTCATCCGAAAACAGGGAGGCTCTCCGGCGAGGCGAAGCGGTCGTTGTTTCGGCCTCCTTCAATTTTGATTATTCAAATACTCCCATTCAATTTAAGACCAGCCGAACTGGCGTCATCCATCTCGATATGTACGTGATCCCGCTAAGAATCAAAGGGGAGACGACCGGTTACGTGGTTCAGATTGTTGAGGTGACGGCCCAAAAAAAGGCTGAACAAGAATTAGCAAAGGTCGCAGAGGAACGTTGGCACACACTGAGTAAGTTAAGCACGAGCCAGCGTTTGCGGGAGCACGCCGAACACATTGGAAAAGCGGGCAGTTGGGAGCGAGAGATCGCTACCAATCGGGTCATTTGGTCGGCGAACATGTTTGATGTCTTCGGGGTTCCGCCTCAAGAGCCCACGCTCGATCTGCTGTTTTCCCTGATTCATCCCGAAGAGGTTGGTCAGTGGAAACGCCATTTTGATGAAATGATCCTCCGTAGCTTCGAGCCGTTTGAATATGACTATCGTATCGTGCGGCCCAATGGAACTATCGCATGGATTCACAGTGTGGCGGAAGTCCTTCGAGACAAAAGCGGGACGGCGGTCAAACTGGTTGGAATGGCTCAGGATATCACTGAGCGAAAGCAAACCGAAGTCGAGCTTCGCCGAAGCGAACGCAGGCTCAAAGAAGCCCAGAAGGTGGCGCACCTGGGCAACTGGGATCTGGATGTTCGAACAAACCAATTTGACTGGTCCGACGAAGTCTATCGCATTTTTGGACTGGAGCCGAATTCAGTTGACGTTACTTATGAATCCTTTTTGGAGTTTGTCGTCGCGGAAGACCGACCTACCATCGATGACGTGTATCAGATTCTAGCCAACAACGGGAAAGCCGAATTTGAGTATCGAGCGATGCGTCAGGACGGTGAAATGCGTTGGGTATCGGGCCGAGGTGAAGCGTATTTCAGTGAGGCAGGCGAGCCGCTGAGAATGTTTGGGGTTGTCCAAGATGTCACCGAACTCAGGAAGGCCGAAGAAGAACTGCACCGTATCGAATGGTTGCTCACTAAATCGGCTCCGACCGATGCGTCTGAGTCGGAACGATTTCCGCCCTATGGTGATCTCACCGAATTGAATACCGAACGCACGATTGCCGATTCGGTCGGAAAAGAGACGCTCCGTGATATCGCGGCCGACCTGATGGCGCTGTTGGGGACGTCAGTTGCCGTGTATGAAGTCAATGGTGATTATGCGTTTCGGGTTCTGCGGTCGGATTGGGTTCGTTTGATTGACGAAAAATCTCGCGAGGGATGTGGAACGCGAGATAACGCCGAGGCAATTCGCAGTGGGAGATGGAATTTTCACGAGGACTGCTGGAACTGCACTGCCGCGCCCTCGATAGAATCCGGACAGCCGGTCGATAGCATTTGCGGCTGTGGGAGTCGTGTCTATGCGGTGCCAATCCGTGCGGGAGGGAGTGTGGTCGGCGCGATTAGTGTTGGTTACGGAACACCGACCACCGACCCGTCGGTTCTCGAAACCATCACCGAAACGCTGGGGGTCGATGTCGACTCGCTGCGTCGAGCTGCGTCCACTTATGAGCCACGCCCCAAGTACATCATCGAAATGGCGAAAGAGCGGGCTGCGAGTTCTGCACGTTTGATTGGTGAAATTGTCGAACGACGAAGGTCCGAAGAGAGATACAGGGAGACGCAGCAGCAACTTTTGAAACAGCAGGACGAGGCGAAAAGGCGAGTTGAGGAAGAGTTGGAGAGAACTCGCGAACGCCTGGTGCGCAAAACCCGGCTGGCGGCGATCGGCCAATTATCCGGTAGTATCGCTCACGAGTTGCGGAATCCGTTGAGTGCGGTCCGGAACGCCGCCTACTTTTTGAAGAGACACGGATTGAAGGAAGAAGACAAAACGATACGGTTTCTCGATGTGATCGATCGACAGACGACGCGAGCCGACCGAATCATCAATAACCTTTTGGAAATGACACGATCGAAAGCCCCCGTGACATCGGGTGTCGACCTGCATCGGGCGGTAAATGAGACCTTGAAACAAGTGGAAGACATGGGCGACGTTCGTTGCAGGGTCGTGACGACGCCAGATCCCTTCTTGTTTTTTGTCGACGCAGGACAATTCAAACAGGTTGCTGCAAACCTGATCCGCAACGCAGTACAGGCGATGGGCGGCAATGGCGAATTGATCATCGAAGCAACGCGGAACGACGCCGACGACATAATCGTTTTTCGTGATAACGGACCTGGAATCGATGCGGATGTGCGTGACACATTGTTCGAACCGCTCGTGACATCCAAGACGACGGGCACTGGACTAGGACTGTCGATTTGTCGCCAAATCATCGAACGACACGGCGGGACCATTGCCGTCGTTGAGGGGGATGGGAGTGGAGCCGCCTTTCAAATTTCACTTCCTCGGCAACCGGACCAAACCGGACGTGCTGAGGTAAACTTATTGTCGTAACTCACACGGAACTGCATCACTGATTCACATTGTTGACATGCGATAGATCGAGGAAAGCGTAGTCATTGTCTTTGCAAGTCTCGGGAAGATTCATCAACACGCTTTCGTTTTTCATCAACCTCTGAACTGTGTTCACGGATCATTTGTCTTTCGGTTGTCGCTGCATCAAGAAAGGAAACCACTATGACTACTGAACTAACTGAAGGAACGACCTCAAAAATTCTCGTCGTTGACGACGAGGAAAGCATGCGAGAAACCCTGGCGGCTATTCTCGAGGCGGAGGGATATCAGGTCGTTACGGCGTCTACAGGGGAAGAGGCGGTCGAGCGTTGCAGTCAAGAACGTTTCGACGTCGTACTGATGGATGTTCGCATGCCGGGGATTGATGGCGTCGAAACGTTTCGCCGAATTCGGTGTCATCAGACAGGCCTTCGTGTCATCTTGATGAGCGCGTACTGCACTGACGAAATGAAGGAGGCAGCGTTGGATGATGGGGCGGTAGCGTTTCTGCCCAAACCGCTCGATCTCGACAAGGTGATCGGGCTGATTCACGATGCCACCGACATTGCGATTTTGGTCGTCGAAAGTGAAGAACGCACTTCGTCTTTACTGAATCAGCAACTCAGGCAACATGGTTATCGTGTTACGGTGGTCGATTCTCCGGATCGTGCGGTGGAGTTGGTGCAACAGATTCGTTTCGAACTGATCTTCATTGACGTCGCACTTCCTGCGATGAATGGACTCGAACTTTATTTGGAGATCAGGAAAAGATCACGCAATTCCGTGGTCATCATGATTGCAGGATTAGATAAAGAACTGGAGGCACTCGCCCGAGCCGCTGTTGAGCGAAATGCGTACACGTTTGTTAGAAAACCACTCGATATTGACCACGTTCTCACCATGCTGCAGCGTCTGATCGGACGGAGGATGTCCGGTGACCAACGTAAACCGGATACGGTATGAACACGTCGAAGCCCGTTTCGTCACACCGCGCCATCGATGCTTCGCACCGATCATGTCACGGGGGTCGTCAGTGAGTGAATCGGCGAACGTACATCACCGACCGCGTGTTCTTCTCTTGGACGACGAAGAAGACTTACGAGACACGGTCGCTGTGATTCTCGAAGCAGAAGACTTTGACGTCGTTGTCTGTGGTACCGCGTCGGAAGCACTCGAACGGTTGGATTGGGGCGACGTTGATGTTGCGGTTGTTGATCTTCGGTTGCCTGATCTCGACGAAATGACATTGCTCGAAAGGCTGAGCGACTTTTCGGACGTGATTCCATTGATTATTCACACCGGTTTCAGCTCGTATGAGTCGGCTAAGGAAGCGATAAATTGGGGGGCATTCGCCTATGTGGAAAAAGCGGGAGATCCCGAAGAACTCGTCCGGCACGTGCGTCGCGCCATCCATCGGCACCTCGTGCAAAGGGCGCATGATCTCGAAGAGGCCGTGGCACAACGAACTCAGGAACTGAAGACGTCAAACGATTCACTCCGTCGTATCCAAGCGGACCTCGCTCGAGCGCAGCACATTGCCAAGTTGGGCAGTTTCTCCTGGGAAGTCAGCTCCGGCGTCGTGACTTGGTCGGATGAAACGTATCGCATCTTTGGTGTCGATCCTGACGAGACGGTACCCTCGTTTGAGGTTGCCAAATCTCTTATCTATCCAGAGGATTTCGAGCTCTGGTCCAATGCGCTATCGCAGGCGGTGGAAAGTGGCGACTGGTTCGATTGTGAGCACCGGGCTTTGCGGCCGGACGGCGTTGTCGTTTGGATTCGCAACGAAGCAGAAATATTTCGAGACGAAAACGGCAACGCCGTGGGGCTCTTTGGTACGGCCCAAGATATCACCGAACGCAAGGTCGCCGAAGAGAAGTTGCAGTCGAGCGCCAAGCGTTTTCGTGCGCTCTTTGAACAGGCCGGCGACTATTGCATGATCTTGGATCCGAACACCGAGGACGGAATTCCGATCATCATCGACGCGAGTCAGTCGGCGTACACGATGCACGGATACACTCGTGAGGAATTCGTCGGCAGACCGGTCGCCGACATTGATGACGCCGAAGGTAGGCGGTTGGTCAAGCAGCGAACGCGGCAAATCATGACCGGCAAACCTTTCTATGTAGAAAACACGCACGTCCGTAAGGACGGTTCGTTCTTTCCGGTTGGTGTCCACGCAAACCGGATTGACGTTGAGGGTGAACCTCCGCTGATCTTTACGACCGAATATGACATGTCCGAACGAAAGGTCTTGGAACAAAAATTACGTCACACGCAAAAGATGGAAGCCATTGGACAATTGGCGGCCGGAGTCGCGCACGAGTTCAATAATTTGCTTTGCGGGATCCTCTGTAACGTTGACGTGTTGCTCAATGAAAAGCCGGGCACGTTGCCACCTGAAATCCAACTGGCATTGGAAGATGTGAGGAGTTGTGGTCGTCGGGGTGCAAATCTGACGAAACAGTTACTCACTTTTTCGAGACAGAAAGCGCCCGATGTCTCACCAATCGACATCAATACGGTTATTCGTGGTTTGGACCGGATTATCCAGCAAATGGTCACGGACAGGATCACATTGGATTTTCAACTCGATCCTGAATTGCCATCCGGCAAAGCCGACCGCGGTAAGGTCGAACAGGCAATCATCAACCTCGCCAGGAATGCCGGCGATGCGATGCCCGACGGGGGAACGTTGTCGGTGCACACGACATGCGAACAGCTCGATGAAAGCCGGGTGTCTTCATTTGAACAGGCGAGCTCCGGTTGTTTTGTAAAGATGAGCATTGCTGACACAGGTTGTGGAATGACATCTGAAATCCAAAAACGCATTTTTGAACCGTTCTTTACAACCAAACCGATTGGTCAGGGGACCGGGCTCGGTTTGTCAACCGTGTTCGCGGACGTCACCCATATGGGAGGTGGCGTCGAGGTTGAAAGTGAGGTCAACGAAGGGACGGTCTTTCATATTTACTTACCCACGACAGGAAGCGTTACGAATGACTCATGACGTCCTTCCGAATAGGGCGATCAACCGACGACGATTTAGGTCGCGATCATCACGGTGCTCTAACACCGAGTCAGCGCCAACGCATTAATGTGCGTCTGCATCAACGATGCGATCGAGATCATTGTTTCCGGAATACACGTACGTAATCGACAAGTGCTCGTGACATTTCTCGAGATTGTGCCGTGTCGGAGACGAATGGGCCTTCGGTCCGCCCATCGCCCTGGTTGGGATCCCAGGCGTTCGGCTTAAAATCCATTGTCAGAAGAAGCATCATGTCGACGGGATCGGTCGGAATGTTTTCGGTGAATGTGTAATAAAGTTTTCCGTCGACGTAGCACTTCATCGAATCCTTCGACCATTCAATCCCGTACGCGTGGAATTGATCGTCGTTGACGTCGACGTACTCGGTCGGACGAGGGCGTGATGCCGAGTTGAACTGTTTGGATTCCGATCCTGAGATTTTTTTCCAGTGGTTTGCCACGATGAAGCTCTGTGACATGTACTGCGGTGCGCCCTTGGCTATTTCGATGATGTCGACTTCGGTCCCGTCCGCGGGGTTACCGTTGTAGGCGCGGGTTTCCGAAAACAACCAAAATGCGAACCAGGTTGAATACCCCAGCACCTCGTCCGTGCGAACGCTCGCACAAATGTACAACGGACCGTCGGCGGGACTAAAGAATCGTCCGCCCCATTTGACGTTGTTTGGTTCGGTGCTGTCCCATCGCTCGGGATATCCACTGAGCAGGTAAGCCGCGTTGACCTTGGGGCCATGTTCGTTGGTTTGTGTTTTATCGCATACGATCCGGAGCACCAGTTGCCCTTCACCGTTGAGAACATGGTTCCCAGACTTGGTGCTGTACATCCAAGCGGAATCGGCGGTTGAGCCGCTCCACCGAATTCCTTTTGCCGCGTTTCGCTTGAATGAGTCCGGGGCGTAGCCAAGCAACGGATACCACCCTTTCGGCTGACCATTACCGCTGAATTCATCCGCCCAATCTAATTGCCAATCGCCCGGTGGAACCCATGCGTTGTTTCCCACGGGGATTCCGATGGCAAATCCATTTGGGGTCACGGTGACTGATGCCGGAGCGTCCTCCTTGGACACTTCGTTCGTACCTTCCTTCGGCTCGGTTGTGGGCTCGCTATCTTTCGCAGAGACGCCCGTGACATGAATTTTGGTTACCGTGGCTTCTGAGAGCTTTTTCCAATCGCGTGAGTACAGCACGACTTGCCATAGGTAGCTCGCATCGATGTTGGCATCCGATGGAACGGTGACTTGGAGTGTTTTTGTTCCTGAGCCTGCAGGGGCGTTCACAGCGGCTTCCGATTTCTTTTTCCAGTCCGTCGTGAACAATTGAAGCTGAATGATTCCTTCGTTGGGGGATTCAAAATCGACGGTAACCGATGACGGTTGCCCACCAACGAGCGAGTCGTCGTGCTTGGAAATACGAATGGATTGGGAAGACGCAAATGGCAGGCCCACCAAAATCATCAGCAGAAAACGAATCCATCTGCCGAGAGATGCCGCGAAAAGAGAAGTGTTTCGTTGCGGTATTACGGTGGCAACATGGGGGCTGGGGGTGGTTTGCTGCATGATGATTTTGGTCCTCGAAATTCAGGGAACAAGAGATTCTGTATTGTCGCGAATCAATCTGGGGGAGTCGCGGCTGGCCGCTTGTTCATTTCTTGAATTCCTTCGGCCGTCAACTGAGGTCCAGGCTTACTGGTCTCGTCATCGATCGAGACGGTGTTCTGATTGTGTTCGGCAATCCGTCGAGAATGTCACGGAATTTGTTGGCTGCGTATTGACCTAAGACACCTTGGAATATCGCTCGTGTTCGTGCAGCATATTCGGAGTTTTATGTGCCGTCCCAATACACCTTAACGTACATCTGAAGATCAATGCGATCGCCTGGGCTAGCGGTGTAGTTGATGCGTTCTTGCGAAGAGAGGCTCCTGCCGGGGCACTGGGGCTAAAGCAACGCAGTGACGCTTGTGTTCCAAGGAACGCACGAACCGCGGTTCAATTGGGGGGATGGCCCCATCGCGTTTTCACCTCCATGTGGGTTGGAAACTTGTTCCCAAGATGCCTGTTGTTCGATAAACGGCATCCGTCCAACTAAGGAGCTAAGGTTGCCGTTGGAGCGAAGACGTGCAATCGCCCTGTGATGCGTCATGAGGGTGTGAACCGAGGAAAGCTGTGTCTACTTCGCTGGTTAATCCTCAAGCACTACGCTGTTACGACCCGCTTTTTTTGCTTGATAGAGTAATTTATCGGCGCGGATGAACCAGGTCTTTGCGTCGTCGTCTGATCGGAGTCTCGCGCCACCGATCGATAGCTCAACGTTTCCGAGTTCGACAGAGCCAGCGCTCAGTTTCAACGGCGTCGAGGCGAATGACTGACGTATGTTCGACGCGACCCGTGTGGCTTTCTGATGATTGTCGGTGAACAAGATGATCGCGAATTCATCGCCACCGAGACGCGAGATCGGAGCGTCAGGGCAGAGTTCGGTAAGATGTGTAGCGACGTACCGGATTACTTCGTCACCGCACTTATGGCCGAAGGTGTCGTTAACTTGTTTGAAGTGATCGAGGTCAATCAGTAGCAAGAATGAATAAAATGCTTCCGCGCCCGCGAGCGACAAGGCACGATGAATGTCGAGATCAAAATGCCGTCGGTTGCCTAGGCCCGTTAACGTGTCGGTGGTCAATGTTTTTCGTGACTCCGCGATTTCTTCCTGCAGTGCTCGCACCTCCGCCTCGGATGCTTCGAGCTGCTCGCTGAGGATTTGCACGCGTTGTTGCATGGCGCCATTGCTCGCCAATATTTTATGCGCGCACGAGACGACTGTGGAGTTCGTAGGTGATTCGTCTTTCAGCGGTTCACAGGCTTCGTCCAGGTCGGCGCGGAATTGAGTCCCTGCAACCAACTGAGTTGCGATGGCTGACTGCAATGATGCCAATTGCTTCGCCAAGTGATCGCTCGTTTCATCATTCGCGCCGTCAGGATCGACGCAGTATTGCTGATGAATCTCTTCCAGCTTTTCGACACTGACGGCCTTAGCATCGTGAACGGCGTAGTCCAGGTTCGCAACGACCGTAACGATGCCCTCTACGTATCGATACCAGACTTTGTACACGTTGGGAGACGGCGGCGTATGAAATTTGCCGACGTACCAGAGAGCTCGGCGAGCAATGTCAAAGGGCGTTCGATGAGAAGTAGAGTGTGACATGTTGGTGATACCGAGATGTGATAATCCAGTTCATCAAGCGCGAACGGTCACGGCTGGTGGCTCATGCTACTTCTTTCGGGTGGTGCGGCGGAGCGTCTCGTGAAAACTTTGAGAATGACGAAAACTATTGATACCGCGGCGAGTCACTCACGCTAAGAATCTTACTTTCGGCATAACCGCGATTCTCGCGCCGTCAAATTGTGAGCTTGGCACGCTTACTCGCTCTGCATTACTCGGCGGCTGCACCAGTCGTGTTTGATTGTCGGACGAGGTGGCTTCATTTACAGTAGGTCGCCGAGGCTGCCTAAGGATTCTCCGACGCAATCGATTGCGCCGTTGGCGGCATCGGTGATTCCTTCGGTAACCGAGTCAACGGTGTCAGATGCCGTTTGTGATACTGAGTCAGTCACCTGTTGAGCCGTTTCGGTGACCGATTGAAAAGCGGCGTCCTTGATTTCCCGACTGGTGTTCGCAACCTCTTCGATGGAGGCTTGTGCTGTCTCTTTCACGGCAACGAGGCCTTCTGTGAGGGAGTTCGCTGCGTCGGATGCCGTTTGCGATACTGAGTCGGTCACTTGTTGGGCCGTGTCGGCGACCGATTGAATCGCGGCATCCTTTATTCCACGGCCGGTGTTTGCGGCCTCCGAGATCGTTGATTGAGCGTTCTCCGAAACGGCGATGACGCCTTCGATGGAATTGGTGCCAAGGGTAACTGCCGCATCGATCGCAAGATCCGCACCGTCTTGCAGCAACGCTTTTGTGCGTTCGAGGAGTCCCTTTTCTTGGGGGCGATTTTGTGCGTCTATTGGTTCGTCCATTGTCAATCAATCCCGGAGTTGAGGTGCGCCCAGTATATCTATCTTTGAAAACCGGAATTCGTGGTTTTCAAACTTTGAGGGCACCAAAGTACCACGATGAAGGCGCGAATTGCGGCGGAAAAATGTTGTTCCATGACGCGGGACGATTGGCGATTCGCCGGTTAAATCGACGCATGACACACGGTTTTGGGATGATGTTCAGACACTTTTGCGAGGCTCCACGCTCGCTCGATTCGCAAACTGTCATGACATTTTTGGGGGGGATTTCGGTTGAAACCACTGAGGGATTGCAGGCGGGTGTTGAAGAAACAGACGAGGGTTTCAAGTTTTCCCGTGATTTCGCCGTTCTATTCGCCATTAGTCGATATCGCAGAACTCGGACGCACGGGCGACTGCCAGCAGGTTTTGTTGTGTGGATAGATGGCGTTTGAGTGGGCTGATTGTATTCGCGGTCTCACTTGAAATCGCCCGCGAGTCCGACGTGGCGAGATTTTGCGAGCGTCGATTCAAGTCTGCTATGATTACCGCTTGCCGCAGTTGATTTGAGCAAGTCGCCCTTCCGCGCAGATGCATGATTGGCCCTCAGCTCTCGATGCGGTCCCTCCCCATCCTCCCTCCTTGGTTAGCGAACATCGATATGAAGATGCTGGCTTTGACATGGTTCGCGCTGTTGGCGACCACTGCACCTGGTTTTTGTGCCGAGCACGTTTCGATTGAGTCTGATGTGACTGATTGTAGATTCAATTCCTACGAGTCACTGTTGCATTCATTTGATTCCGTTTCGTTCACATCCAACGTTGGAAAGATGACTCAAACGGAGTTTGGGATCGGAGCTACGAGAAGTACCGATTACCACCTGACCAGTGCATCGGAGACGACCGAACATGCGAGCCACTCATCGACGACTTCGGGCACTGCGACGGTCGGGGAGACGGTATTGAAGGTTAGCCCTTCGGGACCGTTCCACAGCATTCAGGCAGCCCGAGATGAAGTTCGAAAGCGTCGAGCGGAAGTACCGGATCAGGCGTTTCGCGTTGTAGTCGAAGATGGGTTTTATGAAATCACGGAACCAATGGTGTTTGGGGTAGATGACGGCAATGTTGTTTACGAAGCCGCCAAAAATGCATCGCCTGTTATCTCCGGTGGTCAACGGATTGTCTCGCAATGGTCCAAATCCGCAGACAATCTCTGGACGTGTCAAATTCCACGGGATCAGCGTTTCGAGCAACTTTGGGTGAACGGAAAACGCGCCGTTCGGGCTCGCGAGCCCGACGAATTCTTTTTCTACTTCGAACGGTCTAGTGAAAACCTGATCGACGACGGTAAGCGAGCCCGACAAGTGTTGACGGCCCGACCTGAAGATGTCGCAAGTCTCAGGGGTTTGAGTGACGAGGAGATTCGACAAGTGCAGTTTTTGGCGTTTCATAAGTGGGACACGACTCGCCGATTCTTGGAACGTGCGGATCTCGCCACCGGACGTCTCGTGACCTCAGGCCGCGGTATGAAGTCTTGGAATCCGCTAACGCGGAACACGGGATACCTGCTCGAAAATTATCTCAATGCGTTGGATGAACCCGGGGAGTTCTTTCTTTCGGCTGAGGGCACTCTTCACTATTACCCTCGACCTGATGAAAAGATGGATGACGTCGAGTGCGTTATCCCCGTCTGTGAACAACTCTTAGTCATCAAAGGCGATTCGGCGAAGGATCGTTGGGTTGAAAATCTGACGTTTCGTGGACTTTCGTTTCGACACACCGGAAACAGGACTCCGCCCGGTGGTTACGAACCTGCTCAGGCGGCCGCGTACTTAGGGGCTTCGGTGCAAGTTGATGGCGCCAGGAGTGTGACCATCACTGACTGTGAGATTGGTCATGTCAGCAACTATGGAGTTTGGTTTCGCAAAGGGTGCCGCGATTGCCGGCTCGAACGTTCTCGCGTTCACGATCTTGGCGCCGGTGGTGTGCCAATCGGTGAAACAGGCATTGCCTCCAATGAGTCGGAATGGACCAGCGACATTGTCGTCGACAACAACATCATCCATGACGCGGGGCATTTGTTTCCATGTGCGGTTGGCGTGTGGATTGGAAATAGCGGATACAACCGTGTGACTCACAACGAGATCGCGGACATGTACTACACCGGAATATCGGTGGGTTGGCGCTGGGGATACGGATCCAGTTTGGCCAAAGGTAACCGAATCGATTTCAATCATATTCATCACCTCGGTAAGGGATGGCTCAGTGACATGGGCGGCATTTACACGCTTGGCCCTTCGCCGGGCACCGTCCTGCGAGGAAATCGGATCCATGACATCGAATCGTGGGGCTACGGAGGTTGGGGACTTTACAACGACGAAGGCAGCACGGGCATTCTGATGGAAAACAATTTGGTCTATCGAACAAAGTCCGGCGGCTACCATCAGCACTACGGTCGTGAGAACGTCATTCGGAACAATATTTTCGCGTTCGGGCGTGAGTATCAAGTTCGTCGAAGCCGAGCGGAGGATCATCTTTCGTTTACTTATGAACGCAACATCGTCTGTTATGACACCGCGACGTTGTTTCATGGCAAGTGGGGCGATGACGGCGTCAAAATTGGAGGCAATCTATATTGGCGTATGGGCGAAACGATCGACGTCGGCGAGATAGATACCAGCGATGAATCGGTAATCGAAGATCCGCAATTTGTGGATTCGAAGAACGATGATTTTCGTTTTACCGACCTCTCGGCGGCCGCAAAAATCGGTTTCAAACCGTTCGATGTCGACAAGGCAGGCGTTTACGGTGATCGTGAATGGATCGACCAGGCTAAATCATTGAAGATGCCGGAGATGGTGTTGCCGCCGGAACCGCTTCCTCCTCCTCCGCCTACATTCCGAGAGGACTTTGAATATGGCGAACTTCCGTCGGGAATCGGAATAAGTGCCGAGAAGAATTTGAGTTTCGTACGAGTCGTCGAGACTCCATTGGCGAAGAGCGGAACCCACGCGTTGCAGATCGTCGACGCGCCGGGGCAAAAGCATCGCTATTACCCGATGTTCTCGTTCTCACCCAAACTCAATCAGGGAACCGTTTGTTGCAAGTATTCGATTCGACTCGACAAAGACGCTGTTTTCCAACATGAGTGGCGTGATGCTTCCCAGCCATATCAAATCGGACCGAGTTTATGGTTCGAAAATCAAATGCTGCGAACGCCCCAGCGAAACCTGACTGACATTCCTGTCGAGCAGTGGGTGGAGATTGAATTGACCGCAGCGATTGGCGATCACGCGGGCACATGGAGCGTGTCGGTCACGGTCGAGGGCCAAGAAACACAGACGTTTCAGGATCTTCCGCTGGTTCATGAGCAATGGAAAAGTCTCGACTGGTTGGGCTTCGTTAGCCAAGGGACCGAGAACGCCACCATTTACATCGACGACATGCAACTTTCCGAAGTGAATGATTGATCGACTTGCGCGGATGTTGCACTCGCTAGGCACGTCCCCATCTCCACGAGACTTAACTTAACATTTCTGGTTGACCGAGTGATTGACGAATGAAACGAAAAAGCTGTCTTGGAATGCTGTTGGTTACCTTCCTTGCCGCCTCGTGTGTGGCTGGAGACACGCACGTTAGACGCGACGCGGTGGAATGTGCGCCCCGCAACGGACTGCCCAACTTTCTAGCCAAGGTGGACGCGGGGAAGAGTGTGAAGATTGCCTATCTCGGGGGTAGTATTACAGCCGCGCCCGGATGGCGAGTTCAATCTCGCGAATGGTTTCAAAAACAGTATCCTGACGCCCAATTTGAAGAAATTCATGCCGCAATCGGTGGCACGGGATCCGACCTTGGCGTGTTTCGATTGCAGAACGATGTTCTTCGTCATCAACCCGATATGATGTTCGTCGAGTTTGCCGTCAACGACGGTGGAACGTCGCCGGTACAGATTCATCAAGCGATGGAGGGAATCGTTCGTCAAACGTGGAAGGCAAATCCCGACATCGATATTTGCTTCGTATACACGTTGACTGAGGCGATGTTGAAAGATCTCGCGGCAGGCAAAATGCAGCAATCAGCCAGCGCAATGGAAGAGCTTGCTGATCATTACCAAATTCCGTCGATCCACTTCGGCGTCAAAGTAAACGAGCTGCACGAAGCGGGCGAGCTGGTGTTCAAAGCACCCAAGCCCGAAAATATCGCTGATGTGAAACCGATGGTTTTCTCGAGCGACGGTGTGCATCCTCATGTCGAGACCGGGCATCGGTTGTATACCGAGACGATTGCTCGCAGTTGGCCGGCGATTCGGAAAGCCAGCGGGCAAACTGAACCGCACGAGCTGGTCGAGCCGCTGCGTGAAGACAATTGGGAACACGCCAAACAGGTACCCATTACCGAGCGAATGTTGCACGGTGAATGGAGGAAACTCGATGCCGCCGATTCCCTGGCCAAGCGTTTTAACAAGAATTTTCCCGAGATGTATCAGGCAATGAAACCAGACGCTTCCTTGAAATTCACTCTCGATGGAACTGCCGCTGCGGTCTTTCATCTGCTCGGTCCCGACGGTTGCGAAGTTCAAATTCGAGTTGATGATCAAGCCCCGTCGTCACGCAGGAGCATCGACGGTTACTGCACGTATCATCGCATGAGCAAACTAAGTCTTGCATCGGGGTTGCCGCTAGGCGTTCATCGATTCGAAGTCACCGTGACGCCCACACAACTCGACAAGCGTGAGATACTCTTCGAGAGCAAACGTGCCTACTTCGATGAGAATCCGAAACGCTATGAAGACCACACTTGGTACATCGGTTCGCTGCTGGTTATTGGCGACGTCGTGGAAGACGAAGTATCGGAGTGACGTCGCACTTTCTGGAGTGAACGCGTCATTTCGTAGGGAATCTACAACTGCGATTCCGATTGCGGTGGAATTGCTCGTTGGGGAACGATCCATTGGTAACTACGCCGATGATTAGATACTCGCATTGGAGCTTCGTCATGTTGTTTTTTCGAATGTTGTTTTTCTAGCGTCCTCCGGGGAGCCGCGCACCGTGGATGTTCTCGGTATCAGGATCGTCTTCGATCTTCCGTCGTGTTTTTTCGATGTCGTAGTCGACGCGATGAAAAGTAATTGATGTGTCATCGAGAATCGCATAGGCGGCGCGAGGATCCGTATCACGTGGTTGCCCAACCGATCCTAGGGTGACGATAGTTTTCTCGTCGGTTGGCAAATCGTATGTCTTGCCATTCTGAGGAGTCGTGAATTCCCAATTCGATTGGTTCCTGCGAAAGATGCCAGGGATGTGGGAGCCGCCCCCGATGAACGCATGTTGTGAATGGTTGGCGATGCGGTCGAGTTTTTTTCCGCAGTAGATTTCTTCTGGAAAAATCCAGTCTCGCACGTTTCCGGGGACGCCATGGAAATGCAAGATTCCGTTCGATGTGAACTCCGATTGATACGAAGCGATCGTTTCAAAAAGCTCGCGCGCGTCAGGCGAATCGCTGAACCGTTTTCGTAGTCGTTGAATTGTTGCATTGATGGTCGGACTCCATTGATCGGGGCGATGATCCAACATCGAAGTGTCGAGTGGGCCAGCGACGACGGAATGCCAGGATCCTGATCGGCGAACGCATTCGATGGAGTCAGGTCCATAGCAAACGACGTCTCCTAAACAGATGATTTCCAAACCAGCCGTTTGGTTTTCCACCGCATCGAGGGCTTCGAGATTGCCGTGAACATCGCTAATGAGAGCACGCATGAGTTCTTTTCCGAGAACGCGAATGATTGCGTCGTGATTTCTGTTTTGCTGACAGTCGCCGCTCGCATTTATCCGCATTCCAATCTGTCCGGAGACGGAGTTTTGGTTTTGCAGGCGGGCTATGAAATTGGGTGCTTTGTTTACCAGTAAGCAGCGTACCTAATGAACCGGCGTTGAACATGTTTGTGGTTTTCCCCACGCCGGGGCTGGTGATTGATAGGGAGCGGGGCAGGCGATTTTGGCCGTCGATACGATGCATTCGGAAACGCAATTTACTCGGATTCGCTTCAGAATCATTCCATTTGCGCCCTGCTTGCTCGCTTTTCCCGCCTGTTGAGGTTGGAGGAATTTTGTGATGAAGCTGAACCATGAATTCGTCGACCATGACACGTTGTGGCAAGACATCTCTCATTTTTCGATCGGGGGCGAGCCTGCGGACTGGACCGTGCCACCAGCCAATCGTGGGCTTGCGTTTTCGCAACGATTAGCTCGCGAGAACAACTGGGAGATCGAGTATGCACGCCAATGTATTGACGAGTATCGGCGGTTTCTGTTTTTGGCAGCGACTGCCGGGCACTCAGTCACACCTTCGGATGCCGTTGATCAGGTTTGGCACCAACATCTGGTTTACACCGAGAACTATTGGATCGATCTTTGCCAAAATGTGCTGCCTGCTCCTTTGCATCACGGGCCGACGAAAGGTGGTTCCCAAGAACGGGTTCGATATCAGGATCAGTATGAACGGACTTTGGCATCCTATGAAAAAGCATTTGGTGCCGCACCGGCTGAAGTTTGGCCGTCGACGGAGGAAAGATTCGCTCAGTCCGTCTCATCGGTTCGGATTGACCGCCGAAAGTATTGGTTGGTCCCGAAGATAGCCTTCGGCCGTCCGGGTGTTTCTGGTTCGCATTATGCGATCGGGGGATTGGCCGTTACGCCGTTGGCTGCGTTGTTCCCATTCAATTTGCACGGCCCTCAATTTTTGGCTGCTAATGGCTTGGCTATCGCAACCGGTTTGGCATTTCTCTGGATCTGGTTCCACATCAGCAACGGTCGGTCGACCGATAACCGACTGAGTTCTAGGCTCGGATGGGGGCAACTGGCCGTGCTGACGGGAGGCAAACGACGCTTGCTGCAAACAACGCTTGTCGCGTTGCAAAAGCGTGGCGTCGTCAGTTGTGATCAGCAGGTTTTCTCGATCGTCAATCGGCATGCGTTGCAGGTACAGCGAGACGATGACCCGATCGCCATCGGTTCGATGGAGGCAATCGCGGACTATCTCGAAGAGAGCAAACAGCCTCAGACACTCAAGCGGTTGATGTTGGCGATCCATTCGACCGCAGCGAACGCCGAAACGCAAATGAGTGATTCGGGTTTGTTACGGAGTTCGTATCAACGCAGCCGGTTTTATTCGGGGGCGTTTGGTATCGCGATGGTCTTGTTACTCGTCGGTGGGATTCGATGCTTGCAAGGCTTAGACAACAACCGCCCCATTGGTTTGTTAGTTTTGGAAATGGTGATTGCGGTGATCGGAATCCTGGCCGCCATGCACTGGGCGAGTCGCGTGCGGTTGTCTGCGGCGGGGCGTGCGGTTCAGCAGCGGGCACAGTATGACTTGCCCGAAACGAATCTGAAGTTGTATCGCGAGGACGCCAATGCTGATTTCGATGAGTTACCGTACCTGGCGTTTTGGGGGCCTGTCGCGGCGGCGTATCTTTTTTCAGACCCATCCGATCTCTGGGCAAATGAAATGTTGTATGCCGAAGAAGTCTCTGCCATGGAGAAGGCATCGACGGCAGGCGGTTGGGCGGATTGGACGAGTACGGGCGACGGCGGTAGTAGCGGCGGACTCTTCGATAGTTTTGGACTCGGAGACAGTTCCGGCGGTGGTGACGCGGGTTGTGGAGGCGGATGCGGAGGATGTGGTGGCTGCGGCGGTTAGTTGACGGGGCGATCACGGCGAGAGAACGACGGATTGGGAGTCGGTGCTGGACGATTTTTCGACCTGATTGCCCGCGTTCTGCCACGCCTGCATGCTGCCGGGAACATTGCATACTTTGCGGTAACCTTCACGCTGCAAGATGCTGGCGGCGATACTGGCTCGATAGCCGCTACCACAATAAACGGCAATAGGATCGTTGGTATCAAGTTCGAGATCCCCGTTGAGCCCATCTCGCATCTCGGCAACGAACTGATGTCTCGCACCAGGGATCCGCTGTTTTTCAAATTCCTGTGGTGATCGCACGTCAAGAACCTGATACTCGTCTCGATGTTCGGCCAGTTCGTGCACGGAAAGTTGCGGCAAGGTTTGCAGCGGGAGGCCTTCGTTTTGCCATGCTTTCATTCCCCCAACGAGATACCCGGTGAAGTGAGTGAGGCCGACGTTGATGAAGTGCCAGATGATCCAATCCAACCGAGATTCATCTTCAACAACAAGAAGAATCGGTCGTTCGTACGAAAGCATGTCACCGGCCCATACGGACAACTCAGGCCGGTCACCAATGTTGGTCGCGTTTGGAATGTGTCCGCCGCCAAAGGCCAACATCTGACGCGTGTCGATCAGTTGAACGTCATTGTGTTGCACGGCGTCATGAAACTGCGTCGGTGTTAAGCCAGGGATCGCGGGAACGCCGGAGGTCGGTTCGGGACCGCGAGCATTCACCTTTTTCAAGATCGGATAGTGGTGCGGGACGGGTGGTGCACCGTCCTTGACGAAATCGCGAAACGCGTCGAAATCATCATGTTGCAAAAACGGGTTGGTTCGGCGTTCGTAGCCGATGGACGACAGGGGACGTTCACCGATTTCGGCACCGCATGCGGAACCGGCGCCATGGCACGGATAAATGATAACTCCGTCGTCGAGTTGCAGATAATAGTCGCGGAGTGTGTGAAATAACTGCCTCGTTAACTCCTCTGTTTCTTCTTGACCGAGGAGGTCGGGCCGCCCGGCGGACCCGACAAAGAGAGAGTCGCCACTGAGGACTCCCCAGGGTGAATCGGTTTGATCGTGTTGGGCCAGTTCGTAGGAAACGTGTTCGGGAGTGTGTCCGGGTGTGTGACGTACGGTCAGTGCCACCGAGCCGAATTCGAACTGTTCTCCCGCTGCGAGTTTCTCGACCGGGTATCCGTATTGGGCGTCGCCTTCCCCACTGACGTAGACTTTTGCATCGCCGAGACGTTGCTGTAATTCGCGCGACCCACTCATGAAGTCAGCGTGGATGTGCGTTTCAAAAATGTGCGTGATCGTAACGCCTCGACTGCGACTGAGTCTGAGGTAGATCTCAACGTCTGGTCGGGGATCAATCACGGCGGCCGTCCCTGTGCCAGTGTCTCCTACGAGGTACGAAAGCTGGGCGATGCCATCTGTCTTTACTGTTTCGAATACCATTGTCATCGGTAGCCTCCCGCATGTGTTGGTTTGAATGATTGCCGGTCGAGAATGCGAGTGCTGGGTCACAGCGAAGGATTGAGGCACAGGCCATTGCGAATTCGGTCAAAGCATTCGGCAAATATTGAGACCTGCCCCCGGTGCTGAACGAGTTGCGTTTACTCAAACCAAACCGTGGCGTAGCACTCGCGTTTTATCGCGGCGATAGAAATACGCTGTCAGAGGCGACGCAAATCGCATGCCTGTCGAGTTGGTTGTGTGACACCTGTTCAGAGTCTCGCCTGTTACTCAGGTGTTGTTACGAGAACGACGGCAGAGATTGCCGCATAAATCAGGACGAGGCATAAGAATCCGATTCCTGTTACCAACCACGTGGAACGACCTTTGATACCACTGAGGATTTGCCGTATGTGTTCCTTTCCTTGGAACATTTTGGCGCATTGGTACATCGTGAAGGTGTAAGCGGCAGGCAAAACGGTGTTGGGGAATTCGTCAGGAAGAACGAACGCGATTGCGAGCAGCAAGACCGTGCTCAGCAGGCCGACGACCCAGGCAATCTGTGCGTCGGCGGGTTTGCCGAGTCGTCTGTAGTTCGATGCCAACAACAGGCATCCGGCAATTGGGGCACCGAGGAAGGTTGCCCAGGCAATTTGTCCAGGCGAAAACAACGCGATATTTGAACTCGAGTCAGTCGATGGCGAATCGGCGGCAATTTCGGGCGGCGTGTAAGGATTAGCCATCTGCGGAACGCTGCTTCAAAATGAGGGCTGAGGCGAACGGAAATCCTGACGGTGCCATGCCGCCAGCCATTCCTTCTGCTCAATCTCAGGATCGTTTTCTACATCTCGGCGGCACTGATCGCCAATTTGACGTCTTCGTTGCCGTAGATGATCGACAGGAACGCGGGGACGTAACGATCGATCATGGCACCACCGACGTAGAGGATGTGGTCGATGATATCGTCCTCGGGGAACGTTTCGCCCAGAGGCAATGCGGTTTGATAACGGATTTCTCCGTCCTCGAAATCCATTTCGAAATTCCCGAGTTTCAGTCCGTAGTTGGCTCTCGTGATCGCTTCGGCGATGAGTTGACGGTGGCTCTCGGGAATTTTGTTGGCCGGGTGTGTGAAGACCTGAAGCATCGATTCATCGATGATCATCATGACGCGAATGTCCCCGTGTTTGCCTTCGAAGAGCATGCGAAATAGGCCTCGCTCTTCGTCTTGATCGTAGACTATCGCACCTCGGTCCAAATACGCGCTGAGCTGATCGACTAGAGCAGACATGTCGGTGACTCCGGGGCTTGACGATCTGAAATTAGAAGAGCGATCCGCAGGAGGGGGGAATCGGCAGAACAGGTGAGGAAGACATTCTGTGCGATAGGAAGGTTCGCGACGGTCATGATTTGATTGTACTGAAAAAATCATCCGGAAGCTAACCTGATCGCGCGCGGCTGTTCGGGCGAACTATACTTCCAGGGTGAACGCAAAAAACGATGCGTTCGGAGACATTGTTTTATTCCCGTCCTTCCTGACTCGACCGGCAGCTGCCCCTGTGACCCGCGTCCTATTGACCGCATTTGAGCCTTACGACCGCTGGCCCGATAATTCGAGTTGGTTGGCGTTGATTGAGCTGACACGTTGGCACGACGGCCCGATCGAGCTGGTGACTCGCCGGTATCCGGTGGAGTTGGGCCGGATGAGCGAAAAATTGAGGACGGATCTTCAGGAAGACTATGATTTCGCTCTGCATTGCGGGCAGGCTCCAGGTGCGTCGCAACTCCGGTTGGAGGCGGTGGGGCTGAATCTGCGTACCGACGGCAGTGAGATTCTGTCGGGGGCACCGGCGGCGTACCGTAGTCCATTGCCGTTGGCGGCAGCAGCGGCGCGGATTCGTGAAGCGGGCATTCCGGCGACGGTTTCCAATCACGCGGGGACTTATCTGTGCAATGCGGCGTTGTTCTTGAGCCAGCATTACATTCGATCGTTCGGCATGCGAACCTCTTCCTCCTTCGTTCACATGCCGCTTTCTCCGGCTCAAGTCGCCCGCGAAAATTCGGATTCGCCGAGCATGAGTACGCCGATGGTTAGCGCGGCGCTGGCAATTTTGATTCAGCAGTTATCGGAAAGCCGCCGGTCAGTCTGAGCGAGCGTTGCCATCTCAAAACGCGGTTTGGGTCGAGCGAGCCTGTCCGTTGTAGATGACCGGATTCATTCGATCGGCAAACGTCACCCCGAACTCCCCAACATCCAGGGACTATTCCGATTTCGTGAAGGCGTTGGGCCTGGGGGAGTTGAATCGATCCGGCGAGGGCAATCCATATTCCGGCGTTGTGGGCGGTGTTTAAGAGACTCGCGAGATGCGCGTTGGAAAGGTGATCGGTCAGCGATCGTCCGTTCTTGATAAATGTATCAATCAACAATCTTTTGTGGCCCGATTCGATGGCAGTGGCGAGCACGTCGGCGGGAGCGAGGCATCCGGCCGCCTCGTGATCGGCATAAGAAACCGGAACCAACTCGACCGTCGGCGGTAAGGGCAGCGAATCCCAGAGGCGTCGGAGTTGCCCGGACGAACGCATGCCGCTGGGCCCGACTTTGGCAAATCGGAATTGGTTCGGGACGAGTGCCGCGATAGACGATGCAGTGTTGCTTTCGCCGAGGGCCGCCGACAGTGAACGGTCTCGCAAGCTCGTGGACGCGGCGCTCCAGATTTCCGGTTCGACGGGTGCCAGGGCCCCTCGTCGCGGTTCTTTGAAATCAATCACGTCGACATCCGCCTCGGCAACCAGAGTTGCTTCATGAATGTCGCGGACGCTGATGAGTAGTTGTGGGGCAGATGACGGTGCCGCCGTGGTGACGCTCGGTTGGTTCATGAACGCAGCTTAACGAGTTTCGAATTGGTTGGCGTTGGGAGGAGGGGAGGATTGAATTGCAAAACGCGGAGAGGCGGCAACAAGGCGCTCTGTGCGTGCGTCATCAATGGAACTTCGCATGTCGTTACGGGAACGCTCCGTCAGCGAGTTTAGGAACAGGCATTAAAAAACCACTCTACCGCGATGGTAGAGTGGTTCGGTCGAACGTGTCGGCGAGTGGTTGATGACCCGCCGGCAATGCGTTTCGTTGTTCTACTTTTGTTGCTGTTGCAAACCTGGACGAACTCGTTTGTTGATGTCGGTTTCGAGAACACCGAAGACCGATTCGTGACGAGCGACCGACATTTGCAATGCGGCGAGCAAACGTTTCGCGGTGAAGAAGTTCACGATGATACGTTGTTTGACTTGGATTGGCTCTTTTGGCACGCCGATCGGTTGTGGGTTCAAACCGAAGTCGATGATCAATTCTTCGGGCGATCCGGTAACGCGGCAAAAGTTTGCGTAAGTGGCGAGTGCCTCTTTGTCTTCCACTTGAACCTGAACAGGTTGTTGTGGAGGAGTTTGAGCTTTCGCTGCAGGCGATGTCGGTTCGGCGGTTGCGGTCGCGGTTGCCGATTCTGCTTCTACCGAATCGTTGCTGTTGTCGTCTGCCATCAAGAATTCTCCAAAGGTGAGAAAGGGGGAAAGGTGAGTTGGTTTCGCGTTGGGTCACATGTTAAAGGTCCCCCCCATACTCGCAACGCGAAAGCGGTAGGTGTGGGACAATAAAACTGATTTTTTCAATCAGTTCGTAGATCGGCTTGCTTCAATTTGCGTGGTTTGTGAAGGATAGGTCGCTGTCGTTGTTTTAGAAATCGAAGTTGAAAGTTTTGATGATGATGCGCCACAGTCGTTGGCCCAACGACATCGGATCGACGTGTACTTTTGCGGCGCCGCGGTATCCGGGACGTAGGATCATGTCAGTCGTGTCGATTGGGACGCGTGCTTGATAGGAGACGCTGCGAGGCCGGACTTGGCCTGTTTTGGGATCGATCTCTGTTTGCAGGTCGCCACCGGTTTGGCTCGACATTGATGTGCTGGCCGCGGCCATCGGGTTCTTAGAGATTTCATCGATGCTGCCGTGGAAGGTGTGCAGTCGGAGTGAATCGAGTTTCAGGTCGACGAGCTGTTCTTCGCGGACGAGTTGTCGGTCACCTTGGTCGATGATCAGCACGGCTTCGAATGCATCCGGGGCGCCGATCTCACAGATCATATCGTCGGCGGTCAGCAGGGCGCCGCGGTTGCGTTCGTGCAACGGCGTGCCGGTCCATCCGGGTAAACGTCCGTCGCCGGGATCGTTGGATGGACGCTCCGGTGGCGGCAGAACGAAACCGTCCTGCTTGGCTTTAATAGTCAACCGATCGATCTCTTCTTGGGTTTTAGCCCGTAGTGAGCGGATCGAGTGCAGCATCTCTTCTTGCGTTTCGAGCTGCGCGACGATCGTTGCGTCTTCTTGTGCGCGGCGTTTGAGGTTAGCTAATTGCACCGAAGCGAAACGTTCTTCGCCCTGGAGGTCGGCCAAACGAATTTGCAGTTCCGGGTTTTCGAGAACGGCGATCGGCTGTCCTTGCGTGATGCGAGTGCCAACGGGGACAGTTTCAACGACGCGTCCGACGGTACCGGCGTAAACGGCACCCGCTCGGCTCGGCCGGATTTCAAATGCGGCATCGATGTGGTGCGGCAGCGGGATGTAACACACCGCCGCAATGATCGCTCCGGCAATTGCCAGCGAGGTGAGGAGTGGGCCACGTTTCACTTTTGAGAGTCTCCCTGGTGTACGGACAAATTTCCATGTTTGGATCACCGGTTGGGCAATCAGTCCTGAGAATCCGACCACGGCCAGCATTCGGCCGAGAGCTTGCAGCCCATAAGGTTCGAGGACCTGCATCACGAACCAGGCAATCGAGAACACGACGACCCAGCGATAGATGACACTGGCGATGGTGAACATGCCGAACATGAATCGGTTGCGTTGCGGCAAAAACGGGTCGTCTTGCAATTCCAAACCGAGGCAGGTTTCCTGGAACCAACGTTTGAGCACTTCGGTGCTCTTTTGACGAAGGTTTGGAATTTCCAGGTAATCCATGAGGATGTAGTAACCGTCGAATCGCAGCAACGGGTTGCCGTTGACGAGTACCGTGCTGATGACGTTGAGGAACATCATGTTCAAACACAGGTCGTTGATCGTCGTGCCTTGTTGGCTGAAGAACCAAACGAAGGCGGCGATTGACGCGAGGATCATCTCGACATAGATCCCGCCGGCACCGATCCAGATCCGTTTCCACTTATTGGGCAACATCCACGAGTCGGAAACGTTGCAGTACAAACAGGGCGTGAAGACGAGCAGCATGAAGCCGATCTCGTGACATTCACCACCAAATTTCTTGCAGCTCAAACCGTGCCCGAATTCGTGAATGACTTTCACGATCGCCATCGTTGCGGCCAAGATGATCCATCGATCGGCAGCGAAGAACTGATGGAACGTCGGCAGTTTGGCGTAAACGGTTTGGTACTGCGTTGCGAGCAACAACGAGGCGGCGATCAGCAATCCGATGAAGAAAATCAACGCCGGAACGGTGAAGATCCAGCCGAAAATCGGCAACATGCGGTTGAGGATTTTCTCGGGGTCGATCCCGCGGAACCGGACGGCGAAAACGTTCGACAGCTTGCCGAGGAGTTCTTTGTTCTTTTTAGTGCGTCCACGTTCGCGGAGCGATTTGCCTTGGCCCGGTGAATTACTGATGACCAGGCCGCTGCGGTGCAGCATTCCGATGAATTGCTGCAGATCGCCGAAGGTGATTTTTTGAGGGGCGAAACGTTGCTCGAAACCGTCTTTGATTTGTTGCAGGCTGACGTGTCCGTCGAGCATGTTGAGGATGAAATACTCTTCGTCGTGAAAACGAAAGTACTGCAGCCCGACGGGTTCCTTGAGCACCCAGAATCCCTGGCCCTGGTAATGGTGCCGACTCGCGGTCAAGTCAGGACGTCGGCGCACCGTCAGTGCACGTGACGAGCTGCTAACCAGTGATTCAGCAAGGGTGGCCATGAATTAGGAACGTTGGGGAGCGTGGGGATGTTTTAGGGAATCGTTTGGAGGTGACGGTCGGTCGCAAACGATTTATTCAAACAGGATTTCGGCTTGCATGCCGGGCTTCACGATCCAAGCTCCGTTTTCATCCTTGACGTTGTCGATGTCGACCCAGATGCGAACTTGGCGGCGAAGGTTTAATTCGCTGCTGACGAATCCGAGTTTGCTTTGAACGATGACGGGACGGTCCCGATCGCTCGACGAGAAGACCCGCACCGTGACCGGCAGTCCGGCACGCACGCGGCCTGAGAAAGCGATTGCGTCAACGACGCCTTCAACGCGAACGCGGTCGAGTTGCACGATGGTCGCGATCGGCGAACCGGGTTGAACCCATTCGCCTCGTTGGGCGACACGGGTTTCAACGTATCCGTCGAAAGGGGCGACGATGCGGCGTCGTTTTTGTTCATATTCGGCAATTTCTCGCTCGTTACGCTTGGCGACGTACTGGGCCAATGCGATCTTCTTTTGCATTTCGGCCAGGTCGATTCGCAACGCCGCGCGGACTGCCTCGAGTTCCTTCTTCTTCATTTCCCAGAATGGGATCGCCTGTTCTTGGTAAAGCTTCTTGTGCGATTCGGCTTCGGCGTCGGCGAGTTCGCGGCTGTTGCGTGCGTCCTCCAGGTTGACGTCGTTGTCGGCGTTCAGCATCGCTTCGGTTTCTTCGGCCCGTTTCAGTTCGAGAGCGAGCTTCGCGGCTGTGTCGTCGATCACGGCGAGGATGTCGCCGGCGACGATGTCCATGCCCTCTTCGAAGTTGAGCTCGATGATTTTTCCTTCGACTTCAGCCGGGATGTTGACGTTGCGGATGTACTTGACACTGCAGTTGTCGGCAACCACTCGTTGGCCCGGAGACGCCAGTCGTTGCGAGGACGATTGAGCGGTGGCGGGAGCGTTTGTCAACGACAAGGAGGCGGCGACAACAACCACGGCGAGCAAAGCGTTTCGTCGATATTGCGGAGTGAAATGCATGGGGAGTGTTCGCGAAGGGAGCAAAGGCAGAAGAGATGAAAGAGAGAAGGTGAAGAGCGATCGGAATGGAAGAGTCAAGTTTTTGTCGTGAATTGGGTTAACCGTCCTGGCTCTTGTGTTCTCTCGATCCGTCCGTTGGCTTTGTTGTTAATTCGTTTTGGCGCTCAAGCGTGTGGTGAATTAGAAAATGAACTTGGCAAACCATTCGTAAACTTCGTGCAGCAACACGAACCCGCTTGCGCGTCGTCCGACTTTGACGTCGGCAGTCAGTTTGGTCCCAGGGCTCGGCGAGAGCTTGCGTAGTTCGTCTTGATCAGGAATGACTCGCATCTTGATGATCGAGCCGTGTTCTTCGCTCGCCTCGGCGCGGAGGGAGATGTTGTTGACCGGCAACGTTGCGGGCAGCGGGTGATCGGGGTCGGATGCCAAGATGTAGGTGACCTCGAGGTCTTTGCCGGCGTTGGCAGCGACAAACTCATCCAAGTGCCCTTCGCGTTTTTCGGGCATTTCGATTTCGAGGTACATCGGTTTGCTCAGGTCGGCGATTTCCATCAGGACTTGGCCGGTGGAGATCGGGCGATTGAGCAGCAGTTTTTCGACTTCCCATGACACCACGCGTCCATCGATCGGCGAACGAACGATCAGGTCGTCGGCTCGCTTTTTCTTCAGAGCGAGTTTGGCGTTTTGGGCATCCAGTTTGGTTTCGAGTTCGAGTTCTTCGCCCTCGAGTGCACGCAAGTCGGTTCGCTTGAGTGAATCGCGTTTGGTCAGTTGGCCACGGACGCGTTGCAGTTCCGCTTTCGTGGTGTAGATCTGCCCCTCGAGTTCGGTGATTTCGACTTCGACGTCGGGGTTGATCATTCTCACCAACGGTTGTCCGGCGGTGACCATCGAATTGTGGTCGACGAGCACTTCGCGAACTTCGCCATCGATGCCCGCAAAAATTTCGCGTCGAGCTTCTGGTTTCAGCGTGCCGTCGGCTTCGAGATCGAAGTCCATCGGAATGAAGAAACCGGCGGCGATGAGGCCCAGGATCAGGCCGAGCACACCGAGTGTTTTAGGCAGCGTTCGTGCGCGGAGGACCCAAGTGGCACGACCGAGCGTTCGCCACAACGGCATCAGGAACAGGTTCGTGTGCGCCTGTGAGTTGGCGATCGCGCGGGTTCCGTGTTCGTAGACCAAATCGCAACGTGTGCGGAAGACGTCCGGCGGGAGATCGGTTTCGATTTGTTCAACGATCAGGGCTCCGATGACTTCGCCTCGGTGGGCGTCGTCGCGGTCGACTTCGCCGGCGGCACCGACTTCTTTTTCGTGACCGAGTTTTCGTTGGGGCTCACGCAGCGGCAAGACGGCGAGATTACGTCCGTACGACAAATCGACGTAGTCCTCGAGGGCTTCTTCGATTTGAGGCGGAAGGTCTTCGGTCGTGCCGTCGTGCCATAGCGGTTCACCGGCGGCAACGACTCGGGTCGCGAGTACGTTCAGCGCTGATACGATGTTGGACCGGTTTTCGATTGTGTCTTGGCCGCTGATCGCCTCGACGGTGCACTTGCGGCCTTTCTTGATTGCCACACTGACGCGGTCGCACCCGATCAGACGGCGACCTTCGTTGGCGACGATGTAGGCGGTTTCTTTGAGATCGAGCGATTCGTGGGCGGCACGGGCAAACGAGTCGGCTTGCTGCCAGAGGGTTTGTCGATCACCGAGTTTGATGAGTTTTTGGCTGCGCAACCATTCGGCCGCGAGTTCGCACATCTGTTGCAGGAACCGGAGGTAGCCTTTTTGGGTTTCCGGTGCGGTGTCGGGGCGTTGAAAGATTTCGATCAGCCCGTCTTTTTGACCGTCGTGTTGCAGGGCCCCAAGGACGAGCAGATAACGAGTCGGGTTGCCTTCGGCGTCGCCGTCGGTCGTGCCACTGTAGGGCGGGATCAGGACGGATTGACCGGCGTTGGCGGCCCGTTGAATCAGCCGGCGGTGGCGGGCAGCGTCGTCGCTGTCGTCGGCCAAAATCGAAGGTTCGGCGTTGATCTGGTACTGCAGCCGCAATTGCCGGTCTTCGTCGAGCAGCCAGATCGCACCGCCCGCGGCCGCCAGGGCCGTGATGATTCGAGATAGCAGTTCGGGGTAGAACTCCGACGCCGTCGATCCGCTCTTGGTCAACGCAGCGATTTCGTTGACAAGACCGCGGATCTGAGCCTTGGTTTCTTCGACCGTTTGTTGGTTGACCGACATATGTCTGGTGATCTGGAGCGGATGAGGACGCGGGAGAACAGAGATTTCTGGTTACGAGAAGACGGTAGTTGAAACCACCTTCCCCCCGCCACAGGAAGTTAATTCGAAACTTGGGTTTGCTGGGGTCTCTAGACCGATCGCAACGTCTGTCACGGACGGGCCGTCTGTGATGAAGCGGCGATTTGCTCCGAACCCCCGGGTAAGAGCGGTCAGGAAACCCGTGAGGTGCCTCTTTCGGGAAAAAACGAACAACTGAACTGGACTGGTTATACAATTTGTATAACCTGGCGTCTAGTCTTTTTCGTCGCGAAAATGTAGAGCGGCAAGAACCACGCATCCTGATGGACCTGATTTGAACGCCCCGCTCAAGCAAATCTCTGCACTTCGTAAGTCGTCTGAGCCTCAGAATGGCGACAATACCCAGAGTGCCTCGCAGCCGGAAACGCTGAAAGCGGAAACCTTGGGAGCGTCAGCATCGGCTGCAGATTCGCCTCCTACCGATTCCCCTACTTCAGAATCCGCGACTACAGAACCTTTGAGTGCCGAGGCGTCGATTGTGGGCGAGTCCGCCCCTGAGGCACTGGGTGCCGGAGGCGAGTGCGAAAGCATGGATGTTGCTCCCGGAGAGCCGCTGGTTCCCGCGGAACAGTTACTCGAATCGCTCGAGCAGGAGCTCAACCGGATTCAGCGCTCGATGCGTTTGACGTTGCAGGCGAAACTGCAGGCTCTCGTCGGCCGGTCGCTGGGGTCGCTCGAACACAACCGGGCCCTCGCCGCGTCAATTCAAGCGATGCTCGATCAGCACGGCTTTCGCTTGCGTTGTCAACAATGCGGCCACGCCGCGATTCTCCGGGTGAGCCCTCGAAAGGGCATCCCTTCCGGGGCGTTCGTGCTCGACCACACGATCGATGGCAAACGCACCTTTCACGGCGGTGGCGCGATCGTGCCTCCGATTCACTTGCTGGCCAAACCACAGCGGAAGCGTCGCGTAGGCTGAGTCGCTGGATGGGATCGCTGTCTTCATGGGCGAGTCATGGGTGGGATCCCCGATGGCTTGCTTTCGCCAGCGATGTTTCTGATGCGTGGTTTTCGTTAACCGTCGCCAATTTTTCCGTCATTGGATTGTGCGGTCACTTCGGCGGCCCACTGGCGTGCCTCCGCTCCTCCTCGGGTCGCGGACTTGGTAAAACGACTGGTCGAAGTCAGTCCGAATCGTTCCCGGCCTGCCGTGTCCGCTCAACGCGCTTTTAAGATTGTTTATGAACCCTGATTCTGAATCGTCGTCCAAACCGACTTGCGAATTGCGGCAAGCCCTTCCGAGTGATGCCGAGGCGATTCACGCGTTGATGAGGCCGTTTGTGTCGCAACATTTGTTGTTGGCACGTACGGAAGCTGAGATCATTGAGTTGACTCGTCACGGGTTCGTGGCCATGCAAGGCGAGCGGTGCATCGGGTTCGCTGCGGTCGAAATCTATTCGCCTAAGCTAGCCGAGTTGCAGTGTTTGGCGGTTCATCCTGAGGCGCAGCGTTTGGGCCTTGGGCGTCAATTGGTTGCTCAGTGCATCGACCGTGCCCGATCGCTCGGCGTGATGGAAGTGCTCGCGATCAGTTCCTCGGAAGATTTCTTACGCTCCTGTGGTTTTGATTTTTCGTTGCCGGATCAAAAGAAGGCATTGTTCTATCAAATTCGCGAGCGGCCCTTTGACGAACGTAAGTAACTTCACACGTTAGCAGCATTGTCTTTTCGCAAGATCAATGACGTGTTTCCTCGTCCCATCCTTTTTCCGTTTTCCCAACATTGAGATTGCAGCCCAATGGCCATGACGCCTCTTGAGTTTCTCGAAACCGCCATCCGTACGCCGAGTCCTTCGGGATACGAAGAGCCGATTCAGAAGTTGATTTCGGAGTATCTCAAACCGCACACCGACGATGTCTCCATTGACGTGCACGGGAATTTGACCGCCTCGGTGGGGCCGGCCGATTCGCCGCGATTGATGCTCGCGGGGCACTGCGACCAAATCGGAATGCTGATTTCCTACATCGACGAAGAGGGATTCCTGTACGCACAAACGATCGGTGGTTGGGATCCGCAGCAGCTGATCGGGCAGGCGATGACGGTTTGGACGGCCAACGGTCCCGTATCGGCCGTGATCAGTCGAAAGCCGATTCACTTGTTGTCGTCAAAAGAACGTGAGGAAGTGGTTCGGTTGGAGGACATGTGGCTCGATATCGGTGCCACTAATGGCGAGAAAGCGGCCGAAGTGGTTCGCATCGGAGACCCCGTGACGCTGGATCTGCACTACCGACGGTTGCTCGGTGATTACGTCAGTGGTCCGGGGATGGATAACAAAACGGGCATGTGGACGGTGATGGAAACGGTTCGCCGAAGTGCTGCGGAGTTGTCGGAGACGCCGCTGCAGTGCCAATTGTTCGGGGTTGCGACGGTGCAGGAAGAGATCGGCCTGCGTGGTGCGAAAACAGCGGCGGCGAGAATCGCTCCTGACGTTGCGATCGCGGTCGACGTCACGCACGCGTCGGATTGCCCAACGATCAGCAAGCAACAGCAGGGAAACATTCGACTCGGCGGTGGGCCCGTGATCGTGCGTGGACCCAACATCAACGCGAAGGTTGCTGCGCGGCTAATTGAGTTGGCAGAGGCGAACGGCATTCCTTATCAACTCGCGGCGCTTGGTCGTGCGGCGCCGAATGATTCCAACGTCTTGCAGATCTCCGGTGCAGGTGTTGCCACCGGTTTGGTCGCCGTTCCCAACCGCTATATGCATTCGGCGGTGGAGACTATTTCGACCGCAGACATCGAGGCGATCGCCAAATTGCTGACGCTCTTCGCTCAAAGTCTCACGCCGAAGTGTTCGTTCATTCCCGGTTGATCGAGCGAGTGTCGTGTAAGTCGGCGCACTTCGTCACTAAATTGCTTTCCGTAGCACGGGCTGCCAGCCTGTGTCACCCGGCAGCATTTTGTGTATCTGTTGCACCTGCGTCCTCGCTGTCAGCTGAGCCAGCCTTTGCGGTACAGGAACGCGAGTAAACCACCGGCCATCAGAGCCATCAGGCTAAGGGCGAACGGGTAACCGAACGCCCAGTGGAGTTCGGGCATGTTGAGTTCGGATGCCTTCGGGTCGAAGTTCATTCCGTAGATCCCGGCCACAAAACTCATGGGGATGAAGATAGTCGCGATGATGGTCAGCACCTTCATCACATCGTTGTTTTTCTCACCCAGCATGGCAAAGTACAGTTCACGGACTTCTCCACAGGTTTCGCGATCGGTATCGGCGGCCTCGATGATCTGTTGAACATGATCCTGACAATCGCGAAAAAACAATGAGGTGTCGTGAGAAATCAGCTCGCCTTCTTCGCGTAACACGTTCATGATCGCGATTCGATGTTGATTCATTACTTTGCGAATCAGCAGCAATTCACCGCGGATGCTATGCAGGTGCAGCGGCAGTTGGCGATTGCCTCCGCTCTCGAGCATCACACCGGCTTCGTCGAGTCGGTCTGCGAAGGCGTCGACCAATGGGAAATAGCCGTCGATGATGGCGTCGAAGATCGCGTAGGCGAGGTAGTCCGCACGTCGTCGTCGGATCCGACCGAGATTGTTGGCGATGCGGTGCCGGACCGGTTCGAGGCAATCGCCGGGGCGTTCTTGGACGGTGATGACGATGCCGTCGATCAAAAAAATGCTGACTTGTTCGGTTTGGAACCCGTTGTCTCCGGTCGGCATTCTGACGACAAAGAACAGAGTGTCGCCGTAGTTTTCCGTTTTTGCGTGTTGGTGCAGGTTTGCGACGTCTTCCATCGCGAGCGGGTGGATGCCAAACATCCGCGTTAGTTCTTTGAGCATCTTGGCATCGCCAACGCCATCGATGTTGATCCAAGTGACTCCATCGGGACGTTCAACCGGAGCCTCGGGATCGGGGTCGATAGCCGGGGCATCGACGGGCGCGAGTTTCTTTTTAGTCGCAAACTTACTGAGGTCGCCAGCGGAATCGTACTTTTGATCCGAGTAGTTTTTAGCGTCGTAGGAGATCACTCGGATCTGGCCTTTGACGGCTCCTTTGGGGGCGACGATCGATCCGGGAGCTTTGCCGACAGTGTCGAGTACGCGCCGCCGACGACGCGACAAGAGCATGAGTTTGATATTCAAAGTCGTTACGCGGCCTCTCTGGAAAGATCGCTGGCCGGAGAGATGTCAGACGTCGGTTCAACGGCCAGTGCTTGGTTCGATTCGGTTCCCAAACTGAGTCCGGTGACGCCAGCCTGGGTGCGGATGTGGAGGTCTCGTTGTGGGAACGCGATCTCGATTCCCTCGGCTCGAAAGGCCCGGTCGATCGTGGTGTGCAATTGGTGGATAACTTCGAGTCGGTTGTCGAGTGTTGGCAAGTACGTTCGCAGCACCATGTTGAGTGTGCTATCGCCGAAGCCTTCAAAAGTAGCGACCGGCGCTGGGTCGTCGAGCGTCATCGGATGATCTTTTGCCACGTTCTCTAGAATCTCGCGAGCCCGTTCCGTGTCTGAACCATATGCGACACCGACGTTGACCAAAATCCGATTGACCTTGTCCGACAACGTCCAGTTTAACAGGCGGCCCGTAATGAATTCTTTGTTCGGAACGACATATTCTTTTCGATCCCAGTTGGTGATCGAGGTGGCGCGAATTCGAATGCGTGAAACGACACCGCTGACATCATCGACGGTCACGACGTCTCCGACGCGGATGGGACGTTCGAGCAAGATGATCAATCCGGCAACGAAGTTCGCAAACATTTCTTGCAGGCCGAAGGCCAAGCCAAACGTTAACGCGGTCGCGAGCCATTGGATCTGTGACCACTGCAATCCGATGGTGGAACATGCGGCGATCGTTCCGATCAAAACGATCGCGTAACTGACCAGGGTGGTGATCGCGTAACGTACCGAAGCGTCGACAGGCAGTTGTTGCAACACCGACATTTCGAGGAGACCGGGACCGTTGCGAAACAAGACAAAGGTTACCGCGGTGATCAACAACGCGAGTGCCAAGTCGGACAGAGTGATGACCGACGTGTTTTGGGCGTTCGCGGAGATCGTAGAAGAGGCGGTCGCGTCGTCGCCCGATGTGGGCAACATGGTCGCGGATGCGATCGAGGGCGAGCTAGCCGTATCGGTGCTTGCTGCGGTGGCCGTCGTCCAGATCGGATAGTTGTCCAGCATGCTGAGTGCGGGAAGCACTTGGACCCAGATCATCCATAAACCGACCACTGAGCACGCGATCATTCCTGAATTGATCAGTCGTCGTGATTGTTGGCTTTGTGCGGTGATGTCCGCTTTGGGGTCTTCGGCGACGATTCCCGCCACCATTGGCGAGGCGGCATCCCCGGTTGTGGCGGACGCCGATGCCGATGCACGTTGCCGAGATTGTTCCATGCTCAGATACCGTCGCCGAAGCATCAGCATTCGGAAAAACAGCGAACGGATGATTAACAGCGAGACCACGAATCCGAACGTCGCAAACAATCGCCACGAGAGCACTTCGGCGGTGTAGTAGAACCCGGCGATCGTCAGCATCGCGAGCGACAATGGCACGCAGGTTCCCAGAATGGCCCACGCGTGTTTGATACGACCGCTCCACGGCGATTCATCGGATGAAAAATATTCACGCAGCACGCCACCGGGCGTTAGCAGTCGATAGACGCCATAGGCCGCAACGCACATTCCAATCAAGAAGAACACCCGCTCGAGCGAATCGCGTCCGTGAGATCGTTCGGAAACGGACAGCGTCGCGGTAACAAAGACGATGGGCAACGCGACGAACGCCATCTTTCGCAGTCCGCTGCGGAGCGATTCGGTTGCGTGCGAGGACCAACGAAAGTGTGCTTCCCCGAGTCCCATCGGGCGACAAACCTGACGCACGAGTTCCAACGCGATCCAGATTAGCGAGACGCACAGGAAGCCGTTGCTAATCGCGGCAACGAATTCGGAGTCACCGGCGATGCGGTGAAGCCGCCATGCCAGCAACGCGGTGAACGTTGGCCATACCGCGGAGACAAGCAGCGTGAAAAACGAGGCTTGGAACGTCGGCAAGATTGAGCGGCAGTTGGCTCGGTCGGCGTTTTCGCCGAAGCCTTTAATCCGGTCACGCATTTTGCGTCCGCGAACCAAAAAGACTGCCCACGGCAGCAGGACCAAGAGATAGAGATACGAGCGTTTTCGAATGTCAGATAGAAGAGCGGAGCCGGCCTCAACCCATTTCGCAGGACTGATCAGCCACGTGTCGGATGCATCGAGACTCAGATCGGTGGTCAGTGGGCGACCGCTACGAATCCACAGAACGCGTTCATCGATGTAGTTTTCGTAATCCGCGGCGAGCCGGATCAATTGTTGGTCGGTGGTATCGAGCTCGATCAATTCGTCGAAATACTGACCACTGCTTTTAATGAGCGTGTCCAGCGTCTCACGGCGTCGTTGAATCAAATCCTGAGCGGCTGATTCCAACAATGCCATGTTGAGCGCCGCGTTGTGTGTTGGGGGAATCTCTGATTCGGATTTACCATCGATTTCAGCGATCAACGATTTGGCGTCGCCGACTTCTTGACGTTGATCCTCGTAGTCGAAAACTTCGTATTGGATGTCATTGATTAGCGGTTGACGGAGAGCGACTGCGGCCCGTCTTTCCGAGACATCAGGGAGGTCTTTCTTTTGCTTGCGAAGGTGGGCGCCAATGGAGCTGGTCAAACCGACCGATTCGACCTTCTTTTGGGTCAGGTTAAATTGCCGGACGAGTGACTCATAGACTTCGGCTGCGGCTTTTTGATCTTGCTCGGCCGAGGCCAATGCTTCAGCGACGGCTTTCGTTTTTTCGGCGAGTTTTTGGTTCGTCTCTGCGTAGTCTTTCAATGAGGGCGCGGCCGCGATGGCTTCAAAGCGAGCCTGTTGGATCGATAATTCGGCGGCCCTCTCACGTGCCGTGTTGATTTCCTTTTGAAGCAGCTCGATACACTTTTCGCGATGAGCGGCGTTCGCGTTGGCTAGGTCGATTCGCAGTCGCAGGACGTCGGCAGATTCTTCCGCGTCGTATTTTGCCAGTTCGGCCTGAAGAGCGGGTAGCTCTTTGACGAGCGTCAAACGCCGTGTTAGCAGGCGTGCTACCAACGAGTTCGATAGCGTTGACGCTTCCGAGGACGAGAGTGTTTGCAGTTGAGCGGTGGCGTCGACGATCCGTTGTTCTTTGGCCACCATGAAGGCGCGGATCTCTTTGCGGCGCTGGGACCGGGTTTGTAGCTCCGATTCGGCGGCCTGGCGGTTCTTCTTGTGCGTGGCAAGCAACAATTCCCATTGTGGTAGGAGTTGTTCCATCTCCTGCAGGCTGAGGCCCGGTTCGATTCGCGTGGGTTGCCCCTTGAGTTCGTCTCGCTGTTGTTTCAGTTGTTCGGCGCGTGCGGTGACCGTTTCGGTTTCGCTGACAAGGGCTCGCTGGTTGGCTTCGTTGATCGCCGCGGATTTAAGGTTGGCGAGTGCTGAACGATAGTTTTCGATCCCCTGCGTCACCTGCAGCAGTTTGTCCGCATCGAGATCTTTGCGGCTTTCGAGATCGGCGATCGCTCTTTCGACCGTTTCAATCGATAGAGATTGTTCGGTTGGCGCGGGCAAGGGTTCCGAAACCTCCTGGGCGTGCAAAATTGACGCAGGGAGGGCGATCAGGAAGGTGCAAAAGAGCGAAACCAGGGATGGTTGAGACGGTTTCTGCGTACGCAAGATGGGTCACCAGGGGTGCGGGGAGAAAGGCATCGCGACGCTAGAAAAGACGTCACATTGGCGTCAACACGAATCCGAGAAGAAGGCGGTTAGAGGGTGCAAAACGCACGCTAGCATGGTGTTCATGGGCCTCGCCCCGCGATCGGGTTGGTGGCGTTCGGAGTGGGGGGATTGATGCCGAATCCGTCGTCTGAATTTCGTGGGGTGCATGACAGGGTTTGTTAGGTTTCTTTGATTTTGGTGTTGCGACGTCGATGGCGGAAGCCGTCGTTTCTTTGGCCTCGGCGATGCCAGAA